>NZ_BAAAOG010000002.1:0-716546 GCF_039530205.1 Microbacterium deminutum
CATCACACCCGGCATCGGCAAAACGCATGAACGCCAACCCCAACGGGAGCGGCAGGGACGCTACGAGCCAGACACCAGGTGATCAGGATCCAACCACCGCAACGCGGCACTGTCACCCTGACACTGAGTTGATGCTAGACGCCCCGGCGGTGCCGTGGCGCACAGGCATGGCGCGGTCTCCGAGGCGGCGCGAGAGAATGTCGCAATGACGCCGCCGCCGTTGCCGCACACCGAGATGCCGTCTCCGCAGTTCGTCATGTCGCTCGAGGGTCACCGGATCGCCACCTATTCGTGGGGTGAGGATGCCGCGCCCGCCGTGCTGTGCGTCCACGGCTTCGCATCGAGCTGTCTCGACAACTGGGTGAGCACGGGGTGGGTGCGCGACCTCATCCGAGCGGGCTTCCGGGTGCTCGGTGTCGACCAGCGCGGACACGGCGCGAGCGACAAGCCGCATGACCATCAGGACTACTCGATGCATGCACTCGTCGAGGACCTGCTCATCGTGCTCGACACGTACATGCTCGACGACGTCCGGTACGTGGGCTACTCACTCGGCGGGCGGGTCGGCTGGCAGCTCCTCGTCGACGCTCCCGACCGGGTGACGCGCGGCATCCTGGGCGGAATCCCCGACGGGCGACCACTCGCGCGCCTCAAGATCGACGAGGCACGCGCTTTCGTCGAGCGCGGCATCCCGATCGAAGACCCCGTCACCCAGAACTACGTGACGCTCGCCGAACGCGTGCGAGGCAACGACCTCGGCGTGCTCATCGCGCTGGCCGAAGGCATGCGGTTCGGTGACGCGGACCCCGACCCGGCGAATCCTCCGCAGCAGCCGGTGCTCTTCGCGACCGGCAGCGACGACACGATCCTGGAGCGTTCGCGTCGACTCGCCTCCCTGACCCCGCGTGGGGAGTTCATCGAGATTCCCGGTCGACACCACTTCAATACGCCGGGTTCGCGGGTCTTCCGCGAGGCGGCGGTGGCCTACCTCGGGGCGGAGTGAGCCCACGCAGCCACCCGCGCGGGGTCAGTCGCCTCTCTTGGCTCCCACGAAGTCCGGCTCGACCAGCGCTCCGGCCTCGTCGGCCGCACGCTTCGCCCCGAGTGCCGCATCGTCGGCTGCCTCCTGCAGCGCCGACTTGGCACGCAGCGGCGGAGTCCGGAAGAACAGCGACAGCACGAATGCGATCAGCACCACCCACATCGCGACACGGTAGATCGTGACCGCCGAGGCGTTGAATGCCACCAGGATCGGCTTGGTCAGCGCAGGATCGGCGTCCTTCAGGAACGACGTGTCGTCGAGCGTGCCGCTGTTGACGGCCGAGTTGCCGCCTGACCCGTCGAACTGGTCGAGGAGGGTTGGCACGAGCGCGGTCACGAAGGCCTCGCGGTCAGTCGCGTTCGAGAAGTCGAGCGTCACGGTTCCGTCGGCCGCGATGTTCGCAACCGGGATCTGGCTCTCGATCTGCGTAGCGGCCAGCTGCTGGGCCTGCGCGATCGCCGCAGCCTCGGCGGCCGCCTGGGCCGACGCCGGGATGGCGCCCGACGCCACCTGATCGGCGACCGCCTTCTTCGCGGCATCCGATGCCGCAGCCAGTCCGTCCTGGATCTTCTTCGTCGTCGCGTCGGTGACCTTCGTCACGATCGGGCCGTAGATCTGGTCCATGATCGCCTTGTTCGCCGGGGCCGACGAGACCGCCGGGTCGAATGCGGCATTCAGCGCACCGGTGAGCGTCTTCTCGGCGGCGAACGCGGTCTGGATGTTGCCGGGCATGGCCGCGAACAGCAGCGAGAGCAGCACGGCGGTGCCGAGGGTCCCGCCGATCTGGCGGAAGAAGGTCGAGGCGCTGGTGGCGACGCCCATGTCGCGGAGGCCGACCGAGTTCTGGCTCGCGATGGTGAGCGTCTGCATGAGCTGGCCGAGACCGAGTCCGATGAACAGCATCGCTCCGGCGATGAACCAGTACGAGCGGTCATACTCCAGGTTGGTCAGCCAGAAGAAGCCGAACGAGAGGCACAGTGTTCCCAGGATGGGGAACATGCGGTAACGGCCGGTTCGAGCGATGACCTGCCCGCTGCCGATGGATGCCGTCATCATGCCGACGATCATCGGCAGCATCTGCAGGCCGCTCTGGGTGGGGGTCGATCCGAGCACGATCTGCAGGTACAGCGGGATGGTCAGCATCGCCCCGAACATGCCGAAGCCCACGAGTACGCCGATCACCGTCGCCATCGAGAACGTCGGCGAGCGGAAGAGCTTCAGCGGGATGAGCGCGTCATCCTTCATCACGGATTCGATGATCACGAACGCGATGGCGCCGATCGCCCCGATGACGTAGCAGGCGATCGAGAGCGGCGAGTCCCAACCCCACACCCGACCCTGCTCCGCGACCAGGAGGAAGGGCACGAGGGCCATGATGATCGTGGCCGCACCCCACCAGTCGATGCGGACAGAGCCGTGCACATGGCGCGGAACGTGCAGGAACCGCAGGACTATGGCGAGGGCGAAGATCCCGATCGGCACGTTGATGAGGAAGACCCAGCGCCAGCCGGCGATCCCGAGGATCTGGTCAGCGCCGGCGAACAGGCCGCCGATCAGCGGCCCGAGCAGGCTCGAGACGCCGAAGACCGCGAGGAAGTACCCCTGATATCTGGCGCGCTCGCGTGGCGCGAGGATGTCGCCCATGATCGCGAGCGGCATCGACATGAGACCGCCCGCACCGAGGCCCTGGATGGCACGGAACACGGCGAGCTCGGCCATGGACGTCGAAAAGCTCGCGAGGATCGAGCCGATGATGAAGACGACGATCGCGAAGATGAACAGCGGTCTGCGGCCGAAGATGTCGGAGAGCTTGCCGTAGATCGGCGTCGAGATCGTCGACACGATCAGATATGCGGTGGTGACCCACGCCTGCTGGCTGAGGCCGTGCAGATCGTCGCCGATCGTGCGGATGGCGGTGCCGACCACCGTCTGATCGAGAGCCGAGAGGAACATGCCGGCCATCAGGCCGAACATGACGAACAGGATCATCCGGTGGGTCATCACCGGTGCGGTGCCGGTGGGCGCCGTCGTCGGCTTCGCTGTGATGTCTGACATGGGTCCTCGATGTTGGGGAATTGATCGGCGACCCCGGTGTCGTCAGTCTCGGTTCACAGCCTAAAGGAGCATTCCGGCCATCGGTACCGGTGGCACGGAGGCGGCATCCTGCTGACGGATACCACGCCCCAGTCATGCGATCAGGGAGAACGGATGCCGCGGCCGGCGCGAGACCGGTCGCAGGCATCCATGCGGCTCAGGCGCCGCGTCTCATGTAGCGCAGCAGCCACGCGATGATCGCGACGACGATGATGACGATCCCGACCCACAGGAGGAACTTCGCTGCCCCGACGAAGATGCCGAGCAGCAGAAGGATGATCCCGACGACGAGCAGAATTACAGCGAGTGCGGTCATGCTCCCCACTGTGGCCTTTCGGGGGCACCGTGTCGACGGCTTGACAGCCGTGCCCGCGACGAATACGCATCTCACGGCCCGGGGAACAGCGAGTCCCGCAGACTGCCCCAGACCCGTCGCCCGGTCGTGAGGCGTCGGCATCCGGAGTGCTGTTCCGATATGGCTCGCGGGGTGTCAAGCTGGTGACGGCGGCGGTCGCCGGGTGACTGGCGACCGCCCGCCGTGACCGTGCTCCGGATCGTCGACGGGATGCCGGAATGGCCAAGGCCGCATTTACCGGACCCGATGAGGCGCTTTTGCTCTACGAGCGGGCGATCGCTGCGGCCGGCTGGGAGCGCAAGGGCGCGACGATGCCGTACACCTCGGCCGGCGGTCACATGTCGAGCTTCCTCGATCCCACCGGCACGATGGCGATTCGCCTCGCGCCTGCGCTGCGCGATGAGTTCATCGAGAGGTACGCCTCGCGCATCGCCGAGCAGCACGGCCGCAGCATGCCGCACTTCGTGGTCGTTCCCGAAACCCTGCTCCGCGACACCAGCGAGCTGGTGCACTGGCTCGAGCGCGCGGAGGTCTGAGCGGCTCGTCCATCCTGACGAACGCCGCCCGGTGAGTTTGTCGCTCGACACCAACATCGTCGATCGGACCCCACCTAGCCTGACCACGTGATCAGGTGCGCAATGAGTCAGCCGGCGTGATGCCCGACGTCGACGGCATCCGTGAGTTCATCCGTTCCGAGCAGGCGCGGTTCGCGGTTCCCGGCATCGCGGTCGCCGTGGTCCACGACGGGACGGTGCTGCTGTGCGAGGGCTTCGGAGAGGCGGATCTGGAGGCCGGGGAGCCCGTCGGCGTCGATACCCACTTCCCGATCGCCTCGGATACGAAGGCGTTCACCGCCGCGACACTGTGTCTGCTGGCGGATGCCGGACGGGTCGACCTCGACGCCCCGGTCCGCGACATCCTGCCCTGGTTCGAGATGCACGACCCTCATGCCACCGCCCTCGTGACGCCGCGTGACCTGCTCAGCCACCGCACGGGACTCCCACGCCATGACATGGTCTGGTTCGGCGACTCCGATCTGCCGCTGCAGGAGACGACGCGCCGCCTTCGCCACCTGCCGATGTCGCAGCCGCTTCGCACCTCATGGGACTACAACAACCTCTGCTACATCGCCGCCGGCCACCTGACCGAGGTCGTGACGGGGATGCCATGGCACGAGGCGGTCCGGACGCACCTTCTCGACCCTCTCGGGATGACGGACACGGTGTTCTCCGCGCAGGACCCGTCCGTGCGGCGGCTCGCGCAGCCGTACCGGGCCTCGGGCGACGGGATGTCCCGACTGGCACTGCCCGCCCAGGCCGCCGCACTCAAGGCCGGACCTGCCGGAGGACTGGTGTCGACCATCGCCGACCTCGCGAGGTGGCTCACCGCGCGGCTCGGACATC
The DNA here is from genome assembly GCF_039530205.1 of Microbacterium deminutum. Lineage (NCBI taxonomy): Bacteria > Bacillati > Actinomycetota > Actinomycetes > Micrococcales > Microbacteriaceae > Microbacterium > Microbacterium deminutum. Next base: position 4,895 of record NZ_BAAAOG010000002.1, read on the forward strand.
GGGATGACGTCCTTCCGGCGTCGACTCTGGACCAGCTGCACTGCCCGGCCATGATCGGCGGGATCAGCCTCGACGAGCTGCCCGAGGTCGCCTCGCTCGGCTATGGGCTGGGCTGCCAGGTCGAGAGCTATCGCGGAACGCGCCTCATCCACCACGGCGGGAACATCCCCGGGTTCTCGTCCGACGTCGCCATCGTCCCCGACACCGACATCGGCATCGCCGTGCTCACGAACCTCGACAGCAGCTACCTGCGACTCCCGTTGATCTACGGGGTCGTCGATCTGCTGCGGGGCGAGCCGGATGCCGGACTCGGCGCCCGCATCCACGAACTGCAGACGGCGCTCATGACCGGCCACACCGAGGCCCGTGCCCGGCAGCATGCGCGGGCAGACGACGCGCCGCCGTCGCGTGATCTCGACGGCTTCGCCGGAACGTATTCCCACCCCGCCTACGGCGAGTTGAGCATCCGCGTGGCGGGCGATCAACTCGTCCCCGATTTCCACGACGCGGCAGACCGCATCCTGTTGGAGCACCGTGGGCACGACACCTGGGATCTCGTGTTCGTCGATAACGAGCTGGACTGCCGGCTCGTGTTCACCCAGGGACTCGACGGCCGTATCGCGGGCCTCTCGGTCGACCTCGAACCGGCTGTCGCCCCCGCGGGGTTCGCCCGCCGCCACGAGCCCGCTTCCGCCGCCCTGCTCGCGGCGATGGTCGGCGCGTATCGGATGGGCCCGGCCACTCTCACCATCCGGATGCGCGGTGCCGAGCTCGTCGCGCATTCCGACATCCTGGGAGACACCGCTCTGGTCGGCGCGGGCGGCACCGACTTCACGTGCGCCGCCCTGCCCGGCATCGGTGTCACCGCCGAACTCGATGCCGTCGGCGAGGTGTCGCAGATCGTCGTGGACCAGGTCGGGATCTTCCTGCCTGCTGCCCTCTGAGCACCACTGCTGCCCGACACTGCGTGCGCACTGTCGACCACAGCGCTCCATGACGCCAGACTGGGACTGCTGACCGACAGGGGCAGCTCACGAACTGGGGACTTCGGAGCACCGGAGTGGGGGATGCCGTGGAGTACGCGCTCGAGATCCGTGGACTCACGAAGCGCTACGGGGGAGCGACCGCCGTCGACGACCTCAGCCTCGCGGTCCCGCATGGCTCGTTCTACGGGCTCGTCGGTCCGAACGGCGCCGGGAAGACGACGACGCTGTCGATGGCCACCGGTCTGCTGCGGCCGGATGCCGGGAACGCCCTCATCCACGGCATCGATGTGTGGCAGCGACCCCGCGAAGCGAAGCCGCTGATCGGCAACCTCGCCGACGGCGTCGATCTCTACGACCACCTCACCGGCGAGCAGCTCATCACCTTCTCCGGCCAGCTCTTCGGCCTGGACCGCGCCACGCTGCGGTCGCGGACGGCGGATCTGCTGCAGCTGCTGGATCTCGAGAACGCGGCGGGCCGACTCGTCGCCGACTACTCCGCGGGCATGACCAAGAAGATCGCGCTGGCCGCCGCGCTGGTCCACTCGCCGCGGCTCCTCGTGCTCGACGAGCCCTTCGAGTCGGTCGACCCGGTCTCGGCTGCGAACATCCGCGACATCCTCGACGAATTCGCGAGGGCCGGGGGCACCGTCGTCGTTTCCAGTCACTCGATGGAGCTGGTTGAGCGCATGTGCGACCACGTCGCGATCATCGCAGCGGGCCGCGTGCTGGTGTCGGGCACGATGGACCACGTCCGCGGACCCGGCGACCTGGAGACGCGGTTCCTCGAACTGGTCGGCGGACGGCGTCACGGGGAGGGTCCCGCGTGGTTGCTGTCCTCCTGAGACTGCGATTCCGGGTGCTCGCCAACACGCTGCAGCGCAACCCGATGCAGCTGGTGGCAGTGGTCACGGGCGGCGTGCTCGCCCTCGGTCTGGTCATGCTGGTGCTCGCCGGCATGCTCCTCGCATCGACTGCCCCGCCACCGGTGACGCAGGCGCTCGTCGTGATCGGGGGCACCGCGCTCGTGTTCGGGTGGCTCGCCGTGCCGCTGCTGTTCGAGGGAGTGGATCGTACGCTCGAGCCCCTCAAACTCGCCCCATTCCCGCTGGGCACCGGCACGCTGATGGCGGCGATGTTCGTGTCCGGTGTCGCGTGGCTGCCCGGAATCGCCACCGTGGCGGTGTCGCTGGCGACAGCGATCGCCTGGCACGCCTACCCGGTCTCCGCCTTCGCCGCGATCGTCTTAGGCCTGCTCGGGGCCGCGACCTGCGTGGTCGGATCGAGAGTGACGACGGCGGCCGCGGGCGCCCTGCTGCGCGGTCGTGGCGCCGCGCGGGCGGTGTCGGCCGCGCTCGGCGTGATGCTGCTCGCGATACCGCTCGCGATCGCCGCGCTTGACGGCGTCGCGGTCGCGGGCGGTGGCGACCCCCTGGCGGGTTTCACCGCAGCCGTCCAGGTGCTCTCGTGGTCGCCCTTCGGTGCGGTCTGGTCGGTCCCCGGCCGCATCGCGATGGGCGACGCTCCCGGCGCGGCAGTCGCCGCGACGATCGCGGTCGGCACATTCGCGGCGGCCGCGGTGCTGTGGCGGCTGACGCTCAGCGCCGGGCTGCGGGTACGCGGGGAGCGTGCACCCCATCCCGCTGCCGGCGGGCACCTCGGCTTGTTCGGACGGGTGCCGTCCACTCCGACCGCAGCCGTGCTCGCCCGATCGCTGATCTACTGGTTCCGCGACGCGCGGCAGGCGCGGCAGCTGCTGCTCCTGCCGCTGCTGCCTGCGCTGCTGCTCATCTGGTGGCGCCTCTTCGACCTCGACGGCTTCGCCCTCGTCATCGGCCCGATCGTCGCCTCGCTGCTGCCGATGTCGGCATTCGCCGCCCTCTCGTACGACGGCACCGCCTTCGCGGCCGAGCTCGCCGCCGGTGTCCGGGGTGTCCACGATCGGCTCGGCCGGGCCCTGGCGATGCTGATCATCGCGGCGCCCGCCACCACCGTCGTGCAGGTCGCCGTCGCCGTCCTCATCGGCCGAGTGGAGGATCTTCCCGCGCTGCTCGGGCTGTCGCTCGGCGTGCTGCTGATCTCGCTCGGCGTGGTGAGCGTGTCATCGGCCCGCATCGTGGTGCCGGTCGCGCGCCCGGGACGCAACCCGTTCTCCGCGCAACCCGGCGCGGTGACGACATCCATCTTCGCCTCGTACGCGGTCGCAGCCGTGACGATCGCACTGACGCTGCCGGTGGCGGCCCTCGCCATCGCCGCGCTGCTCACCGGGTTCGCTCTGCTCGGCTGGATCGCACTCATCGCGGGTCTCGCGTCAGGAGCGACCGTCGCGCTCGGCGGAGTGGTGCTCGGCGGTCGCCTTCTCGACGCGTCGGGGCCGGAGCTGCTCGCCCGCCTTCGCCTGCTCCGCGTCTGAGCGTCGCGTCCGGCGACGGATGCCGGGCAGAATCGTGGGGATCCTGCCCGGCGTCTGATTGCGCACCCCGGGTCAGGTCGCGACGATGCCTTCTCCCCCTGCTGCACCGGGAACGGTCACCGAGCCGATCCGGGTCAGCGAGCCGGCAGGGCCGATGCGGTACCCATCGACGACTCCGGCGGCACCGGCCTGCACATAGACGAGGCGTCCGTCGATGGATGGCTTACACCGTGGTGCGGTCGGCCAGCTTGCTGCCGTAGTGCAGCCGCTCGCCATCGGGCGCGCCGGCCTCGATCCATGCGGTGAGCCGGCCGGTGAGATCGCGCACGAGCACCGCGGGCTCTTCGGTCTGAGAGATCCCTTCGCTGAACGCGATCCCCTCCTCGAACTCCGGCAGTAGGCGAGCACACGCGTCACCATGAACGCGTCTGTCTCGGACGGGTGGCGGGTGACGCGGAGGGCGAAGTCGTCGTACACACCGCGGTCGATGTCGGCGAGCTGCACCACGATGGTGTGGATCAGTGCGCGGAGTGCCACGACTTCCTCACCACGTCATCGTCAGCGCATCCGCCCCGACGATGAAGTCCATCGAGACCTTGGCGACCTCCGCCCACCCGTGATCGATCGTCAGGGAGTGGCCGCGGTTCGGCAGGATGGCGATGTCGGTGACGCCCGGGTTCTTCGACTGGATCTTGTACGCCTGCTCGGTGGGCTTGACCGGAACGGTGTGGTCGAGCTCACCGCCGATGATGAGCAGCGGACCGCGATCGGGGTTCTTCGTGTCGACCTTCGTCTCGGAGAACGGGTTGAGGTTCGCCATGACGACCTGGAAGATCGGGTTGCCCGCTGCGGCGACATGGAACTCGTCGTACAGCCGGCGCGCCTCGTCCTCGTCGAGGGCGTTCGCCCAGCCGTACTGGAACTCCTCGAACGACAGCGTGACGCCGTGCTTGAGGCTGGTGCCGGGATGCGAGACGACGGGCGCCGAGGACTTGAAGGAGGATGCCGGCACCGACAGGACGCCCTGGAACGGCGCCGGGTCGATCGCGACGGTAGCTCCGGAAACGCCGGTGCCTGCGATCTTCTGGGCGATGAGACCGCCGAAGGAGTGGCCGACGACCGCGGGGATCTCGGTGAGCGCGGCGATGGCTTCGAGGTAATGGTCGGTGACCTCCTGCACCATCTTCGAAGCGAACGCATCGGGGTTGGCCCGCGCATCCTCGATCGATTCGGGGTCGTCGGGCCATCCGGGCGCGATCGTCGTGAATCCGGCCTCTTCGAAGAACGCACGCCAACGATCCCAGCTGCTCGACAGCAGCCAGAGCCCGTGCACGAAGACGACGGGCCGCAGCCCCGATTGATTGGCCCGTTCGATCTCGGCGAGCTCGTTGGCGGTCACTGACATGGCTTCTCCTCATCGTGTGCGAACACGTGCAGGCTATCGTCGCAGCGGGGCTTCGGCATCCGTGCGTCGCGCATTTGGGCGGTCTCTTGCACCACGACGGCATGAATGCGCAGCTGGATGCCGTCTGCGCCGACTACTCCCCCCGCCGAGCTACAGCTCATCTCCAACTTCCTCCGTCGAACTGCGGATGCCGGTCGCCGGGCCGTCGGCGTATTCGTGGACGTACGCTGAGTGGACACGGATGTCGCCGGCACGCCTCGAGTTTTCGCACCAAGAGCGGCGCACAGCAGCTCAACCCGCGTTGTCACCGAATTCAGGAGTCCCATGAGCGGTCCCCACGCCGACTGGAACCAGCAGATCATCGACGAGTTCCGCGCGAACGGCGGTGACATCACGTCGCGGGGCTTCGGTCGCAGCCTGGTGCTGGTCCACCACATCGGCGCGAAGTCCGGGATCGAGCGCGTGGCCCCCGTGATGGCATCCGCCAGGACGACGACACCTGGCTGATCGCCGCGTCCAAGGCCGGTGCGCCGCAGAATCCGGCGCGGTACCACAATCTGCTCGCACATCCCGACGTGATCATCGAGACCCCCGAGGGTGTCGAGCACGTTCACGCGGACGAACTCACCGGGGCTGAGCGGGATGCCGCCTGGGCGCGGTTCACCGAGCGCAGCCCCGGGTTCCGCCGGTACGAGCAGACGACCACCCGGGTGATCCCGGTCGTCGCGCTGCGCCGACGGGTCTCCGCCGGCTGACCGGGCCAGGCCGACACGATCCGGACACGTTCGCGAGTACGCTCGGGCACAGCAGTGACCGTGCTGCGTCAGGAGACGACGATGACGGCGAACTCGCGCGCAGCTGACTCCGGCGGAAGTCCGCGGACAGCGGACCCCGGCCTGATCGGGCTGCTGGGCTTCGTCATCGCCACCGTCGCCGCACAACTGGAGCACCTCGGCCTGCAGGACAGCAACCCCGTGTTCTGGATCGGGGCCGTCTTCGGCGGGCTGGTGCAGGTGACAGCCGGCATGCTCTCGTATTTCAAGGGCGACGACTTCCACTTCGCCGTCTACAACGCCTTCGGGTGGTACTGGATCGTCGTGCCCGGGTTCCTGCTCGGAGAGGAGCTGGGATTCCTCGAGGTCACCGGCATCGAGCGAGGCATCTTCGCGCTGGGCTTCGCGCTCATCGCCCTCGCATTCGCGGTCGCAGGCGCGGCCCACAACACCGTGCTGCCGATCACCCTGCTCTGCGTCTCGGGGGGCCTGGGCCTCCAGGCCATCGGCTCGTTGACCGCGAGCCCCGCGGTCGCGAGCGTCGGCGCATGGGTCCTCCTCATCGCCGCCGCGCTTGCCGCGTACATGCTGGTCGAGAAGTTCTACTGGCTCACGCTCGGCCGACGGGTCGTCCCGCTCGGGCCGCCCTGGCTGGCCGGAAATCGGGACCGCGAGTCCTGAGCTGCGCGCCTGAGCCGCGCGCGCCGCGGACTCATTCTGCCGACTCGAGAGGCACCCGCACGGTGAGCGCGCCCGGCTCAACCCAGGTGCGGATGGCGATCGCCTCTCCGAACTCGTCGCCGTCGATCTCGAGCTTCTCCGGGCCCTTCAGCGTGAGGACGAAACGCCTTCCCGTGAGGTAGGTGAGTGCCCTGACGTCCTTCGTGCGCACGCTCCGACCGGCGCGGGTGCGGCTGAGCACGCCGTTCTCCCACATGATCTTCCCGACGATCTGGAACCAGCTGAACAGCGTCTCAGGGCGAAGCAGCACGATGTCGAGCAGTCCGTCGTCCACCACCGCGTCGGGGAAGAGCTGCACGTTGCCCTGCAGGGACCCGCAGTTGCCGACGATCACCGTGTGCGCCCGCAGCGACCGGGCCGGGCCGTCATCCAGTGTGCAGCGCAGGTGAAGCTGATTCTTGTCCCGCAGCGCCAGTCCGATCGCCTTCACGTAGGCGAGCCATCCGATCTTGGCCTTGAGCTCGTCATCGGTATTGGCGAGCATCTTCGCATCGAGCCCGAACCCCGCCATCACCAGATAGGCGTGCGTATCGGTCCGCGAATCCGCGCGGCGGACGTCGACCATGGCGAGGTCGATCTTGCGGTCCTCGCCCGTGAACGCCGAGTGTATCGACCCTTTGAGATCGTCCAGGGTCAGGTCCAGGTTGCGGGCGAGGAGGTTGCCTGTGCCGGATGGAAGCAGCGCGAGCACGACGTCGTGGCCCCGGACGGCCTCTGCGACCGCGCGCACCGTGCCGTCCCCGCCCGCCACGACGATCATCGAGACGCCGGCGGCGAGCGCCTGAGCAGCGGGCCCCTGACCAGGGTCCTCCTCGGATGTCTCGAACCACAGCGTCCGGCCCCAGCCCGCCGCCGCTTCCTCGATCTTCACCGCCGCCTTGATGGCCTCCAGGTCCACCTTGATGGGGTTGAAGACCACAGCCGCAACGCGGCCGACCGCAGACGGTTCGGTCGCGACATCGTCCGCGACGACTTCGAGATCGCTCATCGTTCGCTCATGTTCGGGCGACCCGCGCATTCGATCATCTTCACCGTCGATTCCCGGCGCTCTGATCGCCGTGCTCACCACCCTATGCACGGACCGCATCGCGCGGGCGGGCTTGACAATCGCCGCCAGAGGACGAACGACCCAGCCGTGGCAGCCGTTGCCGTCAGGAGAGGATCGAGGGTTCCGGCGGCACGTCGGCCCCCGCGATGGTGAGCTTGTCGATGGCGAGTTCATCGACCTCGAGCTTGCCGACCGTGATCGCCTGATCCGTTTCTTCGGAGTCGTCGGGCCCGGTGTCGATGTTCTCGGCGACGAGCATGATGCCACCCGAGGAATTCGCAGAATTGGCGAGTTCTTCGATCCACGCGCGGCTCAGTTCGGCCGGCTCGGGTTCGTCGAACACGAATCGCAGGGGGATCGATGGATGCAGCCAGATCGTGCTGCGGCCGCGGGGCTGATCGTCCGGATGCCGCCACGACAGGGTGAAGCTCTCACTGCGACGCAGCTTCGTCGCTATGACGACCTTGACGTGCGCCAGCGCGCGGTCCTCGATGTGGATCGGGGTGGCTGATCCGCCATAGAACAGGGTGCCCACGACGACACGATAGGCCTCCGCGACGACGTGCGCCACACTCTCCCCATCCCGACGGATCGGCGGCATCCTCGGCTCCCGTCGGCGCCCGGCCGGTAGCGCCATCGACAACCTCGGCGCCGCTGGGGGAAAGCCCCGAGTGTGAACGGAAGTCTGGATCGAGACCTCAACGTCCGTGCGTCGATGACGCCACCGGGGTCCTGGGTGAACAGACCCAGTGTACGAGCCCAGGTTGCGCGGCGCCAGGGTCCCGATCCTGACACGCCCCGGGGCTAACCTGGGGATCTGCCCTGCCGGGGATTGCGGATGCGAGCCGGAGGGTTGAAATCAGTACACGGTTGTCCCTGGACCACGGTTGGCCGTCCTGCCCCCTCACTGGGAGCGGACCATCTCGCCCACCATGGATCGAGGCGCACGTGAACACTCTGGCACCCCCTCAGCCCGACAGTCGCATCAGGACGACGACTCCTCGTGGCGAGAGGACCAACCCCACGACCGAGTACTCCGCGCTGCTTCGCGCCGTCCGAGACCAGGGACTGCTGAAGCGCCGGACCGGGTTCTATGCGCTGATGTTCAGCGCCGTCACGGCTGCCCTGCTGGGTGCCGGCGCCGCCTTCGTCCTGCTCGGCGACTCGTGGTATCAGCTGCTCATCGCCGCAGCGCTCGGCGTGATCTTCACCCAGTTCGCGTTCCTCGCGCACGAAGCATCGCACCGCCAGGTGTTCGAATCGGGCAAGGCGAACGACCGTGCCGCGCGCACCATCGCGAACCTCGTCGTCGGCATCAGCTACTCGTGGTGGATGACGAAGCACAGCCGGCATCACGCGAACCCGAACGTCCTCGGCAAGGACCCCGACATCGCACGCGACGTGATCTCCTTCACTGACGAGGACGCGGCGCGCGCAACCGGGCTCTACGGATGGTTCACACGACGCCAGGGGTTCCTGTTCTTCCCCATCCTCATCTTCGAGGGCGTCAATCTGCACATCCACGGCCTGCGCACGGTCTTCGGACGCGACAAGGTCGACCGACGCTGGCTCGAGATCAGCATGCTCGTGCCCCGGCTCGGGCTCTACGTCGCAGCGATCTTCGTCATGCTGCCCCCGGGCCTGGCGTTCGCGTTCCTCGGCGTCCAGCTCGCGGTCTTCGGGGTCTACATGGGCGCCTCGTTCGCCCCGAACCACAAGGGGATGCCGCTGCTCCCGCGCGACTCCAAGGTGGACTTCCTCCGCCGTCAGGTCCTGACCTCGCGCAACATCCGCGGCAATCGGCTCATGGACGCGTTCATGGGCGGACTGAACTACCAGATCGAGCACCACCTCTTCCCGAACATGCCCCGCCCGCATCTGAAGCAGGCACAGCTGCTCGCCCGGGCCTACTGCGCGGAGCACTCCATCGCCTACACCGAGACCACGCTGATCCAGTCGTATGGAATCGTGATCCGCTATCTCAACCGCGTGGGGCTCGCCGCAGGCGGCGACCCCTTCGACTGCCCCGCCGCGTCGACCTACGGCCGCTAGCAGACAGGCGAACCGCGGATGCGTGTCGGCCTACGGCAGTCAGTAGGCAGGCGAACTGCGGATGCCGCGCCGCCCGACGAGTCCCGCCTGGGCGCGCAGGTAGCCGGCGTACCCGCCGGGGGTCCGTCCGACGAAGCGGCCCGACGTGAGGACCTCGGCCGCGTCGCTGGCGCAGATGTTCGCGCCGAGCAGTCGGCAGCGGTCCACGAGGTCGACGTCCTCGTGCTCTGCGAGAGCGCCGAACCCGCCCGCTGCGGCATAGAAGCTGGCGCGCACACCGAGATTCGCGCCATGGACGTGGCCGTTCGGGACACCCGGAGAATGGGTCCGCAGCCAGTGGCGCCGATGAGGGCCGCTGAGATCGGCGAAGTCGGGGCGCACGGTTCCGACGAAGACGTCCGCACCCCGCGCCGCGGCGTGCGATTGCGCGACGATCCAGTTCGGCGGCACGGCGGAGTCGGCGTCGGTGTTGGCAATCCACACCCGATCCGCCGCTGTGCCCGCCAGCTCCTGCTTCGCGGCCTCGATCCCCTGCGCGCGCGCCTCTCCCACTCGGGCCGAAGCCAGCACCATCGTCGGGATCGGATGCACGCCCGCGACCGCGGCCGAGCCGTCGGTGCAGTCGTCGAGGACGATGCGCACCGCGCACCGGATGCCGCATCCCGCCGCCGTCGCGACCGCAGCGGCCAGAGCGGTCAGAGAGCGATCGAGCAGCGCCTCCTCGTTGTGCACCGGAACCACGACGATCACCGCCGACACCTCGCCACCGGTCACAGCAGCCCCTCACGCTCGGCGACGGAGTGCACCGGCGCGCGACAGAAGACCTCGAGGATGAAGTCCCGCTCCTCGTGCCGGACGAGCGCCTCCCACACCGTGCTCTGCCGAAGCGCGGCGTGCACGACGTCGCCGGTCTGGGGGTAATCCGCGACGGGATGCCGCCAATGGCAGGCCACGAGGCATCCGTCGTCGGACAGGCATCCTTCGACGAGCCGGATCGTGCCGTCCAGGTCGTCTGCCGAGAGGTAATAGCCGACCTCCGAGAGCACGACGGTGTCGAACGTTCCGTCCGGCCAGTCGCGCGGCATCAGGCCGTGGACGAACGTGACGCGACTCTCCTCGCCGAGGCGCGCACGCGCCGCCTGCAGCGCCGCCTCGGCGGGATCCACGGCGACGACGTGGGAAGCCCGGGCCACCAGCTCGCGCGTGACCAGGCCCGTGGCGCATCCGATCTCGAGGACATCGCCCAGGTGCGCGTTCGGGAGCGCCGACATCAGGATGCCGCGCTTGCGCTTCTCGTACCATCGGGTCTCGAATCCCCACGGGTCGTCGTGGCGCTCGTAGAACCGGTCGAACCACTCGCCGGCGAGCGACGGTGCGGAGTCCCGGCGCGACTCGTCGATGAAGACCTCGACGCCGCGCTCGAAATGCGCGCGCATGTCGCGGTGGATGACGGCTTCGTCACCGGCCGCCGGCGACAGCGGGGCGACCTGGGTGGCGTGGACGCCGAGCGCGCGACGCTTCGCCGTGATCTCGCTGCGCGTCAGGGTCAGGGCGCGGGCGGAATCCCAGGGCATGTCGTCGGGCGTCCCCCAGTGCCAGAGCCAGATCGGATACCCGAGATGGCGGATACCGCGCCCTTCGCAGACGCGCGCCACGGCCTCCGCCGCGATCCGGTGATCGCGATGGCCATCGCCCGCCCACGGCGCGGCGATCGCCACACGATGTTCGCGGCTCGGTGCGACGTCCAGCTCCTCGAGGACCATCGTCAGTGAGTCGGCGAGCGCGTCGATGTTCTCGCGAAGAGCGCCGTCCGGGATGCCGAGGAACTCCACTCGCGCGCCGCCGGCGAGCGATTCGACCGCCCGCCCGACCTCGGTGCGGCGCAGCGCTGCGAGGCGCCCGGGCGTGTGGGTGGGCGAGTCCGGATGCGAGGCCTCGCCATCCGTCGCGACGATCACGGTGACGCGTCCGCCGCCGCGGTGCACCCGGTTCATCAGCCCTGCCGCGCCGAGCGTCTCGTCGTCGGGATGCGCCGCCAGGACGATGAGCTCATCCACCTCGAGCTCGAGCTCGGGGACGCCGGCCGTGCGCGGGTCGGCGAGCCAGACTGCTTCGGGCGTTCCGGCGTCGAGATGGCTGAAGGCCGGCATCACGACCCGGCCGATATGCGCAGGCGCCCGATGCGCGCGGCATCGCGCAGGCCGTGGTGCTGCCTGAGGTACAGGTGAAGATCTGAGACACGGCGGGCATGTCCCGGGTCGCTCACCAGCGGAGCGGGGCCGAGCGCGGCATCCGCTTCGGCGAGTGTGAGGGTCGCGGCATCCACCACCGCTGCCCGCACCCGCTCTGCGAGAAGTCGCTGGTCCAGACCGGGAGGAACCCCCGCGTCGACGAGGTCGGCTGCCTCGGCGAGCACACTACGCGCCGCCCACAGCGCGGCATCGGCTCTGCCCAGATGGACCAGAGCGAGCTGGTCCGCGCGCTCTCCACGAGCCGGCTCGACCAGAGCGTCCGCGACACCCTGCGCCGCTCCCCACCAGCACGCCGCCACCGACATGCCGCCCCACGCGAATCCCGGCCGGGAGAGGTACCACCCCACGTCGCCGACGGGCGCGGCGGGCGCGTCGTGGAAATCCACCGGGCTGCTCACCACGTGCGGCAGACCGCGCGCGAACCATTCGCCCCGATGCGGCTGGACGCCGGCCCCTCGCAGGTCCACCGCGAACAGCTGCCGCCGAGTGTCGTCGACGAACCCCGTCACGAGGGCGTGCGAGAGCTCATGGGCGAGCGAGCACCAGGGCTTCGTGCCCCGCAGCACCCATCCGGCGTCGGTGCGGACCGCTTCGAGCCGGGTTCCTGCCGATTCCGCCGCGAACACTCCCCATGACGAGCCCTCGCCCGCACCGACTGAGCCGACACCCCACGGATCACATCCGTCGGCGAAGTCGCACCCCGCCTGATGCAGGATCCCCAGTGCGTCCAGGTGCGGCTCGAGCATTCGCGCCGCGGACACGCTCACACGTGCGATCGCGGCCAGCAGCTCCCACAGCAGTCGCGTGTCGCCCTCGCCCGCGACGGGAGCACGCCGGCCGACATCGACACACCAGTCGAGCGTCGCCGCGACATCCGCCCCGAGCTGCGGCATGCGACTCGCCGATGCAAGCGTCTCGGTCACGAGCGGACTGTCGTGACCGTCGGCCGTCAGCGAGACGGCGGACATGTCACCAAGCACCGCCTGGCCGGACGTCCGCTGCCATGCCCAGGCTGCGGTGCGGACGGGTGGCGGTGCGGACATGCCCGGGACGATACGCACCGCACCTGAAACGGATGACCCCGTGGCGCCGTCCGCCGATCCCGTGGTATTGGCAGGCTCCGATATCCGGCTGACGGGATGCCGTGAACCCTGACCTGCGGCAGGCGCGCGGCGCTAGAATGGGAGCGGATGTCCTAGACCCAGTCATTCTCGCGACGCGCATCCCGTATCGCAGGCCGACCGACAGGGGTCTGACATGACCGACATCCTTCCCCGTGAAACCGCTGGCGCGGTTCGAACGACGGGCGGCGGGCCTGCGAACGCCTACACCGAGTTGGCGCGCATGGTCGCCACGAGCGGCCTGATGCGCCGCAGGTACGGCTATTACTGGACGAAGCTCATCGCCGCGCCCGTCGTGCTCGCGCTCGTGCTCGCGGCCTTCGTGCTGATCGGCGACACGTGGTGGCAGCTCATCACGGCGACCGTGCTGGCGATCGTGCTCACCCAGGTGGCGATGCTGGGTCACGACGCCGCCCATCGGCAGATTTTCCGCTCGGGCAGATGGAACGACTGGACCACGCTGGTCATCGGCAATCTGCTGGTCGGCATGAGCTATGGATGGTGGCAGCACAAGCACACCCGGCACCACGCCAATCCCAACAAGATCGACTTCGATCCCGACATCGATCTGCCCGTCATCGCGTTCACTCCCGAGCAGGCCGACCGCCGTCGGTCCAGCCGCAAGGGACCCGTGCGCTGGGTCATCGCGCACCAGGGTGTGTTCTTCTTCCCGATCCTCCTTCTCGAGGGACTGTCCCTGCACGCCTCGAGCGTCCGACGCGTCTTCTCGAAGGAGCCGCTGCGTCGCAGGCCCATCGAGATCGCGTTCATCCTGGTGCGGATCGTGGGATTCGTCGCGCTCGTCTTCGTCGTCCTCTCGCCGGGGATCGCCTTCGCATTCCTCGGAGTGCAGCTCGGTCTCTTCGGCGTCTACATGGGGATGTCGTTCGCGCCGAACCACAAGGGGATGCCCCTGGTGCCCGCCGGGATGAAGCTCGACTTCCTTCGCCGGCAAGTGCTGATGAGCCGCAACATCCGCGGCAGCCGGCTGCTCGACACCGCGATGGGCGGCCTCAACTATCAGATCGAGCACCACCTGTTCCCCTCGATGCCGCGCCCGAACCTCCGCGCCGCCTCCGGGATGATCGCCCAGTTCTGCAACGACCATGACGTCCGCTATACGGAGACCGGCCTCTGGCAGTCGTACGGGATCGTGGTCCGCTACATCAATCGCGTTGGGCTGGGCGAACGCGATCCATTCGAGTGTCCGCTGCTCCAGCAGCGCCAGGCGGTGTAGCGCAGCCGCTCAGAGCTTGAGCCGGCCCGCGATCACCTCGGCCGCGACCACACCGAGGCGGCTCTGCGTGGAACGCGCATGCGCGCGCAGGCGCGTGAACGCGGCATCCATGTCGATGCTCTCCCGCTGTGCGAGATAGCCCTTGGCCTGCTCGATGATCACGCGGCTGTCGAGGGCGCGCTGCAGCTGCGTTCGTGCGATCTCCGACTCCTCCACGAGACGCTGCTGCAGGATGCTGATGGTCGCGATGTCGGCCAGCGATTGAGCGGCTATCGCATCGGGGGTGTTGAGCTCGCCGGTCTGGTCGCGGAACAGGTTGAGCGAGCCGAGGGTGGAGTCACGCAGGCGCATCGGGATCGCGTGGATGGACGAGAACCCCGAGCGGCGCGCCTCGGCGGCGAACGCCGGCCACCGGTCGGCTATCTGATCGAGATCGGCGACCGAGACGACCTGCCCGAGGGTGACGGCCTCGACGCACGGCCCCTCGCCGACTCGCACCTGCATCAGCCCGACGAACTCGCTGCGCTCGTTCGTGGAGACGATCACTTCGAGGTGACCTTCCGGGCTGCGAAGGAGGATTCCGGCCGCGGCCGCGTCGAAGAGGGCGATGCATTCGTCGACCAGATGCTGAAGCACGTCGACGACGTCGAACTCGTCGACGAGCGAATCAGCCAGCGTGACGAACGTCCCCACCAACTGCTGCTCACGGGTCAGCGCCGTCATGCCGTCATTGTAAACCTTGCGTCGAACCATGGACCCGGATGCAGGCGACGGGCACGAGGTCGTCGGCCACCTTTATTCGTTGCATACAAGATGCACGGATCATCCCCGCCTGCAACCCCTGTACGTGCGCGCCCAATGCCCGACACCATGGACGAATGCAGCGGTTGCACTACGCGGGTGACACGATCGTGATCTCTGACGAGGTCTCCACAGCGCTGCTCGCCTTCGCGGCGGCACTGGCCGAAGCCCAGACCTCGGAAGTGGTCGCCGTGCCGGTCCTCGACGAGCTGGGAATCGTGACGAAAGTCGACATCCTCCTGGGTCCGGCGAGCCAGCTCTTCGCGACCCCGGTTTCGGGACTTCGCGAGATCGAGACCGACGGCGGACTGGTGGCGGACCTTCGCCGGCGGACTTCTCTGCTGCGTCCGCACGCCGGAACCGAGCAGTCCGATCCGTGGGCCGGGGTGGACTTCGACCTCTAGCGGGCAGGTGGCGATGCACGGCAGGGTTGCGGAATGGAATATCGCTCGCTCGGAAGTTCCGGACTCAGGGTTCCCGTGCTGTCCTTCGGCACTGCGACGTTCGCCGGCGGCGACCGGGTGGGCTCATGGGGCAATGTCCAGGTGGATGAGGCCCGCCGCATGGTCGATCTGGCGCTCGATGCCGGGGTCGACTTCTTCGACACGGCAGACATCTACTCCGGGGGGCGGGCCGAGGAGATCCTCGGGCAGGCTGTCGCGGGTCGCCGCGAAAAGGTGCTGATCGGCACGAAGGCGAACGGCCGGACCGGCACGGGCACCAATGACGCGGGCAGCTCGCGCCATCACCTGACCCGTGCCCTCGAGGCCAGCCTCCAGCGCCTCGACACGGACTACGTCGACGTCTACTACCTCCACGGCTTCGACGCCCTCACCCCTGTCGATGAGGTGCTCAGCACTCTCGACGACTTCGTGCGGAGCGGGAAGGTCCGCTACATCGGATGCTCCAACTTCTCGGGCTGGCAGCTGATGAAGTCCCTCTCGGTGTCGGAGCGGTACGGATGGAGTCGTCACGTCGCCCATCAGGCGTTCTACTCGCTCGCCTCCCGCGAATTCGAGTGGGAGCTGATGCCGCTCGCCATCGACCAGGGGATCGGAACCGTGGTGTGGAGCCCGCTGTCGCAGGGACGGCTGACCGGCAAGCTGCGACGCGACGCGCCCGTTCCCGCGGGCAGTCGGCTCGCGGTGCCCGGCGAGACCGAGGCATCCGGCTCACGCGAGACCCTCTACCGCACGATCGACGTGCTCGACGAGCTGGTCATCGAGACGGGCAAGACGATCCCCCAGCTCGCGCTCAACTGGCTGCTGAGCCGCCCGACGGTCTCGTCGATCATCTTCGGCGCCCGTGACGAGGCACAGTTCATCGAGAACCTCGGGGCCGTCGGATGGTCGCTCGATGACGATCAGATCGCGCGGCTCGACGCCGCGAGCGCGACGACTCCGATCTATCCGTACTGGCACCAGGTCGTGAACAATTCCGAGCGTGATCCCTTCCCCACCTCGGTGACGGTGAGGTCTGACACGTGAGCGCGACACCGATCGTCGGCGGATTCCATCCCGACCCGTCCGTCTGCCGGGTCGGCGACGACTACTACCTCGTCAACTCCTCGTTCGAGTACCTGCCGGGGGTGCCGATCTTCCGCAGTCGCGACCTCGTCGCCTGGCAGCTCATCGGCAATGTGCTCGACCGTGAGGACCAGCTCGTGCTCCCGTCGTCGGCGGGCAGCAGCGGCATCTTCGCGCCGACGATCCGCCACCACGACGGCCGGTTCTTCATGATCACCACGAGCATCAACACCGTGAGCGACGGTCATCTCATCGTCTCGGCGACCGACCCCGCCGGTCCGTGGACGACTCCGGTGCAGACGCGCGGCGCGGTCGGCATCGACCCGGATCTGTTCTGGGACGAGGACGGCACCTGCTATCTGACGTGGGCCTCCGGCTGGGGCGAGACGCCGATCATGCAGGTCGTGATCGATCCCGGGACGGGGACGCTGCACTCCGAGCCGCGCGGCCTCTCGCGCGGCACGGGTCTCGCGCACCCCGAGGGGCCGCACATCTACCGCCGCGGCGACTGGTATTACCTGCTGCTCGCAGAAGGAGGCACCGAGCGCGGGCACACGGTGACCATCTCGCGTTCACGCACGGTCGCGGGGCCGTACGAGGGCAACCCCGCGAACCCGATCCTCAGCCACCGCAGCACCGCCGACCCCGTCCAGAACACCGGGCACGCGGATCTCGTCGAGACCGCGGACGGGTGGGCGATGGTGTACCTCGGAGTGCGTCCGGTCGGTCCGAGCCCGAGCTTCCACCTCAACGGCCGCGAGACGTTCCTCGCAGGAGTGGAGTGGGTCGACGACTGGCCCGTCGTCGATGAGACCGCGTTCGAGGTGCAACCGCGTGATACGTCCCTCGAGGACGACTTCCCCTCGCCGGAACTCGACCGCCGCTGGATCGCACCGGGGCGGCATCCCCGCGAGTTCGTCTCGGCCGGCCCGGACGGCGGTGTCGCCATCCAGCCGTCCCCTTCGCCAGAGCATCGCTCGCTGCTCGCGATCCGCGTCGAGGATCAGAACTGGGATGCCAGAGCCACCGTCGCCGCCGGCACCGCCCGTCTCGTGCTGCGACTCGACGACTCCCACTGGGCAGCAGTGGAGTCACAGGGTGGCGCTGTCTCGGCGCGGGTGGTCATGGGACCCGCCGATCAGACGCTCGCGAGCACGCCGGGGCCCGGTTCGCCCGATGTCACACTGGCGATCCGCGCCACGCAGCCGGCACCGGAGCCCTGGGGACGCATGGCAGCCGCCGACAACCTCGAACTCGGGTATGTCATCGGGCAGGACTTCCAGGTCCTCGCGAGCATCGACGGACGCTACTTCTCGACCGAGGTCGCCGGCGGGTTCACCGGTCGGGTGGTGGGAGTCGAGCCGTTGCCAGGCCGCGCCGACCCCGCCATCCTGCGCCGGTTCGAGTATCGCGCGCTCTGATTCGAGCATCGGGACCTCCGGCGCGACGGGTGATCGGCCGTGGGTTCCGCCGCCATGCGGTCGCGGCATCCACCACCGTCCGGGCCGACCCTTTCGGAGCAGCGGTGGTGTGCGCTCGCTAGACTCGCGACGACGGGAGGCCGCGATGTCGGATCAGGCAGGCGCGCCCGGCAAGGAAGCCGAGGATGAATCCCTCGCCCAGCGTCGGCTGCGCGACCTCCTGCGCGCGAACGCCACTGTCGTCGAACGCCTGGATCTCGAAGTCGTACTGCGTCGCATCGTCGAGGCGGCGATGCGGTTGGTCGATGCCCGTTATGGCGCCCTCGGGGTCATCGCCCCGGGAGGTCAGGGCCTCGAGCGTTTCATCCATGTCGGGATCGATGCCGTCACCGCCGAGCAGATCGGTCAGCTGCCCACCGGCAAGGGCCTCCTCGGCGCCGTGATCGCCGATCGTGCGCCGATCCGACTCGCGCACCTCGCCACCGACCCGCGTTCGGCGGGCTTTCCCGAAGGTCATCCTCCGATGGATGCCTTCCTCGGCGTTCCCGTGCGGGTCGGCGACCAGGTCTACGGCAACCTGTACCTCACGCAGGGTGCGAGGGGGCCGTTCAGCG
This sequence comes from Microbacterium deminutum, assembly GCF_039530205.1. Taxonomy (NCBI): domain Bacteria; kingdom Bacillati; phylum Actinomycetota; class Actinomycetes; order Micrococcales; family Microbacteriaceae; genus Microbacterium; species Microbacterium deminutum. Next base: position 23,282 of record NZ_BAAAOG010000002.1, read on the forward strand.
CGGACGACGAAGAACTGGTCATCGCGCTCGCGGCAACCGCCGGGATCGCCATCGAGAACGCTCGTCTGTACGACATCGCCAAGACCCGGGAGATCTGGAGCGTGACGACCGCCGACGTGATGGCCGCCATGCTCGAGGTGTCCGGTGAGAGCGTGCTCGAGGTCATCGCGGAGCGCGTCGGCGCCTTGATCGACGTCGACCTGGTCGTGGTCGCCGTTCCGCATGGCAACGATGACTTCCGTGTCACCACCGCCAGCGGCCCGGGTGCGGCTTCGCTGCAGGGCCGCGTCTTCCCCGCCGCGGGCACGCTCGCCGCCCGCGCGCTGGCGACCCAGCGGGCCGCCAGCGCCGTGGGCGAGGCGGACCAAGCCCCCGTCGACTGGCAGCCCGGGTCCGGACCCACGGTCGCCATCCCGCTCTACAGCGGCCCTGAGCCTCTCGGCGTGCTCACGATCTCCCGACGCCTGGGCGCACCGCCCTTCACCGATGCCGATCTGGACATGGCCTTCGCGTTCGCGGCGCAAGCCGGCGTCGCGATCGAAGTCGTCCGAGCGCGGGAGGACCGCCGCCGGCTCGACACGGCAAGGGACCGGGCGCGGATCGCGCGGGATCTGCATGACCATGTCATCCAGCGACTGTTCGGTGCGGGGCTGTCGCTGCAGGCGGTCTCGGCGACAGTGGATGCGGAGGCATCCGCCGCAATCGAGGCGCAGGTCGACGCCATCGACGCCGCGATCAAAGACATCCGGACGGTGGTGTTCGCACTCGGCGCCGGCGAGCGCGGCAGGACGAAGCGAGCACGCGATCGCCTGTTGGATGTCGTCTCAGAGGTGTCAGCGGGCTTGTCGCCGACACCTCGGATCGCGTTCTCGGGGCCTCTTGACTCGCTCGTGCACCCGTCCCTCGCCGACGATCTCGTCGCGGTGCTGCGCGAATGCCTCACCAACACCATCAGACACGCGGACGCCCATACCGTCGAGATCAGCGTGGGAATCGCTGACGGACTGGTCACCCTGGCAGTCGAGGATGACGGCCGCGGCATCCCGGATGGCGCCCGGCTGAGCGGACTGGCGAACATCACCGAGCGCGCGCTGCTCCGCGGCGGGGCGTGCACCATCACGTCCGGCGGCGCGAGGGGAACACGCATCGAGTGGTCGGTGCCGGCGACGGACGGCCCCGAATCGGGGAGCACGTGATCCGCGTCTTCCTCGTGGACGATCATGAGATCGTGCGACGGGGGATCGCGCAGCTCGTGGATGCGGAGCCCGACCTCACCGTGGTCGGTGAGGCGGGCACATTCCGCCAGGCCGTTCGGCGCATCGAGGCGACGATCCCCGATGTCGCCGTGTTGGACATGCGGCTGCCGGATGGCGATGGCGTCAGTCTCTGCCGCGACATCCGCTCCGCCCACCCGGGCGTCGCCTGTCTCATCCTCACTGCGTACGATGACGACGATGCGCTGCGGTCCGCCGTGCTCGCCGGCGCGAGCGGGTACGTTCTCAAGGACATCCGCAGCGACGCGCTCATCGACGCGATCCGTCGCGCAGCCGCCGGGAGCACCATCCAGTCGGCGGATGTCCTCCGCCGCGCGGCGACCGCGATGCGACCCGGCACGCCGGACGAACACGAGTCCTTCGCCCCGGCGCTGTCACTGCGCGAGACCCAGGTCCTCGACCTGATCGCTGGAGGGCTGACGAATCGCGAGATCGGCGCACATCTCGGGCTCGCCGAGAAGACGGTCAAGAACTACGTCAGCGGGCTGCTGGCGAAGCTCGGCATGGAACGGAGGACGCAGGCTGCGGTGTACGGCGCGGAACGCAAGCACACGTCACGGTGACCCTGTGTATTCACGACTGCCGGGCTTCGCCTGACCGGGAGGGGGCGGGCGTCAAGGGCCTTTCGACGTTGAGTGAGTCCGGATCCGGCCACTCCACGGTGTCTTCATACGGTCGCGTCGGTTCGCGCGGGCTTGTGGGCACCTTCATGATCGGAGGATCTTCGGCCCGCGGAGTCGCACTGGCGCTCGACGCGAACCGGCGGCCCGAAATCGAAGACGGCGTCAGACAGATGTAGTGGTACTTGCCGGTGGGGCTGGATGAAAGCACGTCCCTCACACCGGATTCGCGGATCTCCTTGTCCATGGCGAGCCGGCGAGCGGCGCCGCGAAGCACCACGCTCCAGTGGAATCCGTCGTCTTCACCATCGATTTCGAGCGCGGCGACGGGATGCACGGCGATAGCCATGAGCTTCGAGCCGGGCCCCGTCTTCACGTAGATCGATCCGTCGTGAACGGTGTAGTTGAGGGGGAACACGTCAGGAAGCCCATCGAGCCCCTCGACGGCGAGGCGGCCGAAGCTCCGGGCCTCGATCAGCCTCCAGCACTCGGAAGTCGCGAGATGCTCGACCGCGCCATGCTCGGGCCTCCCGGCGGCGCCGGTCGCGACCCCGGGAGCGTTGTGGGCCTCGGAAGGCGTTCGGATGCGGTCACTCGAAGTATTCATGTGGTCTGCTCCTTTGGATCCCTCCCAGTGCACGCCCCGTGCGGGCGCGCCGGTAGTGCCGAAGGTCCCGTCGCGTCGAGCGGAGGGACGATTCGCACGCGGGCCTTGACCCGGAGCCGGGCGCGCTGTTGCATCGAGGCGGGGGAGCAGACAGAAAGGCACGGCGATGACCGGCTTTCTTGCTCGTACCACCTCAGCATCGTCGCCCATCGCCATGGCCGACGATGTCGTGTCCGACATCGCCCCGTCGTTGTCATTCCTGCGAGCGCCGACGTCCGCACCCGGGTCGCTGCCGCTGGCCGTCGCCGAGATCGACTCGGCCGACACGTTCGATGCGGTCTCGACCGACGCGGGTGACCTGGTGGCCAGCGGCCGAGCAGCGAAGTTCCTGATCGACCGGCGCGACCCTTCCGCGCTCTCGCCGAGATTCGTCAACGGCAACTTCCTGCGAGACGGCGTCGTGCCCGATGAGGCGAAGTTCCACTACCCGTTCGGCCGGGTGACGTTCCGGATCCCCGAGTCGCTCGACATGTTCAACGCGGTGACTTACTTCACGCTCGACAAGCGATACATCGCGGGCACTCTGCGCACGTACCACCTCGACGGGTCGCAGGATCCGGTGTACGGCCTGCAGTTCTACCCGCAGGACCTGATCCGGGAGCGGGCGGTGGTCGAGGCGGTCGGCGCCATCAAGACGCGAGTCGGCATCGGCGGCGCGCGATTCGCGTTCGTGCCCACCGCGTCGCAGCAGACCACCGCGATGGTGACCGGCGAGCTGGCGGCCCTCGGAATCGAGGTGCTTCCGATCGACCGGATCCTGGGCGCGATCCAGTACCTGCCCCTCAACCTCGGCGAGGCGTGGGGCTACCTCCGCGTCTTCCCCTCTGACAACAATGCGCTGACGCCATCCGACATCCCCGTCTTCGATGAGCTCCCGCTCGACCTGTCCGTCGTGGCCGGGGTCCTCACCCGCGCCGTGCAGGACACCAACTCGCATGTGAACCTCAAGTCGAAGGAGCGCAGGACTCCGAACGCGGTGCTGCGCAACGCCGGACCGGACAACCCGCGGCTCGCACCTTTCGCCGATCAGCCCGTCCACCTCGTGGTCGGAAGGGACGACTTCACCCTCGACCGGACGACCCCCGAGATCATCGCCGCCAAGCTCGCGGAGCGCATGGGCCGCCCGCTGATCAGGCTCGAATGGCTCCCCGAGACCGAGCTGCGTTCGTACGACGAGATCGCCGCCGGCACGACCCGCGAGGCGCGAGGATCCGCGGCGCGCTACGGGTCGAAGGCTGCGAACCTCGGGTTCCTCGCCCATCGCGGCGTGCTGGGTCGCGTCGCCGACGTCGGCAGCCCCAGCGCGGAACGGGGATACGAACTCGTCCCGCGCGGTTTCGCCGTGCCTTTGCAGGCGTACCGCGACTTCATCGAGCATCCGCCGAACGCCGATGTGCGCAGCATGATCGAGGCTTTCGTCGCGGCCGAGCAGACGGGCGAGCTCTCACCGCAGCAGCGGACCGAGCGCGTCGACGACATCCGGTCCGCCATCATGGCGGCATCCTTCCCACCGGGCGCCCTCGAGCGAGTGCGGTCGAAGCTCGACGAGGTGCTGCCGGATGTCGAGAAGGTGAAAGTGCGCTCGAGCGCGAACGCCGAGGACATCCCCGACTTCGACGGCGCCGGTCTGCACGACAGCTACTCCGCCAACACGACGAAGCGCGATCGCCCGATGGGGCCCTGCCTCGTCGAGGAGGACGATGCGGATGACGGGGATGTCAAGCGAAAGGTCAAGCCGAAGTCGGTCGGCTGCGCGATCAAGGGAGTGTATGCGAGCCTCTGGAACAAGCGCGCGGTCGAGGAGCGCAGCTTCGCGCGCATCGACCAGGACTCCGTCGCGATGGGGCTCGCGATCGTCCCCGCATACGACGCGGAATCGGATGTCGCGGCGAACGCCGTCGTCGTCACACGCGTGCTCAACACCGACGGCGTATACGGGTACTCGGTCTCCGCTCAGCAGGGGAACAATCTGGTGACCAATCCCAACCCCGGGACCTACTCGGAGATCACCATCGCGGCCTTCATCTCGGATGACGAGCCGACGAGTCTGACCGTCACGCGATTCGCGAAGCCCACCGCTGACGCACCCGAGCGGACGGAGCCCGTGCTGCCGTCGGAACGCATGCTCGAACTCGTCGATCTCGCGAAGCAGGTCGAGCGCGCCTACTGTCGCGCGACCCCGGGCTATTACCCCGACTGCGACTTCGCGCCCGCCGCCAACGACAAGGACACCGCGCTGGATCTCGAGGTCAAGGTCCTCGAGGACGGCCATCTGGTCTACAAGCAGGTGCGCGAGTTCGGCGGGCGCTGACGCGGGTCTGCAGGGGTCGCCGGTGGGGGGTCAGCCCCCTGTTCGGGTGCGCGAGGCATTCGTAGGCTGGGGGCCATCCCACCAAGACCGAGGGGTTCCCATGCGCACTGTCCGTCCCGCCGCCGCACTCATCGCCGCGGCATCCGCTCTTCTCCTCGCCGGCTGCATGCCGATCGTCGATCCCGGCCCCATGACCTCCGAGACGCGCGACATCGCCGAGGTCTCCACGGTCGTGCTCGACTCGTCGGGCGACATCTCGATCACCGAGGGTGCGCCGAGCCTCGTCATCCGCGCATCGAAGGGCGCACTCCCTCGGCTGACGTCCGACGTGAGCGGCGACAAGCTCGTGCTCGGAACCACACCGGGAACGGGGCTCGGCCTCGGCAAGGTGCACTACGAACTCACCCTGCCCCACCTCGAGACGATCGAGCTGAACGGCTCGGGCGACGTCGACGCGAGCGTCTCGGCGGCAGGCACGGTGCGCCTCGAACTCGGCGGCTCGGGCGACGTCGGCTGGACCGGCCTCGACGCCGATCGCGTCGAGATCGGCCTCTCGGGATCGGGCAATGTCCAGCTGAAGGGCGCGGCGAAGGAGTTGGCGGTCGAACTGGACGGCAGCGGAGACGTGGACGCGAGTCACCTCGAGGCGCAGACGGCGAAGATCTCGGTCGCCGGGTCGGGCAACGTCGATGTCTCGGCGCGCGACACGCTCCAGGCCGACATCTCGGGCAGCGGACGCGTGACGTACTCGGGGGATCCCGCAGTCTCGAGCGATGTTTCGGGGTCAGGCGAGGTCGTGCACGACTGAGGTCGGCGCGGGCCGCCTCACCCTCAGCTGCGAGCGACCAACTCGGGTCGAGACGAGGCGGGCTCGGGAAGCAGATGCAGTGCACCGCTTCCCCCGACGGTCCCGACGAGCATGTTCAGCCACGCGAAGTTGACGTTCCCGGACGCATTCTCCGCGTACAGGAACCGCAACGGGATCTCGGGCGACATCCAGAACTCGGTGGGTCTGCTCGTGTCGTCCGGGTCGTAGCGGAACATGAAGCGCTCGCCACGACGCAGCTTGCTGATCATGACGATCTGCAGGTGAAGGAGTGCGCGGTCTCCCAGGGCGCAGAACTGCTCCGGAGAACCATAGACGAATGTTCCCATTGAGGCTCCGGTCTCGCGCAGCTCGCGCCTGATGAGTAGACCGGGGTCTGGGGCAACTGGTTCAACTGTAGTCCGTCCGGCGACACCCACAAGGTGGACAGCTACTTGCGCTTGTGATTGCTCAGCTCGGCGGCGATGTCGGGAACGTAGTGGAACTGCTCGCGAGGGGGCCTCTCGTAGTCGTCGGCGACCGGGCGGTCGGGAATCGTGACGGCTTCCGGTTCGAGTCGCTTGTAGGGGACGCTGCTCAGCAGATGGCTGATCGCGTTGAGTCTCGCTGCGCGCTTGTCGTCGCTTTCGATCGTCCACCACGGCGACTCTGCGGTGTCGGTGGCTTCGAACATCTCATCCTTCGCCCGTGAGTAGTCCTCCCAGCGGAGGATGGACTCGAGGTCGGTCGGCGACAGCTTCCATCGGCGCATCGGATCCTCGAGCCGCGAGGCGAAGCGGGACTGCTGCTCTTCGTCCGAGACGGAGAACCAGTACTTGATCAGGATGATCCCGTCTTCGATGAGAACGCGCTCGATGATGGGCACCTGATGCAGGAATCGCAGGTAGTCCTCCTCCGAGGTGAACCCCATGACGCGCTCGACGCCGGCCCGGTTGTACCAGGATCGATCCATGAGCACGATCTCGCCCGCCGTCGGCAGTCGTTCGATGTAGCGCTGGAAATACCACTGACCGCGCTCCCTCTTCGACGGTCGCGAGAGGGCCACCACCCGGGCATGCCGCGGATTCAGATACTGCACCACACGCTTGATCGCGCCGCCCTTGCCTGCGGCATCGCGACCCTCGAAGAGCACCAGCACGCGGGCCCCTTCGGAGATCACCCATTGCTGCATCTCGACCAACTCGATCTGCAGGCGCTCCAACTCGGCGTTGTAGAGCCGCTTCGGCACTCGGGCCGCTTTGTCGGTCTTGTGCTTCGACATCAGTTCCTGTCCGGATGGTCGTTCACGATCTCATCGATCCGCGGCTTCGTCGTCGCCGCGTGGCCAACCCTATGCAGGACGGCGTATTGCGAGGCGGGCTTGACAATCTCCTCTGGACCGTCCGGAGTCACGGACGCGCCACGACAGGGCACCCGCCGACGCCGGCGAACGGCCGCAGGCGGTCCCCGCCGACCTCGGCGCGCCCCTATGGATGCGGTCAGTCCTCGTACCCGATGAGCCAGGTGACCCCGAAGCGATCGACCACCTGCCCGTCGTACGCTCCCCAGGGCCTCAGCTGCAGCGGATCGGACACGACGCCCTCACCCGACAACGCTGAGAACCACGCCTGAAGCGTCCCCGGTTCTGCAGTGCCCAGCAGCGAGAACAGGATGCCGCGCAGCGCGAGGGTGTCATCCTTCTCGCCGGCATCCGCCCCGGAGAGCTCGACGAGGCCGCGCAGCATCCCGTGGGCGATCGCGTCGGGCGCGCCATCCGTCCGGCCGAAGTCGGCGAAGGTGTGGAGGATGAGCTCGCCACCGAAGACGTCGCGGTAGAAGGTCAGAGCCTCGCGCGCGGTGCCGTCGAAGTGCAGGTAGGGAACCAGTCCGGTCATGCATCACATTCTGGCGTAGCGCGCGCGTGCGAAGCAGTAGAGGCCGTAGATCACGAGACCGGCGCCCACCACCCACAGGATGAAAGCCCCGAACGGCAGCCCGGCGAGCGTGTGGAGCGCGGCATCCAGCCCGCCCGCCTTCTGCGGGTCGTGCGTGAATGCGGCCACGACGAAGAGGATGCCCGTGACGGCGACGGCGATCCCCTTGGCGACATACCCGACGACGCCGAACGTCACGATCCCCTTGCGCGCGGGCTCGCCGGGGAGGTCGAGGTGCTTCTCGAACGCGCGAGTGAACCCCCGCACGATGAAGGCGACCCCGATGGCGCCGACGACCAGGCCGACGAGGACCAGGAGGAATACACCACCCGGCGTCGCCAGCAGCTTCGCGCTGAACGTCTGCGACGACTGCGACGAGTCGGATTGCCCGCCGAGCGCGTAGACCAGCGCGGTTCCCGCGATCGCAAGGTACGCGACCGCGGTGCCGAGGTCCTTCGCGCGGTGTCCCCACTTCTTCTTCGCGTCGGGGTCCTGCTCGACGAAGGCCTCGGCGATCTGCCAGATCGCGAGCGCTGCGAGGCCGAGCACGATGGCCCACAGCAAGATGACGCCCACCGGCGTCTTGCGGATCTGCTCCATCGCACCGCCCTGGTCCGCGGACCCACCGCCCCCGGTCGCGACCGAGATCGCTAAGAGGCCGATCACGATATGGAGGATGCCGAGAACGACATAGCCGATCCGGGCGATGGTGCGGAAAGCGGACGATCCTTCAGCAGCTCGGGCTGCAGCCTTTGGTGTGGTCATTTGCGAAGCGTATCCACTGTTCCGGGTGACCGCCGAGGGGATTGCATTCCAGTCCTCACCCGTGATCCAGCCTCTCCGGACGAGTTCACGGAACGGCCGTCTCCCGCTTCGTCAAACGCGCGGCCCGGCGATCGCGCACGGCCTCGACTGCGCACCAGACGAGGGTGGCGACGGCGATCCCCTCCAGCATCCCGGCGACCACGTCGCTGAGCCAGTGCGCGTGGAGGTACGTCCGACTCCACATCATCGCCACGACCCACGCTGCACCCGCGAGCCACACGTACCAGCGGCGGAACAGCAGGCCGAACACGACCGCCATCGTCGTGGCCACCGCGGTGTGGCCCGAGGGGAACGAGGTCGCGACGCGCTCCGCGAGCGAGTCGCCGGGGCGCACGCGCGCGATGAGGCTCGCCATGGGCGCCCCGATCGCGACGACCACGACGATCGCGATCGCGAGGGTCGCGGCATCCCATGGTCGTCTGCACAGCAGGAGCACGATGACGAGCACGATGCCGATCACGATCATGCCGATCGTGCCGCCCACGATCGCGGGGATCCAGGCGATCACCACCCCGGTACCGGTGAGGGTCGACACCATGAGGTCGTGCCACCACAGGTCGATCACGAGCGGGTGCCGACCGCCGAACGCCACGACGATGCGCAGGATCACGAAGGCCGTGGTCGCCAACACCCCGACGACGAGGACGACCGAGCGGCGGGTGTCCGGTTCGGGGGTGGCCACGGGAGGCGGGGTTGCGGTGTCGTGCGCTTCACTCATGCGCGGTGCCGGGTTGCTCATCGAGTGATCGTCGCAGAGTCGTCGCTCAGAGCGATACCCCCTTGCCGTGGCGGAGAAAGACGAGGCAGGGGTCGGACGCGGATGCCGCGCCCGACCCGATCCGCTACCTCGGCGAGGGGTGAATGTCGGTCGCCTCCGCGGGCTCGGGGGTGATCGCGAGGCCCTTCGGCCCACTGGCGGCAGCCATCATCTCCTCCACCCACTCGCGGTTGATGTGCGGGCTGCGGCTGCCGAAGAACTGGAACTGGATGGGCACGGACGGACTGAGCCAGAAGCTGCGAATCCCGCTTCCGTCGCTCATCGCGACGTCGAACATGAACGATTCGGAACGACGCAGCTTGTTCATGATGACGATGCGCAGGTGAGCAAGGGTGCGATCGTCGATGTCGAACGAGTTGGCCGTGGTGCCGTAGATGAACCTGCCCACTGCAGTGCCTGTCCGGGTGCCTGCCCGCGATGATCGTCAGGGCTCAGGATCGACGGCGAGTGACGCTGCGGCGGGTGACGGAGACGTAGATGAGCAGCACGATGATCGCCCCGATGATGGAGCCGATGATGCCGGCCGGCTGGAAGAAGCCGTCCATGGGGTCGTGCTGGAAGATCAGGAATCCGAGGAAGCCGCCGACGAACGACCCGACGATGCCGAGGACGATCGTCATGAGGATGCTCATGCTCTGCTTGCCGGGGATCACGGCGCGAGCGATGAATCCCGCGATGAGACCGATGATGATGATGCTGACGATGAGGCCGAGCATGGTTGCTCCTTTGTGCGTGAACGCCGGGTGACGCTCGATATCGGACGCCCTTCGGGTGTACCGGCCGCCGCGATGTTACGGGCAACATATCGACTGAACCACCCCTCCGGGTGTGGCGGCACACCCCTGAGGGTGAAAAGCTGAGGCATGCCCTCGTCTTCGGCCGGTCGCCCGGTCACCGTGGCGCTCGTGGATGACTACGACGTCGTCCTCAAGGGCCTCGCGCACCTGTTCGACGAATACGGCGATCGGGTCGTGGTGGTCGAGATCGACTCGAAGACCGAGGTATCCGAGCCCGTGGACGTCGTGCTCTACGACTCGTTCGCCCAGCCGGAGTCCGACCACCACGAGATCGCCGAGCTGATCGACAACCCCCGCGCGCGGCACGTCGTCGTCTACACCTGGAACCTTCAGCCCGAGCTCATCGAATCAGCCCGGCTCCTCGGCGTTCACGGCTATCTCTCCAAGACGCTCACAGCCGCCGAACTGGTGGCCGCCATCGAGGCCGTCCACGCGGGCGAGACCGTGATCAGCGAGCAGCGCGGTCGCGCGGCGAGCGCGGCGGGCCTGGATTGGCCCGGACGACTCGAGGGGATCACCGACCGCGAGTCCGAGATCCTCGCGCTGATCACGCAGGGCAAGAGCAACGCCGACGTCGCGCGCCTCACCTACCTCAGCCCGAACACGGTCAAGTCCTACATCCGCTCCGTGTATCGCAAGATCGGCGCGACGAGCCGGGTCCAGGCCGTCCTGTACGGGATCAGCCACGGCTTCGCCCCGGACACTCACCGCATCGACCACTGGCGCGGCGGGCCCTGATCCGGCTTGCGCGTGATCGGGCCGCCCGGTTTGTCGGCTGTCGGATGCAGCGCCCGGTGATGGAGAGCCGTCACGCCCTGACCCGCGGGGGTCGCGGTGAACGCGGTCCAGGCATTGAACGCGGGAGTGCCGAACGTGACGACGGCTTCGATCCTGCCCGGGGCGAGTGCCGCGTGGAGCCATCGGTCGCGATGGGCCTGGATCTCCGGATCGTGACTGTGCAGCGGATGCCGGGGGTCAGCCGCAAGACCATCGGAGGATTTTGGTATTCAGTGTTGCCAAGTACCGGTACTTAGTGTTACCGTCTACTAGTAGTCAGCAGCACAGAGTAGATGGAGGAGGTGATCCCGTGGGCAATCAGATGACGGAGATGCTGAAGGGAACGCTCGAAGGCATCGTGCTGGCGGTCCTGGCCGTACGACCCGCGTACGGCTACCAGATCACAGCGCGGCTGCGGGAGGAGGGCTTCTCCGACCTGGTCGAGGGCACCGTGTATGCCCTGCTGGTCCGGATCGAGCAGCGCGGTCTCGTGGATGTCGAGAAGGTCCCGTCCGAGAAGGGTCCACCCCGCAAGGTGTACTCGCTCAACGCACAGGGGCGCGAACAGCTCGAAGAGTTCTGGAGGACATGGAGCTTCCTCGCAGAGCGGATCGAACAGCTCCACACCGACAGCACCGACAGCACCGACAGCACCGACGAAGGAGAGCAGTAGCCATGGCCGCCAAGTGGATCGAGATCTTCACCGGATCCCTCGAGCAGAAGAAGCAGTACAAGCAGTACAAGGCCCGTCTCGCGGCGCTGCCCGAGCCCTATGGCTCAGCGGCGAAGGCGGTCGAGCGCTACCTGATGGTGTCGGGGGGCGTCACCGACGGCGAGACCCTCGTCACCATGTTCGGCGACTTCGCCGACCTGTGGGAGCGGGCGGCCATCGACAGCACCCCGGTGCGCGAGATCGTCGGCGACGACCCGGTCGAATTCGCAGAGTCGTTCGCCCAGGCCTACACCGGCAAGCAGTGGATCGACAAGGAGCGAGCCCGCCTCAACAAGGCGATCGCCGATGCGGAGCAGGAGGACCAGAAGTGACCACCGAGCCGGCGATCCGGGTACAGGGGATCGAGAAGTCGTTCAAAGACCTGCACGTGCTGCGCGGCGTCGACTTCGACGTCGCAGCCGGGAGCATCTTCGCGCTCCTCGGCTCGAACGGTGCGGGCAAGACCACGCTCGTGCGCATCCTGTCGACACTGCTGAAGGCGGATGCCGGCACCGCAACCGTCCATGGCTTCGATGTCGCCGTCAAGCCCGGCGACGTGCGAGAGTCGATCAGCCTCACGGGTCAGTTCGCCGCGGTCGACGAAGTCCTCACCGGCCGCGAGAACCTGGTGCTCGTCGCGAAGCTGCGTCACCTGCACAATCCGGGCGCGATCGCGGACGACCTGCTCGCCCGCTTCGCACTCACCGACGCGGGCGGCCGCAAGGCGTCGACGTACTCGGGCGGCATGCGGCGCCGGCTCGACATCGCGATGAGCCTGATCGGCAACCCGCCGATCATCTTCCTCGACGAGCCGACCACGGGCCTCGACCCGCAGGCGCGCATCGAGGTGTGGCAGACCGTCAAGGACCTGGCTGACGGCGGCACGACCGTGCTGCTGACGACGCAGTATCTGGACGAGGCCGAGCAGCTCGCCGACCGGATCGCGATCCTGCACAAGGGGACGATCATCCAGAACGGCACCCTCGCCGAACTCAAGGGGCTTCTCCCGCCCGCCAAGGTCGAGTACATCGAGAAGCAGCCCTCGCTCGAGGATGTGTTCCTCGCCCTCGTCGGCGACACCGGCGAGACCGACACCCCTGACGCCGACCGTGCCGACGGCAGCGTCCCCGCAGGAAAGGAACTCCGATGACCACGTACGTACTCGGCGACACCGCCGTCCTCACCGGTCGTTCGCTGCGGCACATCCTCCGCAGCCCTGACACGATCATCACCACTGCGGTCACTCCGGTCGCGCTGATGCTGCTGTTCACCTACGTGTTCGGCGGTGCGATCGACACCGGATCCCAGGAGTCGTACATCGACTACATGCTTCCCGGCATCCTGCTCATCACCATCGCATCCGGCGTCGCGTACACCGCCTACCGGTTGTTCCTCGACCTGCAGGGCGGCATCTTCGAGCGCTTCCAGTCGATGCCGATCGCACGGTCGAGCGTGCTCTGGGCGCATGTGTTCACATCCCTGACGGCGAACCTGACCTCGATTGCGATCGTCATCGGCGTCGGACTGCTCATGGGGTTCCGCACCGGCGCGTCGGTTCTCGCGTGGCTCGCGGTCGCCGGCATCCTGATCCTGTTCACCCTCGCTCTGACGTGGATCGCGGTCATCGCCGGGCTGTCGGCGAAGACCGTCGACGGTGCCAGCGCCTTCAGCTACCCGCTGATCTTCCTGCCGTTCATCAGCTCCGCGTTCGTGCCGACGGACTCGATGCCGGGTCCGGTCGCGTGGTTCGCCGAGAACCAGCCGGTGACCTCGATCGTGAACAGCCTTCGGGCGCTGTTCGCCGGGCAGCCGGTCGGGAGCGACATCTGGGTGGCGCTCGCCTGGCTCGTGGGCATCCTCGTCGTCGCCTATGCCTTCGCGATCGCGATCTACCGCCGCAAGATCAGCTAGCGCGGACGCTCCTGCTGGGCAGACGCCGCTCGTTTCCGCAAGGAGCGGGCGGCGTCTGCGCGTTCGGTGCGCGTGTGACCACAGCGTCGGATCCCCACCCACTGACATCCAGGCTGCCTGTCCCTCATCGGGCTCACGGCACCCGCAGCTCGGGCCGGGGCTGCCACAGCTCGGATCCGGGCAGGTGCGCCTGTATGGCAGAGGCGACGGCGGGTGCCGCGGTGAACTGCACCACATGACGGTGGGACGGAACGGCCACGAGCCGGCCGTTCTGCGCGCTGTCGCGCAGTCGCCGGCACCAGGAGACTCCGGCGACCGGGTCGCTGCCGCCACGGACGACCAGCACCGGCGCGGACAGTGCAGCGACTCGCCGCTCGATCGGGTAGGCGAGCATGTGCGGCAGCTGCTTCGAGTACCAGACCGGACCGCATCGCAGGTAGTCCGCGAAGACGAGCAGATTCGCATCGAACGGTTCGCCCAGGATGTCGCGAATCAGCGCCGCGGACTGGGCCCGCACCGACCGGTGCTCGTCGTCGGTCACAGGTCCGATCAGAACCACCATGCCGGCCAGCTCGGGACGCCGGGCGGCGAGTTCGACCACCCACTGGGAACCCATCGAGTGCCCGACCAGGATGGCGTGCGCCACCTCGAGTTCGGTGAGCAGCTCGCCGAGGGCGCGGGCGATGTCCGAGACGGTCGCAGACCAGGTGGGCTTCGGCATCCCCCCGAACCCCGGCAGGTCTATCGAGTGGACGTCGCCCTGAGTCGCAAGCTGATCGTGCAGGCGGGCCATGTACCGGTGCGAGGTGCCGATGCCGTGAATCAGGACGAAGGTCCTCGATGAGGCGGCACGCGTGGACGACCTGATCCGGAACGACATCTGCGCGATGCGCACCACTCTTTCCTCGACACCTGACGCCGTTTTCACCCGGCCCACCTCCCTCTCGCGATGCAGCGCATTGATCCGCTCATTCAGCTCGGCGGTCGCGGGGCGGCAGGTGCGGGATGGGGATCGGCCGGGTCGCTGCGCTTGCGCGACCCGCCCAGCCCGTGACCGCGTCGAGCACCTCGACCGCCGTCGTGTACGTCGTGGGAAGCGACATCGTCTGCAACCACTCCACCTGCACTTGGTCACGATGGATCTCGCGGATGAGCGCCACGAGGTGTCGCCCGTCGCCCACCGGATAGCCCTTGTTCAAGATCTGCCAATTGTGCGTGTCGATTCGTGCGACGAGGAAGATGTCCGCGTTCTGACGTCGGTTCATCGTCGGGCCCGGAACTGCTGCAGACGCTCGTTCATTCGTCCTGAGCGGCTGTGGCATCCGGGCTCTGCTCGCCCTGCCGTTCGCGGATGCGACGGCCTTCCGCGACATCCTTCGCTTCCTTCGCCGCGGTCTTGTCACTCTTGCGGGTGTCGCGAGGCGGCAGCTGGAGTTCCTCCTCTGCGGCGATCCCGGCCTGCAGCTGGCGGCCGCGCTCCAGCTCCGCGTCGAATTCCGCCCCGAACAGCAGCGCCAGATTCGCGATCCACAGCCACAGCAGGAAGATGACGATGCCCGCCAGCGACCCGTAGGTCTTGTCGTAGTTCGAGAAGTTGGCGATGTAGAAGCCGAATGCCAGTGTCGCCACCGCGAGCACCACGATCGCGAGCAGCGCGCCGATGCTGATCCAGCGGAACTTCGGCTGCTTCGCGTTCGGGGTGGCGTAGTACAGCACCGCGACGATCAGCACGACGATGAACACGAGCACCGGCCACTTCAGGATC
Organism: Microbacterium deminutum; assembly: GCF_039530205.1. Classification (NCBI taxonomy): domain Bacteria; kingdom Bacillati; phylum Actinomycetota; class Actinomycetes; order Micrococcales; family Microbacteriaceae; genus Microbacterium; species Microbacterium deminutum. The sequence goes on from NZ_BAAAOG010000002.1 coordinate 38,458, forward strand.
GACCACAGGATCTGCGCCGCCGGACCCACTCCAAGCGCGGTTCCCACCGCCGCGGTGACCGGTCCGGACACCACCAGGATGATCGCCGCGGCCACCATCAGCACGATCGCGATCACGGTGACCAGCAGCTGCACCGGCTTGAGCTTCCAGAACGGGCGTCCCTCATCGATCTCGTAGATGCGATTCATCGCGCGGCTGAACGCACCGACATAGCCGGAGGCCGCCCAGATCGCCAGCAGGATGCCGCTGATCAGCGCGAATCCCGCCGCCGGCGAGCTCGCGATCTGCTCGATGGGGCCCCGGATCGCGGCGGCCGTGTCGCCGGGGGCGACCTGGTCGACGATCCCGAGGATGGCGTCGCTCGCGGCCTTGCCCTGACCGACGACGCCCAGCAGCGAAAAGATCGCGATCAGTCCGGGAAAGATTGACAGCACCGCGTAGTACGTCAGCGACGCCGCGATGTCGGTGCACTGATCGGACGAGAACTCGCGGAGCGTCTTGACGAGGACGTACTTCCACGATCGCTTGTCGAGATCGTCGGGCGAGTCGGGCTTGGCCGGGTCATCCGGCGCCGGTGCGGAGTCGGTGGTGCGCCGATCGGCCAGCTTCGTATCTGCAGTCATCTCGGGTCCTTCATGAAAAGGGCGGGGCCACGCTGTGCGCGGCTCCGCCCGTACGGGACTCCGGTCAGTGACCGGAGACGTTCACTCGCGCCTGCTCGGCCTGGTCCTTGACCTCAGCGGTCGCGGACTGGGCGTCGGACTTCACGGTCTCGATCGAGTCGGTCGCGGCATCCTTCACGGCCGTCGCGGCGTCCTGCGCAGGCTCCTTGAGGTTCGCGCCGATCTCTTTCGCGACATCCGTCACCTGATCGACGAGGGGCTGCGCCTGGTCCTTGACATCGGCGGCGATCTGCTTCTCCTTGGTCGAAGCCGGGATCAGCGACGCGACCAGCAGGCCCGCGCCGAGCGCGATCAGCCCGACGGCGAGGGGGTTGCCCTCCGCCTTGGCGACCACGCGGTCCTTCACGTCGACGGCGTGTGCTGCCGCCGACGATCCGGCGCCGGCCAGCGAAGAGCCGGTGTCATCGGCAGCGCCCATGACATGGTCCCGCACCGATCCCAGCGCGTTCTTCACCTTGTCGGTCTGGCGTCCCACGATCTTAGACGGCGAGACCTTGTCGGCGAGAGCGTCGACGTCACCGCCCAGTTCGCGTCGGGTGTTCTCGATATCGGCACGGATGTCGTCGGGTGAATCGCTCATCGGTTCTCCTCGTTCCTCTTGAGTGTTTCGGGAATCTCTTTCAGGGTCTCCACGGTCTGCGGGGTGCCCTGCACTTCTTTCAGCTGACCGCGCCCCACGAGGAACAGGATCAGCGCGATGATCGCCCAGATGATCGCGACGACGACGCCGGCCCAGCCGCCGCCCATCACGGTTCCGAGCGCCCACCAGAGCGCGACCGACAGGAAGAACACGGCCATGAGCGCGGCGTAGCCGGCCCCGCCGAGCATCCCAGCGCCCTTCGCAGCTCGCGTCGCCGACAGCTTCAGCTCAGCCTTGGCGAGTTCGACTTCCTGACGCATCAGGGTCGAGATGTCTCGGCTGACCTCGCCGAGCAGATCTCCGAGCGACGTTGTCGCGGCTTTCGCCTCAGAAGGTGTCGGATCGGACATCGTCACCCTCCGAAGAGAGGACGTCACCGCGGACAGCCGTGGACTGCGCGTACAGGGGAGTCTCCTCGTCCGTGATCGCGAACGCGGGGGTGGTGCCGTTGGGCGTCCACTGCGCGTCCACTGCCCCGTTGCCCGAGGCGGCGTGTGAGCCGGCGTCCGATGCGTTGGCTGCGAGTGCGCGCGTCAGACGACCGACCGCGACACCCACCAGTGCTGCTGCGACGATGAACGTGCCCGGCTTGCGCCGCGCGTATCGCTTCACCTCGGTGAGGACCGAACCCGGGTCGCGGTCGCCGAGCCACGTCGCCGCGCCGGAGATGCGCCCCGACAGCTGACGGACGAGATCCGTGGCCACGCCGGCGTTCTGGGAGTTGGCCGACATCGAGTCCAGCTCTGAGCTGACCGACCTCAGACCGGCCGCGACCCGCTGCTGCTGGGTGTTCGCCTGCTCCTTGAGCTCGCTCTGAGTCTGTGCGATGAGGTCCTTCGCCTGGTACTTCGCTTCGCCCAGAACGGCTGATGCCTCATTCTTCACGGTTCCGGCGACATCCTTCGCCTGCCCGACCGCAGTGTCCTTCAGTTCTGAAGCTTCGTGCTTCGCCGAGTCGAGCGACGTCGACGTATCGCCGAGGACGACACCCGATCCGTTCGTCGACTCCGGCTCATAGTTTTCCGGCATGATTGCCCCTCTCGAGTGCCGGTCGAGAAGAACCGGCTTGTCCCTTACTACGGGACGACCGGAAATAATCGGTCGCCCTTGCCAAGAGCCCCTCGGTGTGCAGTCCCTCGGCCGCGGACACTCGATGGCGACCAGGACGGGCGGCCCCGGCGCACCCGTGTGCAGCGTCGGGAAACGTGGGCTCGCGCCCGCCCGTGAGGCTATGGACGACGGGGGGTTCGCGCAACCCCACCCCGCGAATCTGCCCGGGGGACATGATGGCGGAGTGATGGCGCTGCACTATATGGGTGACTCGGTTCTGGTGACCGATGACGTGTGCGGCGCGTTGCTGCGGTATGCCCGAGCCCTCGCCGAAACCCAGGCGTCGGACGTCATCACTGTGCCGATCGTCGCATCGACCGGCGAGAGCATCTCAGCCGAATTCCTTCTCGGGCCGGCCAGCCAGCTGTACGCAACGCACGCGACGGATGGCGTCGACGAGCAGACGCACGCTGACGTGGTCGCTGAACTTGATCGCCGAAGTCGCGCGCTTCATCCCACCGCGGTCTCCGAGCATCTCAGCGGCCGGCGCCCACCGGAGTTCACCCAGGACTTCGAATAGCGACGGCGCTCGAGCCGGTGACCTCGGCGGCAGAAGATGCACGTGCCGACAGGCGCTCGCGGCCGCGACGTTACCCGGCGTCGCATCGCCTGTCGACACCGCCGCTTCTTCGGCGATACCCGGTAAGAGTGGTGACAACCCCGACTCCCAGGAGGATCCATGTACTTCCACGTGCAGCGTCTCATCAACGAGATCGAGCAGGACGAGCCGGATCCGGCAGCCGCCAACGCGCTGCAGGAGGGATTGGGCGGCCAGTTCGGCGAGATGCGAACGATGATGCAGTACCTCTTCCAGAGCATCAACTTCCGGGGGGCTGCCGCGAAGCCGTACCGCGACCTGATCCAGGGCGTCGGAACCGAGGAGATCAGCCACGTCGAACTGATCGGCACGACGATCTCGCGTCTGCTGGACGGATCGCCGGCCTATCAGGGCAAGAAGTCCGATCCGATCGACAAGCCCGGATCGGCTGGGGCGATCCCGCTGAACATCGCCTTGGACCAGGGCAACATCCACCATTACCTGGTGGGCGCGCAGGGTGCACTGCCGGTCGATTCCGTCGGCAACCCGTGGAGCGGCAGCTACGTCTACAACTCCGGGAACCTGGTGCTCGACCTGCTCTACAACCTGATGCTCGAGTCAACCGGACGCCTGCAGAAGTGCCGGATGTACGAGATGACGGCCAACAAGACCGCCCGCTCGACGATCTCGTACCTGATCGTGCGGGACCAGGCGCACGAGAACGCCTTCGCGAAGGCGCTCGAGACCCTCGGCATCAACTGGAAGAACACCCTTCCGATACCGAAGACGAACGCCCAGAAGTTCCCCGAGGTGAAGCGTCTGCTCGATCTCGGGCTGCAGAGCAAGCAGTACTCGTTCGACCTGACCGGGCAGTCCGAGGCCGGAAAGATCTTCCAGGGGATGTCTCCCTCCAAGGACGGCACCAAGCTCGACGCCGGCGAGCAGGCGCCCGAGGGTGTCCCGTCGACGATCTCGCCCGAACGGTTCGAGGAGTTCTCCCCTGGAGCCGACAAGGACCTCATCGCGCTGATCGAGGCGACGGCCGCCATGGAGATGGCGGACATCGAGGCCACCTTCGGAGCACTGAACGCCCCGGCCTGAGACCCCCGCACGTCGACGCGTACGTGACGAACGCGAATACCATGGCTCGAGAAGGGAGCGAGCATGAAGGTGACCGTGAACCCCACGACGTGCATCGCCTCGGGGAATTGCGGAAAGATCGCGCCGAGGGTGTTCGCGAACCGTGATGAGGATGACGGATTCGTCAGCGTCGTCGACGAGAACCCGCCGGAATCCGAGTGGGCGGTTGCGCGCGAGGCGGAATCCCTGTGCCCGTCGGCGACCATCCATCTCGTCGAGGACAGCTCCGACCGCACCTGAGCCGCCCGTTGATGGGCGGGCTGAACGAGCCTACAGTTGAGCTCAGCGGCGGTGTGACGTGCACGAGCGGATGTCGGCCAGGCTGGAGCGCCGAAGGGGGTTCGGTGCGTCGATGTCGCGCCTGCGGCGCATCGCGGCGGGCGGTGTCGTCATCGCCCTGGTCGCGACCCTCGCCGCGTGCATTTCGAACGGTCAGTCGGTACGGCGGTCGACCGGATCGTCCGACGGAACGACGTTGCATCTGAGCCTTGCCGACGACTTCCGCGCGATGATGGGCGGGAAGGTCCTCGGCGGGGCGGAGGCCGGGGAGGACCGGCTCGACGGCGATCTGATACAGGTCAAGCCCGGGATGTGGCGCGGCACCGTGACCGGCAGGACGCAGCGGGACATCTTGGTCACGGTCATGGACCAGAAGTGCGAGACCTCGGTGAAGGGCTCGCAGAAGATCGACGTGGTGGCGAGGAGCGGAAAGTACGCCGAGGGCAGGAACCTCCGGCTCGCACTGACTCCCGTGAAGCCTCCCACGTACTCGACGTATCCCACCTGCAATCAGCCTGTCGTGAAGGAGAAGGCGTCCAACGGGATCGAGTTTCTCTGGTTCTACTTCGACGCCTATCGCGGTAAGGCGATGGATGTCCACCTGCCTCCGCCGCCAGGAGGCACATGGAACTGGGACTACGCGCCGAACCCGAACCCCGGGTATCCGAGCGGCTGCGGCGATCTCATCGCGCGGTGCGAGCATTCGACGACGCTGAAAGTCGAGTACCGCTGAGGGCGGGACTACAACCCGCATTGGGGACCAGATGCAGCGATCATCGCCCGTCCGGTAACGCTCCGCTAATGTCACCCTAAGTGATTGCTGAACGTACGCATCGCGATCTTATAGATGCCTAATCGGGTTGCTGTGCTACCGTCACTGCATGGCTCGTCCTTATGGCGATCCGGTCGAGATCGTCACCGGACCGATCCCCGCCCAGTCCCCGTTCATTCCGCTCGAGGCCAAGATCGTGATCGGGGTGGTCGCTCCGGCATCGCCCGAACCGATACCGATGGTGCTGCTTCCGGGATTCGAGTACCGGCTTCGCGAGTGGCGGCATCCGCAGACGCACGAGGTCCACTGGCTGCTCGAGCGCAGGAAGTCCACGACGGTCGCAGACGACGAGTAGCCGTCCGGCGTCTACTTCGTCAGCCGAGGCGCCGCTCCGAGCGCGTAGGTGCCGTCCTGGACGGACGCTCGGATCTCGGGGGGCATGTTGGAGAGCTTAGAGGCGAATTCCAGCGCTGTAAACTACCCGGAAACAGCCGTCGTGTCGCGTTCGGCGATCGCGTGGGCGACGGTGCGGTGCCTGCCCACGCCGTCGAATCCGGCCATGCGATCCTCGAGCAGGTCCAGCGTCGTGCGTGCGATGGCCGCCTTGTCGGGCGAGATGCTCGAGAGCGCAGGAGTGCTGTATCGCGCGAGCGCCGTGTCGTCCCAGCCGAGCACGGCGACGTCGTCGGGAACACGCAGTCCAGCCCGGTCGAGGACCCGGAGCGCGGCCATCGCGAACAGATCGTCCCTGCAGAACAGAGCGTCGAACCGCGCACCGGCGTCGAGCGCGGCCCGAAGCGCGGTGATACCGTCGTCGACCCCGAACCAGTCGGTCTCGACCACGAGCGCCGGGTCGCTGATGGCGTCTGCCGCAAGGAGCGACTCCTGATAGCCGAGCAGTCGCAGGTGCGTCGACTGGGTGGGATCGCGGCGCACCATCCCCAGGAAGCCGATCCGCCTCCTTCCCTGCCGCAGCAGCAGGTCCATCCCGTCGCGCGCCGCTGCGACGTTGTCGATCATCACGTGATCCGCGGTGAGCGGCCGCGCGCCTTCACCCAGCAGCACGAGCGGGGTGTCGGGCCGCAGCCGGGCGATCTCCATCGTGTCGATGCGAACCGGCTGGAAGATCACGCCGTCGACGAGGCCCTCCTCGCGATCCCGGATGACGGCGCGCTCGGCCTCGAGGTCCTTCAGGGTCTGCTCGACGATGATCCGGTAGCCGCGGCGCGTCGCCTCCTCGCCGATGTGGCGCGCGAGGTCGGCGAAGTACGGCTGGTCGATCTCGGGGATCGCGAGCGCGAGCATCCCCGTCCGGCCGGTGGCGAGCGTCCGCGCCGTGAGATTGGGCCGATATCCGAGCTGGTCGATCGCGGCCTGGACGCGCTCCCGTGTCGTCGCGGACACATGCGGGTAGTCGTGGACGACGTTCGACACGGTCTTCATCGAGACGCCGGCGAGCTTCGCGACATCCTCGAGCCTGACACGATTGCCGGGCCTTCCGCTTTTCATGTCGCTCATCTTAGGATCACTTGAAATTTACAGCGCTGATATTCCTCGGCACCTGCGCCTCGAAGCCGCACCACTCGCCGACCCGCGCGCGATCGTCCAAGGGGACCACTCCCTTTCGGATGGAGTCTCGATCGTCGAGGGAGGCATCTACGACGACTCGGCCTTGACCCTCGGCCGGGAGCTTCCATCATGCTCATCCCGGGCTGACCCGGTCGTCGAGCGGAGCGAGCCGGGGTCGTCCGGTCGTTGAGCGAGCGAAGCGAGAAGAACGCGCCTGACCACCCCGAGACCTCAGGTCCGTTTCGTCTCGGTCGTTTCGCTCCTCGCTCAACGATCGGGGGAGGGTGTGCGGCGGATCCTGAGGGTCAGCAGCTGGAACGGACGTAGCGTGAAGCGCACCGACCGTCCGTCGTGCGCCAAGCCTGCGGGTGCCGCGATCTCACGCTCGATCAGATCCGTCACGACGACGTCGTCGACGTCGAAGTCGAGCGTCAGCTCGGCAGCCGCTCGAGCACCCTCCGACTCGTACAGTCGCACGACGACGTCGCCGCTGCGGTCCTCCGCGAGCTTCAGCGACTCGACGAGCACCGCAGGATGATCGGTCCGCACCAGCGGCGCTACTGGGCCGAGGGCCGAGCGCTCCGCGAGGTTGATCCGATAGCCATCGCGGATCGCGGCGCGCACGTCGGCTCCCACACGCACCGAGAGATCGATCGTGTGGCGACCTTCGTCGGCGACCGGATCGGGGAACGTCGGTCCGCGCAGCAGCGACACCCGGGCCGTCGTGGTGGTGCCGCCGTCCGCGCGCGTGGAGCGCAGCGCGTCGTAGCCGTAGCTGGACTCGTTCGCGATGGCGACACCGAATCCGGGCTCGGCGACGTGCACCCATCGATGCGCGCACAGCTCGAAGCGTGCGGCATCCCATGAGGTGTTGCTGTGCGTGGGTCGCTGGACATGCCCGAACTGCGTCTCGGCGGCGACGCGATCGGCGTGGATGTCGAGCGGGAAAGCGAGCTTGAGCATCTTGCGCCGCTCGTGCCAATCGATGTCGTTGTCGATGTGCAGCGTCGGGTTGCCGGCACGGAGCCTGAGCACCTGCGTGACGTGCGACCTGCCGAATGAGCGCTCGATCGTGAGTGAGACCGTGTCGGCGTCCTGCGCCGCCGTGATGGCATCGACGCCGGTCTCGTCGCTCACGACTCGCTGGTAGTGGTCGTCGACATCCCACGCGTCCCACTGATTCGGGAGATCGCGGTGCAGCTGGAGCAGGTTGCCCGCGGCACCGGGGGCGATGGCATCGCGGCCGGTGGCGAGGTCCACGAGCGAGACGATCAGACCGTCGGCATCCACCACGACCCGCACGAGGCCGTTGTCGAGCACGTGACGGTCGGCCGTCTGCTCGAGGGTCGGCGCGCCGCCCTCACGCAAGGTGCGGCGGCCCGCAGAGAGGGCGGCCACTCCGTCGCGAGCGAACGGAGCGGCGTTCGCGAGGTATTCCGCGCCGTCGCCGACGTCGAAGTTCGCGAGGGCAGAGGCGATCAGCGTCTGCAGCTGTGCGGCGAGCTCGCGGTTGTTCTGCTCGACCTCGCGGTGGACCCATGCGATGGAGGTCCCGGGGAGGATGTCGTGGAACTGCTGCAGCAGCACGAGCTGCCAGATGCGCTCGAGGTCGTCGTACGGATACTCCGCTCCGGTGCGCACGGCGGCGGTCGCGGCCCACAGCTCGGCTTCGCGGAGCCAGTGCTCGTTGCGGCGGTTGCCCTGCTTCGTGCGGTGCTGCGTGGTGTAGCTCCCGCGGTGCAGCTCGAGGTAGAGCTCGCCGCTCCACACCGGGGGCTCGGTCATCTCGGCCGCGGCTCGTTCGAAGAAGCGCTCGGGCGTGTCGACCTCGACCGTCGGCGAGCCCTCGAGCGATCGCGTCCGCCGGACGGCGGCCATCATCTCCCGCGTCGGGCCACCGCCGCCGTCGCCGAAGCCGAACGGCAGGAGCGAGACCGACCCGTCGCGGTGGTCGTGGAAGGTGCGCTCAGCGCGGGCGAGGTCCGCGGCGGACACCTCGCCGGCGTACGTGTCGGCGGGCGGGAAGTGCGTGAAGACCCGGGTGCCGTCGATCCCCTCCCAGAGGAACGTGTGGTGGGGCATCGTGTTCGTCTGGTTCCACGAGATCTTCTGCGTGAGGAACCAGTCCGTGCCCGACGCCTTGATGATCTGCGGGATGGCGCCCGAGTAGCCGAACGTGTCGGGCACCCACGCCTCGCGCGTATCGACGCCGAACTCCTCGAGGAAGAACCGCTTGCCCGCGACGAACTGGCGCGCCATCGCCTCGGCACCCGGGAGGTTCATGTCGGGCTCCACCCACATGCCGCCGACGGGGATGAACTGCCCGGCGGCGACCTTCTCCTTGATGCGTTCGAAGATCTCGGGGTAGCCGTCCTTCATCCACTTGAGCTGCTGCGCGGACGAGCAGGCGAACCGGAACTCGGGATCGGCATCCATCAGCGCGATCACGCTCGAGAACGTCCGTGCGCACTTGCGGATCGTCTCGCGGATGGGCCACAGCCAGGCGGAGTCGATGTGCGCATGCCCGACGGCGACCACGCTGTGGCTGCTCGGCGACGCGGGAAGGGCGAGGATGGGTGCGAGGGCTTCGCGGCCCGCCGCGGCGGTCGCCGACACCTCGTCGGGGTCGACGACGTCGACCATCCGCTCGAGCGCCCCGAGGATCCGGTGGCGGCGCGGGGACTCGACGGGCAGCTGCTTCATGAGTCCGTCGAGCGTCCAGACATCCTGCGTGAGCTCCCACACTGTGACGTCCATGAGGGCCGCATCGCACTGCCCGAGCACGTATAGAAGCCCGTCGCCGGCCGTGCTCTTCTCACCGAGGGGCGTCGGCTTCCAGGTCCAGTCACCGGCGATGTCGGGATTCGCCGCACCCTCGATGTAGAGGTCGACCGTCCCATCGCCGTTCTGCGGGACGGGGACGTAGCTGCTGCGAGGGTTGATGGACTTGACCGTGGTGCCGTCTGGACGGAACGCGAGTCCCTCGACCTGGAAGCCGGGCCGATCGTGGGTGAAGCCGAGATCGATGACCAGCTCGACGCGTGTCGCCGCGTCGTCGCCGCGCAGCCATCCCTTCGGCACCTGGCCGGTCACGTGGAACCACGACGTCGACCAGGCCCTGCCCCAGGTGTACGGCAGCTCGATCGGGCGATAGTCCTGGGCCACCGCGTGCGTGAACGGCAGCGGTTCGTCGAGGTCGTCCCAGACGCCGATCGCGAGGGGGACGGTCTGGATGTAGAGCGCTGGAATGAGGCTGTCGCGGACGAATCTGTCGATGCGCCCTTCGGTGATGAGGCGGTTGTCGTGCATCATTGCTCCGGGTTTCAACAAGAGTCGAGAAAGTCATGCGGGTAAGCGTGAAATGCCTGCACTCACTTTCGCAGAACGCCTGATCCACGGCGCTCAGAGGGATGTCGCGCATCACGTGGATCCCGAACGTGAGGCCGAGCTGACGGATTCTGTCCGCGAGCGGCCCGAATCCGCGTCCCTCGCTCGCGCTGGGGAACCGCGGTTCTGGTCATGGACGTCTCCTCTCACGGCCGACTCGGACCCTCTGAGTATCTTCCCTGCATCCGCGAAGCGGGCGGCGCGGCGCCGTCGCGATTTCATCCATCTTGGGTGTCGTGGGCTGCCACGGCCGGTTGGTTGGATGGTCGGGCCAGGCCCGCCAACGAGTATGGAGGCCGCGATGAGTGATCCGACTCCACCCAGGGGTTCGCGAAGCGGCACGATCGCGTGGGCCCGTGCCATCGGCGACCGTGGCGAACGCGATGCCGCATCGTCTGCGGCGTGAAGGGCCCTGACGTGGACGCGACCGATCTTGCTCGCCTGCAGTTCGCGTCGACGAGCATCTATCACTTCATCTTCGTGCCGGTCACGATCGGGCTGGCCTTCCTCTTGGCGATCCTCCACACGAGGTGGTATCGATCCAGGGAGGTCCGCCATGAGAAGCTGACCCGATTCTTCGGCACGCTGCTGCTCATCAACGTCGCAATCGGCGTGGTCACCGGCCTCGTGCAGGAGTTCCAGTTCGGCATGAACTGGTCGGCATACTCGCTGTTCGTCGGCGATGTGTTCGGTGCCCCTCTGGCGATGGAGGGCCTCGCGGCGTTCTTCCTGGAGTCCACCTTCCTCGGGCTCTGGGTGTTCGGATGGAAGGTGCTGCCCCGCGGCATCCATCTCCTGTCGGCGTGGCTCGTGGCCGCGGGGGCGATGCTGTCTGCGGCGTTCATCATGGCCGCCAACTCGTGGATGCAGCATCCGGTCGGCTACACCACCGATCCCGACACGGGTCGCCCGGTGCTGTCGTCGATCGGAGACCTCTTCACCAACGAGGTCTTCATCTGGGGGTACATCCACGTCATCCTTGCGGCTCTCGTCACCGGTTCCGTCGTGATGCTCGCTGTCTCGGCGTGGCAGCTACGACGTGGGCACGAAGCCTTCAAGACCTCGGCGCTGCTGTCACTGGTCGTGCTGCTGCCGGCGTCGCTGCTTCAGCTCGGCGTGGGCAGTCACCTCGGCGTGATCGAGACGACGTATCAGCCGATGAAGATCGCCGCGGCCGAGGGGCAATGGGAGACCTGCCAGCCGTGCTCGTTCTCGCTGCTGCAGATCGGCGGGTTCACCAGTTCCGACGAGACTCCGACCAAGATCCTCGAGGTGCCGCATCTCCTCTCCATCCTCGCCACGGGCACGTGGGACGGGCAGGTCGTCGGGCTCAACGAGCTGCAGGCGCAGGAAGAGGCGCAGTACGGTCCTGGAAACTATGTGCCGGATGTCCGCCTCCAGTACTGGTCGATGCGCATCATGGCCTACCTCGGCACCCTGTTCTTCCTGTTGTCGCTGTGGGGCGTGTGGCACGCAGTGCGACGGAAGCTGCCGGCATCCAGGGTCTTCCTGTTCGTCACGATCTGGTCGGTGCCGTTCCTGTTCCTGATGAACACCGCGGGGTGGATGCTGACCGAGAGCGGGAGGCAGCCGTGGATCGTGCAGGGACTCATGAAGACGACGGACGGCGTGTCGGCGACGGTGTCGTCGACCGAGGTCATCATCAGCCTCATCGCGTTCTACGCGCTGTTCATCTTCCTGCTCGTGATCGACGTCGTCCTGATGCTCCGATTCGCCAGGCGCGATCTCGACGCTCCCGGGGAGGAAGTCCCCGCCGACGACCGCGACGCCCCGGTCCTCACCTACTGACGTGGCCCGCTGAGGAGGATGGGATGAATCTCGCGGATGTCTGGTTCGTCATCATCGCCGTCTTCTGGACGGGCTTCTTCGTCCTGGAGGGCTTCGACTTCGGTGTCGGCGCACTGCACGCGCGCGTCGGCCGGACCGAGATCGAGCGCCGGACGGTGATCAACACGATCGCCCCGTTCTGGGACGGGAACGAGGTGTGGCTCGTGGTGGGCGCGGCCGCGATCTTCGCGGCCTTCCCGGCGTGGTACGCGACGTGGCTCTCGGCCCTGTACCTCGCTGTCATGCTGCTCCTGGTCGCTCTGATCGCCCGGGGGGTGGCACTGGAGTGGCGCGGCCGGGGCCGAGGGGACTCCTGGCGCGAGGGATGGAGCTTCGCTCTCACGGGGGGCAGCGTCGTGGCGCCCCTCGTGCTCGGGATCGCCTTGGGAGACCTGCTGGCGGGGCTTCCGCTCGACGCGGATGGCGCCTTCACGGGCGGGGTGTCGAGCATCTTCACCGGGTTCGGCATCTGGACGGGGCTCACGCTCGTCGCGCTTTGCCTGCTCCACGGCGCGACGTTCGTCGCGATCCGGACGACCGGCGTGCTTCGCGAGCGCGGGCTGCGATGGGCCGGGATGCTGGGCATCGCCGCATTCGTCATGGTCGCGGTGTTCGCGGTGTGGACCGCACTCATGGCCCGGCCCGGCTGGCTTTCCTACGTGATGCTCGCCCTCGCACTGATCGCGATCGCGGTGGGACTGTGGCTGTCGAGGCGCGGCGCCGAGAAGGGCGCCTTCGTGGCGACGGCCGTCGCCATCGCTGCGACCGTCGGCTCGCTGTTCGCCAGCCTCTTCCCCGACGTGCTCGTCTCGAGCACATCGGCCGACTACAGCCTGACCGTGGCGGGAAGCGCGTCGAGCGAGTACGCGCTCACGGTGATGACCATTGTGGCCGCCATCTTCTTCCCTGTGGTGCTGCTGTACCAGGGGTACACGTACGTCGTGCTCCGTCGCCGCGTGGGCGGTACGGCGACACCCGCGGCACGGGTAGGGGAACCGCATCCCGTCGTGCCGGCGGAGTGATCGGAGACCGCGCCGCGGCCGCGGCCATTTCATCCATCTGGGGTGTCGCGGGCCCCGGGGCGTATTGGTTTGATGATCGAGCCAAGGCTCGTATCGAGTTCGGAGAGTGCGATGACTGATTCGACTGCCCCGACGACATCCCCCGCCGCCGACCAGTGGTCGGCTGTCGCAGACGTCCTGGTGGTCTTCGGGATCACCGGCGATCTCGCCAGGGTCATGACCTTCCGCTCGCTGTACCGGCTCGAGCGACGAGGGCTGCTCGACTGCCCGATCGTCGGAGTCGCGGTCGACGACTGGACGCTCGAACAGCTGGTGAACCGGGCGCGGGACTCGATCGTCGCCACCGGCGAGCCGCTCGACGAAGAGGTCTTCGCGCGGTTCACCGGGCGCCTGGCCTACGTGCAGGGCGACTTCGGCGACGCGGCGACGTTCCAGCGGGTGGGCCAGGCGATCAGCGGCGCCCAGCATCCGGTGTTCTATCTCGAGATCCCGCCGTTCCTTTTCGGCACCGTCGTGAAGGGTCTCGCGGACGCCGGGCTGACCGCTGCTGCGCGCGTCGTCGTCGAGAAGCCGTTCGGCCACGACCTGGAGTCGGCGAAGGCGCTGGCAGCGGATCTGCACCAGCACATCGACGAGAAGCAGCTGTACCGCATCGACCACTACCTCGGGAAGATGGGCTACGAGGAGATCCTCTACCTGCGCTTCTCGAACACGATCCTGGAACCGCTGTGGAACCGCAGCTATGTCGAGTGCGTGCAGATCACGATGGCCGAAGACTTCGGCGTCGAGGACCGCGGCCACTTCTACGATCCGGTCGGGGCGCTTCGGGACGTGGTGGTCAACCATCTCCTGCAGGTGCTGGCCGCCTCCGCAATGGAACCGCCCTCCGCGCAGGGTCCGGAAGCGCTGCGCGACGCCGCCGTCACGCTCTTCAGGTCGGTCAAGGCCGCGGAGCCGGCACACTACATCCGGGGTCAGTACGACGGATATCAGGACATCGACGGCGTGGCCGAGGGCTCCACCACCGAGACCTATGCGGCGCTGCGGCTGGAGATCGACAACTGGCGCTGGCAGGGCGTGCCGTTCTACATCAGGACCGGCAAGCGACTGCCGGTCACGCAGACCGAGGTGCGCGTCGTGTTCCGCGAGCCGCCACCCGTCCACCTCGGACTCGGCGGGAGCGACGGCAGGCGACCGGCGCGCGACGAGTTCGTCATCAAGCTCGATCCGTCGACCGGCGCCCGGCTCATCGTCGACGCCCACCGCGCCGACGGGAAGGGGCCCGAGGCGGTCACCCTCGACGTCGAGTTCGCCGATGAGGGCGGCGAGGGTCCGACGCCGTACGAGGTCCTGCTGCACGCGGCCATCGTCGGCAACTCCGCCCGCTTCAACCGCCAGGATATCGTCGAGGAGAACTGGCGGATCATGCAGCCGCTGGTCGACAACCCGTCGCCCGCGCATCCGTACGCCCAGGGCACGTGGGGGCCGGCGATCGCCTCCACCCTCGTCGCCGATCACGGCGGCTGGCAGGGCCCGTGGATCGTGAAGCCGGCGAGCGGGGTGAGGTCGTGAGTCTCTCGAACTCCCCGTTCCCGCCGATCGCCGACTACGCCTTCCTTTCGGACTGCCACACCGGGGCCCTCGTCGCCCCCGACGGCTCGGTGGACTGGCTGTGCGTGCCGGCGTTCGACTCCCCGAGCGCGTTCGGGAACCTGCTGGACCGGGGCGCCGGCTCGTTCCGGTTCGGCCCGTACGGCATCAACGTGCCGACCCAGCGTTCGTACGTGCCCGGGACGAACGTGCTCACGACGACATGGCACACTCCGGGCGGCTGGCTGCTGGTGCACGACGCCCTGACGATGGGGCCGCGACAGGGCCCGGATCGGGTCACTCCGCACACCAGGCCGCCGGCGGACGACGACGCCGAGCACCTGCTGGTGCGCGTCGTGGAGTGCCTTGAGGGCATGGTCGAGGTGGAGCTGGTATGCGAGCCCGCGTTCGACTACGGGCGCGCGCCGGCCGAGTGGAAGCTCGTCGATGAGGAGTGGCATGCCGCCGACGCCACCGGCGCCGGCCAGACGTTCCGGCTCAGCACCGACCTGCTGATCGGTGTCGAGGGGAGCTCGACGAGGGCCCGGCACACGCTCGCGAAGGGCGACAGGGCGTTCTGCGCGCTGTCGTGGGCGGAAGGGTTCGCCGGCCCCGTGGACGCGGCGGATGCCATGGCACGGATCGAGCGGACCGTGGCGTTCTGGCGGCGCTGGCTGGCACGGGCGCGCATCCCCGACCATTCGCTGCGACACCCACTGGAACGGTCCGCGCTGACGATCAAGGGCCTCACCTACATGCCCACCGGCGCCACCGTGGCCGCGCTCACCACGTCGCTGCCCGAGACCCCCGGAGGCGAACGCAACTGGGACTACCGATTCACGTGGATGCGGGACTCCACCTTCACCCTGCAAGCCCTGCACTTCCTCAACCTCGACTGGGAAGCGGACGAGTTCATGCAGTTCGTGGCCGATCTCGAGCCGAACGAGGACGGCGGCCTGCAGATCATGTACGGCATCGACGGCCGGCGGGACCTCACCGAGACCACCCGCGACGACCTCTCCGGCTACGAAGGAGCACAGCCGGTCCGGATCGGCAACGGCGCGTTCGACCAGCGACAGAACGACGTCTACGGCGCCGTCCTCGACTCCCTCCTGCTGCACACCCGCCGCAGCGAGCATCTGCCACGTCGGCTGTGGCCGCTGGTGAAGTCGCAGGCCGAGGGTGCCCTGGCGGCATGGCGCGAGCCCGATCAGGGGATCTGGGAGGCCCGGGGCGCCCCGCAGCACTACGTCTCGTCGAAGCTGATGTGCTGGGTGGCGCTGGACCGCGCCTCGAAGCTCGCCGGCATCCGCGAGGACCTCGCGCTCGAGAAGGCCTGGGCCGAGGCCGCGGACGAGATCCGCGCCGACATCCTCGCCCACGGCGTCAGCGACCGCGGCGTGCTGCGCCAGCACTACGACACCGATGCACTGGATGCCTCAACCCTGCTTGCGGCGATCTTCGGCTTCCTTCCGGGCAGCGACGAGCGCATGAAGAAGACCGTCGACGCCATCTCGTCCGAGCTCACCGAGCACGGCTTCGTGCTGCGGTACGTCACCGGCGAGACCGACGACGGGCTGTCCGGCAAGGAAGGCACGTTCCTCATCTGCTCGTTCTGGCTGGTGTCGGCGCTCTCGATCGTCGGCGAACCGCAGGAGGCCGCCGACATGCTGGAGCGGCTGCTGCGGATCGCGTCGCCGCTCGGGCTCTACGCCGAGGAGTTCGAAGTTGACCGCGCACGCCACCTGGGCAACTTCCCACAGGCTTTCTCACACCTCGCCCTCATCGAGGCGGCGGCGCGGATCATCCTCGCCGACCGCCTCGATGAGCTGTCGCTGTGACACCGGCGGCAGGGCGACCGACCGGACCGCTCGAGGAGGAATCCGTGGCCGACGATTACGACGTGATCATCGTGGGATCCGGGGCGGGCGGAGGGACTCTCGCGCACCGCCTCGCCCCCTCGGGCAGGCGGGTGCTCATCCTCGAACGCGGCGACTGGCTGCCGCGCGAGCCGCAGAACTGGGATGCCGCAGAGGTCTTCGTCAAGAACCGGTACGTCTCGAAGGACACCTGGTACGACAAGGACGGCAAGGCCTTCCAGCCGCAGATCCACTACTTCGTGGGTGGGGCGACCAAGTTCTACGGAGCGGCGCTGTACCGACTGCGCGAGCAGGACTTCGGCGAACTGCGACACCACGGCGGAATCTCGCCGGCATGGCCGATCAGCTATGACGACATGGCGCCGTACTACGCCCAGGCCGAGGAGCTCTATCAGGTCCACGGCATCCGCGGCGAAGACCCCTCGGATCCACCAGGCGGACCGTACCCCTACCCGCCGGTGTCACACGAGCCGCGCATTCAGAAGTTGTTCGACGACCTCGCCCGGGTGGGATTGCACCCCTTCCACTCCCCCAACGGGATCATGCTGGACGAGTCGAATCCGGCCTTCAGCGCCTGCATCCGCACCGCCACCTGCGACGGATTCGCCTGCCTCCTGCACGCCAAGTCCGACGCCGATGTGATCGCCGTGCGGCCCGCGCTCGCGCACGACAACGTCACGCTCGTGCGCAATGCGGAGGTGCGCAGGCTGGAAACCGATCCATCAGGTGGCAGCATCGCGTCCGTGGTCGCGGACGTCGACGGGGCCGAGCAGCGGTTCTCGGGCTCGATCGTGGTCGTGTCGGCCGGCGCGGTGAACTCCGCGAAGCTGCTCCTCTCCAGCGCGAGCGACACGCATCCGAACGGTCTCGCGAACGGATCGGACCAGGTGGGACGCAACTACGTCTTCCACAACAGCCGGGCGTTCCTCGCCATTTCGCTGGAGAAGAACGAGACCCGCTTCCAGAAGACGCTGGGCCTCAACGACTGGTACCTGGGTGACGACGACTTCGAGTATCCGATGGGCAACGTGCAGATGGTGGGGAAGTCGTCGGCGCCGATGTACCGCGGCGAGAAGCCGATCGCCAAGCTCTCGCCGATGTTCGCGCTCAATGAGATGGCCGAGCACGCGGTCGACTTCTGGCTGTCGGCGGAAGACCTGCCCGATCCCGGCAACCGGGTCACGGTGGGCAGGAGCGGCGAGGTCACCCTGAGCTACACCCCCAACAACCGGGAGCCCCTGGACCAGCTGTATCACCGCGTCAAGAAGCACCTCAGCCACCTCGGCATGCATCCCGACCACCTGATTCCGCGGGACATCTACATGAAGAACGACATCCCGGTCGCGGGATGCGCGCACCAGGCCGGTACCGTCCGCTTCGGCGACGACCCCGCGACGTCAGTGCTCGACACCGACTGCAAGGCGCACGAGCTCGACAACCTGTATGTCGTCGACACGAGCTTCTTCCCGAGCATCGGGGCGGTCAACCCCGCCCTCACGGCGATGGCCAACGCGCTGCGTGTCGGCGATCACCTGCTCGCACGACTCGGTTGACAGCGCGCACAGCCGGCCGAGCTTCCGGCCCGAAGTGACGAAGAAAGGCAGATGGATGCGGCATCCCTCAGGCGAACAGTACGTGATCGCGTCGGGCCGCTCGAGGGCGACGATCAGCGAGGTCGGAGCGACTCTGCGGACCTTCACGGTGGAGGGACTCGACGTCATCGACGGCTTCACGATCGACGAGCGGTCGACGGACGGGCGAGGTCAGGTGCTGGCGCCGTGGCCGAACCGACTCACCGACGGACGCTACACCTACGGGGGACACGAGTGCCAGGCGCCGCTCAACGAGCCGGCGCGGCACGACGCGATCCATGGACTCGTGCGGTGGCTCGACTGGTCGGTGGTGTCCCGCCGAAGCGATCAAGTCTCCCTCTCGTGCGTCATCCGTCCGCAACCCGCCTACGAGTGGCAGCTCGACCTCGAGGTCACCTACACGGTGGCCGACTCGGAGCTGACCACGACGTTCGTCGCCCTCAACGTCGACCGCGAGCAGGCGCCCTTCGGTGTGGGATTCCACCCCTACCTCACCGTGGGCACCCCCCTGGTCGACCACGTTGATCTCACCGTGCCGGCGATCGCTTTCCTCGACCCCGAGGTCCCCGCCGAGACACCGCGGATGGTGCCCGTGAGCGGCACGGCGAAGGACTTCACGCGGCCCCGGTCGATCGCGTCGACGGAACTGGACACGGCGTTCGGCGAGCTCGCACGCGGCGACGACGGGCGAGCAGTCGCGCGACTGGAGGCCCCCGGCGACGGTCGATGGATCGAGCTGTGGGTGGACGAGGGCTACCCCTACCTCATGGTCTACACCGCCGACCAGGTGGCGTCGGCCGATCGACGTCGCGCCGGCGTCGCGATAGAGCCGATGAGCTGCCTTCCCGACGCGTTCCGCAGCGGGCTCGACCTCATCGAGCTGGCACCCGGCGCGTCCTGGCGTGCGAGTTGGGGACTGCGCGTCTCAGCGCGTTGATTCTCAGGTCTCTGCCGAGTAGGTTCGGCAGAGTGCCGGGGGGCGTGAAGGATCCGCCACGTCTGAGTGCGGATCCTCCATCCGCCGAGACGAGCCTCTCGCCAACGCTCGGGCCGAGGTTCCGTCCGCCGGCTGCTCGCGCCGGGATCGTCACCCGCACCGCGCTGATCGAACGGCTGACCGCATCCGACTCGCCCGTCATCGCCCTCGTCGCACCCCCCGGCTACGGCAAGACCACGCTCCTCGCGCAGTGGGTCCGGCGTCTGGGGCCGCGAGTGGCATGGGTGTCGTGCGAGAAGACGGATGACGACCCCGCCGCGCTGTGGACAGCGGTCGCCACCGCGATCGATGCGGTCGCTCCACTCGGCCCTGCGGCCTCTCGGCTGCTTGCAGCGAGTGGCGGAAGCATCGGCATCGTCCCGGCTTTCGTCGCCGCCATTGAGCCGATCGGCCCCCCGATGACCATCGTGCTCGATCACCTCGAGCATGTCTCCAGCGCGGAGTCCCACGCCGCCCTCGCCGAATTCGCGATGCGAGTGCCGCCGGACTGGCAACTGGCGTTGGCCTCTCGCGAGCCGTTGCCGGTCCCCACCGCACGGCTGCGCTCCCAGGGTCGCATCCTGGAACTCGGATCGTCGGAGCTGGCGATGTCCGAGGCTGAGGCCCAAGCGCTGATGGCCGGAGCGGGGGTGGACGCGCAAGCCGCTCTGAGCGGCCGGCTGCTTCAGCAGACCGAAGGCTGGCCCGTCGGGCTGTACCTCGCCGCGCGGGCCATGAAGGAGGGCACGCCGATCGGCGACTTCGCCTTCGGCGGTGACGATCGATGGGTCGGAGAGTACCTTCGCTCCGAGCTGCTCTCGCGTGTCACGGCCGACGAGGCGCGCCTTCTGCTGCGGGCCTCGGTGCTCGATCGCCTCAGCGGACCGCTCTGCGACGCGATCGCGGACGTGAGCGGCTCTTCCCGGGTGCTCGAGGATCTGGTGGGCCGCAACATGCTCGTCGTGCCCCTCGACCGTCACCGTGAGTGGTACCGCTACCACCACCTGCTTCGCGAGCACCTACAGGCCGAGCTGCGGGTGCTGAGCCCCGACGACATCCCGGAACTGCACTCGCGAGCGGCTGCCTGGTACGTCGCCAACGGCATGCCGGAAGAGGCTGTCGAGCACGCTCAGGCGGCCGCAGACGCAGACCTGGTCGCCGTGCTGATCCTGGAGCTCATGAGCCCTGTGTGGGCAAGCGGTCGCGTCGAGACCGTTCTGCGCTGGATGCAGTGGCTGGAGGGGCATCCCTCCGCAAGTCACTACTCGGCAGTGATGGCCCACGGCTCGCTCATCCATGCGCTCCTCGGGCGAGCCGCCGAGTCCGAGCGATGGGCCGAGGTCGCCGAGCGCTTGCCGAGCGAAGCAGGTCAGCTGCCGGATGGCAGCTCGGTGGCTGGGACGCTCGACTACATGCGCGCCAATCTCGCGCGAGACGGAGTGCCCGGGATGCGTCGAGAGGCGAGAGCCGCCTGGGACGGCCTCGGTCCCGCGAGCCCGTACCGCGCCACGCTGGCCCACATCGAGGGAGTCTCCTACCTGCTCGAGCGTGATCTCGACCGTGCCGATGCTGTCATGGCGCACGCTTCCGACCTGGCGGCAGCGCAGGGGAACATGCCCTTCGTGAGTCTCATCCTCGCCGAGCGCTGTGTCGTGGCGACCGAGCGGAACGACTGGCCCGTCGCGGACTCCTTCTCGCAGCGTGCTCTCCGCATGGTCGAGGACGGCGGGCTCGACGGCTATTGGACCAGCGCGCTCGTCTTCGCCACGGCGGCCCGCTCGGCAGCGCACGGTGGAGACATGCCCGCTGCCCGGCGCCTGTCGCGGCGCGCGGCGCAGCTGCGACCGCTGCTGACCTACGCGCTGCCGGTCGTGGCGGTGCAGACTCTCGTCGAACTCGCCCGCGCATACCTGGGCTTCGCGGATCAGGACGGGGCCGCTGCCGCGCTCGACCAGGCGACTCGGATCCTGCATGAGCGTCCCGACCTGGGCACACTGCCGAGGACCGTCGCATCGCTGCAGGCGCGAGTCGGCGAGATCCGCGAGACGACGATCGGCGCGTCATCCCTCACCGCAGCGGAGCTGCGACTCGTCCCGCTGCTTCCCACCCACCTCTCGATGCGGGAGATCGGCGAGCGCCTCCACATCTCCCGCAACACCGTCAAGTCCGAGTTGATCTCGCTCTATCGGAAGCTCGGGGTGTCGTCGCGCAGCGAAGCGGTGACCCGGACGAGCGATCTGGGACTGCGGATCTAGGCCGAGGCGGCCGAGCGAGGGATGAGGCGTGAAGTCCTGGCGCGTGAGGCGAGAGAGGCCGGCCCGCGCCTCACCGGGCGCGGGCCCAGGAACCTCAGACCGATCTTCCGCTCCCGCCACCGGAAGTCTGCGGAACACGGATCGTGCCGCTGTGGACCGAGAGCACCGGCTCCACCGTGGGGTTGGCACCCACGGACAGCGACTCGTCCAGCACCTCCATGTTCAGCGACGGCTCGCCATCGACCTTCTCGATGCGGGTCGCGAGCGGCTTCTCGACCACGAACAGCAGCAGGACCGCGGCGACCAGCACGAGCGGCACCATCAGCAGGAAGATCGGCGCCAGCGCGTCGTTGTAGGCGTTGACGATGATCGAGTGGATCGGTTCGGGAAGATCGGCGACGATCGCGGGGGTCAGCGAGTTCAGCCCGGTGTCGCCGGTTCCTCCCGGAGGCAGGTGAGAGGACAGGATGTCGGTCAGCCGCGAGACGAACAGGCTGCCCACGATCGCGGCGCCGAGCGACGATCCGATCTGCCGGAAGAAGTTGTTCGAGCTGGTCGCGGTTCCGACCATCGCCTGCGGGAACGAGTTCTGCACGACGAGGATCAGGATCTGCATCGACATCCCGAGCCCGAAGCCCATGACTGCGAGATAGACGCACATGATCCAGATCGCCGTCGTGGCCTCGAGGGTCGACAGCAGGAACAGTCCCAGCCCGGTCACCAGCATGCCGATGATCGGGATCGCCTTGTACCGGCCGGTGTGCGACACGATCTGGCCGGAGCCGATCGACGACACGAGCAGCGACCCCATCATCGGGATCATCAGGAGCCCCGCCTGTGCTGCGCCGACGCCAGTGACCATCTGCAGGTACGTGGGCATGTAGGCGAGCGCGCCGAACATGGCCACACCCGTGATCAGGCCTGCGGCGGTGGTGAGGTTGAAGTTTCGGTTCCGGAACAGCCCGAGCGGGATGACGGGCTCTGCGGCCCGGCGCTCGATGAAGACGAACAGCACACCGAAGACGACCGTCGCGATGATCAGGCCGATGATGATCGGCGAGTTCCAGTCGTACGTGCTGCCGCCCCACGTCGTGAAGAGCACGAGGCTCGTCGCCGCGAGCGCGACCACGATCATGCCCGGGTAGTCGATGCGCGGCTTCACGAACTCCCGCTGGGGCAGCTTCAGGAAGAAGATGGCCGACAGGATCGCCAGGATGCCGAGCGGAATGTTCATCCAGAACGCCCAGCGCCATCCCGGACCGTCCGTGAAGTACCCGCCGAGCAGCGGACCCGCCACGCTCGAGACTGCGAACACCGCGCCCATGATCCCCGAGTAACGCCCCCGCTGACGAGCCGGCACGACATCCGCGATGATCGCAAGCGCCAGGATCATCAGGCCGCCGCCACCGAGGCCCTGGACCGCCCTGCCCGCGATGAGCGTCGCCATCGAATCGGCGAGGCCGCCCATCACGCTGCCCACCAGGAAGATCGAGATCGCGGCGACGAAGAGCCACTTGCGGCCGACGAGATCGCCGAGCTTGCCGTACACCGGCATCACGATCGTCGACGCCAGGATGTAGGCCGTCGTGACCCACAGCATGTGCTCGACGCCGTTGAGCTCTCCGACGATGGTCGGCAGCGCTGTGCTGAAGATGGTCTGGTCGAGCGAGGCGAGAAGCATCGCGACCATCAGACCGGCGAAGACGAGAAGCACGCTTCGGGTCGAGGGCATGCCCTCTTCCTGCTCGGAGGGGACGGACGCAGCAGTCATGAGAGTCTCTCCAACACGGTTCGGAGCGTCGTGATCGAACGCTCGTAGGTCTTGCGCGGATCGACGGAGCCGTCGGCGTCCGCGGCGCCGGCATTGCGTTCGCTCGCCCACTTCTTCATGCTGACCCGCACGGTCGCCATGCAGATCCCGATGACGATGCGAGCCTCGTCGAGGCGCTCGGCCTCGCTGTCGGCGGCGAAGCGCGGGTCGCCCGCCATCCATTCCGCGACGATCTCGCTCAGGCGCCCCTCGACCTCGGCGACCCGCAGCATCTGGCGGGTCATGAGCTGGGGATGCCGCTGGATGACCTCGCGCGTCAGGTCGGGGTCGTCGTGCTTGCCGCCGCCAGCCTCGAACAGCGCGTACAGCAGGTCGAACACGGCGAGGAACAGATCGTCGGGCGCCTCGCGCGGCTTGTCCAGCTCGCCGGAGATCGCGGCTTCGTCGATTCCGAGGACCGCATCCTCCTTCGAGGGGAAGTAGTTGAAGAAGGTTCGAGTGGACACATCAGCACGTTCGCTGATCGCATCGATCGTCGCCGCATCGAAACCGCGCTCGAGCACCAGATGCACGGCGGCGTTGTGGATGGCGGATGACGTCCGCGCGCGCTTGCGCTCTCGAAGGCCGACTGCGCGGGACTCGCTCATCCAAGCGATTATTGCATGGATTGCAACTTTACATGAGTGAACTTTTGTTGTGCCGATGGCGAGCGTCTGGTCACTGCATCATCAGGGCGCCCACCCGCAGGGCGTTGGCGAACACCGTGAGCGCCGGGTTGAATCCGCCGTTCGTCACGTGCAGAGATGCGTCGGCCACGAAGACGTTGCGAGTGCCCCACAACAGGCCGCGCGGATCGCACGCGCCGAACGCAGGATCGGCGGACAGTCGCGCTGTGCCCGCCGAGTGCTCCTGCCCCTGCGGCGCGACGGTCAGTTCGCGCGTCATGATCCGCCGTCCGCCGGCGGCGCGCAGCCAGTCCGAGCAGTGCCCCGCCATGGCGGCGACATTTGCCCGTGTGGCATCGTGAGCAGTGCCGCGCAGGCGGACCGCCGGCATCCCGCGTTGGTCCTTGACGACCGGATCGAGAAGCACGCGGGTCTGCGCGTGCGGGATCTCCTGCACCATGGCCATGGTCCCCACCAGGTTGGGAGTCTCGCGCATCCACGCCTTGTGCACGGTGCCGAACGGGGCTGAAGCCAGTTCCCGGCCCACCTGGGCCTTGTCATACGGGAACTGCAGCGCGGCGTCGAACATGACTCCGCCGCCCCAGCCGTGCGGGTCGCTGTGCACGAAGTCGATCGTGGCGACCGAGTGCCCCGGCCCTACGGTCTCCTTGATGTCCGGGGCTTCGCCGGCGATCGCGAGAGCGACGCCGTGCGTCATGTGGCTGCGTCCGACCCACTCATTGCCCAGGCCCGAAGCCAGCAGCAGCCGGGCGGTCTCGATGGCTCCCGCGGCGACGACGATCCGTGCGGCGCGCGCTCGGAACCCGCGCTCCCCGCTGCGCCCCTCGACGACGCCGACGACTCCGGATGCCGTCCCGCTGCCGTCGTGTTCGATCGAGGTGACCTGAGCACCGAGAAGAAGGTCGGCGCGTCCCGTTGCGAGAGCACGAGGGATGAACGTGTTCTGCGCGCCGTTCTTCGCGTTCACTGGGCACGCGTGCCCGATGCACTGTGCGCAGCGCACGCACGCCGCCCGGCCGTCCCGGCTCACCGAGTTGATCGCGAAGGGAATGGGAGACGTGGTGATCCCGAGCCGTCGGCCCGCTGCGGTGAGCGCCTCGCGGGTGCGGTCACTGCGCATCGCGGGCAGCGGGTAGCCGCGGCGCCGCGGCGTCGCCCTCCCTACGGCACTGTCGGCATCCCCCGCGACGCCTAGTTCCCACTCCGCGCGCTCGTAGTACTGCTCCAGCTCGGCGTAGTCGAACGGCCAGTCCGCCAGCGTGCTGTCCACCGGCGTGCCGTACGTGGATGCCATCCGGAAGTCCTGCTCCCAGAATCTCCACGACATCCCCTGCCACACGCGCGTCCCTCCCCCGAGGACCATGGCATTCAGGCCATACGCGAGGGCATCGCCTTCGCCGTGCAGCAGCTCAGCCGTCCCGTCGGAGTGCTCGATGACCCGGGGATTGCCGGCGTGCGGCCCGACTCGGACGTCATACAGCCCCGTGCGCTTGCCCTGCAGGTGGTTCCCACGCAGTTCGCTGTTGCGCATCGGCTGGGCGCGATCGATCAACAGGACGTGCTGACCTCCTTCGGCGAGTTCGGCCGCGACGGCACCGCCCCCTGCACCGGCGCCGATGACGATGACGTCATAGGAATCAGCGAGCCGTTCGGCGTCGATCCCCGGAGGGTCGGCCGCATCCACGGCATCCACCCCCTCGGGGATCGCGGAGTACCCCACCATCTGCCACCCCGCGGGCTCGCGCGTGCCGCCATAGAACCCTTGGTAGGCGACTGTGGTCACGTCGTGCATCGGACCGGCTGCACCTTCCCGTTCGAGAAGCGACGCGAACACCGCCGACTGCTCAGCGGCGGCGAGGGCCGCGAATGGTCGGCGGTGCGAGTCGTTCGCGGCACGGTCCGCGGCCTCAGCCGCGTTCGCGAGGGCGGTCGCGCTCCATGACATGAAGTCGGAACCGTGCTCGCGAAGGAGCCGTCCGACCCCTCCCTCCCAACCGCCCGGCCAGTCGTCTACCGGAATCACCGTGTCGAAGAGGGCCCTCAGCGTCGGCTCATCCGGGTGATCGGACAGCTCGTCACCGGCCATGTCGTGATCCTTCCCTGGTGCCGGCTCGGCCGGCATCCATCCGCGCTGAGAACCTGGTTCCCGTGCCCCGGAACCGTCGCGCGACTCGGTCAGCTCCTGCGCGTGAAGGTCAGGTGTATCACGCCGCTGGGTGACGGAACCGCTTCGATGTCGAAGCTGTCTTCGAGCCCGTCGAAGCCCTCCCAGAGGCGCTCGCCGCGACCGAGGAGTATCGGCACCAGGACGATGTGCATGCGGTCGATCAGGTCGGCCGCCAGGAACTGCCGGATCGTGTCGGCGCCGCCGCCGATGCGTACATCCCGTCCACCTGCGAGTTCGCGGGCCTGCTCGAGCGCGGTGCTGGGCTCGGCGTCGACGAAGTGGAACGTGGTGCCCCCTGCCATCTGCAGAGTCGGTCGCGAGTGATGGGTGAGGACGACGACGGGTGTGTGGAAGACCGGATCGTCGCCCCACCATCCCTTCCACTCCTCGTCGTTCCATGGCCCGCGGTAGGGCCCGAACTTGTTGCGGCCCATGATCTCGACCCCGACGTCCACGTTCCAGGCGCTGGCGAAGGCCTCGTCGACTCCGACCGAGCCGCCCGGTTCGCCGTGGATCTCCATGGCGCGGAAGGTGCGGGTGCCGAACGCCCACTCCATGAGTCGCATCCCGGCGTGCCCGAACGGCGCGTCGAGCTGCTGTCCCTCGCCGGCGGCGAACCCGTCGAGTGACACCGAGAAGTTGTGGACGCGCACAGATGACATACAGGACCCCTGACGGTTGCGGCTATGAACACCATAGGCAGTGCGGTGCGCCGCCCGCCCGTCTGCCTCCAGTGATCGCACGAATCTGAGCGACACGCTCTCAGGTCAGATGGTCGAAGTCTCCGCTGACCCAGCCGATGTGACGGCTCGCCGACCACCGGACGATTTCACGGGCACCGCTCGGGATCACGTTGTCGAAGTTGCCGTACAGCCGGTCGAATTCGAATCGCTCGACGTGCGCGGCGATCCGTTCCACGACCGCACCCGACAGCGGGAGCCGATTCGGATAGCTGCGCATGAAGCTGACGGAGGTGCGATCGGGGTTCGCGAAGATGGTGTCGCTCGACAGCAGCACGCCCCTGCCCTCCG
Organism: Microbacterium deminutum; assembly: GCF_039530205.1. Classification (NCBI taxonomy): domain Bacteria; kingdom Bacillati; phylum Actinomycetota; class Actinomycetes; order Micrococcales; family Microbacteriaceae; genus Microbacterium; species Microbacterium deminutum. Next base: position 65,394 of record NZ_BAAAOG010000002.1, read on the forward strand.
CGCCGGCCGCCCAGTGCACGACGGCGCTTCCCGGAAAGTGGCCACCCGGCTGGGTGAGCGTGACCCCCGGGAGGATCTCCCTCTCACCCGACCATGTCCGGATGACGGGATCGGGCCGCGCCACCCACGTCCGGTCCTCCTCCGCGACGAGCACGGGCACGCCGCCGAGCGCACGACTCCACTCGACCTGCACGCCGTACATATGCGGATGGCTCGCGACGATCGCGGCGACGGGGCCGATTTCGAGGATGCGCTGCACGCCGGCATCGTCGAGGAACCCGATGGGATCGAACAGCAGGCAGCCCCCGTCCGTGCGCAGCAGCTTCGACTGCTGCCCGATGCCAGCGCCCGGCCGGCTGCTGATCGCCCACAGATCGGGCTCCAGCTCGACGAGCTCGGTGCGGTAGCCGGCATCCGCCATCTCGGTCAGCGTGGTCCAGCGCTGGCCGTCCGCCGGGACCCACTGCCGGTCGTCGGCGCAGATGGCGCACACGTCGATCCGGTCGGCATGCTCGACGGCGCAGGTGGCACAGATCCAGAACGACATGGCCGCACCCCTCACACAGTTCGTCGCGGATAGTAAACCAGAAGCCCGTGGCGGGGCGTACGCTTGAGAACAAGGCGGCCGTGGACCCAGGAAGCCCACAGGGCTGACGTCGGGTGAGGAGAATGATGCGGTCGTCCTCTCCTGCGCATCGCGCACCCCGTTTGTGTCGGGCGTTCACGTCCGCGTTGCCGGTCGAGCACGCCGCCATCTCCACACTCGGGGATCCGTTCGAAGTGGAGACCGTGTGTTCCACGGACCGGCTCGCCGCGCGTCTCGACGAGCTGCAGCTGGACTACGGTGAAGGGCCCTGCTGGCAGGCCCGCGCTACCCGGACCGCCGTGCTGCTGCCGGATCTCCAGTCGCCTCTCGCCCCGGCGTGGCCCGTGGTCCAGGCCGCGATCGCATCGCACGAGATCCGGGCCGCGTATGCCTTCCCGATGACCATCGGCACTCTGGCGATCGGCGCTGTCGACCTTTACGCCGCAGCCCCCGATGCGCTGTCGCAGACCGACGTCGCCACTGCCTCCGCCATGGCCGACGCGGCGGCGATCACGGTCCTGCGTCATGCCATGGCTCACCGCGACGACTCTGCCGGCGAGAACCCTTCCTCGCGGCGGATCGTGCATCAGGCCACCGGAATGGTGATGGCCCAGATGCACATTCCCCCGGCGGACGCGCTGCTCGTCATCCGGGCGCACGCTTTCGCTGCAGGCCTCTCCGTCCACGAGGTTGCGACGGACATCGTCGAACGACGACTCGATTTCTCTGCCTGAGCGCCGACCCCAGGCGTAAATTTGAGAGATGACCTCTCGAACGCGGGAACAAGAGCTGGTCGAGACGTTCGTAGACCTCGCCGACACGCTTGTCGTCGGCTATGACATCGTCGATCTGCTGTACCGGCTCGTCACGAGATGCGCCCGCACCCTCGAGGCCGCCGATGCCGGCATCCTCCTGCCGAATCTGGACGGCCAGCTCGAGGTGGTCGCGTCTACAAGCGAACGCAGTCATCTCATCTCGCTTCTCCAGCTCGACGCCGGCGAGGGGCCGTGTGTCGACGCCTATCAGACCGGACGCCTGGTCACCGTGGACGACATCGCCGCGACGTACGCCCGGTGGCCGACTTTCGCGGTATCGGCGGCCAAGCTCGGCTATCAGTCCATGCACGCCATCCCCCTTCGATTGCGCGCCGACACGATCGGCTCACTCAACCTCTTCAGCGATCGGCCGGGCCCGCTGAACCCCGACGATGCGATCGCGGCGCAGGCGCTCGCCGACATCGCCACGATCGGGATCCTTCACGAACGCGCGCTGCGCGAGTCGGACATCGCGCGCGAACAGCTGCAGCATGCGCTCGACAGCCGGGTCATCATCGAACAGGCGAAGGGAATCCTCTCCCACACCGACCGGATCGACATGGACGAGGCATTCCAGCGACTTCGCGAACGGGCGCGCACCACCGGACGGCTGCTGTCGGTCGTCGCCCGGGAGATCGTCGACGAGACCAGCCGGTCCTGAGGCAGGATCGGCCCTTGCATCCCACCCGTCGACGTCGGCAGCGTTCGGCCTGTCCCCTGTGACATGCGCGCGTCGTGGTTGTCAACCCCCGCATCCGACACCGGGGACCGCGATGCGTCCACTTATCGTGAGAGTCAACGTGTGCTGACAGAACGGAATCGCATGCAGACCTGGCCCGGCTCCACCTACCCGCTCGGTGCCACATTCGATGGCAATGGAACGAACTTCGCCTTGTTCAGCGAGGGCGCAGAGCGGGTCGAATTGTGCCTCTTCGGTGATCGCGGCAAGGAGACCCGCGTAGACCTCATCGACATCGATGCCTACGTGTGGCACTGCTACCTGCCGAACATCAGCCCGGGGCAGCGCTACGGCTACCGGCTGTACGGCGAGAACGACCCCACCACGGGCAAGCGGTTCAATCCGCACAAGCTCCTGCTCGACCCGTACGCCAAGGCCGTCGAGGGTCAGGTCAAGTGGGGACAGCAGGTCTTCGGCTACACCTTCGGCCAACCCGACTCCCGAAACGACGAGAACTCGATCGGCAAGGTCATGCTCGGCGTCGTCATCAATCCCTTCTTCGACTGGGCCGGCGACCGCCTCCCGAAGACGCCGTATGCGTCATCGGTCATCTACGAGGCGCACGTCAAGGGCCTCACCAAGCTGCATCCGGATCTGCCCGAGGAGATGCGCGGCACGTACAGCGGGATCGCGCATCCGGTCATCATCGATCACCTTCGCAAACTCGGCATCACCGCCATCGAGCTGATGCCCGTGCACCAGTTCGTGAACGACTCGACGCTCCAGGACAAGGGCCTCTCGAACTACTGGGGCTACAACACGATCGCCTTCTTCGCGCCGCAGAACACCTACTCGTCGACCGGCCAGCGGGGCGAGCAGGTGCAGGAGTTCAAGGGGATGGTGCGTGCCCTGCACCGCGCCGGCATCGAGGTGATCCTCGATGTGGTGTACAACCACACGGCCGAGGGCAATCACCTGGGTCCGACGCTGTCGTTCCGCGGGATCGACAACGAGGCGTACTACCACCTCGAAAAGGACAAGCGCTATTACACCGACTACACCGGCACCGGCAACTCGCTGAACGTCCGGCATCCGCACACGCTTCAGCTGATCATGGACTCGCTGCGCTACTGGGTGCTCGAGATGCACGTCGACGGCTTCCGCTTCGATCTCGCCTCGACTCTCGCGAGGGAGTTCTACGAGGTCGACCGCCTCGCCACCTTCTTCGAACTCGTCCAGCAGGATCCGGTGGTGTCGCAGGTCAAGCTGATCGCCGAGCCTTGGGATGTCGGGCCCGGCGGCTACCAGGTGGGCAACTTCCCGCCGCAGTGGTCGGAGTGGAACGGCAAGTACCGCGACACCGTCCGCGACTTCTGGCGAGGCGAAGCCCCCGCCCTGGGCGAGTTCGCGTCCCGGCTCACCGGATCCGCCGACCTGTACGAGACCTCCGGACGGCGGCCCGTCGCATCGATCAACTTCGTGACGGCACACGACGGATTCACGATCCGCGACCTCGTCTCGTACGAGCAGAAGCACAACGAGGCCAACGGCGAAGGCAACAAGGACGGCGCCGACGACAATCGGTCCACCAACTTCGGGGTGGAGGGCCCGACCGATGACCCCGAGGTGCTGAAGATGCGAGCGCGTCAGCAGCGCAACTTCATCGCGACCCTTCTGCTGTCGCAGGGCGTGCCGATGCTGCTGCACGGCGATGAGCTGGGCCGGACTCAGCGGGGCAACAACAACGGCTACGCCCAGGACCACGAGCTCACCTGGGTGCACTGGGATGCCGTCGACGAGCCGCTCGTCGAGTTCACTGCCGCGCTGGTCCGCCTTCGCCGGGAGCACCCCACGTTCCGTCGCAGCCGATTCTTCGACGGGCGGCCGATCCGCCGCGAGGAGGGTGCACCGCTGCCCGACATCGCTTGGCTGCGGCCGGATGGCACCGTCATGCAGCCGGAGGACTGGGAGTCCGGGTTCGGGCGCGCGATCGGAGTGTTCCTCAACGGTGACGGCATCCGCCAGCGCGACCGCCGCGGCGAGCGCATCACCGACAAGCATTTCGTCGTGCTCTTCAACGCGAGCGACAGGCCGATCGACTTCCTGCTGCCCGCGCCCGAGTTCGGCCCCAGGTGGGAGGCGCTCGTCGACACCGTCGGCGAGCTCGCGAACACTGCGATGATCGAGCCGGCGAGCGCGGTGACGCTCGCCGCGAAGGCCCTCATGGTGCTGCGGGAGCACGAGATTCCCGAACCGGTTGTCGATCACTCCGTGGCCACATCGCTGGCCGCCGGACCCCGCGCGGGCGACCTCGCGCCGGGCCAGGCGCCCTCGTCCGAGATGGATCACTGACGCGCCGGCAGCACGAGCCCGTTACCTGCGCGCCCCGAAGGAGCCGCCATGACGTCCCATCCCTCGTCGACGTACCGACTCCAGATCCGCCGAGGATTCGATCTGGATGCCGCGGCCGAGATCGTCGACTACCTCAGTCGCCTCGGCGTCGGATGGGCGTACCTCTCGCCATTGCTGCGGGCGACCGAGGGATCCGACCACGGGTACGACGTCGTCGACCCGTCGCAGGTCGATGCGGCACGCGGCGGGGCGGACGGCCTGGATCGCTTCGCCGCGGCGGCCCGGGCGGTGGGACTCGGCATCCTGGTCGACATCGTTCCGAACCATCTCGGCGTGTCCGCGCCCGAGCAGAATCCGTGGTGGTGGGATCTGCTCGCCAACGGCCGATCCTCGCGCTACGCGGACGCCTTCGATGTGGATTGGGAGTTCGGCGGCGGAAAAGTGCGGCTGCCGGTGCTGGGGTCTTCCGTGGCGGATGCCGCGCACGCCGGCGAACTGCGGATCCACGAAGACGAGCTGCGCTACTTCGATCATCGATTCCCGCTCGCTCCGGGATCGGTGACGGATGCCGAGCGGGCGACCCTCGCGAACGACGCTGGTGCGAGCCTGCTGCTCGACGTGCACGGGCGGCAGCACTACGAACTCATCGAGTGGCGCCGCGAGTCGTCGGAGCTGAACTACCGCCGCTTCTTCACCGTGTCGAGCCTCGCCGGGATCCGGGTGGAGGATCCGGCGGTGTTCGACGAGGCGCATGTCGAGGTGCGCCGCTGGTTCGAGGAGGGGCTCGTCGACGGGCTGCGGGTCGATCATCCGGACGGCCTGCAGGGACCGGGAGAGTACCTGGAGCGGCTCGCGAAGCTCTCCGTCGGTGCCCACGTGCTCGTCGAGAAGATCCTGGAACCGGGCGAGGCGCTGCCGCCGTTCTGGCGCACCGACGGCACGACGGGATATGAAGCGCTGGCGGAGTTCGACCGCGTCCTCGTCGACCCGTCAGGTGAGCGTCCGCTCGACGCGCTCGACGCCGCGCTTCGGGCGCAGACCGGGCTGGCTGCGCCGATGTCGTGGGGTGAGCTGATCGCGTTCACGAAGCGGTCGATCGCCGAGACGGCGCTTCGGTCCGAAGTCCGTCGCGTGCACCGCGACCTCGGTCTCGACGTGCCGCTCGCCGAAGAGGCGATCATCGAACTGCTGGCGCAGTTCCCGGTCTACCGGTCGTACCTGCCGGCGGGGCTCGACCACCTCGACGCTGCCGCCCGCAGTGCCCGCGCGCGTCGGCCCGAACTCGGCGAGGCGCTCGCCGCGGTGGTGGCAGAGCTGGGCGATCCCGGCCATCCGGCGAGCCTGCGCTTCCAGCAGACCAGCGGCATGGTGATGGCGAAGGGCGTCGAAGACACGGCGTTCTACCGGTTCACGCGCCTCGGAACCCTGACCGAGGTGGGAGCCGATCCGTCGAGCTTCGCGCTGACACTGGATGAGTTCCATGCCGCACAGGCGTCGCGCGCGGCATCGTGGCCGCACGCGATGACCGCTCTTTCGACGCACGACACGAAGCGCGGCGAAGACCTGCGGGCGCGCCTCGCCGTGCTGGCAGAGGTGCCCGAGCGCTGGAACGATGTCCTCACCGGACTCCGCGTCGCGGCGACGACCGGTCACGGACCGTTCGACAATCTGCTCTGGCAGGCCATCGTCGGCGCGTGGCCGGCATCGCGTGAGCGCATCCACGCCTATGCCGAGAAGGCGGCGCGCGAGGCCGGCGAATCGACGAACTGGTGGGACCCCGATGAGCGATTCGAGGCGCGGGTGCACGCCGTGGTGGATGCCGCCTTTGACGACCCCGCGGCATCCGCTCTGGTGGACGCCTTCGTCGCGGAGATCTCCCCAGCGGGCTGGTCCAACTCGCTGGCGCTCAAGCTCGTGCAGCTCACGGCACCGGGAGCGCCCGATGTCTACCAGGGCAGCGAACTGTGGGAGCAGAGCCTCGTAGACCCCGACAATCGCCGGCCCGTCGACTTCGCGAAGCGTCGCCGGATGCTGTCCGCCCTCGACGGCGGCGAACGCCCCCCGGTGGATTCCACGGGTGCCGCGAAGCTGGTCGTGGTCTCGCGCGCGCTTCGACTGCGACGGGACAGACCCGAGCTCTTCACGCGGTACGTCCCCGCGACCGTCGTCGGCCCCGCCGCCGAGCACGCGATCGCGTTCGATCGCGGCGGAGCCATCACGGTCGCCACGAGACTCCCGGTGGGGCTCGCAGCCCGCGGCCGGAGCCCGTGGGCGGGAACGATGCTGCTGAAGGGATCGTCACCTGCCCTCGACGTCCTCACCGGGCGCCGGTTCGACAGCGGCGAGGTCGCGTTGACGGAACTTCTCGCGGACTACCCCGTCGCGCTGCTCGTGACCGAATAGCCGCCGCAGTGCGGAGGCCAAGCACGCGAGGCGCGAGAGGATGACGGCATGATCGAGGTGTGGGCGCCGCGCGCGACGCGGATGAGGCTGCGCCGGCCGCACCGGCCCGACGCCGAGCTTCGATCGGCCGACGATGGCTGGTGGGCCGGCGAGATCGAACTCGCCGACGGTGACGAATACGGCTTCGTCCTCGATGAAGCGGGATCTCTGCGACCCGATCCGCGATCGCGCCGCCAACCACGGGGCGTTCACGAGGCCTCGATGTTCTTCGACATTCGCGCCCACGCGTGGATGGATGCCGGGTGGACCGGGCGCCAGCTGGCCGGCGGCATCCTGTATGAACTCCACATCGGCACCTTCACCGACGGCGGCACCCTCGACGCCGCCATCGAGCGGCTGGATCACCTCGTCCGGCTCGGCATCACGCACGTCGAGCTGCTGCCGGTGAACGGCTTCAACGGGATTCACAACTGGGGCTACGACGGCGTGCTGTGGTACACGGTCCACGAGGGTTATGGCGGCCCGGCTGCCTACCAGCGATTCGTCGATGCCGCGCACGCACGCGGGCTCGCCGTCATCCAGGATGTCGTCTACAACCACCTCGGGCCCAGCGGTAACTACATGCCGGAGTTCGGCCCATACCTGCGCGACGCCGAACGCAACGCATGGGGCTCGTCGATCAACCTCGACGAGCGAGCCGTGCGTGACTACATCATCGACAACGCGCTGATGTGGCTGCGCGACTACCACGTCGACGGGCTGAGGCTGGATGCGGTGCATGCGCTGAACGACCGCTCGCATCCGCACATCCTGCAGGAGCTCGCGGAGACGGTCGACGCCCTGAGCGCCCACCTCGGTCGGCCGCTCACCCTCATCGCCGAATCCGATCTCAACGAGCCGACGCTGATCATGCCTCGCGAGGCACGCGGCTACGGCCTGGCCGCGCAGTGGTGCGACGACTGGCATCATGCCGTCCACGTCGCGCTGACCGGCGAGACGGCGGGCTATTACGAGGACTTCGCCGACCTCGACGCCCTGCCAAAGGTGTGGACCGGCGGCTTCTTCCACGACGGCACGTTCTCATCCTTCCGCGGACGGGAGCACGGATATCCGATCCCCCCGGACGTGCCCGCCTGGCGGCTCGTGACGTTCGTGCAGGACCACGACCAGATCGGCAACCGCGCGACCGGCGATCGGCTGAGCCACATCCTGGGCTACGACCGGCTCGCGATCGCCGCCATGCTCGCGCTGACCTCTCCCGGCACACCGATGCTGTTCATGGGCGAGGAGTGGGGCGCATCGACACCGTGGCAGTTCTTCACCTCGCATCCCGAACCGGAGCTGGGCGAGGCCACCGCGAAGGGCCGGATCGCCGAATTCGCCCGGATGGGATGGGATGAATCCCTGGTGCCGGATCCCCAGGATCCCGAGACCTTTCTGCGGTCCCGTCTGCGCTGGGATGAGACTTCGATCGGCGACCACGCCCGGCTCCTCGCGCTCTACGGCGACCTCGCACGGCTGCGGCGCGAGCGGTCCGAGCTCACCGACCCGGCTTTCGCATCGCTGGCCGCCGAGGCAGCGGACGACGAGGGTGTCGCCGCCCGCACGTTCCGGCTCCGTCGCGGCGCCCTCGCAGTCTGCGTGAATCTCACCTCGCACCGCGCCGAGTTCGATGAGGTCGGCGCCGTGGTGCTGGCGACCGACGCGGGGGCCGCCGGCGTCATGGACGGCGTACTCACGCTCGGGCCGGACACCGCCGCCATCATCGAAGAGGGCGGCGCACGGTCGCGGCCCTAGTGGGCGATCGCGGCGACCCACGAGACTGTCCTCATGCACGACCGAGCAGGATTCCGGGGTGTCGTGCTCGTCGTCGCCCTGTTGAACCTCGCCTACTTCGGCGTCGAATCCGTGGTCGCGCTGCGGATCGGCTCGGTTGCGCTGCTCGCCGACAGTGTCGACTTCCTCGAGGATGCGAGCGTCAACCTGCTCATCTTCTTCGCCGTGGCCTGGTCCGCCCGCGCACGATCTCGAGTGGGGGGCGTGCTGGCGTTCGTGATCTTCGTGCCTGCGATCGCGACCGGGTGGATGGCGATCGTGAAGATCCTGGATCCGCAGCCGCCCGCGCCGGTCCCCCTGTCTCTCGCCGCGTTCGGGGCACTGCTGGTCAACCTCACCTGCGCGACGCTGCTGGTCCGCCATCGTCATGCCGGCGGCAGCCTGACGAAGGCGGCGTGGCTGTCTGCCCGAAATGACGCACTCGCGAACCTGGCGATCATCGGGTCAGCCCTCCTCACCGTGTGGCTCGCCACCGGATGGGTGGACATCATCGTCGGACTGGGAATCGCCGCGCTGAACCTGGATGCCGCACGAGCGGTCTGGAGAGCGGCCCGGCAGGAACGCCTGGGGCTGGATGCCGCAGAGCCCTGACTCGCACGCTCGCGCGGCCCGCGCCGCAGATGACGTCTCACTGATCTGGTCCGCAAGTGGTTCCCGAACGCCCACGCGCCTCGGTGACAGGCCGGCCAGCCGGCATCCGTCACCGGACCGAGGATGCCCACTCAGTCGGACGAACCCGCCCACACAAGACGCGGGTCAAGCCCGAGATAGCGGCTGCAGCGGGTCGCGGCATCCTCGATCGCCTCCACCTCGTCGGGCTCGAGTGGCCGCAGCCGCCGGATCTCGAATGTGACCGTTCGGGCTGCGACCACCCGCTTCATGCCGGCGATCATCTGGCCATCGACCAGGGCCATGCCGATCGCGGTCTCGCGCGCCCGCGAGAGCAGCCCACCGGCATCCAGAACCCAGCGGGAGTCCTGGTAGCCCCGGTACATCTCGTCGAGCACCTGCAGCAGATGACCTCTCGGAGATGCGGACGCCGGGGGCTCGCCGGGCGCGTGCCAGTATGTGCGGTCATCGTGGTCGAAGGACTCGAGCCGGTCCGCGGCGGCGGCGAGGCCCCGACGTGCGTCGGTGAGAGTGAGCGTCGCCCAGTACGCGAGGTCTCGCACCGTGGCAGGGCCGTGAGAGGCGAAATACCGCAGGGCGAGCTCGGCCAGTGCCTCTTCGCGTTCCAGCCGACGCGGTGAAGGGACACGCTCGGCGAACAGAGCGTACGTGTGCTCCGCCTCGCGGGGGACACCGCTGCAGATGAGAGCCGCCAGCTCGAGGTGCGCCAACAGAAGCATCAGCTGCATCCCGGTCAGTTCGTGACCGCGGTGTGCGAGTGAGACGGAGAGCTCGGCGCGGGTCCGGTCGGGCGACTCCGCGAGAGTCTCGATCACGGCATCGGCGAGGGCATGCATGCGCCCCGCCAGTGGAGCAAGCTGCTGATCCACCGCGGGCAGCACCCTGGTTCGGGTGAGCTCGATCAGCCACCCGGCGTCGTCCGCGTGCACATAATGCCAGGTCGGGCGCAGCACGTGCGTCCGCAGCACCGTTCCGCTCGCCAGCAAACCGGCCAGGTCGGCGGGGCGCGGGTCGCGGGTGCGGGTGGCGACCGCCCAGGCCGACTGCGAGGGATTCTCCGCCTGAACGGCGAGCAGGGACCGCACGACGTCCTCGGCTCCGTCGACGGGGGCGGCCAGATGCTGTGAGTGCAGTCGCCAGAGAGCAACGGCATGGTCGGTGAGCACACGACGAGCGTAGGCCGACGCTCATCGATCGCGGGTGAGGGTCGGCCATCGACTCACGCCGGGGCATCCACTCTTCTGGCGCGAATCTCCGAGAGGGCCACGATCGCGACGATCGTGGCCGCCATCGCCGCCACCGACCAGATCGCGGGAATGACCAGGGCGGCGATCCCGACGACGAGCGGCAGGACGACGGCGGGCAGCGCCCACGGGAGCACGCTGCGCCACGGCGTTCCGTACCGCCGCGTGATCGCCGCGTTCGTGCCGTAGAACAGGATGACGCCGCCCCCGAGTGATGCGGCTGCGGATGGCGGCAGGGCAGACTGCGGATGCTCGATCGCCAGCGAGACGGCGCCCGCGAGCATCATGATCCCGGCCACCAGCACGAAGGGCAGGAAGGCGACCGTCTCGACGACACCGCGGGCGTCGCCGCGAGCGACGAGCTGCTCGAGCCCGGTGCGCATCGCGTCGATGCCGAACATGAACATCGCCCAAGCGAGACCGGCGGTGATGACGAACGAGAGCACGGCGACGACGGCCGAGAGCGGCGTGAAAGTGGTCGAGATGGCGATCACGATCGCCAGCACCGATTCGCCGAGCGCGATGATCACGAGGGTCCCGAAGCGGTCGGCGAGGTGCTCGACGTTGATGCCTCCGATGCGCTGCAGCAGCCCGGGCGCCGAGACGACCAGCAGCACGATCTCGATCGCGATCGCGATCGCCCACAGCACGAAGCGGAACGGTGACGGCGTGAATGCAGACACCAGCCAGATGACGGCCGTGCCGCCGTTATAGGCGAGCACCCGCACCCGCGAGCCGGCACCGGTATTCCAGCTGCGCCGCACCCACAGGGCGAGCATGACGGCGCGCAGGGCCGCGTTGCCCAGAGCGAACAGCCAGGCCCGGTCGGCGATCGCCTCGGGCGCGGCGACGGCCATCACCCCGACGGCGGCCATCGCGGCGAGCATGTAACCCGCGAGCGCGCGCCGGGACAGACCCTCCTGGATGTTGATCGTGAACGTCAAGTTCACCCACGACCACCACACCGAGGCGAAGAGGGCGAGGAAGACAGCAAGCTCGGCGAATGTCGGCTCGTGGTGCAGACCGGATGACAGCTGCCCGACGAGTGCGACGAAGACGAGGTCGAAGAACAGCTCCATCCAGTCCGCGCGCGACGCGTCCCGCTTTCGAGTACGCAGGGGCGCGCGCCGGCGGTGCATGCGACCATCATGCCCCTCGCGCGTCCCGCCTAGAGAGCGATGCGATGCACCGTCAGGTGCCGCGCACCACGCGAGATGACCTGCTCGAGCGCGCGCCCAGCCACTCCGGCGAAGGCTCGGGCGTGAACGGCAGTCGCCATCGCGGTCGCCTCGCCGGGTGATAGCGCTCCGCGGTCAGAAGGATGGTTGCGACGACCATGGCCGCGAGGTGATAGTCGGCGGCAAGCAGCACCAGCAGCATGACGGGGCCACAGGATGCCGCGCAGGCCCCACCCGTGATGGCGCCGTATCGCCACGCATCCCACTGAGCGGCTGAGCCGAAGACGCGGAGCGCAGGCGCTCGGTGGCAGACGTTGACGGCGCGCTGCCGCAGCGGTGAGCACTGCCAGACCACAGTGACGGCAACGGCGAGCCAGACCAGCCCGGCTCTCGCAGCGATCACCTGCGAGAGCGGCACGACGATGATCCCCAACGCCAGCCACATCATGCCGTAGCCGGTGAGGAACACGCCGATCGTCGGCATCCTGGTCCTGCGAAGGCTGCCGCGCCAGAGGCGACCGACCTCCCGCATCAGCAGAAGCGGTGCCATCGCGAGGATCATCGCCGGCCACACCGCGAACGCATGCGGCGCCGCTGCCGTCTCTGCAGCGGCATCCATGCCGTTCATGGCATGCATCAGAAGTGCGCTCTGCCTGGAATGGGCCGCGTGCGCCGCGGCCTCGCTCGCGGTCGACCACATCAGGGCCGCCCAGCCGACGCAGCTAGCGGCAAGCATTGCCGGTGCGGGCGCGCGCCGCACGAGCGCGCCGACAGCGCGGAGCCGCCGGCGAGCACTCATGTCTCGAGCATGAAGACGCTCATCCGTGCGACGCGGAAGTCCGCTGCCGCCACCGTCTCGTTGGCCGGCACGAAGCGGATGTCGAGCGCCGCGAGGTCGTCACCCGAGAGGTGCAGCGAATCGACGATGCTGCTGATCTCCAGCACCTGATTGATGCCGCTGCCGGCGTGCGGGCCGTTGCGATCGCTGGCGGCCGAGATGCCGAAGAGCGACAGGGTGCCTGCAAGTCGATCCGGATACGCGGCCGGGTCCTCCCCTGCGGGAAGATTCACGTAGACGTAGTAGAGCGCGGCGTCGCTGGTTCCGTGGATGCCTTCGAGTTTCAGGAAGACACGCGGCAGCGGTGCGGCGTTCTCGGCATCGGCGGCGCCCCCGCGGTCGAGCTTGCGACGCAGCGACTCCGTGCGTCGCCCGTCCATCTTCACGGGCGCCCCGGTCTCTCCCACGACGTGCACACCGCCATCGCTGGCGCCGATCAGCTCGGGTGCGGCTTCCGGGGTCATGGCACCTCCTTCGTCGAGGTCGACACCGCCTCCCACAGGCGCCTGCGCGCCCCCGGGCTGATCGACGGGCGGCAGCTCGAGCGGCTCGATCTCGTCGTCGTAGACGTAGTCGAGCGGCGATGCCGAGGTGTCGAGGACATCGCGGGCGGTGTACGCCCACTCCCCGGCGCTCGTCGGCATGGCGAACGGCCGGTCCGCCGGTCCGCCGAGCCAGCTCTCGTCCGTCGGGTCGTCGTTCCGGCGTCGCCAGGTGCTCCACAGTCGGTCGATGTTGGCGTGATGCAGCCAGAAGATCGGATCGAGCGCGGCCGTGAGCGGCGTGGTCATCAGGCCGAAGTTGCGCCAGTCGTTCGGATCTTCGCCGGGGATGCTGCCACCGATCGCGCCGTGGACGTTGTTGTGCGGGGCCGACTCCACGCCCCCGTTGGTGGTCTCCGACTCGGGCCCATGGTGGAAGAGCGTGCGCGGTCCACCGAATCCCGGCGGAATGTCGCCGACGCCCCCCGTGAAGTCCATGTCGTCGAGCGACGCCACCGACACGAGCCCCTGCGCGATCGAGATGGGCACCGTGCCACTCCCGTAACGTCGCTCGACGCGCAGCGGATTGTCCGTACCGTCGGGCAGCGTCTCTTCGGCGAACGCCTCGGGCAGCGTCCGCGCGTCGGCACGGGTGGTGTCGCTGTAGTTCCAGTAGGGCAGCGCCCAGTCCTCGGGCCCGCCGGCCGCAACGACGGCCGCGCGCGCGACCTGCTCGAAGGCGCTCAGGTACCCGCGATGCCACGGCAGGAAGTACCAGCTCTGGTGCTGGCATTGGTTCCAGAACCGGCGCTGGACACGCGCCGGCGGCGCGGTCACGTCCGGCTGGACCAGCCCGAACTCGATCCAGACCGTCGGGTGAACGCCGTGAATCGCTCCGAAGAACAGCCAGCTGGTGCGATCCGTGAGCGGGCGGGATTGCATCGTCCTGACCGCCCTCGCGTACCACAGCAGCGGCTCCGGCCATACCGAGCCGAGTGTGCGCACCTCGCGGCGAATCCGAGCCATCCCCGCCCCCTTCGGCGTGAGCCCTGAACGCAGAATAGGGCGTCTGCGCTCGAATGGAAACGGCTGCCGTTGTCGGCGGCCGCGCTAAGCCCGCGTCTGCAGCAGCGGGAAGAGATGCCCGACGGTCTTGCGCAGGGCCTGGAGGGCCTCCGCGCCGTTCAGCTCGTCGACGTTCGGGATGTCGGGCGCCTCGGGGTCGATGAGGCGGGCGAGAGCCGCTCCACCCCCGACGATCGCCTTCGCCAGCGGCGAGAGCGGCTTGTCCAGCGGGACGAGCGCTTCGTCGAAGTCGGGAACGGGCTGAGGATGGACGTCGGGCCACTCCCGAGGTGGTCGGGGGGTGTCGCGGGTGAGGAGCGGTGCGAGATCTGGCGCGTCCGCGTCGCGCCGGGTGAGCGGGTCGCCGAGCTGCCACCGCTCGCGAAGCGTGCGGATCACCGACGTGTGATGGTGGACGTCGGTGATGACGGTGCGCTCGTCGATCCACGGCGAGACGAGGATGGCGGGCAGACGGACGCCGAGACGATCGAACGTGAACCCGTACTGTCCCACCGGTGCGGCCGGGTCAGGCGGAGTCGCCGCAGGCGGCGGGACGTGATCGTAGGTGCCGCCGTGCTCGTCGAACACCACGATGAAGAGGGTGTTCCACCAGTTCGAGCCCGTCGCCGACGAAGACGAGCGGATGGCCTCGTAGAGCTTGGCGAGGAACGCCTCGCCGCCCAGGATGGCCGACGGCGCATCGATCGCGATCCCGGGCATGAACGCTGCGATCGGCGGGTGCATGTCGTTGTGTCCGTGGATCAGATTGGGCTCGATGAACGAGTACGTCGGCAGCTCGCCGTTGGCGGCATCCGCGTAGAACTGATCGGTCGTGACGAAGTGGGTGGCGAAGCGATGCTTCAGACGGGATCCGTGGATGAGGCCGGTGAACGGCGCGATGGCCGGGGAGTCGACGTAGACCTTCCACGTCTGGCCGTGCGCCTCGAGGCGCTCGAAGATCGTCTCGCCCGTGTTGATCGTAGGGAAGTTCCGGTACGGGCTGTTCACGACGAGGCCGGAGGCGGTGGCGGCGTGGAAGAACGAGCGGTTCGTGAAGGTCTGGGACGGGACCTCGGCGAACCAGTGGTCGAACGTGCCGAACCCGCGCGCGAGCGTCGAGAGCACGGGCAGCTGCTCGGGCGTGTAGCCCTTCATGATCTGCGAGTACTGCTCGTAACTGGGCTGGATGCCGCGCTCGGCGGTGAACGCCGAGATGTAGTCCGTGACGAACCCGTCCATCGTCGGCGCGCCGTGGGTGGCCGGCAGGTTGTACGGAGCCGTCATGTGCTCGGCGAGCACCCCGCGGTTGGCAAGCGGGTCGATCACCCCGAAGAGCTGCGTGTTGACGTGCTGATACTCCTCACCCGGGTCGGGGTTCGGGGTGTCCATGTCCTCCGCGATCCCGTATGCGATCGGACTGCGCTCCGCACCGTGCTCGGCCCACGCCGGAATCGGATTGCTCAAGTCCTTGCCGATGACACCCTCGAACGAGGGGACGTCCCCCGGTTCGTACAGCCGGCCCAGCAGGTGGTCGAAGGACCGGTTCTCGAACATGACGACCACGATGTGGTCGAGCGCGTGGCTGCGGTCAGGAGCGGGCATTGGGGTGGCCTCTCTGCCATCGGTGGACGCGACGGAATTGCTGCAACGCGATCATGCCTGGCCAGGACGGGCGACTTCGGCGCCCCGGTCCCCCTGCGCCGCGCCGGAACGCTGCGTCCGCCGCCGAAGCCGCGCAGCACGCACGCGAAGCCGACGGCGAGGACCGCGCCGACGATCGGACCCGCCACATACACCCAGTGATCCGTGAAGTCCCCTGCGACGAGGTCGGGTCCGAAGGGTGCGTTGCCCTCGAATCCTGCGCCATTGCTCTGCCTCGTTCCCCGGAACGACTGCGACGGCGCCAGGGGCTCGAGCATGCGAGGACTCGACGTCGGCATTGGGGATCCTAGAGTCACGTTCGTCGCGCCGCAAGGGATGCTCGGCTGCCCGGACCCGGCGGCCAGCCGCGAGCTAGACGGCGACGAAGTCGAACTCCTGGAAGGCGGCGACATCCTGATCCCAGCGCTCGGCCACGAACCGAACGTGGTCGGGGTGGCCGTTGTACGCGGTGTACGCATCCTCGTCGACGAAGTCCATCGAGAATTGATGCCGGAACCCGCTTTTGGGACTCACCTGACGATTCACGACGAAGTTCTCAACGCCCGGGATGGCCGACAGCACCGACCTGCCGGTGCTGAGGAACTCGGCTTCTTCGGCACTCCCCTCATCGTAGGTGAGGCTGAAGACGACGGTGTGCTGGATCATGGCTGTTCCGTTTCCGCTGGCGGTGGATGCCGGGTGGCTGACTCGTATCAAGCTACCGGCGAACGCACGTGATCACGCCTGACCGCGTTGCTCGACCTCAGAGGCGGGCTAGCGCACGGTCGGACAGCTTGGCACGGCGATCCATGGACTGTCGTCCAAGTACAGCTTCCGGACCGGCCCGGCGACGGTCGACCAGCGATGGTCCGTCGGCCCTCCGCCCTGGTAAGAGGAGAGCGTGAGGATGTCGCCCGCGACGGTGACCGTGCCGGCATCCACGACCCGCTGATCCGCCTCCAACGAGAATCGCCCGTTCAGGGAGACCTCGAGGTACCAATCCACGTCTGGGGCGGGTCGCCAGCGGCCCACCAGGGGGGCGGCACGCCTGGGCATCTTCCGGCCGATGTGGTCGGTGATCGTCACCGTGCACACCGCGCCGGTTCCCGTGTTCGGAGCGTTCTGCGATCGGCCGCGCTCCGTACTCGCTTCACAGCCGACCACGAGGGTCAGCACGAGCGCGAGCGCGGCAGCCGCACAGAGCGCACGCAGCTCAAGGGCCCGCGGCGCGGACTTGGGGGTTGACTTCGGTGTCATCGGTTCCCCTTGATGAGCCTGGCGGCGGGTGGCGTCACCCCGGTCGTCTGACGACGCCACCCTGGGGTGTCGATCAGAGCAGTCGATCGAACTCGAAGTCGCTGACCGGCACGGTCTGGTTCTGCGCATCGAAGAGGCAGAACTGGACGTAGGCCCACCCGTGCCGCAGTATGCCGTAACCGGCCTCCTGCTGGTCGACCGTGAACACTCCGAAATGAGTCGTGCCGTCGCACTTCGGCTTGCCTGCGTGGCTCTGGCTCCACGCCGCCGCGGTGCCGCGGGATCCGCTGCCTTCGTCGGCGAGGCGAGGATCGGCTGTACGATCCGCGCTCTGCTTGAGCGATACCCAGACATGCACCTGGTCGGGCGAACCGGTGCAGCGGTACCGCACAGCGATGGCCGCAGATGTGCTCCCCGTCCGGACCGTGACGCCGATGACGTCGGCCGTGGATGTCGACGTCGCCGGCGGCGCGGCCATCGCCGGCGATGCCAGCCCCAGAACGCTTGCACAGACGACCGCTGCTACGGCGAGTGCCCTGCGATGAGAGAACATTGATTTCGTCCTTTCCGTGGCCGGGACCTGGAATCGCGTAGGCTGCCTCGCCCAGTACCTGCGAGTCAGTGGGTCAACGGCGGATACGACCTGACCGCGCTCCGCGGGAAGTGCTTTGCGTCCAGCTCAGCCCCCTGCCTGGGTCGCGCACGTGGTCACCGTATGCCGCGGGTGACAGCCCTCGCCTCGGGCATTCGCCTGGGTTCCACCACCCCTGGCGAGAGGGAGCGGCGGCGCGGAGTCCGACGTCGGAGAGGATCGGACAACCGTCGCCGGTGGCTGGCGTGTACGTTTGGAGAGACGGTTTCGGGTGTGCTGGCGGCCGCTCGCTTCCGGGCGAGCACCCGAGGTGTCGGGACCGGAGGCGTGATGTCGGGGTTCGTCGGGCGCCGTGCCGAGTTGGATCGCCTAGCCGACTGTGCGGCCGCAGTGGAAGCCGGCTCCTCGAAACTGGTGTTCATCGAGGGACCGGCCGGGATCGGCAAGACCTCATTGCTCGCTGCTGTGGGTGACCATCTCGCGGGGTTCCGCCGGCTCGAGGCGTCCTGCGAGGAGACCGAGGCGAGGCTTCCGTTCGGGCTCGTCACCCGGTTGATCGCACGGGCGCGGAGAGACTCGTCGGGTAGTCCACCCCTGGAACCAGGAGACGCCGACCCGTTCCAGGTCGGCGCACAGCTGTTGCAGGTGCTGAGCGACCTGCAGGTCGCTCACCCGGTGGCGGTGATTCTCGACGACGCCCCCTGGGCAGACCCGCAATCGCTCCGGGCGCTCAGCTTCGCACTGCGCCGCCTGGACGCCGATCGCGTGTTGACGGTGCTGACCATGCGCGAGGCGGATGTCGCGCGCCTGCCGCCGGAGCTGGTCCGCCACGCTCACCGGGCAACGCGCCTGAGATTGCAGGGGCTGGACACGCAGGAAGTGCGTGAGCTGGCGGCAGAGATGGGTCAGCCGGGGTTGCCCCGTCGCGCGGCAGAGCGCCTGCAGGAGCACACCGGCGGTAACCCGCTGCACCTGCGCTCACTGTTCGAGGAGCTCGTCGGGGACGACCTCAGGTGGACGGGCCATTCGCTCCCTGCCCCCGCGTCGTTCGATCGGATCGTGGCGGCTGCCATGACGAGCTGCCCCGAGTCCGGGCGGCGGCTCATCACGGCAGCCGCGGTTCTCGGGGTTCGCGCACCGCTGTCCGAGGCGGCAGCGGTCGGCGAGGTCGGAGAACCCGCAGGACCCCTGGGCGCGCTGGAAGAGGCCGCCTCGACACCGCTCGTGCGGACTGCCCAGAGCGCGGAGGGATGGCTCATCGCGTTCCGCCATCCCCTCATCCGCGCAGCCGTCTACGCCGATATCGGGCCGGCCACCCGCGCCCGCCTGCACGCACGAGCGGCCGAGGTGGTCGCCGAGCCAGAGGCACTCGCTCATCGCGTGGCCGCGGCATCGGAGACCGACTCCGCACTCGTCGGCCAGTTGGTGGCGCAGGCCGGACGTGACGAGCTGATGGCCATGCCCGCCCTCGCGGCGGATCGACTGCTCGACGCCGTCCGACTCAGCGAACCCGGCCCGGCGCGCGACGATCTCCTGCTCGAGGCGGTCGAGCTGCTGCTGCGTGCCGGCGAGGCGAACGAAGCGGCCACCTACACCGACCGTGTTGCCGCGATCCCGGCCAGCGGCAGGCGCCATCTGGTGCAGGCTCAGCTGGCCTGGATGAGCGGGGCGCGAGAGGCGGCGCCACTCGCCCGATCGTCATGGAAGCAGGCCGGGTCACCGATCGAGGCCGCGTCGGCCGCGGTGCTGCTGGCCCAGCTGCAGATTCTGCGAGGGAAGGTCGTCCCGGCTGCGCGCTGGGCTCAGCGTGCCCTTGATGTCGGCGAGCTCCCTGCGCCGCTTGCCTCAGCTGCTCGGCTCAACTTGGCGGTCGCGCTCGGCCTGTCGGGGCGTCCGCATGAGGGCATCGCCGTTCTGGCTGCTGCTCCCGACGACGCCGGGTCGATGCCCGCGTGGCGCGAGGACGAGCGATGGGTACGCGGCGGCCTGCGCCTGTGGACCGATGATGTGACGGGCGCCCTCGCGGACCTGCAGCAGCCGGCCCGCGAGGGAACCGGCCCGGCGGTCCGGCCGTATGGACTGATCCGGCTCGGATATCTCGCGCAATCCGAGTACCGAACCGGGGCGTGGGACGACTCCGCAGATCATGCCGAGCGAGTGGTGTCGCTCGTCGCCGATACCGACCAGATCTGGCTGCTCGCGTTCGCGCATGCTGTGGCGTCCTTCGTCCCGGCCGCTCGAGGACAGTGGGACGAGGCCAGGCGCCACCTGCACGCGGCCGCCACCGCCGCGGCGACGCTGGAAGACGAAGGAAGCGTCTGCTATGCCGCGAACGCCGCCGTCCATTTCGCCGGATTCCGAGGCGACTGGCGTGCCGTCGTCGCGGCCGCCGAGCCGCTGCTGAGGTCCGGTGCGACCGGGGCGCGTGAGCCGGGTGTCTTCGCCTGGGCGGGTGAGTACGCGGCGGCCCTCGTCGGGCTGCGCCGGCTGGATGAGGCACAGGCCGTGCTGAACGAGCTTGCCCATACCGCCGAACGCCGAGGGCTGCGATCCACGTCGGCGGTGGTCGCCCGAGTGCGCGGCGAGCTCGCCGCGGCGCGGTCAGACCCGGGTGGTGCAGCGCGCCTCTTCGAAACCGCGATCGAGCTGGCTCGCCCCGGGTCCGACATGCTCGAGGAGGCCCGGACCCGGATGACTTATGGCCATTTCCTGGTCACGATCGGAGATCCGTCGAAGGCGGCTGAGCAGCTCCGCTTCGCTCGTGACGTGCTCTATCATCTGCGCGCCGCACCGTTCCTCAAGCGGTGCGACGACGACCTCGCGGCGTGCGACCACCTGCAGGTGACGTCGACTCGGATGGCTCCCGGCGCCGAACGTCCGGCTGAGACCGACAGCCTCTGCAACGGGTCGCTGACCCCGCAGGAGCGTGCGGTCGCCCGGCTCGTATGCGCCGGGCTGACCAACCGCGAAGTCGCCGCCGAGCTCGTCATCAGCGTGAAAACGGTGGGTTATCACCTCGAGCACGCCTACACCAAGCTGGGAGTGCACTCCCGCACCCAGCTGGCGGTGGCACTGGGCAGACAAGCCAGGTGACCCACTTGTCGGCCGGACGCTCTAGTCCCGAGCGGTCTGCTCTTCGAACACCCGCTTCGCGACATTGATCGCCGACATTGCCCGCGGCCACCCGGCATAGAAGGCGAGGTGGATGATCGCTTCCTTCAACTCGACCTCGGTGAGTCCATTCGCGCGGGCGCGGGTGAGGTGCCCGACGAGCTGCTCGGTGCTGCCCGTTGACACGAGGCAAGCAACGGTGATGAGGCTGCGGTCGCGGGGAGACAGCTCCGAACGCGCCCAGACATCACCGAAGAGCACCTCATCGGTGAGTTCGACGAGCTTCGGGGCGAAATCGCCGATCATACGCTGCGCGGGGGTTGGTTCGGCCATGGGATCTCCTGATCGTGTCGGTTCGCGCCGGGGCTCCGTCGACTCCGTCTAAATGCAGGTCGCCTGCTGTTGCCGAGCGCGCCTGCAAGTCCATCGCGAAAGCAGGCGCCGCGGAAGGCCGAATGAGATCGTGGACGCGCCCGCCTGGCGACCACCGAGACTCTGCAACGGAGAGGCACCCACGTCATGGCTCCCCTGGATGGCGGCTGTGGCGATTGTGCGCGGCCGGAGGATGCCGACTCCGCGTGCGCCCAGGCTCTGTCGACGGCGAGGTGAGCACGCAGACTTCATCCACAAGACATCTGCGCCGTTGTGGCCGGGCGACGGCATCCTTGAGGTCGTTTGATGAGGTGATGACATGGGTGCATCCGGTGCCGGGCTCGCGTTGGTCATCGTGGCCTGGGTGTTCGCCGGACTGCTGCTTCTCCTCGGTCTGACCTGCATCGCCGCAAGCCGTGGTGCCCTGCCTCTCAATCACTTCTTCGGGGTTCGTCTGCCGCCGCTGATGCGCAGCGAAGACTTGCGCCCTAGCGCGGGGTGAGCTGGAAGACCGGAATGCGGCGATCGGTCTTCTCGAGGTAGCCCCCGAACTGCGGCTCCTCGGCTGCGATCGCGTCGTACGCTTCACGCCACTCCCCGGCGGAGATCTCGGTCGCCGTCACCGGCACCGTCACGATCTCGCCGTCCACGAGAGCCTCGATCTCGATCGCCGGATTCGCTCGGAGGTTGTGATACCAGGCCGGGTTCTCGGGGGTGCCGCCCTTGGACGCCACCACCCGCCAGCCTCGCTCGTTGCGGAAGCCGACGACCGGGTTCAGATGCGTCTCGCCGGACTTCGCGCCGATCGAGTGCAGGATGATCAGCTTCGGACCCCAGTAGTTCTCGGTGCCCTTGCTGTTGCGGAACGTCACTATCACATCGTCATTCCAGCCCATGCCAACGCCAACGCCGACGCAGCCCGGAACCTTCCGAGGTCCGCCCGCATGCTCGCTCGACGTGGCGCCGGTTCGGGGCGTCCGGCACGTGGATCTCTCCTGACCGACTGGAACCGGCGGTTGGCCGAGAGCGAGACTCAGGAGATGCGCAGACCCTGCATGCCGCCGTCGACACCCAGCAGCGTCCCCGTCGTCGATGATGAGTGGGGTGAGGCCAGGTAGACGATCGCGTTCGCGACCTCGTCGGCCGTCACAAGCCGGCCCATCGGCTGGCGGGCACGGAGCGCCGCCGCTGCGGCCTCGCGGTCGTCCGCGGCATCCAGCAGGCGCCCCACCCAGGGAGTGTCGGCTGTGCCCGGCGTCACAGCGTTCACCCGGATGCCCTCGCGGACGTGATCGGCGGCCATCGCGAGGGTGAGCGCCGCGACCGCGCCCTTGCTCGCGGAGTAGAGCGCTCTGTTCGGCAGGCCGACGATGGCTGCGATCGAGCAGGTGTTGACGACCGCCGCATGATCGGACTGGCGCAGGTGCGGCAACGCCGCGCGGGTGACCCGCGCGATGCCCACCACGTTCACGTCGAGCACGCGGTGCCACTCGTCGTCGTCGTTGGCCGCGACGTCGCCGGCAGCGCCGATGCCGGCGTTGTTGATGACGATGTCGATCACGCCGAAGTGCGCGGCGACCGCGGCCACCGCCGCATCCACCCCCGCGGCGTCGGTGACATCGCACGCCACACTGAGGTGCCGGCTCGGCACACCCGTGATGTCACGATCCAGCACTGCGACGCGCGCGCCGCGCTCGGCCAGCAGCGCCGCAGTGGCAGCGCCCAGCCCGCTGGCGCCGCCCGTGACGATCGCCACCGCTCCTTCGAACTCGGTCATGTCCACTCTCCTTGTAGGTCGCCCGGCCGCGGCTGGGGTCGTTCAGTGAGACTCACGACTCACTTTGTCGCCGCTGGCCCCCACGAGGAAGTCGAGGTCGGCGCCGGTGTCTGCCTGCATGACGTGGTCGACGTACAGCTTCGCCCAGCCGCGTACCGGAGCCGCATAGCCGGCCTCACTCGCGGGGGTCTGGCTGCGGGAGTGGAGCTCCTCGTCGGTCACGTCGAAGCTCAGGATGCGGTTCGCGACGTCGACGGTGACGATGTCGCCGGTGCGGATGAACGCGAGCGGACCCCCGGCGGCGGCCTCAGGTGCGACATGCAGGATGACGGTGCCGTATGCCGTTCCGCTCATACGCGCGTCGCTGATCCTCACCATGTCGCGCACTCCCTGCGCGAGCAGCTTCTGCGGCAGCGGCATGTTGCCGACCTCCGGCATCCCGGGGTAGCCGCGGGGACCGCAGCCTCGGAGCACGAGCACGGAGTCGGCGGTCACGTCGAGGTCGGGATCGTCGATGCGTGCCCGCAGGTCTTCGACGCTGTCGAACACGACGGCCGGACCGACGTGCTGCAGCAGCGCGGCGGTGGCAGCGGCGGGCTTGACGATCGCGCCGCGCGGCGCGAGGTTGCCGCGCAGCACGGCGATGCCGGCGTCATCCATCATCGGCGCCTCACGAGGGAGGATGACGGTCTCGTCGTAGACCGGGTGGCCCTCGAGGTAGTCCACGAGGGGCCTGCCGGTCACCGTGATGGGTTCGGGGTGGAAGAGGTCCTTGACCTGGGTCAGCAGTGCGAGGAGCCCGCCGGCCCGGTACAGGTCGTCCATCAGGAACGTGCCGCTGGGCTGCAGGTTCGCGAGCACCGGAACCCCGCTTCCGGCGGCGTCGAAGTCCTCCAGGGTCAGGTCGATGCCCAGCCGCCCGGCGATGGCGAGGAGATGCATCACCGAGTTGGTGGAGCCGCCGACGGCCGCGACGGCGATGATGGCGTTGAGGAACGCGCCCTTGGTCATGATGTCGCTGGGCCTGCGCCCCGCTGCGACGAGGTCGACGATGAGCCGGCCGGTGTCGTGCGAGAGCGACAGCAGCCGCGCGTCGGCGGCGGGCGTGCCCGCGAAGCCGGGGATGGTCATCCCGAGCGCCTCGGCGACGACGGCCATCGTCGAGGCGGTGCCCATGGTGTTGCAGTGGCCCTTGCTGCGGATCATGGACTGCTCGGAGGTCATGAACTGCGCGTTCGAGATGGTTCCGGCGCGTGCCTCTTCGCTCAGCCGCCACACATCGGTGCCGCAGCCGAGCGCCTCGCCGCGGAAATGCCCCGTCAGCATCGGACCACCCGGGACGACGATCGCGGGGATGTCTACGGATGCCGCCGCCATCAGCAGCGCCGGGATCGTCTTGTCGCACCCGCCCAGCAGCACCAGCCCGTCGATCGGGTTGGCGCGGAACATCTCCTCCATGGCCATCGCCGCCATGTTGCGCCACAGCATCGCGGTCGGCTTGACCTGCGTCTCGCCGAGCGAAACCACAGGCAGGTTGTAGGGCACACCCCCGGCGGCCCAGACACCCTGCTTGACGCTGTCCGCCACCTCGTTCAGATGCATGTTGCACGGCGTGAGATCGGATGCGGTGTTCGCGATCGCGATCTGCGGCTTCGTGCCGTCGAGCGCGTCCTCGGGGTTGCCGCGCCGCATCCACGCCCGATGGATGTACGCGTTGCGGTCGCTTCCCTCGTACCAGTCGGCACTGCGGAGATGATTCACCATCGAACCCCGGTTTTCCATCAGATTGAATGATCCGCTAACATTTCGAATTATGCCACAGTGGCAGTCCGTCACGAACCCGGGAGATCATGACCTCCTTCACTTCTACCGCCGCCACCCCCGCCCAGTACGAACTCGCCGAGGGCATCCTCTGGGATGACCGCGCCGACCTCGTGCGATGGGTCGACATCTGGAGAGGACACGTCCTCTCAGGCCGGCTCGACAACGCGCGCATAGCAGGGATCAGGACGGTCGAGATCGGCCAGACGGCCGGTGCCGTCGCCGTGGCCGACGATGGGGGTCTCCTCATCGCCGCTGCCCGAGGGCTGGCGGTGATCGCGCCCGACGGGAGCATCTCGTATGGTCCCGACATTCTCGGAGACCACGTCGACGTCCGCCTCAACGACGGGGCCGTCGACCCTCAGGGGCGATTCGTGGTCGGCAGCATGGCTCTTGGGACGGAGACGGGCGAGGAGGACCTGCTGCGCGTCTCGCCGAACGGCGCCGTCGAGACGCTGCGGACGGGCATCCGGCTCTCCAACGGCATCGGATTCTCCCCGGACGGACAGACGATCTACCACGTCGACACGCTCGCGAACACCGTGTCGAGCCACTTGTACGGGCCGGGCGTCTTCGATGTGGATGAGCCGTGGGTCGTGGTGCTGTCCGACCTCCCGGCATACCCCGACGGCCTTGCGGTCAGCGCGGACGGCACGCTGTGGGTGGCGCAGTGGGGCGGGTCCAGCATCCGGCGTCACGCGCCCTCAGGTGAACTGCTCGATGTCGTGCACGTCGACGCCACCCAGGCATCGTGTCCGGCGTTCGTCGGCCCGAACCTCGACATCCTCGCGATCACCACCGCCCAGGAGGGGCTTTCGGACTGGACGGATGCCTCGGGCGCGATCTTCCTCGCTCACCCGGGCGCGGTCGGCCTGCCCGCCCACCGCTGGCTCGGCAGCACCACAACGCCCTATTGGGACGACGAAAGGGAAGCACACGCATGAGATTGGTCCGACTGGGACCCGCCGGATCCGAGACTCCCGGCGTGCTCGTCGACGACGACGTCTTCGTCGAGGTGTTCCTGCGCGGCGGCGAGACCATGACCCTCGGCATCAGCCGCCTCGGCAGGCAGGCACAGCACGTCATCGCCCATCCCGCCGCGGTAGTCTGATGCGCGCGCTCGTCGTCACCGCGCCCCGCCAGGCGTCGGTGCAGGACGTGCCCGATCCCGTCGCCGCGGCGGGGCAGCTGCTGGTGGATGTCGAACGCGTGGGCATCTGCGGCACCGACGTCGAGCTCTACACCGGCGAGATGGCCTACATCGACCAGGGGCACACCACCTTCCCCCTCCGACTCGGCCACGAGTGGACCGGACGTGTCATCGCGGTGGGCGACCCGGGGGACGAGTCGTGGATCGGCAAGCGCGTCACCGGGGACACCATGCTCGGCTGCGGCCACTGCGACTACTGCCTCGGCGGTCACCACCACGTCTGCCCCGACAGATTCGAGGTCGGGATCAGGGATGGCTGGGCAGGCGCCCTCGCAGAGAAGGTGCTCATCCCCACCCGGTTCGCCTACGAGGTCCCCGAACACGTCAGCGTGACGGCCGCTGCGCTCGTCGAGCCCGGCGGCAACTCCCTCCGAGCTGTGCGAGCGGCGAATGTCGAGCCCGGTCAGCGCGTCCTGATCCTCGGATCCGGAACGATCGGACTGCTCGCGGCGCAGTTCGCGCGAGCGGCAGGCGCCGAAGTGCATGTCGGCGGTGCGCGGAAAGGATCGCTGGCGCTGGCCGAGACGCTCGGAGCGCAGCGGACCTGGCAGCTCGACGACCTGGCCGACTCGGCATCCGAGCAGTTCGACGCGGTCATCGAGGCGACCAGCAATCCGGCGATGCCCGCCCTCTCGGTCCGGCTCGCCAAGCCCGCCGGTCGTGTCGTCTACATCGGGCTGTCCTCGACTCCGAGCCTCGTCGACAGCCGGGACATCGCGCTCAAGGACATCACCGCCGTCGGCATCCTCTCCGCCTCGCCCGGCCTTGCCGGAGCGATCGGGCACTTCGCCGACGGATCAGTCGTCCCCGATCCGATCGTGAGCGAGGTCGTGGCCCTCGAGGATGTCCCCGACCGCCTGGAAGGCCGCAGGGGTGCGGATGCCGGCGCCGGCCCGAAGGTCCACGTCGACCCTCGCCTGGTCGGCTAGTCCGGAGCGGCGTCGATCATGAGCGAATCGATCGAGAGCGGGCGTTCAACGGCGGAGGAGAAGCTCGTCGGGGCGGAGCGGGTGATCGCCGTGCTCACCGAACTCGCCGACCATCCGCTCGGTGTCACGCTGGATGAGCTGGCCGGCATCCTCCGAAGCCCGAAGCCGACGGTTCACCGCGCTCTCGCGACGCTGCGTCGGGCAGGACTTGCCGAACTGGCCGGTCGTGGGGTGTACGTCCTCGGCGACGAGTACCTCCGACTCGCGTTCCGCAACCTCGACGGACGTCCCGAGACCGCGCGCATCCAGCCCCTCCTCGAGCAGCTCGCGGCGCAGTTCGGAGAGACCGCCCACTATGCCGTCTTGTCCGGGGAGGACATCGTCTATCGCGCAAAGATGGATCCCCCGCAGGGTGCCGTCCGCCTCACGTCCGTCATCGGGGGCCGCAATCCGGCGTACCGAACCGCCGTGGGCAAAGCGCTTCTGAGCAGCCGCCTCTTCGACATGGATGACGTCATCGCCTGGTTCGGCGTGTTCCCACTGGAGCAGAAGACCCCGAACACCCTGGTCACCCCGGAAGCGCTTGTCGCAGAGCTCGCCTCGACCCGGCAGCGCGGTTACGGCATCGACGACCAGGAGAACGAGATCGGGGTCAACTGCGTCGCGATCCCGATCCACCTCGACGGCTCCCCCAGCCCGTCAGGCGCGGTCAGCGTCAGCGCCGTCACCTTCCGGTGCCCGCTGGAGCGTCTCGTCGAGGCGGTGCCCGAGATCCGCGCCACCATCGCCCAGGCGCTGGGAGCCAACTCGCTCGGTTGATCGGCCGCTCGCGGCGGAACGGCTTCCCTCGTGCTGGATGTCGGCCTCGTCATCCGCGCCTTGGGAGCCGGTAGACCCGGGCATCCCACGGGTCGAACCTGCCTGCGGGAGTTCGGGCGTGGTTTGCGAGGAGGAGCTCGGCTCCGTCGAGCTCGTCCAGCTCGACGCTGGCGGGTTCGTCGGAGAGGTTGGCGACGACGAGCAGCCTGCCGTCGATGCTCTCTCTTATGAACGCGTAGACCGTGGGATGGTCTGCGAGCAGCATGGTGAAAGTCCCGTCGACGACGATTCGGCTGCTGTGCCGAAGTCCGATGAGGCGCCGATAGAACGTGTAGACGGAGTTCGGGTCACCGACCTGAGCGGCCGCGTTCAGCCAGGTGTGGTTGCTGTGAACCGGCATCCACGGCTCTCCCGTCGTGAATCCGGCATGCGCGCCGCCGTCCCAGTGCACCGGCAGCCGCGCGTTGTCCCGGCTGATCCGCCGCATGCCGGTGAGCACGTCGTCAGGAGCAAGGCCGAGCGTGTTCGTCGCCACGTCGTAGTAGTTGAGGGATTCGATGTCGCGGAACTCGTCGAGCGTGGCGAACGTGCCATTCGTCATCCCGAGTTCCTCGCCCTGGTACACGTACGGGGTTCCTCGATGCAGGTGCAGCACGGTCGCCAGAGCCGTCGCCGACTCGTACCAGTACTCGCGATCGTTCCCCCATCGCGAGACCACCCGCGGTTGGTCGTGGTTGCTCCAGTACAGGCTGTTCCAGCCGTGCTCTGCCAGCGCTTCCTGCCAGCGTCCGAAGCTCCGCTTGAGGTCGAGCACCGTCGCGGGGCGATGGTTCCACTTGACGCCGTCGTGGTCCAGGTCGACATGCTCGAACTGGAACACCATGTTGAGCTGACCGGTGCGAGCATCGGTGAACCGTGCCGCCTGCTCGGGTGTCACGGTCGGCATCTCGCCCACGGTGAAGACGGTCGTCGGCCGCGTGTCGAACACAGTCGACTTCATCTCGGCCAGGTAGTCGTGAATATGCGGACCATAGGAGAAGAACGGTGTTCCATCGCCGTAGCCGTTCGCAAGCACCGCACCGTCTGGGAAGCCGGGATCCTTCGAGATGAAATTGATGACGTCCATCCGGAACCCGTCGACTCCCCGGTCGAGCCACGAGGTCATCATGCCGTAGACAGCCGCACGGACGACGTCATTGTCCCAGTTCAGATCCGGCTGCTTCTTCGAGAAGAGGTGCAGGTAATACTGGCCGCGGGCGGGCTCCCACTCCCACGCAGACCCGCCGAAGAACGCTCCCCAGTTGTTGGGCTCCGCCCCGGGTGTGCCGCCGGTCGTGCCGGGCCGCGGGTCGCGCCAGACATACCAGTCGGCGTGGGCGGATGTCCGGCTCGTACGGGAGTCCTGGAACCAGGCATGCTCGTCCGAGGTGTGGTTCACGACGAGGTCGAGGATGATCCGCATCCCGCGCAGGTGGATGCCGGTGACGAGCTCGTCGAGATCCGCGAGCGTGCCGAAGACCGGGTCGACGTCTTGATAGTCGCTGATGTCGTAGCCGTTGTCGTCCTGCGGAGAACGATAGACGGGGGACAGCCACACCACATCGATGCCGAGCAGCTGGATGTGGTCGAGGTGCTCGATGATCCCTCGCAGGTCGCCGATGCCATCGCCATTGGAATCCGCGAAGCTTCGCGGGTAGACCTGGTACACGACGGCGGACTTCCACCAGTCGGAGTCGGGCCGGTCGGTCTCGGCGGGATTGGCTTCCATGGTGCGGTAGACGGTCGCCCTTCGGCTCGGGATGGTCGCCATGCTATCCCGGCGCAGCTGCTGACGCGGCGGGCAGGCGCGACGAGTACTTGCAGGATCCGCCGGTGGCCGCGATCCTCACGTCCTCATCTGCCGCCTTGTATGTTGCGGTGCCGCTGGGCGACACCGGGCTCACCATACGGGTAATCGTCTGCTGGAGGCGCGCTGACCGCTGTCAGGCTGTCGACCTCAGCGACCTCGAGGACGAGCTCCACTGCCGCCATGTTGTCCTGCAGCTGCTCGACCGAGCGTGCGCCGAGGATCACCGAGGTGACGCCACGCTGCGCCCCGAGCCATGCCAGCGCGACCTGCGACGGAGACACGCCATGCGTCTCCGCGATGCCGGTGACGGTGTCGATGATCCGCCAGGTGCGATCGCTCGCGTTCCGCTGCTTCCACGCCTCCATGCCGCGCTCGGGGTTCTCGCCGAGACGCGTCGTGCCTGTCGGCGGCACGTCGCGACGGTACTTGCCGCTCAGCCATCCGCCACCGAGTGGCGACCACGGCAGCAGCCCGATCCCCGCGTCGAGTGCCGCGGGGACGATCTCGTGCTCGATTCCACGCACGAGAAGGCTGTATTGCGGCTGCAGTGTCACCGGCAGATTCCAGCCGTGCCGCTCGGCGAGCATGGTCGCCTTGGTGAGCTGCCAGCCGGTGAAGTTGGAGAACCCGTAATAGCCGATCTTGCCCTGAGCGATCGCATCGTCGAGGAAGCGCAGGGTCTCGTCGAGAGGGGTGATCGCATCCCACGCGTGCATCTGGTACAGGTCGATGTGATCGACTCCCAGGCGTCGCAGCGAGTCATCCAGTGCGGTCCTCAGATGGCGCCGAGAGGTTCCGAGGTCGTTCGGTCCAGCACCCATGGGGAACCGGCCCTTGGTTGCGACGACGATCTGGGCGGCGTCGGACCCGTGGGCGGTGAGCCATCGGCCGATGATCTCCTCGCTGGCGCCGGCGCTGTAGACGTCAGCGGTGTCGATGAAGTTCCCGCCTGCGGCGACGTACGCGTCGATGATCGCGTGCGACGTCGCCTGGTCTGCCTCGGCGCCGAACGTCATCGTGCCGAGGGCTTGCTCGAAGACGACGGCACCGCTGCGGCCGAGTGTTCGATAGGGGTGCGTTGTCAACGATGCGCTCATGCGGACAGCTCCGTGATCTGGTCGTGAGTGAGAGTGATCTCAGAAGCCCGTGCGGAGTCCTGGATGCTTGCGGGGCGTGACGCGCCCGGAATGGGGATGACGATGGGGGCGAGCGAGAGCTCCCATGCGAGGCAGACCTGCTGCGGGCTCACTCCGAGCTCATTGCCGATCTTCTCGAACGCCTCTCCCTTTCCGGCGAGGGTGCTCGCGCGAGAGATTCCGCCGAGCGGGCTCCACGGCAGGAAGGCGATGCCGAGCGCTGCGCACAAATCCAGTTCTGCCTGGCTGGATCGGTACGCCGGTGAGAACTGGTTCTGCACCGACGCGAGGCGAGTGCCCAGGATTTCCTGCGCCAAGCGAATCTGGTCGACATTCGCGTTGGAGATTCCCGCCATCCGGATGACTCCCTCATCGAGAAGGTCGCGGAGCGCGCCGACCGAGTCGGCGTAGTCCACCTGCGGATCGGGCCGGTGGAACTGATAGAGCCCGATCGCCTCGACGTCGAGCCGCGCGGCTGACGCGCGCGCTGCCCGTTTCAGGTACTCGGGGTGACCATTCAGCGTCCAGCTGCCGTCTCCCGGCCGGAGGTGCCCGCCCTTCGTCGCGACCAGCACACCCGATGCGTCGCCGCCGTAGCCGGCCAGGGCTTTCGCGATGAGGAGTTCGTTGTGACCGACCTCGGCCGCGTCCCGGTGGTAGGCATCGGCGGTGTCGATCAGAGTGACGCCCGCGTCGAGCGCGGCACGGATCGTGGCTATCGAGCGGGCCTCGTCCGGTCGACCCTCGATCGACATCGGCATTCCGCCGAGCCCGATTGCGCTGACCGACACGTCTCCGATCCACCGACTATTCATCAATGCGTCTCCTTGATTGCGAATGATTCATCACTACGACTTCCACGGTACGGTTTGGGTTGCCATCTGTCCAACAGAAGAATATTGTCGATCTCATGACCTGCACTCATGAATAGTGGGAGGGCAAGCATGGACCTGAGGCAGATGGAGTACTTCGTGGCTCTTGCCGAGGAGAACCAGTTCACGCGAGCGGCCGAGATCACCCGGGTTTCGCAGTCTGGACTGTCGGCGGCCATCAAGAGCCTGGAAGACGACCTCAATGCGAAGCTGTTCACCCGCACGACCCGTCGGGTCGAACTCACTGCGGCAGGCCGCGCACTGTTCCCCCATGCCCGCAGGCTCCTCGCCGAGGCCAACGCCGGCCGTGATGCAGTGACCGCGACGATCGGGGAGTTCAGCGGGTCGCTGCGTGTCGGCGCCGAGCAGTGCCTCGGCGCTGTCAATGTGCCGGAGCTCGTCGAGCGATTCCACCGCCGGCATCGCGAGGTGGAGATCACGTTCACGCAGGCGGGAACCGGCGACTTGCTCAGCCTCCTGCGCAACGGTGCGATCGACCTCGCCTTCGTGGCCGGCACACCGCAGACGACCGATCCTCGGCTTCGACTCACCGGGCTCGACCAGGTGACACTCGCGACCGAGCCGCTAGTGGTGCTCACCCCGCCCGACCATCAGCTCGCTTCCCAGAGATCGATCAACTGGGATGACCTGCGAGACCGCATCTATATCGATCTCGACGAAAGCTGGGCCATCCGGATCGTCGCAGACGAGCTCTTCGCGAAAAGCAGGATCCCGCGCCGAGTGGCCTTCACCGTCGGCGACATCCATGCGCTGGTGGACATGATCGACCGGGGCCTCGGCATCGCCATCGTGCCGCAATCCGTCTCTCGGAAGGACATCGCCGCCCACCTCCACACGCTCAGCCTCGCCGCTCAACGCGACCCGATCTGGACGGTGAGCGCCGCGTACGCCCACTCCGAACAGAGCACGGGTCTGACGGCGGAGTTCCTCAGTCTGGTCGAGCCCGGGCGCTGACGTCAGCCGCCGCGGCCGACAACAGCTGCGGCGGCTTGGTCCGTGCCCACACGAGCAGCCCGACGTAGGCGAGATCGAACACGGTGCACAGCAGACCGATGCCGAGGATGAACGCAGATCCTCCGATGGCGCCGAACAGGATCGTCGGGGCGAGGGTGCCGATCCATTTGGCGATGGCGATCGTCAGCGACTGACCGCGCATGCCGCGACGTGCCACGAAAAGCGCGATGAACAGCCCCGACATGAGGAGGTTCTGCAGAAACGCCGAGTACTTGGCCGCTTGCATGTCCACGAGTCCGAACTCGCCGATGAAGAGCAGCTGGACGGCGAACGAGGTCGCGAAGACGGCGACGCCCCATCCGATGAACATCGGTCGTGAGATGAAGGCCGGTAGTTCGCGTCGGCCGAATCTGAAGAAGGTGTAGACGATCACGGTGTCCGCAAGCCCCCATGCCAGGTTGATGTAGGCCTGCAGGCTGGGAGTCGTGCTCAGGCCGTAGATCGCGTAGATCCACTCCCACGCGACATTCAAACCGAGCGCCGCGATCGGGATGGCGTAGGTCTTCTGCGTGAACCCGATCCAGATCGCCGCGATGTAGACGACGGTCCAGGCGATTCCGCTGAGTCCGGTCAGTGCGAGTTCCATGCCGAGATCCCTCCTGTGCGAGCCGAGCTATAGAGGAGCGTCCCTCGGCGATGATAGCGGCCTATCGGCGAACGAGGCCGGCCTGCACGTGCGATCATGAACCCAGCTGAGACGAAGGGCCCCGACCTTGACGATATCGACTCGCGCGCTGGTGCTCGGCGGTGGCGGGCTCACCGGGATCGCCTGGGAGACCGGCATCATGCTCGGGCTGGAGCGGCGCGGCATCCGCCTTCGTGATGCGGACCTGATCGTCGGCACTTCGGCGGGATCGGCCGTCGCCGCCCAGGTCACCGGACCGACACCGCTCGAGGAGCTGTACGCTGCGCAGATCGAAGGTCGCGTCGATGAGCTTCCAGGCAGACTCGGGGTTTCGGGTCTGTTCAGGCTCATCTGGGCGCTCCGCGGCACCAAGGATGAGCAGCGAGCGCTCGCGAAGGTCGGCGGGTATGCGCTTCGGACCAAGACGGTCCCTGAACCGGTGCGGCGCGCCGTGATCGAACAGCGCCTGCCCGTGCACACCTGGCCGGACCGCGCGCTGAAGATCCCGGCCATCGACGCCGTCACAGGCGAGCTCGTGGTCTTCGACAGAACCAGCGGTGTGGAGTTGACGGATGCCGTCGCGGCCAGCTGCGCGATCCCGATGGTGTGGCCGCCGGT
The DNA here is from genome assembly GCF_039530205.1 of Microbacterium deminutum. Classification (NCBI taxonomy): domain Bacteria; kingdom Bacillati; phylum Actinomycetota; class Actinomycetes; order Micrococcales; family Microbacteriaceae; genus Microbacterium; species Microbacterium deminutum. The sequence goes on from NZ_BAAAOG010000002.1 coordinate 99,166, forward strand.
CACGATCGGCGCGCGGCGCTGCATCGATGGCGGCATCCGCTCAGTCGCCAACGTCGACCTCGCTGCTGGCTACGACCGAGTCGTCGTGATCACACCGGGAACCCAGGGGCTCCGCAGAGGCACCCCAGCCGCACACCAGCTGGCCCAGATTCAGGCCGACCGTTCCGCCCTGGTATCGCCCGACGACCCGGCGCGGACCGCCATGGGCAGGAACGCCCTCGACCCGAATGCCCGCGCCGCCGCCGCCCGCGCCGGCCTCGAACAGGCGGATCGCGTCGCGGATCTGATTCGAGGCGCGTGGGACTGACCCCTCCCTGGTCGCCCAAGCGGCCCAAGCCCCCATTGCCTGCAGGCCGTAATCCCCCGTTGACGAATCCGATCGGCATCCGCGTGGGGGCGTGACGAAGCCGCACTAAGACGTGGGCGGGAGTATCGGTCCGGCATCAGCGGCGAGGCCGCCGAGCAGCGCCTGCAGCGCGTGGCTCGTCGCGTCGACCCGCAATCCGAACCGGGTCAGCTGGTTGCGAACCCCTCCGACGATCAGCTCCGGGAGCGGAGCCCAGTAGGCGTCATCCGGTCGCACGAGCAAGCGATCGACGAACCCCATGGCGGCCCGCCATCCTTCGGCGAACCGTGCCGCGTGCTCGTCGTCGCCGCTGTTCACCGCGCCCTGCCACGCCCCCGACAGCCCCTCGGCGACGAACGCCGTATACAGCCCGGGCCCGGACGGCTCGACGTCCGTCAAGTAGCTCCCGTCGGCACGCAGCTGCCTTTCGCAGATCCAGTCGCCGAGGCTTGCGGCGAAGTCGTTGTAGGTGTCATCGCCGGTCAGATTCGTGACGAGCGGCCAGAGCCGGGTGTGCCAGCCGGCGAGGCCCCACGGGTGGACCTGCTCGAAGCGCCGCGCATAGAACCTGCGCACCGAGGCCCAGTCGACCGGGATGTCTCGTCCGGTCGCCAGAGCGCAGTGGACCAGCGCCAGCAGCGCGATGCCCGGCAGGTAGTCCTGCTCGGCTGTGGCCCTGGTGGCTGTCGGATCGAGGAGCATCCCGTCCGGCAGGACCCAGCTCGCAAGCCGATCGGCGATCGGGCCGGCGCGCTCGCCGGCCTCATCGGCGGGGAGGGCGTCGACGGCCGCGGAGAGCAGCATCGCGTCGGCGATGGGGCCGCCTTCATGGCCGGGCAGGCGCAGCACGTGGTCGGCGCCCAGATGGTCGAGCGCGAAGCGCACACCGGGGAGGGCGGCCTCACGCCAGTCTGCCCGACCTGCCTGCATACCGGCAGCGGCGATGGCCTGCAGCGCGTGCAGGCACCGGGCCGCAGTCCCCGTTCGCTGGAACGTGGCACTCTTCGCGGAGATGCTGTACGCGGGCCACCCGTTGTGATCAAGGCGTCGGAGCAGATGGGTGACGATGTCCTCGAGGTCACCAGCCCCGACTCGATCGGTGCCGTCGCGGCGTCGACCGCCGAACTCGAGTGGATAGGTGCGGTCCCCCGTCGTCGCCCAGGAGGTCGCCTTGTAGGTCGACCACGTCGGGCTGCCGTCGGTGATGCCGGCTTTGGCGAGGAGGTCCTTGGCCACCTGCTCCTTGGTGATGTCGAACTGGCTCAGTACCGACTCCAGGAACACCGCCCAACGCGAACCCTCACGCACCATGAGGGCGTCTTTGCCCGCCCTCATCTTCCACGCGACGTGCTCGACGCTCACCGCACCGTGGTACTCCCGGTCGTGCAGCAGCGTCACGGCCACCGTCTCGACGGAGCCCGAGGCGGTGCGACGGGTTGCGAATCGGCGGTCTGCGAGGGCGTACCGCGTGGCTCCGAGGATGAGGTCGTCGAGCGTGCCGCGGCCGCTCACCGAGCAGCCGATGAGCCCGCGGGAGTAGAGCGACACCGCCACGCTGGTCACCGACGGGTCGACGAGGTCCTGCGGCAGCGGCGTCCCGGCGAGCTCGGATCCCTGCTCGTGCGCGGTGATGACCTCGCGAACCCTTCGGGTGAGCGCCTCACCGAGGCCGGGCGCATATGCCCAGGCGTCGGTGATCCGCTCGTCCTCGCCGTATGCCGGCCACGTCTGACCGGGTTCGGGGCGCTTGATGACGTCGTGGCGGTACAGCGTGTGCGGCTCGTAGGTGCCGATCTTGGCGTTGCGGACACGCGCGTGCCGGTACTGCTCGACCGAACTGGTGAACAGTTGCGTGTTGGGCAGCGCACCGCCCATCTTCGCCGGGATGAGTGTGCTGCGCGCGACGATGCCGTACCGCCGGAAGTCCAGGTCGCGGGGCTCGATCCGCTCGACCGCGCTGAAGAACGTGACGCACAGCTTGAGCCGGGTGAGCCAGTCGCGGGTGACCTGAGGACCGAGCTTCTGGACGGCCCGCGCCGTGGCGATCACAACGTCGCGCTCAGGGTCGGCGTCATCCGGGTCGAAATGCCAGAACCCCTCCCGGGCGAACCGCTTGTCATCGCTGATCCTCCGAAAGCTGACCCAAACCCCGCCAGGCCCGTGCTCCGGCTCAGCGAAGGCCCCGGGCGGGCGGAGCACCTCTCCGGTGTCGACGAGGTGCTCGGCGACCAGCCGCGCGACACGGCCGGGATGGAGGCCATCTGGCACCGCCTCGTCGGCCCACCGCTCGGGCAGACAGCGCAGATACAGGGGCGGTCGGTCGGGGCGCGGCATCCCCAGGTCGTCCCAGATGTCGTACACCGTCTCCAGGTGGTAGCCGCGGGCCCTCGCTCGCTCGGCACCGCCCCGCCTCGAGAAGTCGACCAGGCATACCGACCCCTCGACTTCGTATCCCTGGCTCTCCAGCGCTGCCGCGCCCTGCGTGAAGGAGATTCCCGAACTGATCGAATCGTCGACGAGGACCACCTTGCGGCTCTTGTCACCGACGCCGTCGATCACCCGAAGGTTGCCGTGCTTCTTCGCTTCGGGACGCACGGCGAGACCGGTGTAGCGGCCGCCGCCCCGCAGCACGCAGGCGGACATGAGCGGCATCGCACCGAAGCCGTATGCCGCAACCTGTGTGGCTTCGAACCCGGCGAGGGCGTCGACAAGGACGTCGCCGATCAGAGCCGCACCGGAGGCTGTCGTGGTGAGCGGCCAGCAGTAGAGCATCCACGATGCAGACTCACCCGCCCGTCCGACGATGCGAGTGCTCTCGTCGGCGTGCAGGATGCCGTCACGACGGATGGCGGCCAGCAGCTCGGCGCGTCGGCCCCCCGCCTCTCGTGCCGTCACCGACCGTCCGCGAAGCCGTCGTCGAGGTTCTTCAGGTTCTCGATGCCGGGCTGCAGGCCGCCGGGCTCCTCGGGCTCCCGGACGGCGTCGCCGACTCGACCGGGCACGACGTCACCCGGTCCCAGCCGTTCACCCGGCCCGATCTCGCCGAAGATCTCGCTCTGAATCTCCTGCTGGATCTCATGCAGGATTTCGCTCTGGATCTCCTGCTGGATCTCATGCAGGATCTCGTTCTGGATCTCCTGCTGAATCTCAATACCGGTCTCCGGTCCCGTTTCGGGTCCTGTCTCGGGCCCTGTCTCTGGGCCTGTTTCGGGGCCTGTCTCGGGGCCCGTCTCGGGGCCGGTCTCCGGGCCTGTTTCGGGGCCAGTCTCCGGGCCCGTTTCGGGTCCCGTTTCGGGCCCGATCTCGGGTCCCGTTTCCGGGCCGGTCTCCGGGCCGATTTCAGGACCGGTCTCCGGGCCCACCTCCGGTCCGATCTCGGGGCCGATCTCGGGGCCGATTTCGGGTCCCACCTCGGGACCGACTTCCGGGCCGACCTCCGGGCCGACCTCGGGTCCGACTTCGGGTCCGACTTCGGGTCCGACTTCGGGGCCGACCTCGGGTCCCACTTCGGGGCCGATCTCCGGGCCGATCTCGGGGCCTACTTCGGGGCCGATCTCGGGTCCCACTTCGGGGCCGATCTCCGGGCCGATCTCGGGGCCCACCTCCGGGCCCACCTCCGGGCCGATCTCGGGGCCCACCTCCGGGCCCACCTCCGGGCCGATCTCGGGGCCTACCTCCGGGCCTACCTCGGGTCCGATCTCCGGGCCGATCTCGGGGCCTACCTCGGGACCGATCTCGGGGCCGACTTCCGGTCCGACCTCGGGCCCCACTTCTGGCCCGATCTCCGGTCCGACTTCGGGACCGATCTCGGGGCCGACTTCCGGTCCGACCTCGGGCCCCACGTCCGGCCCGACTTCCGGGCCCACCTCGGGTCCGACCTCGGGCCCGACCTCGGGTCCGACCTCGGGCCCCACTTCCGGCCCGACCTCCGGGCCGACCTCGGGGCCCACCTCCGGGCCCACCTCAGGCCCCACCTCCGGGCCCACCTCCGGGCCGACCTCGGGTCCGACCTCGGGTCCCACTTCCGGCCCCACCTCAGGGCCGACCTCGGGCCCGACTTCCGGTCCCACCTCAGGCCCCACCTCGGGTCCGACTTCCGGTCCGACCTCAGGGCCGACCTCGGGCCCCACTTCCGGTCCCACCTCAGGCCCCACCTCGGGTCCGACTTCCGGTCCGACCTCAGGGCCCACCTCGGGTCCCACCTCGGGCCCGACTTCCGGGCCCACCTCAGGCCCCACCTCGGGTCCCACCTCGGGCCCGACCTCGGGCCCGACCTCAGGCCCCACCTCAGGACCGACCTCGGGCCCGACTTCCGGTCCCACCTCAGGCCCCACCTCAGGCCCGACCTCGGGCCCGACTTCGGGGCCGACCTCCGGGCCCACCTCAGGGCCGACCTCGGGCCCGACTTCCGGTCCCACCTCCGGCCCCACCTCGGGTCCGACTTCCGGTCCGACCTCCGGGCCCACCTCAGGCCCGACCTCGGGCCCGACTTCCGGTCCCACCTCGGGTCCGACCTCGGGTCCGACCTCCGGGCCCACCTCAGGACCGACCTCGGGTCCGACCTCGGGTCCCACTTCCGGCCCCACTTCCGGCCCGACCTCCGGGCCGACCTCCGGGCCCACCTCCGGGCCCACCTCGGGTCCCACCTCGGGCCCGACTTCCGGTTCTATCTCCGGCTCGACCTCAGGGCCGATCTCGGGTTCTTTGACGACGTCGGCTTCCTGTTGGGCCCCCGCTTCCGAGTTCAGATCATCGGGCAGATAGGCCATGGCATGTCCTTATCAGAGTGGGGATGTCGGTGAACCTCACGAGAACATGAGCCACCTGCACTGCCGAACGGCGCCCAGTACTCAAGACTTAACTGTGATCCTCTCCCACCCCTTTCACAAGGTGGGATCGCCCCGACTTTCTGCGGATGTCGGCGACGCGTGAGTAGGGCCCCTACGGAAGCGGCAGGGGCCGACTCACGATGACAGAAAGCCAGGCTGCATTCAGGAAAAGGGCAGAAGGAGGACGGACGTGTCCCCGACTCCGAGGGTGCCCGGCTGGTTGCCGAGCGCGAGCCAGACTTCAGCCTTGACTCTTCCGTTGCGGAGATCCCCCAATGCCCCGGTGGCGCTGCGCAGCTGCGAACTCTGCGTGTAGTGCTCGTACCCGGGGTTCGGATCGGTGGCGAAGTATCGGTAGGTCTCGACCCGATCCCATGTGCCATCCCCGGTGAGGTCGTACGAGAGTCGCAACTGGGTGGCGTTTCCCACCGCGTGGGCGGCGTCGACGAACAGGTCGAAGGTCGGAGTGCCGTCTGAGCGGCGCAGGTTCAGGTGTGAGGCGGTGAATGCGACCGCATTCCGCGGAATTCCGTCGAGTTCGGCGTTGGCGCGGGGTAGGGTGATCGCTCCCGCCGTGCCTGCGGCCCCGAGTGTCCCGTCGGCGCGAAGGTACAACCTGCCGTCCGGGCTGGGTGTCGGCGCCCGCGTGGGCGTCGGTGTGGGTGTGGGTCTCGGCGTGGGGGTCGGCGTCGGTGTGGGTGTCGGTCCCGGTCGCGGTTGCCCGTGGGCATTCCCGCCCGACCAGTTCTGTGCGCCGGTGGCGACGGTCTTGCCGGCGGGCACGCGCACCCGCATCCCGTTGGAGAACGTGACCGTGAGCGCGGTGGACGAGACACTGGCAGCCACGTAGGTCCTCCGGCCGTCCTTCACGAATGCGGCAGCGAGGGGATAGTCGGCGGTGAGACCCGCGTCGACGGTGCCCAGTGCCGCGAGATCGCGGATCCAATGGAACGTATGCGCTTTGCTCTCCCCTGCCTCGGAGACGAACCCCGGATTTTCCCGGAATTTGCTCAAAGCGAGGTCGGCATCGCCGAGGGCGAGGAACTCCCAGAGAATGTCCTGCCAGGCCCGGGGTTCGCCCGCATTGCGGACCATCTCGTCGTAGTTGATCTTGTTGTAACTCGGGTGCAGACCGAGGTAGAGGTGGCTGCCGGTGATCGGCAGCTGATTGATGCCGTGGATCATCTCCGGCAAGTCGCTGAACCAGGTCGAATACGCGCCGCCGTCGCCCCACACCATGCCCACGGTGCTGTGGGGGAAGGCCGACGGGAAGATCTTGTCGTCCACGTCGAACCAGTAGTCCTCGATCGCCGCCGCCTGGGTGGTGTAAAGGTAGGCGCCGACATCCCGGACGGCGGCATTCCCGGTCGCCTGCCCCCACTGGATCAGGGCGCCGGCGAAGTTCATCCCTTCGGAACTGGACTCCTGATTGTTACCGGAGGCGAACGAGCCATGCCCCGAGGCCCAGTCGTGGCCCGCATAGATGTCGAAGTCGCGCAGGAAGGGGAACCGGCTGTCGGAACGGTCGTAATCATTGGCGTCACGGATGAGCAGGTCGATCATGCCGCCGTACTGGCTCGCGGAGGCCCAGGTCGGGTCGAATTTGGCCACGGTGGCCGCGGCGGCGATGAAGTATCCGTAGTGGAAGTGGTGGTCACTGAGCTCGAGATCGGAGCCGTAGGCGGCCTCGTAGCCGATCAGCGTGCCCCAGTTCTTGTCGTAGTAGAAGAGGTGGTCGCTTTCGCCGGCCGATGCGGTGAGCCAGTCGTCGAGGGTCCGCTTCATGGCGGTCAGCGCCTTTTCCCGCACGGCGGCGTCACCCACCTGGTCGGCGATCTCCGCGATCCGAGCGGCTCGTCCGAGACCTTTGCCGGTCCAGTAGGTGTCCGCCCTCTGCTGACCTTCGGGGTCGCCGGCGACCTGACTCAACAGGGTATCGAGCTGGGCCCGGTCATTGCCGGTCGAGGTGGCGACTGCGGGGACCTCCGGCAGGATGCCGTGGAACTTCTGCGTCGTGGTGAATGACGTCACGCCGACGAGGCTCTTCATTCGACCGCGGGGAGACACATACGTGTGGGCGATGGGGCTGCCTGCCGCCAGGGCCTCCCACTGATGCGGGTAGAGCGAGACGACGGTGCCCGACTCCTTGCCCTCGCGGCGGACGGTGCCCAGCCGATAGGTGGTTTTCACCGAGCCGGAGGCGACGTCATAGCGGTAGGCGACCGCCGTGGTGGTGACGTGCGCGTGCGCGTAGCGCCCGTAGCTGTCGGCGAGCACGTTGCGCTGCGCATCGGTGCTGGAGGCCGTCGTCGGCAGTACCGCCACGGTGAAGTAGGACTTCCCGGCGAGGCTCGAGGTGATCACGCCGCCGTTCACCCTCCAGCCGGCGCCCGTCGGTGCGTACGCGACGTAATCATGACCGCGAATCGTGAAGCCGATCCGACTCCCGTTCGAACTCCAGATCTTCGGCGATCCGTCGGTGGTCAGCTGCGCGCCCCCGCCGGACGCGACGAAGTACGACATCGGAAGGCCATGACCGATCGTCGCGGTGAGCGTCCGGATGCCGTCGCTCCACTGCGGTGACACCGTCCAGTCCGACCAGCCTTCGACCATGACACGGTTGGCATCGAGTCCGGGGATTCCCACCAGCACGTCCCGAGCGAAGGGGAACTTGTACTCCCCCACCCCCGTCGCGGTGCCGGTCACCACCGGTTTCGTGGTGTAGGAGATTCCGAGGCCTCCGGGGAACGTGTCGTAGGCGGCGGGATCCGCGTAGAGCGGCTCGCCGAAGGCGCAGTCGTTCTTCTTCCACAGGATCGAGGTCCACCAGTCATTGGTGGGGATGGGGCCCTTGGGGGCGTCGGCCGTGAGCGCGGCCCGGGGGTTCGTGGAGAGGTCACCGCACCCGCTCGGCAGCATCGCGCCGGCCGGCAGCGTTGTGGTGTACGAGCCGGCGCCGAGCACCACGGCGCCGGCTCGCTGGGGCAGACCGACGACGACCACGGCGCTCAGCACCAGGGCGACGGCGACCGTCACGGCGGTGCTGCGCGACTCGACTCGAGCGAAGAAGGCGCGACCGGGGCGGACGGACGAGAGGCGAGGGTTCATGGCGTCTCCTTGAGTGCGAGAACTCGTACCGAGGAGCGCCTGGGAGCGCTCTCACCCCTCCCTTGATGCCAACTTAATCCGGCGGACAGGGCCCGTCAATGGTCTGACGGGTCACTCCGGCCGGCCGTCGCCGGCACCGTCGCCAGATCCCGCGCCGCGCTGAGCGAGCGGGCGGGGCCGGCGACGCACCCTATCGAGCGGCGTGGCTGGCGAGGAACGCCAGAAGGTACGTCTTGGAGTTCGCATCGTCGATGAGCACGGATGCGTGGGCGGCGCGCGCGTAGGCATCCGCTGCCGCGCTCCGGCTCTGCAAGCCGTCGTACATGAGCATGTAATCGCCGAATTGCACGTCGTATCCCCCAGCGGCTGCTTCGCGGAGGTTGTCAGCTATCCGTCCCGCGTCGCCGGCGAGGTAGTCGGCTGCCGGCATCATCGGTATGAGCTGGATTCCGAGCTTCGCGTTGGGTTCGGCGCTGAACCAGGTGGAGTAGTCCCGCTTGTCGCCCCAGTTGAGCGAGACGATGGAGTGCCCGTATCCCTTGTACACGGATTCGGAGGCGTCGAAGCCCAGCCAATAGGCCTGTGCGGTGGCGGCTTCGTTGGCAAGCATCCACCGAGCTTCGACACCGAGCGCGGCGTTCTTGGTGATGTCGGCCCACAGGGCGAGGCCGTTCCATGCGGCGATCGCCTCCGAGCTCGACTCCTGGTTGTTGCCGTCCCGGAACGGGACGTACCCGGAGGCCCACGAGTGGCCCGCGTACGTGTCGAAGACCCGGTGATCCGGGAAGTACGAGCTTGCGCCGTCGGTGGCGAGGTCGGCCGCCACGAGGTTCATGACGGGGCTCAGTCGATCCGCCAGCTTCGGGTCGTCCGCGATCGCGACGCTGGCCGCGTAGAGCAGGTACCCGTAGTGGAAGTGGTGGTCGTTGAACTGGTCGGACCCGAAGGAGCTGACCTTGCCGACGATGCCCTTGACCGCCGGGTCGTAGACGAAGCAGCGGGTGGTCGCTTTCGCGCACCGGTCCGCGGTGGTCCAGTCCGTGAGCGCTGCGACGAGGCGTTTGCGTGCAATGGCCGCAGAGTCGGTGTCGTTCAGCTGGTCGGCGAGCTGCAGCAGATTGGCGAGCCGGTAGAGCGCCTTCCCGCCGAAGTACGTGTCGTCGGGCAACTTCGCCGGGAGTTTCACGTCCGCCGCGAGCTGCGCGCGGATGGTGTCCTTGGTGGAGCCGTCGACCGCATCCAGCGCCAGCGTGTCGGCGGGTTTCAGCAGTGGCACGGTCCAGCTGAGTGTGCGCCCGGCGCACAGGTGCATGGTGCCGTAGACGGTTTCGTAGGTGCCGAGGTCGCAGCTGCTCGCGGCGGGAGCGGCAAGCGACGAGTACTGATGGGGCAGCACAGCGATGAGAGTCTCTTTGGCGTCCGAGGTTCCGTAGGCGAGGGTCGTCGTGGCCTTCCGCGCCGCGACGGAGTACGTGCCGGCGACCTTTGCGACCCCGTGCGCCGAAGACACGAGTTCCTTTGCATCGTGCCCGGTGGGCACAGCGAACCACGTCACGGTGTCGCCCTTTGCAACCGCGAGCTCGCTGCCGTGCACGGTGCCGGCAGTGATGATCCCGTACTCGCGGTCACCGACGGTGGCGGTGAAGAGGCCACCGCTGCCCGCTGCTGCAGGCGGTGTCGCCAAACGGATGGTGGTGGTCGATGCCGGGGTGAATGACACGATGGGCGAGCCCTCGGCGATCGTGACGGAGCCGAGGGCGGTGTCACCGGCATCGCGGAGTTCGATCGTGACTGAGGCGTCGTCGTAGGCCGTCACCGTCGAGGTGACCGCAGTCGGAAACTCCGCCGACACGTCGGAACTCGGGCCGGCGGAGATCGTATCCGCGCCGGTCACCACCGCGGGGACACCGAAGTCGAATCCCGTGCCGGTGAGGCTGAACGACAGCGGCAACGGGAACACCGGCTGCGGAGCGTCTCCGAAGACCAGTCCCGAGAACCATCGGTTGGTGGGCGGGATGAGCCCATCGGCCAGGCGCGCGGTGGGCATCGGCGTCGTCGACACCTGCGGAAGCTTTCGGAGCGCCGCTGAGACGGCCCCATCGGGGAAGACGGTTCCGCCCGACTGCGTCGGATTCTCCTCGGCTGTGCACGCGGTGGCGGTGAGAAGGATGGCACCGATCAGGATGGAGATGACGTACCGGCGGCGCCCCATCAAACGCCGATCTGCTCGAGGAACTGGAGCCACGCGCTCTTCAGCCCCGCCAGCGGCCCTTCCTGTTTCAGATGGAGCATCGCAGTGACCGGCGTCCCTGACGCGACGAGTCCACCGGCAGCCCCCATCACCAGGCCGCTGCTCGCGATGGTGAGGTCCGCATCGGCTTGGCCGTTGACGGTGCTGACCCTGATGTCCGTCACTTTGCCCTCGACCCGGGAATGGTCGGGAAGGATGATCTCGACCCTGGCGCCCTTCTCCACACGGGCGAAGTTGTACGGCTGGAGACGGAACTGCGCGGTCACGAACATGCCTTCGCCCCGGTCGACGGTCGCGAGCGGCTGTCCTGCCCCGACGAAGCCCCCGACGCTGGCGTCGATCTTGGAGATCACTCCGCCCTCGGTGGCCAGCAGCGCCAGCATCCCGTCCTTCGTGACCGTGTAAGCCGAGCTCGTAGGGACCTTGATGGTGGTGCTGCTGAGAGCCTGAGTGAGGGTGGGGCTCTGAATTGTCATGATCGGGTCGCCCTGGGCGACCTTGTCGCCCTGCTTCACGCTCTGTTCGACGACGATGCCGGCGTAGTCCGACCCGATCGAATAAGAGAGCGCCTTGATCGAGGCGGAGGTGGACGCCACCTGACTCTCTCGCTGGTTGAGGATGATCGTGGCGGCGCCGACGATCAGGAGTACGACCAGGAGGCCGCCAAGAAGTCTAAGTCGATTGATCCAGGTCACGGAGTGCGCCTTTCGGTGAGTTCGGATGCCGGGGCCGGCTGAGTTTCGAAGACCGACGCATCGGCGTGGCGCTGCGACCCTGCGGTGACGAGGGTCGGGCCGGTCTCGATCGGGCGGGCGGTGACCCGCAGTGGGCGGCGCGCCCGGCGGATCGCCGCTTTGGCGCGGTGCGATTCGCGGAACGCCGCGGCGATGAAGACCCCGATGACGATCGTGTTCGTCACATTCCAGGCCGTCGCGAGTGTGAGGGTCTGATGCTCGACGTCTTTCGCGATCGCCACGAGGGACGTCAGGAAGAGGAAGACGAAGATCATGACCTGCGGAATCATGAAGTTGAACGGAGATGATCGACGGCCACCACCGCCCGTCACATGCCACTTCTGTTCCCGACCCGAGAAGACGTTGACCAGAGCCGCCACGTAGATCGGGAACGAGACGGTCGCCAGGACGAGCGTTTCGAGTCGGAAGGACCCCATGGTGTGGAACGCGAGCAGCATCTGCAGGCCGTAGAAGCCGGCGTAGAACAGGAACCATGTCAGGGGGGTCACGGTGAGATTCACGGGCCGGAGGTCGAAGAAGATCTCCAGCGGCGGCACCATCAGCAGCAGGAAGGGCGTGATCCCGGCGAAGTAGTGGGTCGCGGTGACGGTGTACTGCAGGCGCTGATCCAGGGTCAGCCGTGTTCGCGGGCTGAGCGGGTTGCGCTGCATGAGGATCTCGAAACCTCCGGACGCCCACCGCATCTGCTGTTTCGTGTAGTCCTCGACGGTCTCGGGCGCATCGCCGACCGCGAGAGTGACGGGAATGTAGATGGACCGCCAGCCCCGTTCGTGGAGCTCGAGCGAGGTCCACACATCCTCGGACTTCGAGTCGGTGTTCATACCCCCGATGTCTTGGACCGCCGCCCGACGGAAAACGACGTTCGTCCCGACGCAGAACGCGGCGTTGAACCGGTTTCGTCCCGGCTGGATGAACCGATAGAAGACGGATTGCATGAATCCGGCGCCGCGGGAGACGAGGTTTGTCATATTCCCGTACGCCTGTGGTGTCTGTACGAACGCGACGTTGTCGTCGATGAAGAAGGGAATCGTCTCGTACAGGAAGTCCGGCTTCGGAACGAAGTCCGCGTCGAATATCGCGAAGAACCCGCCCTTGGCGAGCGTCATCGCATGGTTGATGTTCCCCGCCTTCGCGCCGTTGCCCGAGAGCCGCCTGATGTAATTCACGCCGAGGCCGGCGGCAAGCTCGCGCACCTCATCCGACTTCCCGTCATCCAGGATCCAGGTGGTGTGTTCGCCCCGGATCGCCAGCGCGGCGACGGCAGTCGCCCGCACCTTCTCCAGGTCTTCGCCGTAGACGGTGATGAACACGTCGACGGCCACCCGCTTGTCACCGATGTACATCGGCCAGTACTGCGGACTGTCGGCGGCGCCCAGTCGATCCGTCATGGCGCCGTCGAAGAGGCGCTCCTGAGTGTGGTGGAAGGTGAAGCCCCGCGGATCCTGCCCACCGGCGAGGATGGTCCACATCGACACCAGCGCTTGGGAGACGAGCACGACCTCGGCGATGATGACGAGAGAGTACGGCAGCCAGTCCCCCCGGTTCCCGGGATTGAAGAGGAACAACGTGTAGGCCAGCACGCCCACCGTCGCGACGAGAACGAAGAGGCTGAGGGTCGGGGACTGGGCCGCCTGGTTCTCCGCTGCTCGCGCGAGCGGTTCTGCCTCTGAGCGGCGAGGACCGCGGTACAGGCGGTCTTTGAGTGTCGTCATGAGTGGTCATCCTTCTCAGCGGGTTGGATGCGGGCAGACGAGTGAGATCGAACCCCGGCGCGGGGGAACAGATCATCCTGGGGGAATGCAACAGCGGCCACGACATCTCCGGACTTTGACTGGCACGGCCCGGCGGGAGTCGTGAAGGTGGATTTCAGTCGAGCGAATGGAGTACCGCAGGGAGCAATTCCCCGATGATCCGACTCTCGCTTCCACGGGTGCTCTTCGGCACCTATTGCGGATGGGGTCTGGATTCGCGATGGTGGAGCAACGTGAGCGATACCGGCGATTGCATCTGCGAGATCACGCGCTCTTCATTCGAGTGTGCGCCATAATCGCCCTAATGGCAAACTCGCGCGATCGCCGCGGTCGTCGGATCCGCGCCGAGCGGTGACCCCGAGGACGCCGACCGTCCGCCCATGTCATGCGCAAGCGGACATAATCTGGAGCCGTGGGAGACACGCCGATCGGCGACGTCACGCACGCCGAGCGCCAGGTGCTCGATGCGCTGCGACGGCGCGCCTACGGGCCGGATGCCGACATCTTCGACGATCCCGCCGCGCTCTCCCGTCTGCGCGAACTCGAAGATCGGATCCGGCTCGAGCGACTCCCTGTCGAGCCCGGACGCGCCCTGTTCGTCGGGTCGGCCGCTGCCCCACCTGACTCGCCGGCCGCCGAGCCTGACGGCATCCGTCCCGCGGTGGTCATCGAGAGCGCGCCTGCACCGACGCACACTTCACGTTGGCATCCGAGGCTCCTCGCGGGCACTGCGGCGGCGGCCGTCATGATCGGCGCCGTCACAGTGAACGGAATCCACAGCGAACCCGCAGACGAGGCGGGGATTGTCAAGACCGTGGCAGTTGCAGATCAGCAACGCGACTACCAGCGGTACATCGACGGACTGCGCGATGATGTGCTCTCGCTCCCCGGCAGTGCGGCGTTCGCGGACCGGATCATCCGGGACCAGCTCCGCCCTTACGGAACCCTCTACGGACGCATCGTCGGTTCCGGACCTACGACCGACCACGAGTTCTGCATGATCATCTCCGATCTGCCGACGTCGTCGATCACCTGCATCTCCATCGAGAACGCCTACGCGAACCCCGTGTCGGTCACTCTCCCGTCCTGGTACGCCGACTCGCGCAGCGACGACTTCCTGACCGGCCACGGCCGGCTCGTGTCGTACACCCTCATGCCCGGAGGCAGCGTCGTCGCAGTGCCGACCGACTCGTCGGACTCTGCCCGGACATAGAAGCAGATCGCGCGTCGCGTCCCTGCCTGCGTGATCCCCGACCACTGATCCAACAGGGCGGCGTGACCCCCGATGCCATGGTCGGCGGTCATCCGAGCGAGCGAGCGCTCCGGCGCGCGGCAGCGACAGCCGCCGCGCCGATTGCGATCAGCAGCGTCCCCAGGGCCAGCAGCGGCCACATCACCTGCCCACCCGTCGGTGCGAGGGGCGGCACGACGGTGACGGTCGCGATGTCGAGATCAGTCGGGTCGCACGTCGTCACCGCGAGAGCGGCGACACCCGGGCCCGCTCCACCCACATCGTCGCAGAGGTGCGCCCCGAGCGGACCGGTGGGGGTGCCCTCGACCACAACGGTGTTCTTGGTCGTCTCGTCGAAGGTCGTCGTGCACTGGAACCGCCAGGTCTCGTCAGCGGCATCCTCGAAGATGCTCTTGGGCGTGTCGAGCAGACCGTCGGCGTCCTGGTCCCCGCTGAGGTACTGCACGGGCGAGCAGGTGTCGTCGGTGATGCGGTCGGCGACACCCGCCAACGGCACATCGCCGGTGTTGCGCACGTCGTAGGTGTACGTCACCTCGCCACCGGGGGTGGTCTGAGTCGGAGTTGCGGTCTTCACCACCTCGATCGCGGGGTTGAACGTTTGGACGAACTGGGCGTCGAAGGCGAACACCGGCAGCTGCAGGCCGAATGTGGTTCCGCCGATCCCTTCGACCCCTGCGAGGTTGGTGGTCGGCGCGGTGATCACCGCGTTGCACTCATAGCTCCACACCTCACCTGGATCTCGGTCGAGCAGCCCGTTTCCGTTGTCATCACCACCCACGAAGGTCGGCGTGCTGCAGGTCGGCAGCGACGGAACAGCCACGTCATTGAGCGCGACATCAGCGAGGACATCGTCGGCGACGACCGGGCTGGTGCCGACATTGGTGACCTCGAACGTGTACGTCACCTCGCTGCCGGTGAGCACGAGGTTGTCGCTGACGGTCTTGACGAGGTCGATCGCCGGGTCGATGACCCTCACCTCCGCGCTCGCCTGGGCCTCGTAGCTGTTGCCGAGCGTGTCGACGCCGACAACGGATGCGGTGTTGACGTCGGTGGTGTCGGGCGCGGGCGGCAGTCCGATCACCCTCGTGCAGGTATATGTCCAGGTCTCGGCGCTGGCCGTGTTCGCCCCATCGAGGATCCCGTTTCCCGGCGACAGATGACCCGGCGCCTGATCCCCGTCGATGATGCCGTCCCCGTTCTCGTCGACGGGCACGAGCGCGCACTTGTCGTCGATCGGACCGATCACCTCGAGTCCGACATCACCGGTGTTGGTGATCGCGACCGTGTAGGTGACGAGGCCGTTGGCTTGGACCACGGGCGCGGACGCCGTCTTGGTGATCGCGATGCCCGGTTGGATCGCCAGCACCTGGGCGACGGCGGTGGCGGTCTGAGTCGGTCCGGTCGCGGTCGGATCGGTAGGCAGGAACGGCACTCCCGTCACCGTCACGGTGTTGATCACATTCCCCGACTCGGCCCCGAGCGGCGGGGGCGTGCCCTGCTCGCGCTGGAGTCCGGTCGTCTCGCAGAGATAGTTCCACACCTCGCCGACATCCAGGATGCCGTCCGCGTTGACATCGCCGCTCACGAAGTCGATGGTCGCGCAGCGGTCATCGGTCGGTGCGACCTCCCGCAACGGCACCGTTCCGGTGTTCGACACCTGGTAGGAGTACGCGGCGGGCCGCGGATCGGGGAAGTCCGGTCCGGAGAATGGGGTCGCGTCGGGATCGAGGACGACCGGGACGAGGGCCGTCTTCACGATGGCGATGCCCGGGTCGACGACGTCGACGAAAGCGATGTCGTGCCGGGTCAGCGGCGGGCCCGTCGGTGTGCCGGCGGCGACCGGCTGGGCGACGATCGTGGCGATGTTGAGCGTCGGGGCGGTGATCACCGCGGCACAGCTGAAGTTCCAGGTCTCGCCTGGATTCAACAGATTGTCGGTGTTCGCGTCGCCCGTGTTGAAGGCACCGGCGAGGACCGGCGCCACCGGGGAACAGCTGTCGTCGGCGACCCAGCCGGGGGCGCCCGTGTCGTTGCGCAGGTCGGCGGTGCCGGTGTTCGCGGCCGCATAGCTGTACGCCACAGAGGTGCCCGGGAAGACGAGGGACTGGTCGACCGACTTCGTCAGCGTGAGGTCGGGATCGATGGTGCTTACCTGCGCCGTGTCGACGTCGGTCACCGGCGGATTCGGGTCAGGGAACGCGAGGCCGGTCGTGGGGTCGATCGGCACCCCGCTCACCGTCGCCGTGTTCAGCACGGATGCCGTAGGCGACGCCGTGCAGGTATAGTTCCACGTCTCGCCGACCGCCAGCACGGTGTCGCCGTCGGCAGGAGGCGTCAGCGTCGGGCTCTCGCACGGGGCGGTGTCGTCCGCGAGAGTCACCGGCTGAAGCGGTGTGCTGCCGGTGTTGACGACCTCGTAGGTATAGGTCACCGCAGTTCCCGCTGCCACGGTCACGGCATCCTGCCCGTTGACGAGCTTGGTCAGCTGGATGCGCGGCACGAAGGCGTCCACGTCGTCGGTCGCGGTGGCGGTCACGACCGCTCCCCCGGGGTCGGTGCCTAGTGCCGTGGCGGTGTTCACGACGTTGACCGGACCGATGTTGCCCGCGGAGGCGCGCGCCGCACGGTCGCAGAAGAACGCCCAGGTCTCGGGCGTCTCGAGAAGGTTGTTCCGGTTGAGGTCCCCGACATTGAAGGCATCATTCGGCGCGGCGGCCGGCGCGGCCTGCACCGGTGCGCACCTGTCATCGGCGACCGTCACATGGGCAAGCGGGGTGTTGCCCGGGTTGGTGACCGTGAAGTCGGACCGCACGACGGCCGGCGGGGTCAGGTCGGCGCGGACGCTCGATGGAGTGTTCACCTTCGTGATCGCGATGTCGGGCGCGTAGTCGAACGAGTTGTAGACGGAGCAGGTCCCGATCTCGTTGCCGATCCCTGTCAGGTCGAAGGATGCCGTGGCTCCGGCATCCGTGAGTTCACCCGTCACCACCCGCGTGTCTCCGGCGGCGTTCTTGAATTCGCATCGGAAGTCGTTGGCGTCGCCGGGTCTGCCGGGAGTGTAGTCGGGATGCGGGGTGAGCGCTTCCTCGACGAGTGCATCGGATGTCGCATCCGCGTTGGTGGGCTCCCACTGGAACTGCGCGAAACCGGCCGAACCCGTCGTCACCGTGGCGGAGGGCGGGGTGGCGCCGGCCGGCAGCACCCAGTCGAATCCACCGGAGACCGTGGGGGTGACGGTCATGTCCCAGCCGGGCACGGGCTGGTAGGAGGCATCCGTCGCCGACTGGGCGAATTTCCGGATGGTGAGCGACGGCGAGCAGAGGTCGAGCACGAGCGCTCGGACAGCCTGCGCCAGGTCGTCGAAGTCGGGGATGAGCGCGACATCCGTCGTCTCGACGTCGAAGTCGGCGATCGAGCGCGCGACGTTGGGACCGGAGATCTTGGTGAGGCGATCGACGCTCGCCTGGTTCTGCAGCGCCGAACCGACACCGATGGCGAGCACCCGACCCTTCGCCGCCTTCACCTGGTTGGCGCGCTCCACCGCTCGGTCGAGTGTGATCGTCGCGACTGCGCTGGTCTTGTCGGTGCCGACGCCGACATCCGGAGGTGGTCCTGGGCTGAACGGGTCTCCGGCGCGGTTGAAGTCGTACGCCGTCGGGTCGCCATCCGTGATGTAGACGACGAGGTCCCCCGGTCCACCCGGACCGGCCGCGACCTGGCGCAGCGATTGATCCCAGTTGGTGTACTGGTTGCTGGAATTCGCACTCTGCCAGCTGCCCGGGCTCGAGGCGTTCCCGTTGTTGAATCGCTTGATCTCGACGTCGGACGGGCGCGGCGGGATCGGGTTGTAGTACCGATTGATCGCCTCGCGGAACAGCCCCCCGGGCTGCATGCTGGCGGCATCCACGATCGTCCTCGGCGCGAGCTCCTGTGAAAGGCTCGCGAACTGGGTGACGCGCGCCGTCGATCCGGTGTCCTGGAACGCTTCGAGGAACGCCTCTGCGGCCGTCCGGACCGCCCCCACCGCGTTCGATGACTGCACCGACCCGCTCGCGTCGAGCACGAGCGTCACACCCAACCCGCACTGCGCCGGAATCTGGGGATTGGGGAGGGGATCAACGGCCGCCGCAGGGGCGGCGGTGAGCGCGACAATACCTGCGGAGACCAGGAGGGTGACGACCCCTCCGGCCACTGCGCGTCCAACCCGCCCTCTCCGCCGGTGCACGGCCCCACTATTTCAGTTGAGGCCGAATCGCGCCACGCCGTGACCTGACCGTGACACAATGCGAACGAAATAGCTCATCGGTCTGGGATGCGCAAAGGGGCGAGATGCTGCACGCATCCTGCCCCTTACGTCACCCGCGATCGGTCAGGCGGCGATCTGCTCGTGCTGGCGGTTCGACGCGAAGTTCGTCCCGTTCGCGAGCAGGCCCATGATGAGCGTGAGCATGAGGTACTTGTTCGAGATGACGCCTCGCCAGATCTCACGGATCGACGGGCGCGGGCCGCCCTGCCCTCCTACACGCGGGAGCAGATCGCGCGCACCGCCCTCGCAATCGCCGACGCCGAGGGCTTCGATGCTGTCACCATGAAGCGGATTGCATCGGAACTCGGCTCCTCGACGATGGCCCTCTATTACTACGTGCGCACCAAGGCGGACATCATCGCGCTCATGCACGACGCCATCCTCGAAGACGTACTCATCCCTGCGGACGAGATGCCCACCGACTGGCGGGAAGCGACCGCCGAGATCTCACGGCGCAGCCGCAATGCCCTTGTCGCCCACCCTTGGTCACTGGCATCCCTCAATGACGCACAATTCGGACCGAATGCCATGCGCCACTACGAGCAGTCCCTGGCCGCCCTTCGCGGAACCGACCTCACCACCGCTCGGAAGATCACCCTCACCGCGATCCTCGACGACTACGTCGTCGGCAGCGCCATCCACACCGTCGAGTCGCTTGAACGGGCCCGTGCGGCCGAGCAGAATCCTGTGACCGTGAGGGATGCGATGGTCTTCGGCCAGGGGCTGCTCAGCACCGGTGGTTTCCCCGAACTGGCCGCCCTTCAGGTGAAGGCGAATGCACACATCGACCGGGATCCCGCCGCGGACTTCCCGGCGATGGACGTCGACGATCTCAGGGACCAATTCGAATCCGGTCTGAACGCGCTCCTCGACGGACTCAGCCACAGCATGCGCATCGCCTGACGGCCACCTTCCTGACTCCGATCTGCCGTCCTGAGATGCGAAGGGAAACGGCTCATGTCGCTGGGGCGTGCGACGATCCGCAGGACGGATGTCGGCGGGAGGGTGGGATGCGGGGCGAGGCGACGGTGCTGCACGCCGATCTCGACGCGTTCTACGCCTCCGTCGAGCAGCGGGACGAGCCCGCCCTGCGCGGCCGGCCTGTCATCGTCGGCGGCGGCGTCGTGCTGGCAGCGAGCTACGAGGCGAAGGCGCGTGGCGTGCGCACCGCGATGGGTGGCCGGCAGGCCCGCGATCTCTGCCCGGATGCGGTGGTCGTCCCGCCGCGGATGGACGCCTACTCAGCGGCCAGCCGAGACGTCTTCGCGATCTTCCGCGACACGACCCCGCTCGTGGAGGGGCTGTCCATCGACGAGGCGTTTCTCGAAGTCGGTGGTCTCCGACGCATCGCGGGCACGCCCGAGCAGATAGCGGTGCGATTGCGTGAACGGGTGCGCGCGGAGGTCGGGCTGGCCATCTCGGTCGGCGTCGCGCGGACGAAGTTCCTCGCCAAGGTCGCCAGCGCGGTCAGCAAGCCCGACGGACTGCTCCTCGTCGAACCCGATCAGGAGCAGGCGTTCCTGCTCCCGCTGCCGGTCGAACGGCTGTGGGGGGTCGGCGCCGTGACCGCCGAGAAGCTCCACCGGCTCGGCATCCACACCGTGGGACAGCTGGCCGAACTCGAGGCCGCCACGGCCGAGAGGCTGCTGGGAAAGGCGACCGGCGCGCACCTGCACGCGCTGGCCCGGCTGCGGGATCCGCGTCCTGTCGACACCACGCGCCGTCGCGGGTCGATCGGCTCTCAGCGGGCGCTCGGCAGCCGCCCGCGCTCGGCCGACGAACTCGACCTCATCCTCACCCAGATCGTCGATCGGCTCGCACGCCGACTGCGCGACCACGACCGGGTGTGCCGCACCATCGTGCTGCGCCTGCGCTACGGCGACTTCGCGAGAGCCACCCGATCGCATACCGTCCGCTCCCCCACCGATCGCACGGCCGTGCTGCTCGCCGTCGCGCGAGGGCTGCTCGCCGTCGCACTGCCCGAGATCGCCGAACGCGGCATCACCCTCATCGGCGTCTCGCTCTCACAGCTGGGGCGTGGCGACAGCATCCAGCCGGAGCTGCCGATCGACTGGGACGACGGGGCGCGCCTGGACTCGGTGCTCGACGCGGTGCGCGATCGTTTCGGCGCGGCGTCGGTCGCGCGGGCCGCGCAACTCGGGCGCGATCCGGGCTGGTCGACGCCGCTGCTGCCGGAACACGAGTGACCCCTCGCATGCGCCGGGGAGCGGGTGACGTGGGCAGATGGCGCCGATCACGCAGTTTGCAGCTCGCCGATGAGCGCTCGGATGCGGCGGCCGATTTCATCGCGGATGGGACGTACGCTCTCAATGCTCTGTCCGGCGGGGTCGTCGAGGTCCCAGTCCTCGTAGCGCTTGCCGGGGAAGATCGGACAGGTGTCGCCGCATCCCATCGGGATCACCACATCGGACTCACGGACAGCCTCGGTCGTGAGGATCTTCGCGGTGTCGGCGGTGATGTCGATGCCCTCCTCTGCCACGGCGGCAAGGGCGACCGGGTTGATCTTGTCGGCCGGCTCGCTCCCCGCCGACAGCACACGGACCCTGTCGCCCGCGAGAGCTTGCAGGTAGCCGGCGGCCATCTGGGAGCGCCCGGCGTTGTGGACGCATACGAACAGGACTGTGGGGATCTCGGACATCATTCCGCGCTTCTCGAGGTATCGGGTGGAGAGGGCTGACCGCCGCCCTGCGCATGGCGACGGCCAGGGTTCCCTGCCGGGCTGGAGACGCCCATGGCAAGCCATCCATCGGCAGCGAGTCCGCTGACTCGGTCCGAGTACAGTGGCACTCGATGTCGTTCACTCGCCGCACGTTCCTGATCGGCGCTGGCACAGGGGTATCAGTCCTGGTTCTCGCGGCTTGTACCGGCCCAGAGCCGACGATCCCCACGCTCACACCCACCCCTCAGCCCTCCGATGGCGTGCCGGCGCCGGTGAAGCTGTGGCGCAGCAACTGGGCGGCGGACCCGCTGGCTCAGGGCGCGGTCAGCTTCCTTCCGGTGGGGTCGAATCTGGAGGACCGGACCGCCCTGCGGTCGCCGCTGCACAACCGCGTGTTCTTCGCGGGGGAGGCGACGTCGGACGCCCCGGGAACCGTGAGGGGCGCCATCGAGTCCGGCGCCAGGGCTGCCAGAGAGGTAATCGACGTGGTGGCCGCAAAGGAACGGGTCGGGATAGTGGGGGCCGGAGCCGCCGGTGCCGAAGCGGCCCGGGTTCTCACCGCCCTCGGCATAGATGTCATCGTCTTCGAGGCGCGCGACCGCTCGGGGGGCCGGATCGACAGCCGCGTCGACGAGGACGGCAAGTTCTTCGAGCTGGGCGCCTGGGAGCTCGCGGTGGAGGGCGACTCACTGCTGATCGCCGACGTCGACACCGTGCCGCTGGATGGGACCATCGCGGTCTCCGTCTCGAGCGGGTTGGCGACGGGCGATGTGGCCGATCTCGTCGCCGTCCAGAAGGACGTGAGCGCCCGGCTGGCGGCGTGGGCGAATGAGCAGTCGACATCGGACACCGGCATCGCGAGCAGTCTGAAGGACTCCGGCGCGTCCGCAGCCGCAGGTGTCGTCGGCGACATCCCCGCGGACGACATGCCGCCGCTGTATGCCGAGGCCGCCCGACTCGCAGCGGGTTCGGAGCCCGAGGACATCTCCACGTGGTTCCCGCCGACGGCGATCGGCGCGGCATCCGTCATCCCGACCGGCAAGCTCTCCTCGATTGTCTCCACGAAGCTCGACGGGGTGACGCTCGCGCTGTCGACGGCGGTGGTCGCAGTGGCGTACGACGACAACGCGGTCAGTCTCCGGCTGGGCACCGGCGAGTCGCGCCGCGTGGATCGGGCGATCATCACCGTGCCCTTGGGCGTGTTGAAGGCCGGCGCCGTCGAGTTCGACCCTCCGCTGCCGCTGCCGACGCGGAGCGCGATCGATTCTGTCGGGTTCGGCCAGGTCGAAGTGGTGCGGGTTGCATTCGACACGGCGTTCTGGACGACGGATGCCGCAATGTGGAGTCTCGTCGGGACCGACGCCGAGATCACCACCTGGGTGAACCTGCAGCCGCTCACCGGCGAGACGACACTGTTGGGGATCGCTGCCGGCGATGCCGCGGCATCCCTCTCAGATGTCGACGATGCGGCGCTCACCCAGATGGTCCGCCGGATGCTCGCACCGTTCGCAGGCTAGCGGCAAGACCCCACCCACGGGACGGCAGGGCGATGAACACCACACCCACGACCGCGAAGCCGGCCAGCATCAGCCCTGACAAGGTCGCGAACTGAAGAGGACTGCTGATCTGGGTCGGGTCGAGGAAGTAGTACGGATACCAGCCCACGAGCGTCCCGCGGATCAGCGTGATGATGCCCCACACCACCGGGTAGCCGACGATCGGGACGAGAACTCGGAACGAAACACGGTGACGCCGGGGCGAGAGGACCCAATCGAGGACGGCGAACCCCGGCAGAACGAAATGCAGAGCTATGTCTGACCAGGCCACATCTATCCTGAGCCCCCGAGCACCGCTTTGCTGCACGATCAGCGCAAAGAGGATGCCTGCGGTCACCACCCAAGTCAGAACCGCAACCCGGGCGACATCGAGCCTCGGATGGTCCAGACCGGATCGAAGCGCGACCACGCCGGCCACCGTGGCAACCACGACGAACGCGGCATTGCTCTGGATCGTCAAATAGGCGACGAAGTCCGCGAGGCTGACCCAGGCCATCCCCCGGTAGTACCGGGCCACCATGGCGACCAGGACTGCCGCGGCGCACAGCAGTCGGCCAATGCCGAAGACCAGCCGCGCAACGCGCTCTGGCGTCACAGCCTCCAGCCAGTCACCGATCGTCCGCTCCGCAGACCCCACCCCGTGCAGGTAGGGCCGGAGTTCCGTTCAGGGGGACGGCATCGACCTCGGCGATCGGACGCGGGTCCTCGCCCAGCATCTGCACGCGAACCGCACCACATTTCTCTGCCACCCCTCCTCTCACCGGTTGCGAACCCCGTCAAACCCCACGGAGCATCGGTCGCCAGTCAGGCGGACTGCGCCGGTATCACTCCAAGGCTAGAGTGGCGGCGGCGGCTTCGGGGCTCGCGTGCTCACGGTCTGGCACCGGCCAGTTCCTCATCGCGATGGAAGAAGCCTGCGAGCGAAACGCGGGCGTGGCTGCCGGCGTTCTGATCGACGCGCGTGATGAGGTGCGGAGCGCGGGGGCTGATGAATACGATCCGGTTCGGTGCCGGCAGGATCGCGGTCGCGATGCTGGACTCCCGCACCAGCGGCGCTTCGAGCGCATCCGACAGCCATGGGGGGGACACGCTGGGCTGAGCCGGAAGGCTCGGACGAGCGCCGCCGTGCGGTGCGAAGACGAGCAGCCAGCCGCCCCAGTGCAGGTTCCACTGCGAATTGACATAGTAGGTGTAGGAGCCCGTGAAACTTCGACCCGGTCCGCTGCGACCGGTGTCCTGGTGCAGGGACAACCCGGATCCCGCCGGGTAGACCCACGGTGCGATCGTCACTTCCTGCCAGTCTCGGACGGGTCGGCCGACCATCTGCTCGACCCGGTCCATCGATGCCAGCAGCGCATCGACGAAGTGGTCCAGAGGCGTCCCGGTCGGGTACCCACGGGCGTCGTTGGCGGCGTTCCCGCTCGTGCGGTAGTGGAACGACTCACCCCGCAGCGGCAGCCCGTCGTGAAGCCGCCACACCTTCTGGACCTTGGCGGAGTGGACCATCGTGTAGTCGGCCGCGTTGCAGAAGCGGAACACCTCTTCAAAGGCTGCTTGGGGGAGGAAGTCGTCGACCACGATGCACGACTCGGTGGCCGTGCTGACCACTGGCGTGTGGTGCTCGATCATGCGACGTCCGGTCGCGACGCGTGCACGAGCAACGAGAGGCGTTCGGCGGTCACTCCGCTCGCGACGGGGGTCACTGCGTGCCAGGAACGATCTGACCGCACCATGACGACCGACGTCGGCAGCGTGGGCAGCACCTCCTCGATGACGTCCTCCAGGTCGTCGGACCGCAAGATCCGGAGCATTCCGCCCCACTCACGTCGCCATTCGCGGTTGAGGTAGACCACGTGCGTTGTGTCCCGCTGTTCGCGGTCGGTGTGGGGTATCAGCGAGCATCCGGGTGGGTAACGGCACAGGCTCGCATCGAGGCGTAGGCCGTCGAGGTCGCGGTCGACCACGCTGCCGAGGCGCGCGCGGTACGCCGGTGACACGATGAGCTGTCCGAGGTCCTGCCAGGCCTCGGACAGCTCGCCGGCGGACGTGACGACCTGGCTGTCGACGACCAGTGACCGCACGTGGAACAGCTTCGAACTGGTTCCTGCCGGCCGAAAGCCCTGGCTTGGGAAGGAACTCGCCAGCGCGTCCGTCCGCTCCCGGGTGAAGAAGTCCTCCAGGACTGCCCACGTGAACGGATCGCGCCGCACTCGTCGAGTCGCCGGCGCGGTCGGCGATGCGGCGACCGCGCCGTCTCCATGATCGCGTAGCGAAGCGGTCAAAGCGGGCCTTCCTGGCCCTGCGCCTGCATCTTCGCCAGGGCCTGTTGCAGTGCGGCGTGGCCTTCGCGGTCCAAGCTCTTCGAGAGCTCCTGGACGACCGACACGACGACCTGTGTGCGGTTCCGGGTGTCGAGGTTCGATAGCGACGAGGCGAGGACGCCGGCAATCTGCTGGAACGCCCCGGTCAGGATGCCTATCTCGCCCAAGTCGCCGGTTTCGGAGTGATCCGGCACCTCGGAGTGATCCGGCACCTCCGAGTGATCCGGGACCTCCGAGTGATCCGGGACCTCGGAATGATCCGGCACCTCGGAATGATCCGGCACCTCGGAATGATCCGGCACCTCCGAGTGATCCGGCACCTCCGAGTGATCCGGCACCTCGGAATGATCCGGGACCTCGGAATGATCCGGGACCTCGGAATGATCCGGGACCTCGGAATGATCCGGGACCTCGGAATGATCCGGCACCTCGGAATGATCCGGCACCTCGGAATGATCCGGCACCTCGGAATGATCCGGGACCTCGGAATGATCCGGGACCTCCGAGTGATCCGGGACCTCGGAATGATCCGGGACCTCCGAGTGATCCGGGACCTCCGAGTGATCCGGGACCTCCGAGTGATCCGGGACCTCGGAATGATCCGGCACTTCTGCGGTGTCGCTGAACTCGCTGAACTCGCTCAGCTCACTGAGCTCGGGCGCTTCGGCTTCGCGCCCGGACCGCGCGGCGGCCGCCGGGGGCGCCTGGTCGCCGAAGGTCGGGCGGACCTTGGGGTTGTTCTCGTTGGTCGTGTCATCGGACATGGGTATCAACCTCCCAGCGTGAGGCAGCGGCGGCGTACTGCAAGGCCTTGACGATCGCCTGGACCGCGTGACTGACGAAGTCGACGCGAACCTGGGCGGACGTCAGCGTTGCTCGTACCCCGCCGACTGCGGTGATTGGATCCTGCATACAGAACGTGTCGGAGTCTCGGATGATCAGCCGGTCCAGCAACAGGAATCCCCGGCGCCACGCGCGCATGTACGCGCCCGCCGTGGTTTCATCCCCGATCACCACCATGAGACGCGCGGCGTCGGCGACGCCCTCCATCACGAACGCCGTGTGGAAGCTGGGTCCGGTGAGGTTCAGGTCGGTGAGGAAGGCGCCGCTGCGATGATGTTGCCTGAGCAGCGCCCAGTCCACCAGCTCACGCACGAACTCCGGCAGGGCCGGCGACCGCCGGCCGGCCTCCCAGACCTGACGCCAGGCTTGGGGGTGCCAGCCCACCATCCCCCAGGGGTGCAACAGCTCAAACCGCCGCTGGTACCAGGCAAGTTGGGGTCCGAGGTCGGGCAGCTCGCCCGGGTACGACGCGAGCGCCAGCAGCAGGAGACCGGGGAGGAAGTCGTGCTCGGCGCGCATGCGGCGTCGGGCGGACCGGTCGATGCGCCCGTCCGGCTGCAGTGCCGTGAGCAGGCGCTCGCGGACCGGGTTGCCCCGCGGATCGAGCAGCGCGCTGTCGCCGAGCGCCACCAGCCCGAGCAGCAGTTCGGCATCCGCGCCGACGCTGGCACTCAGCCCAGGAAGCTGGATGGCGTCACCGGCTCCCTCGACGACGTGGTCGAGCGCCACGCCAATGCCCTTGGCCGCCGTGGCCACGAAGTCCGGGCGACCGAGGATTCGCCCCGCGTCGGCGAGGGCGGTCATGGCGTGAAGCACCCGCCCCGCGGTGCCGGTCGCTCGGGTGCGGCCGAACACCGGCTCGTAGGAGTAGGCGACCAGGCCGTTGCGCTGGACCTGCCGGCAGAGGTAGTCGGCCAGCAGCGCGAGTGTGCTCCGCAGCGTGGGGAGATCGGGCGTGATCGGGTCGTGGTCGGGGAAGGCAGCCCGCAGGGCTCGGGCGTCTCCTCCGGCGCGCACCCAGGAGGTCGTGCGGTAGCTCGCCCATTGCGGCTGGCCCCCGGTGATCCTGGCCTTGGCGAGCAGCTGGCGGGCCAGCTCCGCCCTGTCCCAGCCATAGTGCACGCCGACCTGCGGCAGGAACAGCGCCGACTGAGACCCGGCCTGCACGCCGACTGTGTCCTCACCCGGCCGCGGCTTGACGAGCGCCCGAGAGAGGTCGCTGGTTGCGTCCAGCAGCTCCCGATCGCGGAGCACCGAGACGCACACGGCGATCGGCTCGCCGCCGGCCGCCTCCCGCTTATGGGCGAAGCGCGGGTCGTTTGCGGCCGTGCGCGCGGCCCTGGTGACGCAGGCGTCCACGGTGTCGGCCGAGCTGATGCAGCAGCCGATCACGCCACGGGCGTAGAGCGTCACTCCGATCCCGTGGACGGGATCAGGGAGCAGGTCGTCGGGAAGCGGCGCGCCCCGCAGTGGACGGCCGTCGAGTTCTGCATGCAGGGCCTCGGCCGCGCGCGCGGTCAGCCGGGCACCGACGTCCAGCGGAAGATGCTCGTCGCCGTCGTCGCTTGAACCATATGGCAGCCATGTGTGTCCGGGTTCGACGACCTTGGACACCGTGTGCACGAACAGCTCGTGGGGTTCGCTGCGCCCGAGCCGGGCGTTCCGGTAGGCCGCGTGCCGGTACTGCTCGATGTCGCTGGTGAACACCTGCGTGTGGGGCAGCGCGCCGCCGACCTTGCCTGGTTGCGCGGTGCTCCTTACGACGAGGCCCAGCCGGTCGTAGTCGAGGTCGCACGGCTCGATCCGTTCCAGCGGGCCGAGAAAGGACACCGCGATCTTGAGCCGGTCAAGGCCGCAGGCGGCCAGAGCCCGCTCGGCACCCCGCACCGTGCGCACCGTGGCCAGGACGACGTCACGGGCAGCGTCGCCGTCGGCCGGATCGAAATGCCAGAACCCGCTCCGGGCGACCCGATGGTCGGTGGCCCGATCCCGGAAACTGACGTACACGCCGCCGCTGCCGTCGTATTCCCGGTCCAGCCGGGACGGTGGCCGTGGCGCCCGACCGCTGCCGAGCATTTCGGTCGCGACCTCGCGAGCCACGTACGCCGGGTGCAGTCCGGACGCGACCGTCCGCTCGCTCCACACCGGTCCGACGCAACGGAATCCGTGGGCGTGGTCGGCCAACGGCATCCCGACGTCGCGCCAGACGTCCATGAGCAACTCGACGCGGTAGCCGTTGGCCCGGGCCCATTCGACGCCGCCCCGCCAGGGGAAGTGGACGAGCGCGACCACACCCTCCACGTCGTACCCGGCCTCCTCGAGGGCCTGGATGCCGGACTTGATCGATCGGCCGGAGCTGATGGAGTCGTCGATCAAGACCACCGGTCGGCCCGGGTCGACGGCGCCTTCGATCCTGCGGCGGGTGCCATACGCCTTGGGGCTCTCGCGAATGCAGGCGCCGACGAATTCACCGCCGGACTGCAGAATGCACGCACTCATGATGGGCAATGCGGTATATCCCACGCTCACCAGCTGACGAGCGGCGAAGGTCCGGAGCACCGGCAGGAGCGAGTCGGCGACGAGCCGTCCCCCGGCTGCCGACAGGGTGACCGGGTAGGTGTAAAGCATCCAGTCAGCGCGCGTGCCGTCGCGGTCGAGAATAGGACGCTCGGGTGTGGATCTGAGCACGCCCTGGTCGCGGATCATGGCGATCAACTCGGCCCTGGGGTCGGCGTTTGTCGCCTCTGACGACAACGCTTCCGCACCCATAGTCATGATGACTCCAGGATTGACGGCCGAACCCCCGTGCGCCAAGGTAGCACCGAACAGCGCCCTGCACTATGCCCGCAACAAGAGCGACGTGATCGATGTCCTGACCGTCAGGTGGGCGATTCTCGAGCGGTTTCCGTCCGCACAGCGACGCATTCGATGCGGTGCCCGCGGACGTCTATCTCGCCGGCCCGAGCTGCGCCACACATGACCGGAATCCGGAGTTGGCTCGACGGACTGGACGCCATCGAGAACCCTCAGCGGCGATCGCGGGACGCTACCCCGAACGCCTGAACCGTGGCTCTGAACTGCGCGAAGTCGTGCATGTCCTGACGACCCTTGGCTGGAGCATGACCCGTGACCCGGGGTCAGACCGGGGACACACACGGGTGCGAGCGATGAGGCGATCAATCAACGTGGAAAACATGACCAAGATAGAGCTCGACCAGACGACGGCACACGCCTTCCCGAGACAGCGGTGGACGCTGGTGCTGGTGTTGACGGCGGCGTTCATGCTGCTGCTGGACATCACGGTGGTGAGCGTCGCGCTTCCATCGATTCAGCAGGACCTTGGGGCGAGCCTGCCGGACTTGCAGTGGGTGAGCGCTGCGTATGCCTTGGTGTTGGCCGTATTGCTCCTGCCAGCGGCAACCCTGGGAGACCGGCTGGGCCGGCGCCGGCTGTTCCTGGTGGGTATGGTCATCTTCACGGTGGCGTCCGTGGCGAGTGGCCTGGCCACGACTGCCTTGGCACTCGAGGTGTTCCGGGCAGTTCAGGGTGTCGGGGGTGCGGCGCTCTTCGCGACCGCCACGCCCTTGCTGCGCGCCGAGTTCTCCGGTGCTGCGCTGGCACGGGCGCTGGGCGGCTTCGGTGCCACGCTCGGCGGGGCCAGCGCCCTCGGTCCGCTGATCGGGGGACTGTTGACCGACACACTCGGCTGGCGGTCCATCTTCTTCGTCAACCTGCCGGTAGGTGCGGCGGCGGTCGCGGTCGGGCTGGTCAAGTTGCGAGAATCCCGCGACCGCGCAGGCGGCAAACTCGACTGGCTGGGCACGATCCTGATCATCGCCGCGCTCACCGCTCTGATGTTCGCGCTGGTCAGCGGCAACGGGCTGGGCTGGACGAGCCCGACGATCCTAGCCCTGTTCGCGGCCGCAGCAGTGGCTCTTGCCGCGTTCGTGATCTACGAGTTGCGCTTCGCCCGCGCACCTGTGGCCGACCTACGGCTGTTCAGGCGACGCAGCTTCGCCGCGACCGGCTTCGTTGCGTTCGCGATCTCAGCCACGGTCGTCGGGACGATCACATATGTGTCCCTCTATGTTCAGAACACGCTGGGCTACTCCCCGCTCCAGGGCGGGCTGCGGCTGCTGCCGATGTTCGTGGCGGCCTTTGCGGTGGCGCTGCTGACCGGTCGGCTGATCGGCAAGGTGTCGATGCGGGTGCTGTTGGGTGTAGCCATGGCCTCAGCCTCAGCCGGACTGGCCTCGATGGCCCATCTGACCGCCACCTCGAGCTGGCTGGTGCTGCTTCCCGGTCTCATCCTGGCCGGGATCGGGTTGGGCATCACATCCACAGGCCTGGCTTCATCCGCGCTTTCGGCGGTGGAGCCAAGACGCTCCGGGATGGCAGCCGGCATCACGAACACACTTCGCCAGGTCGGCACGGCCACTGGCGTGGCGGTGTTCGGCGCCCTGTACGCATCACGCGTCACCATCGCGACGTTGCATAGCCTGGCAGACCTGCCTGCGCCGCCACATACCCTCCACCGGCTGGCCGCCGCAGTCGCCTCTGGCGCCGGCGCCAGAGTCGCCGCCCTGGTCCCGCCCGACGCGCGCGCAGCGGTCGCCGGCGCAGCTCACGCCGGGACCGCCAGCGGACTGAATGACGTCCTGCTCGCGGCGGCGGCGTTCGCCCTGCTCGGAGCGATAGTGGGCTTCGCATGCGGACCCGACCCGGCCAAGCAAGCGCCGCCCGCCCGGCCCGCCGACTTGTCCCCAGCCGACCCCAGGCCAGCTCGGAAACCAGAACCAGCACCAGCACAGGGCGGAGTTTCCGTCCGAGCCGAAAACCAGGTGGTTGGGGGTAGATGCAACGGAGCCGAGTGTCGGGCCGGCGGCGACACGTCAGGAGGGTCAGGTGTGCTGCCGCGGTAGCCCGAAGCCCAGCCGCAGCACGTCTCCTCCCGCGGAAGAAGCATGCTGAACATCGACGGGTTCAGCGCGTAGCATCGGTGGCGTGGACTTCGTCGCGTACCACGATCGCACCAGCGCCGACCACCAGGCCCACTTCGACGACCTGTTCCCGCAGGGCTACCGGATCACGAGCCTGAGCGTTTACGGACGGCGCGGCGATGAGCGTTACGCCGCCGTCTGGGTGCGCCGCGGCGGACCGGACTGGTCGGCCGTCCACGGCGTCGATTTCGCCGGCTATCAGGCGGCCTTCGACAACGCCGTCGCCGCCGGCTTCAAGCCCGTGCTTCTGACGGCAACCGGCCCGGCCGACGACCCGGTCTTCGCCGGCACCTTCGAGCAGCGATCGGGCTCGGTGCCGCTCACCCGCCACGGGCTGGTACGCGGAGACGTGAGCGACGCGGCGACCATCGACCACTGGCTCGACCAGGCACGCCGCAACCGCTGGCTGCCGACCAGCATCGCGGTCTACGGCGAGGCACCCGACCTGCGCTACGCGGGGATCTGGGTCGACGACTCGAACGGCACCTGCTGGACGCTGGATGGACTCGGCGACACGGCCGGCGAGTACCAGGCGCGCTTCGACGCGCTCGTCCCGGTTGGGGCGTTCCCTCACCAGGTGGCGGTCTCTCCCGACGGCCGCTACACGTCGATCTTCCGCGACGACCGCGTCGACGACTGGTTCGCCCGCCACGAGCTCAGCAGCGCCGGCTACCAGCAGGTCTTCGACCAGTTCGTGCCCCAGGGCTACTGGCCGCTGTCGGTGCAGGGCGGCGGGGCCGGCGCCTCGACGCGCTTCGCGGTCGTCTTCGGCAAGTCCGACGCACGGCTGCCGCTGACCTGGCGCGCGCCGACCGGGCCTGTGGCGAATGCCGCGCTCGACGACATCATGCAGCAGGCCATGGCCCGCCACCGCATCCGCGGCGCGGGGATCGCGCTCGTGCAGGCCGGGCGGCTGGTCTACGCGCGCGGCTACACCCTCGCGGAGCCCCACTACCCGGCGGTGCAGCCATCCACGCGCTTCCGGCAGGCCAGCGTCAGTAAGACGATCGTCGCACTGGCCGTGCACCGGCTGATCCAGGACGGACAGCTCACCTTCGGCACGCGCGTGCAAGACGTGCTCGCCCTGACCCAGCCCGACGGCTCGGCGGTGCCATCGATGTTCCACGACGTCACGGTTCAGCACCTGCTGGAGCACACCAGCGGTCTGCCGACCAACCCGTACGGCATCGAGCCTCAGGTGGCCCTGGCCTTCGACCTCGCCGGGCGGCCGACACAGCTGCCAGTGGATGGACGTAAGACCGACCGCTTCCTCGTCACCCAGCCGGCGAGCCCGCCTCCGACGACGCCAAGCTACAGCAACTGGGGCTACTTCCTGCTCGGCCACGTCGTCATGAAAGTCACCGGCAAGACCACGCTGCCGGCCGCGCTCAGCGGGCTGCTCACCAGGCCGCTGTCAATCACCGGTCTGCGCATCGCACGCACCCGCGTCGAGGGACAGACGCCAGGCGAAGCCCGCTACCACCCGACCCTGTTCGGCATCGGCGCGAGCATCGTCGACCAGGACCGGCGCTGGCGCGCCACAGGCTACGGCGGATTCTGGGGCCTGGAGCGCAACGACGGCGGCGGCGGACTCTCAGCCTCCGTGGTCGCCGTCGCGCGACTGCTGGCGATGCTTGACATACGCACGAACAACCCAGTCCTGCAGCCCGCCACAATCGCGAACCTGTTCACCATGGCGATGAACGGCGGCGGCCACGGATTCGACACCGCGCTCGTCATCGACGCCGCCGCCGGCAGTTACTACGGCATGAAGGGCGGCAGCCTCCCCGAGAGCAGCCAGAACTGCGTGCGGTACATGACCGGCGACCTGTCGATGGTGCTCTGCTGGAACCGCCACGACATCGGCGAAGGGGCCGGCGGCGACGGCTGGTGGTACCCCGACTTCCCACTGCTGCTCAACGCGGCACGCTCGCTAGCCTGGGCCGGCGACGACCTCTTCCCCACGTTCGGCATGCCCAGCCTCGCGTGACCGTAACGATCCTCCGCCGGGCCTCGCCGCCGCGCACCACATTGGCTGCAGCACCGCGAACGGCGGCGACATGGTCGAGCCGTGCAGGACCTGATGGCCGACTTCCTTCTGCACAGGAAGCAGCCGCCAGATCGCATCCGCCGCGGAAACTCGCCCGCCAGTCCCGTGCCGTCAGGGAGGCGGGGACGGTTCTACAGGTTCCGGGAGAATCGAGAGTCCGCTGGGACTGCTCGCTTCATTGATCAAGTCCTCCACCCACCTGCGATTGATGTGGGGACTGCGGCCGCCGTAGAAATGAACCTGGACCGGAATGGATCCAGAAACTGCGATGCCCACTGCCGTCAGCGAGGTCTGGGGCAGCGTTTCTCGAAGCTGTGCGGACGCCGCCGCAGAGGCGATCCCGAAGCTCCGGAGTGACATCCTCGGACTAACGTGCGCCCAGCAGCGCGGTGGTGACCCTGGAGGTCAGGGGAGACGACTGCACCGCGGAATGACGCGGATCGGCGGCACTCGCCGCGACTGCACAGTGTTCCTGATTCCACCAGCCCCTCACGGTCGGGCGGCGGGAGGCGTTTGCTTGGGGGATGACCCCAGCTTCGCACCGACGCTCCGCCGTCCTGTTCGACATCGATGGGACGCTGGTCGACTCGAACTACCTCCATGTCGATGCGTGGGACCGAGGGTTCGTTGCCGCGGGACACCCGGTCGACGTGTGGCGGATACACCGCGCGATCGGGATGGACTCGGCCGTACTGCTCGAGCGTCTCCTCGGCCACGACGCGGAGGACATC
The DNA here is from genome assembly GCF_039530205.1 of Microbacterium deminutum. Taxonomy (NCBI): domain Bacteria; kingdom Bacillati; phylum Actinomycetota; class Actinomycetes; order Micrococcales; family Microbacteriaceae; genus Microbacterium; species Microbacterium deminutum. The sequence continues at coordinate 132,945 of NZ_BAAAOG010000002.1, forward strand.
GGCGACCTGGCGAAGAGTGAACACGATCGCCTCTACCGAGGACTGGCGGATCGTCTCCGCCCGATCCCCGGTGCCCGTGAGCTTTTGGCAGAACTGGGGCGACGCGGGCACACCGTGGTGCTGGCCACTTCCGCACCGCAACGCGAACTCGACACCCTCTTGAAGGTGCTCGACGCAGACCAAGCCATCGACGTCGTGACATCGGGGGAGGATGTGAGCACCGCCAAACCTTCCCCCGACATCATCGAAGTCGCGCTTGCAAAAGCGTCGGCGCGTGCCGAGTCGGCGTGGCTGGTGGGCGACTCGGTTTGGGATGTCGAGGCGGCCGCACGGGCGGGCGTCGCGTGCATCGGGGTGCGCAGCGGAGGATACGGCGCTCAAGAACTGCTCTCTGCCGGCGCTGTGGTCGTCTACGACGATGTCGCCGATCTCCTGCGGAAACTCGACCGCAGCCCCCTGGCTGGCATCAGCGCCGCGCATCCGGTCCTCACGACCGGCGGAGCGCGGTAATGGACAGACTTCACTATGCAGGTGACTCGGTGATCACTGGCACCGCGATTGCGGAAGCTCTGCTGGATTACGCTCAGGCGCTGGCGCAGGCGGCCGGGTCGGCGACGGTTCAGATCCCTACCCTCAACGACGACGGCTCGCAAGGCCGATCGGAAATCCTGGTGGGCCCGTCCAGCCAACTCATCTCCGATGCCGAGGCATCCGAGCACGACGAAGTCACCGATGAGAGCGTCGTGATCTACCTACGGGAAGAAGCGGTCAACCTGCGTGCACACGGTTTGCCGGCCACGGGCACAGCGATCCCCGAACCGCGATCCGTTCCCGACTGGTCCGATTTCGAGTCCTGACGTCGACCGTCCGGTCATCATCCGCGGTGTCAGTCGTAATCGATGCGGCGACCCCGCAGCATCGCCATCTTGTCGAGGAGGGGGAAGATCGCGTCGACATCGATGAGTTCGTCCGCTTCTCCGCACTCGTAAGTGACGATGGTGTCGATCCGCCAGCCGACGCGGATCTGAGCACGCCCGGAGGTTCCTTCGGAGTCGATGAATGGGATCTCCACGACGTCCAGCAACTACATCTGCGGTGCGAGCTCGACGATGAAAGGCAATGACGTGGCAACGGAACAGATCGTTGTGGACTTCATAGAGGATTTCACCCCTTTCCGCCGCGAAACGGGGGCCCGCAAGGCACCTTGGATCGCATAGCTTCACCTCGCAGGAAGGGACGACGACCTCGCGTCACGTCCGACGGAACGCTCTGATAGCGACGTCGCCTTGTCGAGCACTTCGAGGACGAGTCGGTGAGGATCCCCGGTCGCCCTAGTCACGCCGATCTCGCAAATGCGGTTGCACGAGACCACACGTCGGCCTGAGCGTGTCGGCGACCAGCGGCTGCGAACCCCCACGGCCAGGTGGATGCGAGCTTCGCATCCGTGCTGAACTCGTCGTCCTGGGCCCCAGCGGCGATCTAGATGTTCGCCAGCTCGGCGAGGTCACTCTCGGTCAGGGACACCCGCACGGAACTGAGATTCTCTTCGAGGTGATGCGGCGTATTCGTGCCCGGGATCAAGAGCACATGCGGGCCGAGCGACAGCAGCCACGCCAAGGCGACCTGAGCGGGGGTTGCATCCCTCGTTCTCGCTATGCGTCGCACCGCCGGATGCGCGAGTACCCGATCGCGATCGGCTCGCGGCCAGCCCAGCGGGCAGTAGGGTGCGAACGCGATGTCCTGTGCGGCCGTGATGTTCAGCACATCCCGCGAGTGGTGGCTGGCGAGACTGAAGTAGTTCTGCACGCAGACGACCTCTGTGATTTCGAGTGCTCGTCGGAGTTGCGCGGCGCTGACATTGCTGAGGCCGACGCCGTCGATGAGACCGTCGTCGCGTGCCTCGATCATCGCCGCCAGCTGATCGTCGAAGCGGGCATCCGGGTCAGCGGTCGGATCCGGCATCCGCAGATTCACCGCCGCGAGATGGTCGACACGGAGAGTGCGAAGATTGCCCTCGATGCCGGTGCGCAAATCGCGCGGCGCGTCATATCTCAAGATCTCGCCCGCGGGACCCCGTCGCACAGCGACCTTGCTCACGATCGCGATCTCGTCGCCGATCGGCGCCAGCGCATCGCGGAGCAGTTCGTTGACAATGTCGGGACCGTAATACTGCGCCGTGTCGATGTGGTCGACGCCGAGTTCGACAGCGCTGCGAATCAGGCGGATCGCCGCTTCGCGGTCGGGTGGTGGTCCGAAGACACCGGGTCCCGCGAGCTGCATAGCTCCGTATCCGACGCGCGCGACGTTGTGGGACCCGATTTGAAATCGATTGGATGCGGTCACTCACTGTCCTCCGTTCGACACGGTTCTCGGGTTGCGGTTTGCTTGCTCAAGCAAGCGCTATGGTGTGCGCATGCGCGATTTCACTGCGGACGAGGACCGCCTGTGGCGAACACTGATGCGCCTGAATGGTGCCCTCCCTCGACTCCTCGACGACGACCTCCGTGGTTCAGGGCTCACCTTGTCCGAATTCGCCATCCTCCTCGTGCTCTCCGAGGCTGAGGATGGAGAGCTGTGGATGAGCGGACTCGCGTCGGCCGCCGGACTATCACCCTCGAGGACGACGCGCGTGGTGGCCGATCTGGAACGGCGAGGCTTCGCCGAGAAGCTCAGGAGCAGGTTCGACGCGAGAAGCGCCGTCACGAGGGTGACGAAACCCGGAAGGGACGCCGTCAGGAAGGCGTACCCTATCCAGGTCGACCGGGCGCGCGAAGTGCTGTTCGACCACCTCGATTCCGCACAGGTCAGAGACGCGGCGGACACACTCGAACCATTCTTGCGTCGCGTCCGCGAGCTCAGCCGTCCGTCCTGAGGAATGGGCGGCACCTTCGAGGCTGGCGAACACCTCGGCGGCACCCGACCGGCCGAGTAGCTATCGGCGTTCAAGGCAGGGCCGAAATCCCGCGGTGAACATCGGCGATCTCGTCGGATCGGCAGCGTCGGCAACTCTCGCGTCGGATGCCGTCAGGCGCGTGTTCGAAGCCGTTCGCGTTGCGGTCGACGGCAAGGACAGGCATCTGCCCGCGAGGGCGACCGCGACCGCCCAGCCCCGCGCAACACTCGCGCCCACCACCACGGCAGCAGAAGCCTGAGTCACCGCGCGTCCTCCCTTCCTCGCCCGAATACAATAATGCTTGTGCACGCAAATAAACAGGTCTAGCCTCACCATCGGATGACAGATCCGTGCGGGCGAGGCTCGCTCGCACAAACCACGAAGGGAAGCACATCATGTCCGAATCGGTCGACTCTCCCGCACTTCCGGACTACGCGCCGCTGCCCGAGTCCGCCCTTGGTCCCGCGCTCAATGAGGACGGCTACCACGTCGGACGTGTGGAGCGGAATCTGTTCTGGGTGACCGACAGCGTCTATGTGGCGGCGTTCCTGGCAACCCCAGAGGGCGTGATGCTGTTCGACGCACCGCCGACCATCGGCCACAACCTGCAGCGGGCGATCGATGAGATCGCCGAGGCAGAAGGCACTCCGAACACGGTGACGCACCTGGTGTATTCGCATCACCACGCCGATCACGCCGGCGCTGCGGACCTCTTCCCCGACGCGACTCTGATCGGCCACGAGGAGACCAGACGTCTCCTCCTGCGCGACGACGATCCGACGCGGCCGGCACCCGAGGTCACCTTCGCCGACTCGCTGACACTGGAGATCGGCGGGGAGCGGGCCGACCTGGCGTTCCACGGCCCGAACCACACGCCGGACAACATCTTCATCCACTTCCCCGGTCACGACGCGCTGATGCTCATCGACATCGTCAACCCGGGATGGGTGCCGATCTTCAACACGAACCTCAGCGAGGACATGCCGGGATACATCGACGCACCCGCTCAGGCGCTGGCACTTCCGTGGACACATCTCATCGCCGGTCATCTGGGAAGACTCGGCACCCGCGCAGACGTGGAATTGCATCAGGCCTATATCGCGGACATCGTCGCCGCCTCGTATGCCGCCTTGGGGTCGGTCGACCCCACGCAGTACTTCGTCAAGTACGGCCCGAACGCGTGGGGCTGGGTGAACGGGTATCTCACCGAAGTCACCACCACCGCCACCAGGCCAGTCGTCGAGAAATACACCGGCGTGCTCGCCGCGGCCGACATCGAGGCGCTCACCTACTCGACGACATTCATGCTCATGCAGTCGCTCCGCCTCGACAAGGGCGTCGGCTCCCAGGTACACCCTTGAACCAGAGGACGACGAGATGACCAGCGAAACCCGACGGGACCCGAGCACCGACACGCTTGATCACCCCTGAGAACGCGGCGCTGGAACGGGTGTCAGTGCGACCGCATGCATGATGCGTGTCGTCGTGCTCCCGGACGGCGCCGCGGCCACGACATCAGGCGCACGTCGTGCGAATCGACCGAAGGCCTCGCAGCGGCACGGATGCCCCCACACGGCTCAGCCGTCGGAACCGGTCCAGCCCTTGTGGTGGAACCACCACCACATGAAGGCCGCGGATGCCACCATGGTTCCGAGCCCGAGCACCAAGAACGCCCACTGACCGACCAGGACGTGGCCGACCTCCCAGCTGAAGTTCATGCCGAAGAACCCGGTGAGAAAACTCAGCGGCAGGAAGATCGACGCGATGATCGCGAGCTGCTTGGAGGTCTCGCCCTGCCGGTTCGCGACCGCCGACAAATAGAGGTCCGTGCAGCCGGAGACCATCTCGTGGTACGAGTCGAGCTCGTCGGTGATACGGATCAGATGATCGTAGACATCCCGGAAGTAGTCATGACTGTCCGACTCGAGCCCCGCCAGATCGGCGATCACCTCGATCTCGCGGGCGAACACATCACGCATCGGGACGACGGCCTTGCGGAGCACGAGCAACAGGCGCTTGAGACGGAACGCCTCGGTGAGCTGCTTGCGGCCCGCGCCCGCGACGATCGCATCCTCGAGGTCGCTGATCTCCTCATCGAGGTCGGAGAGGATCGGGAAGAAGCTGTCGACGATGACGTCGACGATCTTATAGACGTGGTATTGCTCGCTGCGCGCCGACGCGCGCTGCGCGAACTGGGTCCGCACAGTGTGCAGCTCCGGGAACGGGCCCCGATGCAGCGTCACGATGAAGTCCCCGCTGAGGTGGCAGTGGATCTCCTCGAGCGGATGCGGATTCACATCCTCCGGCTTGGAGGCCACGCCCCCCTTGAGGACGAGGAGCGCAGTCTCGCCGTATGTGTCCAGCTTCGGGCGCTGCCCGAACCTGATGCTGTCCTCCACCGCCAGCGGATGGAGGTCCAGGACGGTGCCGAGATGCCGAATCTGCTCTGGTGTCGACCCCGTCGCATCCAGCCAGAAGAACTCGTGGCTCTGCCGCAGCTGTGCGATGAGGGCGTCGTCGATCGCGTCGAGAATGCGCATAGGGTCCGAACCTCACAGGATGCCGGGTGTTGACGCTACAGCGTAACCATGCGCACTCCCGTTCCGTCCCACCGCCGCAGTGTCGCAGTGCGCCGGTCGGGCCACGCACCGGCCGCAACGCGTTGGCCGGCCGACGCAGGACGCCACGCTGCACGCGCAGCGAAGAGGCACAAACGGCGATCTCCTTGGCGGCTGTGGTGCGTGTTTCGCCTCGCCCCGGTCGTTGAGCGAGCCGAAGGCGAGACGAAACCCAGCGGTTCAGACGAGCGGTGAGACCGGCCGCTCGTCGCCGAGGATCGCCTTGCCGTACACCTCGTACGAGACGGCGGGTGCGATGACCCCGTGCCGGGCCGCGACCGCGGAGTCCCGCCAGATGCGCTGCAGCGGGCTCGACTCCGCGAACGAGCCCGCGCCGTGCACCCACAGCAGGATGTCGATCGCCTGCGTGACCGACTCGGCGATGAGCGCGGTGTCGGCACGCACGCGAGCCCGCATGAGATAGTCAGGGTAGTCCCCTGCCGCTGCGGCGGTGTCGATGTCGGACGCGGCACGGCGCGCGTGCAGCTCGGCGGTGTCGAGCAGCTGCGCGGCCTTCGCCACCTGGAGCTGCACGGCGGTCGATTCCGCCTGACGCTCGAAGAAGCTGTAGGCGATCGGCTTGGTCGCGGCCTTCTCGACGACGAAGTCGTACGCCGCGCGGCCGAGCCCGAGCTGCGCACCGATGAGCACGAGCGCGAGCACGGGTACGAACGCCGAGCGGTGCACCGGCTCGTCCGCGGTGAACTCGTTCGCGTACTGGCCGCCGATGGCCGGCGGTACGAGCATGACACGGTGGTCGGGCACGAACACGTCCTCGACGACGATGCAGTTGCTCGCGCTGGAGCGCATGCCGGCGACGAACCAGGTCTCGTCGATGGAGTAGTCGCGGCGCGGAATCAGCACGACGCCCTGGTTCACGATCTCGCCTGCTTCGTTCGGGATCGGGATGCCGACACCGGCCCAGTCCGCCTCCCACGAGCCGGAGTTGTAGTACCACTTGCCGGTGATCTGATAGCCGCCATCGACGCGCACGGCCGTCGCGGTGGGGGCGAGCACCCCCGTGACGAGTGCGTCGGGGTTGTCGCCGAACAGCTCGTCCTGCGCCTGACGGGAGAACAGCGCCGCGAGCCAGCCGCACACGTTGGCGAGCGCAACGGTCCAGCCCGCACCGCCATCGGCATAGCCGACGGCGGCAGCCACGTCGAGCTGGTCCTGGGTGGTGCCCTCGAGGCCCCCGTACCTGGCGGGCGTTCCGATGCGGAACGCGCCGGCGGCGCGCAGCGCCTGGATCGACGCTTCGGGCACGCGCCGGGCGATCTCGCCCTCGGCCGCGTTCTGACGCAGCAGGGGCTGGATCGCCGTGATTCGTTCGATGACCTCGGCGACAGTCGTCGGGGCCGTGAGGGTGTCGGACATGCGGGTTTACCTCTCCATCGGGGTGATCGGCCGGCGGATCCGGCGCGAAGCGCGATACGGGCGAGCGGCCCGGCTAGCATCGAAGCCGGACCGGACGAGTGAAAGGGGACGGCGGATGACGGATGCTTCTGACATCCCGGCCCTGGATCCCCGGGTGTGGGGCGTGAAGCCCGCGGCGCCCTCGCCGAGCCGCGCGGAGCAGGCTGCGTCTGTCATCGAGCAGCTCGCCGAGAAGGCCGGGCCGACGAACCGGATCGGCAGCAAGGACGACCTCCGCGCGGTCACGGCGGTCTCGGTCGGAACGCTCAACGAGGCGCTCGCCCTCGCCCAGGCACGGGGGGTCGTCACGTTGCGCCGAGGCCCGGGCGGCGGCATCTTCGCAGCGCCGAAGTCGTCACTCGTTCGCATGGGCAACTCGATGATCGGGCTCGAGAACGACGAGCGCACGGTCGCCGATGCGCTGCGCATCCGCAACGCGCTCGATCCGCTCGTGATCGGCGACGCGCTCACGCACTCGTCGGCGGCCGACATCGCCGACCTGCGCCGCATCACGGATGCCATGCGCGAGGGGATCGCAGCCGGCGATATCGATGCCTTCCTGCGTGGGTCGTGGGCGTACCAGCGACGCGTGGCAGAGATCAGTCCGAGCGCCATGCTGTACGCCGTGTACGTCAACGTGCTCGGCGTGCTCGACGAGGGCACGGTGGCTGTCGGGGCCTCGACCGACGCAGCGGAGGCGACACACCTCTTCGACCTGTTCGACCGGATGTCGGATGCCCTCGCCGCCCGGGACCGCGACGCCGCGTTCGACGTGATGCGGGACTTCATCGCGTCACAGGGTCCGTCTGTCGAGAACTGAGTCAGGCCGCGTCCCACACCGGGGTAGGCGTCGCGATGTGGCCGCCGAACGAGCGCCTGCAGTAGACCATGGGCTGAGCGGAGCTCGTCTCGGCCGACATGATGCGACCGATCACCATGGTGTGGTCGCCGCCTGCCACCTCCGACTGCAGCTCGCACTCGATCCACGCGGCTGTGCCGCCGAGCCGCGGCAGACCGTTCTGGAGCTGCCACTCGATGTCGGCGAACCGGTCCCCCGTACGACTGGCGAAGCGCCGCGCATGCCGCGACTGGTGCTCGGCCAGCAGGTTCACACCGAACCGCCGGGTTCGCAGCAGTCGCTCCAGCATCGTGGTGCCCGAGATGAGCGAGGCCAGTACCAGGGGCGGATCCATCGACAGCGAGATGAACGCGCCGATCGTGGCGCCGGCCGGGCCGTCGTCCCACGTCGTCAGCACCGTCACGGGCGACGGAATGCCCGCCATGAGATCGCGGAACTGCTCCGGAGCGATCATGACATCTCCCTTGATAGATCATGATGAATATAACCATATTAGATCACTCGACGCTGAAGGTCAACGACTCGGACTCGAACTGCACGGAGTGCTTCTCCGCCAAAGCAGAGGCGCGTATTCGGCGAGGACCGCGAGGGATCGGGGTGGGACGGGTACGCCTCGAAGGCGCCGCGATCGTCGAAGCGTGCGACGAGAGCGAGGTCGTCGTTGACGTCGCGCAGCCTGGGGTCGCGTTCCAGTCGATAGCTCTGCACGCCTGGCGCGACGCGCGAGACGGCGTGCAAGGCGTCGACGAGCGCCTGGACGTCGGCATCCGCTGCCTCTGCTTTCAGGCGGAAGAGCACGATGTGGTCGATCATGCGCTGACCTCGCTGCCGGCGGCCGCGAGGTCGGCGCGAAAGACCGCGGCGCGGCGCGCGAACCAGTCCAGGGCGTCGGGGTTCGCGAGCGATCCACGGTCGACGCTGTCAGGGCTCACACCTGCGAAGAGCCGCTTGATCGGCACCTCGATCTTCTTTCCGGCGTGCGTGACCGGGATGGCGGGTGCGGCGATGATCTCGTCGGGCACGTGGCGCGCCGATGCATGGGAGCGAATGGCCGAGGTGATCCGGTCGCGCAGTTCAGCATCGAGTTCGTAGCCCTCGTCGACCACGACGAACAGCGGTAGCCAGTAGCCTCCGCCCGGCAGGTCGACCCCGATCACGAGGCAGTCGCGGATGCCCGGCATCCCCAGCAGCGCACCGTAGATCTCGGACGACCCGAGTCTCACGCCGTCGCGGTTCAGGGTGGCGTCCGACCGGCCGAGCACCTCGCACGTGCCGTCGGCTCCCAGGGTGATCCAGTCGCCGTGCGTCCAGACCCCTGGGAATGCCTCGAAGTACGCGGCGCGGTAGCGCGCGCCATCCTGGTCATTCCAGAACGTGACCGGCATGGCAGGCATCGGGCGGGTGATGACGAGCTCGCCGACGGCGTCGCGGATCGGCTGCCCGTCTTCGTCGAACACGTCGAGCGCGACACCGAGCAGGGCGCCCTGCATGCGCCCCAGACGCACAGGCTCGAGGGGGTTGCCCGCGACGAAGGCGGAGCAGACGTCGGTGCCGCCGCTCGCATCGGTGAGTCGGATGCCGGGGCGCACCGCCTCGTGGAGCCACAGCGAGGTCGCGTCGGCGAGTGTGGATCCGGTCGTCATGACCAGGCGCAGCGCCCGCAGATCGTGCTCATCGCGGGGGCGGAGGCCGGCATCCTGAACCAGCTTGAGGTAGGCCGCGCCGGAGCCGAACATGGTGACCTCCGCTTTCGCGACGAGGTCGAATTGGCGGTCGATGCGGGGATAGGCGGGTGAACCGGAATACGTGACGACTGACGCGCCGGTCATCAGATTCGACAGCAGGGTGTTCCACACCATCCATGACGTGTTCGCGGCGACGTAGTAGCGGTCGTCGGGCGTCATCTCGAAGTGCAGGCCGAACATCTTCAGCGCCTCGAGCGTCATCCCGCCATGGCCGTGCACGATGCCCTTCGGCGTGCCCGTTGTCCCGGAGGTGAACAGCACCCAGAGGGGGTGGGCGAACGGCACGCGCTCGAAAACGGGGCCGGCCGGTGCGGCGAGCAGGTCGTCGAAGGCGATGCGCGTCGGATCGGGCCCCACCTCGATGGCGTGCTCGACGGTCGGAAGCTGCGCGAGCACGCTGTCGAGGTGCTCGTGACGGTCGAACCACTTGCCGCCGAACCGGTATCCCAGGGAGCCGATCAGCACCTTCGGCTCGAGCTGCCCGAGGCGTGCGACGGCCGCGGGCGCCGACAGGTCGGGTGAGCAGATGCACCAGGTGGCCCCGATGCTCGCGGCCGCGAGCAGTCCCACGATGGCTTCGGGCACGTTGGGGAGGATCGCAGCGATGAGGTCGCCGGTCGTCACGCCGAGACGGCGGAGGGATGCCGCGACCGCGCCGACCTGTGCGGCGAGCTCGCTCCACGAGATGTCGCGACGGGCGCCGTCCTCATCAAGATCGACGATCGCCGTCGCCTCGGCGAGATCGCCGGAGGCGTGTCGAAGGATGTTCTCGGCGTAGTTGAGCCGGGCCAGCGGGTACCAGACCGCTCCCGGCATGCTGTCGTCGGCGAGCACGGGTCCGTCCCAGTCGCCGACGACGTCGAACCAGCGGCGGACGGCATCCCAGAACCCGGCGAGGTCGCTCGTCGACCATGTCAGAGCGGTTCGATAGTCAGGCAGCTCGATCCCGAGCTCTTGCGCCGAGCCGGCGAGGAAGCGGCCCATGGGACCCGATGCGGCATCCGCGCCGGGCTCCCAGAGGATCGTCTCGCCGTGCACGGCAGTAAGAGTCATTTCGCGACGAACCGATTCGTGATCGTGCCGACGCCTTCGATCGTGCTGGTGAGCACGTCCCCAGGCTTGAGGAAGAGGCCGCGCGCCATGCCGACGCCGGCGGGGGTCCCGGTGAAGATCAGATCGCCAGGGTAGAGCGTCACGATCTGGGACAGGTCCGAGACGATGCGATCGACAGCGAAGATGAGGTCCGCGCTGGTGCCGTCCTGCAGCGTCCGGCTGGTCTCGCCTTCCGCGCTCGGGCCCTCGACGATCGCGGTGATGCGCAGCGCGTCAGGATTCTGGAGCTCGTCGAGGGTGACGATCGCCGGGCCGTACGGAGCGAAGTTCGGGAACGACTTGCCGAGGCTGAACTGGGGCGCCGGCCCGCGCGTCTGCACCGCACGCTCGCTGATGTCCTGGCCGACCGCGAAGCCCGCGATGGCTGCCCGAGACGCCTCGACGTCGGCCTCGTGGACCTCGCGGGCGATGACCACGACGAGTTCCGTCTCGTAGTCGACCTTGTCGCTCGGCAGCTCGATCGTGACGTTGGGCCCGGCGAGCGACGAGGCGAACTTCGTGAACACCACGAGGTTCTCGGGATAGGCCAGGTTCGCCTCGTCGGCGTGGTCACGGTAGTTCAGGCCGATCGCGAACACCTGTCGCGGGTCGGCGATCGGGGCGTCGAGGTCGGCGGGGTCGTACGGGTCGCCGCCGTCGAGCGCGGCATCCGCTGCCCAGGCCGTGAAGTCGTCCCAGCGCTCGAACACCGAACGAGGCGATGGACCGAAGCGTCCGTCGCTCGCGTTCGCGATGTCGACGGCGGCGTCGCCGGCGCCGTCGTTCGAGACGAGCACGGCCCGCCCGGTGAGAGTGGCGATGCGCATGCGAGTCTCACGCATCCACTGCCGCAGGCAGCGGAACGCCCTCGGCGAGCGTGGGGTCGGCCTCGATCTTCGCGGGCCACGGGTCGTCGAAAGTGACGCCGAGCCGCGGGTTCGCGGGGAAGTACTCGGTCCTCCGTGCGCGCTCGTGGATCTCGTCGCCCGTGAGACCGGCGGCGCGGGCGGCGACCAGCTTCTCAGGGTCGAACTGAGGGCCGATCTGGTCCTCCGAGAACTCCTGGGATGCCCACATCCACTCCTTCGACACCTTCCAGTCGTGGAACATGTCGACCTGGATCTCGACGCCGTTGCCGTCGGGGTCGGCGTAGTACATCGACATCGTCATGCCGTGGTCGAGGCAGATTTCAGGCAGCACACCCGCATCGCGCAGGCGCTCGTAGTTGTCGAGCCACTCGTCGAACGTCTCGTACTCGAACGCCGTGTGGTGAAGGCCGGCGCTGTGCGGCTTGTCCACCGGCGGGTGTGTGCCGGGCAGGCGCAGCAGTGCGATGCGGTGGTTCGCGTCATCGTTCGTCAGCCACGCGGCATGCTGCGCGTAGTAGACCGGCTGCAGTCCGGCCACCAGCTCATAGAAGGCGACCATGGCGTCGACATCCATGGTCATGAACGTGGCGTGGTGCAGCTTCGGGGGCCGGATGGGGCGGGGCCGCGGTGCGAGGAAGTACTGGCTGTGGTCAATGGTCATTGCATCTCTCCTTCGAGTCGTGATCATCATGATCTATTATTCTCGAGAGCGCAAGTGATTTTCGAAAATCTTGTAATTTACCGAGGATTCGCTAAGGTGGCGGTGTGTCCGATTCCAAGACAGCGACCCGTGCCGGGCAGGTTCACGACATCCTTCGTGCCGACATCCTGCGCGGCGACCTGGCTCCGGGAGAGCCGCTGCGCCTGGCCGCACTGGCCGCAAAGTACGACGCGAGCATGTCGGTCGTGCGTGAGGCACTGGGCCGGCTCGCCGAGCACAACCTCGCCGTTCTCACACCCAATCAGGGCTTTCGTGTCGTGGAGGTCTCGCGTTCCGATCTGCTGGCGATCACCGAGTTGCGAGTGATGCTCGAGGGTGAGGCGCTTCGCCACTCGATGGAGCACGGCGATGTGCACTGGGAGGCGGCGGTGGTTTCCGCGCACCACGTGCTCGAGCGCGCCACCTTCACGCTCGACGACGAACCGGGAACCACGCAGGAGTGGAGCGACGCGCATCACGCATTCCACGTCGCGCTGGTGTCGGCGTGCGACAACGCGCGGATGCTGGCCCTGACGAACTCGCTCCGCGACGGCGCGGAGCTGTACCGACAGCTTTCGGGGTCGAGCGATCACTTCCGGGAGCGCGACATCCCCGCCGAGCACCGCGAGCTCATGGAACTGGCGACCTCACGCGACCCGAGTGCCGTCGAGGCGCTGGCGCGCCATCTGCAGCGGACGACCGACGACGTCCTCAGCACCGGGCTGCTCGAGTAGCGCCGTGAGCGACGCGGTACGATCGCGCCGCTGGTGCTGCGTGAGCGCCAGGGTCGCGACCGCGGCTGGTGGGACCGGATGCGGGTGGTCGACGTCTTCGCTGACCGCGCGCTCGCGAGAGGCGCCCGCGGCGATCGAGGGTCCGGCCACGGCTCCGCGGCGGCTGATCGACAGGGGCTCGGTGTGGATGATCATGACTCGGTCCACCGCGGGCAGCCAATCCGCTCCCTCTCTTTCGATCAGGCGCCGTACGTGAGGCCGTGCCCGAAGCGGAACAGCGCATCGGGCATGTCGAACGGGGTGTCGGACTTGTTCGCCTCGACGGACGCCATCGAGCGTGGCAGGTCGATCGGGAGCCGTCCCCTCGGCTCCGCCCTGCCGAGCAGGACATCGGCGACAGAGCGATCCGTCGCACCGTACTCGGCGATGATCGCGGCCGCAACGTCGACGAACGGTGTGAGGATCGCCGGGCGGTCGAGGTTCACGACGAGCACTGTCGGCACCGCGGCGCACACCGCGAGGATCTCATCGCGCTCGTCATCCGTGTAGTCGAGGCTGCCGGCGTGCATGAACAACTCGAAGCCGTTGGTACGCGGCTCGTATGCGGCCGCGATCCGCAGCACGGCGAGGTCCGCGGCGGCGGGGTCGTCGACGATCTCGCAGCCGTCGAACACCGAGCCGTCGATGTTCTTCGCGTAGATCTTGAGGCCAGCGGGGAGGGGAAGCGTCGGGGCGTCGGCCGTGCCGTTCGTGAGCAGCGTGTGCGAGTCGCGCTGCGCGTCGATGCCGGCACGCACCATCTCGTCGGTCGCGACAGCGGCCTTGGCGCCGTCGGCATCCACGTGGCGCTCTTCGAACAGTCCGAGGGTGAACTTCTCGATCAATACCCGGCGCGCGGACTGGTCGAGGCGCTCCTCGGTGACCAGGCCACTGCGGACGGTGGCGAGGAGTTCGGAGACGCAGAATTCGCCGCCCAGCTGATCGCAGCCGGCGTCGAACAGTCGCGCGATGCGCTCCTGTGCCGAGAGGTGCTCCACGCCCCACGCCCGCGCGGGGAACGGTGCGCCGAACATCTCGACGTCCGACACCAGCCCGAAGTCGGTGCAGACGATTCCGTCGAAGCCGAGCTCGGTGCGAAGCAGGTCGGTGATGATCGCCTTGTTGAACGCGAATCCGATCTCTTCGTACTCGGTGCCCACCGGCATCCCGTAGTACGGCATCATCTGCGAGACCCCGGCGTCGATCGCGGCGATGAACGGCTTCAGGTGGTCGTCCCAGCGTCGGCCGGGGTAGACCTGCTCCTTGCCGTACGCGAAGTGCGGGTCCTCGCCGTCCTTCTGCGGCCCGCCGCCGGGGAAGTGCTTGGCCATCGCCGACACGGACTCACGGCCGAGCGCTGATCCCTGCAGGCCGCGGACGTACGCGGCACCCAGCCGGGCGACAAGGTCAGGGTCCTCGCCGAACGTGGCGTTCAGACGCGCCCACCGCGGCTCGGTCGCCAGGTCGATCTGCGGGTGCAGCGCGAGCCGGAGTCCGACCGCGGTGTACTCGCGGCGGATGACGTCGGCATACCGCTCGACAAGCTCCTCCGACCGCAGCGCTCCGAACCCGAGGTGCTCGGGCCACTGCGAGAACACCTTCGCCGCGGCGCTCGCGCCCGGGTTGAAGTGGAAGCCGTGGCGCGGGTCGGTGCCGAACGTGATCGGGATGCCGAATCCGGTGCGCGCTGCGATGTCCTGCGACCTGTTGTGCCACTGCGCGAACTCGCGAGCGGAGTCCGCGTCGCCGATCACGTAGATGTGGTTGATCCGCAGCTTCGACACCGTGGTCTCCAGCGACGGGGCCGGGAACATCGCGCTCGGCAGGGTGGGATCGCCGAAGACCGAGATACCCACGAACAGCAGGCCCGCCTTGTCTTGGAGGGGAAGGCGGCTGAGCAGATCGTCCGCACGCCGCTCCGGCGAGAGTGCCGGGTCTTGGAAGGGGAACCGGATGTCGGTGACAGTGGTCATGGTGCTCCTGCTGTTTCGGGTCGGATGCTGTAGGAGGAGGGTCCCGGCCCGCCGGGACCCTCCTGGAATCCTGCTACTTGACGGTGCGGATCTTCATGACGAGGAGTCCGCCGACGATGCCGACGACGCCCGCGAAGGCGAACCACAGAGCGTAGCCGCCGCCGAACAGGGACGTGCCGATCGGGATGAAGATCGTGCCGGCGAGGAACGGCGCGATCATCGCAGGGAGGGTGTTCGCGATGTTCAGCACACCGAGATCCTTGGCCATGTTCTCCTTGTCGGGCAGCACGTCGATGCACATCGCCTGGTCGACGCCGAAGAACAGACCCGCGCCGATGCCGAGGATCGCCTCGGCGACGAGGATCACCGTGAGACCGGAGGCGCCGGCGAGCGGCGAGAGCGCGACGACGATCACTCCGAGGCCGACGAGTACGCCGCCGACGATCACGAACGGCTTGCGGCGGTTCACCTTGTCGGACCACTTGCCCGCGATCAGCGAGACGATCACCATCGCAGCGACCTGCACCATGGTGGCCGACAGGTTGAAGCCGAGCTGCTCCTCGACGCTGAGGCGGTACTGCACGCCGAGGAACAGGGTGAGGAACCCGCCGAGCGCGCCGAAGGCGAACATGATGAGCGCCTTCGTGAGCCACGCCCAGCCGAGGTCGCGGTGCGTGCGCGGGTTGAAGTAGAACGTCCCCGCGAACTCCTTCCAGCTGAACTTCTCCGCCGCAGGCTCGAGGCGGACCCGGTCCTTGAGCGTGAACACGAAGAGCAGGCCGAACGTCGTGGCGAGCAGCGCCGGCACCAGGTTGCGGAGGGCATCGTTCGGCATCGCGTTCAGCAGCGCCGCGCCCGTGAGCAGCGCGAGTGGAGTCGCGGTGCCAGCGAGGCCGCTGATGAAGCCACGGCGCAGGTGCGGCACCTGGTCCGCGACCGACGCGGTCTCGGGGCCCTGAGCGAAGTTGCTCGCGGTCTGCGCGAGGCACCACACCACGAGCAGCAGCCACACCGACGGCACCACACCCACCAGCGCGAGGCTCACGCCGGCGACCAGCACGCCGCCGAGGATCCACGGTCGGCGCATGCCGAACCTGGACGTCGTCCGGTCCGAAAGCCGACCCGCGAGCGGCTGGGCGACGAGCGCGAACAGGGATCCGACACCCATGACGAGGCCGAGGACGCCGGGGGCGGCATCCAGACCCACCATGTTCTGAACGCGAACCGCAAGCCCGCCGAGGATGGGCGTAAGGATGCCGAGGAACAGGCCGTACGTCGCCAGCCAGTATGTGAACGCGAACCCGCGCGGCTCCCTTGCACGCTCCGGAGTTCCCGGCTCTGCGACGGCCGTGCCGACGGCGGTGGGCTCGAGGCCCTCGGTGGATGTGGACAACTCAGACTCCAATGTCTCAGTGCGCCGGCCCCATGCCGGCTCGGAACACAATACCTGCACTAGTGTAGGTTTTTGCAATCCAGGATTTCGCCGGGACGAGATGGGGAGGAGATCATGGCGCGAACCGGCTACAGCAAGGGCCGAGCACGGCGCGAGGAGATCCTGAGCGCCGCCGTCCGGGCCTTCGCGAACGCGGGGTACTCGGGTGCGTCGATCCTCGAGATCGCCGCAGCATGCAACATTACCCGCGCGGGTCTCATGCATCACTTCCGCACGAAGGAGGAGCTCCTGATCGCGGTCTTGGATCGTCGCGAGGCCCTCGACCGCGAAGTGTTCCTCGCGCACGACTCAGGCCGGCTCGACGGGCTCGGCGTCCTCCGCGGCATGGTCGCCCTCGCCCGCCACAACGAGACGGTGCCGGGCCTCGTGCAGCTGTACGTCGTCGTCTCGGCCGAGTCGACCTCGCTCGAACACCCTGCCCACGCCTACATGCACGAGAACTACCGCCGCGTTCGCTCCGGCATCGCATGGGCCCTCCGCGGCGCGCGGCAAGCGGGAATTCTCGCCTCAGGAGTCGACCCCGCTTCCGGTGCAGTTCGGCTCCTCGCCCTCGAAGAAGGACTGCAGCGACAGTGGCTCGACGATCCCGTCGGCATCCCGTTGGCGGGAACCCTCGAGACCGCCGTGACTGAGATGCTCACCGTGCCGCTCTGGGGCGACGACAGCGCATCCGCGACACGCGCCGGGCGCAGCACGCTTGCGAGCTGAGGGTTCCGGCGGCCACCGGCTTGCCGCAGGGGATCGGCTGGTTGGATACGAACCTGCCGTGCAGCGGTGTCAGGCGTCCTTCGATCCAGCGGCGGGCAGCCCCTCGTGAAGCGCCCGCCGGAGGCCGGGAACCGGAGGAGCCGTTCACCGGACCCGTCGCCTGATCCCGCCTCTGCAGGGACGCTCCCGATTGGGGTTTCTCACGACCCCTTGAACACGATCGTCGACATAAGCCAGATTGTGCCCGCCGAGGTCGTTGCACCCGCGTTCGCCGTCGCTCCCGTGGAGATCGGCTGATCTTCCACAAGCAGGTCCATGTCACCGGCGTTGGCGATCTTCGCTCGAGCGGTGAAGCCGGAACTCGGATTGGGGGACACTCCGAATCCCGAATCGGCGTAGAAGCCCAGAGCGATACCGTTCGCCGTGGAAGCGGCGGTCGCGGCCGAGAACACGGTGGTATTCGATGTCGCTGTGCCGGTCGCGGTCTTGGACGCCTGCACGGCTCCGGCTCCGGCGGCCGTCGAGAGGCCGGCGTATTCGAGTGCGGCGATCCCCAGGTCAGACGATTTCGTCGCGGTAACCGTGATGGTCGGCTTGGTTCCGCCGCCCGCGGTGATCGGGGTACTCCAGATGCTCTGCTCCGTGTGGTCCGAGGCGGTGAAGTGGGTCAGCTCGGTGTAGGCGTTTCCGGCAGAATCGCGGACACTGCTCACAGTCGCATTCGACGAGGACCACACGCCCACTTCGACGATGAGTCGATTCCCGGCGGTGATCGCGCTGGGCAACGTCACGGTACGCGTCGTCGTTCCCGCACCATGAGCGGTCACGCTCTGCACGAACAGTGGCGTCGCCACGCCGGGTGTGACCATATTCGACGCGGCCGACGGCTGGCCGGTGCCCACCGCGTTGGTGGCCGTGACAGTGAAGGTGTATGCCGTGCCGTTCGTCAGGCCGGTGATGGTCGCCGTCGTGACGGGCGGGTTGCCGGTGATCGTGGTGGGCGTCTGCGCCGCCCCACCGACGTACGGCGTGATCGTGTACGACGTGATCGCCGAGCCGCCGTCGGCGGGCGCCGTCCAGGACACCGTCGCCTGCGTGCTGCCCCCCGCTGCGGTGACGTTGGCCGGCACGCCAGGCGAAGTGACGCTCGCATTGATGTGGACCATCGATGCCACCGACGGCACGCCCGCGCTGTTGACGATGAACATCATGTAATCACCGGGGGGCGCGATCGCGGCTCCGCTCGGTGACGTTACCGACAGGCTCGAACTTCCCGCCGTGAAGTTCAGCGGCACGAAGTGCTGGCCCATGTCGGCCTGGTGAGTGTCAGCACCGAGAGAGACGAGATTGACCGCCGAGATGCCGGCCGCGTCGGGCGTGTTCACGGTGATCGTGCCGCCGTAACTCGTCGACGCGGTCGCAGAGCTGATCGTCGGCCGCGGGCCGTTGGAAAGATAGGCGGGCGAGTAGATCTGGGACGAGTACTGCCCCGCGTCGGACAGTCCGTTCTCGTGGCCGCCCCCAGCCACGAGGACGCGCCCGTCGGGCATCAGCACCGCGGTCGAATGGTAGTTCCGGGCCGCCGACATCGAAGGCCCGGTTGTCCAGGTCTCCGTTGCCGGGTCCCAGATCTCGGTCGACAGCACTCCGGAGGTGACGGTCGTCTGATCACTGGTCTGCTCGCCGCCCACAGCGAGTACCTTGCCGTCGGCGAGCATGGTCAGCGTGTGGTAAACGCGCGCGGTGTTCATCGGCGACGTGTGCCGCCAGGTCGGGCTGGGCGCGGTCAGATCGATGACCGAGGTCGCCGCCGCCGCCGTCGCGGTATTGATCACGCTCGCCGCGCCGCCGCTGTAGAGGACCTTCCCGGGCCGGTACATCACTGCGGAGCCGTTCACGACGCCGCTCGCTCCCACCGGGGTCCAGGTCTGCGCGTTCACGTCGAGTACGTAGGAGACGTCCTCGGATGGCCCCATCGCGAAGACTTTCCCGTTCGGCATCAGATCCGTGAACGGATACTCCTCCTCGTGGATCTGCGATGTGCTGACCCCGGACAGGAGCGTCCAGCTGTCGGACGACGGGTTGTAGACCTCCGGCGTATCCGCCCAGTGACTCGCGTCGGTCGAGTTGCCGCTCAGGGCGAGGAAACGACCGTCGGAGAGCGGCAGCACGGACGGGTACCACCGCGGCGCGTTCATGTCGGCCACCTTCGTCCAGGCGCCGGTCGCCGGATCGAAGATCGTCGTCGACTTGATGCCGATCTCGGTGGTGCCGTGCCCTCCGGCCACGAAGACCCGCCCGTCGGCCATGTGCGTGTTGCCGGAACAGAAGATGCTCGCCGGGGCATTCACAGTCGTGAAGGTGTTGGATACGGGATCCCACACCAGGGTCGGCGTCGGGTTCTGCCACCCGTCGAACAGAAGGTACTTCCCGTTGTTCAGCTGGATGGCGTGAATCGCGACGAGCGGCCACGTCTGCAGGGATCCCCATTGGCCCAGAGCGCCGCCTGTCGGCGTCACTCCGCTGGAGGGCGCCGATTCAGGCCCGGTGCCGATGGCGTTGGTCGCCTTGACGGTGAAGGTGTAGGTCGTGCCGCTGACAAGACCGCTGACAGTCGCCGCCGTCGCCGGCGGCGTTCCCGTCACGATCGTCGGGGACTGGGCGGCCGCGCCGACGTATGGCGTCACCGTGTAGCCGGTGATCGGTGATCCGCCATTGTTCGGCGCCGTCCAGGAAACGGTCGCCTGCCCGCTGCCGGCGGTGGCGGTGATGCCCGTGGGCGCGGCCGGCGCTGTCGGCGTGGTGCCGGCCGCGGCGGTGAAGACGACCGTGGAGACGAGCCAGATCGTGTTGGCGCCCGTGGCCGCACCGGCGTTGGGAGTGGCGCCGGCGCCGACACTCTGGTCCTCGATCAGCAGGTCCATGTCGGACGCGCCGGTGATCGACGCCCTCTTGGTGAAGCCGCTCGCCGGCGTCGGCGACGTGCCGAACCCGGAATCGGCGTAGAAGCCCAGTGCCAGTCCGGCGGTCGTGGTGGCGGATGTGGCACCGGAGAACACCGTGGTCGCTGCGGAGGTGGTGCCGGTGGCCGTCGTCGCGACGTCCACTGCGCCTCCGCCGGCGGTGTTCGAGAGGCCGGCGTATTCCACTGCGGCAATGCCGACATCGCCGCTCGCTGTGGCTGTCGCGGTGATCGTGGGTTTCGTGCCGCCGCCGGCGGTGACGGGCGCTGTCCAGACTGTCTCCTCGGTGCCATCGGAGGAGGTGAAGCGCGCAACGCTGGTGTACGTGTTGCCGGCGCTGTCGGTGACGGAACTGATGGTCGGGTGCGAAGCGGCCCAGATGCCGACCTCGACGATCATCCGGTCGCCGGCGGTGACGGCCGACACCGGGGTCACCGTCCGCGTGGCTCCGACACCGTGGCTGGTGATCTGCTGGATGAACGCGATCGGTGGGGCTGTCGCGGGGACGACCGTGTTCGAGCGCGCCGACTCCGCGCTGGTACCGATGCTGTTCGTTGCTTCCACCGTGAAGGTGTAGCCGGTGCCGTTCGTCAGGCCGGTCACGGTCGCGGTCGCCGCCGGCGGCGTGCCTGTGAACGTCGTTGGGCTCTGCGCGGTCGTGCCGATGTAGGGCGTGATCGTGTAGCCCGTGATCGGGGCGCCGCCGTTGCCGGGCGCCGTCCAGGACACGGTCGCCTGGGCATTGCCGCCGATGGCCGTCACCCCGGTCGGCACGGACGGAGCAGTCGGCGCGCTCGGCGTGATTGCGCTGGAGGGCGCCGACGCCGGACCGGGGCCGATGCTGTTCAGCGCCGACACCGTGAACGTGTACGCGGTGCCGTCGGTGAGGCCGGTGACGGTCGTCGTCGTCGCCGGCGGCGTGCCCGTGATCGTCGTCGGGGCCTGGGGGGTCGTTCCGATGTACGGCGTGATCGTGTAGCTGGTGATGGGGGCGCCGCCGTTGGCGGGCGCCGTCCACGAGACCGTGGCTTGGCCATCGCCGGCCGTGGCCGTCACACCCGTCGGCGCCGACGGAGCGGTCGGCTGGGACCCGGCAAGTGAGACGTCGTCGAGGTACATCCACGTGTCGTCGGGCGGGTTCGACCCGTCCTGATGGACGGTGAACCAGAGCACGACGGTCTGCCCGGCATACGCGCTGGTGTTGAACGTGACGGGCGTCCACACTCTGGCATTGCTGTTGCCCTTGAACACCGACGCCAGCACGGTGCCCGACGTGCTGCGAATCTGCGCTTCCTGCCAGTCGTATACACAGGCCGACCCCGAGCAGATGGTGTCGGTTGTGGCCGGCCAGTACCAGAAGCTCAGCGTGCTGGTGCCGTTGGGAATGGACACGCGCTGGCTCAGCGATCCGTCACCGGTGGGCTCCGCTCCAGACAAGCTGCCGAGCAGCGCCGAGCCCGCGCCGGTGTGGACGGTCGTCGTGCTGGCGGATCCGGGCGGGGTGCCGGCGGCCGTCCACAGGCTCACACCGGATTCGAAACCCCCGTTCTGAACCACGGAGGCGGTCGCGGACGGGGTCACGCCGCTCGACGGCGCAGAAGCGGACCCTGCGCCGTTGGGGTTCGAGGCGGTGACCGTGAACGTGTAGGTCGTCCCGTTGGTCAGCCCGGTCACCACCGTGGATGTCGCGGGCGGGTTGCCCACGACGGTCGTGGTCGGCTGCGCGGCGGTCCCGATGTAGGGCGTGATGGTGTAGATCGTAGGTACGCCAGTGTTCGGTGCGTTCCAACTCACCGCTGCGGAGCTGTATCCGGGTGTGGCGGTGACATTCGTCACCTGGCCAGGAGCTGGGGATGGCGTGAACACCACGTCCACCCAGTAGTTCTCCGCGTTGAACGCACTGCTGGGAAAGGCGGTGGAAGCGCTGTACGAGTACACGCCGTCGGGATTGGACGGTGTCGAGCGCAGTGCGTGCAACGGCGGGCTGTCGACGCTGTCGTTGCCGTCCGGCGCTGGCGCCGGAGCGTTGTACAGGTAGCCCGAATCCTGCGCGTAATGGCCCGCTGGCGCGTAGTACGACGCGACGTAGGTGGTGCCGGGGCTGACCGCGATGGGCTGACTGAAGGATGCCTGCTGCCAGCCGGACGCGGTCTCACCCGAGAAGGTCACTCGGCCCAGCAGTTGGCCGGACGACGTCCAGAGGTTCCCTGTGTGGGTGCCGGTGTTCTTAGTCGACTTGTAGAAGCGGATCCCGCTGACCGTGCCGAAGGTGTCGGTCGTGAAGTTCACGCCGACCTCGATCCCCTGAGCATCACCCGAATCGGCCAATCCGGGGGTGACATTGGCTCCCCAGATAGAGCAGGGGCAGGAGACGTTCACGTTCACGCCGGCGCTCGGCGCCTCCACGTTGCCGGTGTCGTCCACCGCGCGGGTCCGGATCGTGGTCGTAGGGTTTCCATGAGCGATCCACGTGTATGTCCACGACGCGGCGCCCCTGGCCGGGTGCCACGTCTTGCCGCCGTCGGTGGAGACCTCGACACCCGCGACCGTTCCGCCGCCTGTGTCAGTTGCCGTGCCCGAAATCGTCACCGCACTGCCATCCGAGATGCCGGCACCCTGGGCGGGGCTCGCGATCGTCGATTTGGGCGCGGTGGTGTCGGTCGATGCGGCTGTCGCGACGAGGTTGCCTGCCAGCGTCGTCGGCTGTGACCCCATATCGGCGAGGACGTTGACGGTCGCCTGCTGCATGTTGCGGTCGGATGCTTTTCCCGTCGTCGCGCCGTCCAGGCCCCACGACCACTGAACCGTGCCCGCCCCGAAGACGAGTGCACCGCTCGGTGCCCGGTACTCGGTGAGGTGATGCGTGGCGGGGCCGGTTGCGACGTTGGTCCCATAGTCGACGAAGACCTGCGCAGACGTCGATGTGGTCTGGGAAAGGTCGAACAGACCGGCCGGTCTGGCTCCGTTGTCCGCGTCCTCGTCCCATTCGTAGCCGAGCGTTCCGACGCCCGATCCGAGGGTCAGCGTCTGGCTCGGTGTGAGGGAAGCCGCGGCCGTGTTCCGCCACAATCGCAGAGCAGCGTAGGCCCCCGGCACTTGGATGTCGGTCGTACCGGAGTTGACGATGAAGAACTGGCCAGTGAGCGCGTTCTCCGGCCGTCCTCCGTCGGCCGGAGGGCTGAAGCGCGGATCACGCCAGGTCCCCGTCCAGGTGGGCGGATCCTGCGGGTCCGTTGGAGCGTCGAAGTGCGTCTCCTTGTAGGAGACGAGTGTGCGCCCCGGCGTCTTCGTGGCGTCGGTGCTCGGCTCCCACCGGGTCTTCCAGAAGACCTCATTGCCACTGAAGAAAGCAAGGTTGACGCCGTGATCACGGGCGGCCTCGACGTTGGCGCGCTGGTCGCCGGACCAGTACTCATCGTGCCCCACCGACAAGAACGCCTTGTGGCTGAGCAGCAGCGATCCACGGGTCGCGACGTCCGGACCGCTCATGTAACTCACGTCGTAGCCGTTGGACTCGAGCCATCGGATCATGGGGTACTCGGCGTACATGACCCAGCTGCGGCCACTGTCGTCCGCCGGGCTGTGCCACGGTCGGTTGTACGACACCTTGAACGCTCCCTTGTACCCGCCGGGGTTGCCTGGCGGGCAGGAAATCGTGCATGAGTAGAGGCTGTTTCCGCCGTAGGTGTTGTAGGCCTGCCACGTCTCGTCCGATGTCTGCACCACGATGTCGCTGGTGCTGGCGTCGTTGCGCACGACGAACGGGATGAGACTGGCGCCTCCCGTGTCGTTGCGCACTAGGTGGGCGAGGTAGACGCCTGACACGGCGGTCGCAGGTACCGCCCAGGAGGCTGACTCCGTCCAATTGCCGCAGTCGATGAGCCCGGTGGTGGAGTCGGTGAGGCACGCCGGCTGGCTCTGCGGCAGGTTCGCCGAAGGGAGAACTCCGGTGGCGACCTTCCGCGCGCCGTTGCCCTGGTAATACCCCATCCGCAGGATGTCGATGTGATAGCTGCCGGCCGAGGTGTTGATTTTGAAATGCACGGTCTCGCCGACGTTGACACTCATCGACGTCGCATAGCCCTGGATGGTCGAGTCACCCGCTCCCGTTACCTGCCAGTCGCTCGGCGCATCACCGGGAAGCATGTTCTCGCAGGCGATGACGCTCGTCACCGGTGGACCGCATGGTCCTGCCGCCTCGGCGGGGGTCGCCGGCAGCACGATCGCGGGCAGGAACGCCGCGAGCAACGCCGAAACCGCTATGGGCACAAGGCTCCACCGCGTGCGCGACGACCGGCTGAATCCACGAACAGACGAGCGCCCCATGAGACCGCCTCCAACCCAGTGCAGGCCCGTGAGGCACCCGCATCCCCAGTGCGGACGCATCATCGGATCCCGCCAGTCCCTGAAATGAGGGATCTCTGATGCTTATGAGAGCGTAGGACCAGATGCCCCGGGACGTAAACCCCTCCGAAGTGCGCGGTGAGCGCTTCGTTCCTGCTCGGACTGGTCGTCGGCCCGGCGAGCGCACGCGCTGTTACCGGAGTGGCGGCTCGTGCTCGGAACCGGCTTCCTCGGCGGCTACGCCTGGCCGCCCGGCTGCTGACCATGGACGATCGCTTTGAAAGTGTGGAACGTCAGATCCCGCCGCGTTCCGTTACACCCGCAGGCAGAGATGATCGAGTCCATACCCGGCATGGGGCCGATCCTGGGTGCCGAGTCGATCGCCGCGGACGGCGACCTGAACGGCTACGCAAACGCCGGCAGGCTGGCCCGTTTACGGGGCAAAGCAGAAGCCCCGCGATCCCAGTGTTACAAAGGATCTCGGGGCTTCCAAGATGGCGGTGACGGCGGGAATTGAAGCCTTCTTCAGAGGCATTTCGTGGCCTTCCAGGGGTTGCTCCGCGTTGAGAATTCGCGAGTCGGGCAGCACCGGCTCGCCACCAGACTCTCGAGGCGACCATCGCCTGGAGCCACGATCTCCTCGACCCCGAGGAGAAGACGGTGTTGCGGCGCCTGGCGGCTTTCCCCGCATCGTTCACACTCAGGGCAGCCGAGCGTGTGTGCGGCGGGGAGTCGTCTACCCTCGACGTGCTGACGGCTCTCGGTGCGCTGGTTGATCGGTCCTTCGTGAATGTCGAGCGCCCGGGCAGCGAGGCTCGCTACCGTCTGCATGAGACGACGCGCGAGTTCGCTCTGATCCAACTCCGCAATGCAGAGGAGGAGGCGGTCATTCGGCGCGCGCATCTGTCCTTCTTTGCGGAGTTGTGCGGTCGTGCCGACTCCCACGGGCGGGTCGCGGATGACGAGACGACGCTTGGGAATCTCGAGGCACTGGACGTGGAGGCGGACAACATCCGCGCTGCACTCCGATATTGCCTGGCAGACCCGAGCAACGTCCAGACCGGCCTGGAAATGGCCGCGGGTTTTGGGCGGTTCTGGACGAACCGGGCACTCAGCGAGGGCGTCCACTGGATCGAAGCGCTGCTCGAGCGCGACGGCGGCGACACGATCGCTCGTGCGCGCGCACTGTTCGTTCGAAGCTACCTCGCAGTGGCGCAGGGCGACCAGACCGCGGGGCTGCAGGCGGCCGCCGAGGCAGTCCAACTGACGCGCGGCACAGGCGATGTGCTGCGCGTGCGAATCCTCGCGACGTACGCCGCGTTGCACGTCCTGCACGGCGACATTTCCGCGGCTCGACGCTGGTCGGATGAGGCATCGACCCTCGCGGACATGCTCGACGGCGACATCGCCTACGCGGCTGCCGCGCAGGCCGAGGCGTTGATCGCTTCGCTGGATGGGGACTTCGTGCGCATGCGCGACGTCGGACTCGCTGCGGCGGAGCGCTGCCGACGTGTCCACGAGATTTACATGCTGAGCACGCACCTGACCAGCGCCGGGGTGGGTTCGATGATGCTCGGCGACCACATCGCGGCGGAATCATCCCTGATCGACGCGCTGCGTGCCACCCTCACCATCGACGACCGCCCCGGCCTGGTGATGCGACTGCAGGCGATGGCGGCGAACGCCGCGATGGCTGGCCAGGCGGCACACTCGGCGAGGCTTCTAGGCGCCACCGACATGCTGCGTGCGGAAGGCGGGTACGAGATCAGCCCCTTCATCCGGCCGATGGTTGAACAAGCCGCATCCCTCGCGACGACCCGGCTTGGCCGGGAATGGTACGAACGAGAACGCAGCGCGGGTGCGCACCTTGACCACGATGCCGCCGTGGCGCTCGCACTTGGTGCCGACCTCGTTCGCCCGTCTGACGCGGCGCCCTCCGACGCGAATCCGCTCAGCAGGCGAGAGCGTCAGGTCGCCGACTTGGCGGCGACAGGGCTGAGCAACAAGGAGATCGCCAACCGGCTCTTCGTCTCCGAGCGCACTGTGGAGACCCACATCTACAACATCCTCAACAAACTAGGGCTCAATTCCAGAACCAAGATCGCCGACTGGGTCCTGCCTGGCCGATAGGTCGACGGCAGAGACCTCGCGTACCCGTTCCGCGGGCAGGAAGGCCAGCGCAACGAGGTCCCTCACGTCGTCGGCGGTCGGTGCTTCGATCACGCAGACGAGGCGATCATCACCCGTGATCCGCTCCGCTATCAGCAGTCGAGTCGCCCTCTCGCTCGCCGATAGCCGCACCTGCGCGGTCCGGAGGGTGCGTATCGCCCGGTCGACGCCGTCTCGCCCCGACAAGGGGATCTCTACCAGGAAGCACGTCATGCCTCCCACGCTCCTCGCCAAGAGCTCTCCGAGCATCGCGGTGAACACCGAGCGGGTACGTAGCAGTGGACGTCTGATGGGCCCCTGCTGCCGGCGCGGCGGTTTCTCAGTATCGGCTACGTGCTGCCCCGGAATCGAGAGGAGGCGCCGGCCGAGCAGGCTTCGATTAACCCACCACTCTCAAGGATCGAGGACGGCCGATGGCTACTTCATCTCTCCCCCGCACGTCGGTCGCCGGCTCCCGGCCGGCGGAACGACTCTTGGACGGAGTCGACAAGTCCCGCATGCGGCAATCGCGAATCATCGGGGCCCTGTTCCTGGCGGGCTTCGTCGTCTACGGCGCCGGCTCGTCGTTGGTGACATCGCTCGTGGCCGGCCCCTATTTCCTCGACGCTCTCGCACCGCTCCGGATGCTTCTTGCCCTGGGGGCGTTCCTGATGCTGCTGAACACCGCAGTGGACATTGCCAAAGCGGTGCTGTTCTTCCCGATTCTGGAACGGCACAGCAAGCGTGCCGCGCTCACCTACTTCGCGGCTTTGATCGTCCAGGTCGTGTTCTTGAGCATCGGCGTACTCGCGATCTTCCTGCTGGTGCCGCTCAGCCAGATGGCAGCGGACGCCGGCGCGACGACTCTCGCGACGATCCTGGTCGAGCTGAACGAGACGGCCTACCAGGTCGGACAGATGACCCTCGGCGTCGGAGCGACCGTCCTCTGCGTCATCCTGTTCCGAACCCGCCTGGTTCCCCGATGGATCGCCGTCGCCGGACTGGTCGGATACCCCTGCCATGTGCTGGGTACCATCGCGGAACTGTTCGGGGTGCATATCGGCCTCTACCTCACGATGCCCGGGTTCTTCTTCGAACTCGCCTTGCCCCTCTATCTCCTGATCAAGGGATTCCGACCCGAGGCGTACGCCGGCCCGGCCGCCGTACGACTTGCGACCGCCTGATTCCACCTCGTGCACCGCCCTCGCCACCCCAACTGCGTATCCATACGAGAAGAGCTGAAGAAATGACAACCACCCCAACACCCGGAACCACTGCCAACGCGGGCCGCCACGCGATCATGCCGAAGACCATGCTGGCCATCGTCCAGGATGAGTACGGTCCCGCAGGCGACGTGCTCGGACTTGAGGAAGTCCCTGTGCCGGTCCCCGGGGTCGACGAGGTCGTGGTTCGGGTGCATGCCGCATCCATCCACGTAGGCGACCTGGTCGCAATCGAAGGCGACCCGATCATCGCCCGCTTCGCCACCGGTCTTCGCAAACCGAAAACCCCGGTTCCGGGAACGGACGTCGCCGGAACCGTCGTGGCGGTCGGCGAGACCGTCACCCGACTGCGGATCGGCGACGAGGTGTTCGGCTGGTGCACCGGCGCGTTCGCAGAATACGCCTCCGGCGCAGAGGACCACTTCCTGCCCAAGCCCGCAAACCTCACCTTCGAGCAGGCTGCCGCGGTGGGGGTGTCGGCCACGACGGCCCTCCAACTTCTGCGCGACCGCGCAGTCTTCGGGGCGGAAGTGCTGATCAACGGAGCATCCGGCGGCCTCGGGTCCTACGCCGTCCAGATCGCCGCAGCGTTCGGTGCCGAGGTGACGGCCGTGTGCGGCCCCGGCAATGTCGAGACCGTGCGGTCGCTGGGCGCCGACCACGTGATCGACTACACCAAAGAGGACTTCACCCTGGGTGGACAGCGCTACGACTTCATCCTCGACAACGTCGCAAACCACTCCCTAGCTCGGACCCGAAGCGTGCTCACCGAGCGGGGCGTTCTGCAATCGAACAACGGAACATCCGGCGGCCGCTTGTTCGGCACCCTCGGCACCGTCATCAAGACAGCCGTAATCTCTAAGTTCACGGGCCGGCAGGCCCCGCCATCCATCAAGTTCACGAACCGACAAGACCTGCTCGTCCTGAAGGATCTCATCGAGGACGGCAGGGTGACACCGCTCGTCGATCTCACCTTCCCGCTGCCACAGGCCGCCGACGCACTCGCGCACGTCCGGAGCGGTCATGCGCGCGGAACAGTGGTCATCACAGTCCTCGAGCCGGGGACGCGGCCCTGATCATGCTTGCCCAGACCCCAACCGTTAGGCACTCAGCGCCGGCTTCGCGCACGGCCGGCCACGCGATCCGGGGCGCGTGCGACCCCTGGGCCGGACTGGACAACAGACCGCGTACCCTCGCTGACCGGCAAGACCGTCATCGTCACCGGTGCCAACAGCGGCATTGGCTTGGAAGCCGCCCGGGTATTCGCCGCGAGAGGCGCCCACGTCGTCTCCGCTGTCCGTGATCAGAGTCGAGGCCGGGATGCCGCGGCCACGCTGGAACGGATCGTGACTGTCGCCAGCAGTGCCCACCGCTCCGGCACGATCGACTTCGACGATCTCAACTGGCACAGCCGGCGCTACGGTCGAGGATCCGGCGGGTACGAGCAGTCCGAGCTCGCGAACCCGCTGTTCACCGCGGAGTTGCAACGCCGCCTCGAGCGGTCCGGGTCACATGTCATCGCGACCGCGGCTCAGCCCGGGATGACGGCGACGAACCTGATGTCCAGCTCAGAGAGTCCTGTCATGATGTCCTTCGCCAACGTGGTGGTGCAACTTTTCGCTCAGGATGCCGTGATGGGGGCGACGCCCACCCTGTTTGCCGCGACAGCGGACGTGGCCGCTGGCAGCTACGCCGGCCCGAGCGGTCGCGGCGAGATGACCGGACCGCCGGGTCTCGTCGGCCGTTCCACCCAGGCCGCCGACCCGGTCATCGCGGCGCGGCTCTGGTCGGCCCCGGAAGAGCTCACCGGAGTGCGGTATCCCCTGACGCAGATGCACGTTGCGGGCTGAGCTACTGGACGCGGTTGCGGATGCTGGTGACGGCAAGCAGCGTGAATACGAGAGCGACAGCACGGCGATCAGCCACTTCAGCGGCACCAGCCCCCGGGAGGGGCGGGCGTCGTAGGTCACCTCGAAGTGCGCCGGATAGTCCGCCCCGGGGGCGAGGCTGAACCGCGGGTATCTGTCGGTGCCGAGCGCGGCGTAGACGCAGAAGCCGACTCGCCAGTTCCTGCGGAGGATGCCGACGTTGAAGTCGAAGAGCCGGCGTGGGTAGCGGCCCGTCGCAAGGATGGTGATCCCGGCGAAGTGGCTGGTGAGGATGAACGGGATCCACAGCGTGGCGAGGACTAACACGTGCGGGATCGCGAGAATCAGCTTCACGAGCCAAATCCATCGGGGCAGGCGCAGGTCCAGCGTGCCGTCAAGGCGTGCCGCGTCTGACGCGGGGGAAGGTTGTCGTTGTCATTTCTGGTGATCGCTCATATTGCGTTGGGGGACGGACGCGGCGACGAGTGCGTCCGCGAATGACCAGTTCGGCGACGGTGAGGTTGATGACCCATGCCGCGCCCATCAGGACGGTGCGTGAGAGCTCGTGCGTGGAGCCGAAGATGAGCGATCCGGGAATGAGCACGATGGCCTGGGTGCCGGCGCCCATCCCGATCGCGTAGGCCCGCGTCATCCACGCGCCATGTGAGAAGAAGCGGCGTTGGGCGATCCCGCGGATGGCGAGGACGATGCAGGCGATCATCGCGGTTCCGAACACGAGGCGCAGGATCAGCAGGACGGGTCCGTCGCCGGCGGGGTGGGGGTAGAAGGCGGCCATCCACAATCCGGAGAGCGCGGTGAGCAGGGCCGCCGGGATGAGGATGCGTCCCGCCATCCGGTGCCAACGTGCTCCGCCGCGCCGCAGTCCCGGCACGAACTGGAAGGCGCCGAGCAGGCTGAAGACCGTGACGCTCACGATGTGGATGAGGACCGGAGCGGGTGAATCCAGAAAGCGCGCGTTCGCGGGCGTCGGGGTGGGGTTCCCGGCCAGTTCGGTCAGTCGCATCCCTCCGGCGAGGAGAGGGATGAGTGCGAGGAGGATGAGGCCGGTCGGTGCCAGCCACGGGACTCGAGATCGTGTCGCAGGCATCCGTGTACCGACGGCAGTCACAGTGCCCGCCTACTCGGTGACTTGCTCATGGTGCGGCTCCTTGGTCTCGTTCGTGATGTTGAGGGAGATCAGGGTGACGCCGAGGTCTCCGACGCGTCTGAGGAGGCCGTGCAGGGCTGCTTGGTCGACCACTGAACCGATGAGGGTGGTGGTTCCGTCGCTCTGGTTGATGAGGGTGAACCCACCGAACCAGTCGCTCCAGCGCCGATCAAGACGCCCGTTCACGCGAATCTCGTACCGGTCGGCTTCGGCGTCACCCGGGGCTGGTGGGTGGGTCATCGCCGTGATGCCTGGTCGGGGAGCCGGAGTCAGTTCGCCGCGATCCGTTCGGAGTCCGTCGGGGTCAAAGGTGACGTGTTCGTGCCGCTGTTCATCCAGAGGGAGTAGCCGAGCCAGGCCAGGGCGAGGCCCATGGGGACAGCCGCCATGCGCTCGAGGGTGTGCGGCAGCAGCGCGGCAAGCGGGGTGACGGCGGCGGCGACGATGAGGAGGATCGCTGCGCCGCGGGACAGCATGCGGGCACGGATGATGGCGATGCCGATCAGGAGGGCGCCGCCGACGTACAGGATGGCGCCGACGAGCGGCAGTGCTCCGAGAGCGCCGAGGTCGGTCTGTGACGGGTAGCGGCCGAAGAGGCCGACGAAGTCGACCGCGAGCTGGGGTGCGCTGACCGCGATCAGGGGTGCGATGAGTGCTTCAGCGAAGTTGAATGCTGCCTGGAGGATGAAGAAGAACCCGAACATCAGGTATCCGCTGAGCGCGAGGATGCCGACCCTGCGCACTTGGAACAGGTAGAGGCCGGTCACGCCGATGAGGGCGAGGACCGCTTCGGCGAAGCTGAGGATGTGGACCTTCACCCACGCCTGGGTGGAAAGGGACCCGATGACATCGGCCGGGTGGATGAACTGGATAAGGACGTACGCGAGGCCCGCGAGGGCTGCGGCGAGTGCGGCACCGCGGGTGAGGGTGGTCGTGGTGATGCTCATGGCGTTTCCTTCGATGCTGAGGATGTCCGGGCTGGTCGCTGGCGGACGTCCTGAAGTTACGAAGGAAGGTGGTGACGCGACATCATCACGTGGGCGGTGCGCATGGTGATTTGTCGGTCAGATGAGTCCGAGTGCCTCCGCTCGGCGAACGGCTGAGGCGCGGTCGTTGACATCCAGCTTGAGGAAGATGTGCTTGGTGTGGGTGCGCATGGTGTTCAGTGAGACATGAAGCTCGCGGGCGATCTCGGGCCCGGTCAGCTTCGTCCCGAGCAGCCGGAGCACGCCGAGCTCCCGGTCGCTGAGCGGATCAGGTAGGGGTGTGACGGCGGCGATCTCGCCGGCGTTCCTCAACAACTGGCTCAGCTTCCGCACGAAGTCCGGCCGCATGCCCGCTCCCGCGGCGGCTCTCAGCAACTGCAGCATGGGTGAGCCTTCGTCGAGGAAGACCCGGACGTGACCTTCCGGTTCGGCAAGTGTCAGCGCGCGGTCCAAGGAGATCAGGCCGGCGGCGGTCTGTCCTCGAGCCTGCTGGGCGAGAGCCTGCAGCACCGCTATCTCGACGAGGCTGCCGACGCGGCCGCCTGCTTCGGCGGCGTCGGCGAGGCGAGTGAGCAGCGCCACGGCTTCGTCGACGGACTCGTCCTCGCCTGTAGCGATCAGGAGCCGTGCGAGGGTGATGTGACCGAACTCGCTCAGATAGGCGGGCTCGTCGGAGCTACTCAACCCTTGGTCGGTGACCCATCGCCGAGCATCCGCGAGGCGTCCTTGGATGATCCAGATCCTCGCCTTCAGGCCGCCGATGGGGCGCGCCTCGGGAAAGAATCCGCGTCGGTATTGCGTATCGGCCGTGGCCAGCAGGTCGAGCGCAGCATCGAGATCGCCGTCGGATTGCGCGAGCCCGGCGCTGCCGAGCGCCCAGCGGTATCGGTGTTCGTGCGAGAACGAACCAGGACCCAGTGCCTCGGCCGCGGCCAGGTGTCGTGCGGCCGCCTCCAGATCGTTGCGCTGGCGGAGCACTTCGCTGAGACCGGCGTGCAGGTCGGCAGCGGGTGGGTTGCCGTCCGCCTCAGCTAACGCGAGCTCGTAGCCCGACCGGGCCTCCGTGATCCGTCCCAGCGCGAGCAGCATGTCCGCGACGACCATCGTGGTGCTGAGCGCATCGAGAAAGTTGCCCGCATGGCGCAGATTGCCGGCCGATTCGCGGAAAGCGCGCGTGCCGGACTCGAGATCCCCGCGCGCCCATGCGGCCAGGCCCAACATACCGGCGGCCGCACCCCGGCCGAGATAGTCGTCGAACGCCGCGACATCCAACGCATGCTGCGCATGGGCGGCGATCGCCGCCGTATCGCCGGCAGCCATCGCCAGCGCACCACGGTAGAGCGCGATCGTCACGGGGAGGGAGTCGAGCTCCCCTCCGGGATCAGACTCGTGCGCCACTCCCTCCGCCGACGTGAGCAGTACTTCGGCAGCGGCGAGCTGCGGTTCGACCGCTGTGAGATCACCCGAGACCAGAGCGGCCCACGCAGCGAACACACGCAGCACGGGCCGGGCGTCGATCACAGATTGCGGCAGCATGCCAAGCCAGGCCAGCAGGGTGGCATCCTGGCGACTCTTGCGTACACTCGGAATCGTCGACTCGATCAGCCTCGCCGCTCGTGAGAAGTCTGAGCCGGCGAGGGCGTGGCGCACGGCTTCCTCAGGCGAACCGTTGCGTTCGAACCACTCACTGGCCCGGGAGTGCAGGGCGTTCACGTGTGCGATGCCGTGGCCCAGGAGCCGGACTTTCAGGACGTCGGCGAAGAGGTGGTGGTATCGGTACCACTGCCGCTGGTCATCGAGCGGAACGACGAACAGGTTGGCGCGTTCGAGGGCGGCGAGCATCTCGACCCCGTCCGCGTCGCCGGTGACCGCATCGCAGAGCGGTCCGGATAGGCGATCCAGGACGGCGGTCTGGCAGAGGAACTCGCGGACATGCAACGGGGCGCGTTCGAGGACCTCCTCGATGAGGTAGTCGATGACGTAGCGGTTGCTGCCGGTGAAGGCGGAGACGAATTCGGAGGGGTCGGGTCGCTCGCGCAAGGACAGGGCGGCGAGTTGGAGTCCGGCGATCCATCCTTCGGTTCGAGCCTCGAGCGCGCTGAGGTCTTCCGGGGAGAGGGCCATCCCTGTGGCGTGCGTGAGGAACTGTGCCGCCTCGTCCGGGGTGAATCGCAGGTCGGCTGCGCGCAGTGCGGTGAGCTGGTCACGGGCTCGCAGCCGCGCCACCGGCAGCAAGGGGTCTGATCGGCTTGCGATCGTCAGGTGCAGATTGGGTGGCGCATGGTCGAGGAGGAAGGTGATCGCGTCGCGAACCGATGCGTCTTCGATCAGCTGGAAATCATCCAGCACCAGCATTATTCGGCCCTCAGTCTGCGCGGCGTCGTTGACCAGCGACGTCAGCGTGGATTCAGCTGACCTGGTGGGGTCGTTGAGAGCGGGACCTGCTTCGTCGTTGTCTGCGGTATAGGCCGCGACCAGGTAGGAGAGGAATCGGACGGGGTCGTTGTCGCTGTCATCAAGGGAGACCCATCCGACTCTGAGGTCGGGGTCGGCTCGTCGGCGTGCCGCGACCCACTCGCTGAGCACCGTGGTCTTGCCGAATCCGGCGGGTGCGGAGATGAGCGTGAGCGTGTGCCCGGCGTCGACCCCCTCGTTGAGCTTCTGGATGAGGCGGGGTCGGGATAGTGCGTGGGAGCGCGGCGGCGGCACGAAGAGCTTGGTCGCCAGTACCGGCATCGCCATGTGCACATCCTAGGGACGCGCCGAAGACGGCCCCGCGCTGGAAGGGCGGGCCGCCTTGGGTTCAGCGATCCAAGGTGCGGATCTTGCCGTAGATCCGCATCAGCTGGGGGACGACGAGGTGCACCGCGACCGGGACGACGACCACGGACAGCACGAACGCGCGGAGAACCTCAGAGCCCGCTCGAGCCCCGCAACGAAGTCCGGTGCGTGAGAGCCCACCGCGGCTGCTCCCTGCGGGCGCCCAAATCCGGGTCAAGACTTCAACCTGTGTCGCTCACTATCCGAGACCCACGGTTGACGAGGCCAACCTACGCGGTGTGCGAGGTGAAGGTGATCACGGTGCTGCAGACTTTTCGGCCAAGGACCTGTTGGTACGCGGCTGCCGAGTGGTCCATCGGATAGGTGGCGCCGGTCACCGGCACGAGTGTCCCTGCTGCGGCGAGTTCCGCAATGATCGTCATCTCGCTTGCCATCTGGGCTGGTTTGGCGAGTCCTGTGAAGATGATCACGGCCTTCTTGGCGATGCTGCACACCGCCGTGACCGTCGCGCCATAGTGCTTTGCGAACTGGACGGCGGCGCTGCCGATCGCCCCGGCGGCGCCATTGACAAGGACAGACTGCCCCGCCCGCAAGTGAGCGGCGTCGCGGAGAAACGGCAGCGCGGTGATTGCTCCGTCGCAGACGGCGACAGCCTGGTCATCGGTGAGACCGGGGGGCGTTGCGACGACAACGCCGGCGTCGGAGGCCAGAACGTACTCGGCGTGGGCCGCGAAGTCCGTGACGTTGATTCCGGAGACGCGATCACACCCACTCGAAATGCAGTCACCGCGTTCCCGACTTCCGCGACTTCCGCGGCGAAGTTCGTGCCGAGGATGGGCCACTTGGGCTTTCGCAATCCGAAGTACAGCCGGGCAATGAGGGAGCGGCCGGACCGCGCCTCACACATCGCCTTCGTGACCACCGAATCGTTATTGCGGACCAGGATCTGGTGATCATCGGGGGTGGGCCGATCGACATCCTCCATGTGCAGCGAGGATGTGGGGCCGTAGGTGCGCGAGACGATGGCGCTCATGCGTGCTCGCGCCTGAGTCACAGCGAAAGGTCTGTTCATTGACGTGGTTGCTCTCTGGCGCAGAGATGGGGATGCGGGGATGCCGTGGCGTCGACCGACGGCAGCTGAGGAACGGCTCAGCGGGTGAGCGTGCGGCCCTTGATGAAGAGCCAGAAGATGATGGCGACTTCTCCGACGAACCCGAATGAGCCGAACAAGACGGGCAGACCGAGGCCGAACAGAACGCCGATCGCGTCGACGATGTAGCAGAGGCCGGCGATTCCCAGGAGGACACCGAACACGGAGGCGATGAAGTCCGCGCGCACGATCAGGTAAGCGATCAGCAGGAGGTGGATGCCGAAGAGCCCCAGGCTGGCCACCCAGATCAGGTTGTAGCTCTCGACGGCAGCGAGGGCTCGTGCCGGAGCGTCGAGCAACGTGAATGCGTTCACCAACTGCGCGGCGGCGACCGCGAACAGCACCGAGTAGACCACTCGCACCCACGCGGCCATAGCCGACAGGGTCCGGTTCACCGGCTTGAACAGGGCATACCACGCCGCGGCAACGACGAAGTCCAGGAGGATCACGATCGCGATGGCCAGCACTCCGCCCAGGAACGCGAGAGGTGCAGCGGTGATCGCCGTCGCGGTGGCCTCGGCGTTGGTGTGGTCGATCAGCGGCACGATGAGACCGAACCATCCGACTGACATCACGACCGCCATTGCTGCCAGGCCGAAACCGGCAACCAGGCTCGCGGTGCGCTGCGACCACGTGCGGAAGTCCAAAGGCGACGCCTTGGAGGTGGACTGTGTCTTGTCGAGCGTCGTGCTGGTCATATCATTTCCTTATGTTGTATGCTTATGTTGTAAGGAAAGTATCGCTACAACGTAAGGTTGTCAATATGCCGGCTGGAACACGACGAAAAGCGGGGCGCCGGCCGGCGGGGCGCAGAACACAGTTGAGCCGCGATCGAGTGCTGGCCGCGGGGATCAGCATCGCGGACGAAGACGGGCTTGACGCATTGACCATGCGTCGCCTCGGGGAGGCGCTCGGCATCGAGGCGATGTCGGTCTACACCCACATCGCGAACAAAGAGGATCTCCTCAATGGGATGGTCGATGCCGTGTTCGCCGAGATTGAGCTGCCGTCGCACAGCGACGACTGGCGCACGGCACTGCGGAAGAGATCCGTGTCCTTCCGTCAGATGCTCACCCGCCATCCCTGGGCCGTATCGCTGAAAGACTCCGGCACCAACCCAGGTCCGGCGACGTTGCGACACCACGACCGCGTTCTCGGTACTCTCCGCAACGCCGGTTTCTCACTTCCGTTGACGGCGCATGCCTTCGCGGCGCTGGACAGCTACATCTATGGCTTCGCCATGCAGGAGAAGACGCTTCCCTTCACCACGGAGGAGGAGACCGCGGCGATGGCTCAGATCATGCTGGCCCGACTGGCGATGGCCGACTACCCCTACCTCGCCGAGCTGACCGCGAAGCACGTCCTTCAACCCGGCTACAACTTCGGCCACGAATTCGACTTCGGCCTCGACCTGCTGCTCGACGGCCTCGAACGCGCGTCAGCCGCGCAGGCGGGAACCTGACCAGCCGTCATCAGTGACGGGAGAGCAACGAGTCCGCTCCATACGCGTCACAGATGACACGCGGGGCGGATCCATCGCACATGGCGGAAGCGCTGCCCCGCAGCACCTTTACACCACCTGGGAAGCCGGGCGTTGCTCTGCCTTGATATTCCGTGTTAGCGGCCCAATGGTCAGCCCTTGCTCTAGTCAGAGGTCGACCGGTGTCGCGAATCGTTCGCGTGCGACCTGGAGGATCGGCGCGAGGTCATCGGGTCGGTCTCGATCGACTCTCCAACACAGGTAGGTGATGGCGGAGTCTGATTTCAAGGCGAGGGGGCGCACGATGACCCCGTCTCCGGCGAGGTATTTGTGCCATGGGGCGGTGGGGTTCGCGAGGGTGAGGCAGCAGGACCTGCCCTGGCTGATGATGGCCGACAACCCTCCGACGATGTCGGAGCTGACCTGGACGACTTCGCGGACGGATCGGACGATCGGCTCGAGGGCTTCCGCGGTGGGATCGGCGCCGGGTTGGATCAGGAGGCGAAGACCGGCGAGATCCGCAGGCTGCACCACACTGAGGTCGGCGAACCGCGGCTGATCAGGGAGCGCGATCCCGGGCGCCTCTCGGAGAACGGGCAGGTACTCCAAGCGCCGATCACGGAGTCTTTGGTTGACCAGGCCGAGCGAGAGCTTTCCGCTGACGATCTGCTCCAGCTGCGTGAGCGAGTCAAGGGGTTCGAGCCGCACATCGCTTTCCGGCTCGGCGTGGTGGACGGCCTCGGTCAATGCCCGCGTGAGCTCCGGGGGGACGGACCTCATCCCGATGTTCACCTCCACGTGACCGCGCACCCGCCGGCGCATGTCACGGTTCAGCTCCTCCATGTTCTGAAGGATTCGACTTGCGTGGGGAACCAGCGAGTGTCCCAGCGGTGTGAGTTCGACCTTCCTCGTTCCACGGACGAAAAGCGCGTCGCCGATCTCGATCTCGAGCTGCTGGATGCTGCGGCTCAAAGGCGGCGCCGACATCCGCAGCGCTTCGGCCGCACGCGAGAAGTTCAGGGTCTCAGCCACGGCAAGGAAGTGGCGAAGGTGTCGAATCTCCATCACGCGATTATTGCGCCGCACGTAACAACGAGCAACCCATTGCGACGTGGATTATTGCGCGTGACGCGCATAAGTTCGAAGGATCACGCTAGGAAGGAAGGACTGTCGATGTCGAGCACCCTGAACCAGCTCATCGCCACTCACCACCCGCTCATCGCGCCATCGATCTACGACGGCATCTCGGCTGGCGTGCTCCGCGACGTGGGGTTCTCAGCGGCCTACGTCGGAAGCTATGCGACCGGTGCGACGAAGTACGCGGTACCCGACATCGGCTACATCGGACTCGAGGACATGGCCGACCAGGTCCGCCGATTGGGACCTGTCGCCGGTGTTCCGCTCATCGTCGACGCAGAGGGCGGCTGGGGAAACCCGCTGCACGTGGCTCGCACAGTTCGCACGCTGGAGCGCGCCGGGGCCGCGGCGGTCCACATCGAGGATCACGAATTCGGCAAGCACATCACCGCGCAGCCCCGCATCATTCCTGTGACCGCTGCCATCGACAAGATCAAAGCCGCCGTCGACGCGCGCGAGTCCGACGACTTCCTGATCATCGCGCGCACC
Source organism: Microbacterium deminutum (assembly GCF_039530205.1). Taxonomy (NCBI): domain Bacteria; kingdom Bacillati; phylum Actinomycetota; class Actinomycetes; order Micrococcales; family Microbacteriaceae; genus Microbacterium; species Microbacterium deminutum. Next base: position 171,781 of record NZ_BAAAOG010000002.1, read on the forward strand.
GACTCGCCCGGAACTGAGGGGCCCGAAGCCGCCGTCGACCGCCTGCTCGCCTATCAAGAGGCCGGCGCCGACGGCCTGTTCTACGCAGGTGCGCCAGACCTTGCCGCACAGACACGTCTGAAGAGCGAGAGCACAGTGCCGATCTTCGGCGTCGACTTCCCCAGCCAGTCTGCGGCTGATCTCACCCAGCTCGGAATCGACGTCGTCCTGTACTACGGACTGTCGCACCAGGCCGCTAAAGCTGCGCTCCTACGCGTGTTCACCGTGCTGGCCACCGAAGGGTCGGCTGTCAGCCTCGAGGAGGAACTCGGCGGCATCCCAGGACTTATCGGGTTCGACGACTTCCTCGGAATCGGCGCCGTTCGCGAGAAGGCCCACCAGTACGGCCTCCTGGCCCAGTGATCAGCGAAGGAACCACGAAGATGACTCAGTCAGCCAACAACGACCCGACCTTCTTCACGGGTGCGCGCCTCATCATCGGTGACGGCAGCGATCCGATCGACGACGCGGGCATCCTCATCAGCAACGGCACTATCATCGGGATCGGACCCACCGCGGACGTGTCGGTTGCGGACGGTGTGCGGCGCGTAGATCTGACCGGCAAGATCGTGATGCCGACGATCGTGAACCCGCACGGCCATGCCGGCTACCTCAAGGGCGCCAACACGGACGCGGCCAACTTCTCCCGCGAGAACGTGCTGGACCACCTGCGCCGGTTCGTCTACTACGGCGTCAGCGTGTTCCAGTCACTGGGCACCGATCGGGACGACATCGAGATCTCAATCCGCGACGAACAGCGTGGCGGCACACTCGACGACCCGGAGCTTGCCTTGCTGCTGTCGGCATCCAACGGGATCGCCGCACCGACTCCCGGCGGCGGCAACGGCGGCGCGTTCTTCGCCCCCGATGCGATCCGCGAGGCCTCGACACCCGACGAAGCCCGGCAGATCGTTCGGGAGATCGCCGCGAAGAACCCCGACGTGATCAAGTTCTGGGTCGACGACCGCAACGGAACCAAGGTCAAGTTCGGCCCCGACGTGTACGAGGCCATCATCGACGAAGCACACAAGGCCGGGAAGATGGCCATCGCCCACATCTACGAGCTCGACGACGCCAAGGGCGTCGTCCGCGCCGGCGTCGACGGAACCGCCCACATGGTGCGCGAACCCGGCCCCGACGACGAGCTGCTCACGCTCATGAGAGAGAACGACGTCTTCGTGTTCACGTCGATGAGCATCCAGAAAGCACTCCTGGATGCCGCCGACTGGCTGGATGACCCGGCTCTCGCCGAGACCGTCGACCAGGCATCCCGGGACACCTTCCGAACGATCTTCTCCCAGGTGCCACCCGACGTCCTGACGCAGATGACCGCGGGCTACCAGGTCCTCGAATCCAGCCTCTCCACCTACGTGGACGCCGGAGTGCGGGTGCTCCTGTCCGGCGACACCGGCGTGATGGCGCAGTTCCCCGGGTACACCGAGCACCGAGAGCTTGCCGCCATGGTCGCCGCTGGCACGTCCCCGCTCGCCGCAATCAAGGCCGCGACTCTGCTGCCCGCGCAGATGCTCGGGCTCGACGACCGCGGGTCACTCGAAGCCGGCAAGCGCGCAGACTTCATCGTCCTCGACGCCGACCCGCTCGACGACATCACCAACACCACGAAGATCGCGGACGTCTACATCGCAGGCGCCGCGATCGACCGTGAGACATTGAAGGCCGGCTTCGCCGGCTCGTGAGTCACCAGTTCCAAGTATTGAAGGAGTAAGTCATGTCAGAAGATGTTCTCGTTGTCATCGGTGTCGGCGGAATGGGCGAGTCGATCGCCCGCCGCCTGGGTGCCGGAAAGCAGGTGCTGCTCGCGGACTTCAGTGAGGAAGCACTCGAGCGGGTCGCATCAGCGCTGCGCGGCGAAGGCTTCGCCGTCTCGACTCAGAAGGTCGATGTCTCGTCACGCGAGTCGCTCGCATCATTGGCAGACGCCGCGGCGGCGCTGGGCGACGTGCGACAGGTGGCGCATACAGCCGGCCTCTCGCCGGCGCAGGCGCCCGTCGAAGCGATCCTTCGGGTCGACCTGGCAGGCGTCGCCTACAGTCTCGAGGAGTTCGGCCGCGTGATCGCGCCGGGAGGCGCCGGTCTCGTGATCGCAAGCATGGCCGGATCGATGGCCGCTGGATCGCTACCGGCCGAACTTGAAGGAGCCCTCTCCCTCACGCCTGCGGACGACCTGCTCAGCCTGCCCTTCGTCCAGCCGGAGGCGCTTCCGAACCCGGGTGCCGCGTACAGCATGTCCAAGCGTGCCAACCAGCTACGTGTGCAGTCTGCGAGCCTCGCGTGGGGTAAGCGGAGTGCCCGTGTGAACAGCATCAGCCCGGGCGTGATCTCCACCCCGATGGGCCAGCAGGAGCTGGACAGCGAGTCCGGCGTGGCCATGCGCGCGATGATCAGCGCATCCGGGACCGCGCGCGTCGGCACACCGAGCGACATCACAAATGCTGCCGCGTTCCTGCTCGGCCCGGATGCATCGTTCATCACCGGCACTGACCTGCTCGTCGACGGCGGAGTGATCGCCGCACTCCGCTCGGGAGCGCTGCAGCTGCCCACAGCCTGACCGCCGAAACGAGTCCAGACCCTCGGCCTCGAGTCACTCGACGGCGCCGGACCCCGGGCGCCTTGCGACCGGACTGTCCAAGCCGGTCCTGAGTACACCCTTTCGTATGTTTCGAGCCGCAGCCGTGCGCGGCGGAGTGGAGCGCCACGCGGTCACCGCGACGACGGCCGCCCGACCTACGGTGGTGCGAATGCCCCCGGTAGGGGCCGTCCCAACCGGCTGTCGGCCGCGCATGCCGTCGACGGCATGACCAGAAGCTCGTGGAATCCCGCAGGTTGAGGCGGAAGATCTATTCGATCGAGACCGCGGTCCACGGGGCACAGTGGTTTCGCGAGAGGCCGGTTCCGCGATCGAATGTTGCCACTGGCGTTGCCACGGATGCCCTTAGAATGAGAAAAATCCCTGATAATCAGGGGTTTCTCTGGCGGTGACGGTGGGATTTGAACCCACAAATCGGTCATACACCCTGATCAGGGTGTCTCGGTTTCGCTTGATATCAGTCAGGTCGACGTTCTGGTCGATCAGCGCGCGAGGCTGCGATTTGATTCGATTGTTGCCACTGCGTTGCCAGGCGACGCGGGTGCTGGGTGCGCGCCTGTGGCGCGCGCGAGTGCAGATTAGGTCGGGGCATCCCTGGTCATCCACCCGTGAGAGTGCCTCGCAAGACAACTCGGCCATCCCGCATTCTCACTCCGTGTGCGTGCGGCGACGGCGCGCGACGACGAACAGGCTCCCACCACCGAGCAGCAGCAGCGTGGCTATGACGAGGATTGCCCAGGATGCTCCCCCGCCACCGGTCGCTGGCAGGGGCGGGAGGGTCGGGTTCTGCAGCTCGACGGCGGCGACCTGATCTTCCGCGATCGTGATGGTTGTGCTCTCGGCGGTGCTCGACCCGTCCGGCAGGACGAAAACCGGGGTGCCCCAGCTGCCGCCGGCGGGCAGCGTCCCTGATGGCACGACCTCGGAAATCGTGACGACGGTTCCCACGGGGATCGGGGGCGAGGTCACCGTTTCATCCTTGTGGACGACGAGGACGCCCGGCTCGGCGAGGCCGTCATAGGTGTAGGTGACGGTGAATGAGAAGTCCGCGGGCAGAGTGTCGGCTTCGGAGCCGGTGATCCGCTTGTGGATGGAGAACGTGCCGAGCAGCTCGGTCGCGGTGTTCGTCACGGTGATCTCGGGGTTCGTGCCGTCGCCGATGGTGATGGATGCGGTGCCGTCGGGGTTGACCGTGATGCCCTCACCCGACCAGGCGGCGTCGACTCCCCAGTCCACGCTGGGCCCGGCGCCGCTGATCTGGATCTCCGACAGTGTCACGACGGTGCCGGTCGGCAGGTCCCGTCCGAGGCCGCTCGCCCAGCCGTTCGCCTGGTTCAGCACGATCTCGGTCGACCCGCCGTCCCATGTCGCGTGGATGGTGAACTGAGCGGCCGCCAGCTCGGGTGATTCGAGATCGAAGTCTCCCGTCACATGCTTCGCGACGCTGAACGTGCCCAGCAGCTGCGTCGTGTCGTTGGTCAGCGTCACCGGCGTGGGAGTGACATCGCTAGTGATCGTCACCAAACCTTGCGTGGGGTCGGCGGGATTGGCGTTGGATCCCCAGTCGGCGTTGCCCCATACGAGGTCGGGCGGACCGCCGGTGCGCCCGGTCTCGGTGACCGTGACGACTGTTCCCAGCGGGAACGTGATGGCGTTGCCGTCGGCGTCCGTCGGCGACGCCGTCCAGCCTTCCGCCTGGGTCAGTTCAAGATCGCCGTTCAGGCCCCCGCCGTCCCAATGGATGGTGATGACGACATCGGCGAGTGCGGGGTCGTCAGCTGTGAAGTCGCCGCTGAAGTCCTTGATGACCGCGAACGTCCCGACCAACTGCGATACCTGGTTCGTCACGACAAGCTCGGCAGTGGTGTCAGCGCCGATCGTGAGTGACACCGGGGCGTCGGTCGCCACCCCGTCGACGGTCCAGGCCGCTGCTCCCCATTCGAGATCGGGCGGACCACCCGTCGGGGTGCCCTCTTCGACGGTCACGACGGTGCCCTCGGGCAGCGTCGGGCCGTTCGCCGTGAAGCCGTTCGCCCGGTCGAGGGTCAACGCTCCGGTGACCTGCTCGCCCGTGGCCAGGTCGGTGTACGAGTAGTTGATCGGTATCGAGACATCGTCGAACGCGGGGTCGTCGAGAGCGAAGTCACCCTCGACCTGCTTGGACACCGTGAAGCTGCCGAGCGCGTTCGTGAAGGTGTTGGTCAGCGCGGCCGTTGTCAACTGAGCGGCACCGCCGGCGACGGTGACGGTGGCGGTGAGTCCATCCGCGCTGACCGTCACGTTCGGTGCGGGAGTCCACGTGAGACCGGACCAGTCCACCCCGGGGGGCAGGTCGGTGGGCGGCACCTCGGTCAGCTGCACGACGGTCCCGGTCGGGAATGTCAGCGCAGGTTCCGGCACCGGGGTGCCATCGCCCGGCACCGGGAACGACCCGGAGGTCGCCCCGCCGACGAGATCGGGCTGATCCGAGGTCCACGTCACCGTGAATTCCAGGTCGGCGACCGCGTCGATCGCCTCCGCATCACCGGCGAGCGTCTTGCTCACCTGCACCGATCCGTAGCTGTTCTCGACGTCGAGGGTCACCGTTCCGTCGGTCGTGGGTGCGACCACGAGGCGGCCCTGCGGGGGTGACGAGTTCGGCACCGACGGCGTGAAGGTGATCGCGCCGTCCGGCAGCGCTTCGTTTTCGGAGAAGGTCAGGGTGTACCCGTAGGGCAGGTCTTGACCGGACGCGGCGGGCACGCCGGGCGTGAGGTCGAAACTGGTCGCCGTCACTTGCGGGTCCCGGCCGCCGGGATCTTGCCCGGACTGACCGAGGCGATCCTGTCCGCGGAAGTTGACGGCGCTCCCCACCACCACGGTGTAGGTCGCGTTGGGCGGTGCAGGACCGGTCACAGTCTTCAGCACCTCGTAGGGGGCGATGCCATACCAGCCGGCGTCAATGGTGTGATCGTTCTGGGCGGGGCCGCCTACGGTCACCCGCGCTTCGCCGGTCGCGAGATCCGGGTTGGAGTCGTTCACCTCCGTGGTGCCGCCGTTGGTCGCGGTCGGCGCGATGCGGACCGCCTGGGTGGTGCGGACCAGGTCGCCCCAGGTGAGACCGACGAAGCCCTCGTGAGCGGCGTTCGGTCCCTGCAGCGCCACCGCGCCGGTCCCCGGGGGGAAGACCACGATGTAGTCGGCATTCTGGGTGAAGGAGACGGGGCCCCGCCCGGCACACGGCACGTTCTGCAGGGCCGGGTCGTCGGAGCGGAAGTAGTAGGTTCCCGGCTGTCCGTCGATGGTCGCCGTCGTGGTGGCACCAATCAGACAGGCGGGCGAACCGGTTCCGTCGTCCGTCCACAGTTGCACGGGTGCACCGTTGATGGCTGGTTCGTCGGAGTCCTGCCGGCCGTTGAGGTCCGCGTCGAGCCATACGCGGTTGCCGATCTCGACCGGGGCGCCGACTCCGAGGAGCGAGACGGCGCCGAGGCCGCCGCCCTTCTGGAACGCCGGAGAGCCGGCATCATTTGTGCCACGCACCTCGTCGAATCCGCGGGTTGCCGCGCCGTTGCGCTGGTCGAACCACATCAGCCCGGATCGGTAGATGCCGTCGAGCGGGTCCGTGGCGGTGGACGCGACCTCGTCCACTCCCGGATAGGTCACCACCGAGCCGAGGGTGTTGTCGTTGTGAATGCCCTGCGTGCCGAGCCCGCGGCGGTCGTTGAGGAACTCGCCCGTCCTCGGGCCCTCGACATTGTTGTAGGTGAGGGCCTGATTCACGGTCTGGTAGATGGGTGTGCCATCCGGGTTCGTCCCGACGGCGACCTGCGTGGAGGTCGTCGTGCGCACGTCGCGTTGGCCGACCTTGCCGTTGCACTCCAGCGCGAACCTCCCCGTCACCACGGTGGGGCAACCGTCGCCGACCGGAAGACCCAGCGACGCGGGCGCTGCGACCAGGGTGTCGCCGTTCGCGACAGTCTCCCAGAGGGCGTTGAGCGCCTGGTTCGGCAGGTCCGGCGTCGTGTACGCACCAACGTTTCGGTTGCCGCTCTGCAACTGGGTACGATCGGCGAACCCGATGTTCAGGTACCCGTCGATATCGAAGGCCAGCCCGCTCAAGATCGGCTGGGGGTACGCCTGTGTGTGCCCAGGCTCCGTCGCCCTCGCCTCGAGGGCGACCAGGGTCGCACTCCAGCTGGTGGCGATGCCCACCGATCCACCGGCCCACCGCCATTCGTCGGCCCAGCTGTTCCACCGCTTGAGCTGCGGGTACTGCTCTTCCGCGCACGTGGGAGGTTGTGAGCCCGGGCTGCAGTTGACGGGCCGGTTGTTCACGCTGTCCCAACCCGGCCACTGCTGCATGTTGGATCCCTTGGCGTAGCCGAGGCTTGTCTGCAGCTCCAGCCGCCAGTCCGCCGGGCCGGCCCCGATGACGCCCGAGTTCAGCCCGCTCCGGGCAAGGGCGGTGGGAACCGACACCACGTACGCCTGCATGTTCGCGTCGGCCGCGGCCACTCCGGGCGCGACCCCCGTATCGACGAACCCCATGTAGAGGCGATCGCTGTACTCGGTGAGGGCCCACAGCTGCTGCGTGGTCCCGACCGGCGTCGCTACCCGGAACGCCTGGGACGGAGTCTGCGTGGGGTCGGTGACGTTGATCGCATAGATCTGTCGGTCGTTCAGGTCAGTGACGAACAGCGTCTCCCCGTCCAGGGAGGTGGCGATCCCTCCCATCCCGACGCGTGCGGCGTACTGGAACGCGGAGATGTCCCGGGCCGGGTCGGCAGGGGCACCCAAGCCGCGGTCTGCCGGTATCAGGCTCTGCCCGAGATCGATGGTGCCGCCGCCCGACACGGGGAGTCCTTGGACGCTGAACCAGGGCTGCGCCGTCGTGCCGGCGGTGATGGACCCGTCGGGCGCCAGCACGTCGTCCACCCGGTAGATTCCGCCCAGTCCGAGGCTGCCCAGGTCGGACATGCGCTTGAACACCGATCCGATGATCATCGCGTTGGTGATGCGGTTGTAGGTCAAGCCCCAGGTGGAACCCACCTGGCCGTAGGTGGCGAGGGTCTGCCGAGCCGGAGGTGGCCAGTTCGCCGCGTCGGAGGATCCGATCAGCGACCACGGCTGAGCGACCACCGACGCCATGCCGGCGGCGGTGGAAGTGCGCAGGCCCGCGTACTGGATGGCGGTGGCGATCGGGGCGTTGGTCTGCACCACCTGATCCGGGATGACGAGACCGAAGTCGACTCCGGTTGCCTCGCCGGCGCCGTCGAGGGCGACGAATTGCACGCTGGTGTCGTTAGCTCCGAGCACGGACGGTGGTTCGGCGCCTTGGGCGGCGAACGCGGGCTCGTATTGGTCTGGCCAGCCGGAGAACTCGATCCGCAGGTCCGCGGAGAATGCCCCCGCGACGGGCAGAGAATATGTTCCGTCCGCGCCGCTGAGCGCGGAGCCCACCATGTCCCCGTCGGCGTCGTACGCGGTGGCGGTGATCCCCTCCACGGGGCGGCTTCGGGGAACACCGGTGGCCGCCGAGCCTGACGTGAACCAGCCTTCGCTCGACAGATCCTGGAACACCACACCGGTCACCGAGCCGGTGGTCGATCCTGCTGCCTGCGCCGCCGGGGCAGCACCGGCGATCGCACCGCTCAGCAGCAGCGTCGCGCAGGTCACCGCGGCGGCGACGCGGGCACGCAAAGGCCGGCGAGGACTGGTCGCAGGACGCTTCATCTCGCCCCGATCAGGTTCGGTTCAGCATTGCTTTCCAACACGCAGAGGCCGACTGGGTGAGGATTTTCTGCAGATTCATATGTTGCACACAGGATTCACTCAGTCAGCGACAGGCTAGCAGACGGGCTCCGGGCCCATCCGGGGGTCATCTACCCTGAAGGCGTGCACACCCTCCGCAGGTTGCTGGCCGCCGCCGCCCTCGTCGCCGTGCTTGCCAGCGGGACCGCCTGCGCAGCACCGTCGAACGACGGGCTGTTGGTGCGCGTCCCACAGGACGCGTCCACCCTCAGTGAGGCCGCCGAACAGGTCGCGCCGGGCGGCACCATCCTCATCGCCCCAGGTACCTATGACGACGAGCTGCAGATCAACACCCCGGACGTCACGGTGCGCGGCGAAGACCGCAACGCGACCGTGATCGACGGCGGCGGTATCCGCCCCTACGGCATCGTGAGCATCGCCGACGGCGTGACGGTCGAGAATCTGACGGTCACCGGTGCCACCTTCTACGGGGTGCTGTTCACCGGACTGCACGACAAGAACGGACCTTCCGCGCCGACCGCTGACGGATACACCCCGTGGGATCCGGAGGCATTTCCACCGCTGCAGAGGTTCCTCATCGACCATGTCACCGCGTACAACAACGGCCTGTACGGCATCTACGCGTTCAACGCGCAGCACGGCGTCATCCGCGACTCCTACGCGTCGGGTTCTGCAGACAGCGGCATCTACGTCGGCCAGTGCCGCAACTGCGACGTACTCGTCGCCGGAAACGTCGCCGAGCGCAACGCCGTCGGGTTCGAGAACGCCAACGCCAGCGACTCCGTCGTCATCACCGGCAACCGCTTCTCCAGGAATCGCGTAGGACTCACGCTGCTGTCCAGCTATCAAGAAGCGTTCACCCCACAGCACGCCAACCAGGTCGTCGGCAACCTGATCAGCGACAACGATGCAGCAGATTCCCCCTCACAGGCGGAAGGGGGCTTCGCGACGGGAGTCGGCATCAGCGGCGGTGAGGCCAACATCTTCGAACGCAATCGCATCTCGGGCAATGCCCGCGCGGGCGTGATCCTGACAAACACGGAGGACCTGCCGGCCACCGGGAACCGCTTCACCGCCAACGTGTACGCCGCCAACGGCGTGGACCTGGGCAACGTCTCGGCCGCCCGCACCCCAGCCACCTCGAACTGTGCCGAAGACTCCCCCTCGACCGCGCCAGCAGCTCTGGCCGCCGAGTTGACCGCCGGATGCGACGGTAGCCACGCCGCGCAATCCGCGACGGATGCCGTGGCCGGCCCAGACGCGCCCATCGGAAGCAGCTTCCGCGACGTCGCGCCACCCGCCCCGCAGCCGAATCTCGCGAACCCGACAGAACGAACGACACTCCCGAAGACCATAACCATGCCCGACTTGGAGGCCGTCGATGTACCCGCAGACGACTTCCTAGCGGATCGAGCCGGCAGCAGATGAGTCACGCGCAACGGTTCGGCTCCGCGGCCCTCTCAATCGCCATCGTGTTGGTGTTGTCGGCCTGCACCCCAAACCCGACCTCGAGCACACCCGATGCCAGCGCCAGGCCGGTCACGACAGAAGAGGCGCAATTGCTCGCCGTGACACGCTTCAACAACTACGACGCCGGGACGCGGCCGTTCTCGACGACCCTCACCCAGCAAGGCGCCCAGCTGACGGTCACCGGCTGGATCGACTACGTCGCCCACGTGGGATACGCCGCCGTCACCGGCGCATTCCACCCGCAAGCCATGGTCTGGAGCGACAGCACCGTTGGAATCATCCCGCAGACACCGGACCACAACGGGAACCCGATCCTGCCGATGCCCGCAGCCGATGCCGACTGGCATTCCCGCCCACTCGATCCGACTACGTCGCGTTTGGACGCGATGCTCGCCGTGCTCAGTTCGCTCGGCAGCGATCGCCCCGACAACCCGCTCCTCGTACAGCAGACCGGCGCCCTGTGGCTGCGCGACGACACCGTGGACAGCACCCCCGTCTCGGTCTTCGCCGCACCGCCGACGGACAAGCCTTCGGATGCGAGTTCCGCGCCCATCACGGCCGAGACCTCATCGTTGCGTCTGTGGGTTGACGACACGGGGCTGATGAGGCGTGCCGAGGTTCGGTTGGGAGACGACTGGACCACCGCCGACATGCCAGACGGTGCGGGACCCGCGCTTGCCCTCCCCGAGGGGGCGCAATGACTGCACATCAACCGGACTCCCACGAGATCTCGCGCCGCACCCTGCTGTTCAGCACAGGCGCCGGCGCTCTCGCTGTTGGCGCAGCCGGCGTAGCTGGCTACGCGGTCGGATCGAGAACCACGGATGGACCAGCATCCGCCGAGCCGACCGTCGCCGCCGCCGGTGACCACCAGGCAGGGATATCGCGCCCCGCCGTGCCACAGCGGCATTGCCTCGTCAGTGTCGGCACACTGACTTCCGTCGACCTGCAGTCCTCACTACATGCACTAGGAATCGCGATTGCCCGGCTGACAAACCCGGATGACCCTGTACAGGACATCACCCCGGACGGCCCGGGGAACCTGACCATCACAGTCGGCCTCGGCTCGGCGATGCTCGCCCGCACCAGCCAACCCGGCGTCGCCGACGCCGTCGCGCTCCCAGTCTTCCGCGGCGACGACAAGCTGCCCTCGGCACGGCGCGGCGGCGACATCCTGCTCAGTGTCAACGCCGACGACCCCATGATCCTCGAGCCCATACAGGCCGAACTCACGGCGGCGATCGACGGCTTCACGCCGAAATGGTCGGAGCTCGGATTCCGTGGACGGGCAGCCGACGGCGTCGCCCGCAACCCACTCGGCTACCTGGACGGCATCATCCGACCCCACACTCCCGAACAGTTGGATAGCAACGTCTGGATCCGCAATGGCCCGCTCGCCGGGGGCACGATCTGCGTCATCCGCCGATTCCAGCTCGACATCGCGGCCTTCCGGGAGTTGCCGAAGCGCAGCCGAGACCAGATCATCGGACGCCACCAATCGGACGGCTCGCCCTTGTCCGGCGGCACCCGCGACGACCACATCGACCTGGGCGCGAAAACCGCCGCAGGCGAACTGCTGGTGCCCGCGCACGCGCACGCACGCGCGGCACACCCGTCCTTCACCGGCAGCGCGCTCATGCTCCGGCGCAGCTACGGCTACCGCGCCTCCGCCGCCGACCACGGGCACCTATTCATCTCTTATCAGAACGACGTGCAGACATTCGCACGCACCCAGCTCCGGCTCGACGACATCGACGACCTCATGATGTACGTCTCCCCGACCGCGACGGCCTCGTTCGCGATCCTCCCTGGCTTCGACACGGACCAGCCGCTGGGGGCACCTCTGTTCTGACCGCACTCACACGCTGTCGTGGCCGTCGGCGCGCTTCGTCCGCAATGGCAGACGACACGGCCGAGCGTCGGCGAACGTGTGATCGACGGACACGCCCTCCACCCAGCCAGCGGTGATCAGTGCGGCGATCCGATCCCGATATTTGAGGTCGGACCGGGCCCTCATTTGAATTGGTCGGATCACGCATTGCGGACAGTCAACGGAGTTGCGATCCCGACCTACGGCGGGGCAGATTCCCACCGCCGATAGTGAAGAGGCGATCGGGGGGTTCGCCCATCATCCGGGTCGGGTGACAACCCGGGCGTCCGAGTCATCACCCCTCGGATGTCGTCGGAATCGGCGATGGCTCTGAGGGCGATTGCGCTTGCTGGAGTTCGGCGATCGCCTTCTCCCGCTCAAGGATCGTCCCGGCATCCACCGTTCCCGTCGGCTCGACGCCGAGCCGGATCTGGAACGGTGGAGCGCTTCGGTCAGGGCAGCGTCCAGGGGCCGTCCGCGGGGCCGTCCCAGAAGCCCGCGAGTATGAGTGTCTGCTGCACTGCCGCCGCCGTGGCCACGGAAATCTGTGCGGCGGCGCGGCCTAGTGCGAGCAGCTCGGCCTGCAGTGCTTCGGCGGTCGCCTTGTCCGCGGTGCCCGTTACTGGCTGCGTTCCTCTTCTGCGGCTCTTCGACCGCGGCGAGGGTCGCCGTCCCGTTCCGTCGACGGAATCGGAGTAGTACCCCGCGGTGGCGAGATCCTGCTGCAGAGCTGTCGTGTAAGTGGCCACAGCCGCCTGGGCCTGTGCTTCTGGTCGTCGGGCAGGCATCCCGCGTCGGCGAACAGTCTCAGTGATGCCATCTCGAGGGCAACCGGGGCACTGTTGAACTGCTCCGCACCGTCGGCCAACGGCGTCTCGTCGCTGATCGAGCTCTGCGCGTCGGCGAACTCCGACTCCGCCTGCGTGACCCGATCCACCGATGCTGCCGGCGCGAGCGGCGCGGCGGACGTCGACTCGACCTCGCATTCCGCGGGCACATCGGTGGAGCCCGCCGCGGCTCGCCGCAGATCCGCCTCCGCGTCCACGCGCTCCTGTTCGGCAGCGACGAGCGTCTGCTGCGCTTCGGCGGCGGCCGCGGCGCTGTCGAGTGCGGCGGCGCTCGGATCGGCGAGGTCGGCGCCCGCCGCCCTGACATCGCCGACCGTCGGGGCCGTGTCGTCGAGGATGTGAGGATGTCTCCGTACTGGTCCAGGGCCAGGATGTAGGCCTTGCTCGATTCGCAGAAGGCCGCCGACGCAGCGGTCAGGGCGGCCTGGGCCTGCGTCACCGCCTTCTCCTCAGCGCTCACCTGAGCCTCGCCCGATCGACAGCGCTGACACCCTCCCCGCACCCCGCCAATGCGACCGCCATGAACGCAGTTGCTACCGCCATCGCGGGCCGCATCGTCGATGCGCCGATCTTCATGAGTGATCTCCGATCACGAACCGAACTGCGGTCGCAAAAAGGTCGGATCTCGGCGGCGAAATAGGCGCGGCCGCGGTGAGGTCGCGGCACGCTATCCCTCCGCCACCTCGGACCATCACCCGAAGCGAATGATCTCGGCCACGGCCACCCATGAGGTGCAGTCGCACCGGTGACATCACGATGCCCGCGGCACCCTGGGAGCGGTACCGAGCCCATGGATCGACTGGGTCGGTGGTTCGATCTGCGCGGCATCCCCCGGCATCCTCGATCGGAAGCGGCAGGGCTTCTCAAAGTTCCGCCTTCGGTCCCGCTGCACGCTGTTCGCCCGCGCATCCGCTGGGTGGATATTCGTTTCCGGCGGGAGGCTATGGCCTGTTCTTCTGCGACGTATCATGCCGTCAGGGTGATCTCGGCAACACCGGTCCACGGTGCCAGCGAAGCGCGTGTCAACCTTGCTGGGCTCCTACCGGACGCGGCGATGGTCGGAGGCAACTGTGCGGACAGAGGCGACGAGCAGCTCCAGCGGGTTCCTTCCGATCCTGCACTGGTTGCCCCGGTATGAAGCGCGATGGCTGCGCGCGGACGTCATCGCAGGCGTCGCCGTCGTGGCGATGATCGTGCCGAAGAACCTCGGGTATGCCGAGATCGCGGGCGTCCCGGTTCAGAACGGCCTGTACGCTGCGGCGGCCGGCGCGATCATCTACGCGCTGTTCTGCACGTCACGTCAGATCTCCACCGGCCCGAGCTCGGCCCTGTCGACTGTCGCGGGGGGTGCCGTCATCGTGACCGGTGTCACCGGCGGGGATGCGGCGCATCTCGTGGCGGCCATCACGCTGGTGACCGGCATCCTGTTGCTGCTTCTGGCGCTTTTCCGAATGGGATGGATCGCCCAGTTCCTCTCGAAGGCCGTGGTCACCGGGTTCCTGGCCGGGGCCGCGGTCGACGTGGTCGTTGGCGAGCTGCCCAAGTTGACCGGCACCACGAGCGAGGGCGAAAACGTCTGGCGGGAGTTTGTCTCGTGGATCATCGGGCTAAACGCCATCCACCTCCCGACGCTAGTGATCGGCGCGGCGGCCCTCGCGGTGATCGTCGCGCTGCGATTCTGGGCGCCGAAGGTGCCTGGCGCGCTGGTGCTGGTTGTCGGCGGCCTCGTCGCCTCCTCCCTACTCGACCTCGGCGCGCGGGGCGTGGCGCTGGTCGGTGCGGTGCCGAGCGGGCTGCCCGCGCCGCAGCTGCCGAGCCTCGACATTCTGCTGCCGAACGTTCCTGAGATCGTGATCGCGTCCCTGGCGCTGCTGCTGATCGGGTTCTCACAGACGGCAGGCGACGCCCGATCCTTCGCGACCCGACACCATTACCGCATCGATGCAAACCAGGAGGCGGTCGCCCAGGGGATGGCCAACGTCGGCGCCGGTCTCATCCAGGGGATGCCGGTCTCGACGAGTCTGTCTGCCAGTTCACTGAACGAGTCCGCCGGTGCGCGCACGCCCGTGGCGTCGCTCACCACGGGCGCGCTGGTGATCCTGACACTGCTGTTCCTCGCGCCTCTCTTCTCGGAGTTGCCGAAGGCCGTGCTGGGAGCAATCATCATCGACGCCGTCGTGTTCGGGATGATCGACCTCAAGGAGTTTTCCCGGTTGCGGCGCGTGTCCAGGTTCGACTTCTGGATCGCTGTCGCGGCCGTGGTGGGTGTGCTCTCGGCGGGTGTGCTCTTTGGGATCGTCATCGGTGTCGCACTGTCGCTCGGGTGGCTGATCTACGTCTCAACACGGCCCGCCATGCCTCTGCTCGGCCGTGAGCCGGGCACCCAGGTGTTCCGCGACATTGACCTCAATCCTGCCGATGAGACCATCCCCGGCATCGTCGTGATACGTCTGGACGGCGGCCTGTTCTTCGCCAACGTCGAGGCATTCGATGAGCGGATCCGCGAAGTCATCTCGGGCGACCCGCCCCCCACCGCACTGGTGATCGATCTGGAGGGCGTCGCCTTCGTCGACTCGCAGGGCGCGGCGAAACTCACCGAGCTTGTCGACCTGACCGAAGCGGAGGCCGTCACGCTGCGGCTGGCGCGAATCAAGCCACAAGTCCTCGCCGTGCTGAAGGCCCAGGGCATCATCAATCGGATCGGTACCGACCACCTCCACGGCAACGTCCACAGGGCCGTCGAGGCGCAACTGTCTCAGCGCGCAGACGAAGAGAGGTGAGGAGCCTACTCTGATGCGCGACGCTTCGAGTCAGCTATCTGAGATCAGCCCTACCGTTGGGGCGAATGCCCACGGCTGATCCGGACTTCCGAAGTCCGGATGTTCGAACCTGTCGAGGCGCGATCTGCCGTGGGTAATCACCCCACACGAGGTCTTGTGGGCAAACTGTGGGCACGGGCCCCGCGGGCGCCTGTGCGACGTCTGCGCCGATCGTTCTCAACTCGTCTGAATCCCGCTCGTTCCGCCAGACCCCGATCGCCGGAGCGCGACCGCCGGCGTGAGAAAACGCCTGACCACGGCCGTGCCCACATCTGAGATGGACTGAAGCGGATTCAAAAGGAATGAGGCGGATCGAAACCGCCTGAAAAGGAAGTCGATCCGGCCCAAAATGGCGGTGACGGTGGGATTTGAACCCACGGTAGGGGGTTACCCTACACAACTTTTCGAGAGTTGCACCTTCGGCCGCTCGGACACGTCACCGCCGAAGAGTTTACGTCACGTTGCACGCAGTCGCGAATCGAGCACACTCCGAGCTGCCCAGGGGGCGCGCTCGCTCAACCACCCGTACCGCCGACTCCGAGTCGGCCGAACCCACGGCATCCGTCAGCCGACTTGATCCGCGACGTCGGCGATCAGCTCCACCACGCGCGATGGCTCGTCGATGCCCACCGAGAACACGTAGGTCGCGGTGAACCCCAGTTTGGCGAGGTCGGAGACCGTCGAAGCGATCGACGACGATGTCGACTCCGGGTTCACGCCGATCATCGCCGTCTTCTCGATCTCGTCGTAGTCGCGGTCGACGTCCTCACAGTGCGATCGCAGCACGTCCAGCTTGTGGGTCGGTAGCTCGTCGCGAACGCCGAGGTTGCAGGCATCCGCGTACTGCGCCACCAGGCGCAGCGTCTTCTTCTCACCACCGCCGCCGATCATGAGGTACGGATGCGGTCGCGCGATGCTCTGCGGCGAATTCAACGCCCGCTCGAGCTGATAGATCGCGCCCGCGTACGGCTCATCCTCCTCGGACCACATCTGCAGGCAGATCTGGATCGTCTCCTCGAGCTTGCGGAATCTCTCGGCGACCGGCGGAAAGTCGAAGCCGAGCCCGAGAGACTCCTGCTCGTTCCAGGCGGCGCCGATGCCCAGTCCGACGCGCCCTCCTGACAGCACGTCCAGAGTCGTGACCTGCTTCGCGAGGAGCGCCGGCTCGCGGTAGATCACGCCCGTGACGAGGGTGTGCAGCAGCGCCTTCTCGGTGTTCGCGACGATGAATCCGAGCGTCGCGTACGCCTCGAGCATCTCGTGCTCGACGGGTCCGATGCCGGGCAGCTGCCAGAAATGGTCCATCACGGTGATGCGCTGGATGCCGGACGCCTCGGCATTGCGGACGTGCCGCGCGAGCGCCGGCCCGAGCTCTCGCTGCCCGCTGCTCCACGTGAAGTCCGCGATGTGAAGTCCGAATTCCATGGGCGAGAGCTCCGTTTCGAGGTCGTGACCGGATGCCGCCATCCGGCCGCACTTTTCAGGCTAGGGGCGATCGGCTGGCCGAGGGTCGGATCGCGGCATCCGATCGCCGACGCCGCGCGGATGGCTCACGCGGCGGCATCCAGGAACGGCTCGTGGTGATATCCGGTGCGATCGAGCACCGCGACGGTCGACTCCGGCACCTCGAGGAACGCGCCTGGCAGGTCGTTGAGCGGCTCGGATACGACGACCTGCGCGTGATCGCCGAAGGTCGCGAGGCGCTCGACATCGGGGTACATCTCGCGCAGGGTCGGGATGTCGGCGGAGTGGAAGAGCGTCCGCGACTGCCCCTGCGACGAGTAGCGGAACGCCCAGACCGTCTCGCCATCCGACGCCGCGATCGTCCCCTGCATGGGGAACTTCACGCCCGCCGCGTGGCCGACGGATTCGATCATCCGGATCGCGTCGCCCACCGCCTTGATGGGATCATCGGCGAGCCCCATGGTCAGTGCGAGGTGGAACAGCACCTCGGAGTCGGTGGTTCCGCGGATGTGCGGGTAGAGGGACGGATCCACGGCCAAGGCGAGGTCGCGCTTGGTCTGCGCGAACTGCGAGATCACCCCGTTGTGCATGAAGAGCCAGTTCTCGTATCGGAACGGGTGGCAGTTGGTCTGCTGGATCGGAGGACCACCCGCAGCTCGCACGTGCGTGAAGAAGAGCGGGCTGCGGACGGCGCGGCTGATCTCGCGCAGATTTTCGTCGTGCCACGCCGGCTCGATGCTGCGGAATCTCGACGGTGCCGCACCGTGAGCAGCACCCTCGGGATACCAGGCGAACCCGAATCCATCGCCGTTCACGGGTTCTGCGCCGAGCGGCGAGTTCAAGGACATCGCGACGACGGAGTGGACCGGGTCGAGGATCAAGGTGGAGGGCTGGAGGGGCTCTCCGGTGTAAGCGAGCCAGCGGCACATGGTCTGCCCTCCGAATCCGTAGCGACGGGAGCCCGAAGGCGAACCGAGGGCGCCCGAGTGCCAGTATGTCGCGTCGGATGGGCGTCACGGGCGTTTCGTCTCGCTGCGCTCGCTCAACGACCGGGCTGGGCGTCACGGGCGTTTCGTCTCGCTTCGCTCGCTCAACGACCGGAGGCCGCTCAAGGCCTCGCGCCACTCCGGATCCGTTCGGGGCGGAAGCCGTAGCCGACGATCCGCGCCAGGATCGGGCGCGCGGTCGGGATCGCCACGCGCATCACCATTCGCTCTCGCCGGGTCGGCGGGTTGTGCAGCAGGTGCAGTCCGCCGCCTGAGCCGATCACCCCGTGCGCGATGCGCTGGATCCGCTGCATGAGGGCGGTCGGCAGGGCGCGGCGGCGCTGCAGGGCGCCGAGCGCCCGGTCGATCGCCGCCGGTGGCGCGGCCGGGTGGTTCAGCACAGGGATCAGCAGGTTCGCAGCGGCGACGGCATCCTGGACCGCGTAGTTGATGCCGACGCCGAAGATCGGCGACATCGCGTGCGCGGCATCGCCGATGCACAGCGCGCCGGGACGCCACCACCGGCGCAGCCTGTCGATCTGCACGGACAGCAGCTTCACGTCCTCGAACGAGGCGAGCTCCCGCGCGACGCCGGCCAGTCTCGGAGCCGCAGCGGCGATGCGGGCGCGGAACCCCTCGATTCCGACGGCGCGGATGCTGTCGAATGAGCCTTTCGGGATCAGCATCCCGCACTGCAGATAGCCGGGTCGCGGGATCGTCACCAGCATCGCGGTCGGCGAGCCCCAGATCAGGGTGTCGGGCAGCGGGTCGACCGGTCGAGGGATTCGGAACCACGCCACGTCGATGGGCACCCCGTACTCCACGGCCACGAGGCCGAGCGAGTTGCGCACGGTCGATCCACGCCCGTCGGCGCCGATCGTGAGGTCGGCTTCGACCCGCAGCGCTCCGTCGGACGTCTGCGCCTCGACGCCGACGATCCGGCCGCCCTCGGTGATCGTGCCGGTGACGTCGGCGCCCATGAGCAGCCGGAACGTCGGATGCCGCCGCGCGGCGCCGGCGAGCATGTCGAGCAGATCCCACTGCGGCATGAGCGTGACGAACCGGTTGGGAGCCGGCAGCGAGCCGAAGTCGATGGCATGGACGCGGACGCCGTCGATCACGGCGTCGAGCGTGTGCAGCGGGGCGTGCGGGATCGCGTCGAACTCGGCGCGCAGTCCGAGCTGGTCGATGACGTTCAGCGTCGACGGATGCACGGTGTCACCGCGGAAGTCTCGGAAGAAGTCGGCGTGCTTCTCGAGCACTATCACGTCGATGCCGCCGCGGGCGAGCAGCAGCCCGAGCATGACGCCCGCCGGTCCGCCCCCGACGATGCAGACACGGGTGCGCTCGGTGATCATCATCGCAGGCTAACGCTCGGACGGGCGGGCGGCCAGGGCGCCTTCCGCCCGGCATCCCGCCACTGCCATGCTGAGTCCATGGCTGTCATCGAGAACTCGAAGCTCACCATCGTCGGCGCAGGGAGCGTCGGCTCCAGCACGGCGTACGCGGCACTGATCCGCGGGTCCGCCAGACACGTCGCCCTCTACGACATCGCGACGGCCAAGGTCGAGGCCGAGGTGCTCGATCTCGCGCACGGCACGCAGTTCACAGGGTCGAGCGACATCACGGGCGGCAGCGACATCTCGGTGGTGGAGGGCTCGCACGTCGTCGTGATCACGGCCGGAGCCAAGCAGAATCCCGGGCAGACCCGCATCGAGCTCGCCGGCGTCAACGCCCGGATCCTCAAGACGATGATGCCGCAGCTGCTCGAGGTCGCGCCGAACGCGATCTACGTGATCGTGACGAATCCGTGCGACGTCCTCACCGTGCTCGCGCAGGAGGACACCGGGCTGCCGCCCGAGCGGCTGTTCGCCTCGGGCACGGTGCTCGACACCTCGCGGCTTCGGTGGAAGCTGGGGAAGCGCGCGGGGGTCTCGACATCCAGCGTCCACGCCTACATCGTCGGCGAGCACGGCGACACCGAGTTCCCGCTGTGGTCCAAGGCCTCGATCGGCACGGTGCCGATCCTGGAGTGGGAGACCGCCGACAGTCCCCGCATGACGCAGGACGAACTGGATCAGATCGCCATCGATGTGCGGGATGCCGCCTACAAGGTCATCCAGGGCAAGGGCGCGACGAACTACGCCATCGGGCTCTCGAGCGCCCGGATCGTCGAGGCTGTCCTCAACGACGAGCATGCGGTGATGCCGGTGTCGCCGGTGCTGCACGACTTCCACGGCGTGGACGGCGTCGCCCTGTCGGTGCCGGCGATCGTAAGCGCGGCAGGCGCGGTGCCGATCCCCGAGACGCAGTTCGCGCCCTCCGAGCACGAGCTGTTCCTGCGGTCGGCCGACGCGCTGCGCGCGGTCGCGGAGTCATTGCGGTGATCCCGCGGCGCGTCGTTCGACTCTGAGAATGCTCTAGGTCTCGACCGCACGCTCCGCGTACCGCGCGAGATTCGCGAGGGATGCCGCGAACCCGGCCGCGTGGTCCTCGGCCGAGATCCCCGGCGGAACGTCGTCGGCGCGGAACGTCACGAGCGTGCCGCCATCCACGGGCTCGAGCGACCAGGTCATCACCATGGTGCCGGCGTAGGCCGGGTCGTGTGCCACGAACTCGACCTCCTGCACGACATGCTCGCCCGGCGCGAGCTCGACGAAGCGCGCCTCGACGACATCCGTGTCGCTCGTCGTCTTGCCGACGCCCTCGCCCTGGTAGGTGAGGCGCATCCGGTAGCCGCCGCCCGGCCGCAGGTCGAAGTACTCGAAAGAACCGGTCATGCCGGTCGGAGGCAGCCATACGGCGAGCGCATCCCGGTCGGTGAATGCGTCGTAGAGCGCCTCCGGTGAGGCATCGATCACCCGGGATGCCATGTCCGTCCTCCGCATGAGCCCACCGTACGCCGGCGAGTTGTCGCGCATCGGCACGCCCGCAGGGTGGATGTCGGCAGCCGAGCCTACGCTGAGGCCATGGCCACCCGACGACCCACCGCCGCCCCGTACCGGTGCACCGAATGCGGGTGGACGACCCTCAAATGGGTGGGCCGCTGCGGCGAGTGCCAGCAGTGGGGCACGGTGGTCGAGGCATCCGAGCCGACCGGACTTCTGCGCTCCATCACGCCGATCGCACCGGGTGCAGCGCGCGCAGCCCGGCCGATCACCTCGATCGACACCACCGACGCGCCGCGCCGCACGACCGGCGTCGGAGAGTTCGACCGCGTGCTCGGCGGCGGCATCGTGCCGGGCGCTGCGATCCTGCTCAGCGGCGAACCGGGGGTGGGCAAGTCGACGCTTCTCCTCGAGGTCGCCGCGCAGAGCGCGAGCGCCGGCCGGCGCGTCCTCTACGCGAGCGCCGAGGAGTCCACCGCACAGGTGCGGCTGCGGGCCGAGCGCACCGGCGCGCTGCACGACGAGCTGTACCTCGCGGCCGAGACCGACCTGGCGACGATCCTCGGACACGTCGACGAGGTGCGCCCCGAGCTGCTGATCGTCGACTCGGTGCAGACGGTCTCGTCAGCCATGTCCGAGGGCATGGCAGGTCACCCGAGCCAGGTGCGGGAGGTGGCATCCACTCTCATCCGTGTCGCGAAGGATCGCGGACTGCCCGTCATCATCGTCGGACACGTGACGAAGGACGGGTCGATCGCCGGCCCGCGCATCCTCGAGCACCTCGTCGACGTCGTGTGCCAGTTCGAGGGCGACCGGCAGACGTCCCTGCGCTTCGTGCGTGCGCTGAAGAACCGCTTCGGCCCGACGGACGAGGTCGGATGCTTCGACATGACCGGTTCGGGCATCGCCGAAGTGCCCGATCCCAGCGCCCTCTTCCTCGGGCACGGCTCGCCCGAGCCCGGCACGTGCGTCGCGATCGCGCTCGAGGGCCGGCGGGCTCTGCCCGTCGAGGTGCAGGCGCTCACGATCAGGACGTCGGCGCCCAATCCGCGGCGCATCGTCAACGGCGTCGACGCGGCTCGGGTCGCGATGGTGCTTGCGGTTCTCGAGAAGAAGGCGGGCGTGGTCACCAGCGATCAGGACGTCTACGTGTCGACGGTCGGCGGCGTCCGCTTCACCGAACCGGCGGCCGATCTCGCGATCGCCATCGCGGTGGCGGGTGCGCTGCGCAGCGAAGCCACCCCCAAGACGCTGGCGGCGGTGGGCGAGCTGAGCCTCGCCGGCGAGGTCCGGCCCGTGACCCAGGCGCCGCAGCGCCGCGGGGAAGCGACCCGACTGGGCTACGCGCATCTGATCGACAACCGCTCGGGCACGCTGCGGGGTGCCCTGCGCGATGTGCGTGCACGAGTCACCGCGCGGCCCGGCGTCGACGTCCCCGAGTTCTGACCCAGGGACGCGGCGAGCTTGGCGGGTGATCACGTCTCGAGAGAACCCGCCTGGGCGGGCGCGAGCCGCGCGCTCAGGCGAGGAACCCGCGCAGCAGCGCCTCCGACCCGGCGAGGTGCTCGAGGATCGCCGCCTCGGCGGCATCCGCTCGTCCCGCCAGGATCGCTTTCACGATGCCCTCGTGCTGCGCGTTGGAGTGCTCGATGTTGCGCGGCAGCAGCGGGAACGTGTCGAGCCACGCATTGACACGGGCCCGGTTCTCGGCGGCGAGCGCGACGAGTGACGGGATGCCGGCGAGCTCGGCGATCGTCAGGTGCAGCAGCGTGTCGGCCCGGCGATAGTCGCCTTCCGATGCCGTCGACGCCGCCTCGTACCGGGTCCAGAGCTCGGCGCGGGCCTCGGGCGCCAGCGCGCGGCCCGCCACCGCCCGTGCGGCGCCGGCCTCGAGCACCCGCCGGAGGCCGAGCACGTCGTCGAGCTCCTCGACCGGCACCGTGCCGGGCGCGGCGGGGCGCGGCAGCGGGTTCGCGACGAACGTGCCGCCGTACCGGCCTCGCCGGCGCACGAGGTATCCGGTGTCGGCCAGCTCGCGAATGGCCTCGCGCACGGTGTCACGGCTGACTCCGTACATCGTGGCGAGCTCGCGTTCCGACGGCAGCGACTCCCCCGGACCGACCACGCCGAGACGGATCGTCTGCACCAGGCGCGCCACCGTGTCTTCGAGCGCATTCCCCTCGCGCACCGGCCGGTAGACGGCCCGGTGCACTTCGCGAAGCGGTGCGTCGGTCATAGCGGTGTGACGTACGCGTTCGTGATGCCGCCATCCACGACGAAGGCCGTCGCGGTGATGAACGACGCGTCGTCCGAAGCGAGGAACGCCACGGCGGCCGCCATCTCCTCAGGTTCGGCGAACCGGCCGATCGGCACGTGCACGAGCCGGCGCTGAGCGCGCTCGGGATCCTTGGCGAACAGCTCCCGAAGGAGCGGCGTGTTCACCGGTCCGGGGCACAGCGCGTTCACGCGGATCCCCTGGCGGGCGAACTGGACTCCGAGTTCGCGGGTCATCGCCAGCACGCCGCCCTTCGAGGCGGTGTAGCTGATCTGCGAGGTCGCGGAGCCGAGCAGCGCGACGAACGAGGCCGTGTTGATGATGGATCCGCGCGCCTGCGGCACCATGCGGCGCAGCGCCGCGCGCGAGCACAGGTACACGCTCTTGAGGTTCACGTCCTGCACGCGGTCCCACGCCGGCAGCTCGGTGGTCTCGATCGAGTCGTCGTCGGGCGGCGAGATCCCGGCGTTGTTGAATGCGATGTCAAGGCGTCCGAACTGGTCCGCCACCCCGTCGAACACGGCGTTGACCTGGGTCTCGTCCGACACGTCGAGCTGCCGGAAGGTGCCTCCGACGTCGGATGCCGCGGCCTCGCCGGTCGTCGCGTCGACGTCCGCGATCACGACCGCGGCGCCTTCGGCGGCGAACCGACGCGCAGTCGCCAGGCCGATCCCCGAGGCGCCGCCGGTGATGATCGCGACCCGATCCTTCAGGCGCTGCGTCAGATCCATGGGCATCGGCCCTCCTGGTGGTGCGTTGTGATGCGGAGCGCGGCGATCATGAGGCATCCGTCGCGAAGAAGACGTTCTTGGTCTCGGTGAAGTGCTCCGGGGCGTCAGGACCCAGTTCGCGCCCCAGCCCCGACGCCTTCATGCCGCCGAACGGAGTCCAATAGCGCACCGACGAATGCGAGTTCACCGACAGCACGCCGCTCTTGACCCCCCTCGAAACGCGGATCGCACGCCCCAGGTTCTCGGTCCAGATCGATCCCGCGAGTCCGTATACCGTGTCGTTGGCGAGTCGGATGCCGTCCGCCTCGTCGTCGAAGGGCAGCACGGCCACGACGGGTCCGAACACCTCCTCCTGTGCGATGCGGTCGCCCGGCTCTGCCAGCACCACCGTCGGCGCGAACCAGAAACCCTCGCCGTCCGGCGCCGAACCGCGGAATGCCACCCGTGCATCGTCGAGGAACGATGCCACCGTGTCGCGGTGCGATGCCGAGATGAGCGGCCCCATCTCGGTCGTCTCGAGCGAGGGATCCCCTACCCGCCATTCGGCGACGGCCGGCTCGAGAAGCTCGAGGAACCGGTCGTAGACGCTGCGCTGCACGAGGATGCGGCTGCGGGCGCAGCAGTCCTGGCCGGCGTTGTCGAACACCGCCCCGGGTGCGGCCGCCACGGCACGCTCGAGGTCGGCGTCTTCGAAGATGAGGTTCGCGCTCTTGCCGCCGAGCTCGAGCGTGACGGGTTTCAGCGCGCGGGCGCAGCCGGCCGCGACATCCGTCCCCACCTCGGTCGACCCGGTGAACACGACCTTGCGCACATCGGGATGCGATACGAAGCGCTGCCCGACGACCGAGCCCGCACCGGTGATCACCTGGAACAGCCCCTCGGGCAGTCCGCCTTCGAGCGCGAGCTCAGCCAGGTGCAGCGCGGTCAGCGGAGTGAGCTCTGCCGGCTTGAGCACGACGGCGTTGCCCGCGGCGAGCGCCGGCGCGAAACCCCACGACGCGATCGTCATCGGGAAGTTCCACGGCACGATGATCCCGACCACGCCGTACGGCTCGTGGAACGTGACATCGAGCCCGCCCGCGACGGGGATCTGCCGGCCGTTCAGCCGCTCGGGCGCGCCGGCGTAGTAGTTCAGCACCTGTGCGACGTGCGAGGCCTCCCACCGGGCGGATCCGATCGGATGCCCGGAGTTGCGCACCTCGAGCTGCGCGAGACCTTCGGCGTGCGCCTCGACGACGCGGGCGAACTCGCGCAGCGCATCGGCGCGAGCCAGCGGAGCCAGGGCTGTCCAGCTCCGCTGTGCGGCGACGGCGCGGGCGATCGCCGCATCGACCTCCGCTTCGCTCGCGCGCGGGATCTCGGCGAGCGCAGTCTCGGTGGCGGGGTTCACGACCGTGAAGGTGTTCACGAAAGGGCCTCTCTGGTCGCTTCGAGACGTTTCGTCTCGGGGGCTTCGCTCCCTCGCTCGACCACCGAGGACCGCTGAGCTCTCGACGCGGCATAGACGGATGCCTCGGCCACGAGCCCCGCGAACAGGCGGCGATCATCGGCGTTCTCCTCGGGATGCCACTGCACGCCGACGACATAGCCATCGCCGTCGGACTCGATCGCCTGCACGAGTCCGTCGTCGGTGCGGGCCGTGGCGACGAGCCCGTCGCCGAGCCGGTCGATGCCCTGGTGGTGGTAGCTGTGCACGCCGATCGTGCCGGGTCCGATGAGCCGCGCCAGCGCCGAGTCGTCGTCGACCATCACCTCGTTCGAGGCGAACACGCCGCCGCCCACCCGGTACCGCTCGGTGCCGAGCGCCTCAGGCAGGTGCTGATGCAGCGTTCCGCCGCGTGCGACGTTCACGAGCTGCAGCCCGCGGCAGATCGCGAGCACCGGCATCCGTCGCTCCTCCGCGCCACGGAACAGCGCGAGCTCCCAGGCGTCCCGGTCGGGCCGGGGGGCGTCGGTGAGCGGATGCCGCACCGCACCATACAGCTCCGGCTCCACGTCGCGTCCGCCGGTGAGGATGAGCCCGTCGAGCCCTTCCAGTGCAGCCGCTGCTGCGGCATCCGGAGCCGGCTGCGGAGGCAGGAGCACGGCGACGCCGCCCGACGCGGTGACCGCGTCGAGGTATCGCTGCGGGAGGAACGCCGCTCGCACGTCCCACACGCCCTGCCGGGCCTGCTCGAGGTAGGTGGTCAGGCCGATCACCGGCGGGCGTGTGTCGCCGGGTTCGGCGCGTTTCGTCTCGTGGCTCGACGACCGAGGGTCAGCACCACCGGTCGTTGAGCGAGCGGAGCGAGACGAAACGCCCCCGGACTCCCCGACGCGTTCCGCCTCCCCGCTGGACGACCGAGGTTCGTCAAAGTCGTTCGAAGCCACGCACCCGCTCCCAGTCCGTCACGACGGCGTCGAAGGCCTCGACCTCGATGCGCGCCTGGTTGAGGTAGTGGTCCACCACGTCATCGCCGAATGCGGCTCGCGCGATCGAGGACTCCGCGAAGAGCTCTGCCGCCTCGCGCAGGGTCATCGGCAGCTGATCCGCACCCGATGTGTAGGCGTTTCCGGCGACCGGATCGGGCAGTTCGAGCTCGTGCTCCACGCCGTGCAGGCCTCCTGCGATGATCGCGGCGAGACCCAGGTACGGATTGACGTCTCCGCCCGGGACGCGATTCTCGACCCGCAGCGACGAACCGTGACCGACCACGCGCAGCGCGCATGTTCGGTTGTCGACGCCCCATGCCACCCCGGTCGGCGCGAACGAGCCCTTCGCGTAGCGCTTGTACGAGTTGATGGTCGGCGCGTACAGCAGCGTGAATTCGCGCAGCGTCGCGAGGATCCCGGCGATCCAGTGACCCATCAGCGGGCCGAACCCGTGCGGCCCGTCACCCGCCATGACCGCCGAGCCCGACTCGTCACGGACCGAGAGGTGGATGTGGCAGCTGTTGCCCTCGCGCTCGTTGAACTTCGCCATGAACGTGAGTGCCTTGCCGTGCTGTCCCGCGATGGCCTTCGCGCCGTTCTTGTAGATGGCGTGCTGGTCGGCCGTCTCGAGCACTTCCGCATAGCGGAACGCGATCTCCTGCTGGCCGAAGTTGCACTCGCCCTTGACGCCTTCGCAGTACATCCCGGCGCCGTCCATCGCGAGTCGGATGTCCCGCAGCAGCGGCTCGAGCCTGCCCGAGGCGAGCAGGTCGTAGTCCACGTTGTAGTCCGTCGATGGCGTGAGATCCCGGTACCCGCGAGCCCAGGCATCCCGATAGCTGTCGTCGAACACGATGAACTCGAGCTCCGTGCCCGCGTAGGCGACGAGCCCCCGGTCGGCGAGCCGCGCACGCTGGCGCTTCAGGATGTCGCGCGGCGATTGGACGACCGGATCGCCGCCCTCCCACGCGAGGTCCGCCATCACGAGTGCGCTGCCCGGCAGCCACGGGATGCGCCGCAGGGTCGCAGGATCGGGCAGCAGCATCATGTCGCCGTAGCCCTTCTCCCAGCTCGACATGGCATAGCCGTCCACGGTGTTCATGTCGACGTCGACGGAGAGGAGGTAGTTGCACGCCTCCGCACCGTGGCGCAGCACCTCGTCGTTGAAGAAGCGGGCCGACACGCGCTTGCCGACGAGGCGACCCTGGGCGTCTGCGAACGCGACGATGACGGTGTCGATGTCTCCCGTGCCTACCGCAGCGGCGAGTTCCGCGATCGTCAGGTTTCCGCTCATCCCCGCGCTCCTTCATCCGGTGGCGATGCGGCGAGATCCGACCTTTAGATCGGTGATCGCTCGCGTTCGAGCCTAACCCTAGTGACCGATCAGGCACCAAAGGTAGACATCAGGTACCAATAGGCGCCACAATCGTGCCAAACGCGCCGCATCCCGAAAGTGCGCGCCCCTAGTCGTCCTGGAGGACGGATGTCTGAAGCGAAGAGTTCCGTGTCGGGAGTCACGTACACCAAGGCGGGCGAGGGCTACTTCGAGAAACGCCAGTTGAAACGCTCGGCACGGTTCTGGGGTCTGTGGGGCCTCGGCGTGGCGGCGGTCATCTCGGGCGACTTCTCCGGCTGGAACTTCGGCATCGGCTCGGCCGGCTGGGGCGGGCTGCTGATCGCCTCGCTCGTCATCGTCGTGATGTACTTCGGGATGCTGTTCTCGATCGGCGAGATGTCGGCGGCGCTCCCCCACACCGGCGGCGCATACTCGTTCGCGAGGTCGGCGATGGGTCCGTGGGGCGGGTTCGTCACCGGGCTGGCCGAGACGATCGAGTACGTCTTCACCACGGGCGTCATCGTGCTGTTCTCCGCGGGCTATCTGAACCAGATCATCGCGACCCTCGCCGGTTTCGACCTGGCGAAGGCGGGCTACCTGTGGGTGTGGTGGGTCGTGCTCTACGCCGTGTTCATCGCCCTCAACGCGGCCGGCGCGTCGATCTCGTTCCGATTCGCCGTCATCGTGTCGATCCTCTCGATCGGCATCCTTGTGCTGTTCGGCATCCTCGCGTTCGCGAACGGCGCCGTCGACTTCTCGAAGCTGTGGGACATCGCTCCCGACGAGACCGTCGCCGGCAGCTCGCAGTTCCTGCCGTTCGGATGGTGGGGCATCCTGTTCGCACTGCCCTTCGCGATGTGGTTCTTCCTCGGCATCGAAGAGCTGCCGCTGGCCGCCGAAGAAGCTCACGATCCCTCGAAGGACATCCCGCGTGCGGGCATCTGGGGCCTCATCACGCTGATCGTCACGGGCGCGATCGTGCTGTTCCTCAACCCCGCGGTGACGGGATCCAAAGCGCTCGGCGCCGCCGGTGAACCGCTGCTCGACGGCTTCCGCGCGTTCCTTCCCGCCGACCTCGCCGCCGTGCTGTCGCTGTTCGCCCTGATCGGACTGCTGGCGTCGCTGCAGGGGATCATGTTCGCCTACGGGCGCAACATGTACTCGCTCTCACGCGCCGGCTACTACCCGAAGTTCCTGTCGCTCACCGGCAAGCGGCAGACGCCGTGGGTCGCGCTGCTGGTGGGAGCCGTGATCGGGTTCGTGGTGCTGCTCGCCGTCGACCTGATCACGAAGGCCAACCCCGACATCGGTGCCGTCTCAAACGCGATCGTGCTCAACATCGCCGTCTGGGGCGCCGTCATCTCGTACCTGCTGCAGATGGTCTCGTACGTCATCCTGAAGGTGAAGCTGCCGAATGCCGCCCGGCCCTACGTGAGCCCGGTGGGGATCGGCGGAGCAGTCGTCGCAGGGGTCATCGCGCTGCTCACGTTCGTCGGTCAGCTGATCAACCCCGGGTACACCTCGGCGATCATCGCCATCGCCGTCGTCTACGTCATCGGGCTGGTGATCTTCGCGCTGGTCGGTCGCAAACGCCTGGTGCTCTCGCCCGAGGAGGAGTACGCGCTCTCGGGCGGCCAGCACGGCGACCCGCAGTCGGAGGGGTACGACGCCATGGAGACGGAGATCTTCGGCAATAAGCAACGCTAGAGCGAGGATCGCGGGGTCGAAGCTTCCGGGGGGATGCTTCGACCCCGCTGCCCGCGGACACAGCGGCCCCCTCGCGCCGTCCCCCTTGGGGGGAGGCTCGAGAGGGCCTGCTCTCGGGTGGCTCACGATCACTCGCTGGGGACGAGATTTTGCTGCTGGGGACAGCTTTGAGCCTTCTCATCGGGAGCTGATACTAGGCTACGCCGGATTCTGCCGATAAGATGTCCCCCCTTCGGCGGACACGCCGTTGCGGCTTTCGCTCCGCGCGAAACCCTCAGTAGAGCAGGATCTGCGCCGAATCAGTCGAGGAGACGCCGCCGATCTCGACGTCGAGATGATAGGTCGCGCCGCCCCCCGGGGCGCGCGGTCGGTCGCTGTCGGTGCACGTGCTGACCGAGGACCGCGTACGATCCCAGGCGAGCGGGACGGCGCTCGTGACGCTCTGCCCCGCGCTGAGCAGCGCCACCATGTCGCTCGGCTCGGTCTGGCAGTCGGTGGACCGCCACCACACGTCGCTGCCGCTCGTGATCGTGAACACCTGCGTGCTCGTGCCCACGTTGAGGCTGCAGCCGGTGCGGCCGTGGTTCGTGAGCTTGATCGAGAGCAGCGGGTTCTGCCCGGTGGCATACGAGGTCTTGTCGGTGATGGCTTCGACCGTGATGTCGCCGGAACGGCAGGGCGCCGCTGTCGAGGTCGGCGCCGGAGTGGGGGCCTGGGAGGTGGTTGGGTGCGGGGTGGCGGCCGGAGTGGCCGAGGGGCTGGATGTCGCGCGCGGCGTGCTCGATGCGTCCTGAGGGACGGGAAGCTCGGTGACGCCGGCATCCGTGGTCGTCTTGTCGCCTGCGCTGGGATCCTGCCCCGCGGTCTGCGAGGCGGCGCCCCGCCACGGCTGCGCGATCAGCAGCCACACGACCACGATCGCCGCGATTATCCCGACGATGACCACGATTCGCCGGCGACGGTAGACCGCCGGGGAGTGCCTCCTCCGGCGCGGGGGTTCGGTCGCCATGCGCCTAGGCTAAGCCGCCCCGGCCGTGCAGAGCCGATCGGCGCGCCCGGCTGACGTCGGCCCGAACCGAGAAAGCCTCAGCGGGTCCTCGCTACAGGACCTTGAGCATCCGTGTGTTGCCGAGGGTGTTCGGCTTGACGTGCGCGAGGTCGAGGAACTCCGCCACGCCCTCATCAGGGCTGCGGATGAGCTGGGAGTACACGTCCAGGTCGACGACCTGCTCCCCGATCGGTGCGAAGCCGCGTCGAGTGAAGAACTGCACCTCGAAGGTCAGGCAGAACAGCCGCGACAGTCCGAGCCGGCGGGCGCTGTCTTCGAGGCCCGCCACGATCGCGCGGCCGACGCCGTGGTGCAGCCAGTCGTCCGAGACGATCAGCGTTCGCACCTCGCCGAGGTCCTCCCACATCACGTGCAGCGCGCCGCACCCGATCAGTCGGCCGTGCTGGTCCTCGGCGACGAGGAACTGCTGCACCGACTCGTAGAGCACCACGAGGTCTTTCCCGAGCAGGATCCGCCGCTGGACGAAGGGCTCGAGCAGGGCCTGGATGCCGCGGACGTCCGCGCTCCGCGCCGGACGCACCGAGAACCTATCCACCGGTCCAGCTTAGGTGCGGCGCGTTTCGTCTCGCTTCGCTCGCTCAACGACCGGGGCCAGGCCCCTCTGGCACCGCCGGTCGTTGAGCGAAGGGAGCGCAGCGACCGAGACGAAACGCGCCCCGCAACGAGGAAGGGCCGGATGCCTCGGCATCCGGCCCTTCCTCGCTCGTCCCGTCAGTCGCTGGCTACCGCGAGGTCGGGGGTCGCGGTGATCTCGCCACCGCCGACGATGCCGACCGCGACGCGCCCACCGCGGGGACCGTTCTCGAACACGAACTCGCCGTTCGCGGCATCCACCTTCACGTGGTCGCCGGCGTTCAGCTCGCCGTGCAGGATCTTCTCGCTCAGCCGGTCCTCGATCTCGTGCTGCATCGCGCGACGCAGCGGTCGCGCGCCCAGCGCGGGATCGAAGCCGATCGCGATCAGCTTCTCCTTCGCGGCCTGCGTCAACTCGATCGTCATGTCGCGGTCGAGGAGGCGCGTGCCGAGGCGCTTTGTGAACAGATCCACGATCTGCACAAGCTCTTCCTTGGTCAGCTGCGGGAACACGATGATGTCGTCGACGCGGTTGAGGAACTCGGGCTTGAAGTGGCGCTTCAGCTCTTCCTTGACCTTGCCCTGCATGCGGTCGTACGACGTGGCGGTGTCGCCCTCGACCTGGAACCCGACCGGACCGCCCGCGATGTCGCGCGCGCCCAGGTTGGTGGTCATGATGATGACCGTGTTCTTGAAGTCGATGAGACGCCCCTGACCGTCGGTCAGCCGACCCTCTTCGAGGATCTGCAGGAGCGAGTTGAAGATGTCGGGGTGCGCCTTCTCGATCTCGTCGAAGAGCACGACCGAGAACGGCTTGCGACGCACCTTCTCGGTGAGCTGGCCGCCCTCTTCGAAGCCGACGAATCCCGGAGGGGCGCCGAACAGCCGCGAGACGGTGTGCTTCTCGCCGAACTCCGACATGTCGAGCGCGATGAGTGCTGCCTCGTCGTCGAAGAGGAACTCCGCGAGCGCCTTGGCGAGCTCGGTCTTTCCGACGCCCGTGGGGCCGGCGAAGATGAACGAGCCCGAGGGACGCTTGGGGTCCTTGAGGCCGGCGCGCTGGCGGCGGATCGTCTTCGACAGCGCGGCGATCGCCTCTTCCTGGCCGATGACGCGCTGGTGCAGCGCCTTCTCCATGAAGACGAGGCGGCTCGACTCCTCTTCGGTGAGCTTGAAGACCGGGATGCCGGTGGCCTGGGCGAGCACCTCCGCGATCAGACCCTCGTCGACCACGGCGTGGGACGCGACGTCGCCGCTGCGCCACTGCTTCTCGAGGCGCAGACGCTCGGCGAGGAGCGACTTCTCCTCGTCGCGCAGCGACGCGGCCTTCTCGAAGTCCTGATCCTCGGAGGCCTGCTCCTTCTGCCGGCGAACTTCGGCGATCTTCTCATCGAACTCGCGCAGCTCGGGCGGGCTCGACAGGATCGACAGACGCAGGCGAGCGCCGGCCTCGTCGATCAGGTCGATCGCCTTGTCGGGCAGGAACCGGTCGCTGACGTAGCGGTCGGCCAGGTTCGCCGCCGCGACGATCGCGCCGTCGGTGATCTGCACCTTGTGGTGCGCCTCGTAGCGGTCGCGCAGCCCCTTCAGGATGTTGATCGCGTGCGGCAGGCTGGGCTCGGCGACCTGGATCGGCTGGAAGCGGCGCTCGAGCGCGGCATCCTTCTCGAAGTGCTTGCGGTACTCGTCGAGGGTGGTCGCACCGATGGTCTGCAGCTCGCCGCGGGCGAGCAGCGGCTTCAGGATGCTCGCCGCATCGATGGCGCCCTCGGCGGCACCCGCACCCACGAGGGTGTGGATCTCGTCGATGAAGACGATGATGTCTCCGCGGGTGCGGATCTCCTTCGTGACCTTCTTGAGGCGCTCTTCGAAGTCACCGCGGTAGCGGGAGCCGGCGATCAGCGAGCCGAGGTCGAGCGAGTAGAGCTGCTTGTCCTTCAGCGTCTCGGGCACGTCGCCCTTGACGATCGCCTGGGCGAGCCCTTCGACGACGGCGGTCTTGCCGACGCCGGGCTCGCCGATCAGGACGGGGTTGTTCTTCGAGCGTCGAGACAGGATCTGCATGACCCGCTCGATCTCCTTCTCGCGCCCGATCACCGGGTCGAGTTTGTTGTCGCGTGCGGCCTGTGTCAGATTGCGGCCGAACTGGTCGAGCACCTGCGACCCTCCCTGGGCCTGCTGGGGGTTGTCGTGCGCGGCACCGGAGACGGCTGCGGGCTCCTTGCCCTGGTAGCCCGAGAGCAGCTGGATGACCTGCTGGCGCACCTTGTTGAGATCGGCGCCGAGCTTGACGAGCACCTGGGCGGCCACGCCCTCGCCTTCGCGGATCAGGCCGAGCAGGATGTGCTCGGTGCCGATGTAGTTGTGGCCGAGCTGGAGCGCTTCGCGCAGCGACAGCTCCAGCACCTTCTTCGCGCGGGGCGTGAAGGGGATGTGCCCCGTAGGCTGCTGCTGACCCTGGCCGATGATGTCCTGCACCTGCTCCCGCACCGCGTCGAGCGAGATGCCGAGGCTTTCGAGCGCCTTGGCGGCGACGCCTTCGCCCTCGTGGATGAGCCCGAGCAGGATGTGCTCGGTGCCGATGTAGTTGTGGTTGAGCATCTTCGCCTCTTCTTGGGCGAGGACGACCACGCGACGGGCTCGGTCCGTGAATCTCTCGAACATCGTTTTCCTCCGGGGCAGGGACGGGCCGGTCGACCCCTCTTGGCGCCTTACAACGAGGGTAACGAGCGACCGGATGCCGGATGGCCGTGTTCGCCCAAGGCATAGCGCCGCGGCATCCGGGCGCCAGGCTCAGTTGGTGCCGTAGATGGGGATCTTCACGTTGTCGAACTCGTCGCCCGTGAGGATGAGCTGCACGCCGGTGTCGTCCTGGAGGGCGTTCACGGCCGTGACGGCGGCGCGCGGCGTCATGTCCATCGTGCACACCTGGTTCTCGGGCGGCGTCTGGTACGTCACCTTGACCTCCGCGGGGCCGGTGGCGGCGACATCCTGGATCACGGGGATGCACGTCGACGATCCCCACGTCAGGATCACGAACTGGCCCTTGGCCGTCGCCCAGCCTGCGCTCGGCAGGTAGTCGGTCGCGCCGCCGGGCGCGAGTCCTGCCACACCGTCGAGCTCGACCCTGCCGAAGTAGTTGTCGCCGGTCACCTCGATCTGGAGGTTCTTCTCCGGGTCGACGTCTTTGGGCACGGTCACGAGCGTCGCTCGTGGCACGAGGTCCCTGGTGCACGCCTGGGTGGTGTCGGGCTTGGCAAGAGTCACGTGCAGGACGTCGTCGGCCAGTTGGACCTGATCGGCTTGGGGCACGCAGGTCGAGCTGCCGAGCGTGACGAGCCCGATCATCCTGCCGTCGTCGAGCCAGGCGGCGCCCAGGTCCGGATCGGGCTCCAGCGTCTGCGTCGGGGTCGGCTCGGGGGACGTCGACCCGCCGGAAGGGGTCGCGCATCCGGCGAGCGCGAGACTCGCGAGGGCGAGGACGCCGAGGCCGGCGAGGAATCCAGAACGGGCCATGAGCGTGCCTTTCGCCGAGGATGCCGCGCAAGGCGGGCCGGCCGCGCTCCGACGCCCGGCTCTTCCATCATGGCGCAGGCGGCCCGGGAGCGCCCGGAAGATCGATCACGAGGTGATCACGGCGGCGGGGCTCGGCATCCGGAACTACTGCAGCGCGGACGTGAGTCTGGCCAGGTTGTCGAGCACCGTGGAGCGGAGGGGCTGCTTCTCCCACTCCTCGAGCGTGAGTTCGCGGCTGAGCGCTCGATAGATGTCCTCGACGCCGCGCATCTCGCTGACGAACTCCTCGCCCCGCACCAGCATCGAGATCTCCATGTTGAGACCGAACGAGCGCATGTCCATGTTGCTCGACCCGATGATCGCGACCTCGTCGTCGATCGTCATGGACTTGGAGTGCAGGATGAACGGCCGCCTGTACATCCAGATCTTCACCCCCGCGCGGAGCAGCGCTTCGTAGTAGCTGCGCTGCGCGTGGTAGACGATCGCCTGGTCGCCCTCCTCCGAGACGAACAGCTCCACCTGCAGGCCGCGGTGGCAGGCGGTCGTGATGGCGAGGAGAAGGCCTTCGTCCGGCACGAAGTAGGGGCTCACGACGATCACCTTGCGCTGCGCGTAGTTGATCAGGCCGAGGAACAGTCGCAGGTTGTTCTCGAACTCGAACCCGGGGCCGGATGGCACGATCTGGCAGTCGAGATCGCCCGGTCCGGAGCGCACGTCGAACAGCTCGCCCTCCTCGGGCAGCACCTGGTCGGTCTCGCTGTACCAGTCCGAGAGGAAGACCGCATTGACGGATGCCACGACCGGCCCCTCGAGACGCACCATGAGATCGACCCAGTGCAGGCCGCGTTTGATGTTCCGCTTCAGGTTGTACGTCGAATCCGTGACGTTCTGCGAGCCCATGAAGGCGACCCGCCCGTCGACGACGAGGAGCTTGCGGTGATTGCGCAGATCCGGCCGCTGATAGCGGCCGCGAAGGGGCTGGACGGGAAGCATCAGCCGCCACTGCGCTCCCATGGCATCGAGTCGCTTGAGGGTCTTCCGGTAGAAGGGCTTGCCGCGGTTGGCCCAGTGGTCCAGCAGCACCCGAACCGTGACACCCCGTGCGGAGGCCTCCTCCAGCGCACGGAAAAGGTTGTCGGTCGAGACATCCGTCTGGAAGATGTAGAACTCGACGTGCACATATCGTGTCGCCTCGCGGATGGCGTCGGCCATGGTGTCGAGGCTCTTCTGGTACTCGGGGATGAGGTGGGCGGCGTTGTCGCCCGCGAGCGGCATCGCGCCGAGGTTCCGGTTCAGAGTGACCAGTGAGGTGAACCACTCCGGCGCGTGCGGGCGGAGGGTCCCGAAATCCAGGTGCTCGCTGGTCTCGTGGATGTATTCGTTGATGCGCTCCTGCTTGCGGCGGCGCTTGCGCGGAAGGCGCGGATTGCCGATCAGGAGGAACAGGAAGACGCCGATCAGCGGAATGAAGTAGATCGCGAGCAGCCACGCCATGGCCGCGGTGGGCCGGCGATTGCGCGGGACGAAGATGATCGCGAGGACACGCACGGTGAGGTCGAACAGGAAGACGAGGAGCAGCCACCACGACGCGTCGAACGTGAGCGTGATCACCGCGTCGACCCCCTTCGCCCGCCCGTGGCCGGCGGTGTGCCCAGCGTAGCCGGGGGCGAGGTCAGTGCTCGGGAGCGGTCGACGTCTGGGACGGCGCCCCGGCCGGGGGGAGCCCGCGCTTTGCGCGCTCCTCCGCCTCGATGCGCGAATACTCGCGGCGTTCGTTGCGGTCCGCTCGAACCACGCTTCGCAGCACGAAGAAGAACAGGGCGCTCACCACGACGGTCGGCAGCAGCGACCACACCACGGCAGGCCAGTAATCCATGCCCTCAGAATACCCTCGCGACGTCTCCTCCCCATCCGGAGGGGATCGACCCCGCAGTCCACATCCGCGGCGGAGCGTCCGCGCGCGGCCGTGCGGCCGACCACTCTCGACGCATGACCACCATCGTGAAGGCTGCGAACGCCGCCGAATTCCTCTCGCTCGTGCCCCATCTGCTCGGCTTCCGACCCACCCGCAGCCTCGTCGTGATCCCGTTCGCGAGTTCGCGAAGTCTGGGCGCGATGCGGTTCGACCTTCCGGGCGACGAAGCCGACGCGATGGACCGGGTGGCGTCGACCATCATCGGCATGGTCTGCCGCATCGCCGAGGCGGACGCGCTCACGACCGTCGTCTACACCGATGCGCGGTTCGCGGACGACGAACGGATGCCGCACCGCGATCTCTCCGACGCGCTCGCGCGCCGCGCCGACGCGTGCGGACTGCGCCTGTCCGATGCCCTGTGCGTGGCCGCCGACGGATGGGGCTCATACCTGGATCGGGATTGCCCGTCCGAGGGACGAGCGCTGGCCTCGCTCGCCGACGAACCGGCGGCCGCGGCATCCCTCCCCGATCCCCAGGGCGACCAGGCCAGTGGTGCATCCCTGCCCTCGGTCGATCTCGCCGAGAAGGAGCGCGTCGCGAACGCTCTGGCGAGCCTGGCCGACGCCGTCGCTGTGCTCTGCGGCCCCGAGGCCGCCGGCACGGGTCGATCCGGCAGTCCTCGACGGGAGACCGCCTCCAGCGGTGCCGCTGACCCGCATTCCCCTGACGAGCAGTCGAGGCGCATCGATCCGCGCGCCCTCGCCGCGGTGTGCACGCTCGACGACCTGCCGACCTTGTTCGAAGGGGCCCTCGCGTGGGATCCGAGCACACTCGATCAGTACGATGCCGCGGCGATGACGTGGTGCCTGTCGCGGCCCGCGCTGCGGGACATCGCGCTCGTGCAGTGGTGCGGTGGCCTCGCCGCGGGCGATGAGGCGCTCGACGCGCAGCTGCGGTGGGAGCAGGGCGAGGAGTACCCGGCCCACCTCGCGATGCACATGTGGGGCGAGGGCGCCCGGCCCGATCCCGACCGCCTGGTCGCAGCGCTCGAACTCGCGCGTCGGGTCGCAGCCGCGGCCCCACGGGAGTCGCGGCCGGGCCCGCTCGCGACGTCGGCGTGGCTGGCGTGGGCGCTCGGGCGCTCCACGCACGCGGAGGTTTATGCCCTCGAGGCGTGCGAGATCGACCCGGAGCACGGCCTCGCCGAGATCGTGCGATCGTTCGTCCATGCCGGGCACCTGCCCGAATGGGCATTCCAGCGGCCGCCCAAGGGCGTCCGGGCCTGACGCGGGCGGGCTACTTGACCAGCGGGAAGAGGATCGTCTCGCGGATGCCGAGCCCCGTGATCGCCATCAGCAGCCGATCGATGCCCATGCCCATCCCGCCCGACGGCGGCATCCCGTGCTCGAGTGCGCGGAGGAACTCCTCGTCGATGCGCATCGCCTCCAGGTCGCCGCTGGCGACGAGCTTCGCCTGCTCGGTGAAGCGCTCGCGCTGGATGACGGGATCGACGAGCTCGGAGTATCCGGTGGCGAGCTCGAACCCGCGGACGTACAGGTCCCACTTCTCCACGACCCCCGCGATCGAGCGGTGCTCTCGCACGAGCGGGCTCGTATCGAGCGGAAAGTCCATGACGAAGGTCGGGCGCGTGAGCGAGCCCTTCACGAAGTGCTCCCACAGCTCCTCGACGAGCTTTCCGTGAGTAGCGTGGGGAGGCGCCTCGAGCCCGACCTCGGCCGCGAAGACGAGCAGTTCGTCGAGCGACGTCTGCGGCGAGATGGCCCGACCGGATGCCGCGGACAGCGAATCGTACATCGAGACCCGGTCCCACTGCCCGCCGAGGTCGTACTCGGTGCCGTCCGCCCACGTCACCACGGTGGACCCCGCCACCGCGACCGCCGCGTCCTGGATCAGCCGTTGCGTCAGGTCGGCGATCCCGTTGTAGTCGCTGTAGGCCTGATATGCCTCGAGCATCGCGAACTCGGGGCTGTGGGTCGAGTCGGCACCCTCGTTGCGGAAGTTGCGGTTGATCTCGAACACGCGATCGATGCCGCCGACGACGGCACGCTTGAGGAAGAGCTCCGGCGCGATCCGCAGGTAGAGGTCGGCGTCGAAGGCGTTCGAGTTGGTGATGAACGGCCGCGCGGACGCCCCGCCGTGCTGCACCTGCAGCATCGGGGTCTCGACCTCGATGAACCCGCGCTCGGCGAACGTCGCACGCAGGCTCGCGTTCACCTTGGCCCGGGCCACCACCGTCTCGCGCGCGCGATCGCGGACGATGAGGTCGAGGAAGCGGCTTCGGACCCGCGTCTCCTCACTCAGCTCGGCGTACATGTTGGGAAGGGGCAGGATCGCCTTGGACGCGATGGCCCATTTCGAGACCATGACCGACAGCTC
Organism: Microbacterium deminutum; assembly: GCF_039530205.1. NCBI lineage: Bacteria > Bacillati > Actinomycetota > Actinomycetes > Micrococcales > Microbacteriaceae > Microbacterium > Microbacterium deminutum. Next base: position 210,458 of record NZ_BAAAOG010000002.1, read on the forward strand.
GCCGCGGCGGCTCGAGATGACCTCGCCTGCCACGAAGACGTGGTCGCCGAGATCGACGAGGTCCTTCCAGCTCTGCAGCGACTCGTCCCCGACCGACGCGAGCGAGACCATGGCCTGGATGCGGCTGCCGTCGCCGGCCTGCAGGGTGGCGAAGCACAGCTTGCCGGTGTTCCGGCTGAACACCACGCGCCCCGCGACGGCTGCTGTCTCGCCGGTTTCGGCTCCGGCCTCGAGGTCGCCGAAGCGCGCGCGCAGGTCGGGGATCGTGGCCGTGATCGGAAGGGCGACCGGGTAGGCGCCCCCCGCGGCATCCGCCCGCTCGGCATTGAGCCGCTCGCGCTTGGCGAGGCGCACAGCCTTCTGCTCGAACGCTTCGACCAGGTCGGCCCGGCGGGCGTCCTCGTCTTCGGTCGGCTCGGGTGCAGGCGTCTCGGTCATCGTGGCGGGCTCCTCGCAAAGTCGGCCCCAAGTCTATCGGCGCGCGCGTGCGCGTCCCGCGGCGGGATCGTGAGGCGAACGCCCCGACACGCCCGCCCGTCCCGTCCGAACGGATCGGACTTGCTCGCAGCGGCTCAGCCGAGGTCGACGGACTCACCGAGCGGCAGCCAGCGGATCAGGTCGCGAACGGACGGTGGAGCAGCATCGAACACCCTCGCCGCGGCCTGCTCCTGCTCGGAGAAGTGGCTCCATCCCTCCACGTGGACGGGCACCACGACTCCTGGCGAGGCGCGGTCGATCACCGCCACGGCGGCAGCGGCATCCATCGTGTACACGAGCGGACCCGTCCGCGGGAACCTCACCGCGCCCACGTGCACCACCATGACGTCGGGCCGAAGGCCTTCCGCCGCGCGCAGCAGGCCTCGGTGAAGCACCGTGTCGCCCGTCATCCACAGCCCGGGGCGGGCGGCGCCGTCGCGGGTGAGCGCGAATCCCGCCGCGGGCCCCACGATCGGCCGCGTGAGGGGAGGGCCATGGCGACAGGGCGTCGCAGTGACCGTGATGGTCGGCCGGGCGGGCCCCGAGACAACCGTGGCGGCGCCCGCCCGGAGCCCGCGGATGTCGCGGTGTCCGAGCGACTTCGCGCCCGCGACCGTCGTGACCACCGTATTCGCACGCTCGAGCGCAGTGCGTCCGGCGTCATCGAGGTTGTCGGCGTGCTGGTGGTGACTCAGCAGCACCAGGTCGACGTCGCCGACTTCATCGAGCGAGACCGCTGGGCCGGTCGTCTTGCGCGAGCTCGTGCCGAGCGCGAAGGAGTATGTTCGCCCAGGCGGATCGAACGTGGGATCCGTGAGGATGCGCCATCCCTCCCATTCGATCAGCGCGGTGGGTCCGCCGATCCGGGTGATGCGCACGTCCGCCTCCGCGTCGTCAGCCGATGTAGATCTCGGCGTTGTCTATGAACCGGTGTCCGGCGACCGTCGCGGCGATCAGCGCGAGCGCGGGTCCGCGATGGCCTTCGTCGACGGGCAGGAAGGATGCCGGGTCCACGACGCTCAGGTACTCCAGGCGGATTCGCGGCTCGCCCATCAGCGAGGACTGCGCCGCGGCGATGCACGCGTCGACGCCCCGGTCGGCGTTGGACGCCGCGGCATCCAGCGCCGCGGGCAGCTTCGCCGCGGCCGCGAGGTCGCGCTCCTCGAGAAGTCCTACCCGCGTGGACACCGGCAGACCGTCGTCACCGCGCACGGTCTCGACGGTGGCGACCTCGATCGTGAAGTGGAGGTCGCGGATCATCCGCTCGACGAGGAAGATGCGCTGCCGATCGCGCTCGCCGTAAACGGCGACATCCGGTCTCACGAGGTTGAACAGCTTCGCCTCGACGGTGAGGAGGCCGTCGAAGTAGAAGGGCCTCGAGCGGCCCTCGTAGCGCAGCCCCAGGTCTCCCGCCGTCACCTTGGTGGTGTCGGATCCATTCGGGAGCAGCTCGGCGACCGTCGGTGCGAACACGACATCGACTCCCAGCGACGCCAGGAGCGCCTCGTCGTCCTCGGGCGTGCGGGGGTAAGCCTCGAACTCGGACGGGCTGGCGAATCGGAGCGGATTGACGAAGACCGACACGACGACGATGTCGGCGACCTCGCGGGCGCGATGGACGAGATCGATGTGGCCGTCGTGCAGGGCGCCGATCGTGGAGATGAGCGCGACCCTGGCCCCGTCCGGTGCTGCGGCTCTGGCCTCTGCCAGTCGGGTGCGCAGCCCGTCGATGGTGCTGATCATCCGTCGATCGTAGCGGGGGGCATGCCCGGAGTGCCCGAACCCGCGTCGGCGAGCGCGTGGTCGATCGTCGAATGCGCCAACGCGGACAGGTACGCACCCGGGTTGGGCACGCCGGCGCGCAGCAGCAGTTCCGTCGCCTGCCTGACGATCGATCGCGAGAACTCGGTCGCGGTGGCGATCCCCTCCGCGTAGGCGGGGCGATCCTCCTCCGCGATGACGACGGGTTCGCAGCCGAGTTCGACGGCGAGCGCCTGCGCGATCGGCAGCACCGTCGCCGGGGCCGTGACCGCGGCGTAGGCGTTGACGAGCTGGCGCCGGTCGATCGAGGTGCCCGTGAAGGCGATCGCGGGGTGGACGGCGAGCGGGATGACCCCCTTCGCCACTGCGGACGCCAGGATGCCGGTGCCGAAGCCCGGGTCTGTGTGCAGCACGAGCTGACCGGGCTGCCACGCGCCGATCTCGGCGAGGCCCCTCACAAGCCCTTCGAGCTGATCGTGGGGCACGGCGATCACCACGAGCTCGCTTCGACGAACCACCTCCAGCGCGTCGAGTATCGGCACGCCCGGCAGCATCGCCTCGACCCGAGCGTCGTCCGAGCCGTGCGTGATCCCGACGAGTGCATGGCCGGCACCGGCGAGGGCAGAGCCGATCACGGGGCCGACCCGGCCGGCGCCGATGATCCCGACGCCCAACCGGCCGTCGCGCGTCACGAGGGGTGCTCCGGTGCGGTGTTCGGCCTCCGGTCCGGGACCGAGCTGCCTCGCGCCACGTCCTCTACGCCCGCGATCGACACCCTCGGAGTCTCGCCGAAGTCGTCCGGCCCGGCATCCGCTGCCCAGCGATGCGTCCGATCTCCCGACGCCGCGCGCACCGTGGCACGCGCGACGTCGTCGAACAGCCGCAGCGACTCGTCGCGATCGATGGCGGCGAGCTGGGTCCACACCGGGCCGGCCACGACGTCCCCCCGGGCGGACGCGATCCGCAGCGCTCGGTCGACCGGGCCCTGATGCACGGCGACGCTCTGGAGCCTCGCGAGCGGCAGGATGGAGAGCTTGCGCCAGACCAGCCCGCGGCGCAGCAGCAGCACGTCCTGCGTGAGGCGGAACCCGTTGCGACGCCACGACAGCGGGCGGACGATCCACGCACGCCTCGGGGTGGTGATGAAGGTGTCCGCTCCGGCGGGCCGGAACATCCCCTCATGCACGATGAGCGGCCACTCGGCCTCCGGCACCGCCGGAAGCATGAGCCTGAGCACCCGCTCGACATCTGCCGGCGTGCCGACCGGCAGGGCGGTCGTGAACTGGTCCCGATTCGTATCGCTCACGCTGCGTCCGCTCAGCCGGTTGATGCGGATCGTCCACCACCCGGCCGGTCGCCAGAGGATCGGCTGCGTGACCTCCACGGCGTGGATTCGCCCCGGCGGCACGACCTCCGTCACCGTCGTGAGCAGGCCGAATGTGATCCGGACGCCGTCCGGTGTCGGGGCGATCGAGTAGCGCAGCGACCTGGTGATCGAGCGGAACCAGTACGCCCCATAGCCGATCAGCGCGGGGATGAAACCGAGGAGCAGCCAGGTGATGCCCTGCGAGACGCCGATGGCGATCGCGATGACGGCGAACACCAGGCCGAAGGTCCCCGGGCTGATGATGTGGGATGCCGCCAGCCGGCCGATCGGGATGTTCACGACGGAGTCGGGGACCTCGACCGCGGGCTCGTCGCCGTCGATGAGGCCGGTGAGTCCTCGGCTCACCGTCTGACCGAGCGCCGCCACCCGCGAGGGACGCCCGTCCGGCGCACCGGTGCGGGCCGCGGCATCCGCCAGCCGTCGTCCGGACGCGAGCCTCAGGATGTCGGCGCGCACGGTCTCGGCGTTCGTCGTCGAGAGGTAATCGAGCTTGACGTTGCCGTCGGCGCCCGCGCCCACGACCTCGAGCTTGGCCATGCCGAACACGCGCGCGACCATCGGCCGCGTGAGGTTGACGCCCTGAACACGATCGAGCGGCGCCCTGCGCTGCGTGCGGAACAGGATGCCGCTGCGCACCTCGACGTCGTCTCCGGTGATCCGCAGCGTGTGGAAGCGCCACGACAGGTAGAAGATCCCGATGAGGAGGATGAGGACGCCGAGCACGACGAGCAGCGCGAGGAGGTAGAGGTTGTGCGCGACGATGTAGTCGATCGGATCCCCGGTGCCCTCCCAGTTCTGGATCTCGTCCGGCGGGATGTCGGGCGCGAGCCAGGGGATGAACAGGTAGAGCAGGCGGTCCCGCAGGTTGGACACGACGATGCCCACGATGACGATGAGGAACAGGCCGCCGCGCAGGAGCGGCGTCAACGGGTGGAGCCGGTGCCACTCGCCGTCGCTGAGCCGGGAGCGCACCAGGTCCCGCGGGGGCGCGGCGCGAGGTTCAGCCCGTGGCGTCACCGCAGGCGGGGCCGCACCGTTCGGCTCGGCCCGTTGCGGCGATGCACCAGCCGCGGCGATGGGCGCGCTCGTCGGCGCGGCGCTCGGCGCGCCCGTCGGCGCGGCGCCCGGCGCGCCCGTCGGCGCGGCCACAGGGGGAACCGGCCCTGCGACGGGCGCCTGCGGACCTGGCGGCGGACTCGTCGTCGGTCCCTGCGGGGTGAGCGGATCGGTCATAGGCCCGTGCGGCGGCTTTCTGCAACGGCGACCAGATGATCGCGAAGGGTCTCCGCCGTCTGCTGCTCGAGGCCGGGAATGGTGACGCCGGTGGCGGCGGCCGCGGTGACGAACTTCAGCTGGGCGATCCCGAACCCGCGGTCGAGCGGCCCGTGGCTGATGTCGACCAGCTGCATGCGGCCATACGGCACCGCCACCATGCGCTGCCACAGGATGCCGCGGCGGAACACGAGATCGTCCTGACGCAGCCGGTAGCCCATCGCGCGCGCCTGTCGCGGGACGATCGCGAGAGTCCACACCAGGATCACCGTCATGATGCCCCCCGGGATCCACGCCCAGGTCTGGTGCAGAAGCTGAGTGAACACCAGTGTCGCGGCGACGACGATCACCAGGACCGACCCCGTCGAGATGAGCTGCACCCACACGTACTTGCGCGAGATCTGGTGCCATGGACCCGCCTCGAGAGCGAGCCGATTCTGCGACCGCGGCTCGATCAGCCGGTGGTATGTGCCCGAGTCGAGTTGATCGTCAGTGGTCATGGAGTCGGGGCTGGAGTCCGGGGTCGTCGCCTCCGGGCTGTTCGTCATCGTCGTCCTTCCGGATGGTGCACAGATGTTCCGCGACGAGTCCCGCGGCGACGAGGATCGCCCCGCACACCGCGGTCGCGATCGTCGTGCCCATCGAGCCTAGCGAGGGTGTGACAGGGCGGGTCAGCAGGAAGAGCAGCAGTCCGACCGCCACGCCGCCGACCGCTGCGCCCACGATGCTCGAGGCCTTCGCGAGCATCGCGATCCGCACGGCGCGGAAGGGATTCACCGCTGCCGGCTTCGATCCGTGGGTCGCGCGACGGATGGGGATCGCCAGCACGATGACGAGGCCGCCGAGCAGCGCCAGCAGGATCGGCAGCGTCACCGCGGGATTGAAGGTCGGGCGACCCGCCGACGTCAGGATCTGGTCGAGAAGGAACCCCGCCGCGACGCCGATCACCGCGGCCAGGATCAGGATGCCGGCTCCCGTGCGCTTCACGATGCCGCTCGCAGTCTTTCGAGCAGCACGTCGGCCCGGCCCACTCCCGGCAGCTCGGCATCGGGATCGAGCGCGAGCCACGGGCCCAGCACGAAGTCCCGTTCCGCTGCCCGCGGATGGGGGACGAGCAGCCGCGGATCGCTGCTTCGGATGTCGCCGAAGGCGATGAGGTCGAGGTCCAGGGTGCGGTCCCCCCATTGCTCGTTGCGCTCCCTGCCGTGGCGCGCTTCGATAGCGTGCAGATACGCCAGCAGCACGGTCGGCGCGAGGCGCGTCGTGACGATGGCGACGGCGTTGAGGTATGCCGGTGCCGCGGCATCCGGACCATCCGGCTTCACCGCGATCGACTCCACCGGGGCGGACGCTCGGACGGAGTCGACCAGCGGAAGGCGGCGCAGCTCCTCGACCGCTGCGGCGAGCGTGGCGGCGCGATCGCCCAGGTTCGCGCCGAGGGCGATGACCGCCTCGATCGGCACGGCATCGACTCGTTCGACCGGAGTGGTCAAGCCCTCCACAAGCACGCGCTTCATGCCCGCGCTCGATCCCGCTCGATCGTCACCGCGACATCCGCGAACGGCAGCGCAATGGGGGCGTCCGGCTTGTGGACGGTCACGCGGACCTGCTCGGCCGGCGAGAAGTCGAGCAGCGCGGCGGCGATGCGCTCGGCGAGGGTCTCGAGCAGGTTGACGGGCTCCCCCGAGACGATCTCGGCGATGCGCTCCGCGGCCTCCCCGTAGTGCACGGTCTCAGCGACGTCGTCGGTCCGCCCGGCGCGGCGAGTGTCGAACCGCAGGGTGAAGTCGACCACGAAGTACTGCCCGTCGCGTCGCTCCTCGTCGTACACGCCGTGGCGCCCGAAGACGCGGAGTCCGGTCAGCGTGATCTCGTCCATCGACCCTCCCCCTTCCAGCTGTCGGCGATCCGCAGCGCGTCCCGTGTCGCCGCGACATCGTGCACCCGCACGGCCCAGACGCCGGACTGCGCCGCCAGCACGCTCGTGACCGCCGTTGCCGGATCGCGGCGCTCCACGGACACATCGGCCGCGGCATCCGGATCGAGCGACTCGGCGAGGAACCACTTGCGGCTCGTGCCGACGAGAACGCGATGCCCGAGTCCGGCGATGCGCGGCAGCGCGCGCAAGGTCGCCCAGTTCTGCTCGCCGATCTTGCCGAAGCCGATCCCGGGATCGACGATGACACGGGCCGGCGGGATGCCGGCGGCAGCGGCCGCATCGATCCGCTCGACGAGCTCGGCGAGGACCTCGGCGACGACATCCCCGTACTGCGCTCGCGCGTACATGTCGACGGAGGGCCCTCGCCAGTGGCTGAGGACCATGTCGGCCCTCGTGCCGGCGACCGCCGCGAGCATGTCGGGGTCGGCCATGCCGCCCGACACGTCGTTCACGATCCGGGCACCGGCCTCGACCGCCGCGATCGCCGTCGACGCGTTCATGGTGTCGATGCTGACGACCGCGCCCGTCTCCGCGAGGGCGCGGACGACGGGCAGCACCCGGTCCTGCTCCACCTGCACCGGAACGCGCTGGGCGCCCGGACGGGTCGACTCGCCGCCGATGTCGAGCATGTGCGCTCCCTCGGCCCGCAGGCGCAGACCGTGTGCGATGGCGTCATCGGAGGCGAGGTAGCGACCGCCGTCGCTGAACGAGTCGGGGGTCACATTGACGATCCCCATGACGAGGGCGGTCATCCCCGATTCGCCCCCAGCAGCGCCATCAGCTCCGCTCGTGCGAAGGGTTCGGCGAGCTCGCCGCGCGCGGCGATCGTCACGGTCGAGACATCCGCCTGCTGACCGCTGCGCATGGTCACGCACTCGTGCGACGCGTCGAGCACCACGAGCACGCCACGGGTGTCGAGCGATGACGCGATCACGTCGGCGATCTGCTCGCCGAGCCGTTCCTGCACCTGAGGACGCGAGGCGAGGATGTCGACCAGCTTGGGAAGCGCTCCGAGCCCAACGACCTGCTCGCCCGGCAGGTAGGCGATGTGGGCGTGGCCACGGAAGGGCAGCAGGTGATGCTCGCAGATGGATCGGAAGCGGATGTCGCGGAGCATGACCGCGCCCGACGGACGCGTTTCGGGAGCAGGGCCGCGAGCCACCGAGATCGTGCGCGCGAGGGGGGCTGCGGCATCCTCCCCCACCCCGGCGAAGAACTCGGTGTACGCATCCGCGACACGGCCCGGAGTCAGACGCAGGCCCGGGCGGTCGGGGTCTTCCCCGATCGCCTCGAGCAGCTCCCGCACGAGCGCGGCGACGCGCTCCCGATCTACGGCCACGGGCCGAGCCTACGCGGTTGCGGGACGCGCCTGACCGGTCGGGCGGCGCTTGGCCGCCTTTTCGGGAGCCTGCTGCTCAGCCGCGACCGAGGCTGCGACGGGCTCGCGAACGGCCCGCGTCGGAACCTCGACCGGCGGGAGCGTCGAGACCGGGCGCTGCTCGCTCGACAGCCACTGCGGGCGCGGCGGGAGCTTCTCGACATCCGAGAAGAGGTCTGCGAGTTCGAGGTGGTCGAGCGTCTCCTTCTCGAGCAGCAGCAGCGCGAGCCGGTCGAGGATCTCGCGGTTGGCGTTGATGACCTCGTACGCCTCGTTGTGCGCCTGCTCGATGAGAGCGCGCACCTGCGCGTCGACGCGCTCCGCCACCCGTTCGCTGAAGTCGCGGCCGTGGCCCATGTCGCGTCCCATGAACACCTCGCCCGATGACGAGCCGAGCTTCACGGGTCCGACATCCATCGTCATCCCGTACTCGGTGACCATCTTGCGGGCGATGCTCGTCGCCTTCTCGATGTCGTTCGAGGCGCCGGTCGTCGGGTCGTGGAAGACGATCTCCTCCGCGACGCGGCCGCCCATCGCGTAGGCGAGCTGGTCCTGCAGCTCGTTGCGCGTGATGGAGTACTTGTCGTCCAGCGGCAGCACCATGGTGTACCCGAGTGCCTTGCCGCGGGGCAGGATCGTGATCTTCGTCACCGGGTCGGTGTGGTTCATCGCCGCCGCAGCGAGCGCGTGCCCGCCCTCGTGGTAGGCGGTGATGAGCTTCTCTTTGTCCTTCATCACGCGGGTCCGGCGCTGCGGGCCTGCGATCACGCGGTCGATCGCCTCGTCGAGCGCGCGGTTGTCGATGAGCTGCGCGTTCGAGCGGGCCGTCAGCAGGGCCGCCTCGTTGAGAACGTTGGCGAGGTCGGCGCCGGTGAATCCAGGAGTCTTCCGGGCGACGACCTCCAGGTCGACGCCGTCCGCCAGCGGTTTGCCGCGGCCGTGCACCTCGAGGATGCGCTTTCGGCCCTTGAGGTCCGGCGCGTCCACGCCGATCTGCCGGTCGAAGCGACCGGGACGCAGCAGGGCGGGGTCGAGGATGTCGGGGCGGTTCGTCGCCGCGATGACGATGACGTTCGCCTTGGGGTCGAAGCCGTCCATCTCGACGAGCATCTGGTTGAGCGTCTGCTCGCGCTCGTCGTGCCCGCCGCCGAGGCCGGCGCCGCGGTGGCGGCCGACGGCGTCGATCTCATCGATGAAGATGATCGCCGGGGCGGTCTCTTTGGCCTGGTTGAACAGGTCGCGCACGCGGCTGGCGCCGACGCCGACGAACATCTCGACGAAGTCCGAGCCCGAGATCGAGTAGAACGGCACACCGGCTTCACCCGCGACCGCGCGGGCGAGCAGGGTCTTTCCGGTTCCGGGAGGGCCGTACAGCAGCACGCCCTTCGGGATGCGCGCGCCGACGGCCTGGAACCGGGCGGGATCCTTCAGGAAGTCCTTGATCTCCTGCATCTCCTCGATCGCCTCGTCCGCGCCCGCGACATCCTCGAACGTGACCTGCGGCATCTCCTTGGTCACGAGCTTCGCGCGCGACTTGCCGAACTGCATGACCTTGTTGCCGCCGCCCTGCGCGCTCGAGAGCAGGAACCAGAACAGCAGACCGAGCAGCACGATGGGCAGCAGGAGGGAGAGGAAGCCGTCGAACCAGGTCGCCTTCGGCACCGCGTCGTTGAAGCCGTCCTTGGGGGCGGCGGCGCTGATCGCCGTCACCACTTCGTCCGCGCGCGCGGACACGTAGTAGAACTGCACGTCGCTGGCGCCCTGGTACGGGGTGGAGAGCTTCATGTCGACGCGCTGATCGCCGTCGGTGTTCACGACCTCGGTGACCGTCTTGCCGGAGAGGAGCTGAAGTCCCTCCTGCGTCGAGATCTGCTTCGCGCCACCCAGGCTCGAGATCAGCGAGAAGCCCACGACGAGCAGGAACCCGATCATCAGCACGTAGAAGAGCGGGTTGCGAGTGATCTTCTTGATGTCCATGGTGTGCGAGCGGGTGCTCGGTCCCTTCGTCGGCGATCCGTCCGCGCGGGCCAGGAATGCCTCGGCAACGGTGGAATCAGGGTATCGCGGGGATTCTGTGCCCTGCCTGCGTATTCGCCGACGGCGTACGCCGGACCGGCCACCCAGCTCGCCAGCGGCGGGAGCGCCGAGCACTCCCGGTCCGTTCCGGCGTAGCCGGGCGCGGCCCACCCTCGGGTCGTTGAGCGAGGGAGCGCAGCGACCGAGACGAAACGCGCCGAGCACTCCGGAGCGTTTCGTCTCGCTCCGCTCGCTCAACGACCGGACCGGAACCGACCATCCCCCCGCTCGCTCAACGACCGGGCGCGGCCCGCCCCGCCGCTCTCAGGAATACACGTGCGGAGCGAGGATCGCGACATCCCGCAGATTGCGGTAGCGCTCGGCGTAATCCAGGCCGTAGCCGACGACGAACTCGTTCGGGATGTCGAACCCCACGTACTTGCAGTCCACCTGCACCTTCGCCGCGTCAGGCTTGCGCAGCAGCGCGAACACCTCGACGGACTTCGCGCCGCGCGATTCGAAGTTCTCGAGCAGCCAGCTGAGGGTCAGGCCCGAGTCGATGATGTCCTCGATGATCAGCACATCGCGATCGTGGAGGTCCTCGTCGAGATCCTTGCGGATCTGCACGACGCCACTGGACTTCGTGCCGGCGCCGTACGACGAGACCGCCATCCAGTCCATCGGCACGACGGTCGGCAGCGCCCGCGAGAAGTCCGCCATCACCATGATCGCGCCCTTGAGCACCCCGACCAGGAGGAGGTTCTTGCCCGCGTAGTCCAGCGCGACCTGCGCGGCCACTTCGTCGAGCTTTGCGAGGATCTGCTCTTCGGTGACGAGGACTTCGGTGAGCTCGTTCTGGATCTCGGCCGCGCGCATGGACCGAGCGTATCCGGATCTCATCGCCGCGCGGTGAACTCGAGCCGCCCGCCCACGCGCTGCGCGCGGCATCCGGGCAGGTCGACCGGCCCCTGACCCGACCAGTCCGTCACGAGCCGCGCGACCTCGAGAGTCTGCCCCCGCGTGAGGCTCTGACCGAATTCGGCCGCCACCACGTGACGGATGAGCCGCTGCCGCAGCGCGGCCGGGTTCGCTGCGAGCGCCGCGGCCGAGACCGAGATCCCCGCCTCGGCGTGCTCGACGAGGTCCTGGACCGTCTCGTCGATCATCTCGTCGAAGGCGTCCGAGTCCTCGCGCAGCTGCGCAGCGGTACGGGCGAGGGCTTCCGCGATCCCCGGGCCGAGCTCGGCCTCGAGAACCGGCAGCACCCGTTGGCGCACGCGCACGCGCGCGAACCGCGGATCGGCGTTGTGCGGGTCATCCCACGGCTCGAGGCCCTCCGCGGCGCACGCCGAGCGCGTGGTGCTGCGTCGCACCTCGAGAAGGGGTCGCAGCAGCAGCACACCCTCGAGAGCGGATGCCGCAGCCATGCCCTGAAGGCTCGTGCCACCCGATCCGCGAGCGAGGCCGAGAAGCACCGTCTCGGCCTGGTCGTCGAGGGTGTGGCCGATCAGCACGGCGGTCGCCCCGACTGCGCGCGCCTCGGCGGCGAGCGCCGCGTAGCGCGCCGAGCGCGCGGCGGCCTCCGGGCCGCCGTCCGAGCCGACGTCGACCGTGACCACGCGCGGCTGAAGCCCGAGGGCATGTGCTTTGGATGCCGCAGCGGCGGCGGCATCCGTCGATCCGTCTTGCAGCCCGTGGTCCACTGTGACGGCCACGACGGTCACGCCCGCCTTCGGCGCCTCGAACGCCGCCGCCGCGGCGAGCGCGAGCGAGTCGGCACCGCCCGAGAGAGCCACGACGACCGTCGAACCCGGCGGCACCGCCGCGAGAGCCGCACGGACCGCACGCCGGACCTCGGCGACGGCCGCGTCGAGTCCTGGTCGATGCTCCACGGGTCCCACGGTACCGACGACCAGGGGGTCCCGGGCGTCGAGCGAGCCGGAGGCGAGGCGAAACGCCCTGGATGGCTCGACGCGTTTCGTCTCGGTCGCTTCGCCCCGTCGCTCAACGACCCGGGCGAACCGGATGGCTCGACGCGTTTCGTCTCGGTCGCATCGCCCCGTCGCTCAACGACCCGGGGCACCGGTCGTTGAGCGAGCCGAAGGCGAGACGAAACGGGCCCGACCCGGCGGGTAGGCTGGTCGCGGCATCCCACCGTCTTCCGAAGGAGCATCCATGGGCGCGTACGACGCCGTCATCGAGATCCCGCGCGGCAGCCGCGTCAAGTACGAGGTCGACCACGAGACGGGCCGAGTGGCCCTGGACCGCATCCTCTACACCGCGTTCGGCTACCCGACGAACTACGGCTTCTTCGAGAACACCCTCGGCGAGGACGGCGACCCGCTCGACGTGCTGCTGCTCCTCGACGTCGATCTCGCACCCGGAGTCCTCGCGAGCGTCCGCCCCGTCGGGGTGCTCAAGATGAGCGACGAGGCCGGCGGCGACGACAAGGTCGTCGCGGTGCTCGGCAAGGACCCGCGCTGGGCGCACATCCAGGACGTGAACGACATCCCGGAGTTCCAGCGCAAGGAGATCGAGCACTTCTTCGAGCACTACAAGGACCTCGAGCCCGACAAGTGGGTCAAGGTCGACGAGTGGGCGGATGCCGCCGAGGCCGAGCGTCTGGTGAGCGAGGCGTTCGACCGCTTCAAGCCGCACGGGGACTGACGCCGACGGGATCCCTCAGGGGATGGTCCCCGCGACCTCTCCGCACATCGCTTCGCGATGCGCGGAGCCGCAAGCGCATCGGCCCGCCCCCCGGCATCCGGTCCACGTCAGACCGACACGCCCCGCGCGGCCATGAACGGGACCGGGTTCACCGGGAAGTTGCTGATGTAGGTCTCGAAGTGCAGATGGCAGCCGAAGGAGAACCCGGTGTTGCCTTCGCTCGCGATGAGCTGACCTGCGTCGACGTGTTGTCCGTACCCGACGAAGATCCCGCCGGGCCGGATGTGTCCGTAGCCCGATCCCGTTCCGTCGCCGTGATCGATCTTGATGTAGTTGCCGTACCCGCCGTTCGGACCGGCATAGACCACGGTGCCACTGCAGGCTGCGTAGATCGCACTCCCACACGAATCGGCGAGGTCGACGCCGTAATGGAAGCCGCTCGCGCAGTAGCCGTTCCCGCACTGCACCGTCCGCGGGCCGTAGCCCGAACTCTGCCATCCCGATGACGGGCGGACCCAGCCGGACCCACCGCCACCGCCACCGCCACCACCGCCGCCACCACCGCCACCGCCGCCGCCGCCACCGGCTGCCGCCTGCTCGCGCGCGATCCGCTCCGCCTCGGCCCTGGCCCGCGCGGCCGCCTCGGCCCTGGCCTTGGCCTCGGCCGCCTTGCGGACCCGCTCGCCCTCTTCGTACTGCTTGATGGTCTTCGCGGTGTTGTCCTTGAGGGCGGCGAGCTGGGCTTCGAGGCTGGACTGACGCAGCTGCTGCTCGTCGAGCGCGGCCTGCGCGGCATCAGCGGCCTGCTGCGCGGCGACCATCTTGGCCTCGGCCGCCTGCTGAAGCCGATCACGCTCGGTGCGCGCGACGACGGCCTGGTCGCTGAGATTCTGCGCCGAGTCGCGGGCCGTGACCGCCTCGGCGTAGACATCCCGGTTGCGCTCGACGAGCTTGTCCATAGTGCCCAGTCGGGCGAGCAGATCGTCTGCGCTCGCGGCCGATCCCGAGAAGAACAGCTCGAGCGAGGTGTCGTCCCCGCCGTTGCGGTAGAGCTGGGCGGCGACGCGACCGGCCTTGTTCGCCGCGTCCACCGCCTTCGCGGCCTCGGCGTCGGCCTGCTTTTGCAGCTGGTCCGCGCGATACGCAGCGTCGAAGTACGCCTGCTGCGCGACGAAGAACTCGTCGGACTGCCGCTCTGCGATCGCTCTCTTGGCGACGACATCGTCGGCGAGCCCCTTGATCAGCCGTTCGATCTTGGCGATCTCGGCCTGCTTGGCGACCTGGCTCGACTTGGCGCGGACCACGTCCTCCCACGACGGATAGTCCGTCGCGAAGGCAGGTGCGATCGCGACGCCGGTCGCCACGCCGAAGGTGGTGAGACCGAGGATGCCCAGGCTCAGCGCGCCGCGGCGGCTGACAGCAGGCCACAGCAGGCTCCGCTCACGAGGACTCGGTGCGCAGCCGCACTCGTCCTCTCGGGCCTGTTCGGAGCTCAAGCGATCCTCCCGACGCGTCTTTACAGCTTTCACATTAGCAACATGAGTCACAGACGCAACGATTGCGGTTCTTCTATCCTGCTCCCGCTCGACGAGAACCGCACCCCGTCATCTTGTGGGAGGCTCGGCCGGCGTCCGGGCAGACCCGCCTCGATTGGCGCATTCGAGATGGATTGCGTATGCTTGAGCGTCGGTAAGCGTGAGCGCCGGGCGATGAGCCAGGGGTTCATCCGGCCCCATCGTTTAGCGGCCTAGGACGCCGCCCTTTCACGGCGGTAGCACGGGTTCGAATCCCGTTGGGGTCACCATCCCGACACACAAATTGAATAAGCATGGCCCTGTAGCGCAGTTGGTTAGCGTGCCGCCCTGTCACGGCGGAGGTCGCGGGTTCAAGTCCCGTCAGGGTCGCTCTGAAGCGACGGGCCCTTTCTCGAGAGGGCCTTTCGTCTAGGACGCGGCAGCTTCGTGCGCCGCGCGGCTCTGTAGCTCAGTTGGTAGAGCGTTCGACTGAAAATCGAAAGGTCACCGGATCGATGCCGGTCGGAGCCACTGTCCCTCTTCCTGGCTTCTACAGGGAGAGGGACTTTCTCGTTGGACCACCCGACGCTCGACAGTGTCCGGCCGCCATCCGTGGAGGGGATCTGAACGTCGCTCGGAGCGCGCCGGCCCGTCAGATCTCGACGTCGCTGCCCATCGTCACGGTGCGAAGCGCCGGGAGCCCGAAACGGGCGGCGGGATCCGCGGCATTGTGTGCGAGGGCGACGAACAAGGACCTGCGCCACCGGACCATGCCCTTTTCTCGAGTGGCCCGGATTGCCCCGCGCGATATGAAGTAGGACGCGCGGTTGAAGTCCTTCGGCTTGAGCGGGAGGACTCCGGCGCGACAGGCATCGCGGAGTGCGCGAGGGATGTCGGGCTCGTCCGAGAAGCCGAAGCGTATGGTCAGGTGATCGATGCCGTCGAGCGCGTAGCCGAGATCGTCGAAGACGAATGCGTCCGATGGCGGAACGTGCGGCACCTGCGCGGTGGTCGTCGACACGATGATCACGTGTTCGTGAAGAACGTGGTTGTGCCTCACGTTCGCACGCAGGGCGAGCGGAGTGCTCTCCTTGTTCGGATGCGGAAAGACCGCTATCCCGCGCACCCTGGGCAGCCTCTGCACGCGGATGTCCTCGATGAATTCGGAAAGCGATCCTTCTTTCTTCTTGCGATCCGCTTGAACCAGCTGACGGCCGCGTCGCCACGTGGTCATGATCGTGATGACGGCAGCGGCGATGAGCAGTGGGACCCACCCGCCGTTGATGACCTTGGAGAGGTTGCCGGCGAGGAACGTGAGTTCCAGGCCGCCGAACGCGACGCCGGCGAGGACGAGCTGCCACGCTCGCCAGTGCCACAGCGGTCGGGCGACGAGCAGCAGCAGCAGAGTGTCGACGACGAGCGCTCCTGTCACGGAGATGCCGTATGCCGTGGAGAGTCGCTCGGAGGAACCGAACGCGAGCATCACGGCCATGACGCCGATGAACAGCAGGCCATTAAGGGCCGGAAGGTAGATCTGACCGCCCTCCCGCTTCGACGTCTGCCGGATGGTCAGAGGCGGAAGCACACCGAGCGCGACTGCCTGCCGTGAGAGTGAGAAGGCTCCGGAGATGACGGCCTGGCTGGCGATCACGGTCGCGGCGGTCGCCAGGATCACGACGGGCAGGCGTCCCCACTCGGGAATCAGCAGAAAGAAGGGATTCGCCTTCGCTTCAGGGTGGTGCAGGATCAGCGCGGCCTGGCCGAGGTAGTTGATCGTCAGCGCGGGGAATACCAGGAAGAACCAGGCACGGCGGATCGGAGAGGGTCCGAAATGCCCCATGTCGGCGTAGAGCGCTTCCGCTCCCGTGATGACCAGGACGACAGCGCCCAGTGCGATGAAAGAGATGGACGGATGCCCGACGATGAAGGCGATCGCATAGGTCGGCGACAGCCCGAGCAGCACGGCCGGATACCGAATCACCATGACAAGACCCGCCACGGCCATGACGACGAACCACAGCACCATGATCGGGCCGAACAGGCCGCCCACTCGGCCCGTTCCGAATCGCTGAACCGCGAACAGGCCGATGAGGATCACGGCTGCGATCGGAATGATCAGGTGCGCGATAGCCGGGGTCGTGACATCCAGACCCTCTACTGCCGAGAGGACACTGATCGCTGGAGTGATGATCGAATCGCCATAGAACAGCGATACTCCGACGATCCCGATCACGAGAAGTATGCCCGCCTTCCCCGCGCGGTTGGCGTAGAGCCGCTGCGCAAGCGCCGCCAACGCCATCACGCCGCCCTCACCGTCGTTGTCCGCGCGCATCAGAATGGTGACGTACTTGATGGACACGATGATCGTGATGCTCCAGAACATCAACGAGATGACGCCGAACACATCGGTCTGATCAGCGCGAACGGCCCCGCCGTCGAGGAGGAACACGGTCTTCAGCGCGTAGAGCGGGCTGGTGCCGATGTCGCCGAAGACGACGCCCAATGCGGCGACCGCCGCGACCGCGGCGAACCGCAGACCGTGGCCGCCCGCGTGGGGCGGGTTCGGCTCATCTGGCGGCTCTGAGTCTGTAGCGCCCTGCGCCGCCGAAACCGGCTCGGTCATTTCACTCGGCGGAGGCTCGAGCGGCGAAACCACTGCGTTGCATTGGGCCTACGTTACCCTCTGCCACCACGATGAGCCGGACCCGGTGCACTCATGCCGCGGCCGGAGTGCCCCCGGCCTGCGGGGCGGCGTCCGCCGCAGGCGCGGCGTCAGCGCCTGGAGGGGGCACGATGCGGAACTCCGGCACCGCGGAGACGAGCAGCCACGCCGGCAGGATGATGAGCGAGAGCATCGGCAGGAGCGTGATGTCGCCGACCACTGCGGCCGCGACGAACAGTGCCAGCCAGCCGTCGCGGGCGACCACGACGAGGATGCCGAGGATGCCGCACGCGACCGCGAGCCCGAACGGAATGGACGGGAACAGGGCATTGCCCAGCATCCCGAGAGCCACGCCGATGAAGGTCGCGGGAAAGATGCGACCGCCGCGGAACAGGGCGCATGCGGCCACGAGCAGGGCGAGAGCCTTGATGCCGGCGATCATCGCGAGCTGACCCGCACTGTACGCACCCGGGTTCTTCAGCAGCTCACCCATCTGCGTGAGCCCCTTGAACATCGTGATCGGACCCCCTATGAAGCCCAGGATGCCCAGGAGCACCCCGCCGACCGTGGTGATGATGATCGGATGCCGAAGCGCGTGCAGGACCCGGTAGAAGAGCGGGAGCAGGTACAGCATCGCGAGGCCCACGAGCACACATGCGCAGGCCAGCACTGACCCGGTGACGAAGTCGATCGCCTGCGGCGCTCCGTAGGCAGGCACGTCGAACGCGAATGGAGGCGCACCCAGCAGGTGCATCGTCGTCGCGGCGGCACCGGCGGCGCCGACCGGCAGGAACAGCCGATCCCACAGGGAACCGCCGGATCGGAGGGCCGCCAGGATCCCGGTGAAGAGCAGGGCGGCGGCCACCGGCGTGCCGAACAGGGCTCCGACGGTGGCGGCGCCGGCGAGCAGCATCCCGAGCTGCGGTTTGACCCCTGGGATGAATCTCACGAAGATCGCGACGACGATCGCGGAGTTGATCGCGATGATCGGGTTCTCGGGGCCGAGGCTCACACCGCCCGCCAGAGCAAGGAGCGTGACGATCGCAAGTCCAGGCAGCACCTTGAGGGGAAGCGGCTTGCCCATGAGGTCGGTGGTGACGCTGTCTGGGCCGCCGTGACCGGGCAGAATCTGCAGCGCGACGCCGACCGCGAGCCCGGTCAGAGTGAGGATCAGGATGATCCACCAGCCCGACGGGTCGATCCCGAGCGCGTCGGGCAGGGTTGTCCACAGCACGCCGCTCAGCAGATCTGCGGCCTGCTCGAGAACCCACAGCAGCAGGGCGCTCATCACGCCGACGACGATCGCGGGCACCGCCATCGCCAACAGGCGACGCGGGGTGACATTCGGGTCCGTCTCCGGCATCGCGAGGCTCATCTTCGGCCACCCTTCGTCGTGCCCACCGGGCGAGTCGTCTGGCGGAACCGTCCGATCGACCGCGCAGGGCACCGCGCGGACTCGAATCAGACTATCCAGCGAGCACGTGCACGCGCAGGACCGCGCTACCTTCTGACCAGCGGCACCGCTGGCGAACGACCTGGATCTGCGAGGCGAACTGACATGGCGAGAGCACAGGAGTGGTGTCCCGACGGGTGGGACCGGGGCACGTTCGCGCACGGCGACCACTCCCACGCGTTCTACACCGCGGATCGAGGCACGCCCGATGCGCCGCTGCCGACCGTCATGCTCATGCACGAGTTCCCAGGCATCTCGGAGAACCTCGTCGAACTCGCGAACGTGCTCGCCGCGGACTTCCGCGTCGTCGTCCCATCGATCGTGGGACGCGACGGCAACCCCGGATCGCTCGACTCGGCGAGGCAGCTCTGCGTGCGCAGGGAGCTCCACGTGCTGGCGCGCGACGGGGTGAGCACGTCCGTCGGATGGCTGCGCGACTTCGCCCATCGGCACGTGGCCGACTCGTCCGGCCGTTCCTTCGGCGTTATCGGCCTGTGTCTCACGGGCAACTTCGCTCTCGCGCTGGCGGTGGATCCCCGGGTCGCCGGCGCAGTGGTCGCGGAGCCCGCCGGCATGCCTGTGCGGCCCTCGGGGCTCGGGCTGTCGGACCAGGACCGCGCCGCGCTGCAGCAGCGCGTCGGCTTGCAGGTGCAGGGCTACCGGTTCCGTCGCGACTGCCTGTCGCCCGCATCGAAGCTCGCCGCCGCGCGGGAGCTGCTGGGCGATGAGCGCATGCGCGTGTTCACCCTCACCTCGCCGAACCAGAGGAAGCACTCCACGCTGACCGGAAAGTGGCGCAACGATGGCGCCGTCGCGAACGTCCGGGCGTTCCTTCGGGAGCGCCTCGCGGCCTGAGCGCTCCGGCTCACCTGGCGGCCGCCTGTCCGATCACTCGGCGAGGGCGATGTCGACCTGGATCTCGGCGGCGAGACGCTCCAGCTCGGTGCGCACCGATTCGACGTCGACGGATGCCGGCATCCGCGCCACGATCGTCGCCTCGAACAGACGGCCACCGGACATGGCGGCATCCCGAGTCTGCGTCGTCAGGTGATCGATGCTGACGTCCTGTGCTCGCAGCGCCGCCGAGATCTCGCGGACGATCCCAGGATGGTCATTGCCCAGCACGGTGAACGTCACCTGGCGGCGCGCAGCCGAGTCAGGGGCGACCGCGGAGTGCACCGCCACCGTGAGCAGCTCGTCGAGCGACGAGAGCGCGGTCTGCAGTTCGTCCGCGCGCGGCTCGGGCACCGAGACCTCGATGACGCCTGCGAACGTGCCTGCGAGCTCGGCGAGCTGGCTGTTCTCCCAGTTGCCGCCGTGCTCATCCACGATCCGGGCGACCGCCTCGACGAGCCCGGCACGATCGCTTCCGATGACGGTCAGGACCAACGTCTTCACGCGTCTCAGCGTAGCGCCCGGGCCCCGCGCCGTGAGGGCCGAGGTCAGCGTGGACGCAGCTCCGGCGGTACCGGGAACGCGAGGCGGAAGCGGTCGACCGCCGCTCCCACCGCGGATGCCGCTCCGAATTCGTCGGCGACGACGGTGACGCCTCGCACCCCGGCCTCGGCGATGCGCACCGGGCGTTCACTGCCGTCGGCGAGCCGCAGCATGTACCGATCGGCGAGGTAGCCGATCCCGCGTCTGTCGAGCATCTCCTCCGCGTCCAGCCAGCCGACCGGCTCGGCCGTCACCTCGCGCCCGAGCAGATCCCTCATGCGAAAGCCCTCGCCATCCGGAACGATCCAGCCGACCGTCTCGCCATCCGGGCGCCGGTGCTCGATCCACCCTTCGGGAATCACGGCTCAGCGCTGCCCTCAGAGTTCGCCGGGAGACATGGACTGAGCGTCCAGCTCCTCGACGAGATGCCTGGCGCGACTGGGTTCGACGCCGGCATTGCGGGGCGCATAGACGACCAGCGAGTGGAACATGAAGCGGACCACGAACGCGACGACCAGCGTGATCGCCGCAGCGACGACGGCCGAGATGTGCCAGGTCTGCACCATCAGGGCGAGCACGGGGATGCGGACGAGGGCCTCGGCGTTGTTGAACGAGAACGACTTCGCGAACCGCAGCCACACACCCGAGGCCGAATCACGCATGTCCTGGAAGACGAACCGCTCCTGCAGAAGGAAGTTGCCGACGATGGTCACCTCGGCGGCGATCACCGCAGCGACGATGTAGCCCACCCCGACATGGATGAGGCCCCACATGATCGCAAGGTTCACCACCGCGCCGACCACGCCGATGAGCGCGAACAGCGACATCTTGCCGAATCTCAGCGCGGTCAGCTGCACGGCGAAGTGCAGGCCCTGGCGCATCGAGGCCTTGGACTCGCCGGCATGCCGATCGGCGAAGTCGAACGGCACTTCCGCCACTCGCAGGTTCCGGCGAGCGAGGATCTCGAGCAGGATCTTGAACCCGCGCGGCTTGAGCGTCGCGCCGTCGACCGCGCGCCGGTCGATGAGGAAGAACCCCGTCATCGGGTCGCTCACCTCGCTCAGCCGGATGGGGAACATCGCGCGCGTGAGTGAAGTGGCCGCCTTCGACACGACCACCCGCGAGCGGTCGGCGAGACCGTGGGCCGTGCCCCCGCCGGCGTAGCGCGAGCCGATGACCGCGTCGACATCCCCTCGGGCGAAGCGCGCCCAGAGCGCCGGGATGTCTTCGGGCGGATGCTGCAGATCGCCGTCCATGACGAGGCACGCGTCCGACTCCGCCGCCGCGAACCCCTCCAGCACCGCGCCGCCGAGGCCCCCGCTGCGCCGGTCGCGGTGGATGAGCCGCACCGGCAGGGCCGCGGATGCCGAGACCTTGCGGATCTCGTCGGGTGTCGAGTCGGTGCTGTCATCGACGAAGATTATCTCGGCGTCGATGCCGCCTACCGCCGCGGTGACGCGGCGGACCAGCTCCGCGATGTTGGGAGCCTCGTTGAACGTGGGGACGATGATCGAGAGCTGCATTGCCTCCATCGTTGCACGAGGGGCCTGGAGGCAGCCTATGAGTCTGCCCAGCGCTGGCCGACACTCCTGGAGTTCAGACCGACGACGCCGCCGGCCCGAGTAGGTCATCCACAGTCTTGAGCAGAAGTTCAGCGGAAGTTGTTGTTCACATTCGTATTACTGCTTCCCCCTCGTACTCCAGCAGGGTAGATTGACAAGCGCGAGGCATTGGGAACCCTCGTATGCGGTGCATCGACTCGGTCGGTGCCCTCAATGGGGAAGATTCCGTCGAGTTCAACCCGTCGGGATTGATGAGGATGGCCTGCTGGGAAAGACAGGCGCTACTGGGGATTGACGAGCCTGCTCGTCGCGGGCGGTACTGGGGAACGTAATGGCGACTGGGGACGCTTCGCGCGTGCGGTATTCCTCCGCGGCGCGATGACGACGATCGACGCAAGTTCCGCGATCGATGGGGATCTTCCTTCGGGATTCCGTCCGATCGCCGCCCTGCGCGCACAGGCTCAGCCGGTTGCGCCGACGCTCGGCCCACGCCGCGTGGCGGCTTCCGTCGCCCGGACCGACGTCCTTCCGACAGTCGCGGCTGTCGCGCCGCGCATCGAGCCTGGCCTGGAACGGCGTCGCACCTGGGAGCGCCGATACGCCCAGGCGCTGCGCGTATCCGATGCGCTCACCGTGGTCCTGATCACCGTCGGAGTGTCTCTGGTGGACTCGCTTTCGACCGCGGGCGGCATGACGGACCTCTGGACCGCAGAGAGACTGCCGCTCCTCAGCGGTGCACTGTGGCTGCTCATGCTCGCGCTCTTCCGCACCAGGAGGATCTCGATCGTCGGATCGGGGTCCACGGAGTACGTCCGCGTCGCGCACGCCACCCTCTCGGCCTTCGGCATCGTCGCCATCGCCTTCGTCGTGTTCCAGTGGCATGGTGCTCGCACCCAGCTCATCCTGGCGCTGCCCATCGGCCTGCTCGCACTGCTCATCAATCGCTGGAGCTGGCGGCGCTGGCTGACCCACAAGCGCAGTGTCGGCCTCTTCACCTCTCGCGCCATCGTCACGGGCTCTCGCGACGACATCGAGTACGTCATCCGCCAGCTCGAGCGTGACGGCAAGCTGGGGTACGTCGTGGTCGGAACCGCGACGGACGACACTCTGGATGCCGATATGTCGGTCGACGGCAAGGTCTACCCGAGAGTCGGGTCGACGCACACCGTGGCGGCGACCGCGCGCAGGCTCAGCGCCGACACGATCATCGTGGCCAGTCGCCCGGACGACGACCCGGAATTCATCAAGCATCTGAGCTGGCAGCTCGAGGGGACCGCCGCCGAGCTGATCCTCTCGAGCCGGCTCGTGGATGTCGCCGGCCCGCGAATCTCCCTCCGCCCGATCGACGGCCTCCCTCTCATCCACGTCAAGATCCCGGAGTTCGAGGGCGGTCAGCACGTGCTCAAGCGGGCACTCGACGTCGTCGTCGCGACCATTGCGCTGATCCCGATCGCTCTGGTCACGCCTGTCATCAGTCTGCTGATCGCTCTCGACTCCCGTGGTCCGGTCTTCTTCCGGCAGGTGCGGATCGGACGCGACGGCCGTGAGTTCACCATGCTGAAGTTCCGGACCATGCGTACGACCGCCGAGTCGGAGCTCGCCGCGCTCAGCGCGCAGAACGAAGGCTCCGGGCCGCTCTTCAAGCTCAAGCGCGATCCGCGCATCACGCGCGTCGGGGCGGTGTTCCGCAAGTTCTCGCTCGACGAGCTGCCGCAGTTCTGGAATGTCCTCCGTGGCGACATGAGCGTGGTCGGACCCCGCCCCCCGCTGCCCACCGAAGTCCGGGCCTACGACGGCACAGTCTTCCGCCGCCTCTACATCAAGCCGGGCATCACGGGTCTGTGGCAGATCAGCGGCCGCAGCGACCTGTCGTGGGAGGAGAGCGTGCGTCTCGACCTCCGCTACGTCGAGAACTGGTCGGTGATGACCGACCTCATGATCATGTGGCGCACCGCCAAGGTGATGGTCGCGCCGAGAGGGGCTTACTGATGACAATTTCACCCGAGGCGGTCCGCCTGCCTGAGCGGCGGCATCCCGTCTCGAGCGCGCCGCCCGTCCCGAGCGCGCCACCCACCCCCGTAGATGTGTCGCTCACAGCGAACCTGCCATCGATCAAGGTGGATGGGATCGTCGTGCACCTCGTCGACGCGGGCCACGCGAAGGCACTCATCGCCGACTCGGCGGGGCGGCGACCGAACCGTCCCCTCGCCGTGGCGTCGATCAACCTCGATCACCTCCATCACTTCGGTTCATCACGCGGGCCGACCAGCCGAGCGACGAAGAACCAGCAAGTGGCACGCGTCGAATGGCTGAATCTCATCGACGGCGCGCCCATCGCGAAACATGCGGAACGCGTGAAGGGGACGTTCTATCCGAAGCTGTCGGGCAGCGATCTGGTGCTGTCGATCCTCGAGGAGGCGTCTCTTCGAGGCCAGAGCGTGGGCTTCCTCGGTGGCTCGCCGGAGGTCACCGATTCGCTGGTGAGCCGAATCGCGAAGGAGTGGCCCAGCATTCGATTCGCCGGACACTGGACGCCGGCACGCACCGAATTGAGTTCGACCGTCGACGCCCAACGGGTCGCGCGTGAAATCGCCGCGCAGGATGTCGACATCCTGGTCGTCTGCCTGGGCAAGCCACGCCAAGAGGACTGGATCGAAGAATTCGGCGCGATGACCGGCGCCGGGGTGCTGCTCGCGTTCGGGGCCGTGGTCGATTTCCTCGCGGGGCGCGTTTCGCGCGCTCCGCAGTGGGTCTCGCGGGCCGGAATGGAGTGGGCGTGGCGGTTGGCCCTCGAGCCGCGACGACTCGCTCGCCGCTACCTGATCCAGGGTCCCCCTGCCTACCTGGCGCTGCGTCGATCCACTAACGGGTGAGCGTCCTCGGCGTCATCGGAGTCATCCAGATCCGCATGCGACACTAGTCGCGGCACCTCCTGGCGACGGAGCCAATTCACCACTCACTACGGACGGTCACCATGCCTGAAAACGAGGGGACGTCTGAGGAAACGGCGTCCGAGTCACCTCCCAGCACGGCCACGGCCGAGCGCGCCATCACGCCCGCGATGCGTGCGACGCTCATCGTGGCCGGTGCGCTGCTGGTGATCGCCCTCCTGGTGTGGATCTCTCTTCTCATCGCGCCCAGCGGAGGGACGTCGCCCGGAGGCAACCCCGGTGCCGCCCCGGCATCCACCCCCGCAACCTCGTCCGCAGATGGAACGAAGCCAGGATCGTCGAACTCATCGGCTTCCACCGGCCCCGTCTCGGGTGCGACACCGACGAAGGGGAGTGAAGTGCTGCCCCCCGCGCCGACGCAGACGCCCGGCGGTGGACTGCCACCGGTGCCCGACCCGACTCCACTCGTGAGCGCGCCGCTGCCGCATTCGAGCTCCGCGTCCGGCAAGCTCGTGGCAGGCTTTCCGAAGTCGATCATGGGTCCCACTTCCAAGTCGGACATCCTGAGCACCTCCATCGCCACCGAGCGTGACACGATGCAGGTGACCCTCGTCGCGCGAACGGATGCGTCCGCCGACGATGTCCGTGCTCACTACAAGAAGCTCTGGGCTGCTCTCGGGCTCGCCGACGCCGGGGCGACTGATGGTGGCGTCGCCTATTCCGACTCCCTGTCGTCGCTTTCCCTGGCCTTCAGCTCTGCCGGCACGGGGACGGTCTACCAGCTGTTCGCCGTGTTCCGGACGAGCTGAGCATCATGTACATCTCGCTGTCGAACACGCCGGAGCCCGAAGAGACCACGGGCGAGCGGTCCACCGCGCCTCGCCGGCAGGGTCTGAGAACGGTGTCATCCACCGTGATCATGCTGGGCATCGTCTCGATGCTCACGGACATCTCGTCGGAGTCGGTCGCCGCGATCCTTCCGCTCTACATCACGGGGATCCTCGGGCTCTCCACGATCGCCTTCGGGTTCCTCGACGGCCTCTACCAGGGCACGAGCGCGCTGGTGCGCATCGGCGCCGGATACGTGTCCGACCGTGGCGAGCAGCCCAAGTGGGTCGCATTCACGGGCTACGCGCTGGCCGCGGTCGCACGCGTCGGGCTGCTGTTCGCCTCCGGATTCGCCGCGATCACGGCGGTCGTCACCGCGGATCGCATCGGCAAGGGCATCCGCACGGCGCCCCGGGATGCCCTGATCACGGCGACGTCCCGCTCTGACAACCTGGGAACCTCGTTCGGCGTGCATCGCACCCTCGACAACATCGGGGCCGCGGTAGGACCGCTCCTGGCATTCTTCATCCTGCTGGTCATCCCCGATGGCTTCCAGGTCGTCTTCGTGGCCTCGCTGGCATTCGCCTTGATCGGCGTGGCGATCCTCGGCATCATCGTGCCCAATGTGCGCACGGGGGCGAAGACCACTCATTCGACGGACTCGACGGCGCCGGATGCCGCGCCCATCGCGCCTGCGAAGCCCAAGTTCGACTGGTCGGTGGTGCTGAAGGGCCCCATGCGACGAGTGCTCGCGGCAGCGGGCATCCTAGGGGTGCTCACGATCGGCGACGGCTTCATCTATCTGGTGCTGCAGTCGCGCAGCGACTTCGCCGCGCAGTGGTTCCCACTCCTCTATGTCGGCACGAACGTCGCGTTCCTCGCATTCGCGATCCCGATGGGCCGGCTGGCCGACAGGATCGGCCGGGCGCGGGTCTTCGTGTTCGGTCACCTCGCGCTGCTGAGCGCCTACTTCATCGCGGCGATGCCCATCGCCGACTTCGCGGCGACCGTGCTGTGCCTCGCCTTCCTGGGACTCTTCTACGCGACGACGGACGGAGTGCTCGCCGCACTCGCGGCCCAGTTGACGACGCCTGAGACCCACGGCACAGGCATCGCCGCGGCCCAGACCGTGGTGGCCGTGACGCGGTTCATCGCAGCGGTCGGATTCGGCTACCTCTGGTACGCACTCGGCCGCGAGCAGTCCCTGATCGTGGTGGCGATCCTCCTGGCGGTCGCAATCCCCCTCGTCGCCCTGCTGCTGCGGCCGTTCCTGACGTCCCACGGCGAGGCCACGTCGTGACGACACGCGCGAGATGGATCATCGTGATCCTCATCTCTGTCGTCGCCATCGGAGCGACCGTCGTCGTCGCCGCGCTCGCGTGGCAGCAGTATCAGGCGCGCCAGAGCGCTCCCAGCGGGGTCGAGACGACCTCGCCGGCCGAGTGGGCGTCGGGTGACCGCATCGTGTTCCGCAACACCGCGAGCGGAGCAGGATACGGACATGTTGCGAGCGTGCAACTGTCGGATCCTTCCGGTCCGCGCGCCGTCACCGACACGGCCTGCGATCGTGTGGACGCCACCGAGGAAGGGTTCTCCTGCCTGCGTTCCGAGCGCGGAATCGCGCCCTCTTACACCGCGACGCTGTACACCAACGACTCTCAGGTCGTCGCTGAGTGGCCGCTGCCCGGCATTCCGAGCCGCACCCGCATCTCGGACGACGGCGCGCTCATCGCCACCACAGCGTTCGTCACCGGTCACTCGTATGCCGCGGTGGGCTTCTCGACTGCGACCGAGATCCATGATCGCAACGGGAAGGGTCCCGGCAACCTCGAGGACTTCACCTTGATCGTCGACGGGTCGCCCATCGCCCCAGTCGATCGCAACTTCTGGGGAGTGACGTTCATCGACGACACGACCTTCTACGCCACCGCACAGACCGGTGGCAAGACGTACATGGTGAAGGGCGATCTCGACGCACGTACGCTCACGGCGGTCGCCGACGACGTCGAGTGCCCATCGCTGTCGCCTGACGGCACGCGCGTCGCCTTCAAGCGGGTGACGTCGGGCTCAGGGCCGACCGTCCATTGGACGCCGGCGATCCTCGACCTCGCGTCCGGTGACGTCAAGCTGCTGCCGGAGAGCCGGAACGTCGACGATCAGATCGAGTGGCTCGACGACGGCACCATCCTCTACGGCATGCCGCACGAGGGCGTCGCAGGCGACACGGACGTGTGGCAGCTGGCGGCCGACGGCTCAGGCAAGCCCGAGGTGTTCATCGCGCACGCCTGGTCGCCGTCGGTGGTGAGGAGCGCCGGATGACTGTGACCGATGCGATGGCTGCGCCGACGCCGGCACCGAGCAGATTGGCGAGAATGTCCCTGAGGCTTGCCATCCGGGCCGGCATGAGCATCTGCACCAGCTCTGTCGAAACGGACAGAGCCGATAACACGACGAGGCCCACCCACACTCGCCGAAACAGCAGCGTCAGCAGGAAGCCCAGTGGAACGAAGAGCAGAATGTTACCCGCGAACTCAATCCATCCTTGGTGGATGAAGGAGAGCCCCAGTCCGTCGTGGAGCCATTCCATGATGGCCGCGATGATATCGCCCGGGCCGCCGGGCGCCAGGAGGAGCACCGCCGCCATGATCGTGTACCCGACCAGCAGCCACACAACCCACCGGCGGGGTGGGGCGGTCGCGGACACATGTCTACTCTCGCACAGCCGTCGAGGTTGTATTCTCAATGGGGTGTCCTGAACGTGCAGCATGCATCAGATGACACATTCGCCACCCACGATGGCTCCGCTGGGTCGATCGCGTCGGTGATCATTCCTGCGCACAACGAAGCGTCCGTGATCTCCCGCACGCTCGCGCCGCTCGTTTCCAAGGAGCCGGGCCTCTTCCAGATCATCGTCGTGTGCAACGCGTGCACCGACGCGACGGTTGAGGTCGCCTCCAGCTTCGCCGAAGTCCTGGTGCTGAAGAGCGACATCCCCTCCAAACCCAATGCGTTGAACATCGGCGATAGGCATGCTTCGGTCTGGCCGAGAATCTATCTAGACGCCGACATCGTCGCTGCGTCTGAGAGCCTCGTCGCGACCGCCCGGGCTCTTGCTCGACCAGGTGTGCATGCGGCCCGTCCCGCGGCACAGTTCGATGTCGACGGCGCGGGGCTGCTGGTACGCGCCTACTATCGCACCCGCCAGAAGATTCCCTCCCTGCAACGCGCGATGTGGGGCGCGGGAGTATACGGACTGTCGAAGACGGGCCACGAACGGCTAGGACGGTTCCCCGAGCTGAAAGGTGACGATTTATGGGTGGATCGTCTCTTCGACGAAGAAGAGAAGACCGTCGTCGCAGTGGAACCGGTCCGGGTGCGGGTGCCGCGAACATTCCGCGCTCTGGTGGCGATCAGTCGCCGCAATGTCAGCGGGGCCCGCGAGCCAGGTCCATCAGGGCCGGTCAGTAGCGCTGGCGGCATGTTCCGAGAGGTGATCGGATCCATCAGGTCACCCCGAGCGGTGTTCGACGCCAGCGTGTACATCCTGGTGGCACTTCTCGCACGCGCCGGCCGCCGGGCCGAGCAACGATGGGAGCGCGATGACACTTCTCGCAGTTGACCAGGTGGCCACCGTCGTCGCTATCATCGTGACGTACAACAGCGCAGCCACGGTGCCAGACCTTCTGCGGTCCCTCGAGTCTTCCGGCATCGGCGTGCGAGCCCTCGTCGTCGACAACGGCTCCCGCGACGACACACTGGATGTGGCACGATCGTTCCAGCATGTGGTGGTCATTCCGACGGGGGCCAACCTGGGCTACTCAGGCGGCATCAACGTCGGACGACGTCATGTTCGGCCAGGTGAGCACGTGGCTATTCTCAATCCCGACCTCGTCCTCGAGGACGGCGCTCTTGATCGGATGCTCAGGGTGCTGGACGACGCGTCCGTGGGGATCTGCGCGCCACAGTTGCGCGATCTCGGCGACGAAAAAAGATTCGACAGCCTGAGGAGGGAGCCCACGTTTTGGGGTGTGCTCGGCGACTCGATCTTCGGCAATCGATGGGCGACGCGACCGGAGTGGTTGGCTGAGACGCTTCGCCGGGATTCCGACTACGCCGCGCCTCGTGACGTCGCCTGGGCAGGAGGTGCGGCGCTGCTCGTCTCGGCGACGTGCAACCTGGTTGTCGGCGCGTGGGATGCGGCGACATACTTCCTTTACTCCGAAGAGACGGACTATGCGAGGCGTACGAGGGACGCCGGTTTCGTCGTGCGCTATGAGCCGTCAGCGGTCGCTTCCCATGTCGGTTCGGGGTCGGGTCAGCCAGCTCCCCTCGTCGCGCTGATATCCGTCAACCGAATCCGCTATTTTGAGCGACTGCATGGCCGTCTCCACACCGCACTTTTCCGCACAGCGGTCGCGGTACAGCACCTTCTCCGGCTGCACGACCCCCGCCACCGCTACGCCCTGCCGTTCGTTTTCAATCGAGGGCGATGGCACGACTTGCCTTCGGCCGACCCGACCCCTCCCGAATTCGCCGTCGAGGATCCCACCCCTCCCTTTGAGTCGCGACCGAGGATGCCGTGATAGCCACCGAGAGCAACACCCCTGCCGTGAGGATTCCGCCGCGAGTGATCACGCTCAACTTCCATGGAATCGGGACGCCACGCCGTGTCCTCGAGCCTGGAGAAGAGCGATTCTGGATAACTCATGATCAGTACCTGCAAGTCCTGGATGTCGCTCTCGCACACTCGCGACGCGTCGAGATCACGTTCGACGATGCCAACGAGTCCGACTACGAGCTCGGCCTGCAGGCGCTGCTGGATCGAGGAATCGCGGCGCGATTCTTCATCATCACTGACCGCATAGGCGAAGACGGATCGCTTTCGGCGGGCCAGCTCGCAGAGATGGCAGCGTGCGGGATGACCTTTGGCACGCATGGTGCAAGCCACCGGCCCTGGACTGACCTCGCCCGCACCGGCGAACTCTCAGGCGAACTGAATGACTCGTCGTCGCGGCTCACGCGGATTGTGGGAGAAGCGATCAAGCATGCCGCTTTTCCGCAAGGACTCTACAACAGAGCTGTGCTGAAGGAGCTGAGAGCCCGCAAGTTCACCCGCGCGTACTCAGTTGACGAAGGCTGGTCTCGTGAGCACGAGTGGCTGCGCACCAGATACTCGGTGATCCACAGCGATACAGCGGCAACCGTGGCGAGGCTTCTCGACTCGCCTACCCTCACTTCCGATCCATGGCCGTTGCGCCCGGCCAAGCAGGCACTCAAACGATGGCGATGAATGACAACAAGCCGATCGTCCTGATCGGATTCAGTCAGGCGTTCGCTGCCATCGAGGCGGCGTGGTCGCTGCAGGCTGCCGGGCTGCGTGTCGTGGCCTTCGGGCGACGAGGCGTGCGCACGGCATTGAGCCGCATCCGCGGAGTCGACGTCATGGAGATCACGGCGCCCGAGTCGAGCGTGGCAGGCGCTCTCGCCGATCTTGAGCACGCGATCAAGGAACTTGGCCCGTCGGCAGTGCTCCCGCTCGACGACGCCTCCCTATGGCTGCTCGCGAGGACGAACCTCGGGGAGGTGACTCTTATCGGGCCCTCACGTAACGGCGCAGATCTCGCGCTGGACAAGAGCGAGCAGCTCACGGCCGCGGAGCGGGCCGGATTCGCCGTTCCCCCAACTCTTCGAGTCCGGGATGGGGTCCTCACTGGGGACGTGGCGTGGCCGATCGTCCTTAAAGCTGCGGATGCCGTTCGCCAGGAAGGCGACCGCCTGGTACGTCCTCGCGGCGCGATCTGCGCCGACTGGGATGAACTCACCGCGGCTCTGCCGACCCTGGGCGCGGGTGAGTTGCTGTGCCAGCCTTTGCTGTCAGGAACCGGCGAAGGGATATTCGGCTTCGCCGATGAATCCGGGCCGACGGCGCTGAGCGCGCACCGTCGCGTCCGAATGGTGAACCCGCACGGATCTGCATCCTCGGCTTGCGAGTCGATCGATGTCGAATCGAGCCTGATCGCACCGGTAGAGAGGCTTCTCGATTCGGTCGGCTGGACCGGACTCTTCATGGTGGAGCTGCTACGGGATAAGAGCGGCGTTGCGTGGTTCATGGAACTGAATGGACGCGCGTGGGGCAGCCTCGCGCTCGCGCGTCGGCGCGGGTACGAGTACCCCGCGTGGGCCGCGCAGCACTCGTTGGGACTCGCCCGCAGGCCGGCCCTGCCCGCGGCGCCGCCCCGCGTGCTTGCCCGCCATCTGGGCCGGGAGTTGGCGCATTTCCTGTTCGTCCTTCGAGGACCCCAGTCCGCCGCCGTGAAGAACTGGCCATCGCGGGGCCGAACCGCGCTTGATCTTCTCACCGTCACGCGACAAGACCGCCTCTACAACTGGAATGCACGCCAGCCATCCGTCTTGGCGGCTGACACGATAGGGACCCTGACGGAATTGGTCTCAGGGAGGAAGCGGACGTGACGATCCTGAAGCTCGCCCCCCACATCCACACCAGCTACTCCGACGACTCGGACTGGGATCTCGAGCGGCTGGTCGTCGTACTGAAACGTGCTGGCTTCGGGGGGGCACTCATCTGCGACCATGACCGCACAATGGATGACGAGAAGTGGGACCGCATGCAGGCCGCCTGCGATGCGATCGGCGAGGAGCGCGACTTCGTGGTTGTGCCGGGGATCGAATACCAGGATCCCGATCACATCATTCACCTTCCCGTGTTCGGACGGTCGTCGTTTTATGGGAGGTCCCCCGACATCGGCGACGTCGCGCGCCGCGCGCGACGGGATGGTGCCGCAGCGATCTTCGCCCATCCTCGACGCCGCGATGCGTGGCAACGTTTCGACCCCGCGTGGGCTGCCGACCTCGCGGGCATAGAGGTCTGGAATCGCAAGTATGACGGGATTCGCCCGAATGCATGGGCATTAAGCGTCAGCGCAGAGCACGGAATGCCCGCGACTGTGGCGCTCGACTGGCACGGTCCGCGTCAGCTGTACCCGCTTGCTCTCACCGTGCCAACACCAGCCGGCGACACGAACAAGGCTCGGACCGCGGGCGTGGTTGACTCGATGCTCGCCGGTGATGTGCGCGCAACGGCGTTCGGGATGGACGTCGCAGACTTCAACCGCGGACCATTGGGCGCTGCCAGCCGGTCAGCCGAGTCCTTACGGCTATGGAGCGCCCCGAAGATTCGCGCATTGCAGCGAGCGGTGCGGAGATCCGGATGACGTTCAAGCCCACCGATCCAGAGACAACGGGTCTTAGATGAACATGACCGTGGCGATCGACCATGTCATCCTCACCCGGTTCAACCTGCCGACGCCCGGGCCCGAGAGCATCGTCCGCGCCAAAGAAGGCTGGCTTCGCAATCG
This sequence comes from Microbacterium deminutum, assembly GCF_039530205.1. NCBI lineage: Bacteria > Bacillati > Actinomycetota > Actinomycetes > Micrococcales > Microbacteriaceae > Microbacterium > Microbacterium deminutum. The sequence goes on from NZ_BAAAOG010000002.1 coordinate 243,078, forward strand.
AGTCGAACTCTTCGAACGACACACGGTCCCGACCATGCGTGCCCAGACTGTCCGCGACTTCACGTGGATCATCTATTTCGATCCCGAGAGCCCGACGTGGCTCCGGGATCGCCTCCGGCCTCTCGTAGAGGAAGGACTGTTCACACCCATCTATCGCGAGACGGCAACCTGGGAGGATGTGGTCACGGACTCGCGCGATATCACGGGCGAGATACGTGATCTGCTGCTCACCACTAATCTCGACAACGACGATGCCGTCGCCGTCGACTTTGTAGAGCGTCTCCAGCGCCTCGCTCGCGCGGGCAACGGACGTCGCGCCATTTACCTTGCCAACGGACTCGTCTGCGTCGACGACCGCGCCTATCTTCGTCGCGATCCAGCCAATGCCTTCTGCAGCGTCTCAGAGCCCTGGGATGGCGCTGTGACCGCTTGGCGGGATTGGCACATCTTGCTTCACAAGCACATGCCGGTCGTAAGCATCGATGGGCCCCCAGCCTGGCTCCAGATCGTGCATGGTGGCAATGTCAGTAACCGCCTTCGCGGTCGTCGAGTCGATCCGACAATGTACCAATCCCTCTTCGCGGGGCAACTTGACGCGATGGCGGTTCCCAAGCCACGCGAACTACTCGTCGATGCAGTCACCCTTCGGCCGCTCCGCGAAGGACGAGAACTCGTGCGTACAACCGGCCGAAAAGTCGTCTTGCGTATCCTCGGCAAGGGGAGCCTTGACACAATCAAGGAGTCGATTCGGCGCATCGCGCACCGATGAGCACTCAGGCAGGGATCAGTCGCCGGCTCAGTCATCCTCATCTGGACGAACAACAGCCCTCTTGTGTTTTGCGGCGTCGGCGTCGGCTGCACCAACGGTGCGGATCGCCGCGCAAAGACCGATCAGCAAGAAGACGAGACCAGCTGAGATCGGGAAGGCGAAACCGTCGAAGAACGCGAAGACGATCGCGACGGTTACGGTGGACGCGGCCAGCGCACGGCCGATTAGTCGAACATCCTCGCGCTGTGACTGGTGGCCGGCGTTGATCGCGCTCCAGATTCCCGCGAGGAACAGTCCAGCAAAGGTGACGGCTCCGAGGATCCCTACATCGACAGTCAACTGAAGCCATTGATCGTCGAATATGTAATACCTGGGCAAGAATGTACCGATCCCCGCTCCCAGCAGGGGAGACGCTGAGATGAAGACCGGAGCAATCGCTATCCCCGCCTGTCGCGAAAGCGCGCTCGGGTCGTCCGCTGCACCCGTGAACATGCCGACGGTCGTCCCGAAGAGCCCCGGCACTGCGATTACAGCGACTCCTGCGATCGCCACACCCCCGATTGCAAGCGAGAGGCGATATTTTCTCGGCAGTGCAGGAATTATTGCGACGACGGCGACAGCGAAACCTATGAGTGCAGATCTGGAGACCGCGAGAAAGGAAGCCATTGCGATCAAGGCGACCGGCAGCCACCATCTCAACCGTCCACGCACCGCAATGCCGACGGATGGCGACATCGCGGTCGCAATAGCCAAAGGCAACGCTGCAGAGAGCGCTGTCGCGTACTCGAGTGGGTGGGTCGCTGTGGCAGCCGAACGAATGAATCCCGCGCGGGCGTCCCCTCCCGCAGCAAATCCCGTGAAGCCTGGAAGGGAGTTGAGGAAGTCAATTACAGGCGATTTCGTGAAGAATTGAACTATCCCGAGCGCGGCAAGCAGGCCTCCGCCAATCGCTATGCGGCGCGTCATGGCCACGACGTCCTGCATGGTGCGAAGGCCATCCATGGCCACGAGAAGCACACCAGTCCCGGAGAACAACCGGGCGAGTGCGGAGATCGACGGGCTGATCTGATCGAACGGCTGGCCTCTGAGCATTGCGTGAGCAAAGCTCAGCAAGGCGACCACGACGAATGCCCCGATCGCGAGGCGCACGGGCTGAAATACAGGGCGTACTGCGAAGGTCCTCGCTTGGAGTCGTGATATGACCCACCAAACAAGCAGGCAGAGACCAAAAAGAAACTGGGGCCGCCCGTACGCTCCGAGCACTGCGATAGTCAAGTTCGACGGGAAACCCATCAGCAACACCAAGTAGATGGTGAGCATCGTCAGCGCATCCGGGCCCCGACGACGCTTGAAGGATCCGTGCACCGTGGCAGACAGCGGACCTATCGGCTTGGCTTCTGCACTCATCCGGAGATGAGCGCAGAAGTAGTATTGCCTCTCCGCCGGTTCGAACTCGCGTCGTCCGGTGGACCCCCCTCGCGCTCTGACACGACTGCTTCGGCCTCACGAGCCAATCCCTCTGTTTCGTCTGCGCCGGGAGGTGCGTCAGATTCGGGCTCCAGTCCGTCCAAGTCGAATAGCCGCTCGTTCGATCCCGACCCATGGCGCCCACGCCCCCGGTTGGGACGGCGGGCGAATCCGTCGACGACGCTGGCGATGAGGATGGTCAACGCAACCATGCCGATTCCGACACCTGCCGCAATCGTCATCCGTGTTTTCTGCTCAATTACGCTTCGCTGATCCTGCGTGAGGGTGATGGCCGTGATCTGGGAGCGCTTAGGGATGCCCTCGTCGGCCTGCAAGCGACTGAGCGTCGACACCGTCCGGCCGACAAGTGTCGATAGCAACTCGGCAGCTTCGTCATCGCTCGTTGCCGTGACGGTGATGAGGATTACAGGACCCGCAGTTGCGACGTCGCGTCCCACGACCGCGGATGCCCCTGGGTGTCCGTCAAGAATCTGCCCGAGGTCCGTCTCTGCACCGACGGTCCGCACGACCACATCGGCGACTTGCGACAGGCCGTCGATGTACAGGAACACGTTCTCGCCTTGAGGAACGCTGGTAGAACCCGGCAGAAGCAACTGACTCGCTGTCCGCTGATAGCCGGGTTTGATCACGAACCACATCGTGACGGCGAGAGTCACCGCAATGATCAGGCCAGGGACGACGATGTACCAACGTCGCCACAGACCACGCAACACCTCTAGCAGGTTCACAGCATCACCTCGTTGGAGATCGCAGGTCGGGTCGGACGGGTTGCGAGGGTCGCCTGCTCCATGCGTCTGCGCATGATCCGATCCCACGTCAACGCGGCCCAGCCTCCAATCAAGATCGCTACGACCGCCATCGCGGCCATCGCGGCCGCCTTAGCCGTCCTCGAAGGGGCGACATGATCGATCTTCAAGGTGATCGGCTCAACCGCGGAGCTGAAGAAGCTTGCATCGGGCACGTTGACAGCGCGCTGTTGCGCTTCGGCGCTCGCCCGCACCTTCGCGAGAATGGTCTGTTGCTTGTGCTCAACCCATTCGTAGGTGGGACCAACGATCTGGATCTCGATGTCCGCTCGAGAATAGAACACCCCCCACTGCCCGCCCGTGTCGGGAAGACCAACGAGAACCCCTTGGCGGATGCCGGCCCCATACAAGGGGGCGTCGGCCGAAGCATACCGTGTCGGCTCACGTCCATCGTTGATCTCGCGTGCGAGCGCCGCCGCAAATGTGATCACCCCTTGCTTCCTGGATCCGCCCTGCTCGAGCGGATCGGAGGGGCCAGGTACCGAGAAGGATACGACGGTCCTGGTGGTGTAGAGACCATCGTTCTGACCGAAGTAGAACGTGAGACCGGCGACAATGGCGAAGACAGCAACGACTGCGTACCAGCGTCGCACGATCGCCTGCCAGATGTCCCGGATCGTCACGCGTTCCTCCTCTTTCGGGTGCGTGATGCGCAAGGAAACAGTATCCGACACAAACTGTGAGCAAGCCCTGTAGCTACTCGTCCCTGGTGACGCTTCGCAAGACGTCCGCCACCGCCGACCACATGTGGGCCTGCGAAAACTGGGCGCGAGCTCTGGCCTGAGCTGCCGATCCGACGGACTCTCGAAGCTGAGCATCATCGAGCAGCCGGTTTATTCGTGCCGCCAGCTGTTGTGGGTCCCTTTGGGAAACGAGGATTCCGGTCTCACCATCGAAAACATAGTCACGCATCGCCTGAGAATCTGTCGTGATCGTTGCCTTGCCCATCGACATAGCCTCAAGCACAACAGTCTGCCCACTCGGGTAAGCCGGCGCCTTCGTAGGGGTCACGACGATGTCGGCCCGATGAAGTAGCCGCCGATAAGCATCGTCGTACATGTTCACGACCGAGACGTTTGGGGGCGCATTCAGACTTTGGACGTTTCGCGGCTCGCACGCCACAGTGAATGGCGCATCGACCATAGACGCGGCTTCGAACAGGGTTTCGTAGTCTCGCCGCGAGTCGCTTCCGACTGCAACGACGCCGTGGCCGCCCGCTGGACCGACCACATTTGCGGGATCGAAGTAGCGTGTGTCCACGCCAAATGGAACCACGACGATGCGCTTGGGATCTATTGAAAGAGTCGCCTGCAGGACTCGGACCTGATTCCGCGAGAAGACGCACAGTGATGCCGCTGACCGGAGCGATTTCTGAACACTCCGGCGCTGAAACCTTCCCATTGCGTGCACATCTTCCGCCAGCCAGCACACCATCATCACGTGCGGCGCCTTCGCCCAGCCGTAACCATTCGAACCTGCACGGGCCAGTCCGAGACCCACATCTTCGAATACGCTCAGAGCCACGTCTGACTCGGACATCGGTCCACGGGCGTGATATGCGGCCGCCAGTCCACGCATTCCCGGCGCGAAGCGACGAAAGGCGCCGTCAACCGCTACGAATAGCCGCGCCCGAGCCCACCCGGCGTGGTGGCCATCTACCCAGCGAAGCTCGAACGAACTCGAGAGTTCCCCAATCCCGTAGGGAAGTGCACCCCCTGGGCGATCAGCGTTCGGAATCCTCCGTGGGGCCGAGCAGATGACGACGGCTGTCTGCGTCGGTGCTGGAGAGACTCGCAGGTCATCGAGCACGCGGCGGTCCACTCGTCGCGCCGGCAAGTCCATGGGCCTCTGATCGAACTCGATCCGCGAAGTCCTCGACTCGATGATTGACGAGCACATACTCTCTCGCGCGCGCCCCCATGGCCTCAGCCATTTTAGGATCGTTGAGCAGCGACTCGATGACCATGCGCAGTGCCACGGGATCCCCGGGCTCAACGTAGGTTCCCGTCACGCCGTCGCGGATAACGTCGACCTGCCCTACCGTCCGCGAGACCACGACAGGTCTTCCCATCGCCATCGCCTCGAGTATCACGCTCACGCCGGCATCGATGTCTGTCGGCTGCAACGGCACCACCACGACCCTCGCGGAGGCGTAGGCGGCGCGTAGCTCTTCAGGCTCTAGAGGCGCAATCGTCACATTGCTGGGAAGGTCAGCCTGATCCCGCACATCGACGACGCCCATGCGCAACGCCCTGAGTTCAACCACAACCGAGGCGGCGATCCTCAATGGCATGTCGATGGTGCGAACGGCCTCGATGAGTGTCGGAAAGTCACGTTGGGTGGAACCGGCCGAGAAGAGGATGCGCCGCTCAGTCTCCACCGGAGCAAAGAACTCCTCATCGACGGGGTGGTGGACAAGCACGATCTCGTCGGGCTTGAATCCCACGCGGCCAACCGCCACGTCTCGTTGTACTGAACTCCAGGTGATGACTCGATCAACACCGCTTCGAAAGAGGCGCAACGGGATTCGCACCACCGGCTTAGAGATCCAGAAGAGCAATGCGAGGTGCCGTGGCCGTGTCGGAAGCAACGCGAGGATCATGGCGATTGCCACGGTGTGCTTCTCTGACCAGGAAACCACGACATCGTAGTTCCTCCTTCGCCGCGCCACTTCAAGCGCCAGGGCCAGAAACGCCGGAATACGGCGGAGCAGCCAGCCGCGCAGACCAGGAAGGGATAGCAGATCTGACTCATCCAAGAGATCAAATCCGAAGGCATCCTCGATCAACGCGCGTCTTGGAGCCTTGCCTTCGCGCTCCCTGGACTGACGCTCACTGTGTGAGGCAGTCGAGCGCCCCCGAGTTCGAACGTAGAGCACTCGAGGATGATCCCCGGTCGATTCGCTCACCGTGCGGCGCACCGCTCTTGTAGCCATGGTCTCCCCCCGACCGACAACGCAAGTCTACCCACCGCACGTTTCGTCGACTGTCCATCGCGATCTCGACTGAGGCCGCCCCCCGAGCCTCAATGATGCATGTCTAGCTGATCGTCAGACTGGTTAACACCGTCGCGCGCGAAACTCCTTGCACACATCGCGCGAACTTCTTTCAGTGCATCGTTCAAAAACAGCCGGTCTTCCTCGATCGCCTGGCTGTTCTGGACGGCGACCTTCGAGATCGCCTCGAATCCTCGCTCGACGCAGACTCGAAGCAACGACTCCGGTGTCGCTTGCTCGCGCGGGTCAAGCCCGAATTTGATGGCCTCGTCTTGAAGGAAGGCCTGCCGTTCCTCCGGCACCAGCGAGTGGAAGGTCCTGGACGGTGCCAGATCGGAGACGATCGCCTCTAGTTCACGTTGCATGGGCAGATCCCTGGCAGCCGCAACCTCTTGGCTGATCGCGTACCACAACCCTAGACCGCCCGAAACCAGGAACGCCACGGCCAGTCCAGTGAGCCAAAGGGTGGTCCGATTTAGCCGAGCCGTCCTCGGCTTGGGTGTCACGGGATGACACTCCAATACATGCCGCCATGGTAGTTCAAGCTGCTCTCGTCTCCCGCTTTGCCGAAAGGAACGTCCGACCCGTCGATGGACATGCGGATGTACAGTTTGCCGCTGCCCCACCACCACACTCCGTCTTTGCCGAGATTCGCGAGGCTCGATGCCTTGGGCTGAGCGGCGCGGCCGTGCTCATCCCAGCCGCCTCGGCCCACCTTCTGCGGCGACTTCGGCATGTTCATATACACGTCGACGTAGCCGGCGTAGTTCCCGGAGAGGTTGAAAAAGGTTGGGACGTTGCTCAGGAAGTAGCGTTCCCCCGTCTTTGCCATTGTCCAGAAGTTGCCACTGCCTTCTTCGTTGACCGCTCCATCACTATCGCGCGTCATCTTGATCGGCCCGCTTGCCTCGCGGACCTCGAAGGCGACGTAACGCGCGCCTGGTGGCGTGATCAGCCCTCGAGAAGTTGTGCCCCAGGAAGGCTGGTCTACCAGATTCGGGTAGAGGAACCTCGCTCCCGTCGGTCGCATGAATGGAGACGAGTTGGTAATGATGATCGGCTTTCCGTCGCCGACTATCGAGCCGTCGAGATCAACCAGCGCGTGACTGTTTCCGCCATGCTCGAGTCCCCAGTAGCATGTTCCCCATTTCTTTGCAGACCCCTCGTTGAACGGGCACGCTTCATAGAAGACTCTGAAACCAGGGCCGAAGAACTTGATGTTGCGGATGCGCGGCGGGTGGTCGGAGATTCCCGCCCCTCCGTCAGAGAACGCCGACATGTACTTGGTCGAATCTGTTCCGCCGAACCCGGCGAGCCAAATGTCGTCGAAGTCGGAGGCACCGTGATAGGGCCGGAGCAACCCGCTCCCCTCGGCAGCGAGCGACGCTTCGGATCGGGCATCGCCGCCGGTGTTCGCTGTTGTGCCCACGAAGAGCCCACCCGTCATCGCGGCGTTCTGAAGGGTCGCACCGATGCGATTGTTCGCGGCGGTACTGGCCTTGAAGTCGATGAGGCCGTCAATCCAGAATCCGAATCCAGAGTTCTTCCAGGCGCTGTTCCGGTTCGCAGCCATGCGCGTGCTCGGTTGCCCCTGGTAGCCTCCGACGAAGATTCCGTTTCCCGACTCGTGATCGCTGGCCAAGTCGAGGCCCGGGACCTCGTCGTGGGAATGGGCGACATTGTCATTGACCGTGCCGAACCTCGTGGCGAGCGCCTGCCAGACGTTGAAGTTGTCGGGACCGAAGTCGAACCAGATGCCGTTGCCGTCACCACCGGCCGCGTGATTGCCGATGAGATCGTTATTTGGGTTGCTCATCCAGAAGTCGGATGGGACAGCATCTGATGGGCGCACGCGCTGCGATGCAACCGGATTGAACTCGCTGCCCATCACGAGGTTCTTCGTCAGTACGTTCCGGACCTCGAATCCATCCTCGAACATGAAGCTGTGACCGTAGGTCAGATAGGAGACCGTTCCAGACACCTGGACGTTGTTAGTGCCATGGATGGTGACCTGACGGTTGAAGTTGTCATGCAGGCTTACGTTCTCAACGGACGACTGGGAACCAGCATCGCCGACGATGTGAAAGTGAATGGGGTATCGTCCGACGACACCCTTTTGCCCCATGTTGGTCAGTTCCGCCGACGCGATATGGATCTGGCCGCCAGCCGCGACCATTGTTTGGCCACCGAAACCATCATGGGCTGCGGTGTTGGCTGGCCCGACGATCTTGAGGTTGTGGGTCAGCAGGCCCACTTCGGCACGTTCGTCGACGCACCGCGTTGCGCCGGTCAAAGTCTGGCAGGTCGAGATCGCCGCATGGGCGTTCGCCAGCGGCGCCGCGAGCGTCACGGTCTTGCCGTCAGAGGACACGCTCCTAACGACGGCCTTCTCCTGCTTGTTCCAATCCTGGTAGGAACTGGCGACAGCGATCGTGTCGCCAGGCTTCCACTTGACTGGGTCTTGGAGCGCCAGAGTCGAGCTCCGCGCCTTGGCTGTCGTAGCCAACTCGGTCCAGGTCGTGCCGACCGTCTGACCATGTAGATCGAGGACACCTCCATCGAGGGCCAGCAGCAGATTGGTACCCGCACCTGTCCCGATGTTCACGCAACTGCCGGTTCCACTCGTGCAGTCGTTCTTATGAGCGGCGTTGTACGCAGCGATGGCGGAGGCGGCCTGCCCCGTGAGAAGGTAGTTGTCCTTGCCGTTGACGCCTCCCTCCAGCCTTATCGTGACTTCACTCTTCAGTGGCGTCGACGCTGTACCAGCGATGAGATGACCCATCACGACGATCTGCTTTGCACTGAAGAGCGCCGGACGGTCGGGGAAGCACAGTGTGGTCTTGGCAGGGACGACAACACTGTTTAGATGCGGCACGGTTACATCAACCTGAATACTTGCCCCCGCAGGGACGGTGACCGACGAATTGGCTTTGGGCACTCCGGCGCTCCCCCAGGATGTTGGATCGCTCCACTTCTCGAACCCACGGCACAGCGGTCCGGCCTGAGCCTCTGAGGCTGGGGTCGGCGTCGGAACTGGCTCAAATGCCGCCGTCGGGGTGGATGTCGGCGTTGCCAATGGCGCGGATGTCGCGCTCGGCGTGGCATACGGCGTCGGGTTCGGCGGCGAATCGGGCACGTACACAACGTCGACCCAGTATTGACTCGACCTCCAGCTCGCAGCTGGAACGGTGCCGGGCTTCGCGTATGTGTATACACCCGAGTTTGCGGAGATGCCGAGCGATGACGTCATCGAACTCCCCGAATAGTTGGCTGTGGAGGAGTACCGACCGCCCTCCGGCACACGATACGAAACCACATATGTGGTCCCTGCCTCCAATTCCACAGGTGTCGCCAGCTTGGCGGCTTGCCACCCGGACGCCGTCTCTGACGCAAAGACCACTCCCGCCAGTTTTGCACCCGAACTGGACCACAGAGTCGCCGTGTGCTTCCCCGTCACGCCTGGGGACTTGTAGAAGCGGATAGCGGTCACGATGCCGTCATCCCCCGCCGTGAACCTCGTTCCCAGCTCGACCGATGCCACATCGGGGTCGAGGGCCACGGACGACGGGGCCGCGCTACCCCATATCGTGACGGAACTGTCCGCAGCCTCTACGGAGGAAGTCGCGGTGATTGCCGCAAGCACGAGGGCCGACGCGACGATGACGCTGACAGCAAGGCTACGGACCGGCCTGGCGGGCGTTGCAGAAGGAACTTGCACTGATGCTCCTCGTGTACACCGTGACTCGCAGATTGCGCGTCACGTTTCGGAATGTGGAGGCAGGCGATTTCCATTGAATACTGGCGACCGTATGGAGCGCAACCGGGGGCGCCTAACGGTCGGAAGCGTCGATGAGTCGTTGGGCGGGCAGCGAGCGCGCGAGCTGCCTGCCGCGATGCATCTCACGCGGAGGCGGACGTCCGGATTGGCGGCTCAGCGTGGTCTCGTATGGACAGGCATGAATGGGTCACTGCGCGGGTACTATGGTGGTCAGGCGTGTCGGTGCAAGGGGAAGCCGATCGCATAATCGTGACCAGCCTGGGGGTAGTCATCGATAGGAATTCGGGCGGTGGCGCGCCCCCAGCTACAAACACACCGTCGAGCGGCAAGCCATTGCGCCTCGACTACGTGGACGGCGTCCGCGCGGCGGCCGCGTTGTATGTGGTGTTCCACCATGTCTGGTTAGCGATCTGGCCAGGGTATCCACGCAACGAGGGCCCCTGGTGGACAGACTGGCTCGTCTACGGGCACGTCGCTGTGGCAGTCTTCATTGTCGTGTCCGGGTTCTCGTTGGGCTTGGCGCCTGCGGCTAACGGATCCCGACTACGGGGTGGGGCACGTGAGTTCTACCGACGACGGGCATGGCGCATCCTCCCTGCCTACTGGGCGGCCCTTCTGTTTGCTACTTGTATCGTTCTCCTCACGGGGCCGGGACTGGGCGCCGAAGTGAGTGTGCCGGGGACCATCACACACGCTTTGCTTGTGCAAGACATTGCCGGTGCCACGACACCCAACGGCGCCTTTTGGTCGATCGCGATCGAGGCACAGATCTACCTCTTCTTCCCGCTTCTGATTGTCTTGCGACGCCAGATGGGTCTCGGTGCAACGGTCCTGATGGGGGTGGTTGTCGCGACTGCCGCATTCATTCTCTCGGTGTACGTCGAACCGCTCCATCGAATCCAAAGCTTGGTCCCGCAGTTCGCAGCTCTCTTCATCATGGGAATGGCAGGCGCCGAATTGGCCACCCGGTGGCACAACACCAGGAGAGCGACGCCGTGGGCTCGTGTTGCTGGGATCGGCACCATCGGTGTAGTTGTCTGGATCGCGGTCGTGGGGTCGGTCGTTGCCGTGACATACGTGTTCTGGCTGGAACTCGTTGTTGGCGTGATCGTTGCCCTAGGACTTGCCGCCCTCGCCGATGGAAAATCACGTAGGGTGCGCCAGATCCTTGAGTTGCGGCCAGCCAAGTGGCTCGGTTCGATCTCGTACAGCACGTACCTGATCCATGCCCCGCTCCTGTTGATCGTTTGGACTTTCGTCATCTCCGACTTGGCCATCGGGGATGTTCCGCGATTCTTCATCTTTCTCGCGTTGGGCCTACCCCTCGTGCTGATCAGTTCGCACTTCTTCTCGCGCTGGATCGAGCAGCCGACGCAGCGCCACCGCTCTTTCCGAGCGCTGTGGTCTGCGCTAGCCGATTCAGTGAGGCGAATGCTGGGCGGCAGCAAGGCGAAGGATCCCTTCCATGGAAACTCGGAAGTCGATCCTGATTTGCCGGCCACCGGCACCTTGGGCGCGTGATCCAAGTTTCCTGACAGAATTCACTCGTGCGATCGGTTCGTCTTGAATCGTTGCGGCAATGCGGATGGAGCAGATGAGCAGTCGAGCACGGCGGCGCAACGTTTTTGCGCGCATTCGAAACCGTTCGCCGATGTATCTCGCCCGATACGCGGCGTTGCGAGTGAACGCCATCCTCGATGCGGCCCAATTGGAATATCCCCTACTTCCCCAGGATCTGGCCGACTCGCGTGAGGTGCGAGAGTCCCCCGAACGGATGGCCATTACGGGAGCACGACCGCGTATCGCTTGGTTGGCGATTCCTCCTGGCCCCGGATCGGGGGGGCACACTACTCAGTTCCGGATGATGGAGTCGGCGCGAGCAGTGGGCTTCGACAACACCTTGCTCTTCTACGATCGCCATAATGGCGATTTCGATCACTACGCCCACATTGTCCGCACCTCATGGCCTTGGCTCGTCGCGGACATTCACCCTGTAGAAGCCAAGATCACTGGCTTCGATGCTGTCGTCGCGACGTCATGGCCGACGGCACACGTACTTGCCCGACGAGGTGTCGAAGGCAAGCGGATCTACTTCATACAAGACTACGAGCCGTACTTCATGCCGCGAGGATCGGAGTATGCATACGCAGAAGATTCGTACAGATTCGGATTTCGAAATATAGCGCTCGGCAATATGGTCCATGATCTGCTCGCTTCCGAACTCGGCGTCACCAGCGACTTGGTTCCGTTTGGCTGCGACACGCAGACGTACAGACTTGAGCCTCACGGGCCGCGCTCGGGAATCGTGTTCTACGCCAAGCGTGGGAACGACCGCCGAGGATATCAGCTCGCCATGCGCGCTCTGGAACTGTTCCACAGTGATCACCCGAATGTCCCGATCCATGCGTACGGCGAAGTAGTCACGACGGAATCATTCCCCGTCGTGAATCATGGGAGCGTCTCCCCGGACCAGTTGAACCTTCTGTACAACAGTGTCATAGCCGGGCTCGCGCTCTCATTTACGAATATCTCGCTAGTCGCTGAAGAGTTGCTCGCCGCTGGCGTTGTGCCTATCATCAACGACACCAAGTTGGCGCGCGCAGACCTCGCCAATCCCTATGCAGTCTGGGCTAACGCGACACCACGTGCGCTTGCGGATGCGCTTGGGACCGCCGTGACCCACCCGGCGCGCGACTCGATCGCAGCCGCCGCAGCGGCAACCGTCGTCGGGCGGTCATGGGGACCCACTGGACGATTGGTCGCCACCGTCATCGCCGAAGAGGTCGGTGCGAGGCTGGTAGAAGGAAGGCAGTTGGGTGATGCGGCGCCGAGGCAATAACGCGGCGACAACTCGACCGAGCGCGCTACGTGACCGCCGCTCAGAAGCCCTTCACTACCCAGCGCACGTAATAAGACTCGTTACGGACCCGTCGAGCTACTCGCCGGGCGAGGCCGCCAATCCTCGAGATCGGTCCTAAGCGCTTCCTTCCGACCCGCAACGTATCCCACGACTTTGGATAGGCGCTATCGGGCCACGTGGCACGCGCAAACTCTTCGAGCCCGTCCGTTCGCGCCGAACTCTCTGGGCGGTCAGCAAGCGATGCGGCATCCCGCATCGCGTCGAGGGCCAACGCCCGGCGCACCGTCCCACGAAGCCCGTCTGCGTTCGCGATTTTCACATTGGGCGAGGAGAAGACTCGATCGAATGCATCCCGACGCGCTTCGAGGTCGACAACTTCGCCCGCCCCTTCGTTGACGCTCATGCTGGCACTGTGCTCTCGGTGGAACGCCTGGTCGGCGTTATCGATGTGCCCGACATTGCTGACCGTTGCTAGGCGCAGCGAAATTCCGAGGTCCGGTGTGTAGCGCAGATCGGGGTCGAGGGCGCCGTGCTCCCGGAGAAGTGATGCCCGCAGCGCCATCTCGGGCGTCGTGATAACGCTCGTACCATGCTTACACCTCTCCGCGAACCAGTCTTGGCCACGCCAGATGGTCCACGCTGTGTCACCGACGGACCCCTTCGGAACAGCGGGATGCTCGAAGTGCCGAGGGTACCCATACACAAGGCCGACGTCCGGGCGCTGTTCGAACAACGCTGCGGCCCGCGCAAGTGAGCCCGGCGCCAAGAGGTCATCTGCGTCAAGCTTGACGATCACATCGCCCGTTGCGGTGGCCCATCCCGCATTGAATGACCGAACGTGGCCAACGTTGTGCTCGTTAATAATGACGCGAACTTCAGGATGTGTGACGGCGAGTTCTCGAGCCACGGCGAGACTGTCGTCCGTTGATACGTCGTCAACGATGATGACCTCAACCTCGACCCCCTCCTGACTGAGCACGCTGTTCACGGCTTCCTCAAGGTAGTGACCATAGTTGTGGCAGGGGACTATGACGGAAGCTCGGATTCTGCGCGTTGGTGAGACCGGAGGCCTTCTTACAACAGCCAATGGCCTTAGTCGGGTTGGCGCCAGCCGCGCCATCATCCTTAGCAGAACGCCGCGTGTGGCGTGCGCGTCCACGTAGGCGCGCCATTGTTCGCTCAGACCTGCCCCCGAAAGAGCCCCGGGCTCCACGGCGTTCATTGCCACCTCCACGTGTTCGCCGTCCCTCAGGCCTCGCGGGGGGTCAAGTTCGTCGCGGCGTTCGTCTGTGCCCCACGGATGGCGCGGAGGCGCCGCATGAGCCATGGTCCCGTCACCGCCCCGTACACGAGCAAGGCTGAGAGACCTCCGATGACCATGGCTAGTACAGGACTCTCGATCCGTGTCGCCAGCGCAGCGGCGAGGGCTGCGGGAAGCGCCCCGACGACCGGCACCCATGCCTGCTTGGCGATCGCGACAACCGATACTCCCGCCCGGTGAATCGTGTAAAGGTATGCGGGCAGCATGATGAACAGCGCCACAACGACGTGGACCCACCCTGCGCCGACAATTCCGTATGCACCGGTAGCGGCGATCATTCCCACCGTAAGGGCCAGGAACCACAGCGCTTGCAACCAGAGCACCGGACGAGACTTCCCGATTGCGTAGAGGTAGGACGCGAATGTGTCGAAGATCACTCGAAGGGCCCCGAACACACCAAGTGCGGCGAGTACCGCGGCCGCAGGCAACCACCTCTCTCCATAGACGACGGCAATGATGGGGCCGGCCAGGGTCGCGATTGCGACGCCCGCCGGGAGTGCGAGGGCCCATGCGACTGCGACAAGGCCCGTGAGCGCTCTCGGCGCGTTGTCAGCGCGGGCGATGTACGGAAGTGAGATGGATCTCAGGACTTGAGAGAGTGCGCTCATCGGCCAATTGGAAATGTTGAATGCGAGCACGTAGAAGCCCAGCGCTGTGGCGCCTGCAACTCGAGCGAGCACAATATTGTCGATGTTCAGGAGTGCCAAGGAGAGCATGTTCGCGCCAGTGATTGGCAGGCCGAACGCGAGTATCGGGCGAAGGAGACTGCGGTCGATGCCGTACCGAGGGCGAACCTTTGCAAACACGAACTGCAAACCCGTCGAGAGTGTCTGGCCCAGAAGTCGGCCGAGAGCGATCGAAAGCGCGCCCCATCCCAGGGCTACGAAAAGCAGTGTCACCGCCGTCGAAGCCACGAAATCGACCACGCCGATAGTGAACATCGACTTCTGATCGAATCTGCGCTGAAGCATCGCGTAGGGGACGACCCCACCGCCGGCGAGCAGAAGAGTGCCGCCCAGAACGGCGATCGCTGGCGCAGCCGCACTGCTTCCCAGAAGCTCGGCAAGTGCCGGCGCCGACAGAATCGTGAACAGTGCGAGAAGGCCTCCGCTTACCAGCCCCAGCGTCGCAACGGTTGGCGCCTTTCGCTCGTAGTCGTCTGACCGGATAAGGTCCGCAGACAGACCAAGGTCAGCGACCGCCATCAGGATCGACTGAACGGCGAGGGCGACGGCATATACCCCGAACTGGTCCGGACTCAGGACGCGAGCGAGCACTATCCCGACTGCAAAACTGCCGAAACGCAGTGCAATCGTGCTGAGGCCGCTCCAGGCGGCAGCCTTCGCGGCGCGTCCGGCCAGCGAGCCGGTCGAGTCAAGGCGGCCGCGTCTGCCTAACGCGCTCATGTTCCGTACCGCCGGTGGCGCCGATAACGTGCGCTCCACCTAGCGGACTCAAACCGCTTGAAGATGGCTGTCAAACCAAGCTTTGGGACAATCTCGTAGAGGGCGCAGGACCACGCCGGGGCCCCCGTCTCGGTTGCGAAGCTGATGAGAGCCGACCGATGAGCTTTCGCAGATGGACCACTCACGGATACTGACATTCTCAAGGCCTCACGCGCGACCGCCTTGTCGGCGGTAGCACTCAAGCTCGTGGCTTTCTGGAGTCGGGAACCATCGACGCGAAACAGCATTTCGAATGTCTTCCTGACAGCGGACAGATCGTCGAGACGTCCCCCGAACTCGGTGGCGTGCATGTTTGAGTCATGCTGTCGATAAAACGCCTGCGTGGGCCCGTTCACTCGCGCAACCTTCCCGCGCGCTGCTGCCCTCATCCAGAGATACATGTCCGCTGAATGTGGAAGTTCTGGATCGTATCCGCCAAGCTCGTCGACAAGGCGACGTCGGATCATCGCCTCCGGGTTCACGATGATATTGCGGCCTCGCCGGCACACTCGCCCGATCCATTCGTCGCTGGTCCAGGTCGTCCAGCTGACTTGGTGCGAAGTTGACGACGGCAAGACGGATGCGAACTCCTCGACCGGGCCATAGACGAGATTGACCTCTGGCTCGGCCTGGAACAAAGCTGCTGCGCGCGCGAGGCTTCCTGGAGCTAGAGCGTCGTCGGCGGAGAGGAGGACCACGAATTCGCCCGAAGCCCGAGCGAGTCCGTCGTTGTAGGTCGCGATGTGGCGCATGTTGTGCTCGTGCTCGATTAGAATGACGCGATGGTCTGCCGACGCCTGCTCTCGCGCGATTCTGAGGCTTCCGTCAGTCGACGCGTCATCCACGATGAGCACCTCGAGATCGACTCCTTCCTGGGACAGGACCGACTCAAGCGCCACTGGTAGGTACTCCCCATAGTTGTAGTGCGGGATCACAACCGACACCTTGGGGTAACCGACAATTGGCTTCGCCTTCATGCGCACGCTCACGAAGCGACCGCCTGCTGCCCGTGTCGGATTACTGCCTGGGTGAGCGCCTCGACTACGCGCTTCTGCTGTTCCACCGTGATGTGGGGGAACATCGGCAAGGACAGGATGATGCCTGCCGAAGCCTCGGCGATGGGAAACTGTCCGCGCCGGTAGCCGAGCGACGCGTACGCCTCCGTGAGGTGGACCGGCGTCGGGTAATGGATTCCCACACCGATCCCTTCCGCTGCAAGTTCGGCCGCTACAGCTTCACGTTTATCGACGCGGACGACATACAGGTGCCACACGTCCTCGTTCCCATCGCGGACAGTTGGCGTAGACACGCCAGCCACGTCCGCGAGGAGTGAGTGGTACCTTTCCGCGGCCGTGCGGCGGAATGCGTTCCATTCGTCGAGTTTTCGTAGCTTGGCGCGAAGAACCGTGGCCTGGACGGCATCCAGCCTCGCATTAAGACCGATGCGGCTGTGAACGTACTTCTGAGAGCTGCCGTGCGCGGCGACGTTACGCACGAACTCTGCAAGCTCGGCGTCGTTTGTCATAACGGCACCAGCATCTCCAGCCGCACCCAGGTTCTTCCCTGGATAGAAGCTCGTGGCCGCCACACGGCTGAGAGAGCCCGCCCGGCCTGTTGGGCCGAACGCACCCTGAGACTGGGCGGCATCCTCAACGACTGCGATGCCGTGCTTGTCGGCGATGGGATTGATCAACTCCATCGGCGCGGTCTGGCCGAACAGATGCACCGGTGCGACGACACGCGTACGTGGGGAGATCGCAGCCTCGATCGCGTCAGGGTCAATCAGAAGGTACTCGTCGTCGACGTCGACGAAAATCGGGACGGCGCCGATCCGTGACGCGGCTTCAGCTGTCGCGATGAACGTGTTGGCTGGCATTATGATCTCGTCACCGGGTCCGACGCCGACTGCACGGTAGGCCAGTTCGAGCGCATCAGTCCCGTTGGATACACCGACAACGTGCTCAACACCGATGTAGTCGGCGTACTCCTCCTCGAACGCGTCGACTTCAGGCCCACCGATGAAGCTGGCCGACTCGAATTGCGCTTTCCAAATCGGCAGAACATATTCGGCGATCTCGGTCTGTTGCGACGCCAGGTCGAGGAACGGCACTTTGATGCTCATTCCTCAGTTCCCAACTCGCGCGCGGGAACGCCCGCCCATGTCTGCTCCTCGGGCACATCTTGCAAGACGACCGCCCCCATTCCGATCGTTGACTCCATGCCGATGGTGAGACCCTGGCGCACGGAAGCATTCATGCCGATGTATGCCGATTCACGTATACGAACTGCGCCGCCAAGGGATACGCCGGCCGCGAGCGTGGAGAAGTCCTCCAGCACGTCGTCGTGCGTGATCGTGCAGTTGGGCATGATCACGACATGACGGCCGATCGCGGCATCCGCTGTTACAACTGTACCGTCCAATACGATGGTTCCCACGCCCACGTCGCTCGTTGCGCCAATACGGGCCGACCGCGCCACGTACGTCGCATAGCGCTCATCGGCGATACCGAATTTGCGTAGTCGGCGCACGATGTGCCTGCGCCCGACGCTGGGGCCGACACAGACCAGTAGCGATTCGTCGCGCTTGACTGCATCCACGATGCTCCCCAGGATCGGCACCCCCGAAATCTCAGTCTCGTGGAGTTCGACGTTGTCGTCCAGGATGCCGACCACCCCGGTCACGCCGGCGGCGAGCACCTCTCGAGCCAGACCGCTAGCACCGATCAGCAGAAGACCCGACGTCACGCCGCTGACCCTTGCTCGCGCAGAACAGTGATTACACGCTCTTGTTCCGCCGGTGTCATGTTGTGAAAGACAGGAAGGATCAGTGTTCGTTCGTTGAGGCGTTCGGTGATCGGAAGTCCGGACTCCGGCGTGAGATCGCGATATGGCGGCTGTCGGTGAGCGGCCATTATCCCGCGACGTGCAGAGATGTCTGCGGTCGCAAGAGCTTCGAGCAGACCATCTCTGTCGGTGGGGTATTCGTCCAGCACTTCAACCCAGAAAGATTGGAAATTCGCCGTACCGTACTCGGGATCCGCGACCGCTCTCAGTCCGAGAATGCCCTCGATCGCCGCCGTGTAGCCCGTAGCGATCTCACGTCGACGATCGACGATCAGAGGCAGCCGACCGAGTTGCACGAGACCGACAGCGGCCTGGAGATCCGTCATCCGGAAGTTGTATCCGACCTCGGTGTATTCCTCGGCGGGAGGCAGAACCGATCCGTGACGATCGGCGGCCGACACGCTCATCGCATGCTCGCGCAGGTGTCGGGCCCGAGTCGCCCAGTCGTGCCGCGTCGTTGTGATCATTCCGCCCTCACCCGTGGTGAGGAGCTTGCGGGGGTGGAAGGACCAGGCCGTGATTTCGGCGCCTGCGCCGACGGGACGACCCTTGTACGTTGAACCAGCTCCGCACGCAGCGTCCTCGATCACAACGATCGACAGTGGGTCCGCGAGGTTTCGAATGTCGTCGAGATCGACAGGTACGCCGCCCTGATCGACCGCGATGACGGCCCGTGTGGCGGGAGTCAGCGCTGCGGCGACCGTCTCGCCCGTCACGTTGCCGGTGACGGGGTCGACATCAGCGAAGACAGGGTTCGCTCCGACATACCGGACGGCATTCGTGGTCGCAACGAACGAGAACGAAGGAACGACGACCTCATCGCTGGGGCCGATGCCTGCGACTATGAGCGCGAGATGGAGTGCTGTCGTGCAACTCGTCGTCGCGACGGCGAACGGGGCTTGCATCGCTGAAGCGAACTGCTGCTCGAACTGCGCGACGCGAGGTCCCTGCGCCACCCAGCCACTCGCGATGACCTCGGCAACGGCATCGGCCTCCTCCTGGCCAAGCCAGGGCACCATCACGTTGATGCGTTCGCTCATCGCGCGGTCACCGTTCTGCCTGCCGCGATCTCATCCCGTAGCGGCCGCCACCAGTTCACGAGCTGCCGCAGACCGTCGTCGAGTCCGATCGTCGGCTCCCAGCCGAGATCGCGCTTCGCAGCCCGGATGTCGGCAAGGCGACGGACGACCCCGTTGACGGCACGCTCGGGACCGTGCTCGACGTCGAGTTCGGAGCCCATCACGCGCAGCAGCGCCTCAGCAAGTTCCAGCAGGCTCGTCTCGGATCCGCTCGCTATGTTGTAGTCGCCGTCGACCACGCCGCTCCCGGCAGCGAGTACGTTTGCCCGCGCGATGTCGGGCACGCATACGAAGTCCATCGTCTGCTGTCCATCACCGAAGATGAGCGGCGGCTGACCGTCGGCAATTCGCTCCATCCATCGGACGAGCACCTCGGTATAGACGCCGTGTACGTCCATACGCGGTCCGTACACATTGAAATAGCGCAAGATCACGTAATCGAGGCCCTGCATGGCGCGGAAACTGCGGATCAGACCCTCGTTGAATGACTTTGCCGCGCCGTACAGGGTGTCGTTGTTGTGGTGGTGATGACGTTCTGTTGTCGGGAATTCCTCGGCCATCCCGAACACCGAGGCGCTGGACGCAGCGACGAGCTTCTTGACGCGATGTTTGGCTGCAGACTCAACGACATTGAATGTGCCGTCGACGAGCACCTCGAGAGCAAGACGAGGTTCCTCGGCGCATTGCGTGATGCGGATAGCGGCCTGGTGAAAGACGACATCCTTGCCTGCTGTGAGCTCGTCAACGACCTTCGCATCGCGGATGTCGCCGTCGATGAGCTCCACACGACCGGAGGCGAGCGCGTCATCCAGATTGCTCCGACGCCCTCGAACCAGGTTGTCGAGAATGTCTATATGAGCGACCCCCGCATCGAGGAGCTGGTCGACGAGAGTGGAGCCGATCGTTCCTGCGCCCCCGGTGACGAGAACGGCGGTGCCTTCGAGGTCGGTCATGATGGAATGTCTTCCTTGCTGTTTAGTGTTGCGACAGTCTGCGGTGCGCCAATCGCGGCTTGGCTGGCCGCGGCCGCTTCAAGCACTGACAGGACGCGAAGGCCGGACTCCCCATTGGTCCGCGCTGGGCGTTGCTCTCGGATGGACTCCGCGAACTCCGCCGCCACGTTCGCGAGTGCTTCACGCTCGGGAAGGGCAGGAGCCCACGTGTCGCCGAGACGGTAGGAGATGTTGGATGCGCGGGCGTCAGCCGTCGCCTTGGACTGCAACGCGAGATCGACGCCGCGGTCGTACACACTGACGCGCTGCTGCGGATTGAGATCATCCCAAACGAGAGTGCGTTTCGTGCCGCCGATGACCATTTGGCGGATCTTGGTTGGACTCAGCCAGTTGACATGCACGTGGGCGATCGCGCCGGCTGCGAGTGGCATCGCCAGATAGCCCACACACGACTTGCCGGTACCGAGCGGGTCCGCACCGTGAGCCGACACGGACGCAACGTCCAAACCACCAGGAAGGATGAAGTCCATGATGGACAGGTCGTGCGGTGCGAGATCCCAGAACACGTCGACGTCGGGCTGGATAAGTCCCAAGTTGATTCGAACGCTATCGACGAACAGGATGTCGCCGAGAAAGCCTTGGGCTATGAGCTCACGTATCTTCAGCACGGCCGGGGTGTAGCAGTAGGTGTGGTCGGCCATGAGCACGAGCCCATGTTCGCGCGCCGCCTCGACCATCTCGACGCCGCGCTCGAACGTATCGGCGAGCGGCTTTTCAACGATCACGTGCTTGCCGGCGGTGAGGGCTGCCAGCACGATCGGGTGGTGAGTGCGCGCCGGCGTTGCGATGGCGACGGCATCGATGCTCTTGTCGCCCAGGACCTCATCGAGGCTCGGCGTGACGGGCACGCCGCCGACACTATGCGCGACGTGCTGCGCTCGCTCGACGTCTAGATCACAGATGGCTGCGAGTTCCCAGTCCGGACTCGCGCGGAAGTTCCGCGCGAGGTTGGGCCCCCAGTAGCCCGCGCCGACCACGGCGACTCTCAAGCGTCGTGCCACGCTGAACACATTCCTTCCTGCGGTTGCGCCGAGCGCGCGACCGAGATTCACAGATCCCCGGGAGATTATCCCCCAGGCACCTGTGAGCTAGTTGTCGGGGTCGAACACGACGTCGACCCAGTACTTGTTCGTAGAGGTGGTATTCGGGAACGAGTTCGTCAGCGCGTAGGCGCCTCCTGTCGCGATCGTGGAGATCGGACCGCTTGTCACAACCGCACTGAGGCCGCCCGTGGTCACGGCGTAGATCCGAGATGTGCTGAACATACTCACGCGATACTCGGCGCCGACTGTCAGGCGGACGGGCGTCGATAGCGTCGCCGCCTGCCATCCCGACGCCGACTCTCCCGTGAATGTCACGGTTGCGAGTTTCGATCCAGTGGCGCTCCAGAGGTAGCCAGTGTGAGTTCCTGTGTTCAAGGAGCCCTTATAGAACTTGATCGCAGTCACGACACCTGCGGCGCTTGTCTTGAACCTGGTTCCGATATCCATCGTGACAACGGCCGTCGTATTGGCGTTCGTCGGCGCGCCGGTCGTGAACAGGCTCACCTGGTCCTGCTTCGCCATGGTCGTGAACGACCACGTGCCGTTGGTGACATTCCCGCTGTTCGCTGTCACGGTCGCGGTGTAGGTGGTCGTCCAGCCCAGCGCCGCGGTGGGGGTGAACGTCACAACCTCGCTCGAGGCGTTGAATGCCGAGGTGCCGGCGATCGTCGTGGTGCCGGCCCTGAGAACGATCGTGCCCGCGGTGGCGTTCGCAAGCGTGGCTGTGATCTTGACTGTGGCTGGGTCAACGTTCGTGGCTGCTGACGCGGGTGTGACGCTTGTTAAGGTCGCTGCGGGCGTTGTTGTGAATGACCACGCGCCTCCGCTCACTGCGGTGGCGTTCGCGGTTGTGACAACGGAGTATGTCTTGCCGTATCCCAGCGCGGAACTGGGCGTGAAGGTCACAACACCAGTCGTCGCGTTGAAGCTGGACGTGCCTGCAACGCCCGCCCCGCCGGTCGTCAGCGCCAGCGATGCGGATGTCGCGTTCGTAAGAGTCGCCGAGATCGAGGCTGTTGCGGGATCGACGTTGCTCGCTCCGGATGCAGGCGTGATTGTCGTTATGGCCGGCCCGACAGGCTGAGCTGTGGTTGTGAACAACCAGCTGCCGTTTGTGACGGATCCGCCGTTCGCGGTCACTGTGACGGAGTAGCTTTTGCTCCAACCCAGGGCTGCGGTCGGCGTGAACGAGACGACCCCCGTAGCGCTGTTGAAGCTCGACGTGCCCGCAACCCCCGCGCCGCCCGTTGTCACTGCGAGTGACGCGGAGGTCGCGTTTGTGAGAGTCGCTGAGATCATGACAGTCGACGGGTCGACGTTGGCGGCGCCCGACGCAGGCGACGTCGCTGAGACAGCTGGCGAAATCCCCGCGCTGCCGGAGCTTCCAAATGCAATCTCGGCGTCGACGAAATACGCCGACGACTGGAACGAGTTCGTCGGGAATCCGCCACTTGCGCCGTACAGGAAAAGACCGTTCTGGCCTGAAATGTGGCCGCTCACCTTTGGCGCCGCGAAGTAGGACAGTTGTCGCGAGTACCGGCCGTTCGGCGCGAAGTACGAGACGATGTAGGTCTGACCGGGTTCGATCGTGACGGGTGTTGACAGCGCTGCGCGCTGCCAGCCCGACGACGTCTCGCTGCTGAAACTGACGGAGGCGAGTTTCGTCCCATCACTGGACCACAGCGATCCTACGTGAGTCCCGGTATTCGTCGCGTCCTTAAAGAAGCGCAGCGCGGTCACCTGACCTTCGACGTCGACCGTCATCGCGGTTCCGAGTTCTACCGGATCAGTGTCGCCCGTCGTGGCGTCTGTCGGGATCACTGACGAGTCCCACAGCGTCTGGGTCACGACCGTGTCCTTTATGAACTCCACGTCGACGAAATAGTTCGTCGAGTTGTAGGTGGCTGTCGGCTTGCCCGAGGTGCCGTACAGATAGACGCCGTTGTTGGGTGAGCCCGCCGTGAGGGACCCGCTCGTGAGAGCTGAAGCGAAGCCGCCAGCCTGATAGCTGTAGTTACCCTTCGGCGCGAGGTACGACACGGTGTAGGTCTGACCCGTCGTCAGTTCGACAGGGGTGCTCAGCGCCGCACGCTGCCAGCCGCTCGCCGTTTCACCGGTGAACGTCACGGTCGCCAGCGGCGTTGTCGAGCCAGATCCCCAAAGCCATCCGACGTGGGTGCCCGTGTTGCTCGGAGCCTTATAGAACCTGATGGCTCGAACCTGTCCGGGATCTGACGTTGTGAAGCTCATGCCGAGAATAACCGCATTTGCGTCACCCGTCGCCGTGGGCGCGGTCACCGGTCCGCCACTGAAGAACGATTGCGCCTGGACTCCGCCTACCGCTGCTGTCTCGAACGACCAGGATGCATCTGCGGCAGTCGCGCCGTTTGAGCCCGTAATACTTGTCACCGAGACCGCGACGATGACGTCCGAGGGGAGCGCAGTCGCGGGCGTGAACGTGAAAGTCTTGCCGTCCGAACTCCATCCAGTGCTGCCCGCGATCGCAGTTCCGCCACTGGTCACGGCGATTGTCGCGGCCGAGATCGCAGTGTCGAAGGTACCTGAAATCGTCGAGCTGGACGCGACTCCGGTCGCACCGTCTGCGGGCGAGGATGAGGTCAGCACCGGGCCGGCCGCGTTTGGTAGGAAGACGACATCCACTCCGTAGCCAGCAGTTGAGTTGCTTGCCGGGAACCCTCCGGAGTAGCTGTAGACCGAGCCGCCCGCATCAACGCTCAGGGGCCCGCGCGAGTATGGCGAGCTGAATTGTCCAGCCGACACGGCATAGCCCCCACCGGGCGCGGTATACGACGCCACATACTGCGCACCGGCCGTAACCGAGACGGGTTGGGCGAGCGTGGCCGTCTGCCAGCCTCGCGTGGATTCGCCCGAGTACGTCACGGTTGCCAGCGCGGATCCGCTCGCGCTCCACAGCGTCCCGGTGTGCGCGCCGACGTTGGCAGTGCCTCTGTAGAAGCGCAGGGCCGTGATAGTACCCGATTGAGTCGTGGTGAAACGCACACCAAGCGTGACGGACGCCGTGTCAGCGGCCGAGCCGATGTCCGGGGCGGACGCGTCGGGGAACAGCTGGCACGGGCACGTCCCGGCAGGGAGAGTCGCTGCCGCGGTCTTGAAGCTCCAGCTGTTGCCACCGCTGAACCCGATGCCTGCGGAATCCGTCGCTGTCACGGTGGCCGTGTACGTCGTATCAGGGAGCAGGGTCGACGTGGGGGTGAAGGTCGCGGTGCGAGACGTCGGGTCGTACGAGACGGTCCCCGACGCGCTCGCTCCTGCTGCATCCTTCACCGTCATCGCCACGGTGGAAGCGACCACCGAACGCGAGATCGTCGCTGTGATCGCCGCCGATGAAAGGTTGCTCGAAGATCCAGCGAGCGGCGTCGACGCCGCGAGTCGAAGCGGTGAGTTGTCAGTCTGGACGAACACGACGTCGACGAAGTAGTTCCCCTCTTGATTGTTCGAGGTGGGCATGCTTCCGACCGCACCGTAGACACCCGGGGCGGCCGTGCCAACCCCTGGTGCGACGGCGACCGGGGAGCTGGCCTGCGCCTGATACGGCCAATAAAGGTTGGTCGCTGCATAGCCGCCACTGGGGGCTGAGTACGACACCGTGTAGTTGTGTCCACCCGTTACAGTCAGCGCGGACGCGAATGAGGCGGTCTGCCATCCAGTCGCTGACTCGTTGCCGAACGTGACCTGGCCGAGCCGCTGTCCCGTGGTCGTGTCCCATAGGGAGCCAACGTGGGTCCCTGTGTTGGCCGCGCCCTTGTAGAACCGCACGCCGGTGACGAAGCCATCCATGGTCGGCCTGAACTCGAGGCCGACCTCGACCGCGCTTGTGTCGTTGGCTGAAGCGACCGCCGGCGCGGCGTTTCCCATCGCCGAATACGGACCCGTCACCGTGATGTTGGCAGTGACACCGGCGACTGAGAAGTTCGCGCTGTCGTCAATTGCTCGAGCTTTGATCGACCCGGCGCCCGACCCCTGCTGGATGTAGGTGTAGGACCACGCCGTCGTGCCCGTTGCGGGATGCCACGTCGAGCCGGCGTCGGTCGAAACCTCCACACCCGCAACCACGCCGCCGGCGTCCGAGGCCGTTCCGGTGACGGTGACTAACGTGCCGTTCGCGATCGCTGCACCGGCCGCGGGGCTCGCGATCACCGTGGTCGGCGCGGTGATGTCTGTGGTCGCGGTCGCGGGAGCCAGTTCCGACATCAGTGTGGCAGGCTGAGCGCCCATGTCGGCGAGCAGATTGACCTGCGCCTGCTGCATGCGAGGGTCGGCCGCGGCACCCTTCCCGTCGTGGTTCTGATCAAGACCCCAGCCCCACTGGATGGTGGCGGCGGAGAATACAAGGGCTCCACTCGTCGCCTTGTAGAGCGTGACGTGGTGCGCGGTCGTGCCCGGCACTACAGTGTTTCCGTAGTCCGCCAGATATTGGGGTGTGGACCCTATCGTCGTCGACAGCTGAATGAGACCGGCGGGTCGGAAACCGTTGTCGAAATCCTCATCCGACTCGTAGCCGACCGTGTGATTGGCCAGCGCCTGCGACGTCCCCGCCGCGAGCGAGGTCAGACTCGTGTTGCGCCACAGGCGGGTCTTACCCTGCCCCGCCGTCACTGTGACGGGCAGATCGTCGGAGTTGGCCACGTACATCGTGCCACTCAGCGCGTTCTCAGGCATCGTGCCCCCGTTTGCGGCGGTCGTGAAGCGGGGATCACGCCAAGTGCCTGTCCACTCGGTAGACGGATCGATCTTGGCGTTGGCCCAAGTCTCCTTGTAAGAGACGAGAGTGCGATAAGGAGTGTTCGATCCGTCCACCGACTTCTCGTAACGCGTATGCCAGTAGATCTCGTTGCCGGAGAGGAATTGCAGATTCACCCCCGCGTCTCGAGCCGCTTGGACGTTGGCCCGTTGACCCGATGACCAGTACTCGTCGTGACCGACTGACAGGAACACCTTGTGGTTCCTCAGCAGGGAGCCTGAGCGGTCGGTGTCGACTCCGGCGATGTACGTCATGTCATAGCCGTTGCGCTCCAGAAACTGAACCGTGGCGAACTCGCCGCTGAAGTAGAAGTCACGTCCGCTATTGTCGCGGCGTGTCGCGAAAGGTCGGTTGTAGCTGATCTTGTACGCGCGGCCATTGGCAGCGCCCTGGTAGAGGTCGGAACCCCCATAGGTGTTGTAGGCCTGCCACGTGGGATCCGATGTCTGGAAAACAACATCGGCGCTGCTGCTGTCATTTCTCACGATGAAGATTATGTGACTGTCGTCGTCATTGTCTGTTCGCGAAAGCTTTGCGATGTAGACGCCCGAGACCGCGTCGGACGGAACGTTCCAGGATGCGGATACCCCCCAGGTGCCGCAGTCATAGAGTTCGGTGGATACATCGGATATGCACTGCGGCTGGGTTTGAGGAAGCGTCACCGAAGGGGTCACCGACGTGATGTACCTGGCCCCGAGGCCCTGGTAGTACCCGGTCCGGTAGATGTCGATCTTGTACGCCCTGGCGCTGGTGTCGATCTTGAAGTCGATCTTCGACCCGGCATTGACACTGATGTCGGTGGCGAAACCCTGGATGTCGGAGTCGCCGGCGCCCTGGATGTCCCACACGCTCGGGTCCGTGCCCGGCTTGGAGTTCTCGCAGACGATCGGGTTGATCGTCGCGCCGCACGAGCTGCCTGCGGCTGTCGCGGCAGGGACTGCCGGCTCGAACACCACGAACGTGGCGGCGATCATCACCGCCAACGCCACGATGGCGACCCCTCTCAGCCGCCTACCAATGTGAATCGTTCCGACGGCGTCGACAGTCGTCCAATGCATGCTTCCCCAGCTCCCCAGATGGGCTTACCTCGAGCACGCCCCACGCGCGCACGACGGTACAACGAAGCGAGACTCTGCCCGCGCGACTATCCCCAGTGCGCGTCAGACTCGTTGCTCCCCACTCCGGAGTCTAACGGCATCGCCGACAGTCGTCATCCGGATGTCGACTCTCCGCCATGAATTCGATGTGAATCCTGATCGTAAGCTGGGGTTGTCCCCTCACATGTGCCCGGAGGCCTGCCATGACCGCATCCGATTCCGCCGTGATCCAGTCCTCGGCCGACGTCGCCGATTCGGCTGAGATCGGCGACCGCACGCGCATCTGGCACCTCGCGCAGGTCCGTGAGGGCGCTCGAATCGGTGCAGACTGCAACATCGCGCGCGGGGCGTATGTCGGCCCCGACGTCGTGATGGGGAACGGCTGCAAGCTTCAGAACTACGCGCTCGTCTACGAACCCGCCCGGCTCGGTGACGGCGTCTTCATCGGTCCCGCCGCGGTGCTGACGAACGACGAGTACCCGCGCGCCGTGAACCCTGATCTCACCCTCAAGGATGCTGACGACTGGCACGCCGTCGGCGTGACGATCGGCACCGGGGCGTCGATCGGCGCGCGGGCGGTGTGCGTCGCACCCGTCACCGTCGGCGAGTGGGCGCTCGTCGCGGCGGGTGCGGTGGTGACGAAGGACGTACCCGCCTATGCGCTCGTGGTCGGGGTGCCGTCGCGGAGGATCGGCTGGGTGGGCACCGCGGGTCATCCCCTTGGGAAGGACGGCGAGGATTGGGTGTGCCCCGTGTCGGGCCACCGGTATCGGGAGGCGGAGGGCATCCTCAGCCCGCTGCAGTAGCCGGCACCCACCGTCTGCACAGCATCCATCCGCGAGAATGGAAGCATGACCTCCCCCTCCACGATCACCATGTTCGGCGCCGACTGGTGCCGGGACTGCGTCCGCACCAAGACCCAGCTCGACGGGCTTGGCATCCAGTACACGTACGTCGACCTCATGGAAGACCCCAGCGCCGCCGACGTGGCACGTGAGATCTCGGGCCGCACGAGCATCCCCGTGGTGGTCTACCCGGACGCGACGCACCACGTCGAGCCGTCGAACGCCGCCGTCGAGGCCAAGCTGCGCGAGCTCGAGCTTCTCTAGCCGGTACGCGTTTCGTCTCGGTCGCGTCGCTCCCTCGCTCAACGACCGAACCGCGGTAGTCCGCTCGTCCCTCGACGACCGGATGCCGCGGCATCCCTCTCACTAGGCTGGATGGCGTGAGCGAAGGCGTCGAGAGCAACACCCGAGCGATCGAATCGACGGTCGTCACGGATTTCGCCGATCGCATGAGCTACGGCGGCTACCTCGACCTCGCAACGCTCCTCTCCGCACAGCGTCCGCTGAGCGACCCCGAGCACCATGACGAGCTGCTGTTCATCATCCAGCACCAGACCACGGAGCTGTGGCTCAAGCTCGTGCTGCACGAGCTGTCGGCCGCGTGCCGGCTGCTCCGCGACGCCCAGCTCGCGCCGGCGCTCAAGTGCATCGCCCGGGTCAAGCACATCCAGCGGACCCTCACCGAGCAGTGGTCCGTGCTCGCGACGCTGACGCCTGCCGAGTACGTGCAGTTCCGCGGCGTGCTGGGCAACGCGAGCGGCTTCCAATCCGCGCAGTACCGCGCCGTCGAGTTCACGCTGGGCAACAAGAACGCGGCGATGCTGCGGGTCTTCGAAGCCGATCCGGCCGCCCAGGCGCTCGTGCGGGCCGCTCTCGAGGCCCCGAGTCTGTACGACGAGTTCCTTCGCCTGCTCGCGCGATCGGGCTACCCGATCCCGGACTCGATCCTTGATCGCGACGTCACGCGAGCGTGGACCTTCGCCCCCGAACTGGTGCCGATCTTCGCCGAGATCTACGCCGACCCGCAGACGCACTGGGCCGCCTACGAGACCTGCGAAGAGCTCGTCGACCTCGAGGACAACTTCCAGCTCTGGCGCTTCCGGCACCTGAAGACGGTTGAGCGCATCATCGGCTTCAAGCGCGGCACCGGCGGCTCGAGCGGGGTCCCCTTCCTGCAGCGCGCCCTCGAGCTCACCTTCTTTCCCGAGCTGTTCGCGGTGCGGAGCGAGCTGTGATCATCGGGCGGACGACGAGGAGCACCGGATGACGCTGCCCGATCGATTCGAGGTACAGGCGCTCCTCGGCGATGCCGCGCTGCCGTGCCGGCGCGCCATCACCGGCGAGCACGGCATCTCGCTGCCGCCGTTCATCGACCACCACGTGCATCTCCACCTCATCGACGAGCACGAGCTCGCCGCCGGAGGGATCGCGGGGGTCGTCGATCTCGGCGGTGACCCTATCGAGCTCGCACGCCGTGCGAACGGGGGTATTCCGCGCGTGGCATATGCCGGAGCGTTCCTCACGGTGCCCGGCGGGTATCCGTCCGCTCGGCCGTGGGCGCCGGATGCGATCGTGCGCGAGGTGACCGATCCGTCGGCTCATCCCGGCGTCCGCGGCGGCGCCGCGACGTCGGTGGACGAGCAGGCGACGTTCGGGGCATCCGTCATCAAGGTCTCGCTCAACGCCGGATTCGGGCCGGTCTTCGATGCCGAGACACTCTCGGCCGTCGTCGCCACCGCGAGGGCACGAGACCTGCCGGTCGTGGCGCACGTCGAGGGCGACGGGATGACGCGGCTCGCGCTCGAAGCCGGTGTCGATGTCCTTGCTCACACACCGTTCACCGAACGGCTCGGCGAAGCGCTCATCGAACAGGCCGCGCGAGCCGGACAGCGATGGATCTCGACGCTCGACATCCATCGCGACGACGTGGCGGCACAGCGCACTTCGATCGCCAACCTCACCGCCTTCGCCGCCGCCGGCGGCACGGTGCTCTACGGCACCGACCTCGGAAACGGCGACCGCAGAGTCGGCCTCATCGCCGGAGAACTCGACGCCCTCGATGCCGCGGGTGTGCGCGGGGCGGCGCTGATCGCGTCTCTGACCGCGCCGTGGCCGCGGTTCGACGAATCCGCCGCGGTGGCTTCGTTCATTCCCGGAGACGCGCCCGCGATTCTCGACGAGGTCCCCGCATGGCTGAGCCGCGCCTACGTGGTGCCCACAGAGGAGCTGATCCATGACGACCACTGACCACGTCGACGTCGACGCGTCAGGCCTCGAGGCCGAGGCGGCCGCGCTCGATGCAGCGGATCGGCTGCGACGATTCCGCGACGCGTTCGTCGGGTCGGAGGCATCCCTCGTCTACTTCGACGGCAACTCGCTCGGTCGCCCCCCGCGCGCCAGCGTCGAGCGCCTCGCCACGTTCCTCCGCGACGAGTGGGGCGGGCGCCTCATCCGCGGCTGGGACGAATCGTGGATGCTGCTGCCGTTCACGATCGGCGATGCGATCGGCCGCACCGCGATCGGCGCCGCGGCCGGTCAGACGGTGATCGGCGACTCGACGACGGTGCTTCTCTACAAGCTCGTCCGTGCGGCGTTCGACGCGCAGCAGACGGCGGATCCGGAGCGCATCGAGATCGTCGTCGATCGCGACAGCTTCCCGACCGACCGGTACGTCGTCGAGGGCATCGCACGCGAGCGCGGCGGGCGCGTGAGATGGGTGGATGCCGACATCACGGCGGGCGTCACCGCCGATGCGCTGCGGGCAGCCGTCGGACCGCGGACCGCCGTCGCGGTTCTGAGCCACGTCGCATACCGCAGCGGTTATCTGACGGATGCCGCAGCACTCACTCGCATCGCGCACGACGCCGGCGCGCTCATCCTGTGGGACCTCTGCCACTCCGCAGGCTCGGTGCCGGTCGAGGCCGACGACTGGGACTTCGATCTGGCCGTCGGCTGCACGTACAAATACCTCAACGGCGGACCGGGCTCCCCCGCCTTCGCCTACGTCGCGCGACGCCATCAGGCGAAACTCGCCCAGCCCATCCAAGGGTGGATGGGCACGGCGGACGTGTTCGCGATGGGGCCGGAGTATCGACCTGCCGAGGGCATGCGCCGGTTCGTCTCAGGCACTCCGCCCATCGTCGGGATGCTCGCCATGCAGGACACGCTCGAGATGATCGAGGATGCCGGCATCCACGCCATCCGGACGAAGTCGATCGCCCTCACCGAGTTTGCGGTGCGGACTGCGGATGCCGTGCTCGCTCCCCTCGGCGTGACCGTCGCCTCGCCGCGCGACCCGGCGCTGCGCGGAGGCCACGTGAACCTCTCGCATCCGTCGATGCGGCAGGTTACGGAGCAGCTCTGGGGGCAGGACGTGATCCCGGACTACCGGGAGCCAGACGGCCTGCGCATCGGGCTCTCGCCGCTCTCGACGAGCTTTACGGAGACGCACACCGGGCTGCTCGCGGTCGCGGCGGCGGTGCGGTCGCTGGGCTGACGCCTTCGTCTCGCTTCGCTCGCTCAACGACCGGCGGGACGGCACGCTTCGGGTCGGTAGCGGACGGCCGATGGCGCCCTCCACAGCCGCGCGAGCCCCGGCGGCGGCTCACCTACACTGGCGCGATGAGCACTGCCGCCTCCTCGCCTGCGCGCATCCGCCTCTCGAAGGGCACGATCGCCCGCTACGCCACGGGCTCCCTCGGCACCGGCGGGTTCTCGACACTGCCCGGACTCGTCCTCACCTACTACCTGACGGACTCGCTCGGTGTCGCAGCGCTCGTTGCAGGTGCCGTGATCACGGTCGCAAAGGTCTGGGATGTCATCATCGACCCCTTGATCGGAGCGCTCACCGATCGCGATCTCCGCCGGCACGGCACGCGCAGCCGGCTGATGCGGACCGGCGCACTGACTCTGCCGGTGTTCTTCGCGCTCACATTCGCCGTGCCCCCGGCGATCGGGCCGGTGCTCGGAGCCATCTGGGTGTTCCTCACCTTCACCCTCACAGCGACGGCGTTCAGCCTGTTCCAGGTGCCGTACATCGCGCTGCCGGCCGAGCTCACGCCCAGCTACGACGAGCGCACCCGCCTGCTCACCTGGCGGGTCGTCGTGCTCACGTTCGCGATTCTGCTCTTCGGCGCCGGCGGTCCCGCGCTGCGGGGCGCCGCCGACGACCCCGCGATCGGCTACCTCATCATGGGCGTCGTCGCGGGCCTCGTGATCGCCGGCGGGATGCTGGTCGCGACGACCGTCGCGCGCCGCGCGACCGTCGGGATTGCGGCCACGGTCGGTTCGACGGGCGCAGCGGCCGGCGCGGGCTCACCCACCGCAAGCAGCTCCACCCCCGGCATCCGCGAGCACTATGCCACCGGCATCCGTGCCCTGCGGCGCAGCCGGCCGTTCCGAGCCCTGCTCTCGACCTTTGTGCTGCAGGCGCTCGCCACCGGCCTCATGCTCGCCGGCGCGCAGTACGTCGCGACCTGGGTGCTGCACTCGGAGGATGCCGTCACGTATCTGTTCGTCGCCCTGATCGCCCCGGCGCTGTTCGCCGCACCCGTGTGGGGCGCCGTCGCGCGACGCATCGGCAAGGAACGCGCCTTCTCGATCGCGAGCGCCATCTTCACGCTCGCCGCGCTGTCGATCCTCGGGCTGCTCTGGGCTCCCGGAGCCTGGATCTATCTGCCCGTGGCGATCGCCGGCGTCGCATACGCCGGGATGCAGTCCCTTCCGATGTCGATGCTTCCCGACGTCATCTCCCACGACGAGCGCACGAGCGGGCCGGGCCAGGCCGGATCGTTCAGTGGGGTGTGGACGGCAGGAGAGACGGTCGGCTTCGCACTCGGAGCAACGGTGCTCGTGCTGATCCTGGCCATCACGGGCTATGTGTCCTCCACAGCCACCGAGACGGTGACGCAGCCGGATGCCGCGATCACCGGCATCATCGTGAGCTTCAGCCTTGTGCCCGCCATCCTCGTCGGACTCAGTCTGCTGACGCTCGCACGCTACCCGCTTCGCCGAACCGACATCGAGTCGCAGTCCCGCTGAGATCGAGTCTCGGCACGTCGACGTAAACTGAGACCTCCCGCCCGAAGGAGAGCGCCCGTGACCCAGGCTGCCCCGGCCACCTCGCCCGATTCCGCCCCGAACGACAGCGCACCAGGTCTGCCTCAGGCCGACCGCGCCGACCTCGATGCCGCGATCGCCGAACTCGGCATCGGGCTCATGGCGTGGTCGCACCTCACGCTCGAACAGCGGGCCCGGCTCATGGAGCGCCTGAAGGCTTCGGTATCCGCTGTTGCGGCCGAATGGACGGCTGCCGCCGCGGCGACGAAGGGCCTCGAGCCCACCCATCCGCTGCACGGCGAGGACTGGCTTGCCGGCCCGTACGGGGTGGTCACCGCGCTGGACGCATACCGCTCCACGCTCTTGAAACTCGCTGCGGGCGAGAGCCCTCTCACGGGAGTGAAGACGAGTGCAGCGCCCGGCGAGCGCGTGCGGGCGCACGTCTTCCCGCTCACCCCGGTGGATGGCCTGTTGCTGTCCGGGTTCACCGGCGAAGTGTGGTTCGAGCCGGGGGTGTCCGTCGAAGAGGCGCGCCGCGCCGCGGGTCTGGCCCAGCTGTCGCCCACCACGACGGGAGGCATCGGGCTCGTGCTGGGCGCGGGCAACGTCTCGTCGATCCCCGTGCTCGACGTGCTGTACGAGCTGCTCGCGAACAACCGCGTTGCCCTCTTGAAGCTCAACCCGACGCAGGATCCGCTCGTCCCGGCCTTCGAGCGCGCGCTCGCTCCGCTGATCGAACCCGGCTTCGTCCGGATCGTGCGGGGCGGCGCGGAAGTCGGAGAGTACCTCACCGGTCACCCCGGCATCGCGCATGTGCACATCACGGGCGCGGCGCGCACTTTCGAAGCCATCGTGTGGGGATCGTCGGCCGACACCGAGGAGACCGCACGCCGGAAGCGCGAGAACAGCCCGAAGCTCCAGAAGCCGATCACCGCCGAACTCGGTGGCGTCTCGCCGATCATCGTCGTGCCGGGTGCGTGGACCGACGCCGACCTGCGCTTCCAGGCCGAGCACGTCGTGACCATGCGGATGCACAACTCCGGCCACAACTGCATCGCCGGCCAGGTCGTGCTCGTGAGCGCCGACTGGCCCCAGCGGGACGCCTTCCTCACCGAGCTGCGGAAGGCCTACGAGGGGTCCCCGCAACGGTTGGCGTGGTATCCGAAGAGTGACGAGAAGCTCGCGGCGGCGGCATCCGACTATCCCGACGCGATCTGGTGCGCGGACGGAACCCGCGCTCTGGTCGAGATCGGCGCAGCAGACGACGCGACCGCGCTCGAGACCACGGAGTACTTCGCGCCGGTGCTGGGCGTCGTGTCGCTGCCGGGCAATGGCCAGGAGTTCCTCGACGCGGCGGTGGCGCATGCCAACGACAAGCTCGTCGGAACGCTCGGCGCCAACGTGCTGATCGACCCTGCAACCGAGGCCGCGCTCGGCGGCGGCTTCGAGCGTGCCATCGCGGCAATGCGATACGGGTCGATCGCCATCAACGCATGGACCGGCTTCGGCTACCTCATCTCGAACATGACCTGGGGTGGATTCCCCGGAGCGACGCTTCAGGATGTCGACAGCGGCCTCGGCGTCGTCCACAACGCCCTTCTGCTCGACCGCGTGGAGCGCTCGGTGGGGCGCGGGCCATTCCGTCCGTTCCCGCGCTCGGCGTCTGCTCTCTTCGGTCCCGGCCGCTTTTCCGTGCTGCCGAAGCCCCCGTGGTTCACGAGCTCGCGAACCGGCTCCACGGTGAGTGAGGGCTTCACGCGCTTCCAGATGCGCCAAGACTGGCTCAAGTTCGTCGGCACGCTCGTGCAGGCATTCCGCGCATGAGCCGGGGGGCCGGATCGCTCGAGGCCGACTACATCGTCGTCGGCGCTGGTTCGGCGGGCGCCGCACTGGCTGCGCGTCTGAGCGAAGACCCTTCGGTGACGGTGCTGCTGCTCGAGGCGGGCGCACCCGATTCCGCACCGCAGCTGCACGTGCCGGCCGCCTTCACGAGCCTCTTCCGCGGCCCATACGACTGGAACTATGACACCGTCCCCCAGCCCGCACTCGAGGGCCGGACGATCTTCTGGCCGCGAGGCAAGACCCTCGGCGGCTCGTCGTCGCTGAACGCCATGATGTGGGTCCGCGGGTTCGCCGCCGACTACGACGAATGGGCGAAGACCGCAGGTGATGCGTGGTCGTGGCGGGCCCTGGAGCCGTACTTCCGACGCGTGGAGCGGACGGAAGACGCCACCCACGAATCCCAGGGGACCGACGGCCCCCAGTCGGTCGAGCGCCAGCGCGACCCGCGACCGCACACCGGGGCATTCCTCGATGCAGCGCGAGAAGTCGGACACTCGGTCACCGCGGCGAACCTGCCGGACGGACAGGGCTTCTCGCAGACGATGGTCTCGCAGCACCGCGGGGCGCGGGCGTCGACGGCGGATTCGTACCTGCGACCGGCGAAGAGGCGCCCGAACCTGCGAGTGGTGACCGGAGCGTTGGTGCGACGGGTGACCTTCGCCGAATCGCTCGACGACTCGGCGGGCACGCCCGCACAACCGCCGCGCGCGAGCGGAGTGTACGTCGAGATCGACGGGATCACCCGCGTTGCGCGCGCCCACCGCGAGGTGATCCTCTCCGGCGGCGCAATCAACACACCGCAGCTGTTGATGCTCAGTGGGATCGGACCCTCGGCGCACCTCGCCCAGCACGGCATCCCCCTGCTCGTGGACGCACCAGAAGTGGGCGCCAACCTCCAGGACCATCTCGTCGCGGGCATCGCCCCGCGGGCGCGCGGCGGCACTCTGTTCACGGGCGCGAGTCCTCGCCAGCTCGCCCGCTACCTGACGACGCGACGTGGCATGCTCTCTTCACCCGTCGCGGAGGGGTACGGGTTCGTGCGGACGCCGATCGCCGACGTCGCAGGAGTGCCCGAGGGTCTGCCAGACATCGAGATCATCTTCGCAACTGCGCCGTACATCGGCGAAGGCCTGGTTCCTCCCCCCGGCGAGGGACTGACGCTCGGCGCCATCCTGATCCACCCCCGCAGCCGCGGCACGATCCGGCTCGCGTCGGCTGACCCCACCGCGAAAGTGCGCATCGACCCGGGTTACCTCACCGACCCCGACGGGATCGACGAGGCGACCATCTTGGCGGGCCTCGCCGAGTGTGAGCGGCTCCTCGACACCGACGCATTGCGTGCGGTGACCACCGGTGGCTGGATTCAGCCCGAAGGGGGCGAGCGGATGACGCCGGCCGAACGCGCCGAACTGTCGGTGCGGCGCTACTCGCACACGATCTACCACCCAGTGGGCACGGCGCGGATGGGAATGGATGCCGCATCCGTCGTCGATCCCGACCTGCGCGTGCGGGGCGTCGAGGCGCTGCGCGTGGCCGACGCGTCGGTGATGCCGACCGTGATCCGCGGGCACACGAACGCCCCCGCGATCGTGATCGGCGAGGTCGCCGCCGATCGGATCCGCGCCGCCCACTGAGCCGCGCGCCTCGTTTCGTCTCGCCTACGGCTCGCTCAACGACCCGGGGCACCGAGACCGCGGTACCCGGTCGTTGAGCGAGGGAGCGCAACGACCGAGACGAAACGGGGCGAGCCTCTCTCGGCGTGATTCGGCGCGTTTCGTCTCGCCTTCGGCTCGCTCAACGACCGGGGGTCCCGGAGACCCGGCTCCGGTCGTTGAGCCGAGACGAACGCGGGTCAGCGGCCGGTGCGGCGAGCGCCGCCATTCTGACGGACGACCGAGCCGACCATCAGCTTGCCCGACCCGCCGCCGTGCGACGCGCGGCGCGAACCGCTCTGGCGCGGCGTTCCGTTGGCCTGCTTCGCGCCCTGCGCGGCGCCGTGGTTCGCATCGCGGCCGGCGTGGCCGGTGCCGCGGGCCGCGGCATCCGTCCCGCGCTGGGCCTGAGCCGGACGACCGGTGCGCTCGCCGCGCGGCTGCTGGCGCTGCTGACCGCCCGCCGAACCCGAACGCTCGCCACGCTTGCGCTGGGCGTTGGCGCCCTGGCTCGTGCCGCCACCGCGGGTGATCTCGGGCTTCGGCGCCGGCGTGACATACGCCGCGACCTCGCCGACGAGGGCGGTGACCTCGGCCGATCCCGGCGTCACCCGGACGGGCTTCACAGCGATCGCGGCCTTGCGGAGCAGATCTGCGACGTCGCGCTCCTGACCCGGCAGCACGAGGGTGACCACGGCGCCCTCGGCGCCGGCACGCGCGGTGCGACCGGAGCGGTGCAGGTACGCCTTGTGCTCGGTGGGCGGGTCGACATGGATGACGAGCTCGACGTCGTCGACATGCACGCCGCGCGCGGCGACATCCGTGGCGACGAGGACCTTCGCCTCGCCGGAAGAGAACGCCGCGAGGTTGCGGTCACGCGCGTTCTGCGAGAGGTTGCCGTGAAGGTCGACCGAAGGGATCCCCTGCGCCGTGAGCTTCTGGGCGAGCTTCTTCGCGTGGTGCTTCGTGCGCATGAACAGGATGCGGCGGCCGGTGCCGGAGGCCAGCGTGCGGACGACCTCGTTCTTGGCATCGGCATCCGTCATCGTGAAGACATGGTGGGTCATCGCGGCGACGTGGGAGTTCGCCTCGTCGACGGAGTGCAGCACCTCGTTCTGCAGGAAGCGCTTCACGAGCTTGTCCACGCCGTTGTCGAGCGTCGCGCTGAACAGCAGGCGCTGACCGCCCGCGGGCGTCGCGCTCAGGATTCGGGTGACACCGGGAAGGAAGCCGAGGTCGGCCATGTGGTCGGCCTCGTCGATCACCGTGATCTCGATGGCGTCGAGGCGCACGTGGCGCTGACCCATGAGATCTTCGAGGCGGCCAGGACAAGCGACGATGATGTCGACGCCGCGGCGGAGTGCGTCCACCTGGCGGTTCTGGCTTACACCGCCGAAGATCGTGGTCGTGGTCAGGCCGTACGCCTTGGCGAGCGGCTCGAGCACCGCGTTGATCTGGGTTGCGAGCTCACGCGTCGGAGCGAGGACGAGTCCGAGCGGCATTCCCGCGCGGCGGTTGCCGCCGGAGAGCTTGGTGCCGAGGCGCGCGACCATCGGGATGGCGAAGGCCAGGGTCTTGCCCGAGCCCGTCTTGCCGCGGCCGAGCACATCACGGCCCGCGAGTGTGTCGGGAAGAGTGTCGATCTGGATGGGAAAGGCAGTGGTCTTGCCGTCGGCCGCCAGTGCGGTGATGAGCGGCTGGGGCACGCCGAGCGTGCTGAAAGTGACATCAGTCATTGAGGGAGTTTTCTCCGGATGCGCGCACGCACCCTGTTCGGTGGCCCGCGACGGATTTCGATCACGGGTTCGCCGTGCGAAAGTTATCAGCCGACATCGTCTGGGAAGTGGTCCGGAGACGGCGGCGAGGGAAGCGTTCTACGACGCAAGAAGCGCGTCGGAGCGCTGCAAGTTCCTTCAGTCTAGCAGGACGGCGGTCGTCGACCGTCCGGGTGGTCTCAGTCGGCTTCGCGGGAGGGCGAGTACTCCTCCTCGGTCTCGGAGGCCTCGGCCGGCTCAGTGACCGACTCGGGGTCGGGGCCAGGTTCAGGCTCCGCGGATGGATCGGGGTCGGCGAGCGGCTCTGGCTCGGTGGACGGATCGGGGTCGGCCGGTCCGGGGTCGGCGGGCGGCTCTACCTCGGCGGCCGATTCGGGGTCGGCGTCGGCGGCGGCGTCGGCGGCGTCGGACGACTCAACAGGCTCCGCCACCGCTCCCGGCTCGGGCTCCGCCTCCGGCTCACGCACCGGCTCCGCCACCGGCTCGGACTCCGCCTCCGCCTCCGGCTCGGGCACCGGCTCGGACTCCGCCTCCGCCTCCGGCTCAGGCACCGGCTCCGCGACTGATCCCGGCACCGGCTCCGCGACCGGCTCGGCCTCCGCCACCGCTCCCGGCTCGGACTCCGCCTCCGGCTCGGGCTCCGCGACCGGCTCCTGCCCCGAGCCCGCGGCGAAGCGGTCGGTCGCAGCACGCAGCGCGCGGGCGATCCCGGGCTCGCTGGCCGAGTGCGCCGCGTCGGGAACGACGACGAACTCGGCCTCGGGCCACGCGCGGTGGAGATCCCAAGCCGTCATGATCGGCGTGCACACGTCGTAGCGACCCTGCACGATGACGGCCGGGATGCCGCGAATCGCGTCGACGCCGTCGATGAGCTGCCCCTCCTCGAACCAGCCGCCGTTGAGGAAGTAGTGGTTCTCGATCCGCGCGAAGGCGGTCGCGGCGGCGGGTTCCGTCATCCCGTCGACGAGCTCTGCGTCGGGAAGCAGGGTGAGTGTTGCGGCCTCCCAGCGCGACCACGCCACACCCGCCGGGACATGCACCGCCGGGTCGGGGTCGGACAGCCGACGGTGATAGGCGTCGATGAGGCGCGAGCGTTCAAGCACCGGGATCGGCGCGATGAAGTCCTCCCACAGGTCGGGGAAGAGCACCGATGCGCCACCCTCGTAGAACCATTCCAGCTCGTGGCGGCGGAGCGTGAAGATGCCGCGCAGCACGATCTCCGTCACCGCATCGGGGTGCGCCTCGGCGTAGGCGAGGGCGAGGGCGCTTCCCCAGGAGCCACCGAAGACCTGCCAGGCCGGGATGGCGAGGTTGCGGCGCAGCAGCTCCATATCGGCGACGAGGTGCCAGGTCGTGTTGAAGCGCAGATCCGCATCAGGTTCGCTCGCGTGCGGAATCGAACGCCCGCATCCCCGCTGGTCGAACAGCACGATGCGGTACCGATCGGGGTCGAAGAACCGTCGATGCCACGGCGAGGTGCCCGCGCCGGGCCCGCCATGCAGGAACACGACCGGCTTGCCATCGGGGTTGCCGCTCTGCTCCCAGTACACGCGGTGCCCGTCACCGACGATCAGCTCGCCCGTCTCGTAGGGCTCGATCGGCGGATAGAGGATGTCGTCAAGGTGCTCGTTCATAGGCTTCCCCCCGGAACGCCGAATGTGTCGCAGGCACCCGCTCCCTGCTTGTAGCCGTTCTGGAACCAGCGCTGGCGCTGGTCGCTCGAGCCGTGCGTCCAGGTCTCGGGGTTGACCGCTGCGCCCGACTCCTTCTGGATGTGGTCATCGCCGACGGCCTGGGCGGCATTGATCGCGTCGGCGATCTGCTGCGGCGTCGGCGCCTGCAGGAACGGCACCCCGTTGGCGTCCACCTGCTCAGACATGTGGCCGACCCACGCGCCGGCGAAGCAGTCGGCCTGCAGCTCGGTGCGGACCCCGTTGCTGTCGGGACCCGTGCCGTCAGCGGGGTGCTTCTGCATGATCCCGGTGATCTGCTGCACGTGGTGGCCGTACTCGTGCGCGAGGACGTACAGCTGGGCGAGCGGCCCCGCGGTGGCGTCGAACTGCGACCGCAACAGCCCGAAGAACGTCGGGTCGATGTACACGGTCTGTTCCGGCGGGCAGTAGAAGGGACCGGTCTGGTTCGACGCCGTCCCGCACTGCGTCGAGGTCGCGCTGTCGACGATGATCAGCTGGGGCTGGCGGTAGCCGTCCACCTGTCCGGCCCAGTACTGGTTGATCGCGAGGGATGCCGCGGCCAGCCGGCAGTCGTCACTGGCGTTGGCGTCGGCCCCGGTCTTGCAGTTCGCGATCTCGGATCCTCCGCCCGAGGCCCCCGGACTCACCGGAATGAGACCCGAGAAGTCGCTTCCGGTGAAAAGGTTCAGCAGCAGCACCGCGAGCGCGCCGATCCCGGCGAGACCACCGCCAGCGACCGCGATCCCTGTGCCCCGACGGCGAGCAGCGTTGCCTCCGACGCTGGCGTTTGGGTTGAACGTCATGCGCTCACGGTACTCCCGGCACCATCCCCCGACGGGAGCCTCGACACGGCAATAGGCTCGGGATATGGTGAGCGAACCCACGACCGTCACGATCACCGGCGCCGGCGGACAGATCGGCTACGCCCTCCTCTTCCGCATCGCTGCCGGCGGCATGCTCGGCTCGGATCGCCCTGTGAGACTGAGACTGCTCGAGATCCCGCAGGGGCTGAGGGCCGCCGAAGGGGCCGCGCTCGAGCTGCAGGACTGCGCCTTTCCCCTTCTGCACAGCGTCGAGGTGACCGATGACCCGGTCGTCGCTTTCGACGGCTGCAGCATCGGGATGCTGGTGGGCGCACGGCCGCGCGGTCCGGGCATGGAGCGCGCCGACCTGCTCGCCGCCAACGCGGGCATCTTCGGTCCCCAGGGCGCCGCGATCAGCCGATCGGCGGCGAACGAGGTCCGGGTCGTGGTGGTGGGCAACCCTGCCAACACCAACGCGCTGATCGCCGCGGCATCCGCTCACGACGTTCCGGCCGATCGGTTCACGGCCCTCACCCGCCTCGACCACAACCGCGCGGTCGGCCAGCTCGCCGAGGTGCTCGACACCAGCGCGGGCGCCGTCCGCGATGTCGCGATCTGGGGGAACCATTCCGCTTCGCAGTTCCCGGATGTCGCCCACGCGACCGTGCGGGCTCAGCCCTCGGCATCCGGGCAGGGCGTGCCGGTCGTCCAAGCCCTTGCCCACAAGCTGGGCGGTCAGGATGCCGCCGCCGCCTGGCTCGACGACGTCTTCATCCCGCGGGTCGCGAAGCGAGGTGCAGAGATCATCGAGGTGCGCGGCTCGTCGTCGGTGGCGTCGGCTGCCAACGCCGCGATCGAGCACGTGCGCGATGAGCAGCTGGGCACC
Organism: Microbacterium deminutum; assembly: GCF_039530205.1. NCBI lineage: Bacteria > Bacillati > Actinomycetota > Actinomycetes > Micrococcales > Microbacteriaceae > Microbacterium > Microbacterium deminutum. The sequence goes on from NZ_BAAAOG010000002.1 coordinate 284,954, forward strand.
GGCGAGGGCTGGACCTCTGCGGCGGTCGTGTCGCGCGGCGAGTACGGGGTGCCCGAAGGCCTCGTGTGCTCGTTCCCGGTCATATCCGACGGCACGGGCTACCGCGTGGTCGAAGGGCTGGCGCTGGATGCACGAGCCCGCCGCCTCGTGGACGCATCCGTCTCGGAGCTCTCCGCCGAGCGCGAGACGGTGCGCGGACTCGGATTCGTCTGACGCCGTGGACTCACTGGTCTACGTCGTCCTCGCGATCGTCGTGATCGCGGTGACGACCGCCGTCGCGCCGAGACTGGGGCTCGCGGGGCCGCTGCTGCTCGTGCTCATCGGAATCGGCGTAGGGCTGCTGCCCTTCGTTCCGGCGATCGAGGTCGAGCCGGACGTCATCCTGGTCGGCGTGCTTCCGCCGCTGCTGTATTCCGCGGCCGTCGCGCTTCCCGCCCTGGAGTTCCGGCGCGACTTCGGACCCATCGCGGGGCTCTCCGTCGTGCTCGTGCTCGTCAGCTCGATCGCGCTGGCGGCCCTGTTCGTCGCCACGATCCCAGGTCTGAGCCCGTACCTGGCGGTCGCCCTCGGCGCCATCCTGAGCCCAACCGACGCGGTCGCCACCTCGATCGTGAAGCGGCTGGGCATCTCGCGGCGCGTCGTGACACTGCTCGAGGGCGAGAGCCTGCTCAACGATGCGACCGCACTGGTGCTGCTGCGCACCATGATCGCCGCGGCCGCGCTGACTGCCTCGGGAACGACCTCGAGTGCCGCGATCCAGATCGGATTCATCCCGGCATTCCTGTGGGGCGTCATCGTCGCGGTGGTCGTCGGAGCGCTGGTCGGATACCTCAATCTCCGGCTGCGCGCACTGATGAGCCACTCGGCCGCGAACACCGCGGTCGGCTTCGTCGTGCCCTTCGTCGCCTTCCTACCGACCGAGGCGCTCGGCGGATCGGGGCTCGTGGCGGCGGTCGTCGCGGGGATCGTGACGGGGCAGGGCGCGGCGAGGTGGTTCACACCGGAACAGCGCCTCTCCGACGTGCTGAACTGGCGGACGATCGAGCTCGTCCTCGAAGGCGCCGTCTTCCTGCTCATGGGACTCGAGCTCAGAGAGATCGTGGCCCAGAACCTCAAGGAGCAGAACGGACTGGGCACCGGCATCGGCCTGGCTCTCGCCGCACTGGCGATCATCATCGTGGTGCGTGCGGGATATGTCGCCCTGCTGGTGTGGCTGCAGAGCCGGAGGGCGCGCAACACTCAGCGTCGACGGCTCGAGACCCTGAGCGCCCGGCTCGACGAAGTTGCAGCAGGCGAGAGGGCACCTGCACCCGCGATCCGGGGGCGGACCCGCGGGAACCGCGACGACGAGCGCCGGCTGCAGCGTCGGCTCGACGCGATGCGAACGCGGGTCTCGCGCGCGCTCAGCGACCTCGACTACTACCAGGCATCTCCGCTGGGCTGGAAGCATGGCACGGTCATCGTGTGGGCGGGCATGCGCGGCGTCGTTACCCTCGCCGCTGCGCAGACGCTGCCTCGCACCGCCACCGAGCGGCCGCTCCTCATCTTCGTCGCGTTCTGCGTCGCGGTCGGCAGCCTCATGCTGCAGGGCTTCACGCTGCCATGGCTCGTGCGCAGGCTGCGCCTCGAGCGGGCGACAGATGATCAGCTCGACCGGGTCGAGCAGTCGAGCCTCGACGGCGAGCTTCGGGATGCCGCCGAGTCGGCTCTCGCCGATTCCGCACTCGTGCGGCGAGACGGCACCCCCTTCCCCAGCGAGCTGGTCCAGCTCGTCGGATCTCGATATTCGGAACCGCCCGACGAGGACAGGTCGATCGCGTTCCGCGACGGGCTGGAGCTGCGTCTCGTGCTCATCGAGGCGATGAGGAAGCGCCTCAACGAGCTTTCCTCGGGCGGCGCGTACAGCACCGCCGCACTGCGGCATGCGCTCGCCGAACTCGACGCGGATCAGCTCAGCTTGCAGCTGCGCATCGACGACCAATCCTGAAGCGGTCGGCCGGGCGTCTCCGCCCGGGGCAGAATAGACCCGAGCGAAGGAGCGGCCGGATGAGCGAGCGCACGAAGTCGGTGAGAGTCGAGGCGACGTCCGTCGAGTCGATGGATGCCGCGATGTCGCGCGCGGCGGCGGTCGAGGGCGCGGCATCCGCCGACACCAGTCCGCTGCACCTGCCGCACCCCGCGGCCGAGTGCCCGCAGTGCTTCACCGAGCTGCAGCGCGATCGTGACTGGTGGCAGGCGCGCCCGGCGGGTTCCCGGCTCGTGGGCCTCGTGATCGCGCGCGATGACATGCCCTCGGTCGTCGAGCAGCGCGACGAGCTGACGCGGTTCGGCGTTTCGATCGAGGGATTCCGGCATCCGGCCCCGGAGACACTGGAATCGTGGGAGGACCGCCTCGTCCGCCTGTTCGGGACCCTCCGCGGCGGCGACGTGCTCGTCGTCTCGAACGTGCACGCGCTTGGCCGCAACATCGACGAAGAGACGCGAACGGTGGCCGAGCTGCACCGGCGGGGTGTGGTGGTCAAGGTGCTGAGCCACGGCGGGCGCCACCTCTTCGACGTCGGCAGGTAGCCCTCGGCGGACCCGGCCCCTCCCGCCGGTCGTTGAGCGAGCCGAAGGCGAGACGAAACGCGCCGAACCCGTCGACATGCCGGGCGAAGCGGGAGTCAGGATCCCACGTACTCTCGCAGGTGCTGAGCCGTCAGGGTCTCGGCATCCGCCACCAGATCGGCGGGGGTTCCCTCGAAGACGATCGCGCCGCCGTCGTGACCGGCGCCCGGTCCGAGGTCGATGATCCAGTCCGCGTGCGCCATCACGGCCTGGTGGTGCTCGATCACGATCACGCTGTTGCCGGCATCCACCAGTCGATCGAGCATCGCGAGCATGTTGGCGACATCCGCGAGGTGCAGCCCCGTGGTGGGCTCGTCGAGCACGTAGATCGCGCCCTTCTTCGCCATCGAGATCGCGAGCTTCAGCCGCTGCCGCTCGCCGCCCGACAGGGTGTTCAGCGCCTGGCCGAGGGTGATGTAGCCGAGGCCGACGTCGATCATGCGGGCGAGCGTGGTGTGGGCGGGTCCCTTGATGAAGAAGTCGGCCGCCTCGGCCGCCGACATCCCGAGCACCTCGGCGATGTTCTTGCCGTCGAGCAGGTACTCGAGCACCTCGTCACTGAACCCCGTGCCTTCGCACAGCTCGCAGAGTGTCTCGACGGTCTGCGTGAACCCCAGCGTCGTGATGATCACGCCCAGCCCGCGGCAGGCGGGGCACGCGCCCTCGGAATTGGCGCTGAAGAGCGCGGCCTTGACGCCGTTCGCCTTCGCGAACGCGGCGCGAATCGCATCGAGGATCCCCGTGTAGGTCGCGGGGCTGCTGCGGCGCGATCCCTTGATCGGTGCCTGGTCGACCACGACGACATCATCGAACGCCGGCACGTTGCCGTGGATGAGCGACGACTTGCCGGATCCCGCGACGCCCGTCACGACGGTGAGCACGCCGAGGGGGATGTCGACGTCGACGTGCTTGAGGTTGTTCTGGGTCGCTCCACGAATCGCCAGCGCGCCCTTCGGTGCGCGGGTGGCGGGCTTCAGCCGCGCGCGGTCGTCGAGGTGGCGGCCGGTGATGGTGCCCGATGTGCGGAGGCCCGCGACATCCCCGGTGTACTGGATCTCGCCGCCCGCGCGCCCAGCGCCCGGACCGAGGTCGACGATGTGGTCGGCGATCTCGATGACCTCGGGCTTGTGCTCCACGACGAGGACCGTGTTGCCCTTGTCGCGAAGAAGCTTGAGAAGGGCGTTCATGCGCTGGATGTCGTGGGGGTGGAGTCCTGCGGTGGGCTCGTCGAAGACGTAGCTGATGTCGGTCAGGGCCGACCCGAGGTGGCGGATCATCTTCGTGCGCTGCGCCTCGCCGCCCGAAAGCGTGCCGGATGCCCGGTCGAGCGAGAGGTAGCCGAGCCCGATGTCGACGAACGAGTCGATCGTGGCGCGGAGCCCCTGCATGAGCGGAGCCACTGCCGGATCGTCGATCGTGGCGAGCCAGTCGGCGAGATCCGTGATCTGCATCGCCGCGGCATCCGCGATGTTCACGCCCTTGATCCTCGACGAGCGCGCGCCCTCGTTCAGGCGGGTCCCGTTGCAGTCGGGACAGGCCGTGAATTTCACGGCACGGTCGACGAACGCACGGATGTGCGGCTGCAGGGAATCGCGATCCTTCTGCAGCATCGACTTCGTGACCTTCGGCACGAGCCCCTCATAGGTCATGTTGATGTTCTGGATCTTGACCTTGGTCGGCTCCTTGTAGAGGAAGTCCTGACGCTCCTGCTCGGTGTAGTCCTTGATCGGCTTGGCGGGGTCGAAGAAGCCGGACTCGGTGAAACCGCGCACCATCCAGCCGTCGACGTTGTAGCCCGGCACTTTGATGGCGCCCCCGGCGAGCGACTTCGAGCTGTCGATGAGTTCGTCGAGGTCGATGTCGCTGGCTTCGCCCAGACCCTCGCACCGGGGGCACATGCCGCCGGTGATCTCGAACGAGCGGCGCTCCTTGACCTTCTTCCCGCCCTTCTCGAACGTGACGGCACCCGCCCCCGACACCGAGGGGATGTTGAAGGAGAAGGCCTGCGGCGAGCCGACGTGCGGCTGGCCGATGCGGCTGAACAGCAGGCGCAGCATCGCGTGCGCGTCCGTCGCGGTCCCGACCGTGGAGCGCGCGTTGGCGCCCATGCGCTCCTGGTCGACGATGATCGCCGGGCTGACGTTCTCGAGCGCGTCCACGTCCGGGCGGCTCAGCTGCCCCATGAACTGCTGGACGAAGGTCGGGTAGGTCTCGTTGATGAGCCGCTGCGACTCGTTGGCGATGGTCCCGAAGACCAGCGAAGACTTGCCCGAGCCGCTGACGCCCGTGAAGACCGTGAGACGGCGCTTCGGGATGTCGAGGTCGATCCCCTTGAGGTTGTTCTCGCGGGCTCCGACCACCCTGATCATCTCGTGCGAGTCGGCGATGGGGATGGCGCTTGCCTCGGTCATGGTGTCCTCTCGATCAGGGCGACTCTTCATTCTGCCCACGCAGGACGACACCGCGCTTCCCAGGTCGCACAGCGCCGACGTCGCAGACCGGTCGTTCACCGGGACGGTCCACTCATTCGGGGGCGTCGCCGGCTGGTCCGCCATGTGTGAACGGGGTCGTGATGCCCCCCGTAGGCGAGGTGCGTGACCATGCAGGCTAGCGCTCGCGCGCGACGGACTCCCGCACCGCGGGCGCGACCTCCGCGCCGAACGCCTGCAGCTCCGCCGCATCGTCGCTCGCGAGGATGAAGGTGCCGATGCCCTCCTCGATGGCGAGCGTCGCGAGCCGATCGGCGAACTCGCGCGTGTCGGGTGCGAGCGTCCCGACGTTGAGAAGACGACGGATGCCGCGCGGATCCCGCCCGACAGACTCGGCCGCGTCATCGATCGCCGCATTCCCGCGACGAAGATCGCCGGGCTTCAGGTAACCGAGCGACGGCAGCCAGCCGTCCCCCTTGCGACCGGTGAGCGAGAGCATCCGCGGCCGGTACGCGCCGATCCAGATCGGGATGTCGTGCGCCGGCTGCGGACCGCGCTTCGCGCCGTGGACCCGGTGGAACCGGCCATCCGTGAAGGCGCCTCGCCGCTCACGGGTGTCCCACAACTCCCGGATGACGTCGATCGCCTCTTCGAGCGCAGTGACGGACTCACCGGGAGCCAGACGGCCGCCACCCATTGCCTCGATCGCGTCCCAGAAGCCCCCGGTTCCGAGGGCGAGGTCGAAGCGGCCGCCCGAGAGAAGGTCGAGACTCGCCGCCGCCCGGGCGACGACAGCCGGTGGGCGCAGGGGGACATTCAGCACATTCGGCGCGATGCGGATGCGGTCGGTCCGCGCGGCGACGAAGCTCATCAGCGTCCAGGTGTCGAGGAACCTCGGCTGGTACGGATGATCCTGGAAGGTCACGAGGTCGAGGCCGGCGGACTCCGCGACACGCGCGAGCTCGACGGTCGACCCGGCGTCTGCGGCGAACGGCGTGATGAAGGCGCCGAACTCGAGTCGATGTCCGTAATCCACGCGGTTGTCAACGATCCGCCGCACCCCCCCATTCCGCGGGGTCGAGGACGGTGTCGAAGGCCATCCCATCGTGAGCACGATCTGCCCCGCGTTGCCCCGCTGACCGGGCGTTGCAGCGATGGTGCGCCGCAAGTCGAGAACTCTTCACCTCGTCGTGCGCCAGCATCCCGCCACGTGATCGTCGACCAGGCCGGCGGACTGCATGAGCGCGTACAACGTCGTGGGCCCCACGAACCGGAATCCGCGCTTGCGCAGGTCCTTGCTCATCGCCTCGGACTCCGCCGTCACGGCCGGGATGTCGGCGAACGACCTCGGCGAGGGCCGGGCGGGAGGCGCGAACGACCACATCAGCGCGTCGAGCTCGCCGGCATCCATCTCGGACACCAGCCGTGCGTTCGAGATCGTCGCCTCGATCTTGGCGCGATTGCGGATGATCCCGGCGTCGGCCATCAGCCGCGCGACATCCGCCTCGCCGAACGCCGCCACGGCGAGCGGCTCGAAACCGGCGAACGCCTCACGGAATCGCGGGCGCTTGCGCAGGATCGTGATCCACGAGAGTCCTGCCTGGAACCCCTCGAGGCTCAGCTTCTCGAACAGGGCGCGGTCGCCGTGCAACGGCACGCCCCACTCCTCGTCGTGATAGCGGCGGTACTCGGGATCGTCGCCCACCCACGCGCAGCGGGCAACGCCGTCCGCGTCGACTCGGATGTCGGTGCTCACGCGGCCAGCCTAGGGCAACGGCACGACGTTCGACCGGCACCGAGGAGCCTGCCTTCGTCGGAGCGGCGTCAGCGCTTGTGCGCCACCTTCTCGGAGATCGGCGCTTCGCCGGAGGCGGCGAGGGCCGCGTAGTACGCGCGCGCCTCGTCCTGGCGTGCCTGCTCGGCTCCAGACGCGATGGGCGCGCGCACGTGCTGCGGCGCGAACCCGTAGGCGTCCACGAGGTCCTGCGCGTGCGGACGCAGCCGGGCGACGAGACGGTCGATGTAGCGCGAGACGGATGACGCACGCTGCGTCGACAGGCGACCGTTTATCAGGTACCAGGCGAGATGCTTCTCGATGAGGTGAAGGCCGAACAGGTCGCGCAGCCACGTGAGCACCTGCTTGGTTCCGTCGTCCTCGACCCGGTTGACGCCGTCGGTGAACGCCTCCCACTGCAGAAGCTCGCCATGCGCGCGAGCAGCCTCGATGAGCTCCGACTGGTGCGCGTTGAAGAGCGCGGCGGCCTCGGGGGGTGCGAGTCTGGATGCCGGGCGAAGGGCCGCGGCGACATCCACCACCATCCGCTGGACGCGCCCCGCCAACAGCTCGTGCTGCTGGTCTGCGCGCAGGCCCAGCTCGACTGAGCGCGCGGTCGATCCGCGATCGGCGACCGCCTGGCCGAGCTGTCGCAGGCCCGCGCCGTGGAACATCTTGCCCGCGGTCTGCGAGACCGCGAAACGGGCGAGGGCCGCGGGATCCTTCCCCTTGAACCGGCCGGCGTAGTCGGCGAGCAGCCGCTTGCCGACCAGCTGCAGCAGGACGTTGTTGTCTCCTTCGAAGGTGACGTAGACGTCGAGGTCCTGATGCAGGCCGACCAGGCGGTTCTCCGCGAGGAATCCAGCACCGCCGCACGCTTCGCGGGCCTCCTGGATCGTGTCGAGGGCGTTCCACGTCGACAGGGGCTTCAGCGCGGCGGCGAGGGTCTCGAGGTCTTCGCGCTCTTCAGGGGTGTCGGTGCGACCCGAGAAGACCCCGTCGAATTTCGTGAGCAGCTCGTCGTGGGCGAAGAACTGGGCGTAGTTCTGGGCGAGACGGGGCAGGAGCCGACGCTGGTGCTTGCCGTAGTCGAGAAGCACGACCTCCGCCGTCCCCACGCCGGAGTCGAACTGGCGGCGCTGGTTCGCGTAGGTCAGCGCGATGTGGAGCGCGAGCGCGGTGCCGGTCGTCGCGGCGCCATCGAGCGACACCCGGCCCTGCACGAGTGCACCGAGCATGGTGAAGAACCGGCGGCCGGGGCTGTGGATGTCGCTCGAGTACGTTCCGTCGGCTGCCACGTCGCCGTAGCGATTGAGCAGGTTCACGCGCGGGATGCGGACGTGATCGAAGTGCAGGCGCCCGTTGTCGATGCCGTTGAGCCCGCCCTTGACGCCGTCGTCCTCGCCGCCGATGCCGGGGAGGAATTCGCCCTCGTCGTCGCGCAGCGGCACGAAGAAGCAGTGCACGCCGTAGTTGACGCCACCGGTGATGAGCTGTGCGAACACGGTCGCAGCCTTGCCGTGCAGCGCCGCGTTGCCGAGGTAGTCCTTCCAAGCGCCGCGGAAGGGGGTGTGGATGACGAATTCCTCGGTGTCGGGGTCGTAGGTGGCCGAGGTGCCGATGGCTGCGACATCCGAGCCGTGCCCCGTCTCGGTCATCGCGAATGCGCCCGGGAGGCTCAGGTCCATCACCCCGGAGAGCCACTTGTCGTGGTGCTCCTTGGTGCCGAGCTGGTAGATCGCCGAGCCGAAGAGGCCCCACTGCACCCCGGACTTGATCTGCAGGCTGGGGTCGGCGAGCACGAGCTCCTGGAACCCGGCGAGGTTCGCGCCATTGTCGCCATGGCCGCCGTACTGCTCGGGGAACGCGCGCCGTGAGCCGCCGTGGTGCACGAGCAGGTGCAGCTGGGTCAGCACGCGTTCGCGATGCTCGGCCATCGGCATCCCCTCGACGCGCCAGAACACGGGATCCTTGATCATCTCGCGGGCCTCGCGGCGGGTGTCGGCCCACGTGCCGAGGAGCAGTTCGGTGACCGCGGCGATGTCGATGCGGGGATCGGACGCCTCGGCGGCGGTGTGCGCAGCGGTCGGGGCGCCGCCGGCGGGGGTGTGTCGGCTGGTGGCGGGCTTCTTCGAACGGACGGCGGCGTCGGCCATGGCATCACCTCTCGTGTGATGGGACGGGAAAGTCACTATCGACGGTAGGACTCCCACAACGTCCGTTCAAACCGGTTGGGTGACATCGACAAGGAAGGGGTTGCACGGGTTGCGGTGCGCTTGTGCGCAATCCACACTGCGGCGCCGTTCGCAGCCACGGGGACCATCCACCTCTGGTGCCCGTCGCCTTGCGCCACGACGATGGAGGCTGACCGGAAGGATGCCGCATGCAGGTGACCCTCGAACGCTGGGGACCCGACGACCTCGTGCTGCTCGAACGGGCCAACTCGCCCGAGATGACGCGGTTCGTCGGTGGGCCTGAAGCCGATGCCGAGTTGGCGCAGCGGCATTCGGACTACCTGACGCTCTGGGACACCGGCGAGGTGCGCATGTTCCGTGTCGTCGTCGACGGCGACGCGGCAGGCTACGCCGGATGGTGGGAGGAGGACCACGACGGGATGCCGGTCTACGAGATCGGCTGCGTCGTCGAGCCGCGATGGCAGGGGCGGGGCATCGCGTCCACCGCGCTGAGTGAGGTCGTCCGCATGGCGGCGGCGACCGGGGACCGGCACGTCATCGTCGGGTACGCGAACGTCGACAACGCCGCCTCGAACGCGCTGTGCCGACGGGTGGGATTCACCCTTGTCGGCACCGGCGAGTTCCCGTCCGACGACGGCGACTCGCGGATGTCGGTGAACGTTTGGATGATCGACACGTCCGGTGTCCTCGACCACCGGCGGGATCAGGCGATCCGATGACATCGACCTGATCCGAGACCGAGTTCCGAAAGGCGGACGCAGTCGGATGGCGATCACGATCGAGCGATGGGGAGAGGACGACCTCCCGCTCCTCGAGCGGTACAACACCCCCGAAATGACCAGGCACCTTGGTGGACCCGAGACGGCGGAGCTGCTCGCCCTGCGCCAGGCGCGGTATCTGCGCCTCTGGGAGACCGACGAGGCGCGGATGTTCCGAATCGAGCAGGACGGCGCCCCGGTCGGCGGGATCGGCTACTGGCAGGTCGAGCACGACGGCGTCCCCGCGTGGGAGTCCGGGTGGAGCGTCGAGCCGCAGTGGCAGGGCCAGGGGATCGCCCGCGAGGCGCTGAGGCTGGTGATCCGCCGCGTCGCCACGGATGCGAGCCGGACGCTTCTCGTGGCGTATCCCGGCGTGGCGAACGCCGCCTCGAACGCGCTGTGCCGCGGGGCGGGGTTCGAGCAGCGAGGGTCGGCGACGCTGCCGTGGCGGGGCGGCGAGCTCGAGGTCAACAACTGGGTGCTCGACATGTCGCCATTGGACCTCGAAGGCCGGGAACCGGATGTCGATGAGACATTCGCCGGCGACGACCTCGACCCGTCCCGCTGGTGGCCGTTCTACACGCCGCACTGGTCCTCGCGAGCGATGACCGCGGCCCGCCGGCGCACGGGCGATCACGGACTGGAGCTGATCATCGACGCCGAAACCCAGCCCTGGGCTCCCGAATTCGACGGTGACATCCGCGTCTCGCACGTGCAGACCGGCCAGTTCTCGGGCGCCCTCGGCAGCGAGATCGGCCAGCATCGGTTCCGCGCGGGCCTCCGCGTCCGCGAGGAGCAGCCCGTCAAGCGCCTCTGGCTCGCACACCACGGAGTGATCGAGGCGCGGCTCCGCGGCATCCGTCATCCTGACGCGATGGTAGCGTTCTGGCCGATCGGATTCGAGGCGCGGCCCGACGAGTGCGGCGAACTGTGCATCGCCGAGATCTTCGGCTCGGAACTCGACGACGAAGGCGGATGGGTCGGTGTGGGTGTGAAGGCGCAGAACGACCCGCGCCTGCGCACCGACTTCGAGAAGATCCGCGTCGAGGGCGACCTGACCGGATTCCACGACTACGCGATCGAGTGGATGCCGGAGCGGGCGCGATTCTTCATCGACGGCCGCTGGGTGAAGACCGTGGCGCAGCGGATCGACTACCCGGTGCAGCTGATGCTCGACGTCTACGAGTTTCCGCATGCTGACGGTTCCCGCGACGTGGCCGCGCTGCCGCACATCTTCCGAGTCGAGCGGATCCGGACGTTCCCGCCCGCCGCGATGCCGGAACTGTAGGTCCGGGGCTGGCGGCGCCGTACCGCTCGCAGCGCGGAAAGGGTGGATCCCTCGGCGGGGATCCACGCTTTCGGCAGTGGACGCTCGGGCTACAGGCTGAGGCCGTGACCGAACCGGAACAGCGGGTCGGCCGTGTCGAACGGCACGTCGGGACGTGATGCCTCGACCGCGGCCATCGAGCGCGGCAGGTCGAAGGGCAGCCGGCCCTTCGGCTCGGCCACGCCGGTGAGCACGTCCAGCAGCGCCGCGGCGCTCGCGCCCCAGTTCAGCGTGACCGCGGCCGCCACCTCGACGATGGGCGCCAGGATCGCAGGGCGATCGGCGACGACATCCACGACCGTCGGCACGGCTGCGGCGACCTCGCGCACGTGGTCGACGACGTCGGCCGGGTAGTCGAGCGAGCCGGCGTGGAAGAAGTTCTCGAACACGGTGTCGCGCTGCTCGAACGGCGCGTGCAGACGCAGGATGGCGGCATCCGCGTCGTCCGGCGAATCGACGACCGTGCCGTACCTGCCGGCCACCTCGGGGTCGACGCCCTCGACGTAGAGCCGCAGCCCGCGCGCCAGCGGCAGCACCGACGCGCCATCCGCGCCGATGAGGTTCGTCAGCACGGTGATCGAGGCGCGCTGCGCGGCCTCGCCGGCGGCGCGGAAGTCCGCGCGCCCGACGATCCGGTCGGCGGCATCCTCATCGACGTACGGGTTCTCGAACAGGCCGAGCAAGAACTTCTCCCGCAGGATGCGGGTCGCCGACACGTCCAGTCGCTCTTGGGTGATCGAGCCGTCGGCGACGAGCTCGAGCAGCAGCCCGGGGCAGGCCTCGCCGCCGAACTGGTCGACGCCGGCCTCGATGACCTTCGTCATGCGCTCACGGGGGGTGAGGTCCTCGACCCCCCACGCGCGCGCCGGCGCCGGCTGCCCGAAGATCTCAGTGTCGTTGATGAGGCCCCAGTCGCTGCACACGATGCCGTCGAAGCCGTAGCGCTCGCGCAGCAGACCCGTGATGACCGACTTGTTGAACCCGAAGCCGACCTCTTCGTACTCGGTGCCGACCGGCATCCCGTAGTAGGGCATGACCTGCCGCGTCCCCGCCTCGAAGGCCGCCTCGAAGGGCTTCAGGTGCAGCTCGAACTCGCCGCCGGGGTAGACCTGCTCGCGTCCGTACGCGAAGTGCGGGTCTTCGCCGTCGCGCTGGGGGCCTCCGCCGGGGAAGTGCTTCGTCATCGTCGATACTGATCCCGGCCCGAAGGACGCGCCCTGGAACCCGCGGATGTACGCGGCACCGAGGCGGCCCGTCAGGTCGGGGTCCTCGCCGAATGTCGCCACCTGCCGCGCCCATCGGGGTTCGGTCGCGAGATCCACCTGAGGGTGCAGCGCGACGCGGAGTCCCACGGCGGCGTACTCCTGGCGGGCGATGTCGGCGAACCGCTCGACGAGCTCCTCGTCGCCGATCGCGGCGAGGCCCATGGTCTCCGGCCACTGCGAGAACGGTCCGGCGAGAATGGCCGCGCCGGGGTTGTCGCTGAACGAGTGACGCGGGTCGGTCGAAAGGGTCACCGGGATCCCGAGACGAGTGGATGCCGCGAGCCGCTGCAGCGCGTTGTGCCAGGCCGCGATCTCGCGGCCGCTCGGCGCGCCTCCGAGGAGGTTGAAGTGCGTCATCCGCTTGCCCTCGACGAACTCGCGAGCCGACGGCATCCCGAACGTCTTGTTCGGCTCGTCGAGATCGCTGATGCCGATCATGCTGTGGAAGAACAGCCCCGCCTTCTCTTCGAGGGTCATCGCGTTCAGCAGCAGGGCGACGCGCTCGTCCACGGGCAGGCTCGCGTCCAGCCAGGGGCGATCGATCTGTGCGGTGGTGGTGCCGGCGTTGTCGAGGTCGGTCATCGTCACTCCTTCGTGGGTCGGTGGCTACATCATAAACCGAATGTTACTCGGTTTTCAAGCCCCCGGCCACCCGGACGGCCCCGGGTTTTGGGGCACATCCTGTCCGTTGGGGCGCATCCTGTACGCCCCAACGGACGAACGGCGCCCCGAACCCGAGCACGCGACGTGACGCGCGCGGTGCGACGACGGGGCCGGAAAGGGTCGGGACCCGGGAACGGCCGGGTCAGAAGAGCCCGACGATGCGGCCGTCCGCGTCGACGTCGATCGACGTCGCCGCCGGCACGGCCGGAAGCCCCGGCATCGTCATTACATCGCCGCACACCATCACGACGAAGCCGGCACCGGCGGCCAGCCTGACTTCGCGGATGTCGACGACGTGCCGCGTCGGGGCGCCCCGCAGCTTCGCATCGGTCGAGAACGAGTACTGGGTCTTGGCGACGCACACCGGGTAGTTGCCGAAACCCTCGTCCTGAAGGCGGTGGATCTGGCGACGCACGGCGGTGCTCGCCGTGATGTCGGACGCGCCGTAGACGCGGGTGGCGATCGTCCGCATCTTCTGCCACAGCGGCGCCTCGTCGGGATACGTGAACCGCATCGTGGACGGCTCCTCAGTGGTCCGCATCACCTCGCGAGCGAGCTCCGTGGCTCCCGCGCCGCCGTCTGCATAATGGCGGGCGACGACTGCCCGGACACCCGCCTGCTCCGCCACCCGGACCAGCGCGGCGACCTCGGCGTCGGTGTCTTCGGCTCGATGGTTGATCGCGACCACGGCCGGCAGCCCGAGCGTCTCGCGCACGATGCCGAGATGCCGCAGCAGGTTGACCGACCCCTTCTCAAGGGCTTCCACGTTCTCGCTGGTGAGGTTCGCGACATCCACTCCGCCGTGGTACTTCATCGCCCGCACGGTCGCGACGATCACCGCACCCGAGGGCCGCAGACCCGACGACCGGCACAGGATGTCGACGAACTTCTCGGCACCGAGATCGGAGCCGAAGCCCGCCTCGGTGACGACGTAGTCGGCGAGCTTCAGGGCCGCGCGGGTCGCCACGAGCGAATTGCAGCCGTGCGCGATGTTCGCGAACGGGCCGCCGTGCACGAACGCCGGAGTGTGCTCGAGCGTCTGGACGAGGTTCGGAGCCAGGGCATCCCGCAGGATCGCGGTCATCGCGCCGTGCGCGTCGAGCTCCCGAGCCCGCACCGGCTTCCGGTCCCGCGTGTATCCCACGATGATCTCGCCCAGTCGCTCGCGCAGGTCGGCGAGATCGGTGGCGAGACAGAAGACCGCCATGACCTCGCTCGCGACCACGATGTCGAATCCGGACTCGCGCGGGTAGCCGTTGTCTGGGCCCCCGAGGCCCACGACGACGTCCCGCAGGGCGCGGTCGTTCACGTCGAGGACGCGACGCCAGGTGATTCGCCGCACATCGATGCCGAGCGCGTTGCCGCGATGGATGTGATTGTCGATGAGCGCGGCGAGCAGATTCGTCGCGACCGCGATCGCGGCGAAATCGCCCGTGAAGTGCAGGTTGATGTCCTCCATCGGGACGACCTGCGCGTAGCCGCCGCCCGCTGCGCCGCCCTTCATCCCGAACACCGGCCCGAGCGCAGGCTCGCGCAGGCAGATCATCGCCCGCTGGCCGATCCGGGTGAGCGCGTCACCCAGCCCGACCGTCGTCGTCGTCTTGCCCTCGCCCGCCGGGGTGGGCGAGACCGCCGTCACGAGGATCAGCTTCCCGTCCGGCCTGTCCTCGAGGCCGGCGAGCCAGCGCAGCGCGACCTTGGCTTTGTGCCGGCCGTACGGTTCGAGCGCTTCATCGGGGATGCCGAGACCCTCCGCGATCTGCTGGATCGGCAGCATCCGCGCCGCCTGGGCGATCTCGATGTTGGTCTGGCTCATGCTCCCCCTCGCACCGACACCGTCGTCTCGCGCGCCCAGCATATTCCCGGGGGGACGGATGCCGCGGCAATGCCGAGCGCGTGAGCGTCAGGCGGGCAGGCTCTGCTCGATCGCGGCGACCACCTTCGGGTCATCGGGCAGGGTGTGAGGGCGGAATCGGATCACTTCGTCGCTCGGGGTCACCAGGAACTTCTCGAAGTTCCACTGCACCTTCCCCGCCTTGCCGTCGTCGCCGATGGTCTTCTTCAGCTCGGTGTAGAGCGGGTGCTCGCGGTGGCCGTTGACCCGCACACGGTCGAAGATCGGGAACGTGATGCCCCACGTGGTGGAGCAGTACTCCTTGACGGCATCGTTGGAGCGCAGCTCCTGCAGGAACTGATTGCTCGGGAAGCCGATGACCTGCAGTCCTCGCTCGCCGTACTGCCGCTGCAGCTTCTCGAGCTTCTCGTACTGCGGTGCGAGCCCGCATCGAGAGGCGACATTGACGATCAGCAGCGCCTTCCCATCGAACTCGGAGAGGGACGTCTCAGTGCCCTCCATAGTCTTGATCGGGATGTCGCGAAGGCTCATGGTGGAAGCAACCATCGCGCATCCCGACTCATTCCGGACAACGGTCTCCGGTTGACTCCGACCTCAGCGGTCGCCCCGCACGGCGATGACGTCCAGCACCGCCTCGCCGTATG
The DNA here is from genome assembly GCF_039530205.1 of Microbacterium deminutum. Classification (NCBI taxonomy): domain Bacteria; kingdom Bacillati; phylum Actinomycetota; class Actinomycetes; order Micrococcales; family Microbacteriaceae; genus Microbacterium; species Microbacterium deminutum. The sequence goes on from NZ_BAAAOG010000002.1 coordinate 300,471, forward strand.
CCTCGCGCTTCTTCGCGCCGATTCCGGATACCCCGTCCAGATCCGCGAGCGACGCGGGCCGGAGCTCGGCGAGCGCGCGCAGCGTCGCATCCCCGAAGACGATGTACGCGGGCACCCCGAGCTCTTTCGCAACCCCGGCGCGCCACTCGCGCAGCGCTTCGAAGAGCGGCCGGTCGGCGGCATCCAGCGAGTCCGATGCCGCAGCCTTGCGCACCCGCGGTGCCGAACCGCTGCGGCCCATCACGTCACGGCGCAGCGGCACCGGCCCTTCGCCGCGCAGCACCGCGGCGGCCGGTTCACCGAGAGCCAGCGTGCCGTACTCGCCCTGCGCGACCAGGATGCCGCGGGCCAGCAGCTGACGGATCACGCTGCGCCAGTCCTGCTCGGACAGATCGGCGCCCAGCCCGTACGTCGAGAGCGAACCGTGGCCCTGCTGCCGGATGCGCTCGGTCGAACTGCCGCGCAGGATGTCGATGAGATGCCCGGCCCCGAAGGCCTGGCCGCGCTCGCGATGCAGCCGGACGATCGTCGACAGCAGCTTCTGCGCCGGGACGAGCCCGTCCCACGTGTCGGGCGCCTCGAGACAGGTGTCGCAGTTTCGGCACGGGCCGGATGCCTCGCCGAAGTAGTCCAGCAGGTTCTGGCGCCGGCAGGCCACCGTCTCGCAGAGCGCGAGCATGGCGTCGAGGTGCTGGCCGAGGCGCACGCGATATGTGCGGTCGCCCGGACTCTGGTCGATCATGCGCCGCTGCTGGACGACATCCCCCAGCCCATAAGCCATCCACGCCACCGCGGGGTCGCCGTCGCGGCCTGCGCGCCCGGTCTCCTGGTAGTAGCCCTCGACCGATTTCGGCAGATCGATATGGGCGACGAAGCGGACATCGGGCTTGTCGATGCCCATGCCGAACGCGATCGTCGCTACCATGACCACGCCGTCGTCTCGCAGGAATCGGGACTGGTTGGCCGAGCGGACGGATGCCTCGAGCCCCGCGTGATACGGCAGGGCGTCGATGCCCTGTGCGCTGAGGAAATCGGCGGTCTGCTCGACCGACTTGCGGCTCAGCGCGTAGACGATGCCGGCCGACCGCTCGGGCTGGGACCGGATGAATGCCGCCAGCTGACGCCGCGGATCGACCTTGGGCTCGATGCGGTACTGGATGTTCGGGCGGTCGAAGCTCGAGACGAAGTGCCTCGCCGAGGTCAGCTGAAGGCGCTCGGTGATCTCGCGGTGCGTCGCCGGCGTCGCGGTCGCGGTGAGGGCGAGCCGCGGCACACCGGGGAACCGATCGGCGAGGTCGCCGAGCGCGAGGTAGTCGGGTCGGAAGTCGTGCCCCCACTGCGACACGCAGTGCGCCTCGTCGATCGCGATGACGCTGAGTCGGCCTCGCGCCAGCAGTGCGACGAGCCCATTCGGCCCCTGCGCCTGGCGGAGTGCGAACCGCTCAGGTGCCACATAGAGCAGATCGAGGTCGCCGGCGAGATACGCGCGTTCTACGCCGGCTCGCTCGGCGGGCGTCTGCGTGGAGTTGAGGTATGCGGCGCGCACACCGTTGGCCAGGAGCGCGTCGACCTGGTCGTGCATGAGGGCGATGAGCGGGCTCACCACGAGCCCCGTGCCTTCGCGCACGAGGGCAGGCACCTGGTAGCAGACGCTCTTGCCGCCGCCGGTCGGCATCAGCACGACCGCGTCGCCTCCGGCGATGACCTGCTCGATGATCGACTGCTGCTCGTCTCGGAAAGCGTCGAAACCGTAGACCTCGTGGAGCACGGCACGAGGATCCGCACCCACGAAATCCCGCCGTGGCGGGCCCCTGAACACGCTGACGGGCGGGACGATGCCGTGCACCGCTGCGCCGAAGCCGGCGGACGGCTCGACGTACGGCGGTTCGTCGAACTCGGGCGGCGGTGCGAGCTCGTCGGGGTCCCACACAAGATCCGCGTAGGGATCGGCCGGGGGGATGCTCACCCGGTCCACAGTAGCCGCGGCCGCCGACCTCGCGGTGACGGAACGGACGGGCGCGGTGGCACGAGTGGATAGGTATGGTGTGCGCGGCTTGGGGAGGAGGAGTTGCGAGCGGCGTCGGCGCTTCGTACGCTCGAGGCCATGCAATGCCGGTGACCCGCCTCCATCCCCCATCCATTGGAGCGCGTTCGTCGCGCCGAAAGGCAGAGCATGCACACGTCACCGACATCCCTTCCGCTCGAAGGCAGGACCGCGCTCGTGACCGGGGTCTCCCGCCGCCGCGGAATCGGCTTCGCCGTCGCGAGTGATCTCGCCCGCCGTGGTGCGAGCGTCTTCTTCCACCACTACCGCCCGCACGACCTCGATCTGCCGTGGGGCGGCGACGACCTCGACAGCGTCCGCACCGAACTCGACGCCGCGCTCGCGCCGGGCGCGTCTCTCGGCGACCTGAGCGCGGACCTCCGGGATGCCGACACGATCCCGGTGCTGATCGAGGCCGCGCTGGCCCTCACCGGGCGTCTCGACATCCTGGTCTGCAACCACGCGCAGAGCGGCGACGACGGATCGATCCTCGACATGACCGCCGACCGCCTGGACTCGTTCTGGCAGACGAACACGCGCTCGACGATCCTGCTGACGCGGGAGTTCGCGGCCCTTCGCGCCCTCGGGAGCAAGGCGCCCGGCGCGCGACCGGGCGATCGCGCGGCCTCCGGCCGGCCGTTCGACGAGCCGACCGGGCGTGTGTTCTGGATGACGTCCGGGCAGATGTACGGACCGATGCGCGGCGAGGTCGCCTACGCAACGAGCAAGGCCGCGCTCGCGGGGGTCACCAAGACGGTGGCCGCCGAACTGCTCGACCTCGGCATCGTGCTTAACACGATCGATCCCGGCCCGGTGAACACCGGGTACCTGGATCCCGAGACCACGGATCGGTCTCTCGAAGAGATCGAGGAGTGGATGCGGGGCACGCCGTTCGGCCGATTCGGGCACCCGACCGACCCTGCGCGACTCATCGGGTGGCTCTCGACCGACGAAGGCAGGTGGATCGTCGGCGAGGTGCTCAGCACGGACGGCGGGCTCAGGCTCGGCTGAGGCGCGCACGGCGCCTGCGGAGCGCGGCCTCAGAGCCGAAGGACCTCGGTGACGTTGACCACTGCGGTGCCCAGTTCTTCGGAGGCGGCGAGGTCGACGACGCCGCGGATCCGCCAGTCGTGGTTTCCCTCGGGGTCGTCGACCGTCTGCTCGACGCGCCAGAGACGTGTGGCCGCGGCATCCGTCTCGTCGATGTCCACCAGTCGAGGCGACCGTGCCGCGCCGCCGGTGAGGATCTCGTCGTGCTCGTCGAAGTAGGCGTCCAGCGCGGCCGACCAATCCACATCGGGGTCGAGGGCCGCGAGTTCGTCGTCCTTCTGCACGGCGGCGAGCTGCACCCGGCGGAACAGCTCGTTGCGCACGAGCACCAGGAACGCCCTGCGGTTCGTCAGCACCGACGGCGGCGCCGGAGGGACCACCGGCGCGGTCGGATCGACCACGGGATTGACGAGCGACTCCCACTCGTCGACGAGGCTGGAGTCGACCTGTCGCACGAGCTCGCCGAGCCATGCGACGAGGTCGAGCAGCTCCGAGGTCTGGGCCTCGATGGGCACCGTCTGGCGCATCGCACGGTACGCGTCGCTCAGGTACCGCAGCACCAGGCCCTCGCTGCGGGCGAGCTGGTAGAACGAGATCAGCTCGCCGAACGAGAGCGCGCGCTCGAACATGTCCCGGACGACGGACTTGGGCGACAGCTCGAAGTCGCGCACCCAGGGCTGGCTCGTCGCGAAGACCTCGAACGACTGAGCGAGCAGCATCTCGAGCGGCTTCGGATACGTGATCTCCTCGAGGGCCTCCATGCGCTCGTCGTAGTCGAGCCCATCGCGCTTCATGGCCGCGACCGCCTCTCCGCGTGCGAGGAACTGCTGCTGCGAGAGCACCGGGCGCGGGTCGTCGAGCGTCGCCTCGATCACGCTCACGACGTCGAGCGCGTAGTGTCCCGTGCCGGCGGACCCGGGCGCGTCGTGCGGATCGAGGATCCCGATCGCAGCGAGCGCGAACGGTGAGAGCGGCTGGTTGAGCGCGAAGTTCGGCTGCAGTTCGACGGTGAGCCGGATGCGGGGATGCTCGAAAGCACCGGTCTCGGTCGTCGCACCCGCGAGCGAGGTCGGCTCACCCCGTTTCGTCTCGGTCGCTCCGCTCCCTCGCTCAACGACCGGAGGCTCGGCGGCACCGGTCGTTGAGCGAGCGAAGCGAGACCAAACGCCCGCACCCGCGAGCACGACCGGGGGCTCGACGGCCGACGCGGAACGGTCGACCACGACCACCTGGGCCGCGACCAGGGTGCGGAAGATCCCGAGCGCGCGGCGCGCGAGCTCGTACCGCCGCGCGGAGGGCTCGTGGTTGTCGAACACGAGCGACCGCACGTTCGTGAACACGTCGCCGCCGCGCGCGATCACGTTGATGAGCATCGCGGCCGTCAGCTGCAGCTGGGGCACGAGCGGCTCGGGCTCGGCGGCCACAAGGCGCTCGAACGACGCCTCGCCCCAGTTCACGAAGCCCTGCGGCGCCTTCTTGCGCACGATCTTGCGGAGCTTCTTGGGGTCGTCGCCGGCCTTCGCGATCGCCGCGGCATTCTCGATCTCGTGCTCGGGCGCCATCACGACCACGGTGCCCGCGGTGTCGAAGCCGGCTCTGCCGGCACGGCCGGCGACCTGGTGGAACTCCCGGGCGCTGAGCTGGCGCATCCGCTGTCCGTCGTATTTCGCGAGCGCCGTGATCAGCACCGTCCGGATCGGCACGTTGATCCCGACGCCGAGCGTATCCGTGCCGCAGATGACCCGCAGCAGTCCCCGCTGGGCGAGGGTCTCGACCAGTCGGCGATAGCGAGGCAGCATCCCGGCGTGGTGCACGCCGATGCCGGCACGCACGTAGCGCGACAGCATCCGTCCGAACGCCGTCGTGAAACGGAAGCCGCCGATCGCCTCCGCGATCGCATCGCGCTGCTCGCGGCCGACGATCCGCAGGCTCGACAGGGCCTGCGCCCGCTCCATGGCCGCCGCCTGCGAGAAATGCACGATGTAGACCGGCGCCTGGCCGGTCAGCAACAGTTCGTCCACGGTCTCGTGCACGGGCGTCCGCGCGTACGAGAAGTGCAGCGGCACCGGGCGCTCGACCCCCGTGATGCGCGCTGTCGGGCGGCCGGTCCGGCGCGAGAGGTCGTCGGCGATCGCGGTCATGTCGCCGAGCGTCGCCGACATCAGCACGAACTGGGCTCGCGGCAGCAGCAGCAGCGGCACCTGCCACGCCCAGCCTCGATCGGGGTCCCCGTAATAGTGGAACTCGTCCATCACGACCTGGTCGGCCGCGGCATCCGCCCCTTTTCGCAGGGCGAGGTTCGCGAGGATCTCGGCGGTGCAGCAGATGATCGGAGCGTCCGGGTTGACGGACGAGTCGCCCGTCACCATGCCCACGTTCTCGGCGCCGAAGATGTCGACCAGCGCGAAGAACTTCTCGCTGACGAGCGCCTTGATGGGCGCGGTGTAGTACGTGCGACCTCCCCGCACGAGGCACGCTGCGTGCGCTGCGACGGCGACGAGCGACTTGCCCGTGCCGGTCGGCGTCGACAGGACGACATTCGATCCCGACACGATCTCGATGATCGCCTCATCCTGGGCGGGGTACAGCGTGAGGCCCTGATCAGCCGCCCACTCCACGAAGCCGGTGTACACGGCGTCGGCGTCGGCGCCCGCGGGAATGCGATCCAGCAACGGCATCATCCGAGTCTGCCCCATGGGGTGGGAAACGGATCCCGTGGCCCCGGCTATCGCGCGCCGGCTGGCCGGCTACCCGGTGATCGCCTGCTTGAGGACGTGAGCGTACGCCGACTGACCGAGGCCGTTCGGGTGGAAGGCGCCGTCAACCGCCGGGGACTCTGGTGGCTGGATGCCGCCGATCCAGGGGACTCCGCTGTCGCAGAGCCCGTGCCCGTCGAAACGCTGGACCACGTCGACATACCCTGCCTTGGCATCGCGTGTCGCAGTCACGCCCGCGGCGATGCGGCGGTCGACCTCCAGCACCGCATCGTTGAGAAGCTTCACCTGAGCCGGCTCGAACGAGAGGCCACCCCCGACACCGCACGTCGCGGAGACGTCACCGAACAGAGGCGCGTAGCCGGTGACGAAGATCTTCGCCTTGGGGGCCTTGGCGCGTATGGTCCCGATCAGCCCCGCGATCTTCTGTGGCAGATCGTCCAGCGTAGACAGCGACAACTGGACAGCGAATTCGCACGCCGCAAGCGTGGAGGCATTGCTGCATGCGCCGAGCGCGTCCGCCCAGTCGGGTGCGGGATCGAATGGGATTCCATCCAGGGCCGGCCACTGAACGTCGTTCACTCCGACGGTCATGGTGACCAACCGGGTCGCGGGTCCCAGATCGCCCAACTGGTACAGTGCGACTTCCTGTGTGTCGTACTCGGCGCATGCCTCCGACACGACGGGCACCCGGAGTTTCGCCGCCAGGAGCGTCGGATAGGCCGACCGCTTCGAACGGAGTGCCGGCTTCATCGTGCCGTCCGTGTGCGGGCACACCACGGCGACATACGGCACGTTGCCCGTTCCGGCGGCCACCGAATCGCCCAACGCGACGTAGTACGTCCCGCCGCGCGCTTGAGCTAGGGCGGGCGCGGCAACGCCGACGGTCGACAGACCGAGGGCGATGGCCGCGAGAACACTGACGATGCGTCGCTTCATGATTTCCCTACTGAGTGGACCGGGCTGCCCCGAATGAAGCGGACTGCTCCGGATAGAGCGGAATTGCATGGATTGCGCTCGCCAGACCCCAGTAGCGGATGAGACTGACGATAGACCCGGCTCCGCGTCCTCCACCAGTCCCCTGACAGCAACCGCGCAGCATTGTCGCCGCTCCGACGTCCCCGATCCGGCTCCCTCGGTGGTGGAATGCGACGCGCCGCTCTACGTTGAAGACGAGGACGAAGGGATGCCGATGCCAGACGCCGACGATGACCTGACCGTCACCCGCAACGACGCGGCCGGGCGCTACGAGATCCATGTCAACCACGTGCTCGCGGGGTACACGAAGTTCCGGGTGGACCCGAAGGGGCGCCTGATCTTCCCGCACACCGAGGTGGATCCCGCCTTCCGAGGCCGCGGGCTCGCGCAGACGCTCGTGGCGGGTGCGATGGCGGATGTCGCCCGCCGCGGCGAGACGGTCATCCCGCATTGCCCGGTCGTTGCGGGATACCTCCGCAAGAACGAGGTGCCCGGGCTCGACATCCTCTGGCCCGTGCACCCGAATCCGGAGTGACGGGAGGAGCCATGACCAGACTCGACACCGACGACGCCGTCGCGACCGAGACCTCATCCGAGTGCGACGGTCCCCGCGCGATGCTGCTCGAGACGCGCGAAGTGCCGTTGGGCGGCGTCCGCGCGATGCATGTGCGGCGCAGCCTGCCGCAGCGTGATCTTCCGCTCGTGGGCGCTTGGTGCTTCCTCGACCGGTTCGGGCCGCAGGTGACGCGGATGCGTGTCGAGCCGCATCCGCACATCGGCCTGCAGACGGTGACCTGGCCGTTCGTCGGCGAGGTGCGCCACCGCGACACGGTCGGAAGCGACGTGGTCGTCCGCCGCGGTGCCCTGAACCTGATGACGAGCGGCGCGGGGATCGCCCACTCGGAGTACTCGGTAGGCGAGGACGCCGTTCCGCTCGACGCCATGCAGCTCTGGGTGGCGCTCCCCGAGTCGCGCCGCCACGGCGGCCCCGCCTTCGAGCGGCACGAGGATCTGCCGATCATCGCGCTCGACGCGGTGAGCGGGCCCGCTGGCGAGGCGACCGTGGTGCTCGGCACGCTCGGAGGTGCGGTGTCGCCCGCGACCACCTATACGCCGATCGTGGGAGCCGAACTGCGCATCCCTCCGGGCGCTCGTGTGCGTGTGCCGCTCGACCCGGCGTGGGAGCACGCACTGGTGGCCGTCACCGGAGATGCGAGTGTCGCGACGGTCCCCACGCCCGCTCCGACCGCCGCCGGCGCGTCGCCCGGAGCCTCTGCGGCCGTAGGCCCGGCTGCGACCACGGTCGCGCTGGACGACGGGCACCTGCTGTATCTCGGCGTGCAGCGCGACGAGGTCGTGGTGTCCAGCGCCTCCGGCTCGACGCTGTTCCTGCTGGGCGGCGAGCCGTTCGAGGACGACATCGTGATGTGGTGGAACTTCGTCGCCCGCTCGCACGAAGAGATCGCGCAGGCGCGCGAGGACTGGGAGGCCGAGTCGTCGCGCTTCGGCCGCGTGGTCGATCACGGCGACGAGCGCATCCCGGCCCCGCCGATGCCGGCGGTACGGCTGACTCGTCGCAGGCGTCGGTTGTAGACCGCGCGCGATTGCGGACGTCCTGCCCACCCCGGCCGACCGCGGCACGGACGAGCCAAGACCGGCGGTTTCAGGCGGCGGCAGCCCATGTAAGGGTGGCTGACCGTGACGGCGAGCCCGGTGCGGTTCCTCCACCGGCTGAATCCGCTGGCGAAGCTCGCCGGTCCATTGCCGGCGAGGGCGCTGCTCGTTTTCGTACGCGGAGCGGCGATCGCTCGCTGGTCGGCTATCTCGTGCCTCTGCTCGCGGGAGCGATCCGCCATGCCGAACGCGTGGCGCCGGCGATGGATGCTCGTGCCTTCGGCGCGCATCCCGACCGCACCGAGCGGCATGTCGTGCCGTTCCGGGCGCGCGACACGGTGTTCGTCGTGGTGTTCCTGATCGCGTCCGCCGGGATCTTCGCGGGCTTCTTCCCGTGGGGGCTGTGACACCCGGCAACCTCGACCGGGCATTCGCCGCGCGAAAGCTAGCCCCTCGGCATGACAGCGACCCGTTGGCGGGCGAACTCGCGCCGCAGGCGGGCGATCGCATCCGGGGGCGCGCCGGCGTGCAGGCCGGCGGCGATCGCGGCGCCCAGGATCGGCGCGGCATCCGGCCGCACGATGCGCGCATGCGGCGCGATGGCGGCGATTCCCGCGGCGACACGGTCGTCGAGCATCGGGTGGCCGCCCTGCAGGATGCTGCCGCCGAGCACGATCGGGAACGACAGCGCCGCGAGGTCGAGGCGCGCGACGATGGCACGCACGAACGCCACGACCTCGTCCGCCTGGCGCTGCACGAGCGCCCGCGCCACCGCGTCGCCCGCGGCCGCCTCGGCGAAGACGACCGGCGCGAGCGCGTAGAGGTCGGCGTCGTCGCGCTCGCCGAAGTGCAGCTGCTCGATCAGCTCCGCCACCGAGCCGACACCGAGCGCCGCGCAGATCGCTGCGGTCAGGGTCGTCGGCTCGCCGCGGCCGTCGACGTCCCGCGCGGCGAACCAGAGCGCCTCCGGGCCGAGCCCAGACCCGCCTCCCCAGTCCCCCGACAGCGGTCCGAGCGACGGGAACCGCACCGCCGCTCCGTCGGCGCGGACGCCGACCGCGTTGACGCCGCTCCCGCAGACGACGGCGACGGCATCCGGCTCATTGGTGCCCGAACGCAGCAGCGCGAAAAGGTCGTTGTCGATCACGAGCCCCTGCTGAGCCCACGGCAGCGACTCCACGGCAGCGCGATAGCGGTCGATCTCGACGGGCAGATCGAGCCCCGACAGGTAGAGGTCGACGTGTCCTATCGGCGCGCCGCCCGACACCTCCCGGACGAGCGCGTCGACGATCGCGAGCGAGCGCGCCAGACCCTCGAAATGCGGGCTGCTTCCCGGACCGCGCCGACGGGCGACGATCTGCCCGTCCATGGTCAGGGCGACGGCATCCGTCTTCGTCCCGCCGCCGTCGACGGCGACGACCAGCCCGGTCACTTCGCCCACTCCAGAAAGCCGCGGTTCGCGCGCAGCAGCAGGTCGGTGAGACGCTCGGCGCGGTCGTGCTGCAGCACCAGAGGGTGTGCACGCATCGCGCGGATGACTCGGTCGCGCCCGCCGTGCACCGCCGCGTCCAGGGCCAGTCGCTCGTATCCCGCCACCGCCGCGATGAGCCCACGGATGTCGTCATCCAGCGCATCGACCGGCTCGGCGACGAACGCGCCGCCGGTGAACCGCGCGGGCACCTCGATGACGTGGTCGTCGGGCAGGAAGGGCAGCACACCGTCGTTGCGAAGGTTCACGACCCTCGCTGGCCCGCCCGCCCCGCGGACCTCGGCCAGCAGCTCTACGGCCGCCTCGGAGTAGAACGCACCGCCCCGTCGCCCGAGCGCCTCGGGCTTCTGGTCGACGGACGGGTCGGCGTACATCTCGAGCAGCTCGTTCTCGATCGCGCGCACGGCCTCGGCGCGCGAGGGCTCGTGGAGCTGCTCGGCGAGGACCTCGTCGTGGGCGTAGTAGTAGCGCAGGTAGTACGAGGGAACGACGCCGAGTTGCGCCAAGAGCGACGGAGCGAGCTCCACCTCGTCGGCGAGATCACCGAGGCTGTCACGCAGGAGATCGGGAAGGATGTCGCGTCCCGCGACCGAGACGCTGCGCTCCCATGTCAGGTGGTTGAGGCCCACGTGTCCGAGCGCCACCTCGTCGGGCGTGACGCCGAGCATCGCCGCGAACCGCCGCTGGAACCCGATCGCCACGTTGCACAGCCCCACCGCGCGATGCCCGGCCCGCAGCAGCGCCCGCGTGACGATGCCGACCGGGTTCGTGAAGTCGACGATCCACGCTCCGGGCGCGGCATGAGCGCGCACCACGTCGGCGATCCTCAGCACCACGGGCACGGTCCGCAGCGCCTTCGCGAAGCCGCCGGGGCCCGTCGTCTCCTGTCCGATGCAGTGCGCCTCGTGGGGCCAGGTCTCATCGGCGTGCCGAGCATCCTGGCTGCCAACGCGCAGCTGGATGAGCACGGCGTCCGCGCCCTCGACACCCTCCCGCAGGTCGGTCGTCGCGAGGATCTGCGCGGGGTGACCGGCGCGCGCGAGCATGCGGCGCGCCATCCCGCCGACCAGTTCCAGTCGGCGCGGATCCGGGTCTACCAGGGCGATCTGCTGCACGGGCAGGATGTCGCGGTACCGGGTGAAGCCGTCGATGAGCTCCGGCGTGTACGTCGAGCCGCCGCCGACGATGGCGAGCTTCATGCGGTTCCTCTCTGTGGCGGGGGCGTCCGCCAGGGTTTCTCAGGCGGCGACGATCGCTTCTTCGAGTCGTGCGCGGATGTGCGCGACCAGCACCTGGCGCGCACCGAGGAGGATGGACTCGCTGCCGGTGGTGCTGGCGCGGATCGCGATGTGCGGCCGGGCGCCGCTGGATTCGGGCCGCTGATACTGGATGCTGTCGATGCGCTGCTGGACGAGCGACGCGAGCCGGTCGCCGCCGGCGACTCCCGTCGGTCCGCCGAGGACGATGGATCCCGGATCCAGCAGCGCGATGATGGGGGCGAGCGCGAGTGCGACCCGGTCGGCGACCGAATCCCAGGCCGGATGCTCGGCATCCACCCGCATGAGCGCCACCCGCAGCCGCGATCCGGGCGCGCCCATGAGCGCTGCGATCGCCGGGCCGCCGAGCAGATCCGTGAAGTCCGCGGCGGCGGGATCGATGGCCGACGCCGACCGGGGGACCTCGAGGTACCCGATCTCGCCCGCGCTGCCCGAGGTTCCACGCTGGATCTGCCCGTCGATGTCGACGCCCACGCCGAGCCCTTCGCCGATCCAGAAGTACGTGAAGCTCGTCGCATCCTGCGTGATGCCGAGCGCGCGCTCCGCGATCGCGGCGAGGTTGACGTCGTTGTCCAGGATGACCGTCATGCCGGTGGCGCGCTCGATCCGCGCTCGGGCGCCCGCCTGCGGCCAGCCGGGGAGCGTATCGGTGAACGACAGTTCGTCGTTGGCGACATCCACCGCCGCCTGAACGCCGATCGCGACGACGCTGACCGACGAGCGAGCGACGCCGGCCGCCTGGCATGCGGCGTCGATCGCGGAGTTCACATCATGCTCGGGCGAGCGCTCGGCGCCTGCGAGCGGCAGCACGACCACGGGGCGGTCTGAGTCGACGGCGTCGGTGAGCACGGCCTCGATGGTGTCCGCGAGGACGCTGATCGCGACGCCGGTCATGACGTCGCGCCGCACGCCGTAGATGGTCGCGTTCGGGCCTCGATTCGCCGCGATCTCGCCCATCGGCTCGATGAGTCCGACCCGCTCGAGCCGCAGGATCATCGCCCCGGCGGTGGGCTTCGACAGCCCGGAGAGCCTGCCCAGGCTGGAACGGCTCAACGGCCCGTGCTCGAGGAGGAGCCGGAACGCCGTGCGGTCGTTGTGCGTGCGAAGCCACGTCGGGGTGCCGGGGTCGACCGTCGTCATCGCGAGGCGCTCCTCTGCTCGTCCGTGGCGCTGTCGCGGCGCACCTCGTCGCGCAGCCGGCCCAGCCGATCCGGATCGGCCGCCGCCTCGCGCAGCTGCCGCGTGTACTCGTGGCGGGCGTTGAGGATGACGTCATCCGCATCACCCCGCTCGACGATGTCGCCGCGGAACATCACGAGGATCTCGTCCGAGAAGTGGCGGGCCGTCGCGAGATCGTGGGTGATGTAGAGCACTCCGAGCCCGTCCTGACGCTGCAGATCGGCGAGGAGGTTGAGGACCCCGAGCCGGATCGAGACGTCCAGCATCGACACCGGCTCGTCCGCCACGATGAACCGGGCTCCCGGGGCCAGGGCGCGAGCGATGGCGACCCGCTGGCGCTGGCCGCCCGACAGCTCGTGCGGCCGGCGGTCGGCGAACTTCGACGCCGGGCTCAGCTGCACCCGATCGAGCAGCTGTGCCGCGCGCATCCGGACGTCGGGACCCGACAGACCCGGATTGTGGATGCGGATCGGCCTCTCGATGTGGTGGGCGATCGTGTGGAACGGGTTCAGCGAGGCGAAGGGGTCCTGGAACACCATCTGCACCTCGCGCCGGTACGCCTCGAGGCCCTTGCCGCCGGTGGCCGACGGCGCGCCGTCGAGGAGCACGGTTCCGGATGTCGGATGCTCGAGCTTCGCGATCATCCGCGCGATCGTCGACTTCCCCGACCCGCTCTCGCCTACGAGGGCGATCGTCCTGCCCTGCTCGATCGCGAACGAGACGTCCTTGACGGCGTGCAGCATGGAGAACTTCAGGCCCGACCGCAGCCGGAAGTCCTTCACGAGGTTGCGGGCCTCGAGCGTGCCCTTTCGCGTGCTGTCGCTCATGCCGCTCCCTCGGTGCCCACTGATCCCGGGCCGATCGGTCCCGCTCGCATCGATCGGCCCGTTTCGGCGCGACCGCGGATGAAGGCGCCGCGATCGCCGGTCAGGCTCGGGAAGCTCGCCAGCAGGTGCTTGGTGTAGTCCTCGGTCGGATTCCGATAGATCTGCTCTGCCGTGCCCTGCTCGACGATCCGCCCGTCCCGCATCACCGCGATGTGATCGCTGATCTCGATCAGCAGCGGCAGATCGTGCGTGATGAAGACCACCGCGAATCCGAGCCGCTCACGCAGGCGCATGATCTCACGGATGATGCCGCGCTGGACGACCACGTCGAGCGCCGTCGTCGGCTCGTCCATGATCATCACCTGCGGATCCAGCGACAGCGCCATCGCGATCATGACGCGCTGCCGCATCCCACCCGAGAGTTCGTGCGGGAAGCTGGAAAGCCGAGACGGATCGACCCCCACGAGCTTCAGCAGGTCGGCACTACGCGCCTCGCGCTCCGACTTCCGCATCCCGCGACGGTGCGTCTTGAAGACGTCGTGCAGCTGCTTGCGGACGCTCATGACCGGGTTGAGCGAATTCATCGAACCCTGGAACACCATCGAGACCTTGTCCCAGCGGAACCTCCGCAATCCGTCGCCCGAGAGCCCGACGACGTCGATGTCCTGGCCGGACTGGTCGTGGAACACGACATCCCCGCGGGTCATCACGGCGGGGGCCTTGAGCAGCCGCGTCATGCCGTAGGCGAGGGTGGTCTTGCCGCACCCGGACTCGCCGGCAAGGCCGAGGATCTCGCCGCGGTGCAGGGTCAGCGAGACTCCCTTGACCGCCTCGACCGGAGGGTCCACCTCGTAGCGGATGGAGATGTCGCGGGCAGTGAGCACTGCTTCCCCGATCATGCGAACGCACCTCCATCGGCTATCGCGCCGTGCTTGGTCGCGCGACGCTGCCGGCGCGCGGCCTGCGGCGCCAGGCGCAGCTTGGGATCGACGACCTCGTCGATCGCGAAGTTGACGAGCGACAGCCCGGCGCCGAGCATCGCGATGACCAGGCCAGGGGGAACGAACCACCACCACGCTCCGCTGCCGACTGCCTGCCCGGTCTGCGCATCATTGAGCATCGTGCCGAGCGTGATCGACCCGGTGGGGCCGAGGCCGAGGTAGGAGAGCCCCGCCTCGCCGAGCACCGCGAAGATGATGCCGAAGATGAACTGCGCGGCGATCAGCGGCACGAGATTCGGAAGGATCTCGACGAAGATCACCCGCATCGGCTTCTCGCCCGACACGCGGGCGGCCGCGACGTATTCGCGGGTGCGCAACGACCTCGCCTGCGCCCGCAGCACGACGGCGGACCCCGCCCAGCTGGTGATGCCCAGCACGATCGCCACCATGAACGAGCTCCGCGCGAGGGGCCCGAGCCCCGGCGAGTTCTGCACGTATGCCGCGATCACCATCACGAGCGGCAGTCCAGGGATGACGAGCATGATGTTGGTGGCCATCATCAGCATCTCGTCGAGCACCCCGCCGAAATAGCCCGCGAGGATGCCGAACACGATCGCGAGGAAGAGCGCCACCGTCCCCGCGACGATGCCGACGAACAGCGACTCACGGGTGCCCCACGTCAGCTGGGCGAAGACGTCGTAGCCGAGCTTGGTGGTGCCGAGCCAGTGCTCGGGGCTCGGCGGCTGGAGCGAGGGATTGTCGGAGTCGCGCGGGTTCTGCGAGATGAGGGGGCCGATCAGACCCAGCGCTGTGATGAACCCCGCGATCACGAGCCCCCAGATGAGCTTGCCTGACCAGCGAGGCAGCAGGTGCTGCACGCCGGCGAAGCGTCGCGTCGCGAGAGTCTCGGTGGTCGCCTGCGCGGACTGCTCGCTGCGGTTCGCATCGCGGACAGCCTGCACCTCAGCCGGCGACCCGAATGGGATGTCGCGCACGACATCGGACTCGAATTCGGCGGTGTCGACGGGCTCAGCCATTGTGTCTCACTCGAGGATCGATCAGTCCGTAGAAGAGGTCCATGATGAAGTTCGCGGCAAGCACGGTGAGCGTGATGACGAGGAACGCGCCCTGCATGAGCGCATAGTCGAGACCCTGGATCGCCTGGATGAGCAGCTTGCCGATGCCCGGATAGCTGAACACCTGCTCCATCACCACGAATCCTGCGACCACGAACCCGAGGGCGATGCCGAAGCCCGCGAGGCTCGGGATCGCGGCGTTGCGCGCCGCGTACCTGTTGCGGATCCGGCGCGGAGTCAGGCCTTTGGCCTCGGCGGTGACGACGTAGTCCTCGGACAGCGTCGAGACCATCATGTTGCGCATGCCGAGAAGCCACCCGCCGACCGACGAGATGATGATCGTGACCGCGGGGAGGATGGCGTGCTGGACGGCGCTCATGAAGAACGCCCAGCTCCACTCCGGCCCGGCCGGGAATTCGAAGACGTCGTAGCCGCCGACGATCGGCAGCAGCCCGAGCTGCACCGAGAAGACGGCCACGAGCACGAGGGCCAGCCAGAAGTAGGGGATCGACTGCAGGAACGTCGTCAGCGGCACCAGCTGGTCGAGTGCGGTGCCCCGCTTCCAGCCGACCCACGCTCCGACGGCGATTCCCAGCACGAACGAGATGACGGTCGCCGTCCCGACGAGCACGATCGTCCACGGCAGCGCCGCGGCGATGAGGTCGCCGACGGAGGCCGGATACCGGGTGGAGGAGACTCCCAGGTCGCCGTGCAGCAGCCTGCTCCAGTACGCGACGTACTGGTCCCACAGCGACATCCCCTTCTCGGCGCCGAGGATCGAGGTGATCGTCTTCACGGTCTCCTCGGACAGCGGCCGCCCGCCATTGGCACGCCGGAGCTTGCCGAGCATGATCGCCGCCGGATCCCCGGGCAGCAGACGCGGCAGCAGGAAGTTGAGCGAGATGGCCGCCCACAGGGTCACGATGTAGAAGGCGACCCGCCGTACGTAGAAGTTCATCTCGCCTCCTCTCGGCGCCGATCAGGGGATGTCGTCATGGTGGTTCCTGCTACTTCGCGGGCTGCAGGTGGGTGAGGACGATCGCGGACGCCACCGAGAGGTACGGCAGCGGGTTCGCGTAGAGGTCCGACTCCGTCGGCCACCCCGTGAACTTCTTCACGTTGAAGAACGCCTGCGATGCGTTGAGCACGACCGGAATGTAGGGCAGGTCGGTCGCGATCTGGTCCTGGATCGCGGCGTACGCGGCCTTCTTGGTGGCTTCGTCCTGCGTTCCGGCCGCGGTCGCGACCGCTTCGTCGACCGTCGGGCTGCTGTAACGCGAGTAGTTCTGCCCGGTCACGGGGCTCTCGCCGACCTTGGTGGTGAACTTGCCGTAGAAGTACTGGTCGTAGTTCGTGTACGGATCAGCGACGAGCGACTGCGTGAGGCCGTACAGCGCCATCTGGAAGTCGCCGTTCGCGATCGGCGTCCAGTACTCGGCATCCGACACCGTCCGGGCGTTGATCCGCAGACCCGCCTTGGCCGCCTCCTCGCTGATGAGCTTGGCTGCGTCGTTGTAGTCGGTCCAGCCGTCGGGCGAGAACAGGTCGAGCTCGAGGGCCTTGCCGTCTCTGCCGTAGAAGCCGTCCGAGCCCTTCGTGTAGCCGGCCGCCTCGAGGATGCCCTCCGCGCCCGCGACATCCGGTGCCTGCGGGCTCTCGCCGTTCGCGGCGTCGCCGAGCCACTGCTCATCGCGCGGAAGCAGGACGAAGGCCGGGTTGCTCGCGGCGGGCAGGCCCGCGAACGCCTTCGCGGCGATCGCCGCGCGATCGATCACGAGGTTGATCGCCTGACGGACGGCGGGGTCGGTCTGCGGTCCGGTGCAGCCGAGATCGGCGTTCGCGCACGTGATGATCGTGGTGGGGTCCTGCTGGTTGTTCATCGTCGCGATCTCGCCGCTGGCCGTCACCGGGTCGGGGTTCGCGATGAACTGGCCGACCCAGTCCAGCTTGCCGGTGGTGAGCAGGTCCTGCGACGACTGGTTCGAGTCGAGTCCCACATACTGCACCTCCTTGACGGCGGGCTCGCCATCGCGGAAGTACTTGTTCGCCTCGACGGTGTACGCGGCATCCGAGAAGGACTTCACCTTGTAGGGTCCGGAGCCGACCGGCTCGGGATTGGTCTCGCTGATGTAGTCGTCGATCTTCTCCCAGACGTGCTTCGGGATGATCCAGGTCGAGCCGAGCAGCAGCGATGCCGAGGTGAACTGGGGCTCGGTGTAGGTGAACACGACGGTGGTGGCGTCGGTCGCCTTCGCCGAGATGAGCTTGTCGCTCTTGTTCGCGCCGTAGCCGAACGTGAAGACCACGTCGTCGGCCGTGAGCGGCTCGCCGTCGTTCCATTTGAGGTCGGGCTTGATCTTCACGGTCAGCGTCTTGCCGTCCGCGCTGTACTCGTAGCTGTCGCCGATCATGCCGGTGGCGGGTTTGCTGGATAGCTGGTTGAAGAAGAACAGCGGCTCGTAGATCGCGCCGAAGGTCGCGTGGACGGCGGTGTCAACGGCGAAGGGGTTGAAGTTGTGGTTGATGGGCGTGGCGCTTCCCGCCCACACTCGCAGCACCGCGCCGCTGCTCGAAGACTGCTGCGAAGACGGCGAGCAGCCCGCGAGGGCGACGGACAGGGCGACGACGCCGGCCGCTATCGCGACCGTCGCCTTGCGCATTTCTCGTCTCATGTTCCGGCGTTCCTTTCAACTCCTGGTGAGGGGACGGTGCGCCGGACGGCTATGCCTCAGCGCATGGCCATCACGTTATAGGAAAGACACTTACCGATAACAGTCTTTATTGTTACGTTTTCATGACGGATGCCGCGGCTTGGTCCCGCGCCTGCACGCCGTGCAAGCCGGCCGCTGGGCCCCGTACGATCGGCACATGGGCAAGCCTGAAGGCACGGGGAGCTGGTGGCGTCGCGCGCTCGACTCGTGGCGCGCCCGATCGATCAAGGCCGCACGGATGGAGCGGGGCATGGACCAGGCGCATGCCGAGCGGGATGCCTACGCTCAGCTCCAGAAGATGCGCCAGAACTATCCTCCGTTCGGCGGCCCCTGAACAGGCGCCAGGTCACGGCACGATGTGCCCGGCGGCCCGGAACAGCTCGTACCACTCGGCGCGAGTCAGCGGGATGTCCGATCCGAGTGCTGCACCCCTGACGCGTTCGGGATTGGTGGTGCCGAGGACGACCTGCATCTGCGCGGGATGCCGGGTGATCCAGGCGGTCGCGATGGCGATCGGCGGCACATCGTAGGTTGCGGCGAGCCGGTCGAGAACGGCGTTGAGCTCCGGGTACACGGGTGAGTCGAGGAACGCGCCTGTGAAGAACCCGCCCTGGAAGGGCGACCATGCCTGCACGGTGATGTCGTTGAGGCGGCAGTAGTCGAGGATCCCGCCCCCGTCGAGCACCACGGACTGGGCCTCCGCGGCCATGTTTCCCGACACGCCCTGCGCGATGATCGGCGAATGGGTGATCGAGAGCTGCAGCTGGTTCGCGATGATGGACTGGCGGACGGACTTCTTGAGCAGGTCGATCTGACGGGGCGTGTGGTTGGAGACGCCGAACGCCCGGACCTTGCCTTCCGTCTCGAGCTGATCGAACGCGCGGGCCACCTCATCGGGCTCGACGAGAGCATCCGGCCGGTGCAGAAGCAGGATGTCGATGTAGTCGGTCTGCAACGCGGCGAGCGAGCCGTTCACCGACTCGATGATGTGCTCGGCAGAGAAGTCGAAGTACGGTCCGCTCGGGACGATGCCGGCCTTGGTCTGGATGGTGATCTCCGCCCGGTCGGACGCGGAGAGCTGCAGCGCCTCTGCGAAGCGCCTTTCACAGCCATGAAGCTCGCCGCCGTAGACATCCGCGTGATCGAAGAAATCGATCCCCGCATCCCGGGCCGAGCGCACCAGGTCTCGGACCTCGTCGTCCGACATGTCGGCGATACGCATCACCCCGAGCACGACGTTCGGAGCGACGATGCCGGCCGCGGACAGGTTGATCGATTTCACGTCTTCGCTCCTCGGAGTGGGATGCTCGCGGCTCGATCGGGAGTCGATCTGCGCGGCCCACTCTCCTCTCCACGCTAGAGAGCGTCGCACTCGATGTCCAACGATCCCGCGCCCCGTTCGGCGGTGGATGGCGGATGCCCGGCCGACGGGGAGCGGCAGAGCCCGCCCGATCGGCTGGTTCCCGGGATGTACGTGTAGCGTCACCCTCACAGGGTCACCGTGGCTCTCAAAGGAGCACACTCATGGGCGACAAGTCCACTCGCAAAGAAGGCGGCAAGACCGCGCCCGCGAAGACGCTGAAGGAGAAGCGCACCGCCAAGGCCGACAAGCGGACCGCGAACAACCGCGCGGCCGATACCGACGCCGTGACGCGGATCAAGAACCGCTAGCGCCCGCTCGGGGGCCCGGCATCCACCTCGCGTACGCTCAAGTGCGCAGGGGACGGTAGGTGTTCACGATGACACCGGATGCCAGGGTGCGCGTGTCGACCGGCATGAGTCGGGTGAACGCGAACCCGTCCGAGAAGAGCCTCTTGCCGTTGCCCAGCACGAGCGGGTAGCGCATGAGCCGGTATTCGTCGATGAGGTCGTGCGCGGCGAGGGTCTTCACGAGCTGTGTGCTCCCCCACACCCGGATCTCGCCGCCCGGCTCGGCCCGCAGCCGCGTGACCGTTGCTGCGACGTCGGAACCGAGCAGGTGCGAGTTCTTCCACCCGAGCTCCGTCAGCGTGCGAGACGCGACGTACTTGGGGATGCGGTTGTATCTGCGCGTGAACTCGCCCTCGATCCCGTCGGCGTTCTCGCTCCACGCGCCCCAGGAGCGGGCGAAGATCTCGTAGGTCTTGCGTCCGAGCAGCAGCGCCTCGGCCCTGCTCTCCCACTCCCTGATGATCTCGACGCCCTCCGCCGCGCCGTCTCGGGCGTCGTACTCGGCTGTCCAGCCGCTGTGCTCGAAGCCGCCTTCGGGATCCTCGTCGGGACCGCCGCCCGCCTGGACGACACCGTCGAGGGTGATGAACGCCTGCACCACGATGGCGCCCATGGCGGGTCCTCCTTCATCTGGCTGGGCCGACGCCCGGTCGCGGGCGATGGCCCTGATCCTCCCCCCTGGCTGTCCGCCGGTCAACCGGCATCCGCAGCCGACGCGATCGACGACCGAACCGCTGCGCGGGCGGGTATGTTGTGTGCGTCATGCCGCGAGACGCCGAGCGGACGGAAAGGTCGTGCCCGCGTGACCGGATCCAGCCCAGTCATCGGGATCCTCGGAACCGGCAGGCTCGGGAGCGTGCTGGCGCGACGCGCCGCCGCCGCCGGTTACGAGGTCCTCATCGCGGCTTCCGGTGACCCCAAGCGGATCGCGGCGGCGGCCGAGGGCTCCGGGACTGCAATCCAGGCGACCACCGCTGCGGATGCCGCGGCTCGGGCTGACATCGTGGTCCTCGCTCTTCCCCTGGGCAAGTACCGCGCGATTCCGGTGGACGCCCTCGCCGGCAAGCTGGTGATCGACGCCATGAACTACTGGTGGGAGGTCGATGGCTTCCCCGACGAGTTCACCGACCCCCTCGCGACGAGCAGCGAGCTCGTGCGCGACCACCTGCCGGCGTCGAGGATCGTCAAGGCGTTCAACCACATGGGCTACCGCGACCTCGCGGACGAGGCTCGTCCGGCCGGCGCCCCCGGTCGCAAGGCCATCGGCATCGCCGGGGATGACGACCGCGACCTCGCCACGGTCGCCCGCGTCGTGGATGACTTCGGCTTCGACCCCGTCATCGTGGGATCCCTCGCCGACGGAGTGCGGCTGGAGCCGGGCACCGAACCCTTCGGCGCCGACGTCGACACCCAGGAGCTGCGCGAGATGATCGAACACTTCCCGACTTCGCAGCGTGGCATCCGCAGGGCAGCGGCTTTGGCGGCGCGACGCGGATCCGGATCCGGGTCCGGGTCCGACGACCAGAGCTCCCAGACGAGCAGCCTTTCGTGACGGTCGCTGCCGGTCTCCGCCCGAGGTGAAGAACGTCTACCCCGGCTGCGAGGAACGGCTGGGGTTCCGCCGTCGCACGCGTCGGCACCTTGACATCGCGATCTCGCGCTGGCCATAGTGCTTGCAAGGGCCGGATCCGCGTCGGCGCATTCCCTCGTTCTCCGTGAGGAAGGCCATGTCCCAAGAGATCAGCCGGCGTCACGTCCTGCGGCTCGGCGGTGCCAGCCTCCTGCTGACCGCCGCGCAGTTGGCGGGCGCGCCCGAACTCGCCGCCGCACTCGTCACGGTCGACCTCGTCATCTACGGCGCCACGTCCGCTGGGATCGTCGCCGCCGTCCAGGGCCGGCGGATGGGGCGTACGGTCGTCGTCATCGAGCCGGGTGCTCACATCGGCGGCCTCAGCACGGGTGGTCTCGGCAAGACCGACACCGGCATCGCCGCGTCGATAGGCGGAATCGCCGCCCAGTTCCACCGCCGCATCTACGCCAAATACGCAGGCACAGCAGTCACTCCGACATCCCCCACACGGTTTCTGTTCGAGCCCCACATCGCCGGTGCCGTCTTCGATGACATGATCGCCGAAGCCGGGGTGCCGATATACGTGGGGATGCCGCTCAGCCAGGTCAACCGGAGCGGCGACCGTCTCACGGAGCTCGTGGCGACCAACGGGCAGGTCTTCCGCGGCGCGATGTTCATCGATGCGACCTATGAGGGCGACCTGATGGACCGAGCCGCCGTGACGTGGACCGCTGGGCGGGAGCCCAACACGACGTACGGCGAGACCATCAACGGGGTGGAGCTGCGCGACGCGCACCAATTCGACTTCCCGATCTCGCCGTACCGGACTCCCGGCGATCCCGCATCGGGACTGCTGCCGGGCATCAACCCCACGCTTGCCCCCGACGGCACGGGGGACAGCCGCATCCAGGCGTACAACTTCCGCATGTGCCTGACGAAGGCGGCGAACCGCATCCGATTCCCGCAGCCGGCGGGCTACGA
This sequence comes from Microbacterium deminutum, assembly GCF_039530205.1. Lineage (NCBI taxonomy): Bacteria > Bacillati > Actinomycetota > Actinomycetes > Micrococcales > Microbacteriaceae > Microbacterium > Microbacterium deminutum. Next base: position 322,632 of record NZ_BAAAOG010000002.1, read on the forward strand.
CGCGGCCGACTACGAACTGCTGTGGCGCTACATCCAGGCGGGCTACTCCGGACCCTTCTTCAACACCTACATCGTCGGAAACGGCAAGACCGATTCCAACAACAGCGGCGCGTTCTCCACCGACCACGTCGGCGCGAGCGACGCCTATCCCACGGCCGACCTCAGTACCCGCGAGAGCATCGTCGCCGAGCATCGGCGATACCAGCAGGGTCTGATGTGGTTTCTGGCGAACGATCCTCGGCTGCCGGCCGCCATCCGCGCCGACACCGCATCGTGGGGTCTGGCGGCCGACGAGTTCGTCGACACCGGCGGCTGGTCGCCTCAGCTCTACGTGCGTGAAGCCCGTCGGATGGTCTCGGGCTACGTCATGACCGAACACGACTGCCGCGGAAGCGTCAAGGCCGTGGACTCCGTCGGGCTGGCGAGTTACCTCATGGACGTCCACAACTGCCAGCGCGCCGTCGTCGACGGTGTGGTCAAGAACGAGGGTGACGTCCAGATCAAGGTGCCTCGGCCATACCCGATCAGCTACCGGTCGATCGTCTCGGTCGCCGGCCAGTGCGCCAATCTCCTGGTGCCCGTGTGCCTGTCCGCGAGTCATATCGCGTACGGCTCGGCCCGCATGGAGCCCGTCTTCATGATCCTGGGCCAGTCCGCGGCCACCGCTGCGAGCCTCGCCATCGCGAGTGGGACATCCGTGCAGCAGGTGAGCTATGTGGCGCTCGCGGACCGGCTGCGGGCCGACCGACAGTTTCTGCAATGGCCCCTTTCCACACCCGGCGAGGTCATCGTGGACAATGCCTCGACGTCGGGCGTCACCCGCGCCGGCACATGGACCCGCAGCAGCTCCTCCAGCGGCTACTTCGGGCCCGACTACGAGCACGACGGCAATGCCGGCAAGGGGGTCAACCGGCTGCGGTTCAGGCCATCGCTCCCGGCTGCCGGCACCTACTCCGTCTACCTGCGATGGACCGCCCACTCGAACCGCGCATCCAACGTGCCCGTCGACATCTTCCACGGCAACGGGATGACGACCCAGACAGTCGACCAACGGGTGTCAGGCGGTCAATGGGTCTCGCTCGGGTCATACCCGTTCGCCGCCGGGACGGCGGGCAGCGTGCTCATCCGCACCGACGCCACCAACGGCTACGTCATCGCCGACGCCGCACGCTTCGTCTTGGCGTGACGCCGCAGCCGCAGTCGTCGGCCGACAGCCACAGGGACAGCGGGCGGCCGCGCGGAGCACACCGAGGGTACGTCGAAGAGGAGGTCGCCATGGTCACGATCGCAGCGGGAACGTGGAACATCGCGAACTACTTCCTTTACGTACCAGGGGCAGCCCGAGCTGATCGATCAGGTCTTCGTTTCGCGCGCCTTGAGCGACCACGTCGTGAACCCCACCATCGTGCCGCCGGCAGGCGGGCAGGTCTCGATCATGAACGACCCCAACGCCTGCAAGAACGTGCCCTCGAGCGACCACTCGACGGTGAGATACGACCTCGAGCTCGACTGACCCCCTGGGACGCTCGGCACGATCGGCCGAGCGTCCGTTCGAGTCAGCGTCTGCCGGCGAGCTGGCGCCCGACGATCTCGCGCATGATCTCGTTCGTGCCGCCGTAGATGCGGTGCACGCGCGCGTCGAGGAACGCCCGGGCGATCGGGTACTCCGTGATGTAGCCGTAACCGCCGTGCAGCTGCACGCACGCGTCGAGCACCTCCCACTCGCGCTCGGTGGTCCAGAACTTGACCTTCGCGGCCTCTTCGGGCGTGAGCTTGCCGTTGCCGTAGGCGGTGATCGCCCGATCGGTGTACGCCCACAGCGCGTCGACGGTTGTCGCGACCTCTGCGAGGCGGAAGCGCGTGTTCTGGAAGTCGATGATCCGCTCGCCGAAGGCCTCGCGGTCCTTCGTGTACGCCATCGTCCACTTCAGCGCCGCCTCGGACGCCGCGGCGGCCGCCACACCGATCGAGAGTCGCTCGAGAGGCAGGTTCATGAGCAGCTGCAGGAAGCCCTGGCCTTCCTTCCCGCCGATGAGGTTCTCTTCCGGGACGAAGACGTCGCTGAACGAGAGCTCGGCGGTGTCGTGGCCGTGGAACCCCATCTTGTGGAGCTTCTTGCCATGGTCGAAGCCGTTCATGCCGTTCTCGATGAGGAGCAGGCTGAAGGCATCCGGGCGATTGCCCTCGCCGGTCTTCACGAACGTCACGATGACGTCCGCGGTCTTGCCGCTGGAGATGAAGGTCTTCGCGCCATTGACGATGAAGCCGCCTTCGACCTTCTTGGCGGTCGTCTTTATCCCACGGAGGTCGCTGCCCGCAGCCGGCTCGCTCATGGCGAGAGCGCCGAGGATCTCGCCCGTCGCCATGCCGGGGAGCCACTTCTCCTTCTGCTCCTGCGTGCCCATGTGGACCAGATACGGGATGGCGAGATCGTCCTGAATGCCGAAGGCACCGGCGAGTGAGCCGGCTCCAGCGGCGATCACCTCTTCGTTGATGATCGCGCGGAAGCGGTAGTCCTGGAGCATGCCGGCGCCGCCGAACTCCTCGGGGACCGGCAGGCCGATGAGGCCGGACTCGCCCGCGGCGAGCATCGTGGCACGGTCGATCTCGCCCTGGGCGTCCCACCGCTCGCGCGCCTCGTTCGTCACATAGCGCTTGATGAACTCCTTGACGACGTCGCGGAACGCCTCGTGGTCCTCGTCGTAGATGTCGCGCTCCATGTGCGCCTTCCTCTCGTCCTCGAGCGGCTCGCTCGCCGGCATGCGTGCGGGTTCTCGGTGCCTTCGACCCGGGTCGATGATACCCGTGCAACACATTCATACCGCTCGGTATGTGAGATTCGATCCTAACGATGACGGAACTGCGTCCCGCGGATTGTGGGATGCCGCAATGGGCGATCTCGGTCAGCCGATGTAGCTCGGCGCCGGATCGAGGCCGAAGAATTCCTCGAGCGTGTGCCATCCGCCGGTGTGGTAAGCCTCGGCCAACTGGGGCCCGATGAAGCGCACGTGCCACGGCTCGGCGAGGTAGCCGCTCGTCGACGTGTGGCCCGCCTCGTAGCGGACGATCCACCCGTACTCCCACGCGTGCGCAGCGATCCAGGCGCCCTGCGCTGATGCCGCGAGGTCGTCGAGCGTGCCGCACCCCCCGTTGCACGCGACGAGATCGGCGGCGATGCCGGACTGGTGCTCGCTGTACCCCGGGCGCGCGCTCACCATGTCGGCTCCCGCTGCTCCCCGTTCGGACACCTGGGCGCCGTAGGACGACTGCTGCGTCGAGTAGGCGCGGAATCCGCTCTCCATCGCTATCTCGCCGACGCCTGCTGTGCGCGCCGCGGCGACCATCGCGGTGAGGGCGGATGCGGCATCCGGTCTCAGGTACCCGCCCTCGAGACTGCGCACATCATCAGGCAGGACGAGCATGGCCGGGCGGAACTCCAGAGGGGTGAACGGGCGCCGCTTGTTGACGATGACCCAGGTGCGAGCCGGATCCGCGAGCGAGATGCACGGCGCGTTTCCGCCGACGACGGCGGCGCGGAACGCCTCGCCGCCGCCGGCCGCGGTGATGACCCCCTCGTTGTCGCCGGCGGCGAGAGCCTCACCCACCTCGGGCAGTGCGCAGATGTCGTGCGTCGCCTCGGCCTGCTCGACCTGCGGCACCGGCAGCGCGGCGACTGAGGGGAGCCGGGGCGGCGCGAACCTGGCGGATGCCGCCGTGCCCGAGCCGCTCACGGCCGGTGTCTCGGTCATCATGGCGGTCATCGCAGCGGATGAGCCCACGAGCAGGGCCCCTGCCGCGGCGAGTGCGACAGCGACCGCCGCTCGGGTGGCTCGGCGAGGCCGCGCATGGCGGGCGGGAGCGATCGGCGCGCTCAGCAGCTCCGCCGCACGCGCGTCATGACGGGTCGGCGGCACGGTCGGCTCTGACGCAGGTGACAGCGGGACGATGGGCAGGGGAAGCGTCGTCCGCGGGGGCTCCAGCGCGATCGGGGCCGATTCGAGCGCACGCCGTTCAGCCTCTTCGCGCAGCGCTCTCGCGGCACGTCGAGACGGGGGGGATTCGGGCGGTCGGGACACCGTCACGAACCCCATTCTTACCCGGTTGACAGCGCGTGGCGAGGGCTGCGGCATCCCGCTCCGTACTTCGTTCTACAGTGGGTGTGCCGCCCTTGACATCCGATAGAACATCTGTTCCCATGGATGCATGCGATGGCAGGGTCAGGAGCTGGGCGTGGCGGATGCCGAGGCCCTTCCTGGCCTCGAACGCCTCAACGGCCTGGTCCGCTCGGTCACGACACCGGAGTTCGCGGGCGTGACGTTCCACGAGGTCATGTGCAAGAGCGCGCTCAACCATGTTCCGGGTGCGTCAGCCATGCCGTTCGATTGGACGGTCAACCCGTATCGCGGATGCACGCATGCGTGCAGTTACTGCGTGAGTCCCGACACCCTGGTGATGACGGCTGAGGGCCGTCACCGTCCGATCAGCGAGCTCAACGTGGGCGACGAGATCATTGGAACAGAGCCGCAGGGCGCCTACCGCCGATACACGAAGACTCGCGTGAGTGCGAAGTGGTGGACGCGCAAGCGTGCCTACCGGGTCACGCTGGCGGACGGCACCGAACTCGTCGCGAGCGGTGACCACCGGTTTTTGACGGACCGCGGGTGGAAGCATGTGACGGGCTCGATGAGCGGGCAGACTCGGCGCCCCTACCTGACCATGAACCTGCGGCTTCAGGGTTTCGGCTTGACAGGGACGCCGGCATCCGACGCGGATTCTGTCGACCCGGCGTATCGGCGCGGGTACCTCGCCGGAATGATCCGCGGCGATGGGATGCTCTTTCATCGCGACTACACCGACGAACGCAGGACGCGGAGTATCCATCGCTTCCGCCTCGCTCTTGCCGACACAGCAGCGCTGGACCGGACGCGCGCGTTCCTCACAGACGAGGGTGTCGTGACGAATACCCGGCCGTTCGCGGGCGCCACGACGACCCGACGCGTGATCACCGCCATCCATACCGCTCGACGCGAAGACGTCGCGTGTATCGAAGGCCTGATCGAGACGCCTGCGGCGCGATCTGACTCGTGGCACGCGGGCTTCCTCGCCGGGATCTTCGACGCTGAAGGCTCCCACTCGCGGGGCGTGCTGCGAATCTCCAACAAAGATCCTCACGTGCTGCGCCTGGTGACCGACGCCCTTGAGTGGTATTCGATCCCGCACGTCTCCGAGCCGCCACGGCCGAACGGCGTGGTCGCTGTCCGGGTGCGAGGAGGCATCCCTTCGACACAGCGGTTCTTCCGCATTTCACAGCCGGCAATCACTCGCAAACTCGATATGACGGGGACGGCAATCAAGACGGTGGCCGACCTTCGCGTCGTGAGCGTCGAAGACCTCGGCACCGAGATCGACATGGTCGACATCACCACCGGCACCGGCGACTTCATCGCGAACGGAGTCATCAGCCACAATTGCTTCGCCCGCGGCACGCACGAGTACCTCGACCTCGATGCGGGGCACGACTTCGACTCGCAGATCGTCGTGAAGATCAATGTGGCCGACGTGCTGACGAAAGAGCTGCGGCGCGGCTCGTGGCAGCACGACGCCGTGATGCTCGGAACGAACACTGATCCGTACCAGCGCGCGGAGGGACGCTACCGGCTCATGCCCGGCATCGTGTCGGCGCTGACGGAGTCCGGCACCCCGTTCTCGATCCTGACGAAGGGGACGCTGCTTCGGCGGGACCTTCCGCTGCTGCAGGATGCCGCGGCATCCGTGCACGTTTCGCTGGCGATGTCGATCGCGGTCTTCGACGACGACCTGCAGCACAGCGTCGAGCCGGGCACGCCGTCGGCGACGGCCAGGCTGGAGACCGTGCGCGCGGCGACCGAGGCGGGGTTCCGCGTCACGGTGTTCCTGATGCCGATCCTGCCGCACCTCACCGACGCCATACCGGCGATCGACCACGCTCTCACGCGGATCAAGGAGGCAGGTGCGTCGCGGGTCGTGTACGGTGCGCTCCACCTTCGTCCCGGCGCGAAGCAGTGGTTCATGCAATGGCTGCAGCGCGAGCATCCGGAGCTCGTCTCTTCGTATCTGGGTCTGTACCCGGGGGTGTCGGCGAACGCGCCGAAGGCCTACCGATCGTGGCTGGCGAAGCGGGTCAGACCGCTGCTGCGCGTGCATCGCCTGGACGGCCATGCCGAGGACGATTCGAGCCGTCCGCGCAGTGCGGTGCCCGGGCTCGCGCTGAGATCGGCTGCGGTGCCGGCGACGGTGGTGACGACCTCGCGCGGACGAGCCGCGGCGGAGGACGAGGCGAGGCTGTTCTAGCGGCTCCGGCGCTGGCCCCGGAAGTCCCTCTGTCGAGCACACCAGGGTGCCCGCGGCGGCGCATCTACGCAGCGAGCCGCCCCGAGCCTGACGGACTCGGGGCGGTTCGATCGATGCGGACTACGCGGTGATCTCGGCAGCTGTCGGAACGCGACCGGCGAGCTCTTCGATCAGCTCGTCACCGAGGCGGACCTCGTCGAACGGCGCCTGGATCTCGGCGCGGTCGAGCATCTCCGTCATCCGGCGACGGCGCTGACGGGTGATGAGCGTCACGACCGTGCCGCTGCGGCCGGCGCGGCCGGTGCGGCCGGAGCGGTGCAGGTACGTCTTGTACTCGTCGGGCGCATCGGCCTGGATGACCAGATCGATGTCGTCGACATGGATGCCGCGGGCTGCGACATCCGTCGCCACCAGCACGTTGACACGTCCACTCGTCAGCTTCTCGAGGTTGCGCGTGCGCTTGGCCTGGTTGAGGTCGCCGTGCAGCGCGAGGGCCGGGATGCCGGCATCGTCGAACTGCTCGGCGAGCATCTCGGCGTAGGCGCGGGTGCGTGCGAAGACGAGCGTCTTGCCCTCGCGGTCGACGAGGCTGTCGAGGATCTCGGCCTTCTCGCGGTGCTCGATGACGAGGATGCGGTGGTCGATGGTGCTCGACTCCTGGTCCTCGCCGGCGACCTCGTAGACGGCGGGCTCGACCAGGAACTCATCCACCAGCGCCGCGACCTCGCGGTCGAGCGTCGCCGAGAAGAGGAGCTTCTGGCTTCCGTCCGCGGTGTGGCGGAGGATCCGCTGCACGGGCTCGAGGAATCCGAGCTCGCACATGTGATCTGCCTCGTCGATCACCGCAATGGTGACCTCGCGCAGGTCGAGCTTTCGCTGCTCGATGAGGTCTTCGATGCGGCCGGGCGTGCCGATGATGATGTCGACGCCCTTCTTGAGCGCACCCACCTGGCGGCCCTGGGGCACGCCGCCGTAGATCTGTGTCGTGAAGAGGCCCACACTGCGGGCGATCGGCTGGATCGTGCGGTCGATCTGCAGGGCGAGCTCGCGGGTCGGCGCCAGGATGATCGCCTTGGGCGCGCGGCCGAACTCGCGGCGCTGACCGGCCTGGGCGCGCAGCACGCTCTCGACGAGCGGAGCGCCGAAGGCGATCGTCTTGCCCGAGCCGGTGCGGCCGCGGGCGAGCACGTCCTTGCCCTCGAGGATCGACGGGATGGTCGCCGCCTGGATCGGGAATGGCGTGGCCGCCCCGAGGTCGGCGAGCGTGCGGACGATGTTCTCGCCGAGCCCGAGTGCCCCGAAGGTCACCTCGGAGACGCTCTCGGCTTGGATCGCCTCTGCTTGCAGACGATCGTGGACGACGTCGACGTGCTGCTCCTGCGCCGCGGTGCGGTCGGGACGCGCGTTCCAGTCCGAGCGACCGGGACGGTCGGCCCGTTCGCGGTTCGGGCGGTCGCCCGTGTGCTCGCGGCGGGGGCGGTCGTCGTACGAGCGCACCGGGCGGTCGCTGTGCGACCGAGCCGGACGGTCGTCATGCGAGCGAAGGGGACGGTCGTTGGAGTACTCGCGGCGCGGCCGGTCATCGAACGAGCGGGCGGGCCGTTCGCTGTAAGAACGAGCGGGACGCTCCGCTCCGGCCCGGGCCGGACGGTCGCCGTAAGGGCGGGCTGGACGGTCGTCGTACGAACGGGAAGGACGTACATCGCGCTGCGCGCGGTCGTCATAGGAACGGGCGGGGCGATCGTTCGAGCGGGCCGGCCGGTCATCGTACGAACGCGCGGGACGGTCATAGGAACGCGTCGGGCGATCGGCGGAACGCGTCGGGCGATCGGCGGAACGCACGGGACGGTCTTCGCCCGAGCGTGCGGGGCGATCGCTGTGCGCGCGGGTGCGGATGCCGCGAGCCTCGTCACGGCCGGCGCGCTCCTGTGCGGTCCAGCGGCCCTTCGCCGGGGCATCCTGGTCGGCGGGACGGTGGCCGCGGTGACCGGGGCTGCGGCTGCCGGCCTTCGACGCGGCGGCGCCACGCGACGCGCCGTCAGCAGGACGGTGCTTGCGGTCCTGGAAGGAGGTCTTCCTCTCGCCGTAGCGGGGCTCGTAATTCGGGCGGCCCCCGGTGGGCTTGCTGCTCTTGGGCATGTCTGATGTCTCTCTGGGTTGTCTCGATGCGAGAACAGCACTCAGCGGCATCCCTCTGCACGAGCGGATGCCTCCCGCGCGCACGGCGCGGTGCAAACCCGGACATTGTCGGCCGGGGGCCATTCACTTGATGGTCGTCAGAGCGGAATCGCTCTTACCATCGGCCCCAGGGACTCACAAACCCATCCGCGCACTACGCGCAGTGTCCCGAGCCGACCTTTCGAGCGTAGCGGACTCGCCTGGGAACTCACCCGGGCCACCCCGCGCCTGCGACACTGTCCGGCGGGCAGGCAACCGGTTCGGCGCGTCGCACGCGCACCGCCTTCGACCTCTCCCGCCGGTCTTACACTGGCGCCATGAGCACCGACTTCCTCGCCTCATCCTCCGCCCTCACGGACGCCGCATCACCCCCGCCTCTGCTGCGGGTCGAGTCGGCGGCGGTCTATCTCGCACTGCTGTCGGGCGTCGTCGGCGGACTCTACGGCCTCATCGTCTCGCTCATCTACCCGCAGCTGCCGCTGAACGGCGAGTGGTCGTTCGGGGTGTTCGCCGCGATCGGATCGAGTGTGATCGCGGCCGCCATCTCGGCGATCGGCTACTGGGGTTCTCGGCGGCGCCCCGGGCAGGAATGGCGCCGCTCGCTCGCGCCGTGGAAGTTCACGGTCAACACCATCTCGGTGGTCATCGTCCACACCGCGCTCGCGTACCTCGCGACCTACGTGGTGTATCTCGTGCTGGCCCTCGGGTTCGTCGACCTCCCCATCGTCGCGTTCTGGGCCATCGTCCTGATGGCCGTCACGCTCGGGATGACGGCCTACATCGTCTTCCTGTCCGTTTCGCGCATGACCACGCAGCGGATGTCGTCGCTGCTCATGGCCTTCATCGTGCTCGGCACGCTGACCGCGATGGTGACCACCCCCGACAAGGAGTGGTGGCAGGTGCACTTCAGCCACCTCGGCACGTTCGACGACATGTCGAGCTGGATCTTCAACGGAACCCTGATCGCCGGAGGCCTGCTGGTCACCACATTCGCCGTCTACATCGCGAATGACATGCACACCCTGGTGGACGCCGGGCGACTGTCGAACCGGTCCTCGCCACGGACGGTCTCGACCCTCTTCGTGATAATGGGGGTGATGCTCGCCGGCGTCGGCCTGTGCCCTGTCGATGTGAACATGACCGTGCACAATCTGTCGGCGTCGGGGATGGCCATCATTTTCATGGTGCTGCTCATCGGCGGTCCGCGGTTCCTGCGCGGGATGCCGCGCACCTACTTCGTGTCGGCGTGGTCGTTCCTCGGCGCGCTGGTGGCCTCGATCGTGCTGTTCATCCCGGCGGTCGGCTACTTCTCGCTGACCGCGTTCGAGATCATCGTCTTCGCGCTGATCTTCGGGTGGATCGCGGTGTTCATCCGCTTCCTCGGGGTCGCGGGACAGCACGAATAGTCACTTCGAACGGTGCCGGGGCTCGGGGCTCGTGGTGGCTCCCGCGTCGCGGCCCGCCGTCTGATCGGTCGTGCGCCTCGACTACTCGGAGTGGTCGGGGTTCTCGCGATCCGGATCGTGGTGCTGCTCGGGCTCGGGCTCCGAAGCCTCAGGCTCGGACTCTTCAGCAGGCGTAGAGACCGGCTCGACCGCCGCCTCGGGCTCGGACTCTTCAGCAGGCGTACGGACCGGCTCGACCGCCGCCTCGGGCTCGGCTTCGGCTTCGGCTTCGGCATGGGCTTCGGGCTGAGGCCCCGCCTCGGGCTCCGGCTCGGACCCCGCCTCCGCGTCAGTGTCGGACCGACCCTCGGCCTCGGGCTCCGGCGCTGCCTCAGGCTCGGACCCAGACCCCTCGGCGGGCTCAGCGTCCGCGGCGGGCTCCGACTCGGCTCCAGCCTCCACGGCCGCGGCCGCAGCCTCGGGGACCTCGATGTCGGGATCCTCCTCGATCATCGGCACGACGACTGCTGCCGTAGCGGCGGTTCCGGCCTCGCGCGTCCGCAGCTCGCGACGCGTAAGCACCGCGGCCGAGCCGCTCGCGCCGACGGCAGCACCGACGAGCACGGGTTCGGGCTCGAGTGCCGGGCCTGCGGCATCCGCGTTCTCGGCGCGACGCGCCGCGCGGCGCTCCTTGGCACCCTCGACGAGGTTGTAGAGCGTGGGAAGCACCAGCAGGGTGAGCACCGTCGACGAGATCAGACCGCCGATGACGACGATCGCGAGCGGCTGCGAGATGAATCCGCCGTGGCCGGTGATGCCCAGAGCCATCGGAGTCAGGGCGAAGATCGTCGCGAGCGCCGTCATGAGGATGGGGCGAAGACGTCGGGAGCCGCCCGCCACGGTCGCGTCGTGGGCAGTGAGGCCCTTCGTGCGGTACTGGTTCACGAGATCGACGAGGACGATGGCATTGGTCACCACGATGCCGATGAGCATCAGCACGCCGATCAGCGAGGCGACGCCGAGCGGCACCCCTGTCGCGATCTGCAGCAGGATCGCGCCGGTCGCGGCGAACGGCACCGAGACCAGCAGCAGCAGCGGCTGGCGCAGCGACTTGAAGGTTGCGACCATGACGATGTACACGATGAGGATCGCGGCCAGCAGCGCCAGACCGAGCTGCGAGAACGCATCCGACTGCTGGGAAACGACGCCGCCGAGCGTGGCATCGGCGGACGCCGGAAGCTGTGCGTCCTTGAGCGCGGCCGTGACGGCCGCCGAGGCCGCCTGCAGGTTGTCGGTCGACGGCGTCGCCGTCACGGTGGCGGTCCGCTGGCCGCCTTGCGTCGTGATCGAGGTCGGACCCTCGCTCTGCTTAACGGTGGCGACCTGCGAGAGCTGCACGGGGCCGGTCGCCGAGGGAATGGTGAGCGCGCTCAGCTCGTCCACCGTGGCCGGCGTCTGCGACGCGGCGAGGTACACGGTCAGCGAGGTGTCATCGATCTCGACCGTCCCGATGTCCTGGGGCCGCATCGTGTTGGACACGAGCGCGCCGACCGTGACTTCCGACAGGCCGAGCTGTGCGGCCTTGTCGCGGTCGACGGTCACCGAGATGTAGGGGAGGGATGCCGAGAGGTTGCTCGACACCTGGCCGATGCCGTCGGCATTCGAGACCGCGGTGACGACGGCATCCGTCGCCTCCTTCAGGGTCGCCGAGTCGGGGGCTGTCACGTCGACGGCGATGTCGCTCGAGCCGAAGCCGCCGCCGGAGCCGGCGACCGTGATGGTGCCCGCGTTGTCGAGGGCGGCGACCGCCGCCTGAACGTCTTGGCGAAGCTGCACCTGGTCGACGTCGGGGTCCGTCGTGATCGAGTACGTGATGCCGCTGCCGCCTCCCGAGAACGCATCTCGCAGTGCGGATCCGCTCGATCCGATGGAGACCTGGACGGTCTCGATGCCGTCGATGCCCTTCAGCGCGTCTTCGACCTGCTTGGCGGCGGCGTCCTCGGCGTCGAGGCTGGGAGCAGGCCCGATGCTCTGCGTCATCGTGAAGGTGTTCTGGCCCGAGTCGCCGAGGAAGTTCGTCTTCATCAACGGCGCGGCAGCGATCGTGCCGACGAGGACGAGAGCCGCAAGGCCGAGCGTGACCCACGAGTGGCGCAGCGTCCATCGCAGAATCGGCAGGTAGCCCTTCTGCAGTCGGCTCGGCGGAGCATCCCACGCCTCGGGGTCGACTTCACGACCCTGCTCGTCCAGCAGTGGCTTGCCCGGGCGCAGGAACCAGTAGGCGAGCACGGGCACGATCGTCAAGGCGACGAGCAGCGAAGCGGTCATCGCGATCGTGATGGTCAGGGCGAACGGGCGGAAGAGCTCGCCCGTGATGTCGCCGACGAAGGCGATCGGCAGGAACACGGCGACCGTGGTGATCGTCGACGACGTGACGGCGGTGGCGACCTCGTGCACGGCGCGCAGGATCGACGCCTTCTTGTCGGCATCCCCGACATAGTGACGTTTGATGTTCTCGATGACGACGATGGAGTCGTCGACCACGCGCCCGATCGCGATCGTGAGCGCACCCAGGGTCAGGATGTTCAGCGAGAAGCCGAACGCCTGGATGCCGATGAACGTGATGAGCACGCTCGTCGGGATGGAGATCGCCGTGACGAGCGTCGCCCGGACCGACATCAGGAAGATCAGGATGACGATGACGGCGAAGAAGAGGCCGAGGAGCCCCTCGATGGCCAGACTGTCGATCGACTGCTGGATGTAGGGCGCCTGGTCGAACACGACCGTGAACGTCGCACCGTTCAGGCTCTTCTCGAGGTCCGGCAGGACTGCGCGCACGCCCTTCGACACGTCCACCGTGTTCGCGGACGGGAGCTTCGTCACGGCGATGGTGATCGCCGGCTTGCCGTCGACCCGCGAGATCGTCGTGACCGGGTCCTGGTTCTGCTCGACGGTGGCGACATCCCCGATCGTGACTGCGCCTGCCTGGACCTGACCCGCCGTCGACGGCACGAGCGGCAGGGCCGCGATCTCGTCCACCGACGTGATCTTGGAGCCGGTCTGAACCGTGAGCGTCTGATCGTTCTCGGTGATGTCGCCGCCCGGGAACAGCACGCCGTTCTGATCCAGCGCGTCGTGGATCGCCTGCTGGGTGTACCCGGCAGCCGCGAGCTTCGCCGGGTCGGGTGTGATCGTGACGCGCTGGCCCACACCGCCGACGATCTGCGCCGCGTTGACCCCGTGGACGTCTTCGAGGGCGGGAACGACGCTCGCCTCGAGCTTCGCCTGGATCGTCTCGGCGTCGTTGTAGCCGGTGACCGCCACCTGGATGACGGGGAAGTCGTCGATGCTCGCCGAGATGACGTTCGGCTCCACCCCCGACGGAAGCTGGCTCGAGATCCGGTTGATCGCCTGGGTCATCTTCTGCTCGGCCGTGGCGAGATCCGTGCCGTATGTGAACGAGGCCTGCACGATGGAGGCGTTCGTCGTGCTCGTGGCTGTGGACGATTCGAGTCCTGGCACTCCCTGGATCGCCTTCTCGATGGGAGTCGAGACATCGTGGTTGACGACCTCGGGCGAGGCGCCGGGGTACGTCGAGACGACGACCAGCGCGGGGAACTCGATCGAGGGGATGAGCTCCTGCTTGAGGCTGGTCAGGGCGAGCCCCCCGAACACCGCGACGACGATCGTGATGAGGGCGATGAGCGCGCGGTTCCTGAGGCTCAAGACGGCGAGGTTCGACACGGGAGGCCTTCGCGAAGATGGTGCGGATGTGAGTGCCGGATCGACGACCCGACGGATGCCGCGGCGCGGCCGATACGGAGATGTATCGAGTTCCCAGTATTTCACGCCGATTCCTTCGGATCAGCCGAGAGGACGCTGTGCGCGGTCACCCTCCCGCGAGAGCGGCAACCGCTCCGCCGATGAGCATGCCGAGCCCTGCCGCCGCGAGCGCCAGCACGAGCGTGCCGACGATGTTCACCACCGCGGCGCGCCGTCGCCGGCGCTGGAGGAGCAGCGCCGTCTCCACCGACACGGTGCTGAACGTCGTATAGCCGCCCAGCAGCCCGGTGCCGACGACCATCACGAGCGCCGGCGGTGCGATCGCGGCGCCGAGCCCGACGAGGATTCCGAGCGCGAGCGACCCGGTGACATTCACGACAAGGATGCCGAGCGGGAACGCCCCTTCGCGGCCGCGGATGACGACCGCATCCACGAGGTAGCGGAGCCCGGCGCCCATCCCGCCCGCGACCGCGGCTGCGAACACGAGCCCGAGTGTCATTCGGCGGACTCCGGCGGCTCGATCTCGCCGGGGACGTCTGCGATTCTGCGCCCGACGAACAGCCCGATGATCGCGCCGAGGAATCCGGCGCCCACCGATGCGACCACCAGCCCGACCGCGATCCCGGGAGCATCGCCGCCCACCGCCACGGTCTGCACGGCGAAGGCGCTGTAGGTCGTGAATCCGCCGAGCACGCCGGTTCCGACGAATGCCCGCGCTCGAGGATGCCGGCCATCCAGCCAGCCGACGACGACGCCGAGCAGGAACGACCCGGCCGCGTTGATCACGGCCGTCACCCAGGGGATGGCCGCGGGATCGGTCACCGGAAGAAGCAGTGCCGCACGCGCGAGCACGCCCACCGCGCCGCCGGCGACCACCAGCCCGAGGATCGCAAGGCGCGCGCCCCGATCGGGCGCACCGCCGACGGGGCCGGGAGCAGTCGTCACCCGCTCACGCTACCGGCCGTCCTTCGCGGGCGCAGACGACCGGCCGCTGCCGGTCGTCACTCGAGGATCAGCCGCTGGATGGCCGACTCCGGCGAGACCCCCAGGTCGAGAAGCCGGCCGCGTCGGTAGGCCTTCCAGATCCGCGGATCTATGTAGCTTCCCCGGGCGACCGCGGGCGTATTCCCGAGCGCCGCCGCGGTCGCCGTGACCGCCAGTCGCTCGGCCCGCTTGCGGTCCTTGTCGGTGTCGACCGTCCCGATGCGCGCCAGCGCCTCCGCCGCGAAGATCGTCCCGCGCAGCGTGCGGAAGTCCTTCGCCGTGAACGAGCCGCCCGTGAGCGACCGGACGTGCGCATTCACGTCCGCCGGCGTCAGCGGCACCCGCCGCTGACCTCGCTGGTACGAGAGCAGCGCGGAGCGCGGGCGGCCCACGGCCAGCTGCGCCATCACGACCGCGAGCTCGCCGTCGTGGATCTCGATCAGGGCTCGCTTGCCGCTCTTGCCGGGGAACGACAGCGTCACGACCGACCCGTCGACGACGGCATCCCGCCTCTGCAGTGTCGTCAGCCCGCGGCTGCCGTGCCGCTCGAGATATCGCGCCGACCCGATGCGCGGCGCCGCCTCGTCGAGCAGCCGGAAGGCCGTGGCGAGCACCCGCTCGCGCGCGAGCCCCTCGTGGCGCAGCGCCGTCGTCACGCGGCCGCGCGCGCGGGGGAGCGCCTCGGCGAGCGCGAGGGCACGAGCGAACTTGCCACGGTCGCGTCGCGCGCGCCACTGCGGGTGGTAAAGGTACTGACGCCTGCCGGCCTCGTCCACGCCGACCACCTGGATGTGACCGTACGGTTCGGCCGAGATCCAGACGTCCTCCCATGCCGGGGGGATGACGAGCCCGTGGATCCGCTCCCGGTCGGCTTCCGGCACGGCGGAGCCATGCGCGTCGACATAGCGGAAGCCGCTTCCGGAGCGGACGCGTCGGAAGCCGGGTGAGTCGCCGGGGCGCACCCGGACCAGTCGCGGCACGCGCTGGCCGCGTCCGCTCAGTGGGTGCGGAGCATCGAGATGAGCTCCGACTTGCGCTTGCCGGAGTACCCCCGGATGCCGAGCTCCTTCGCGCGCGCCCGGAGCCTGTCGACGGTCCAGTCGTCGTAGTCGCCGGACTCGCCCCCGCGCCGGCCGACGTTCTCAGCCCCTTCCGCCGCGACGGCGTTCGAGATGCGCGCGGCCTTCTCTTTCGAGGCGCCCTCGTTGCGCAGCTCCTCGTACAGTTCTCGGTTCTTCAGGCTGGATCCACGCCCACCGGGCATCGTCCGCTCCCTTCGTCGTGGTCAGAGACCTTTCCGCCCGTGACGGGCAGGACGCCGAGCGCGGATCGTTCGTCACGGTCATTTCGAGAGATTATGAGCCCGGCTTGCGGCGCTTGAGGGGGTTGACAGCATCCGAGTGCGCGATTAAGCGCCGATGACTGGGCTCGGCGATATCACCGCGGATCCGGGGTCGTCAACCCCCTCCCTCGCAGTCCCGTGCCGGTGCGAGGGTCGAGGCGTGCCCACGAGGCATCCGGGATGCGCCATTGGGCGTCCGCCCGGCGACAGAAGGAGTACCCGACATGAACCTCGCCCTCATCATCATCATCGTCATCGCGGTCATCCTCGCAATCTTCGGCGGTCTCAACTCTGCGTTGAGCTGGCTGCTGTGGGTCGCGATCGTCGTAGGCGTCATCGCTCTGATCGTCTTCCTGTTCCGCGTCATCAGCGGAAACCGCCGAGCGTAGACCAGCGCGCGCCGAGAGGCCCGCGAGTTCCCACCCCCGGGAGCATGGATGCCGCGACCGATCCGGTCGCGGCATCCGTCTCTGCGCTTCAGCGCTCGCGGTCAATCCTGGCGGGGGTGGATCCACGCCGTAGTGGCACCGGGGAGCAGGCCGTCCGCCTCCAGCGGTGAACTCGCGAAGACCTCGTCGCGCACCTCGAACGCGAACGGCTCGGGGCCGAACGCGGTGAGGACATCCCACCCCCCGGGACGGCGGAACCGCAGCACGTCATCGCGGCCGGTGTCGATCCACTCGAGATCCTCGGCGGCCTGCAGCCGAGCGCGCAGCGCCAGCGCACGGCGGTAGAGCCAGAGCATCGACGCGGGATCCTCCTCTTGGACGTCGACGGCAAGCGGCGCGAACCACTCCGGCTGGGGTAGGTGGGCGCCATCGGAGCCGAAGCCCAGCGACCTTCCGACGTGCCGCCACGGCAGGGGCACGCGGCATCCGTCCCGTCCGACGTCGATGCCGGGGCTGCGGAAGTAGGTCGGATCCTGCCGGTCGCCGTCGGGGATGTCGGCGACCTCGTGCAGTCCCAGCTCCTCGCCCTGGTACAGATATGCGGATCCGGGCAGACCCAGCACGAACAGCACCGCGGCGCGGGCGCGTCGCGTGCCTGCTTCGCGGTCGAGCACCGGCGTGCGACCTCGCGAGAGCAGCCAGTCGTTGCCGTGCTTGACGGTGGGCTCTCCCTTAGACCCGCGCTCGGCGTCCGGCAGTCCGTAGCGCGTCGCATGGCGCACTACGTCATGGTTCGACAGCACCCAGGTCGACGATGATCCCGACTCCTCGACGAGCGCGAGATTGTCCGCGACGACGTGGCGGAACTGGGCGGCGTCGAAGTCCGCTTGCAGCAGGTCGAAGTTGAACGCCTGTCCGAGCCCCTCCGCGCTCGCGTACCTGGTGCGTCGGGGGCGCGCCACCCAGGCTTCCGCGACAGCGGTGCGGGGCGGGTCGTACTCGTTGAACACGCTGCGCCACTGCGCGTAGATCTCGTGCACGTCGTCGCGGTCCATGACCGGATGCGAGCCGTCGACCGGACGCGCATCGAGTTCGGCCTTGCTCGGCAAAGGCTCACTGAGATCCTTCGTGAGCATGTGGGCGACGTCGATGCGGAAGCCGTCCACTCCTCGATCCGCCCAGAACCGGAGCGTGCGCAGGAAGTCCTCCCGGACATCGGGATTGCGCCAGTTCAGGTCGGGCTGCTCGATGGCGAAGAAGTGCAGGTACCACTGGCCGTCCGGCACCTGCGCCCACGCGGATCCGCCGAAGAACGACTCCCAGTCGGTCGGCGGCTCCGACCCGTCAGAACCGCGTCCGTCGCGGAAGATGTAGCGGTCTCGCGCCGCCGAGCCGGCCGGAGCCGTGAGCGCCTCCTGGAACCACGCGTGCCGGTTGGATGTGTGGTTCGGCACGATGTCGACGACGACTCGGATGCCGGCACCGTGCAGTGCCGAAACCATCACGTCGAAGTCGGCCAGGGTTCCGAGGCGTGGATCGACGTCGCGGTAGTCGTCGACGTCGTAGCCCCCGTCGGCGAGCGCGGACGGATAGAACGGGCTCAGCCACACCGCGTCGATGCCGAGGGCCGCGAGATAATCCACTCTCGATGTCACGCCCGGCAGGTCGCCGATCCCGTCGCCCGTGCCGTCGGCGAAGCTGCGCGGGTAGATCTGGTAGACGACGGCCTGCCGCCACCAGTCGGGGTCATCGGTGATGCGGTTCGAGTGCAGGTCAGCCCTTGACGGCACCCTGCGTCACCCCCTCCATCACCCAGCGCTGGGTGAACAGGTAGACGACGATGGCAGGCGCCATGGCCATCAGGTAAGAGGCGAACGACACGTTGTAGTTGTTGCTGAACTGTGACTGGAACAGCGACTGCAGCACGGGAAGCGTCTGCAGCGCGGGGTCGGCGATGATCAGCGACGGCATCATGAAGTCGTTCCACGCGTACAGGAACGCGAAGATGCCGATCGTCGCACTCATCGGCGCGAGCAGCGGAAAGATCATGTGCCAGAAGGTCTGCCAGGTCGTCGCCCCGTCGATGCGCGCGCTCTCCTCCAGCTCGAACGGGATCGAGCGCAGGAAAGCCGTGAACAGCAGCACGCTGAAGCTCAGCTGGAACATGGTCGCGAGGATGATCACGCCGAACGGGTTGGCCAGCCCGACGAGACCCGTCATCTGCACCTGCGGAAGCGCCACGACCGGGAACGGGATGAACATGGCAGCGAGCAGGTAGAAGAACGAGAAGCGGAAGAACTTGCGATCCCAATTGCGGACGATCGCGAACGAGGCGAACGCCGCGAGGAAGATCGTCGCGACGACCGTGCCCGCCGTGACCAGCAGCGACATCGCCGCCCCGACCGGGAAGTTCGTCAGATTCCACGCTGCGACGAAGCCTTCGATGCTGAACGGCGCCGGCAGCGAGAAGGCGTTGCCGTCGACGGCCTGAGCGCTCGTCTTGAACGCCATCGTGAGCGTCACGTACAGCGGCAGGATGACCGTGACGGCGCAGAGGATCAGGATGATGGTGCCCGACCAGTTGACCCGCTCCATGCTGAAGCGGCTCTTGGCGGGTTGGGGTGCGACGTCTTCGAGAACCTCCGTGGCCTCGATCGATTCGAAGACAAGAGCTGGCTGAACAGACATCAGAGGGCGCTCCTTCCGCGCGTGATCGAGAGTTGGACGATGGCGATGACGACCGTGATGACGAAGAAGACCGTCGCGTTGGCCATCTGATAGGCGTAGTCGCCGGTGGTGAGTCCTGAGACGACCGTCATCGCGATGCTGTACGTCGACGTTCCGGGGCCGCCGCCCGTGAGTCCCTTGATGATGTCGTAAGCGTTCAGGAAGCCCTTGAAGCCCAGGATCACGTTTATCACGATGTAGCCGAACATGAGCGGGACGGTGATGCGCGTGAGCTGCTGCACCTTGCTGGCCCCGTCGATGTCGGCCGCTTCGTACACCTCGCCCGGGATCGACAGGATGCCCGCAATGTAGATGAGGAGCGCCCCGGGGATCGCCTGCCATGCCGTGACGATGACGATCGCGAGCCACGCCCAGTCCGGTTTGGCGAGGATGCTCTCCTGCAGCCACGCGATGCCAGAGATGTTGCCGAATGCCGGCAGCGAGTTCGAGAACAGGAACTTGAAGACGAACGAGATGATGATGCCCGAGATCACCATCGGGATCACGAAGATCGTGCGCAACGGCGTCTTGAGGCGGATCCGCGAGGTCAGCGCCACCGCCAGGAGCAGGGCGATGATGTTCACCGCGATGACCGTCACGAGCGAGAACCCGAACGTGAACAGGTAGCTCTGGACGATCAGCGGGTCGCTCCACAGCGCGATGTAGTTCGTCAGCCCGACGAACTTCCACTCCCCGAGTCCGATCGAGTTGGTGAAGCTGAAGAAGATGCCGATCACCGCGGGGACCGTGATCGCCAGCGTGAACAGGACCAGAGTGGGAACGAGGAACCAGTAGTAGATGGGCTCGACCCGGCGGCGCGGGCGGGCCTGCCCCGCTTTGCGCGTCCCCTGGGTGATGAGGGTCGTGGTGGTGGGCGGGGTCGTGGTGGTTGTCATGAGGGACTCCTTCGTTCCCGGATCACTGCTGACGGTAAGCGAGCCGCGCGTAGTCGGCGTCGATGTTGCTGAGGATCTTCGCCGGATCGCTGCCGAGCATGATCGCCTGCACGTAGTTCATGATCGGGATTGCTCGGGGCACGAGTTGCGTCGAGCCCTGGTACATCTCCCCTGCGTCGATGTACTTCTGGAGACCGAGGATGCGCTCGTCCGCGACGGGCGGGGCGTTCTTGGTCGGCATGAAGCCCAGTTGCGACTCGTTGTAGGCCTTGATGACCTCCGGCTGGTAGAGGTATTCGAGGAACGCGCGCGCCGCGGCATGGTGTTTCGAGGCCTCGGGGATCCACGCGGCGAGGTCCATGTTGATGCGGGCCTTGAGGTCGCCGGCGTTGTTCGTCACCGGCAGCGGGAACATGCCGAGCTGGAGGTCGGGGGCCGCCTTCGCGATCTCGCCGAACGCCCACGGGCCCTGCATGTACATCGCGGCTTCGCCCTTGGCCATCGCCGTGTTGCCGTCGCCGTAGGCGCGACTCGGGGCGTCTTTGTTGACGTACTTCGACAGCTCGAGCATCTTGTCGACGGGAGCAGCCTGATCCTTCTGGAATGAGACCTGCGAGGTCGGCCCGACGTTCACGCCCTCCTTGGCGAGGTCGTCGAAGAATGCCACCGTGTTGAGCGTGCCGCCTACGGTGTAGTCGTACCACCCCTGCCCGATCGTCCAGCTGTCGGCGAAGGTCGCGTAGAACGGCGTGATCCCCGCTGCCTTGAGCTTCTCGCACACGGCGATGAGCTCGTCCCACGTGGTGGGCACGTCGAGTCCCTGCTTCTGGAAGATCTCTTTGTTGTAGATCACCGCGGCGCCCATGATCGAGTACGGAATCGCGCTGGTGCGGCCGGGGCAGACGCCGAACTGATCCATGAAGGGTGTCAGGTCTTCCCGGACGCTCTTCGCGGCCGCAGTCCCGGAGAGATCCGACATCGCGCAGCGCTGGATGAATCGTGCCGTCTCCTGGTTGTAGTTGTTCAGCCCGATGTCGGGCGGGTCGCCGCGAACGAACCCCGCCGAGAAGGCGTCGACGCCGGAGGTGTCGAGCACCACGTTCACCTTGTCCTGCGAGCTGTTGTACTTCTGGACGAGCTCCTTCATGTAGGGAATCGCCTCGGGCTTCGCGAAGGCGAACCGAATCGTCTCCCGGCCATCGGAGGCGGAGCAGGCCGCGAGCGCCCCGCCCGCGAGGACGAGCGCGAGGCTCGCCGCGAGTACGCGGGTCTTTCGTCGTGAGGTTCCAGACACCTTCGTCCTTCCGTTCGTGCCGGTGCGCGAGACGGCCGCCCGGTTGGCAAGGCGTAGTGATGTCCTGTGAGAACGAGGCACGTCGTCGTCCCTTTCTCCCCCGCCTTTGGGAGGCGCTCAGTTTCTTCAGGGATTAGATTTATCACGCGAATCAACTTTATGGACGCAATAATGCTGTAGGTCTCCAGGAAGGTCAAGTCTTTTGTCCGATCCAGCCTCCGGCGCTGCGGTCGCCACGTCGCTTCGGCGGTCGAATCTCGCGGCCGTGGCCGGCTTCGCGTGGGATTCCTCTGTCTTCACCGCCACGGATGTCATGGCGGCAGTGGGTCTCACCCGCTCCACGAGCATCGACGTGATCGACGAGCTGGTCGATCGGGGCATCCTCCGCGAACTCCCCAATGCGCGAGTGGCCGGTGACTACCGCAAAGGCAGGCCCGCGAGACGATTCGAGCTGCGAGCGGATGCCGCCGCAATCGTCGGAGTCGACGCCGGCCGCGCACATGTCACCGTCATCGTGGCCGACCTTCGCGGCGACGACATCGTGCGCGTGCACGTCGACCTCGACAGCACGCACGATTCGGCCCCCGAACGGCGCGATGCGGTCGCCGCCGCCATCGACGGAGCCCTCGACGGCGCCGGACTCGGCCGCGCCGATGTGGTCGCCGTGTGCGTCGGCGTGCCCGCACCCGTGGATGCCGATGGCGTGTCTCCCGCGCACCCCGACACCTTCTGGACGCGGATGAACCCCGACTTCTCGGCCCTGATCTCGGAATGGGCGCCGATCGTGCACGTCGAGAATGATGCGTCGCTCGCCGCCGTCGCCGAAGGAGCGTGGGGCGCCGCGGTGGGATGCAGCAACTACGTGTCGCTGCTGGCAGGCGATCGCCTCGGCGCCGGGATCGTGATCGACGGCCGGCTGCTGCGCGGTGCGCACGGCGGAGCGGGAGAGATGGTGTTCCTCGACGACATCCCCGCTGTGGGCGGCGCCTGGGGGCTCGGGTTCCGAGCCGCCGAGTGGGCGCGTGAGGCGATCGAGTCGGGCAGCGTCGCGCCGGACTCGGGTCTGCTCGACGTTCCGATCGACCGGATCGATGCGCCACTCGTGTTCGCCCTTGCACGGCAGGGCGACGCCGATGCACGGCGCGTCGTCGATCGCGTTGCACTCGCCCTCGCCACGATCCTCGGGATCTTCGGAAGCCTGTTCGACGTGTCGCTCGTCGTGGTGTCGGGTGCGATCTCCGCCGGGATCGACGTCGTCCTCGACGCCACGCTCACGATGACTCCGGGGCACCTTGATCTGCCCGCCCCCCGGATCGTCGCGTCCCCGCTCGGGGCAGACGTCGTCGCGATCGGAGCCGTCGCCCGCGCCCGCGCCGCGGCCCGGGCCGACATCCCGGCACTCACCCGTTCCGCGACCGCCTCGTCCTGACCGCGGCGCCCGGATCAGACGACGGATGCCGCGACCGAATCGTTCGGCCGCGGCATCCGTCTTCTTCTAGAGGTTCGCCTCCGCGTACGTGCGCAGCGCGTCGCGCACGAACTCGGCACCGGCGCTGCCGCCCTCGCTCGTCGCGTAGTTCGCGCCGAACCGCGGGTCGGCCACATACATCTCGCCGAGTCCGATGACATACGCCTTGGTGTCTCCGCCGGGGGCCGCCGCCGGAGTGCCCGGGATGCCGGTCAGCCACTCGACGTGCCGCTTCGCGAGCGCCTGTGCTTCGTCGCTCTCGGGCGAGACACCGCTTTCTGCGGTCGCGATCCAGTCGCGGCCGAGGTCGGACACGCGCTGCTGCCATGCCTTCTTCTCTTCGGCGCTCATCCCGCGCCACCAGGCGTCGGATCGCGCGTACGCGTCCTTGCCCCAGCGCTGTTCGACCTCATCCTTGTAATGGGTGTGGTCGAACCCGTCAAACATGTTCTCTGCCATGAGTCGTTCACCTCCTCTCAAGGCGTCGATCGTCGATTCCACTGATGCGATCTGTCGCGTCAGCCTGTCCTGCTCCTGCCGCAGCCACGCCAGATGGCTCTCGAGCGCGTGCGCCTCGGACTGCTCCTGTTCGAGCACCTGGGCGATCTGCGGAAGACCCAGCCCCAGCTCCCGCAGCAGCAGGATCCGCTGCAGCCGTACCAGCGCCGCCCCGTCGTAGTGGCGGTAGCCGTTGTGCCCGATGCTGGATGGCGGCAGCAGGCCGATGTCGTCGTAGTGGCGCAGCGCCCGGCTGGTGGTGCCGGCGAGCTTCGCGATCTGCTGGATCGACCACTCATGGTCGCTCATCTCGTCCTCCTCTCGGGTGCGGCCGCGTCGTTGCCTCCACGCTAGACGTTGACGCTGCGTCAAGGTCAAGCTGAGATTCTGCTGAGCGTCGCGGGACTCGCGATATATCGTGTTATTCTCGCTTCATCGCGATATATCGCGTACCTGGACTCAACCACTGGAGCTGAACCAATGACCCTGGAGAAGTGGATCATCCACCCCGGCGAGACGCGTGTCATCGACTTCGAGACCGTTCGCTCGCTCAAAGTAAGCCTCGTCGGCGGGCAGATCGACGTGATCGCCCACGATGAACCCGGTGCCCGGATCGAGGTGCACGGCGTCACCGGCAAGGACCTCCGCATCGAGGTCACCGGCGATGCGATCGAGATCGATCACCCGCAGCTGCGCTGGGACAACTTCCTCGAAGTGTTCCGCAACTTCGGCTCGAGCGGGCCGAAGGCCGAGATCAGCGTGGCGGTGCCGCGCTCGGTGGCCCTCACGCTCGGTGTCGTCAGCGCGAGCGCGCTCGTGTCCGGCATCCAGAACGACGCCCGACTGAACACTGTGTCGGGCGACATCATCGTCGACGGGCTGACCGGCGTCCTCACCGCCAATGCCGTCTCGGGCGACGTGCAGGTGCGCGAGCTCGTCGGATCCCTCATCGCGAACAGCGTGTCGGGCGACGTCGCGGCCACGGGCGCCCTGAAGAAGGCGACGATCGACACCGTGTCGGGCGCGCTGCTGGTCGACTCCACCGGAGAGATCTACGGCGTCACGCTCAACACCGTCAGCGGCAACGCGTCGATCCGACTCGACGAGGGGTATCCCGCCAACTTCGCGATTCGAAGCGTGAGCGGCAAGGTGCAGGTGGACGGTGTCAAGCGGTCCGGCCTCAGTGCCGGTCCGACCACGAACTTCGCCGGGTCCGCGGGCGAGCTCGCCGGCGCCTTCGCCGACATCCGCGCCAACTCGGTGTCCGGTGATGTCACGGTCCTGCGTCGCAGCGGCTCGGGTTCGGTCGGGCCGGCGGCGACATCGGCGGGCTCCATCCCTGAGTCAGGCGAGGAGGAGTGGCGATGAGCCCCGTGTTCTCGCACGGGGACCTGCGCCTCTACCTGCTGAACCTGCTCGACGAAGGTCCTCGGCACGGCTACGACATCATGCAGGCCCTGTCGGACCGCACCGGCGGCACCTATACGCCGAGTGCCGGCACCGTCTACCCCCGGCTCGCGAAGCTGGAGGAGGAGGGGCTCGTCACCAAGACCGTCGACGGCCGCAAGACGGTCTACGCGATCACGGAAGCCGGACACGCCGAGGTGCTCGCCCGCGCCGGCGATCTGCAGGGCATCGAGGCCAGCCTCACCGACTCGGTGCGGCTGATCGCCGACGAGGTGCGCGGCAGCGTCCGCGAGGCGATGAAGAGCCTGCGCGCCGATCTCGCCGCCGCGAGTCGCGAGGAGCGCACCAGCGCGACCGACGCGCCGACGGCAGACGACCCCCGCACCCGCAGTCGCGAGCAGGTTCACCGCGCCGAGGCCGCCGTCAACGAGTTCCGCGCCCGTGTGCGCGGCGACATCCGATCGCATGTCGCGCGCGGTGGCGACCTCGCGGCGACAGTCATCGACGAGCTCACCCAGGAACTCGACCGGATCTCCCGGGATCTGATCCGCACGCTGCGGCGCTGATCACGACCACCACGACCCGTCGGAGCCGACCAGGCTGCGGCGGGTCGTCGGCGTGAGCGGCCGTTCGCGGCGTCCGGGTCAGGCGGGCCAGATCTCCTCGTCGTCGGGCACGGGCTCACCGAGCGGGATGACGAGGACGGGGCGGTGCTGGCGGTGCGCGAGCCGCGCCGCCACCGAGCCGGTGAAGAACTCTCGCACGGACTCGCCGAACCCTCGCTTGCGGGTGCCGACGACGATGAGCCGGGCGTCGACCTGCTCGGCGAGGTGCTTCAGCGCGAGCGCGGGATCCCCCACCAGCTGCCGGACGCTCCAGTCGACCCCGTGCCCCTCGAGAGTCGCGGCGGCCTGCGACTGGACCGCGGCGAGATCGCCCTCGCTCGCGGCGATGTTGACGTCGATCGGCGCGGAGTGGACGTAGCCGTCCGGATCCTCATAGGTGACGAATCGGGTGACATCCACGTGCACGACGACGAGCGGAGCACCGAGCAGCCGTGCGTATCGCGCACCCTCCTTCACCACCCGGGGGCTCAGGTCAGGAACCACGCCGACGATCACCGCACCGCGCAGAGCCGCAGTGCCGTCGGGCTGGCCGGAAACCTCAGATGCCTCATCCGACATGCGTCA
The DNA here is from genome assembly GCF_039530205.1 of Microbacterium deminutum. NCBI lineage: Bacteria > Bacillati > Actinomycetota > Actinomycetes > Micrococcales > Microbacteriaceae > Microbacterium > Microbacterium deminutum. Next base: position 348,503 of record NZ_BAAAOG010000002.1, read on the forward strand.
TGACCCCTTCCGCGCCGGTGCGAATCGGCCCCCCGGGAGCCGCCGGGGTACGAAGGCTCCGTGTTATCCTGAATGCTACTCTTACCGGCCTCGAGCCGGTCTCGTGAACGCGTTGGGCCCTGCGAACGGCCCGCGTCTCCAGAAATTGAGGGGGTCTCGCATGGGGCGTGGCCGTCAGAAGGCGAAGCACACCAAGATCGCCCGCGAACTCAAGTCCTACAGCCCGAGTGTCAACTACTCAGCGCTGGAGAAGGAACTTGGTCACCACGACGAAGACGCATACGTCGACAAGTGGGCCGATCAGTATGCCGACGAGTACGAGGATGAGAAGGCCTAGGGCCTGAGCCCCGCCGTCGGACGCGCTCTCCTCGCTGTTCTGCAGGTGCGACGCACCTTTGGCGACGACCGAGATCCGTCTGCCGCCTGGTCGGGACGCCACCTCGATGCACGGCAGCGCATGTATCACCACGTGCCGTGGCGGCGCTCCCAGTCGTCTTCGATCGTGTGCGCCCGGGCCGCGACCGCGCCTGCGGGGATCGCCGCAGCCACGACGCCGGCGAGGATGATCAGCGGCCACGTCCACGAGTCGGTCGCGCCGTGCAGCAGGCCGATCCCGACCGGGAACAGCGCGACGATGGCGTAGCCGACGCTCTGCACGAAGCCGCTCAGCGCGACCGCCCCCTCGTGGGTGCGGGAGCGCAGCCCGAGCAGCACGAGCGTCAACGGGAACAGCAGCGTTGCGAGGCCGAGCAGCGCCACCCACAGCCACGTCGCCGCCTGCGCCGCGAACAGCAGACCCGCGATGCCTGCGAGCCCGGCTACCACGGCGAAGCCGAAGAGCGCCCTCGTCGCGTTGTAGCGCACCACCAGCACCGGAACGAGCAGTGAGCTCGGCAGACCCATCGCCGCGAACAGCGACAGCAGTGCGCCCGCGGCAGCCGGCGTCACGCCTGCCGTGTCGACGAGGATCGTCGGCAGCCACGCGAACGATGTGTACGCGAGCACACCCGAGACGGTGAATCCCACCGTGAGCGCCCATGCCAGTGGCACCCGCCACATGCGCCCGAAGACGCGCGGATTCGCCGTCTCGATGTCCTCGTCGGGGCCCGCTGCGCGGGCGTGCACGAGCAGCGCGATCCACGGGATCATGGCGAGGACGGCGAAGCCCGCCCACATCCCGAGCGAGATGCGCCAGCCGGCGGCATCCGCCACCGGCACGGCGATGAGCGGCGGCCCAAGTGTCGCGAGCGCCATCGTGGTCGAGTAGATCGTCGTCAGGAGCCCGATCCGGTCGGGGAAGTGCTTCTTGACGAGCGGCGGCAGAAGGATGTTCCCTACGCCGACGGCCGCGAAGATCACGGCCGTCGCAAGGAGCAGCGTCAGCGACTCGCTCGCGAGTGCTCGCCAGACCATTCCCGCGGTGACGACGATCATCGCGGCGAGCGCGAGGCGCTCGAGTCCGAAGCGGCGTTCGAGCTGCGGCGTCAGGATGCCGAAAACGGCGTAGCAGACCGGGGGCACCGTGCCGATCAGGCCGACGATCGCCGGCGGCATCGGGAAGTCCGCCGAGATGAAGGCGAGCACCGGCGACAGCGATGCGACGGCCGACCGCAGCGAGAATGCGAAGAGAACGATGCCGACGAGGGCCAGAGTCCTCCCCTGCCACAGAGGACGGGAAGGGGCGGAGCTCACCGGCCCAGCCTAGGCCCCCGTTTCGTCGCCCCCGTCGGTCGACCCCCCGGGTCGTTGAGCGAGCACGCGCAGCGACCGAGACGAAACGCACCGAACCCGGCGCAACGCCTCAGCTCTCCTGCGAGCCCTCGACCCAGGAGAGGTACTCCTCCGAGACCGTACCCGTGATGTACCGGCCGTCGAAGCAGCTCATGTCGAGGTCTTCGACATCCGATCCCTCGAGGATCGCCGCCTTCAGGTCTTCGACCTCCTGGTAGACCATGTAGTCGGCACCGAGCTCCACCGCGATCTCGGGGATGGTCCGGCCATACGCGACGAGCTCGTGCCGCGACGGCATGTTGATGCCGTAGACGTGCGGGTAGCGGACGGGCGGGGCGGCGCTGGCGAAGGTCACGGTCTTGGCTCCGGCATCCCGCGCCATCTGGATGATCTCCTTCGAGGTCGTGCCTCGCACGATCGAGTCATCGATCAGCAGCACGTTCTTGCCCTTGAACTCGCTCGACATCGCGTTGAGCTTCTGCCGAACGCTCTTCTTGCGCACCGCCTGGCCCGGCATGATGAACGTGCGCCCGATGTAGCGGTTCTTGTAGAAGCCTTCCCGGTACTCGAGGCCGAGCTTGCGCGCCACCTGCATGGCCGCGGGCCTCGACGAGTCGGGGATCGGCATCACCACGTCGATCGCGCCGTTGGGGGTGTACTTCGCGATCGTGTCGGCGAGGCGCTCGCCGAGACGTAGCCGCGCCTCGTAGACCGAGATGCCGTTCATGATCGAGTCGGGCCGCGCGAGGTACACGTACTCAAAGGAGCAGGGCACGAGCTTCGGATCGGCGGCGCACTGCCGGGTGTGAAGGTGCCCGTCCAGGTCGATGAAGATCGCCTCGCCGGGCATCACATCGCGGACGACCTCGAATTCGCCGTTCTCGAGCACGAGCGATTCGGAGGTGACGATCCATTCATATGAGCCATCCTCGGCCTTGCGCGTGCCCAGGATGAGGGGGCGGATGCCGAACGGGTCACGGAACGCGAGAAGCCCATAGCCCGCGATGAGCGCGATCGCGGCGTACGACCCCTCGGCGCGCTCATGCACCCGGGAGACGGCCCGGAAGACCTGCTCGGGCACGAGGTCGACGCCCGAGATCGACGCCTGCAGCTCGTTCGCGAGGACGTTGACGAGCAGCTCGGTGTCGGAGCTGGTGTTGAGGTGGCGGCGATCCCGATGGAACAGCTCGTCGGTGAGCTCGCGCGTGTTCGTGAGGTTGCCGTTGTGCACCAGCACGATGCCGTAGGGGGCGTTGACGTAGAAGGGCTGCGCCTCTTCTTCGCTGGATGCCGTCCCCTTCGTCGCGTAGCGCACGTGCCCGAGCCCGATCTCACCGAGCAGCGACCGCATATCGCGCGTGCGGAACGCCTCCCGCACCTGGCCCTTCGCCTTCGCGAGGTGGAAGACGCCGCTGCGCTCCGCCGTCGCGATGCCGGTGGAGTCCTGGCCGCGATGCTGCAGCAGCAGCAGGGAGTCGTAGATCTCCTGGTTGGCCGGCCCTCGGCTCACCATCCCGACGATTCCGCACATGGGTGTTACTTCGCTCCGTCCATGACCGAGCCGTCTGAGCGGCCCCGGTCCGAATACGCTCCGACGAGTCGCACAGCGCCGCCGTCGACGCCCTTGGCGCCCTGTTCGAAGTCGCCGTCGGGACGCGCGCCGCCGCGCACCACCCCCACCTGCCATGTCCCGATGCCGCCGGCGCTGAGCGCGGCTGCCGCGGCATCGGCGTGCTCGGGCGCGACGATTGCGAGGAATCCGATGCCGAGATTCCACGTGCCCTCGGTCGCCTCGAGATCGAGGGCGCCGAGGTCGGCGAGGACGCGGAACACCGGCGGCGGCGACCAGGTCGAGCGATCGACCTCTACCCACGATCCCTGCGGGAGCACGCGGGCGAGGTTGGCGGCGATGCCGCCGCCGGTCACATGGCTGAGTGCGTGGAGTGCGTCGGGTGCCGAGTCGATGACCTGCAGCAGGGGCTGCGTGTACAGGCGGGTCGGCTCGAGCAGGGCCTCGCCCCAGGTCGTGCCGAAGTCCGGTGCATTGTCGCCATAGCGGAGGCCGGCGCGCACGACGATGTGGCGCACGAGCGAGTAGCCGTTGGAGTGCAGTCCGCTCGAGGCGAGGGCGAGCACCACGTCGCCGTCGCGGACGCGGTCGGACCCGAGCACCCGATCGGCCTCGACCACCCCGGTCGCGGCGCCCGCGACGTCGTAGTCGTGGATGCCGAGAAGTCCCGGGTGCTCGGCTGTCTCGCCGCCGACGAGCGCCGTACCGGTCTCGGTACAGCCGGCGGCGATGCCGTGCACGATCTCGGCTATCCGCTCGGGGAAGACCTTGCCGCACGCGATGTAGTCGGTCATGAACAGGGGCCTTGCTCCGACCACGACGATGTCATCGACGACCATGCCGACCAGGTCGCGCCCGATCGTGTCGTGCTTGTCGATCGCCTGGGCGATCGCCACCTTGGTGCCGACGCCGTCGGTGCTCGTCGCGAGGAGCGGCTTGGCGTATGCGCGAAGCGCCGAGGCGTCGAAGAGACCCGCGAACCCGCCCACTCCACCGAGCACTTCAGGGCCGTGCGTATCGCGGACGGCGGCCTTCATCAGCTCGACCGCGAGGTCGCCCGCGGCCGTGTCGACCCCGGCTGCAGCATAGGGGCTCACGGCGGCGTCGCGAGAGGGGGATGCCACGCGTCCAGCCTACCGGCGGCCCACCTGGGCGGACGCCGAGGCCGGTCTCGCTTGTGAGACGGGCCTCGAGGACAGGCTGCGCCTGAAAAGCGCGAAGCCGACGTCCGCGGCCGGTTCTACAATGGCGGCATGGGCGGTACGGGTGCTCCCGAGTGGCTGATCCGCGAGGACGCGAGTCAGCCGGTCCTGCTCGCCCTCTATCTGCGGCAGGTGCTCGGCATCCGCTCTCCTGATGAGCTGCCGCACCTGCGCGGCATCCCACCGCGCGCGAATGATCGAAACGAAGAGGCGCAGGCGCAGCTCGAACGGCAGTGGCGCGAGTACTGGGCCATGACGGTCGAGCCGCAGGCCCATCCGTCGCCCGTTCCGCTCGAGCTCGTCGACGAGTTCGACACTCTCGTCGCACTGCCGAGCCAGGGATCCGAGGCGCTGCGGGCCGCCCTGGTCCCCCACGCTCGCGAAGCGCTCGCCTTCGCCCAGTCGGCGCACGCCCGCTACCGCAAGGACGCCGGCAGCGGCGCCGCCTATCGTGCGTATGCGAGCGCGATCGCCGAGCACGAGCGTCAAGTCGGGCGCCGAGCGCACTCGTTCGAGCTCAACGTGCAGGTGCTCCCGCTGAGTCAGCGGGGGGTGTGGTGGATCGGCTCGCTGACGGTCGCGGTGACGGACGGACTGCGGGGGGATGTCGTCGCCTTCGACGCGGCGATCCACCCGATCATCGCCGAACTCGCCTAGCGCTGCTCACTCCTCGGGGTGCACCGAGAGGTGGTCGACGATCACCTCGCGCGTGTGCCGTGACGAACGGCGGTCGAAGATCAGCGCGACGACGCCGCCCAGCGCGAGGCCCGCGGTGATGCAGGCGAGTGCGAGGAAACCGAAGACCTGTCCTTGCGAGTAGAGCAGGCCCGTGTTGGGGCTGACGGCAGCCGTCCCGCTGAACGCGAAGGTCAGGATCAGCGCGACGAGGAGGCCGAGCGCCACGCCGGCGAGCAGGAAGACCGAGAACTTGGGAGCGCGCCGTACGCGCACCCGCTCGACGTGATCATCGATGTGCTGGCCCATGCGTCCATTGTCCCACCGCGAGCCGCCGGCCGGCGCCCGAAGGCAGCGGAGAGGGATGTCCCGCCCGCGAAGCTGGCATCGGGACTGGCGGGAGGCGACCGAAGGCCGCCGGGGGCATGCCTCGCGGACGCGGCATCCCGCGCAGCGGGGGAACGGTCCCGCTCCCCTGCGATCGAAGACTGCAAACACTCACGGACGCAGAGGCAGCAGGTGCGACACGTCGGCGCGGATGCCGGAGGCCTGGATGCGGCCCGCGGCCGCGGCATCCGCCCACTTCTCTTCGCCCAGCGCCAGCGCGATCCATGTGCGGGGGTCCGTCTCGACGACGTTCGGGGGCGTGCCGCGGGTATGCCGCGGACCTTCCACGACCTGCACCGCGCCGAAGGGCGGCACCCGCACCTCGACGCTGTGCCCGGGTGACTTCTCGGCGAGCAGCTGCAGCAGATACCGCACGGATGTCGCGAGAGCCGTGCGCTCGGACCCTTCGCCCGCTGCACGCACCGCGTCGAGCGCCGCGCGACCGACATCGGTGGTGATCCTGCGAGGCATGCACTCACGGTAACCCCGGGGGCGGACGAGGGGACGCGGTGACGCAGCGGTGACGTTGGCGTGACGCCTGCCTGTCGAAACTTCGTCGCAACGACACACGATCGGAGTGCTGCCATGGCCACTGCCACCGCCGATGTGATCGGCTCCACCCCGCTCAGCTTCACCAACGCCTCGGGCGGACAGCAGGTCATCCCGCTGTCCGCACTCGAGTTCAGCGGCTCCGACATCCGGCTGAAAACCGCCTGGCAGGCCGTGCTCGATCCCGGGGAGCAGACGACTCTGCTGGCGCTGGCGAAGGCTCGGGCGGCTGTCGGCGAACTGACCCCGCCGCCGATCCCACCGCCGGCCCCTGCGCTGAGCGTCACCGCCGCTCATGCCGGGTCGGAGGGCAGCGGGATCGCGGTGACCGTGTCGGTCGAGAAGGACGTGCCGCCGCTCGATGCCGAGATCACGCTGTCGGCCGTTGAGCTCGACACGTGGGCGATGCTGACCGACGGGGATGCGGCTGCATTCAAGATCGGCGTCGATGCTCCCACCGGCGTCGACGGCGATCCGCCGGGCGCGACCGGGCTCATCGCCGTGAAGAAGGGCTCGACCGGCGCCAGCGCGAAGCCCGCGGTCGCGAGTTCCGGCGTGCTCAAGAAGGCCACGGGAGTCGACCTCAAGGACGCGGACGCCGCCGTCGTGTGCACGATCCTTCCTCGCGCGGACTACGTCGGGAAGGACGGACTCTCGTACGCGGTGACCGTCCAGGGGGCGACGTTCACGATCAGCGCGACGTACGACTCCACCAAGGAGGCCGGGACGCAGGATCCCGTCACCCTGCTGACCCTCGGCGACGTCGCGGCCCCGGTCGCCTACCTCGTGTCGGTCGGCGCGCCGCCGCGCGGCGCGGCCCTCCCCGCGGACTCCTCCACCCAGCTCTCCGGCGGGGCCGCCGGCCTTCCTGCCAGCGGCCTGCTCTACACGTGACCTAAAGGGGAAAGCGCATGCCCATCACACCCACCTATCCGGGGCTGTACGTCGAGGAGATCCTGAGCAACTCCCGCACGATCAGCGCAGCCCCCACGTCGGTCACGGTCTTCCTCGGGTACACGCACCCGTTCAAGACGCGACCGCAGCACTACGGCGCAGCGGTGCAGATCTTCAGCTTCGCCGACTACGAGCGCGAGTTCGGCGGGTTGTTCAACGTCGACTGGCTCGCCGATGACGTCGGCCGGGCGGTGTTCCAGTTCTTCGCGAACGGCGGCGCGGTCGCCTGGGTCGTGCCGCTGATGCCGCAGTTCCACGACCTCGGCGGCGGTCCGACCGTCGACATCGCGGCGCCGACGCTCACCGTCGGGTCGGTCGCGAACGGCATCGTGTTCACGGGCCGAGAGCCGGTGGACGCGAACCACGACCTGTCGGTGTCGATCACCAACCTGCGGGCGAGCGTGGGAACCACACCCCTCGACCTCGCCGACATCACGGTCTCCTACGCGGGGCGTGCCGAGACGTTCCGGCGGGTCACTCTCAACCCGGCGCCGCCCGCGGCGGACGCCGGCAACACGATCGAGGCCCGCCTCGGCACGGCCGCCGCGCCGGTGTCGTCCCTCGTGACGGTCGCGCCGACGGCGGCGTATCCGACCGCCTGGCCCGCGGCACTCGGGGCGACTCCTCTTGACGGGGGGCTGCCTGCGGCGCCGTTCACGGCGTTCAGCCCCGGAGACTTCGCCGACGCGTTCGAGCCCGAGAAGGCGCTCGACAAGATCTCGATCTTCAACCTGCTGCTGACGCCCGGCGTGTGGGATCCGGGGGTCACCTCGGCGGCCCTCGCGGTCGCCGAGCGCAAGCGCGCGTTCGTCGTGATGGACCCCCCTGCGGACACCGTCGCCGACCCGACGGGCTTCCCGCTGCCGATGATCGGCGACGTGATGAGCGACCAGGTCGCCGGGCGCATCATCCCGAAGAGCCAGAACGGGGCGCTCTACTTCCCGTACCTGCGCACGTCCGACCCGTCCACCGGCGAGCCGCTCGTCGTGCCGCCATCCGGGTTCGTCGCCGGCGTGATCGCCCGCGAAGACACCAACCGCGGTGTGTGGAAGGCGCCGGCGGGCTTCGAGGCGCTCGTGCAGAACACGCTCGGCGTCACGCCATCCGGCAAGATGACCGACCCGCGCCAGGGCACTCTCAATCCGCTCGGCGTCAACTGCCTGCGCGGCTTCCCCGGCATCGGCACGGTCATCTTCGGAGCGCGCACGCTCGTCTCGGCGAATCCGGCATTCCAGCAGTACCGGTATGTGCCGGTGCGGCGGACCGCCCTCTTCCTCGAGCAGTCGCTCGTCGCGAGCCTCGGCTGGGTGGTGTTCGAGCCGAACGACACGCCGCTGTGGGTGTCGATCAAGACCACGATCGACAACTTCATGCTCGGCCTGTTCAACCAGGGTGCCTTCCAGGGGACCAGCCCGAGCCAGGCATTCAGCGTGACCTGCGACGCGACGACCACCACCCCCGACGACCAGGCGAATGGCATCGTCAACATCGTCGTAGCCTTCGCTCCGCTCAAGCCCGCGGAGTTCGTCATCATCAAGATCGCGCAGCTGGCCGGCCAGCCGCAGGCGTAAGGAGTCACCATGCCCAAGCCGTTCAGCGTCAACGTCTCGCGGTTCGATCCGTACAAGAGCTACCGGTTCCTGGTGTACTTCGACACCTCGACCGCGCCCGTGGCAGGGGTGAGCAAGGTCAGCTCGATGAAGCGCTCGCATGACGTCATCGAGTACAAGGAGGGCGGCAACGCGATCATCCGCAAGGGGATCGGCCGCGGCAAGTACGAGCCGATCACCCTCGAGCGCGGCGTGACCCACGACGACTCGTTCGAGCAGTGGGCCAACGCCGCTCAGGTGCTCGACAAGGGCTCTCCCTCGGCATCTCTCTCGAAGCTGCGCAAGGAGATCCGCATCGAGCTGCTCAACGAGCAGGGTCAGCCCGTGCACCGCTATCTCGTGCACCGCGCGTGGGTGTCGGAGTTCCAGGCGCTTCCCGATCTGGATGCCGGCACGAACGCCGTCGCGATCGAGCACATCAAGCTCGAGAACGAGGGCTGGGAGCACGACCTCTCGCTGGCCGAGCCCAAGGAGAACTGAGCGGCCCATGCTCGTCCTCCCGATCTCCGGTGTGCAGGCGACGTGGCGCCCCGCGACGGGACGCGACGACATCGCCCTGGCGGACAGCGCGCGAGGGCTGCGCGGTGCCGTCGAGCACGTCGGGAACACCGTGGAGTTCTCATCGCAGCTGGATCCGATGGACCTGCCGGTGGGCGACGTCGACCTGCTGGTGCTCTGGCAGCGCCGGGAGCACCTCGGAGACACCATGGTGGCCGAGGGCCGGTGTGCGCGCTGCCATGAGCCGGTCGACGTGCGATTCAGCCTGGCTGCGTACGCCGCGCATCACCGGCCCCGGGCGAGCCGGCGCGCCGAAGCCGTGGGCGACGGGTGGTTCGCGCTGCGGGCGGGGGGAGCGACGTTCCGGCTGCCGACGGCTCGGGATGTCCTCTCGATCGATCCGTCAGCCGACGGCCGGGGCGCGCTGCTCGCACGGTGCGTGCGCGAACAGGTGCCCGCGGCCACAGCGCGGGCGGTCGAGTCGGCCATGGCGCGGCTGGCGCCGACGATGCGCACAGCGGTGACCGGCGTCTGCCCCGAGTGCGGCGCGGGATTCGAACTCGAGGTCGACGCCCGCGAGCTGTGCATGGCCGAACTGCGCCGGGAAGCCGTCACGGTGTACGACGACGTCAACCTCATCGCGACGGCGTACGGCTGGTCGCAGGACGACATCCTCGACCTGCCGTCGGCACGCCGCCGGCGCTACGCCGCCACGATCGCCGGTCGCTCGTCCGAGCTGCAGCAGAGGGAACTGGCCGATGCGTAGCACCCGGGGGTACCTCGACACGCTCGTGCGCTCGGCCCGGCCTCCGCGAGCGAGCGCGGACACGCGCGCCGCAGTCCAGCCGGAGTGGGGTCCGACGCGGCTCGTCGAGCCCGCCGACCTCCCGGTCCCGAGCGCGGGACCGCCCTCGGCGGCGCCCACGCACTCGGCCGAGGAACCGGCATCCCTTCCCGCACGGCCGCCAGCCCCGTTGCGTTCGGCACCGCAGGCACGAGAACCGGATGCCGCGCCGCGCCCCGCAGAGAACCCCGAGTCGCGGCGCAGCACCGGTGACGCACCGCGCCCGCAGCCGGTCGAGGCGGTCGCGCCATCGCCCGCTCGGCGCTCGAATCCCGCGGTGACCCGGGCGTCACAGCCGCCCGCCTTCGCAGGTCCCCCACGACCGGATACCCCGAGCGACGAGTCGCACCCCGCGCCCACTCCGGTCCGCGAGATCGCTCGGCCGGCATCCCTTCGCCTGCCTCCCGGCACCGAAGCGGCGCTCGAGCGTCTGGAACACCTCACGCGGCGGTTCGCGGCCGCGAACTTGCCCGCGCCCGAGGAGTCGGATCGCCGATCCGACGCGTCGCCAGAAGAAGTCGTGCGCGAGACGGACGCCGGGCGCGACCTGACCCCCCTCGTCCGCCTCGAGCCGGTGCCGACCCCTGAGCACGCACCCCCGGTGCCCCCACGCGAGCGTGTCGAGATCGGCAGCATCGAGGTTTTCGTGACGCAGCCGGCGAGCCCGGCGCCGGCGCCGGTCGCGGCATCCGTCCCGCCCGCCCGCCCGGCGACCCCGCCCGCCCCGCCAGGGCGCCTGAGCCGCCCCGCGCAGACCTACGGATTCGGGCAGGGCTGAACCGTGCGCGACCTGTCGATCGTCACCGACGCACTCCGCGACCTGCTCACGGACGCCCTCAACACGAGCCCGGTCTTCGGCGGCGGGCCGCCGCCCTTCTCGTTCACCGTGTCGGGTCAGCACCCGCAGAACCCCGGCGGGGCGGACTGCGAGCTGAACATCTACCTCTTCCACGTCGCCCCGAACAAGTACCTCGCGAACAGCTTCTGGTCGGCGGCCGCCCAGCATGGCACGACGCCCCCGATCGCGGCCGAGCCGCTCAGTCTCGATCTCTGGTACATGCTGTCGGCGCAGTCCAAGACGAGCTACGTCCAGGAGCAGCGGGTGCTCGGCATCGCGATGCAGTGCCTGCACGAGCACGCCGTGATCGAGCTGAACACGCCCACGCCGCTGCCCGGTGCGATCACTCCGAGCGAGGCGACGGTCGTGCTCGAGACCCCGAGCTTCGACGAGCTCAGCCGGCTGTGGCAGGCGTTCGGACTGCCGCTGCGGACGACCGCCCAGTACCGGGTCAGCGTGGTGTTCCTGACCCCCGACACGATCCCCGCCGACGAGCCGAACCCGGAGGTCGTGAACCTCGTCGCGGCACCCGGTGCGCTGGCCGAGAAGGCTCCGGCCCGGCTGTTCTCCACCCGCCGCACGCTCGTCTACACCGCGCCCGGCCCGGTGGATGAGTCGGTGCTGCTCTCACCCGCGACGACCGCACCGGCCCCGGGTCCTGCGGCGGCCGCGCAGGAGGTGGTGCTCGACGGCGCAGGAGTCCTCACGGGCGACCACGTCGTGCTGGTGTCGTATCCCGGCGGAGTCCGCACCGAGGATGACGTCACGGCGACCTGGCTGGCCGCCGGCGACCCCCCGTTCCGCCTCACCCCGCCCACCGGCGCCGGCGCGCCCGCTCCGGGGCGTCACGAGCTGCAGCTGACGCGACCGACGGAGCCGGGATGGCACTCCAACGCGGTGCCGCTGAACGTGGCCGCGTGGATCGATCCGGCCGGCGGCCCGCTGCTCACCCCGAACGGGTCGGGCATCTACACGCTGACGGTGCAGAACATCCCCGCGGCCGGGGTCGTGGTGCGTCTCGGCACGACGGTGCTCGCGCGCATCCCCGGCGGAGGGAGCCCGGGTGCCGGGGAGTGGCAGGCATCGGGCGGGCAGCTCACCTTCGCCGCGCCGGCGGGCACGCCGACCGGCACGCACCTCGTCGGCGTCCGCGCCAACGAGATCGAGTCCGACCCTGTGAAGTGGGCGGTGGTGTGATGCAGTGGCTCGAGGCGATCAGGCGGCTCGCCGCCCAGCATGTGGCCGCGCAGCGGCAGCACTGGAGCATGAACGGCGGCAGCATCCACGCGGCGATCGACGAGATCCTCGCACCCACCATCGCCGACGACATCGGCGAGGCCGAGGCAGAGGCGCGCGCCGCCATGGCCGCCGACGTCCGCTGGCACCGTCTCGTGTCGGCCCTCGATCTCACCGCACGGGATGCCGAGTGGCTCGCCGTGCTCGCCGCGTGCGAGCTCGACCCCCGGCTGACCCGGGTGCTCGGATACCTCGACGACACCGCCGTGCCCACCGCGCCGAGCCCGGCATCCGGGGCTCTGGTGTGGGCCTGGGCACCCGGCGAGTGGCCGGGCCCGGCATCCGCCGTCGCACGCTGGCAGCTGGCGACCCCCGTCGGTGCATGGCAGTCGACGACGCCGTGGGCGATGGATGCCGAGATCGCGGCGTTCCTCGCGGGGCGCGACGACTGGACCGGGCTGCGCGACGAGGTGCGCCCTGTCGACGTGGACGAGCGGGAGTGCCTGCATCCGGCACTGCTCGCCGAGATGCTCGCCGCCGTCCGCGAGGTCGACGGCGGCGCGGTCGCGGAGCTCGTCGGGCGTGCCGGGTCGGGGCGTCGCACGCTGCTCACGCAGCTCGCGACGGCGCTCGGCCTCACGCCGATCCAACTGGACGCGGGCTCCGGCGTGCGCGGCGTGCGGGCCGCACGGCTGCTGGACGGCGTGGGCATCGTCGCGGCGGGCGACGGCGACGTGGTGGCCACGGATGCCGAGCGCCTCACGTTCGTCGCATGCGAGAGCGCGCCCCGCGCCGCCGACGACACGATCCGGCTCCGGTGGGATATTCCGAGCCCGACGGCGGCGCAGCGACGGCGACTGTGGGCAGCGGCATCCGTCCACGACGAACCCGCCGCCGTCGCGGAATGGGACCTCACACCGGGCGAGATCGCGGCGGCCGCGCGGGCCGGCCTGGCCGCCGACCGCGTGCTCGGCGGGCGGGTGCGGGCCGGATCGCTCTCGACGATGCAGCCGCTGCCGCTGCCCTACTCGTGGGACGACCTCATCGTCGCCGAGCACGTCGGTGCGGCGCTGGAGCGACTCCTCGTCGAGGTGCGACTGCGCACCGAGGTGCTCGACGACTGGGAGTTCCGCCGCCTGGTGCCGGCGACCTCGGGGATCACGGCGCTGTTCGCCGGTCCGAGCGGCACAGGAAAGACGATGGCGACGCAGGTGCTCGCGCGCGAGCTGGGACTCGACCTCTTCCGCGTCGATCTCGCCACGGTCGTCAGCAAGTACATCGGCGAGACCGAGAAGCAGCTCGCTGCGGTCTTCGACGAGGCCGAGCGCAGCCGCATCCTCGTGCTGTTCGACGAGGCGGACGCCCTGTTCGGCCAGCGGACGAAGGTGCAGGACGCCCACGACCGCTACGCCAACATCGAGATCGACTACCTGCTGCAGCGCCTGGACTCGTTCGGCGGAATCGCGGTGCTCGCCACCAACCGCAAGAGCGACCTCGATCCGGCGTTCCTGCGGCGACTGCGGACGGTCGTGGACTTCGTCAGCCCGTCGGCGACGGAGCGGCTGCGGCTGTGGCGCTCCGCGCTGCCGACGCACACCTCCCACGGGGTCGCGGTGACCGAGGAGCTCGACCACGAATGGCTCGCCACCCACCTCGAGCTCACCGGCGCCGAGATCAAGACGATCGCACTCGGCGCCGCGTTCGACTCCCGCGAGGCGGGCCGGCTCATCTCGCTCGACGCGGTGCTCGAGGCATCCCGTCGCGAGCTCGGCAAGCGGGGCGCGGTGCTGCGGGTCGCCGCGCCGGCGCGCGTGGACACGGAGGTGGCCTCGTGAAGATCGACCGCCTGACGCTGCACACCGGACCGCTCACCGACCGCGAGGCCCACGAGCTCGCCCAGCTCGTCGCCGAGGCCGTGGCGACCCTGCCGCTGCCTCCCGCCGGCGCCGTCCGGGTGCAGGTGCCCGCACCCGCACAGGGCGGTGTCGCGAGTCTGCGCGACGCCATCGTCAAAGCCGTCGAGGCCGCATTCGTCGCCCGGGCCCCGGCCGCGGGGGGCGCAGGCCGCGCCGCGAACCCGGGCGGAGGCCGGTCATGAGCGGCTTCTACCTGCGCGGGGCGATCGTCGAGTTCATGCCGACACCGCTCATCCCGATCCCGAACATCATCGTCTTCCAGTACAACCCCGAGACGATGTCGCACGCGTGGACGCAGCCCGAGGCCCCGAAGGCCGGCCCCAACCAGACGACGACGAACCCGCTCGCCGTCGAGGGCAACCCCGGCGAGTCGTTCAGCTTCACCCTGTCGATGGATGCCGCAGACTCGATCGCCGACGGCGGGGCGTCCGGTGCGCTCGCCAGCGTGACAGGCATCGCCTCGCGGCTCGCCGCGCTCGAGATGCTGCTGTTCCCGTCATCCGACTCCGAGAAGGGACTGCTCGGGACCGTCACCGCCGCGCTGGGCGGAGGCGGCGCATCGCAGAAGCGGAAGGTTCCGGCATCCACCATCAACACCTGCCTGTTCGTGTGGGGACCTGGGCGCATCGTGCCGGTGCGGCTGACGGCCCTCACCGTCACGGAGCGGATCTACGACACCCTGCTCATTCCCGTCAAGGCCGAGGCGCAGGTCACGCTGCGCGCGCTCACCGACGAGGAGCTCAAGCACAACACCGACACCCTGAAGGACCTCGCCAACGTCGCCAACACCTACACGCACGGCCTGCGCCAGGCGCTCGCCGTCGCGAACCTCGTCAACGCCGCCGACTCGATCCTCGGCATGCTCCCCATCTGACGCCCATGTTCACCTCCAACAGTCGCTACGCCGCAGCCGGCACCTACCAGGTGACGCTCGCGGACGGCACCGTCGTAACTGTCACCCGCGCGCCGCGCCCCCGAGCGACGCGGCTCGTCGGGTGGCACCGGCGCGTCGACGACGAGCGGCTCGATGTGATCGCCCACCGGTTCACCCGCGACGCGACGCAGGCGTGGCTGCTGTGCGATGCGAACGACGCGATGTCGCCCGACGCTCTGGGCGTCCACGACGTCATCGGCATCCCGGATGCGGGCAAGTGACATGTCCGAGTACCAGCTGCTGTTCGAGGGCACGCCGGTCGACGACGACTTCTACGGGCAGATCAGCCGGCTCGAAGTCGAGGAGAACGCCGATCTGCCGGGCGCGATCTCCCTGACGCTGCCGGTGAGCGTCGCCGACGGCGAGCTGACGTTCGTTACCGACTCGCGGGTGGGTCCGTACGCGAACATCGCGGTGGTGGCGACGGCTCCGGATGCCGGCGACCAGTGCATCTTCGACGGCTACGTGCTGACGAACAAGGTCCACCTGCCGACCGGCACGGCGGGAGCGACCCTGGAGGTCTGGGGGCAGGACGCCACAGTCCTCATGGGCCTCACCGAGCGTGTCAAGGTCTGGTCCGGCATGAGCGACGCCGACGTCGCCGCGCAGATCCTCTCGAGCTACGAGTTCGCCGCCGACCCCTCGAACAGCAAAGAGCCGGGCCCGGTCCACAGCGAGGACGAGCACGCGCTCGTGCAGCGCGACTCGGATGCCGAGTTCCTCCGCCGCCTCGCCCGGCGCACCGGCCGGTGGTTCCGGGTCGTGAGCGCCGACAAGCCGGGTGCGCGCACCGGCGTCTTCGCGTCGCCGAGCCTCGACAAGCCTCCGGTGGCGACGATCGGCGTGACGGACCCCGCGACCTCCGCCGTGCCGGTGCTCGACTTCGCATGGGACGCCGCGCGCCCGACCACCGTGCAGACCCGCCAGGTGAGTCTCACCGACAACGATCAGGCCGGGGTGAGCGCCGACACGAGCGATTCCGGGCTGACGCTGCTCGACGAACGCGGACTCGCCGACTTCACCGGCAAGGAGCGCACCGTGGTGCTGACGGCGGCCGCCGACACGGCCGCACTGCCCGACCGCAGCGCCGGGCTGCTGCGCGAGACGGGCTGGTTCGTGCGCTGCGAGGGGACCGCCGACGTCAACGTGCTCAAGTGCGTGCTGCGCGTGGGGGATGTCGTCGAGCTCGAAGGCTGCGGGTCCCTGCTGTCGGGCAAGTACCTCGTCTGGAGCGTGCGGCACACCATCACGACGCAGGCCCACACGATGGCGTTCGCGCTGGTGCGCAATGCGCTGGGACCGGAGGGGTGATGTCGGACGAACTCCTGCACGACCTCGTGGATCAGCTGCGCAACCGGTACTACGGCAAGTACCGCGGCGTGGTCGTCGAGGTCGACGCGCCGCATATGCGGGTGAAGGCGACGGTTCCGGGCGTCCTCGCGGACGCCGAGGTCTGGTGCATGCCGTGCGTGCCGTACGCCGGACCGTCGGCGGGCTTCTGCTTCCTCCCCGATGTGGGCGCGGGCGTCTGGATCGAGTTCGAGCGGGGGGATGTCGAGTTCCCCATCTGGACCGGGTGCTACTGGTTCCAGGACGAGATCCCCGACGACGCCAAGCCCGCGGTGCGGGTCATCGTGACGGCATCCGGAAGCAAGCTGATCTTCGACGACGACGCGGGAGAGATCCGGCTCGAGGACGCCAACGGCGCCAGCATCGTCTTCGACTCGTCCGGGGTGACGACCAAGCGCGACTCGTCGTCGGTCGCGGTCTCGTCCTCGAGCGTCTCGGTGAACGACGGCGCACTGGAGGTGTCGTGATGGGCACGTTCCTCACCGCGTCCGCGACCCTCATGTGCCCGCACGGCGGGAAGGTCTCGCCTGTGCCCGGCACGACGCAGGTGCGGATAGGAGGCGAGCCCGTCGTGCTCTCGGGCGACACGTTCCCGATCGGGGGCTGCGCGTTCAACGTCGCCGGCGCCCCGCATCCATGCCTGACTGTCCAGTGGATCGTCACCGCCCAGCGCAGCAAGATGGTGCAGGACCAGCCGCTCACGACCGACAGCGTCGGTCTCTGCCAGGCCGGTGACAAGGCCGTGCAGGGGCCGGTGCAGATCGTCAGCACGCAGACGAAGGCGAGCGGGCTGTGATCAGGCACGACTACGCGCATCCGCTGCGCATCGACGAAGCCTCGCACCAGGTGGCCCGGGCCGACTACCCGCGACACGTCAGTCAGCTGGTGAAGCAACTGCTGCTGACGAGCCCCGGCGAGCGCGTGTGCCTGCCGGAGTTCGGATGCGGTCTCCGGCGGCTCGTCTTCGCGCCCCAGTCGGACGCCCTGCAGGCGACCGTGAGGCTGCAGGTGCAGCAGTCCATCGCCCGGTGGCTCCGCGACCAGGTGGAGCTGCTCGACGTCGAGGTGGTGCTCGGGGCGACGCCCGGGAGCGGGATCGACGAGGGCGCCATGCTCGTCACCGTCTCGTACTCCCTCGTCGAGACACGCACGCCAGACAGCGTGACGGTGGAGGTGCGCTGACATGCCCGATCGCCTCGCCGACCTCATCTCGCTGAACACCCGCAACGGGATCGACTTCATCGAGATCGGCAACCCGGCCCAGACCGAGCTGCGCGTCCACTTCCTCACGACCGTCGTCGTCGAGGGCACTCTCGTGGGCACGACCCCGGTCACCATCACGGGGGGCGAGACGGTGCCGACCGTGCCCGTCGGCCCGATCGTGGCGGCGGACTGGTCGACGGATGACGCGGGCCGGCCGATCCTGACGGTGCGGACGCCGTTCCCCGGTGACTTCTCGCACTACCGGCTTGCCATCGCGAGCGCGGCGCTTGACCCCTTCTATGCCGGCATCCTGTTCACTTTCAAGGCGGGATGCCCGTCGACCCTGGACTGCGCGGCGAAGGACGAGTGCGAGACCGACGACGCCCCGAGCCCGGTGATCGACTACCTCGCGAAGGACTTCACGAGCTTCCGCACGGCGCTCCTGGACTACTCGGCGAGCGCGTACCCGCAGTGGGTCGAGCGCGACGAGCCCGATGTCGGGGTGATGCTCATCGAGCTGCTCAGCGCCGTCGGCGACGACCTGTCGTACCTGCAGGATCGCATCACGGGCGAGGCCTCGCTCGCCACCGCGACGCAGCAGGTCTCGGCGGTGCGGCACGCCCGGATGGTCGACTACGAGCCGGCTCCCGCGACGTCGGCGCAGGTGATCGTCCAGGTGGATGTCGCCATCCCGGGCCTCTCTCGCGGACTCACCGTATCGGCGGGCCTGCCGGACGGCCAGGTGATCCCGTTCGAGCTCGGCGGCCCGATGCTCGATCCTGACACGGGAGCGCTGCGCATCGATGCGCTGCCCGTGGATCCGCGGTGGAACCGGTACGACTACATGGCGACCCCGAGCGCGCGCATCACGCCCTACTGGTGGGACGACGCGCTGGTGTGCCTGCCGCCCGGGTCGACCGAGATGTGGGTGAGGGGGCAGGGCTATGGATTCCTGGTGGGCGACCCGCGGGAAGGGACCCGGGGGCTGGCCCTGCTGATCGACACCGCAGCCCCGACGGCGGCCGACCCGCCGGTGCGCGAGGTCGTGCACCTCACGGGGGCGTTCGAGGAGGAGGATCCGCTCTACGGAGTGCTGCTGACCCGCCTCACCTGGGATGCCTCCGAAGCGCTGGCTTCCGAGCACGCACAGGACCGCACCATGCTCGCGGGAAACCTCGTCCCGGCCGTCGAGGGCCGCCGATACACGGAGCAGTTCGTGATCGAGCCGGATCCCGCCGGAGTCGACGCCCCGTCGGCCGCGGTGGTGCGCAGCGGTCCGGATGCCGGATGCGAGGACGCCACCCCGCAGTACCTGCACACTCTCGACGCCGGGATCCTGGCGTGGGTGATCGACCCCGAGCTGCGCGACGAATCGGTGCGCCTGCCCGAGATCGTGGTGGTCGAACTGCCCGAGACCGCCGAGGACACGGCGCAGACCTGGCGGTGGCGTCGATCGCTGCTGGATGCCGACCTGTTCGAGCAGGCGTACACGGTCGACCCCGTGGCCTATCGCGACCTGCGGCGCTCGCCGGCCGCCCTGCCCTGGTTCGAATACGACGGCGATGACGGCGACTCGGTGCGCTTCGGCGACGGCGTCTTCGGCGAGCTGCCTCCGACGGGAGCGCGGTTCGAGGTCACCTACCGGACGACCGCCGGCGCCGTCGGCAATGTCGCCGCGGATGCCATCACGATCGTCGGCGACGACCTTACCGGCATCGTGCTCGGTGCGACCAACCCGTTCCCCGCGGCCGGTGGCGAGGACCGCGAGACGATCTGGCACATCCGCGACAACGCCCCGCAGGCCTTCCGCGCCCGCCAGTTCCGCGCCGTGCGCGCCGAGGACTACACCGCGACCGCGAAGGAGCTGCCGTGGGTGCTGGATGCCGGCACCAGGGTGCGCTGGACCGGAAGCTGGCTGAGCGTGTTCACGACGGCGCAGCCGCCGACCGGCGAAGCGCCCTCGATCGCCGAGACGAGCGAGCTCATCGAGCTGCTCGACCGGCGCCGGCTCGCCGGCTACGACGTGCACACGCCCGCCCCGCGATACGTGGGGCTGGACCTGGTGGTGGGCGTCTGCGCGCTGCCCGGCGCACTGCGCGGCGAGGTCGAGGCTGCGGTCCTCGACGAGCTCGGCACCGGGGTGACCTGCGACGGCCGGCTCGGATTCTTCGCGCCGGGCGGCCTGCGATTCGGCGCGCCACTCGAGCGCAGCGAGCTCGAGGCCGCGATCCAGCGCGCATCGGGCGTCGACGGGGTCGTCGCCATCGAGTACCGGCGCCGCGGCTACGTGCCGTGGTACCTGCCGATGCCCGAAGTCGTCACCGTCGGCGCCGACGAGATCCTGCGGGCCGACAACGATCCGAGCCGGCCGGACCGCGGCTCGGTGCGCGTCGTCGTGAAGGGGGTGGCGTGATGGGCTGCGCGTGCGGCTGCGGCTGCGGCGGCGAGTGCGGCGTCGCTCCGACCCGGTTCCCGATCTCGAATCCGGCGGGGGCCGACAGCATCGCCTACCGCAGCGGTACCTTCCCGACGTTCCGTCGCGCCCTGCTGCACCAGCTCGAGGGCGAGCGTGAACTCGCCAACTGGCGCCCGAGCGCCCGCGACGATCTCGGTCTGCAGCTCGTGGATGCCTGGGCGTACATCGCCGACATCCTCACGTTCTACAACGAGCGGTATGCGAACGAGCACTACCTGCGCACGGCGGCCCTGCCCGAGCGGGTGGCCGCCCTGGTGGGTCTGCTCGGGTATCGCCCGAGGCCGGCGATCGCGGCCACTGGTCGCCTCGCCGTCATCGCGGCTGGACCGGGCCCTCTCGTGGTTCCGAAAGGGGTCGCGATCGCCAGCAAGGCGAGCCCCGGCATCCTGTCGCAGACATTCGAGGTCGACGAGGCGGTCCGCTTCGAGCGCCCCACGAGCGTCCCCGCGCCGTCGGCGAGCCTCACGGCCGTGCCGCCGCTCGCCGGCCCGCCGGCGTCGGCTCCGCCCGGCACCGCCGAGGTGCCGCCCCAGCCGCGGCTCGTCGCGCGCGGCGGGGTGCTGCTCAAGGGCGCGCAGACGCTGCGCACGGGTGAGCGTCTGCTGCTCGTGACACGCACATGGGCGAGCGCCGACTCGCCGGCCGTCGTGGTGAAGGTGACCGGAACCGCGGCCGAGGCCGACGCGCACGGACGCAAGAACACGCGGGTGCTGCTCGAAGGCACCGCCGACCTGCCGTCCAACGCGGCGGCCGGCGACTACCGGCTGCTGCGGGGATCGCGTGTCGGCCACCTGACGACGCTCCCCGCGGGAGCGGCGGCCGTCACGTCGGGCGGTCTGGTGCTCGATGCCCCCGCCCGCCACCTCGCGGCCGGCGATCCCCTCCTCGTCGAGGTGCCCGGCGCGGGTGTCGGCAAGAGCCCCGGCATCGGGTTCGACATCGTCCGGCTCACCGACTACGCCGAGGTGCTCTGGTACGCCAACGCCCTCGCTGCGACCCCGACGGTGCCGCCGACCGGCGACACCCCCGGCATCCCGCTCCAGGTGGCTCAGCTGAGCGTTCAGCCCCACAGCGGCGTCAGCCTGACGGCCCGCTACGGCTCGTCGGTTGCCAAGGTCGCCGTCCACAGCGGCTGGCAGGAGGTCGGCACGCTGCTCGATACGCCAGTCGCGGTGCTCGCGACGGCCGCCGCGTCGGTCACGCTGGCTTCTCCGCCCGCCGCGGCGCCCGGCGTCGCCGCGAAGGCGCTCGTCGAGGATGCGACCGGCGTCGGCGCCGAAGTGAGCGCGGTGCCCGTCGCGGGCACCAGCACGGTGTCGCTCGCGGGTCCGACGTCGGGACTGCAGGCGCCGCTGCGGCTGCTGTGGGACGTCATCGAGGTGAGCCGGGGCGCGACCGTGCGAGACGAGGAGCTGGGGCGGGGGGATGCCGCAGCCCGCAGTCAGGACTTCGCGCTCGCGAAGTCGCCGGTCACCTTCCGCGCCGACTTCCCCGGCAGGTCGGGCGACGGATACTCCTCAACGATCGAACTCGTCGTCGAGGGGCAGCGGTGGACGGAGGTGCGGACCCTGTACGGGCGGGGCGCCGCCGAGACCGTTTTCTCGACGTGGAACGACGCCGAGGGGCATACGCACGTGCGGTTCGGCGACGGGATCACAGGGCGCCGGCTGCCCAGCGGGGCCGTCGTCACGGCGACCTACCGCGTCGGCGCCGGAGCGGCCGTCCCGCCGCCCGGAGCCCTGACGCAGCTGCTGTCGACCGTGCCGAACCTGCGCGGCGTCCGAAACCCGGTGGCGCCCGGCGGCGGCTCGGACGCGCAGCCGGCGTCCGAGCTGAAGACGCTCGCGCCGCGCTCGGTGCTGACCTTCGGCCGGGCGATCTCGGGCGATGACTACGCCGCCGTCGCGGCCGCCGCGCCGGGGGTCTCGCGAGCGACCACGGTGTGGGGGTTCGACTCCGTCGAGCAGCGCCCCGCCGTCCGCGTGTACGTCGGGGACGATGCTGCCGCGGTCGACTCCGCCCGATCGGCGCTTCGCGCGCAGGCGGATCCGAACCGGCCTCTCATCGTGCTGCCCGCCGTCAAGGTGCCCGCCGCGCTGCGGGTCGTGCTGACCGTCGACCCGCGCTTCGTCATCGCACCGGTCGTCGACGCAGCGCGCGAGGCCGTGCTGCGCGAGCTGTTCTCGCCGGGCGCACTCGCCCTCGGCGAGATGCTCTACCGGAGCGAGATCGAACGCGTGCTGACGGACGTGCCCGGGGTCCTCGCGAGTCGCCAGCTGCGCTTCTACTGGATCCGGGCCGGACTGCACATCTCGGCCGGACCCCGCTTCCACCCGGGCGACGGCGGATTCTTCGCCGTCCTTCCGCAGCTCGTCCTGCTCACCGGGGAGGCGGCACCGTGACGATCCCCGACGCCTACGAGGAGCGCTATGCGGCGAAGCTGTGGAGCCTCCTTCCCGAGCACCACCGCGCCGCCGACAGCGAGACGATCGACGCGGCAGGCCCGCTCCAGGAGCTGCTCACCCGGATCGGCTGGTCGGTGGCCGATGTCCGCCGCAGCATCGACCGGCTGTGGGAGGACCAGTCGATCGAGACCGCCGACAGCTGGGTGATCCCCTACCTCGCGGACCTGCTCGCGACGCGGCTGGTACCCGCCATGGACGCGCGCGGCCAGCGGCTGGACGTGTTCAACACGATCTCGTACCGACGGGCGAAAGGGACCGTCCAGCTGCTCGAGCGGCTGGCGAACGACGTGACCGGATACGACGTCCGCGTGATCGAGTTCTTCCGCGCTCTCGGGCGCACGCGTCACGGCCTGGACCCGGCGATCGGGCGCCCCGCCGACTCGGCCGATCCGGTCGGTGCGCGGCGCCTGCAGCAGCTCGAACGGCTGACCGGACCTCGAACCGGAACGCCGGCCGGCGGCTGGGCGGACCTGCGCGACACGCTCGGGGCGACCCTTGTCGGCACGGCGTTCGACGAGTACCACCACCACGCGGACGTGCGGATCGGGCGCGGCGACTTCGGGTGGTACAGCATCCCGAAGGCCGGCTTCTTCCTGTGGCGCACCGTCTCGCTCGGCGTCGATCGCGCGACACCGGTGCCCGTCGCCGGGTGTGCGGGGCACTACTCGTTCGATCCGACGGGGCGTCTGATCCCGCTCTTCCTCGCCGCGCGCCGCGGCGCCAATGACTACGGCGAGAGCTGGCTGCCCGTGCCGCTGTGGCAGCTGCCGACACCCCTCACCGAGCCCTTGTGGGAGGCGATCCTCGATTCCGCGGATCCCTTCCACGCCGACGCGGCCGACACCTGGCCGCTCTCGCTCTCGGTGCGCCCGGCCGCCGGCGGCGCTCCGCTCGATGTCGGCCAGGTGCGGGTGTGGCCCGAGGTCGGCCGGTTCCAGGTGCTGCCCGGCGGACCCGCCGACGTCGAGGCGGGCTACCACCACGGACTGTTCTCGCGGATCGGCGCCGGACCCTACGACCGTCGGCGGCCCGGCATCCGTCGCGCTGTCGATCCGCTGCCTCGCTCCCGCATCGAAGGCGGCTCCGCGATCGCGCTGCCCGGCGCCGTTGCCGCGCTGTCGGGTCAGGGCACAGTCATCGTCGGCGATGGCCGGACGCTCAGCGCGACGGCGGATGTGCCCGCGATCCGAGACGTGGCGATCCGCGCGGAGGACGGCGAGCGCGCCGTGATCCGCGCGGCAGGAGGCGCCGAGTGGGCGTTCACCGGCGACGGTGGTCGGCTGCGGCTGGAGGGTCTGCTCGTGAGCGGCACCGACATCGTGCTCCGCGGCGACTTCACGGAGGTCGTGATCTCGTGCTGCACGCTCGACCCCGGTGGTTCGGGCGCGCTGCACACCCCGCCCGTCGTGTGGGACTCCGCCGTCGACGGGCGCGAACTCGTCGCCTCGACACTGTGGATCGAGGGCACCATCGACTCGCTCGTGATCGACCGTTCGATCACCGGTCCGATCCGCACCCGGACGACCGGGCTCGTGGATCGCCTCACGGCGACCGATTCCGTCATCCAGGGCCTGCCGACCGAGCTGGCGGGCGACCTGGACGGCCTCCGGGATGCCGACTCGATCGTGAGCGCGCTGCGGTTCGGCCGCGACCCGCTGAGCGCCTGGCTGGCGGGGCAGCTCGATGCCGCGACATCCGCAGCCGTCGCCGCGCACGACGAGAACACCCCCGTCTCATCGGCCACGGCAGCACTCGTGACGACGGCTCTTCAGGGCATCGTCGACGGCCCGCTGATCTGGGATGCCGCGCGCTTCCACGAGCGCACCCTCAGCGCGGCGACGCTCGACGCGGTCGCCTCGCCGCCGGCCGATGCCGCGGCCCTGCGCGCGCTCAACCGCCTGCTGCTCGCCGAGGCGTTCCCGTCGGGGCTGGCGGATGCCGCGCTCGCGCTCGACGCGGGTCTGACGCAGCTCGACCGCTGCACGGTGCTCGGCCGCGCGTACGTGCACCGGCTGGAGTGCAGCGAGTCGATCCTCGACGACATCGCCATCGTGCGCGACGCGCAGGACGGCTGCGTGCGCTTCTCGGCGTGGTCGACCGGAAGCCGCCTGCCGCGCCGCTACGAATCCGTCGAGCTCGCTCCCGGCGCGCCCGTCATGGTGAGTCGCCGCTACGGCGAATGGGGCTACGCCCAGCTGTCGGACGGCGCGGACTCGGCGATCCTGAGCGGCAACACGAGCACGACGCCGACGGTGCTGAGCGGCAGCCGCGAACGCTCCGAGATGGGCGTGTTCTGCCGCGATCTGGCATCCGTGAAGGACCGTTCCCTGCTGATCAAGGCCCAGGAATACCTGCCGGTCGGGGTCGCGCCCGTGCTGATCCATCTGCCCGAGGCCGATCCGGTCGGCGAACTGACGAGAGGGAGACCATGGCCACCGATGTAGCCCGCCTGTCCTTCGACCCCGCACGGCGCTACCGGGGCGTGGTCGCCCAGCAGGGCCGGGTGAGCCTCGAGGCCGAGGCGAACGAGCAGCGCACCATCGACATCGAAGAGCAGCGCGCCGAGGTGATCGACATCGTCGGCCCCGTCGGAACCCCTGACGACGGCTACGCCGTCAGCTCCGGCACCGGGTTCGAGCTCACCATCGGTCCCGGCACCATGTACGTGGGCGGCTGGCGGGTCACGCTCGCCGAAGCCCTCGGTGACTATCACCAGCCCGACTGGCTGGACCGGCCGCGCGGCTGGAAGGAGACCGGGCGCGAGCACGTGCTGCTGACGGTCACCGAGACCGACGTGACGGCGGTCGAGGATCCGGCACTGTACGAAGTCGCCCTCGGCGGCCCCGACGGAGCGGCGCGCTCACGTCTGCTGCAGCACATCGAGCGGCACGAGACGGATGCCGCGACCTGCGCCGACGCCATCGCCGAGGACATCAAGCACTGGCTGCAGGAGGGCTTGCGCTACGACCCAGAGACGGCCGCGCTGCTGTCGGACTCGCGGCTGCTGGTGACGTGGGAAGCGGATCCCGCACCCCCCGATCCCTGCGAGCCGACCAGCACGGGCGGCTACCTGGGCGCTGAGAACCAGCTGCTCCGCGTACAGCTCACCCGGATCGCCGAGAACGGGCGGTTCGACATCGTGTGGGGCTACGACGACGCGTCGTTCCTGTATCGCGTCACCGCCGATGCGAGCACCAACCCGGTGCTGACCCTCGACCGCTCGCCCGCCGACGACTTCCATCGCCCCCGCGCCGGGCAGGCCGTGCAGGTCCTGCGGGCGACGGCGGAGCTCGCGAGCACCGACGCGCAGGTCGAGGGCTACGTCGCCGCGCTCGCCGGACAGGTCGGCGTGCTCACGGCGCCCTATGACCCCGATCTGAAGACCGTCACCTTCCCGGCCCCCCTCCCGTCCGCCTACACCGACGGAGATCAGACGCCTCAGCTGTATCTGCGGGTGTGGGAGGAGCAGATCACGGATGCCGAGCTCGGCCAGCCGATCCGGCTCGGGTCGACCGGGGTCCAGGTCACGATCACCGCCGACGCCGGCGGGAACCTGCACGTCGACGACTTCTGGTGCATCGGGGTTCGCCCCTCCACGCCGACCGCGGTGTATCCCGCCCGGCTACTGCGGACGCCGCAGCCTCCCGACGGTCCGCGCCAGTGGGTCGCGCCGCTCGCCGTGATCGAGTGGCGGGAGCGCGAGTTCGACATCCTCGAGGACTGCCGGCATCCGTTCCAGCCGCTGACCGAACTGGACGAGTCCGGGTGCTGCACGATCGAGGTGCGTCCGTCGCACGCCGCGGACGGCACGCTTCAGGCGCGCATCGACCGCGCCGTGGCCGGCCGCACGATCGCCGAGCGGGGTGACCGGGTGAAGGTCTGCTTCACGCCGGGACGGTATGAGCTGCTGCGGCCGATCATCCTGACCCAGCGCCACTCGAACCTGACCCTCGACAACTGCAACGAGGCTGCCGTGCTCGCGGTGCGCCGTGGCAGCGAGAAGGCCTTCGGGCACGGGATGATCATCCTCGTCGACGCCGACAACATCACCGTCAGCGGGCTCGAGTTCGAGCTGCCGCAGATCCCGGCGGTGCTCGCCCGCGTGAGCGGCACGACAGGCGGTCTCCTCGATCGCGAGGCGGTCCGCGGGATCAACGCGGAACAGGCGAACCGGTGGGTGTCGATCGGCGTGCGCGCCATCAACTGCGCCGTCCTCGCCGTCCGTCGGTGCCTCTTCCGCTTCACGGTGGGCGAGCACCAGACCGAACCCGAGGACGCGCAGACCATGCCGCGCAACGTCTTCGGCGTCGGGGTGTTCGCGGCCGGCGGCGCATGGGGCTTCGAGCTCACCGGCAACCGGTTCCTGCACGACCCGACGACTCCCGTCGCCGCGGACGGGCCGTTCCACCTGCTCGTCGGGTACCTCCTCACCCAGACCGCGCTGAGCCGGTCGGGCACGAGCGTCAGTCTCGGCGCATCGCGACTCCCCGGCCTCCTCGACGCCGCGCTCATCGCGGGCAACGAGTTCCGGG
Source organism: Microbacterium deminutum (assembly GCF_039530205.1). Lineage (NCBI taxonomy): Bacteria > Bacillati > Actinomycetota > Actinomycetes > Micrococcales > Microbacteriaceae > Microbacterium > Microbacterium deminutum. Next base: position 375,473 of record NZ_BAAAOG010000002.1, read on the forward strand.
GCCTGTCCGCGGCCGTGCTCGTCGCGGCGGGGATCGGTGACATCCGGGTGTGGGACAACGTCGTGAGCCAGTGCTACGGCGGGCTCTGGTTCCTCGACGCCGCGGCGCTCTTCGCCGCGAGCAAGGTCGATCCCGCCGCCCCCGGCGGGGGGCTCGCGACTGCGGCCTCCGCAGGGTCGGACTCCGTGCTGCTGCGGATCCTGGTGCTCGCAATGGTCTACCCGCTGCCGGATGTCGCGAGCCGGCCCTCTCGCGGAGTGCTCACGTTCACCGGCGCGGCGCTGACCAGGCTGCGCGAGGCCTCGAACCGCGCGGAGGGCCTCGTCGCCGACCGCTTCATGTCCCGGATCGCCGGCGAGCAGCCCGACGCGCCCGCCGTCGCCACGGCCAGGGTTGCGGTCTCACCGAACGTGCTCGCCGCGTGGCGGGGCCTCGCGACGCTCAACCGCCTCGATCCGAAGCTGACCGCGAGGGCGGGCGGCGAGGAGAAGAGCCTTCCGGCGGCGGTCGGGATCCAGCGCAACACCGTCGACTGTGCCGCGCCCGACGCCGGCCCGACCGGCTTCGCGCTGATCTTCATCGCCGCGGCATCCGAGACGGGCGACGCCTCGGTCACCGTCACCGGCAACCGCTTCACGAGCCCCGACACCCTCATCGTCGCCGCGGTCAGCGGCGCAGGCGCCGCGAGCGTGACGGGCAACATCGTCGCGTCGAGGGGCGGCGACAGCCCGATCGCGCTCGCGGTCCTCGCGACGCAGGCGGCGGCGATCACCGGGAACGTCGTGATCGGCCGTGCCCTGCTTCCACCGCGGACCCTCCCGGCGCCGCTCGACACCTGGCTGCCGTTCAACGAGATCTCGCTGTGAGCGAGCCCCATGGCATCGACCGCGGGAACGCCTGGCGCCGAGACCACCGCGAACGCGGACTCCGGTCGCTCCCGCGCGTTCGCCGCCGGCCGCCCGCCCAAGCAGCCGCTCGCTGAGAGGCACCCCGCCGAGACCGAGCGGGTGGCCGCCCCGGCGCGCGCGCCCGCAGCCGTCCGGCAGGGCCGAGCGCCCGAACGGCCGAGCATCAGCTACCGAGCGCACCGCCCGCCGCCCGCCGAGTCCGGACCGGCGGACGAACTCATGCGGCTCCTCGTCGAGCAGCTCTCGCCGCTGCTCGGGCTCGACGCGGCGCGCGTGGCGATCGGGGTGACGGCCGACTCCGGCGAGCCGCGGGGCGCGGCATCCGCTCATCGGGTCGCCGTGTCGGGAGACCCTCACGATCCGCGGATGAAAGCCGTGGTCGCGCACGAGCTGGCGCACGTCCGTCAGCACGACAACCGGGAACTGCAGGGAGACGCGGGCGACACCACGGCGGCCGAAGCCGAGGCCGCGGGCATCGCGCTCGCGATCGCGGAGGGGCGAGACCCGTGGATGCCGCGCGCCCGACTGCCGTCCGGTCGCACCGCTCGCGACACCGACGTGCAGGGCGTCGCACCCACGACGGCAGCGCCCGAGACGGATCCGTCGACCGGGAAGAGCACCACACCCGACCTCGCCGGGCTGGAGCGTCAGCTCGACGACTTCGTCGCCGTCAACCACACCGCGGACGTCCGCACCATCAGGGATCTGCTGGATCACCCCTGGACCCAGAACACCTCCGGGATGGTCGAGAACGCGCTGCGGGTGCTGTCCGGCTTCCCCTTCGTGATCGCACGGGCGCTCGTGCGCGCGATCCCCTGGGCCGACCGCCGTAAGCTCGCGCAGCTCGACGACGACCACCACTCCGCGTACCCCGAGGCGGCAATCGCCGTGCTGTCAGCCCTCACCGCGAAGGAGCTCGTCCTGCTCGCCGACACCGAGGTGGTGCTCAACGGCACGCCATACCCGGGACCGGCCGCGGCCTTGAAGAACGTGCAGCCCGAACGGCTGTCGCCCGTCGCCCGTCGTGCGCTGCTGGCGACGCTGCGGCGAGCAGGGGCGAAGACACTCACGAAACTCACCGACGGGCCGCGGCGAGATCTCTTCCGCTCCCTGCTCGAGTCGCCTCCGGATGCCGCGACCGACGAGGCCGAGCTGCGCACCGCACTCGCCGCCGAGAAGCAGCGCTCGGCGTCGACGCTCACGAGCGACGGCATCCTGCGCGATCGACTCGAGAAGCTGCTGCGCGACGGCGGCCGCGAGAACGCGAAGGTCGCGCTCACCGCGCTCGCGCCGGTGTGCGGCATCCCGTGGCCGATCTCGCAGCCGGCCCCTGAGCCGGCTGTCGTCCCCACGAAGACCCCGCCGAGCCTCCAAGACCTGCGCACCGCGATCGCCGCCGCCAAGCCCACCGGGGCCGGAACGAACGCGCCCCCCGAGACGATGCCCGCGCTCGTGGGACTCGTCGCCGCGCTCGATGCACAGGGGCTGGTCGCCAAGCTCGTCGAGGGACTAGACGAGGAGGATCGCCGGGATGCCGCCTACGGAAAGGTGCTGCGGGTGGTCCTGGCCGCTCGGAGTCCGCTGGCGAACACATCGCGCGCGATCGAGCTGCTCTCATACGGCATCTTCGACTGGGCCGTGCGGGACTGGGAGACCCGCCTGGCATACCTGCTGGTGCGCAGCGTCCCGATCGCGGCGCAGGACTCGTGGCGGCAGCTCGACAACGGCAAGTGGTACGGCCGCCTGATCGACAACCTCCCGCAGGACATGTGGGACACCGGCGAGTACACCGGCGTCGGCTCGGAGTACTCGACGGGCGGTGTGAACCTCGGCGTGCCCGAGACGATGCTGCTCGGCTATGCCAAGGGGTTCATCGAGCTCTGGAACGCGCACCACGACCTGATGCTGGCGAAGTGGATCGTTCGCAACCTGCTCGCGCTCGACTTCGGCGGCGACGCCAACCCCTGGATCCGGGGCGACCCCGCGAAGGACCTGGCGCTGCGGACAGCGGTCATCCGCCGCCTCGACGCCCTGCAGGGACTCAACCCGATCATCGCGAAGCTGCCCGACGACTACCTGCTCGGCGAGAAGACCAGGCAGGAGCTGCTCGATCTCAACCAGCTGCGCGACCCCATCCCTCTGGTGCGTCAGGCACTCGCCCTCATGCCGGGGATCTTCGGATTCCTCACCTTCACCCCGCACGACGCCTGGATCGCCCTGCAGGCGCTGCGAGCGCTCTCGCCCGCCGCGCAGCAGCAGTTCGCCGTGCAGAACCCGAAGGTGTGGTCGACGTTCTGGAGCGGACTCACCGACGAGATGCGCCGCACCCTGCCGTCCACGCTCGCGAGCGGCCGGGATCAGCGGCTGCCGACCAAGGCGGCCCTGCGGGAGCGGCTCAGCGACGAGCGCCTGTGGACCGAGCCGAACGCCGGAGTGCTGCGCGCCCTCGTCGACCTGGCTGTGGCCGCCGACGACCGGTTCTGGGTCTTCGAGCTGACCCGGCGGCTGCGCGTCGACCTCAAGCTCCAGGAGGCTCCCCGCCTCACCGCGGTGATCCACGACTTCGGGCTCTACAGCGAGGCCGAGAAGCGCACCGTGTTCGTGCCGCGTCAGATCGAATCGAGCCATGTGCCCAGCGGCATCCGTTCTCTGGGGGTGATCGCGAAGGGCCTCGCGCTGCTGGCCTATCACCTCTTCGCCTCGGATGCGCAGATCTCGCTCTTCGGCAAGACCATGCACGTGAAGGGCTTCGACCTGGGCGACGTCCAGTGGATGATGGGCGGCGACATCATCGACGGCGTCACGCTCGGCTCGTCCAAGGGCGGAGCGAACCACATCGACCTCGATGCGACCTTCGCCGACGGATTCATCGTCAACCTCGACCTGCCACGGCTCGACGTCGCGGGCGTGAACATGGTGCTTCCCGGCAAGACCTACAAGACCGGGCCGCTCACGATCGAGGGCTTCAAGGCGAGTGCGGGCTTCTCGGACCGCGGATACACACGTCCCGGCTACATCACGGCGAAGTTCAACGCGCTCTCGCTGCGCGACTTCGTCATCGTCGATCCCACGCTTCCGCTGTCGGGCGCCTGGGCGGTCGCCGACCTCGGCGTGAAGAGCCTCGGCTTCAATGCGACTCCGGATGCCGCCACCGACCCATCGGTGAACATCGGACGTGAGCTGCCCAAGGGCACCATCCCGATCCCGGTCTTCGGACCGCTCTTCCAGCTGCTGGCGAACCTCGTCTCGCTGCAGGGCGCCATCCCTTTCGACTTCACCCTGCTCGACTACGCCATGATCCCCCTCGGGATCCCGTTCCCGCTCAGCTCAGCCGTGGCCTACCCGATCAACAAGGCGATCCCGACGCCCACGCCGGCGAGCTACGCCTGGGGCCTCTTGAGCGATGGCGTCCTGCGTCCGCCGTACTCGGCCGCCCAGCGCATCAAGGACTCGACCGCGATGCTGCGGGCCTTCAATGTGCAGTTCGACAAGCTGCAGGTCAAGGGCATCACGATCGGCACCGGGCAGCAGATCGAGTCGCTGACGCTCACCGACGTCAACATCTCGGTGGGGCAGAGCCTGCCGGCGTATCTGCGTGCCGCACTCGCGACGGTGCACGCGGCGCGCGTCAAGGCGATGCCGGACACCCCGCAGGCGATCGAGCTCGAGCAGCGCGAGCGCACCCTGCAGAAGCAGCTCGACGCCGCGCTGGGCGAGGACGCCGCGGACGAGAAGTACCTGCAGACCCTCGAGGGCAAAGACCGGTGGAACCCGGGCTCGCTCAAGAAGAAGGAGCGCGAAGACCTCGTCCGGCTGACGAAGAGGCTGCGCTCGGATGTCGGGCTCGTCGTGGAGGTCGGCTCGATCGCGCTCGGTCCGCTCAGCGGCACCGTCCAGTCCCCCGGCGTCACTCTGAAGGGCATCCACGCGCGCGCCAAGGTCCCGAACGTCGGCGTCCTGCCGTACACGCCCGGCTACCTCGACGACAAGAGCCTCATCGACCAGTTCGTCGAGGGCGGCGCGAAGGTCCCGACCATCGGCGAGCTGGCCAACACCTCGGAGTTCCATCTCGAGATCGACGAGACCAGCCTCGCCAGCACCGACCCCGAGCAGCCCGCCGTGGTTCTGCGCGCCGCCACGATCCCCGACCCCGCCGCGCTGAAGAAGGAGCTCGACGCGCTTCCGTTGATCCCCGGCAACCTCCCCCTCCGGGAGCGGCTGGGCAAGGCTCTGGCGGCGGTGATCGCGCTCGAGGACGAGAAGAGGAAGGCGTCGTCGGCACCCACCGACGAAGCGCGCCGCGCCGCCGAACAGCAGGTGCGCGAGCTGACCGACCGAGCCAGGCGCCTCCTCGGCACCGAGGTCCGCGGATTGAAGTTCGGCCGCATCACCGGCGATCTCGACGCGAGCGGCCGGATCGCCGTATCCCTCAATGACATCGAGGCCACCGGGATCGCCGGGCGCGCATTCGCGATCGACAAGGCGGCAGGCACGGCGTCGGTCGGGCTGTCGGCCGGGGACGTCGATGCCCGGCTCGATCAGGTCGGCGGGCTCTCGCCCGACACACTCGTGACGAAGCTCAAGCCCTCGTACGGCCTCGACGGCCTGACCGTGTCGGGCATCCACCTGGCCGGCGGCTCGATCGGCAGAGTCGCCCTCGGCAAGCTGCGCGGCACACTCGAGACCTCCGAGAAGGGGTATCGCGTGCCGAATCTCACGGTCGACCACCTCGAGGTGGGTGAGGTCGCCATGGGGCGCGACGGCGACGGCATCGTCGCCGAGGCCGTCTCGATCGACGACCTGCGCATGAGCATCGAGGTCACGGTCGGTCGCCCGGCCGGTGGGGACACCACCGTCACGGGTGCCGTCATCCCGACCCTCTCGATCGCGTCTCTGACCGGTCGCGGCATCGTCATGGACAGCCCCCAGTCCGACGGCTCGACGACGCACGTCGCGGCATCCCACGGCACGATCCGCGACATCCGGGGCACCGACATCGCGTTCGCGCCAGGCAGCAAGGGCTGGGAGCTCGTCCGCGCCAAGGGGTCGGTCGGGTCGTTCGAGGATGTCGGGTTCGAGCTCGCGATGGGAGCCCTGAGCAGCCGGACGACCGTCAAGGGCACGCTGACGACCGCAACCAAGCGCACCAGCCCGCAGCCGACGATCACGGCCTCGTACGCCAAGGGCGACGACGGCACCAATGTGTCGCTGAGCGTCCGCGACCTCCTGGCGCTCGGAACCGACGTCACGACCCCCGACGGCAGCCTCACCGTGCGCAGCGTGCGGGTGGCGGCCGACTACGAGAGCGGCCCGAAGGGGGGCCGGGCCACGGCATCCCTCTCCGGTCTCGTGATCGGACCGATCCGCTGGAAGGTCGGCACCGCGGTGCTGAGCGGCGACGGGCCGCTCACGGCGGCGACCGTGACGGTGGCGGCGGTGCAGTCGGCGCCGGTGCCCGCGGTGGGCAAGAAGCCTGCGAAGCCCGCGGCGTGGACGGTGACGGATGTCGTGATCACGAAGCTCACCGGACGAGGACTCAACTGGACGGACAAGCCGCTGTCGATAGACCTGGGCCGCAGCGACAAGGCCGGGACGGGCGAGCCTCCGCTGACGGTGGGCCGTATCCACCTGCGCCCGGCCGCCAAGTCGTTCGAGCTGTCGGACCTCGCGGTGGACGTGGAAGGCAAGATCACCGACACGCTCGGGGTCAAGGGCAGCCTCAAGGCCGACTTCCTGAGCGTCGACATCCTGAAGGGCGACAAGCTGCACGCCGTCGTGCGCGGCGTCTCGGGCAGCGCCTCGCTGAGCGGCGATTACACCGCGACCGTGGAGCTCAGCGGGCTGAAGGGCGCCGCGGTGGATGTCGGGCCCGACGGCATCCGGATCGGCAGCGACGACCCGGCCGAGCCCGGCGGGCTGTTCATCGAGCAGCTGACGGCACGCTCCCTCGACATCAAGGCGGTCGTCGGCGGACACAAGGCCAACCTGCTGACCTGGCTGCCACACGGCGGCGAGCCGGGCGGGCGCGTCGACCTGCTCGGCATCCGGACGAAGGTCCGCATCGACAAGCGAGTCCCTGCCGAGAAGGGCAGGAGTCCCTTCAAAACGCTGGCGTTCGAGAACTTCACCATCGACCGCATCGTGCTGGACGCCCTGCAGGTGGATCTGCCCGACGACGACGTGTCGATCGTCATCCCGCCGTCGAAGACCAAGGGCGACGAGACCTTCATCCGCAACCTCGAGCTGACCAGTCCCATCGGCACGGACAAGACCAAGCTGCATCCCGACTTCACGATCGATCTCGACACCATGAAGATCGAGGGCACCGCATCGATCGCCGAGCTCTCGGCGGGCATCTCGGCGAAGATCAAGGACAAGTTCACCGGGGACGTCCGCATCAGCGCAGGCAAGAGCGACCTCTATCTGTATGCCGGCGGCGGCATGAAGATCGACGTGACGAAACCGCTCGTCGAGATCAAGCGGGCCGCAGACCTCGGCGGCGGTCGGTCGATCCAGGTCGGCAAGCTCGGCGCCGTCCGGCTGGTCTACACGGACGCCGACGGTCATCTGTACGTGGAGAAGCCGTACATCTCCGACCTCGAGTACATCCAGCTCGTGCCCGGCACCACCACCAGGGCCGTGTGGATCAAGGTCAGGCAGGTGGACCTGAAGCAGCTCGACGTGAACATCGCCAAGGGCGTGGCCGTCGACATCCCGTCACTCGACATCACAGACGCGTTCTTCTCGCTGAATCTCGCAACCCTCACCAAGAAGGCTCCCGGCGACGACGACGCCGGGGCTTCGACCTCGACCTTCGATCCGACCTCCATCCGCCCGGTCATGAACGAGATCGACGGCAGCATCCTGGCGGAGATCTACGTGTCCAGCGACATCGTGGGACTCAAGGACATCCACATAGGCACGGATTCCAAGCCGCTCAAGGTGCCGATTGTGAAGGGCGAGGTGGACATCCCGGGCCTCGAAGCCGAGATCAAGGGGGCGATCTATGCCGTGCAGATCGGATCCGGGGTCTACCTCCGGCCCTGGGTGGTCAACGCCGTCGCGAACGACCCGATGCTGGCGATCCACAGCAACGCGCTCGAATTGGGGGTCTACTACATCAACCCCCCCACCGGCGTGTCGAAGGGCAACGACGTCGAGGAGAAGAACCGCCCCAAGACGAAGCTGTGGAAGCCCATCCTGAAGTGGGATCTGCGTGCGGCGGATCTGGCGCGGGCGTACTCGAACAAGTTCTCGCTATGGTCGGCGGTGTTCGACCTCCACTCCGACCCGCCCAAGACCGCCGAGGACATCGCGAAGATGAGCGAGGACGAGCGCAAGAAGTATGACGAGGAGACGAAGGCGAACGAGGATCTCCTGAAGAGCCTGGAGATCCGCAAGCTGGATGCCTCGTTCGACATACGCAACGAGCGTCCGATCCCCATCCCGATCTCGAGCGATTCGCTCAAGGGGTCGATCATGCTCAGCAAGAACTCTCTGCTCAACCTGCACGTCAAGGGCGGCGTCCCCGCCGAGGTGACCCCCGTCGAACGCCCAGGCAGGAATCCCGGCAAGCTCGACCTCGGGTTCGACTTCGTCAATCTGGATGCCGTGAACCTCACGATCTACGACCTCGCCCCGCCCGACAAGAAGGGGGACCCCAAGAAGCTCACCGGGCTGTCGACGCTGCGCACGGGCAAGATCACCCTCGACAAGCTGCAGAACGGCAGCGTGAGCTTCATCGATCTCAGGCACCCGGATCGCCTCACCGGCACGATCCGCAGCGCCCACGCCGAGAACATCTCCTGGACGAAGTACTGACCGGTCCTCACCCGCCGAACCCGTTGGCGCGGCATCCGCACCGCGTGTCACAACCCGCTGCAAGTGCGCACCGCGCACCCGAGAACGCGCCTCCCGAACAGCGACCGCCGCGTCCGACCCCGCTCAGCCCGCGAGCACCTCGTCGACCAGATGCCGCAGCTCCGCCGACGGTCGCAGCGCCAGCTGCGTCCGCAGCAGCTGCTCGTAGACGCGGTACTGCCTGAGCGCCTCGACCTGATTGTGCTCGGCGAGATGCACGTCGATGACACTGCGGTGGGCGCTCTCGCGCAACGGCTCGATGGCGACGGCGGCGAGTCCCGCCAGCAGGGCCTCGCCATATCGGCCGGCGCGCGCCAGCCGTGTGCACAGCGTCTCCAGCGCGTGCAGCCTCAGCTGCCGGAAGCGCTCGCGAGCCTGCTGCACCCACTCGTCGTACCAGTCCGGCAGCAGCTCGCGCGCGAGACCCGAGATCTCGTTCAGCGTCCATGCCATAGGCAGCGGCTCCGTGCCGGAAAGCACGGATCGCGACCACGCCACCGCCTCGCGGTAGTCGATGCCCACCCGAGGATCGAGCGCGAGGTGGACGGGCGTCACCTGCACGAATCCGGGCCCGAGACCGTGCAGCCGCCACAGCGCGGAGCGAAGGCAGGCATTGGCATGCTCGGCATCGCTGTCGGGCCAGAGACTCCCGCTGACGAATCCGCGCAGCACCGGCCGCTCCCAGATCGCCAGGAAGGCGATGAGCCGCTGGCAGCTGGGCGGGAGGTCGAGTGCCTCGGCTCCGGCGGAGCACTCGAATCCGTCGATCAGGCGGATGAGGGCCGCCGGGCTCGCCGTCACAGTCTGGTCGCCGGACGACGCCACGTCGATCGTCATCGCGGAGACCCTGCGCGGCAGCGGAGGTCGGGATGGGATGCGGGGGACGAGGGATCCATGACGGTCGCTCCTCTCGAAGGAGTCCCCAGAGCAGAGTCGCAGGAGGCCGTCGCAGACAGACCCCGCCACGACGGCGGCGCGGCGCGCCACAGGCCGGCTCGCCGGCAGCGCCCGTTCAGTTGTGGTTTGTGGCAGTGCGAGAGGGCGAAGACTCCCGTGCGCGGCGGCGTCGCCGCTGCTCCCCCATCAGTCGTCCCAGACCCGCACGTCACACGCTAGCCCCGCACGCGGCGCTAGCCAATGGGGTACGGCGCGGCACCCGCGGTGCCCTGCCGCTCCCCCTGTGCGATGGCGGGGCGCCCCGGGCGTCCCGGTCTCGGCGCCGAGGTGAGGGTTTGGGGCGCGTGTGGTCCGTTGGGGCGCATTCCGTGCGCCCCAACGGACGGATGGCGCCCCAAACCCCGGGGACCCGTGGCCGGGAACGAGGCGGGATGCGACCTCGCCGCCGCGGGGCGGCTGGGTAGGCTGGCCGGGTGAAGATCCTCGTCCTCGGCTCGGGCGCGCGCGAGCACGCCATCATCCTGTCCCTGCGGGCGGAAGACGCGGCACACGAGATCTTCGCCGCCCCCGGCAATGCCGGCATCGCGCGGGACGCGACCGTCGTCGCCCTCGACCCGGACGACTCCGCCGCGGTCACGATGTTCGCCAACGAGAACGCCGTCGACCTCGTCGTGATCGGACCTGAAGCGCCGCTCGTCGCCGGCGTCGCCGACGGGCTGCGGGAGCGCGGCATCCCGGTCTTCGGTCCCGGAAAGGCCGCCGCGCAGCTCGAGGGGTCGAAATCCTTCGCGAAGCGCATCATGGATGCCGCGGGCGTGCCGACCGGCCGCGCGCTGCGTGCCGCCACCCGCGTCGAGGTCGAAGCCGCACTGGATGACCTGGGCGCACCGTACGTCGTCAAGGCGGACGGCCTGGCCGCCGGGAAGGGCGTGATCGTCACCGACGACCGCGATGCCGCCCTCGCCCACGCCGACGCCTACCTGCCCAGCGGAGCGGTGCTCGTCGAAGAGTTCCTCACCGGCCCCGAGGTGTCCCTGTTCTTCCTCGCCGACGGCGACCACGTGCTGCCGCTGAGCCCTGCGCAGGACTACAAGCGCCTGCGCGACGGCGACGAGGGACCCAACACCGGCGGGATGGGTGCGTACTCGCCCGTGCCGTGGCTCAGCCACTCGTTCGGTGGTGAGGACGAGTTCGTCGATCTCGTGACGCGCGAGGTCGCCGAGCCCGTCATCCGCCGGCTCGACGAAGAGGGGACGCCGTTCATCGGGCTGCTCTACGCCGGGCTGATCCTCACCGAACAGGGCGTGAAGGTCATCGAGTTCAACGCGCGGTTCGGGGATCCCGAGACGCAGGTCGTCCTGCCCCGGCTCGTCGACCCGCTGTCCGAGCTGCTGCTGGCCGCGGCATCCGGCCATCTCGAGGATCAGCCGCGCCCCGCGTTCGCCGACGCGGTCGCGGTGACCGTGGTGCTCGCGAGCGAGGGCTACCCGCAGGCGCCGGTCACCGGACGAAGCCTGAGTGGAGTGGATGCCGCATCCGCCGTCGAAGGTGTGCATCTGGCCCACGCCGCCACGGCAGAAGCGGGCGGCGGTCTGGTCACGACGGGCGGGCGCGTGCTGAACGTGGTCGGGCTCGGCACCACTTTCGCTCAGGCGCGCGATCGCGCCTACCGTGCGCTCGCCGAGATCACCCTCGAAGGGGGCCAGCACCGCACCGACATCGCCGAGCGCGTCGTCGAGCACTGACGCCCATCGCCCGGGGTGACCTCTGCCCACTGCGCTGCCAGGCTTCACCCACCGATCGTTGAGTGCCATCATCGTTGTACAGGGGGCTCATGAGCGCTGTCATCGAACTGGAGCTCGGTGCCGGACCGACACCAGGCACCTTCTCCGTGCATGTCCTGAAGTCGATCGCGGGCGGCGAACCGTCGGCGACGATCTCGCTCGACATCGACGACGTCCTGGACAGCCTGCCGCAGATCGAGTCGAGCATCCTCGCTTCGTCCGTCTCTGCGCGCCGCGTGATGTCGATCCGTGAATCGGCCGTGCAGAGCATCGGCGTCCGCCTCTTCGACGCCGTCTTCACGGGCAGGATCGGCGAGGTCTACCGGGCGAGCAGCGCGGTCGCGTCGGAACGAGGCCTGACGCCTCAGCTGACGCTGCGGCTGACGGCGCCCCGGCTCGCGGCGCTGCCGTGGGAGGCTCTTTACGATTCGGAGGCCGGACGCTACGTCAGCCGCAAGGAGCCGCTCGTCAGGAGGGTCTCTTCCCCCTACGCCGCAAGGCTCGCGCCGGTTGCCGCGCCGCTTCGCATCCTCGCAATGGTTTCGTCACCGCGAGGCCTGGAGGCCCTGGATGTCGAGGCCGAGAAGGAGCGACTCGAGTCAGCTCTCGCGGCGCACATCGCCGACGGAAGCGTCGAACTCGTCTGGCTCGCCGACACCTCCTGGGGCGGACTTCACAGCGAGCTGCTGACAGGGAAGTGGCATGTGCTGCACTTCATCGGGCACGGTGGATACGACGATGCCGCCGACGAGGGACTCATCGCCCTCGTGGGGCGAGACGGTCGCGCCGACTTCGTGTCGGCGAGCAGTCTCGCAGACCTGCTCAACGAGGCCAGCAGCGCCCCTCGCCTCGTCGTGCTGAACTCCTGCCAGTCCGGCTCGACCGGCACGTCGGACCTCTTCGCCGGGACCGCTGCGACGCTCGTCCACAGCGGCATCAACGCCGTCGTCGCGATGCAGTTCGCGGTGAGCGACTACGCGGCGCTCGCTTTCGCGCGGAGCTTCTACATCGCGCTCGCGTCGGGCCGCCGCATCGACGAGGCCGTCCGCAGCGGCCGCATCGGCATCCTCGGGATCACCCGCGACACCCTGGAGTGGATCACCCCAGTGCTGTACCTCGGCGGTGACGACACGAGTCTGCTGGATGCCTCGGTGCCGGTTTCGACCCGGTCTACCGAGCCGGCGGCGGTGGCAGGCCCCGGCTTGATCGCTGCAGCGGACGTCGTGGCGGCGGTACCCGAGCACGTGGCCGGGGCCGCAGCGACCGAGGCGGCGGTGCCCGAGCCGGAGTCGCCTGAGCCTGGGCCGTCGCAACCGGAGGACTCCCAGGTGTCAGGGCCCGAGATCTCTGAGCCGGAAGCGCGTGAGCCCGAGTCGCCCCCACCGGTCGATCAGCCTTCCTCGCACGAACCGACAGCGGATGAATCCGCGCAGGACGAACCCGCAGTTGATGAACCCGGGTCGAGCGAGACGGCGCCCGAACCGAGCCAGGCCGAGCCGCCTGACGTCGAGCGGTCGGCGTTCGGGCCGGCCGCCACCGTGCCCGCCTCGGCGGAGCCCGCGTCGTTCGGACCGGCGCCGGTCTGGCCGGCCACGCCGGAGGCGGCGGCCTTCGGACCGGTCACCTCCCAGTCAGGCCCAGTCGAACCGGCGAAGTTCGGGCCTACGCCGGCGGAGGCGCTTGCGGTGGGCGCCATGTCCGTGCCGACGCACGTGGATCCGCCGTCCGTCGCGGACACGGCGCCGGAGCCCGCCGCGGGCGAACCCGCGCCCGAGCCCGCAGCGACCGATGCGACCCCGGTCGAGCCCGACGCAGCCGGATCCGCCGCGCCCGGGCCGACCACGACGGAACCGGAACCCGTCGACGTCACGGCATCCGAGCCGATCCCGACCGATCACGAACCCGTCGAAGGCACCACCCCCGAGCCGGCGAATGCGGGGCCTGAACCCATCGACACGGAGGCCGCCTCAGCCGGCGCACCCGAACCAGGGACACACGCCGGGATCGCGGCCGCGGCCCTTGGCACCGCGATCGAATCGCCGATCGCCGGCGCGGGCCCGCAAATCCCCGAGGCGGAGACACCCCTGCACGAATCGTCGCCGCCCGACAATCCCCCAACCTCACCGCCCGCGTCGCCTCTGCCGTCCAGCGGCGAACCCCCGGGCGGGCGCGACGCACGACGCCGCCGAATCCTGGTGCTGTCGGCAGTGGGCGGTGCAGCCTTGCTGGCAGCGGGGGCTGTGGCGGCGATCCTCTTCGTCAACGCAGGTGCTGGAACTCGAGGCTCCGGTGCGACAACCGGACCGCAGGCATCTCAGACGTCCGTCGCGCCGACACCGATTCACACTTCGGTCGCGGTACCGGCGGCCGTGGCTTGGACCAAGACCGGGGTCGATTGCGCGCCGGGTATCGTGATCGACGTGGCCGCGACCGGATCGGTGGTCCCCGGCAATGGAATCACGAACGGACCGAATGGTCTGACGTCTGCGTTCCTCGATTCGAACGTCGTCGCCGACGTCCAGCATGCGGCTCTGCTCGGGCGACTCGGCGGCGGCGATCCTTTCTTCATCGGCAGCGAGCGCACCGTGATCTGCCCTGGCGCGGCGGACGAACTGGAACTCGGCATCAACGACAAGGGTGTCGACAACAACGAGGGGACCTTCGACGCGGTGGTGACGACCCGCCCCGACGTCGACCCCGCGAGTCTCGCACTCACGACCATCAAGGTGCCCGGCGCGGTCGCTTGGACCCCGAGCGGCATCACGTGCGTGACCGGCGATTCGTATCGCGTGAGCGCAACCGGCATCGTCACCTTCGCCGGAGCCACGGACGACCAGGATGCCGGTCCGGATGGTCTTCAGCCCGCGCCGGACGGGACGATGCAACCTGGGAACGTCCTCAGGACGGCGTCGCACCGCGGCCTGATCGCCCGAGTCGGAGAGGGCGACCCGTTCGCTGCGGGCTCGTCGGTGTCGATCACGTGCCCCGCCGATGGTCCCCTCGAGTTCGGTCCCAACGATGCGGGCGTCGGCGACAACATCGGCGCCTTCGCGGTGACCATCACCCGCTCCTTGCCCGCATTGCCCTGACCTCACCGGGCGGCTCATTTAGGAACCAGTGCGACACGTCCAACGCGACCACCGCAGCACCACGAGTGACAGAGGAGCACCATGAAACTGGTGACGTATACGACGAGCGATGGCGAGGAAGTGACCATCCAGGTCCCGGATGCCGCGGCCCAGCCCGACCTCGTCACCCGCGGCTGGGGCGGGGCGACGAGCACCGCCGACACCGTGCAGCGGGCCGAGGTCGGACTCGACAGTGCGCTTGCGCGCATTCAACCCGCGGTGCGCTCCCTGATCGCGCAGCTGCGGGCGCAGACCGACAATCCCGATGAGATCCAGGTCGAGTTCGGCATCCAGTTGAGCGTCGGCTTCGGCGCGTTCATCTCTGCCGGCACGACGTCCAATTTCCGAGTGCTCATGACGTGGCATCCGTTGAGTGACCGGATCGCCGCCGAGGCCGAGGTTCCGATCGAACCCGGATCCGCCTATCCGGACCAGCCGATGCTCGGGTGAGCCGAGCCGTCGTCGATCAAGGCCGGCCGGAACCGCGACGCCGGTCGCGGTCTGGTGCGCAGATCATCCTAAGATGAGGGCGCGGCGGGCGCCTCTCGTAGAGCGCATGACTCCGCGCGCGTGGAGGAATCCGTGAGCATCACCGTCGACGCCGACCTGGTGGCCGGTCGCTTCATCGCCGACGCCGCAGCGCGGACGCACTGATGCCGGGCACCACCGGGATCATCGGCGGCGGCATCGTCGGTATCGCGCTCGCCCGCGCGCTCTCGGCGCGCGGCGACTCGATCGTCGTGCTCGAGAAGGAGGGGCGTCTCGCGCAGCACCAGACCGGTCACAACTCGGGCGTGGTGCATGCCGGCCTCTACTACAAGCCGGGATCGCTCAAAGCGACCCTCTGCGCGGCGGGCCGGGCCTCGATGCGCGACTTCTGCGTCGAGAAGGGCCTGCCGTATCGCGAGGTCGGCAAGCTCGTGGTGGCGGTCGACGAGTCCGAGCTCGGCGCCCTCGCCGAGATAGAGCGGCGCTCGATCGAGAACCGCGTCCCCGACCTGGCCCGCATCGACGACGTCTCGCGTCTCAAGGAGATCGAGCCGCACGTCGCCGGCGTCGCGGCAGTCCACTCCCCGCATACCGCGGCCGTCGACTACGCCACGATCACCGAGGCGATGGCGCAGGATGTCCGTGCCGCGGGCGGCTCGATCCGTCTCGGACACGAGGTGACCGGCATCCGGCTCGAAGGCGACCGGGTGCGGGTTATCACTCCGGTCTCGGATGACCTGTTCGACCGGCTCGTCGTCTGCGCGGGGCTGCAGTCCGACGTGGTGGCGCGTTTCGTGGGCGCGAACCCTTCGCCGAAGATCCTGCCGTTCCGCGGCGAGTACTGGGAGCTCGCCGCCGAGCGCACCGACCTCGTGAACGGGATGATCTATCCCGTTCCTGATCCGCGCTTCCCGTTTCTCGGCGTGCACTTCACCCGCGGCGTGTACGACAACGTGCACGTCGGGCCGAACGCGGTGCCCGCACTCGCGCGCGAGGGCTATTCGTGGCTGTCGGTCTCACCCAAGGACACGTGGGAGTCGCTCGCCTGGCCCGGCGCATGGCCGCTCGCCAAGCAGCACTGGCGGATGGGGGTCGATGAGATCTCGGGGTCGCTCATCAAGCCGCTGTACTTCCAGAAGGCACGCCGGTTCGTGCCCGAGCTGAAGCTGTCCGACCTCACGCACAAGTCCGCCGCGGGCGTCCGGGCCCAGGCGTGGGGTCGCGCCGGCGAGCTGCTCGACGACTTCGCGGTCGACCAGGTCGGGCCCGTCACGCTGCTGCGCAACGCCCCCTCGCCCGCCGCCACCTCGTCGATCGCGATCGCGGACCACGTCATCGCGCACTACCTGACCCCTACGGCGGCCTGAACGGTCGCGCTCCTAGGTCACCCCTCGGCAGGCGCCCCCTCGGCAGGTGCCGCCTCGGCACGCGCCGCATTCCACGCCTTCGTCGACGCCGTCAGACCCGGTCGCTTGAGGAAGAGCACAGCGACCAGACCGACCAGCAGAGCGCACGCCGGCAGGAGGATGGCCTGCGACATGGCCTGCGAGAAGCCGTCGATGACGAACGGCGGCAGGGTGCCGCCGCTGAAGCCGCCGGATGCCTGTGACGCGCCGGGCAGGTTCGCCTCGAGCCGGTTCTGCATGTATGCGGCGATGGCGGCCGAGCCGATCACGGAGCCGACGGTTCTCGTCGTGTTGTAGATGCCGGAGCCTGCGCCCGCCTGCTGCATCGGCAGGTTGCGCGTCGCGGTGGTCGCCAGCGGCCCCCACATTCCCGCGTTGCCGATGCCCATCAAGGCGGAAGGCAGCAGGAACATCCAGATCGGCGTGTCCGCGTTCATGAGCGTCGAGTACCAGAACAGCGAACCGGCCACGGCGAGGAGCCCCGGAACGAGCAGGAACCGCGGGTCCGTGCGATCGAGGAGCATGCCGGCGAACGGCGCGAGGACGCCGGAGAGGAGTGCCATGGGGATGAGGAGCAGTGCCGACTGGGTCGGGGTCAGCCCGCGGGCGAGCTGGATGTAGAACATGAGCGGCAGCGACATGCTGGTCACGGTGAACCCGACGGTCGCGATTGCGAGGTTCGAGATGCCGAAGTTGCGATCCCTGAACAGCTCGAGCGGCACCAGCGGCTCGCTCTTGGTCCGCGCCTGCGTCCAGATGAAGATTCCCATCACGACCACGCCGGCGATGATCATCCCCCACACGGTGATCGGGCCCCAGATGACGCCCCAGTCGTAGTGCTGGGCCTCCTGCAGCCCGAAGACGATCAGGAACAGGCCGATGGCGCTGAGGACGACGCCGGTGATGTCGAAGCGGTGCGGATGGGTCTGGAGGTTCGGCACCAGGATCCAGGCCATCACGAACGCGACGATGCCGACCGGGATGTTGATGAAGAAGATCCACTCCCACCCGAAGCCGTCGACCAGCAGACCACCGAGGAGGGGTCCGACCAGCGTCGCGACGCCGGCGGTGGCGCCCCACAGACCCATCGCCGCGCCGCGATTGGTGGGCGGGAAGGTGCGGGTGATGACCGCCATCGTCTGCGGAGTCATCAGCGCCGCGCCGAGGCCTTGGATCGCGCGAGCGATGATCAGCAGCTCGAGGGTTCCCGAGAGTCCGCAGCCGAGCGACGCGAGGGTGAAGACCACGAGTCCGATCAGGTAGATGCGCTTCGGTCCGAAGCGGTCCCCCAGCCGGCCTGTGATGAGAAGCGGGACCGCATAGGCGAGCAGATACGCCGAAGTCACCCACACGACGTTGTCGAGGTTCGCGGTGTCGGGATCGAGCGCCGCCTTGATGGCGGGATTCGCAACCGAGACGATCGTCGTGTCGACGAGGATCATGAAGAAGCCGATGACGAGGGCCCAGAGGGCCGGCCACGGGCTTCGTTCGTGAGTGGATGCCGGCGCGTTCGCGCGCGTTTCGGTCATAGTCGTGCGGCCTTTCGTTGTTCGAGATAGCGCGTGGTCGGCGCGAGCGCTCCCCAGGGGAACTCCTCGTCTTCCAGGCGCCGGATGAGGCGATCGAGCCATTCGAGATCCGCTGCCAGCAGCGACTCCTCGCGTTCGAGCTCGAGCAGGTACTGGGTCGGCACGCCCTTGGCGGCGGCGGTGCGCAGTCCCGTGGCGATTTCCGACTTGACGGACGCCCGGGCGTCGCGACGAGTGCGAAGGAGCGACACGACCTCGTCGCGGGCGAGGTTGTGCGCCTCGGCGAGGGCGATGCGGAACTCGGCGGGGTGGTCGACCCGCGGAAGCTCCCGGCGCACCCATTCGATGACGGCGGAGTAGCCGGCATCCGTCACCGTGTACGTCGTCCGCTCAGGGCGATTGCCCTCGCGGTCCACGCCGACTTCCGCGAGGAGTCCGGCCCGCTCGAGGCGACCGACGGTGTGGTACATCGTGCCGTTCGTGATCGCCACCAGGCGATCGTCGCGTCGCGCCCGCATGAGCCGCATCATCTCGTAGGGATGCATGTCGCCCTCACGCAGCAGCGCGAGGACCATGACCCCGAGGGGCGTGAGGCGATCGACGGCGTCCTGCATGATTACTCCGGGTTGGTTAGTCCACATGGACTATACATCGTTTCGGCGACTTCCGCGATGTCGGAGGCGGAGGCTAGCGTGGCTCCCATGCTGGATGCCGCGGCAATGGAGCGGGCACACGCGATCCTCGATCCGATCGCGCAGGAGTACCTCGCCATGCCCGACGTCGACATCGGGGCGATGTTCGGCAGCGAAGGGCTCCGAGTGCGCGGCAAGGTGTTCGCGTTCGTCAGCTTCCAGGGGTCGCTGGCCCTCAAGCTCCCCGAGGCGCGCGTCGACGAGCTGGATGCCGCGGCCGGCACCGCACGCATGGTCATGCGCGAGCGGTCGATGCGCGAGTGGCTCATCGTGTCACCGGACGCACCGGATCGCTGGGCGCCGCTCGTCGCGGAGGCGTACGTTTTCGTCGACTCCATCACGCCCTGACGCGCGGGCCGCGCCGCCCGGGATAATGGGCGGGTGACGACCCCTCTCGACCTTCCCGGCTGGCGGCATGTCTACTCGGGCAAGGTGCGCGACCTGTATGTGCCATCAGACTCGTCGACGAGCTCGGGGGGCGGCCCCGATGATCGCGCCGATCGCATGCTCGTCGTCGCGAGCGACCGGGTGAGCGCGTTCGATCATGTCCTCTCGCCGGGCATCCCGGGCAAGGGCGAGCTGCTGACGACCCTCAGCCTGTGGTGGTTCGACCAGCTCGCGGGCGCCGACGGCGGGCGCGGCATCCCGAACCACCTCGTCGCCTCGCACACCCTCGGACTCGGCCGCGACGGGGTCGCGAACACGCCGGACGATGTCACCTCGCTGATCCCGGCGACGGTCACCGGGCGCGCGATGGTGGTCAAGAGTCTCGAGATGATGCCCATCGAGTGCGTGGTGCGGGGGTACCTGACGGGCTCGGGGTGGGCGGAATACGTGCAGCACGGCACCGTGTGCGGCATCCGCCTGCCGGGCGATCTCGCGAACGGGGACCGGCTGCCCGCGCCGATCTTCACCCCGGCCTACAAGGCCCCGATGGGCGAGCATGACGAGAACATCTCGTTCGACCAGACCGTCCAGCTGGTCGGGCCTGATCGCGCCGAGGAGCTGCGCGACCTTTCGCTCGAGATCTACGAGCGCGCTGCGCGCACGGCCGAGGATCGCGGGCTGATCCTCGCCGATACGAAGTTCGAGTTCGGCGTCGACGACGGCGGGGTCATGACCCTCGCCGATGAGGTGCTCACGAGCGACTCGTCGCGGTATTGGGATGCCGGCACCTGGGCGACGGCATCCACCCCCCACGAGCGGATGGCGAGCTTCGACAAGCAGATCGTGCGCGACTGGCTGGCGGCGAACTGGGACCGCAGCGGCGTTCCGCCGGAGCTTCCGGACGAGATCGTGGAGCGCACCGCCGACCGCTACCGCGAGCTGCTCGGCCGCCTGACGGGGTGAACCGGCCGGCCCCGGGTGGCGACGGCGGTGCGATCCCTACGTGGTTCCGCTGAGCGGCGACCACCCGGACGAGGCCGAGCAGGCCGCGTGGCCGTTACCCGGGGGTTTGGGGCGCCTCCGGTCCGTTGGGGCGCGCGGAATACGCCCCAACGCGCCGGACGCGCCCCAAACCCCGCAACGCGAACCCGACACCCGGATCCCCCAGGAGGCGGCGCGGGGAATGAAGCCCGGCACTCCGGAGTTGTCCATTCACATGAATGAACGGCTCGCTGTATACGCCGACCGGCTCGCGGCTGACACGGCGATGGGCGCGGTGACGCTGCTCGTCGGCGACCTCGACGGCATGACCCGGTACTACCGCGACGTGGTCACCCTGCAGGTGCTCTCGGCGGAAGGCGACACCGTGACGCTCGGACGCAGCGGGCGTCCCATCGTCGTGCTGACCCACGATCCCGCGCTGCGTAGCGCTGCACCGGGCTCCGCGGGCCTCTTCCACACCGCCATCCTGTTCGAGACGCAGGCTGCCCTCGCCGCAGCGCTGTACTCGGTGGCGCGACACGCACCGGGCACGTTCACCGGCTCCGCAGACCATCTCGTGAGCCAGGCGTTCTACTTCACCGATCCCGAGGGCAACGGCATCGAGCTGTACTGGGACCGTGCCCGCACCGAATGGTCTTGGGTGCACGGGCACGTCGAGATGGCGACGCTGTACCTCGATCCGAACCGCTTCCTCACGGACCACCTCACCGAGGAGGCCTCGGGCGGCGCGACCGCGGGGGATGCGGCATCCGTCGGACACGTGCACCTGTCGGTGGGGGATGTCGCAACCGCCCGCGCCTTCTACGTCGAGGCCCTCGGCTTCGACGAGACCGCGACGCTCGGCAATCAGGCCGTCTTCGTGAGCGCCGGCGGCTATCACCACCACATGGCGATGAACGTGTGGAACTCGCGGGGCGCGGGTCCCCGGATGCCGGCTCTCGGGCTCGCACGCGTGAACCTGGCACTCCCGGATACGGACGCCGTCGGCGAATTGGGCGAGCGACTTCGTCACCACGGTTTGGCGGTGCGCGACGACGGTCGCACGCTCACCTTCGACGACCCGTGGAACAACCTGCTCGTGGCATCCAGCGCCTGACGCTGCTCGCAACCGGGTCGTCGAGCGAGAGCGCAGCGACGAAGACCAAATGGCTCCGAGGGTCTGCCGCGGCGCCGGTTGCTCGTCGGTTCGGGGCGTTTCGTCTCGCGAAGACCCGCCCTGAGCGAACGAAGCGAGTCGAAGCGTCGCTCAACGACCGAGCGGGTGAGGGTTCACACGGAGTCGCGCACCACGAGCTCGGTCTCGAGGATCGTGACGTGGCGGGGGTGGCGACCAGCGAGGAGGTCCAGCAGCACGCTGGCCATGCGCTCGCCCTGCACGAGCGACGGCTGGCGCATCGTGGTGAGCTGCGGTGTCACCGTCGTCGCGACGGGGGAGTCGTCGAATCCCATGATCGACATGTCCTCGGGCACCCGGATGCCCTCGCGCGCGAGCACCGAGAGCGCGCCGCGCGCCATGAGGTCGCTCGCGACGAAGATCGCATCGGGCCGCTCGATGTTCTCGAGGATGCGCCGCATCGCGGCCGCCCCGCCGTCGGCCGTGAAGTTGCCGTCTTCGATGGCGCCCTCGGCGAGGCCGTGGGCCGCCATCGCGTCGCGGTATCCCTGCAGCCGGTCCATCCCGGCGGCCATGGTCAGAGGTCCGGTGATCGTCGCGATGCGGTGATGGCCCCGCTCGATCAGATAGGTGGTCGCGTCCCATCCACCGCGGACATTGTCGACGTCGACGTAGTAGTCGCGCTCGCGCTCGCGGGATGGACGCCCGCCGTAGACGACGGGCACCGCACTCGCGATGCGGTCGATGAAGGTGTCGCTGGTGTGGTGCGAGACCACGAACGCGCCGTCGACGGCACCGCTTCGCACGTAGCTCGTCGTCTTGTCACCGGGGTCATCGCTTGCGATGAAGAGGTTCAGCACGTAGTCGGAGCGACTGAGACGCGCGTTGATCCCCGAGACGATCGCGGCGAAGAACGGGTCGCCGAAGAATCGGGTGGTGTCTTCGGGGACGATCAGCGCGATGGCGTGCGTCTGCCGGCTGGCGAGGGATCGGGCTGCGCGGTTGGGCACGTAGTTCAGCTCGGCGATGGCGCGCTGGACGGCTTCGAGCGCTTCAGGACTCACGGCGGTCGATCCGTTCACGACGCGCGACACCGTCGATCTCGAGACCCCCGCCGCGGCGGCGACCTCCTCGATCGTGACAGTGCCTCGCATCGCGTCCGTCGTCATTCCCTTCACCCTTCTCTGTCGGATGCTACGACGCGACCGTGGCCGGAAGCAGGTCCAGCGCGCGCGCTCCGATGATGCGACTGTATTCCCGTCCGCTGTCCTTGACGGTCCGCTCCTGGGTCTCGTAGTCGACCCGGACGATCCCGAATCGCTTCTCGTACCCCCACGCCCACTCGAAGTTGTCGAGCAGCGACCAGTAGAAGTAGCCCCGCACGTCCACTCCCGCCTCGATCGCGTCGAGGATCGCGCCGAGGTGCACGCGGACGAAGTCGGCGCGCTCGCTGTCGTGCACCCGCAGCTCACCGTCTTCGCGAACGAGGTCGTCGTCGTACGCCGCGCCGTTCTCCGTGACGTACAAGGCGGTGCCCGCATCGACCGCGTACTCCTCCGAAACGCGGATGAGCAGGCGCGTGAGCCCCTCGGGCTGCACCTCCCAGTTCATCGGGGTGCGCGCAAGCCCTCGTTCATACCAGTGGATGCCGTCCGCCGAGGGGAACGGCGAGTGCCCGGCCCGGTCGGTGGGAGCGTCACCCGCGGCGGGCGGCACGTCGGGCGCGTGACCGCCCACGAGCTCGCCGTGGTAGTAGTTCACGCCGAGCGTGTCGATGGGGGTCGAGATGACGGCCAGGTCGCCCGGATGGATGGCGGTCTCGAGCGCGGCCGTCGCCGCAGCATCCGCCGCACGGAAGTCCTCGAGGATGTCGGCCGGATACTCCCCGCGGAAGATCGGGTCGAGGAACCAGCGGTTGAACTGGCCGTCGATCCTGCGTGCCGCGTCCAGGTCGGCGACGTCCGTCTCATCGACGGCGTCGGCGACCGTCAGGTTCAGCGTGAGGCCCAGGTTGAGCGACACGTCGCGTGCCCGCAATTCGCGCACGGTCTGGCCGTGGGCGAGCAGCAGGTGGTGCGACGCGAGCATTCCCTCCACGGCGCTGTGGTGCCCCGGCGCATGGAGTCCGGCAGTGTAGCTGAGGAACGACGAGCACCATGGCTCGTTGAGGGTCGTCCACACGTTCACCCGGTCGCCCAGGGCGTCGTGCAGGTCCAGCGCGTACTCGGTGAAGAGGTCGGCCGTCGTCCGGTTGGTCCAGCCGCCGTCGTCCTGGAGCGCCTGGGGCAGGTCCCAGTGGTACAGGGTCAGCCAGGGGAGGATGCCGGCATCCAGCAGCTCATCGGCCAGCCGCTTGTAGAAGTCGACGCCCTGCGCGTTCAGTGCGCCGCCGTCGGGGCGCACGCGCGACCACGAGGTTGAGAAGCGGTATGTCTGCAGCCCCATCCGCTTCATGAGCGCGACGTCGTCGCGATACAGGTGGTAGTGGTCGCAGGCGACGTCGCCGTTGTCGCCGTTGATGACCGCGCCGGAGACGCGGCAGAACACATCCCAGATCGAGTCGCGGCGTCCGTCCTCCTGCGCCGCGCCCTCGATCTGGAAGGCGGCGGTGGCGGCTCCGAACAGGAAGTTCGACGGGAACGCGCGCAGATTGCTCTCGCTCATGCGTGCGGAGTCCTCTCTCGTGGTGGAATGGTCGGTCACCGTCACCCTTTCACCGCGCCGGCCATGATGCCGCTGACCAACTGTTTACCAGCGACGATGAGCAGCGCCAGCAGCGGGAGGGTCGCCAGCACGGCACCGGCGAGCACGACGGCGTAATCCACATACTTGGCGGACTGGAGCTGACTCAGCGCGACTTGGAGGGTCGGATTCTGGGGGACGACGAGCAGAGGCCAGAGATAGTCGGTCCATGCCGTCATGAAGGTGAAAAGCCCCAGGATCGCCATTGCGGGGCGCGCGGCCGGCACCCCGACATGCCAGAACGTCCGGATCATGCTGGCGCCGTCGATGCGCGCCGCTTCGATCAGCTCGTCGGGGATGACATCCACGAGGTACTGACGCATGAAGAAGACGCCGAACGCGGTGACCAGCGTGGGGACGATGACCGCCCCGAGTGTGCCGGTCCATCCCAGCTGGCGCATCAGGATGAACAGCGGGATGATGCCCAACTGGGTCGGAACCGCGAGCGTCGCGATGACGAAGATCATGAGTCCCTCGCGGCCCCGGAAGCGGAGTTTCGCAAATGCGTAGCCCGCGAGGGTCGAGAACGTGATGACGGATGCCGCGACCACCGTCGAGACGATGATCGAATTCACCAGCGCCTGCCAGAACGGCACGGTGTCGAGCACCACGCCGACGTTCTTCCAGAACTGCCCGCCCGGAAGCAGCGGCGGCCACGTGTCGGTGAGCACGCTCTTGTCACTCGACCCGATGATGAACGACCAGTACAAAGGGTAGGCACCGGCGACGAAGAACACGATCACGAGTGTGTAGGCGAGCCAGCCGGGTCGGCGCTCGATCCCCATGCCAGCGCGGCGGCGACGACGCTGGGTCGCAGGCCTGCTGGCGAGCTGCGCGGTCATCGGAAGTCCTCCTCGTTCACACCGGCGATGGCGGAGCCGGTGGCGGGCGATGGGGCGGCGATCGCGGCGAGGCGCCGTCGTGTCCGGCGCCTTCCGACCTTCGTCTCGGCGCTGGCGATGCTGCGCGAGAGCAGGAAGTTGACCAGGCCGATGACGACGATGATGAGGAACAGGATCCAGGCGACGGCCGAGGCCTTGCCGAACGACTCCCGGTTGAAGGCCAGATCCCATAGGTAGAGAACAGTAGTCTGATACTGCCGCTGCGGTCCACCGGGTGTGGAACTCGCGGCGTTGAACAGCTTCGGCTCGGTGAAGATCTGCAGGCCGCCGATGGTCGCGGTGATGATGACGAAGATGATCGTCGGACGGATGCTCGGAACGGTGATCGAGAAGAAGCGCCGTACGGCGCCGGCGCCGTCGATCGCTGCCGACTCGTGGATGTCTTTGGGGACCGCCTGCATGGCGGCGAGAAGGATCAGCGCGTTGTACCCGGTCCAGCGCCAGTTGACCATCGTTGCGATCGCGATGTGGCTCGCGAGCGTGTCGGTCTTCCACATCACGGGAGGCAGATGGAAGTTCTCGAGCAGGCTGTTGATGAGGCCGTACTTCTCGCCGAACATGTTGCTGAAGATCAGCGTCACTGCCACGGGCGTGACGATGTAGGGCAGGATCACCGAGATCCGCCAGAAGGTCTTCGCCCTCAGGTTCTGGTCGAGCACAGCGGCGATGACGATTGCGGCGATGAGCTGCGGGATCGCCGAGAGCAGGAAGATGCTGAACGTGTTGAAGACGGAGTTCCAGAACAGTGGGTCGGTGAGCTCGGCGGCGTAGTTCTTGAACCCGACCCACTCACCGGGGCCGGTGAGCAGATTCCAGTCGTTCAGTGAGACGACGAAGGTGTAGACGAGCGGGAACAGGCCGACAAGTCCGAAGAGTACGAAGAACGGCGCGACGTAGAAGTACGGCGAATAGCGGACATCCCACCGGTTCAGCCGCTGACGAAAGGTCAGTGCGGTCCGCGTCGGGGCAGGGCGTCTGCCTGCGGTCTGCTTCTGGCCGGGGGGCTGCTCGAGCGTGGAAGTCATGGGGAGCCTTCTCGCGTTCATGGGTGGGTGGTTTGCGGGCTATGAGCGGGGGGGAACGTGGGGCCCTCCGGAGCGTGTCCGGGGGGAACATGGGGCTCTCCGGAGCGTGTCCGGAGAGCCCCAGGTTCTGTGTCCTACTTGTTGACCACGAGCTGGTCGAGCAGCGTCATGGCGTTGTTCCACGCCGTCTCGCCATCGGCCTTGCCGGAATCGAGCTGCTGGATCGACGGACCGAACACCTGTTCCTGGATCGTCGCGTCGTCCGGGCCCTTGTACTGGGCCACGACACCGACGGCGCGCTTGCCGAGAATCTCACCGATGGGCGCTTCGTTGAAGAACTTCGTCAGGTCGTTCTGTCCGGTCACGCCGGGATCGGTCTGCGCCGCCGTCACGCTCGGGAACGTGCCTGCTGCCGCGAACGTCGCAACCTGCGACTCCTTGTCGGTGAGCCACGCGGCCAGCGCAGCGGCTTCCTTCGGGTGCTTCGAGGTGGTCGGAACTGTCAGGAACGAGCCGCCCCAGTTGGCTGCGCCGCCCGGGAAGACGTTCGCGAAGTCCCAGCCGTCAGCGGTGGAGCCGCCGGCTGCCTCGACCTGACCCTTGACGACGCCCAGCATCCAGCCCGGGCAGACGAAGGTGGCGAACGAGCCATCGGTGAACGCCTTGCCCTTGCCCCAGTCCCACTGCGTCTGGTTGCTCGAGAGACCGTCGGCAGCGCCCTGCGCCAGCAGGTCCCAGCGCGCCTTCAGGTCGGCGTTGTCCTTGACGTTCAGCGTGCCGTCGGCTTTGTAGTAGCCCTCAGGCAGCTGGTTGACCATCGAGTTCCAGACGAAGCCGGACTGGTCGTACCATGCCTTGCCGGTCTTGTCGTGGTAGGCCTTGCCGATCTCGAAGAACTTGTCCCACGTGGCGTTGTCGCCTCCGAAATACTCGGCGACGGCCTCGCGATCAGTCGGGAGACCCGCGGCGGCGAACAGCTTGCTGTTGTAGCACAGACCCTCAGGGCCGATGTCCGTCCCATAGCCGATGATGCGGCCCTTGGAGTCGGTCGCCTGCTTGACCTTCCAGTCGACCCAGCGGTCCTTGATGTCGTTGGCGCCGTAGTCCTTCAGGTCGACGAACGAGTCGCTCACCAGCATGACTTTGCTGAGCCAGCCCTCTTCGACCGCCTGCACATCAGGGAGTCCGCTGCCGGCAGCCTGCTTGGTCTGCCAGTCGGTCTGAGCGTTTCCGCCGGTGTCGATGTTGGTGGCCTTGATGGTGATGTTCGGGTTGTCCGTCTCGTACTGCTTGTACAGATCATCGAAACCCATCGTGCCGAAGGTGGTCACGGTGAGGGTGATCGGCTCGTTGGAGTCCCCGCTCGACGAGCCGCCGCCGCCGCCCGCGCAACCTGCGAGGACGAGGGCGGAAGTGGATGCTGCGGCCGTCAGAATGGCAATCCGCCGCAGGTTGCGTGAATTCACGTTCACTCCTTCGTGGTGGGCAAAGTTGTGGGTCGCTTCCCCACGCCTGCGTTGCTGATGAAGGCCGTGGGAGCGCTCTCACCGGATGGTTTGCGACTCTATGGGATCGCTCCCATGAATGTCAAGGGAGCGCTCCCACAACTTCGGTCACGGTTGGGTCACGACTTCGGAACGGGATGCCGACAGCGCGGCCGTAGACTGATGGCCGACCCCTGCCCGCGACATCCGGAGCCTCGTATGCCCACCATCGTCGTCGACGTCATGCCCAAGGCCGAGCTGCTCGACCCGCAGGGAAAGGCCGTCTCGGGCGCCTTCTCGCGACTCGGGGTCGAGGATTTCACGTCGGTCCGCATCGGCAAGCGCTTCGAACTCGCCGTGGACGGCGAGGTGACCGACGAGATCCTCGCCAGCGCGAAGCGCATCGCCGATGAGATCCTCTCGAACTCCGTCATCGAGGATGTCGTCGGGATCGAGGTCGTGGCGTGACCACGCGCATCGGGGTCATCACGTTCCCCGGTTCGCTCGACGACCGCGACGCCCAGCGAGCCATCCGGATCGCCGGCGCGGAACCGGTCGCCCTCTGGCACGGCTCCCACGACCTCGAAGGCGTCGACGCGCTCGTGCTGCCCGGAGGGTTCAGCTACGGCGACTACCTGCGAGCCGGCGCGATCGCGGCCCTCGCACCGATCATGTCGGAGGTGAAGGATGCCGCGTCCCGGGGCATGCCGATCCTCGGCATCTGCAACGGATTCCAGATGCTCGTCGAAGCGCACCTGCTGCCCGGCGGCCTGATCCGAAACGCCCATCAGCAGTTCGTCCGCCGCGACCAGAGGCTGCGCGTCGAGAACGCCGCCACCGCGTGGACCTCCGATTTCACCGAGGGGCAGGAGATCGTCATCCCGCTCAAGAACGCGGATGGCGGCTACATCGCCTCGGAATCCGAGCTGGACCGGCTCGAGGGGGAAGGGCTCGTCGCGTTCCGCTACACCGGCGTGAACCCGAACGGGTCCTTGCGCGACATCGCCGGCATCGCGAACGAGCGCGGCAACGTGGTGGGCCTCATGCCCCACCCCGAGCACGCCGTCGAGCCGGGCTTCGGCCCCGACACTACCGACGCGATGCGTTCCGGCGTCGACGGCCTCGCGTTCTTCAGCTCCGCCATCTCCGCCGTGGTGGCGACCGCGACCTGACACCCCGCCCCGGTCGTTGAGCGAGCGCAGCGAGACGAAACGCCCGGCGCCGCCCAACACGTCTCGTCCCCGTCGCTGCCCGCCCTCGCTCAACGACCGACAGGGCTCAGGCGTCAGACCGTGCCGGCGGGAGGCCAGACGCCGATGATGAGCGCCATGATGAGCACCGTCACGAGTTCGTGCGCGATGTTCAGCACGGTCAGCGATGTCGGACGGCCCTCGAAGGCGTCGTGGGTGATGAAGCGGGCCGCTGTGAATCCGGCCCACAGGATGACAGCAGTGCCGAGCGCGTTGAGCAGGAACCCCGTGCCGTAGAAGTGCCATGAGATCGACGTCGCGCCGGCGAGCACCCACGCCGTCACGAAGCTCACTATGACGGTCACGATGATCGGGATGACGGCGCTGGCACCGGGTCGATCCATGTCGACGTTCGCGAGCCGCGCCCAGCGCGTGCCGAACACCTTCGGGGTGTACCAGATCGACCCGACGACCATGCTCGACGCCGTCGCGATCAACACCGCCCAGTAGTTGATCTCGGGAACCATCGACCCCTCCTCGGTGCGGCTCTCACCGCTCGGCGCGAGCGTATCGCCGGGATCCCGCCCGAGCGCCGATCCCGCGCCGGTAACGTGAAAGGGTGAGCCCCGGCATCCCATCGTTGATCGTCACCGTCCCCACCGAGCAGCTCGCCGACGATCTCGGCGCGCTCCCCGACGAGGTGGAGCTGCTCGTCTGGCCGATGGACGCTGCGGCCCCCCGCGATCACATCGACATCGTCGTGCCGCCCTACATGTCGATGGATCGTGTGCTCGCACGACTCGACGGCGTCGACGTCGATCTCGTCCAGAGCCAGTCCATCGGGTATGACGGAGTCGGCGAGCTGCTGCCCGACAGTCTTGTCTTCGCCAATGCGTCCTCGGTGCATGAGACGTCCACCGCGGAGCTCGCCCTCGCGCTCACTCTCGCGTCGCAGCGGCACCTCGCCGACTTCGTGCGCGCACAGGACGAGGGCCGCTGGGCTCCCGTGTTCGCCGCGAGCCTCGCGGACCGTCGTGTTCTGCTCGTCGGCTACGGCGGCGTCGGCAAGGCCGTCGCCGCGCGCCTGGCTCCCTTCGAAGTCGAGACGACGGCGGTCGCCCGCAGCGCACGGGTCGAGGACGGGATTCCGGTGCACGGCGTCGATGAGCTGCCTGCGCTCCTCGGGGACGCCGAGATCGTCATCCTGAGCCTTCCGGGCGGTGACGACACGTGGCACATCGTCGACGACGCGTTCCTGTCCGCACTCCCCGACGGCGCGCTGATCGTCAACGTCGGACGCGGACCGCTCGTCGACACCGAAGCCCTCGTCGATCACCTCCGTCGAGGCCGCGTGCGCGCAGCGCTCGACGTGACCGACCCCGAGCCGCTGCCCGCCGATCACCCGCTGTGGTCACTGCCGGGTGTGCTCATCGCACCGCATGTCGGCGGCGCGTCGACCGCCATGCGCCCCCGCATCGCGCGTCTCGTGCGGACCCAGATCGAGCGGATGCTGGCCGGAGAGCCGCCGCTCAACGTGGTCATCGGCGGCTGAGCCCGGCATCCGCGGCGGCGTCCGGGTCCGAACTTCGGAGAACCGGCCCCGATTCGGGGCCGCGGAGGCTCGCCGGCCCGAATTGCGGGCGGCATCCCGAACTTCGGAGCGCTCGGATGGCCCCTCAGGCGGTGAACACGGCGTGCACGTCGCCCACCACGGCACGGCCGCCGAGCGCCTCGAGCTCCATCAGCACCGTCGTTCCGACGACGACCACACCGAGGGCGGCGGCGAGCTGGTGCGCCGCGGCGAGCGTTCCGCCCGTCGCGAGCACGTCGTCCACCAGCAGCATCCGCGTGCCGGCCGGGACGTCGTCGTGCACCTCGATGGTCGCCTCGCCGTACTCCAGGGCGTACGAGACGGATGCCGCGGGCCGGGGCAGCTTGCCCGCTTTGCGGATCGGCACGAGCCCCACCTCCGCCGCGGTGGCCAGCGCTCCGGCGAGCAGGAAGCCGCGCGCCTCCACGCCCGCGACGACGTCGAACTGGCCCGCGAAGGGCTCGATCATGGCGTCGATGACGGCACGCAGGGCCGCGGCATCCGCCAGCAGCGGGGTGATGTCCCGGAACCCGACCCCCGGCTCGGGGTAGTCGGGAATCGTGCGGATGAGGGACTCGGCGTACGCAAGGGAGGCCACCGGCTCACCCTAGTGCGCAGTCGGCCGACACACGCTCCCAGCGTTCATGTAAGCGCTTGCACCTAGACTCGGGCACATGATTTCGCCCGACCTCGCCGAGCGCGCCGACCTCCACGCCGACCTCTTCGCATCGGAGTGGTGGCGCACCGCCGTCATCTATCAGATCTACCCCCGCTCGTTCGCGGACAGCTCGGGCGACGGCATCGGCGACCTGCGCGGCGTGACCGATCACCTCGACGATCTCGCCGAACTCGGTGTCGACGCGATCTGGCTGAGCCCGTTCCAGCGCTCGCCTCAGAAGGACGCGGGCTACGACGTCTCGGACTACTGCGACGTCGACCCCCTCTTCGGAACGCTGGCCGACTTCGACGCGATGCTCGAAGCTGCGCACGCACGCGGCATCCGGGTCATCTCGGATCTCGTGCCGAATCACTCCTCGGACCAGCACCCGTGGTTCCAGGAGGCGCTCGTGACCGCTCCCGGCAGCCGCGAGCGCGCCCGCTACCTCTTCCGCGACGGGAGGGGCGCGACCGGCGAGCTTCCGCCGAACAACTGGGAGTCGGTCTTCGGCGGTCCGGCATGGACCCGCGTCGTCGAAACGGACGGCAGGCCCGGCCAGTGGTACCTGCATCTGTTCGACGCCACTCAGCCCGACTTCGACTGGTCGAACGACGAGGTGCGCGAGGAGTTCCGGCGCATCCTGCGGTTCTGGCTGGATCGCGGTGTCGACGGCTTCCGCGTCGATGTGGCGCACGGACTGGTCAAGCAGGACGGCCTGCCCGACTACGTGGCTCCGACGGATGCCGGATCCATGGGCGGCGGCGAGTCCGGAGTCCCGTACTGGGGCCGCGACGGCGTGCACGAGATCTACCGCGACTGGCACCACCTGCTCGCCGAATACGCCGGCGCCCGAGCGCTCTGCGCCGAAGCGTGGCTGCCGACTCCGGAGCAGACCGCGAGGTGGGTGCGCCCCGACGAGATGCAGCAGGCGTTCAACTTCGCCTACCTCGAGACGGCATGGGATGCCGCGGCCCTGCGCGACGTCATCGACGAGTCCCTCGCCGCCTACGGTGCGGTCGGCGCCCCGAGCACATGGGTGCTCTCGAACCACGACGTCGTCCGCCACGCGTCGCGTCTCGCGCTGACGGCCGAGAACCCGCAGGGCCACGGAATCGGCCCCGATTCTCCCGGCAAGCCGATCCCGGCTCTGGGCCTGCGCCGAGCAAGGGCGGCCACCACGCTGATGCTGGCGCTGCCGGGATCGGCCTACCTCTACCAGGGCGAGGAGCTCGGGCTGCCCGAGGTCATCGACCTCCCCGCCGCGGCCCGGCAGGATCCCACCTGGTTGCGCACCCACGGCGAGCGCTACGGGCGCGACGGCTGCCGGGTGCCGATCCCCTGGAACGCCGCGGCGCCGGGCTACGGCTTCAGCCCGACCGGCGCCTCGTGGCTTCCCCAGCCGGGCGAATGGGCGGGCCTCGCCCGGGACGCTCAGGAGTCCGTTCCGACATCCACCCTGTTGCTCTACCGGACCCTGCTGGCCGAGCGGCGCCGCAACGACCTGGGTGCGGGCACCCTCGAGTGGCTGGGCGGATTCGGGACGGATGCCGTAGCATTCCGCAACGGGAATGTGACGGTGGTCGCGAACATCGGGTCCGCGGCGATCGCTCTTCCGGACGGCACGGTGATCGCGGCGAGCGGCCCGTTGAGCCGGAGAGGGCTGCCCGCCGACACCACCGTCTGGATCGCGCAGGACTGATACCGGACGGGCCGAGCGAGAGCTGAGGTGACACCGTGGTCGGCATCGACGAGGTCGCCAGGCGCGCAGGTGTTTCGACTGCCACCGTCTCGCGCGCTCTGAGCGGGCGCGGGCACGTCTCGGACGCGGCACGCGAGCGCGTCGAAGCCGCGGTCAGAAGCCTCGGGTACGTCGCGTCGGCGTCGGCGTCGAGCCTTGCGTCGGGTCGCACCCGCAACATCGGAGTGCTGCTGCCGTTCCTCGACCGGTGGTTCTTCAGCATGGTGCTGAGCGGGATCGCCGGAGCGCTCATGCGCCGCGGCTACGACATCACGCTCTACAGCCTGACCGCCGACCGCGCCGAGCGCGACACGATCTTCGCGACCTTCCTGCGCCGGCAGCGGGTGGACGGGGTGATCGCGATCTCGCTCGAGCTCGACGAGGCAGAGACCGACCGGCTGCTCGCGCTCGACCTGCCCGTGGTCGCCATCGGCGGCCCGAGTCCGCGTCTGACAACCCTCGCCATCGATGAGGCGGGCATGGCCCGGCGCGCGACCGAGCATCTCATCGGCCTCGGCCACCACGCCATCGCGCACATCGGAGCCGGCCACGACTTCGACCTCGACTTCCGCATCCCGACCCGACGGCGGGAAGGGTTCGAGAAGGCGCTGGCGGATGCCGGCATCCCCGCCCGCAGCACGCGGCACGAGCTCGCAGACTTCACGATCGCCGGAGGGTTCGCCGCAGCGACGCGCCTGCTCGGCACGCCCCTCGGGCGACCCACCGCGATCTTCGCGGCATCCGACGAGATGGCGATCGGGGCCCTTCTGGCCGCCCGCGAGCTCGGAATCCGCGTACCCCAGGACCTCTCCGTGGTGGGCATCGACGGTCACGAGCTCGGCGGGTTCTTCCGGCTGACCACCGTCGACCAGTTCCCGCTGCGACAGGGCGAGCGCGCGGCCGAGGCGATCCTCGCAGCGGTTGCGGGGAGGGATGCCGTCACCCCGCCTCCGGCGCCAGAGGCTCTGGCGTACGACCTCGTGGTGCGAGGTACGACCGGACCGTTCGACCGCGGAGCGCCTGGGTAGGCTCGACGTCATGACGATCGACCTCGAAGGCCTCTACATCGACTTGCACCGGCATCCGGAACTGTCGTTCCAAGAGACCCGCACGGCCGGGATCATCGCGGCGCACCTGAATGATCTCGGCATCGAGTTCGAAGAGGGGATCGGCCGGACCGGCGTCGTCGGGGTGATCCGCAATCCTTCGCCGGACGCGGGGACCGAGGATCCGGTCGTCTGGCTGCGCGCCGACATGGACGCGCTGCCGGTCGAGGAGCGCACCGGCCTGGACTACGCCAGCACCGCGCGCGGCACCGACCCCGCCGGCATGGAGGTCCCCCTGATGCACGCGTGCGGGCACGACATGCACGTGACGGCCCTGCTCGGCGCGCTCGAACGGCTGGTCGCCGCACCGGACGAGTGGTCGGGCACGATCGTCGCCGTGTTCCAGCCCGCGGAAGAGTACGGGGCCGGCTCGCAGGCGATGATCGCGGACGGCGCGCTCGACAGGTTCCCCAAGCCCGACATCGTGCTCGGCCAGCACGTCACCCCGCTGCCTGCGGGTGTCATCGGGGTGCGTTCCGGCACGCAGATGGCGGCATCCGATGGACTCACCGTCACGCTGCTCGGGCGCGGCGGGCACGGATCACGGCCCCAGTCCACGATCGACCCCGTCGTCATGGCGGCCGCGACGGTCATGCGACTGCAGACGATCGTCTCGCGCGAGGTCGATCCGAGAGACGTCGCCGTCGTCACCGTGGGCTCGATCCACGCCGGGTTGAAGAACAACATCATCCCCGCCGAGGCGAAGCTCGAACTGAGTCTGCGCTACCCCGACGACGTGGCGCGGGAACGGGTGCTCGAGAAGGTCGAGCGGATCGTTCGGGCCGAGGCTGCGGCATCCGGTGCCGAGGAACCCCCCGTGATCGTCGTGGATCACACCCTGCCGCCGACGATCAACGACGTGGACGCCACCGCCCGCCTGACCCTCGCGTTCGATGCGGCCTTCGGCGAGGGCACAGTCATCGATCCCGGCATGTTCACCGGCAGCGAGGACGTCTCGTGGTTCGCCCGTGAGTCCGGTGTCCCGCTGGTGTTCTGGTTCTGGGGCGGAGTGGACCCGCAGAAGTACGCCGACGCCGCTGCCTCGGGCACGATCGAGCGCGACATCCCGACGAACCACTCGCCTTTCTTCGCACCCGTCATCCAGCCCACGCTCACCCGCGGGGTCGACGCTCTCGTCGTGGCCGCGAAGGAGTTCCTCGGCGCTCGCTGAGAACGGGGCGGCACACCGCGCGCGACGGCGGTGTGCGTGCGCAGATCAGTCGATCCAACACCCCGACGGCGATCCAGATTGCACGT
This sequence comes from Microbacterium deminutum, assembly GCF_039530205.1. Lineage (NCBI taxonomy): Bacteria > Bacillati > Actinomycetota > Actinomycetes > Micrococcales > Microbacteriaceae > Microbacterium > Microbacterium deminutum. The sequence goes on from NZ_BAAAOG010000002.1 coordinate 410,362, forward strand.
TGCGCGCGACAGGCGTAGTGTCGCCCGCCGTGACAACAGACAGTCGCGAGCCGAGGGATGAGCCCCCGATCGCAAAGCGCCTGATCATCGGCGACCCGCTCACCTCGCACAAACTCGACGACCAGCTGCTCCCCAAGAAGATGGCGCTGCCGATCTTCGCCTCGGACGCCCTGAGCTCGGTGGCCTACGCGCCGCAGGAGCTTCTGATGATCCTGCTGACCGGCGGTCTGGCGTTCCTCGTCTTCGCCCCGTGGATCGCACTCGCCGTCGTCGTCGTGCTGGCCGTCGTGGTCATCAGCTACCGCCAGCTCATCAAGGCGTATCCGTCGGGCGGCGGCGACTACGAGGTCGCCTCGAAGAACCTCGGCGAGATCCCAGGCGTCATCGTCGCGTCGGCGCTGCTGGTCGATTACGTCCTCACGGTCGCCGTGTCGGTCGCGTCGGGCGTGGACAACATCATCTCGGCCGTACCCGTGCTCAACGGGGGCCGGGTCGAACTCGCGGTGGGGTTCGTCATCGTCATCGTGATCGTGAACCTGCGAGGCGTCCGCGAGGCCTCGCTCGTCTTCGCGCTTCCGACGTACATCTTCATCGGGTCGGTCGCGGTCATGATCATCGTCGGACTGGCGCGCGTGGCGCTCGGCGAGCCTCCCGTGGCATCGAGCGCCGAATACGCGGTGAAGGGCGAGTCGCTGACGCAGGCCGCGTTCATCCTGCTTCTGCTGCGCGCCTTCTCGAGCGGCTGTTCGGCCCTGACGGGCGTCGAAGCGGTGGCCAACGGGGTGCCGGCATTCCGCAAGCCCAAGGTCCGCAACGCGCAGGCGACACTCGTGCTGATGGGCTCCATCGCCGTCTGCCTCTTCGCCGGACTCACGGCGCTGGCGCTGTTCTCGGGCGTGCACTACGCGGAGGATCCCTGCAACCTCATCGGCTTCGACTGTCAGAACGTGCCCCAGCCGAGCCTCATGGCACAGGTCGCGGGGGCGACGTTCGGCATCGGGTCGATCCCCTTCTACATCATCCAGGCGGCGACCGCCTGCGTCCTGCTGCTCGCGGCGAACACCGCGTTCAACGGATTCCCCCTCCTCGGATCCGTGCTGGCTCGCGATGGCTACGCCCCCAAGGCGCTGAACACCCGCGGCGACAGGCTGGTGTTCTCGAACGGCATGATCATCCTCGGGATCGCTGCCATCGGCATCCTGATCGTGTTCCAGGCGAGCCTCACGAACCTGATCCAGCTCTACATCATCGGCGTGTTCGTCTCGTTCTCTCTCGGCCAGATCGGCATGGTGCGCCACTGGCGGCGGCTGCTCCGCGACCTGAAGAAGGTCGAGGAGGTCGCTGCGAGCGCCGTCGACACCGCGGCGTGGACCTCGCTGAGCACGCTGCCTCAGGACGGCCCCTCGGCGGTGGCGTCGCGCACGGCACCGGGTTTCACCCCGATCTCGGCCCAGAACATCAAGCGCGATCGTCAGGGCGCCAAGGTCGGACTCGTCATCAACTCGATCGGCGCGACTCTCACCGTGTTCGTGCTGGTGATCGTCACCATCACGAAGTTCACGCACGGCGCGTATCTCGTCTTCATCATGATCCCGATCCTCGCGACCCTCATGGTCGGCGTGAACCGCTACTACCGGGACGTCGACCACGAGATCCGCGTGGATGACGAGACGCATTTCGGCTCGGAAGGCGATGTCGCCCTCATCCTCGTCAGCAAGCTCCAGAAGCCGGTCATCAAGGCCATCGACTACGCCCTCGCCGCCACGCACGACAAGACCCTCGCCATCCACATCGCCGTCAATACTGAGGAGTCCGAGGCGCTGCAGCGCCAGTGGCAGAAGCACGCGATCCCGATACCGCTCGTGATCATCGAGTCGCCGTATCGCACATTCGCCAGTCCCGTGGCTCAGTTCATCAAGGAGTACCGGGCCACGCACGGGTCGTCCATCGTGACGGTGTACCTGCCGCAGTACATCGTGGGCCACTGGTGGGAGTCCATCCTCCACAACCGGCGCTCGCGACGCATCGCCAACCAGCTCATGCTCGTGCACGGCGTGTCGATCAATCTCGTGCCGTGGCTGCTCGACTCGTCGGAGCTCATCTACGGCCGGCGGTCGCGACCGCTGCCCGGTCAGGAGCGCGGCGGCCTTCCCGCGGAGGACCCCGACGCCACTGTGCCGGTCAAGGCGGATTCGATCAAGCGCTAACCGAGGGACGCGATCACCGAGGCCGCGAGTGGCACCGGATCGATTGAGCCGGTACCACTGCGCTTCGAAGTCAGCGGACCGACTTGCGCTCGTAGAGGTGCCGCGCCCACAGCCAGCTGAAGATCGTGATGCCGGCGCACCACGCGAGCGTGAGCCATCCGCTGATCCCGATGGGCGTGCCGAACAGCAGCGCCCGAACGGTCTCGGTGAACGGCGTGAACGGCTGGAACTGGGCGAACCACTGGAACCACGCGGGCATCGAGTCGGTCGGGACGAACCCGCTGCCGAGCAGGGGCAGGATCATGATCGGCGCCGGCAGATTGCTCGCGCTCTCGACGCTCCTGGCGTAGACGCCGAACGCGACGCCGAGCCAGCACATCGCGAACGCGACCAGGGCGAGCACTCCGATGGTGCCGAGCCAGCCCCACGCATCGGCCGGGGCACGGAATCCCATGAGCAGCGCGACTCCGAGCACGACGATCGTCGCCACCAGCAGCTGCACGAGATTGCCGATCACATGCCCGGCGAGCACCGCCGAGCGCGAGATGTCCATCGTGCGGAAGCGCGCGATGATCCCCTCGGTCATGTCCTGGGAGACCGAGATCGCCGGCCCGGTGGCGCCGCCCGCGACCGTGAGCAGCAGCACCCCGGGGACGACGTACTGAAGGTACGAGCCGGTCTCGGTGGCCGGCAGCCCGGCACCGAGCGTGCCGCCGAGCACGTAGACGAAGAGCAGCAGGAAGACGACCGGCAGCGCGATCATGTACGCGATCATTGGATAGCGCACCGCACGCAGGAGGTTGCGGCGGGACATGGTCAGCGAATCGGACAGCGTGTACGTCAAGGCGCTCATCGCGCCACCTCCTTCGTGGTGCCGGCTTCCATCCGCCCGGTGAGGGCGAAGAACACATCGTCGAGATCGGGGGTGTGGATGCTGAGGGTGCGAGCCTCGATGCCGTCGTGGTCGAGCCGCTCCATGATGGAGCGGAGCGAACCGAACCCGCCGTCACTCGGCACGTCGATCGCGAGCGCGTCGTCGTCGCGTGCGGCGTCCGCGAAGGTGCGGGACGCGGCATCCAGCGCCTGCTCGTCGTCGAATTCGAGCCGGACGCGGCCGCCCGGAACGAGGCGCTTGAGCTCGGCCGGTGTGCCGTCGGCGACGATCGCACCGGCGTTCAGCACCGCGACGCGATCGGCGAGCTCATCGGCCTCGTCGAGATACTGCGTCGTGAGCATGATCGTGGTGCCCGCCTTGACGAGCTCGCGGACGATGGTCCACATCTCGGCACGGCTGCGCGGATCCAGGCCGGTCGTCGGCTCGTCGAGGAACACGATCTGCGGTCGCGACATGAGGGTCATCGCGAGGTCGAGGCGCCGGCGCATGCCGCCCGAGTAGGTCGCGAGCGGCTTGCGTGCGGCATCCGTCAGCTCGAAGCGTTCGAGCAGGTCGGCGATCCGGCGCCTGCCCTCACGGCGGCCGAGGTGGCGGAGATCGGCCATGAGGCGAAGATTCTCCTCGCCGGTCATGAGTGCGTCGACGGCGGAGAACTGGCCGGTCACACCGATGGCGGCCCGCACCCCGGCCGCCTCGCGGACCACGTCGTGACCGGCGATCCGGACCGTGCCCGAGTCGGCACGCAGCAGGGTCGACAGGATGTGGATCATCGTCGTCTTGCCGGCCCCGTTCGGACCGAGCAGCGCGAAGACGCCGCCGGGCTCGATGTCCAGGTCGACGCGGTCGAGCACGACCTGGGCGCCGAATGACTTCGTCAGTCCGATCGTCTGGATCGCAGAGGTCATCGTCTTTTCCTTCCTGGGGTTGGCGGAGAAACCGGCGGGTCGGCATGACCCGGCGGTTTAGCGGAGTGATCGCGTCAGGCGTCCGCCGCGGCTCCTGGTGCCACGCGGTGCACGGTGATGTCGCCGTACCCGGTGCGGGCATGGACTTCGAGAGTGTCCTCGCCGTCCGCGGGACCGACGTCGGCCGCGAGCTCGTTGCGCACGACTCCGTGCCGGCTCGCGGCATCGAGCCAGACAGCCGTTCCCCGCCGAACGCCGAGGGTCAGCGCGCCGTACGAGCCCTCGATGCGGGCGGTCCCCCGGACGAGTTCGCGGATGCGCACAGGTCCGTACGCGGAGCGGACCGTGAGAGCCGGCCCCGGATCCCCGAGCTGAACCACACCGGTCGAGGTCGCGATGTCGGCGACCCCCCCGATCGTGCCGACGTCGATGCCGGCATCCGATCCCTTCAGTCGCAGGGCTCCGGTGACGCGTCCGATGCGGGCGCGCCCTGACTTCAGCGTGACGTCCGCATCGCCCGAGATGTGCTCGACGCGCAGCTCGCCATGCCCGAGCCCGAGATCGGCGCGGCCGACACGGGCCACGGATGCGTCGCCGTAATCGAGCGCAAGCCGCACGGTGCCGAGCGTGCCGGCGAGGTGTACCGAGCCGTACTTCAGCGAGACGGATGCGTCGGATGTCGCGGGCACGCGCACGACGACGTCGATGGAATCGCCCGGGCCGAAGATGTTGAGCCGGAAGGCTCCGATCACGCTCACTTCGGCGCCGGTGCGGGTGACCCGCACCGCCTCGGCCGCGTTGCGGTCGCCCGACCGGTTCGGGTTGGCGGGCAGGATCACGACGTCGACGTCGTCGCGCTGCTCGGCCACGACTTCGATCCGGCCCATCTGGACGTCGATGCGCACGAAAGCCGGTCCGGACACCGGGAACGCGGTCATCATCTCACCGCACCCATCCCGAGTAGCGCGACGAGTTCGGCTCGCGCGGGTCGCGCCTCGGCTCGAGCGCAGCACTGATCGCCCGCACGAGCCAGGTGTTCAGCGAAACGCCCTCGTTCGCCGCCGCGGCCTCAGCCCGGGCCTTGAGTGCGTCGGGCACCCGCAGCGTCGTCCTTGACGTGGAGGCGTCGTCACCGTCGTCCGCCGCGTCCGTCGGCACGGGCTGAGTGGTCGGGCTGGTCTCGGCGGCCGAGTGGGATTCGAGCCTCGCGGGCGAGCTGACCGCGAACTCGACGTCGCGCCCACGCAGTCGCACGTCGACGGATCCCGGGGCGAGCTCGCGGGTGATCTCGCCGGCCGCATCCGAGAGGGCGTCGAGGATGGCGAGCCGAGCTGCGGCGTCGAGCGCGACGGCAAGGCGTCCGGCGAGCTCTTCGGCCTGCGGGCCGCCCGCGGCAGCGGCGGACAGGAGCTGGCGCTGCAGCGCTTCGACGTGCGGTGAGATCTGCATGACACCATCATGACGTCATGATGACGTCACTGTCAAGGAATTGATGTCATCGTGACGTCAGACCGACGTCACGCGCTCAGTGCTGGCCCGAGATGGCGCCGGTCACCACGTAGCGAGGTACCGCGCGGCGCAGTCGACCGTAGCGGTGCGACGAAGGGGCGGATGCCGCACCCCAACTAGACTGGGCGGGTCCGGCATCCCCGATTCCTGGAGTTGAGCCGCGTGACCACCCCCACTCAGACCACCGCGGCCCGCCCCGGCGCCGACACCGTCGACAACGCGGCGGCGACGCCTGAGAAGGAGCAGCCGTACACGGCCCTCGGTCTCAAGCCCGACGAGTATGAGCGGATCCGCGAGATCCTCGGCCGGCGCCCCACGAGCGGCGAGCTCGCGATGTACTCGGTGATGTGGTCGGAGCACTGCTCGTACAAGTCGAGCAAGATCTACCTGCGCCAGTTCGGCGAGAAGGTCTCGGACGAGATGAAGACCCGCCTCATGGTCGGCATGGGCCAGAACGCCGGCGTCGTCGACATCGGCGAGGGCTGGGCCGTCACCTTCAAGGTCGAATCCCACAACCACCCGAGCTACATCGAGCCGTTCCAGGGTGCGGCGACGGGCGTGGGCGGGATCGTCCGCGACATCATCTCGATGGGCGCCCGCCCGGTCGCGGTGATGGACCAGCTGCGCTTCGGCGCGATCGACAACCCCGACACCGCGCGTGTCGTCCATGGCGTGGTGAGCGGCATCTCGTTCTACGGCAACTGCCTGGGCCTTCCCAACATCGGCGGCGAGACGGTCTTCGACACCGTCTACCAGGGCAACCCGCTCGTCAATGCACTCGCGGTGGGGGTCCTGCGCCACAAGGATCTCAAGCTCGCGAACGCCTCGGGCGCCGGCAACCAGGTCGTGCTGTTCGGAGCCCGCACCGGCGGCGACGGCATCGGCGGAGCATCCATCCTCGCGTCCGACTCGTTCGACTCGACCGGCCCGACCAAACGCCCAGCGGTGCAGGTCGGCGACCCGTTCGCCGAGAAGGTGCTCATCGAGTGCTGCCTCGAGCTCTACCGTGGCGAGCTGGTCGAGGCCATCCAGGATCTCGGTGCCGCGGGCATCTCGTGCGCGACGAGCGAGTTGGCGGCCAACGGCGGCAGCGGCATGCGCGTCGACCTCGAGAAGGTGCTGCTGCGCGACCCCTCGCTCACGCCTGAGGAGATCCTCATGAGCGAGAGCCAGGAGCGCATGATGGCGATCGTCTCGCCCGCGAAGCTCGACGCCTTCCTCGCCGTGACGAGGAAATGGGATGTCGAGACCAGCGTCCTCGGTGAGGTCACCGGTGACGGGCGCCTCAAGATCTTCTGGCACGGCGAGCAGATCGTCGACGTCGACCCTTCGACCGTCGCGGTGGACGGACCTGTGTACGAGCGCCCGGTCACCTACCCGGCGTGGATCGATGCGCTCCGCGACGACTCGGCATCCGCGCTGCCCCGTGACGTGGATGCCGACACCCTGCGTCGCCAGTTCACCCTGCTGGTCGCGAGCCCCAACCTCGCCGACACCTCGTGGGTCACCAACCAGTACGACTACTTCGTCATGGGCAACACGGCGCTGTCGTTCCCCGACGATGCCGGAATGGTCCGCGTCGACGAGCACTCCGGCCTCGGCTTCGCGATCGCCACAGACTGCAACGGGCGCTTCTGTCAGCTGGATCCGTACGAGGGCGCCAAGCTCGCGCTCGCCGAGGCCTACCGCAACGTGGCCGTCACCGGCGCCGTGCCTACGGCCGTCACGGACTGCCTCAACTTCGGCAGCCCTGAGAACCCCGAGGTCATGTGGCAGTTCTCGCGGGCCGTCGAAGGGCTCTCGGACGGCTGCCTCGAACTCGGCATCCCCGTCACCGGCGGCAATGTGTCGTTCTACAACCAGACCGGCGACCAGCCCATCTTCCCGACGCCGGTCGTCGGCGTCCTCGGCATCATCGACGACGTCGCCCGCCGCATCCCGTCCGGCTGGCAGGATCCTGGCGAGAACATCTATCTGCTCGGCGTCACCTCCACGGAATTGAGCGGTTCGGCCTGGGCCGGCACGATCCACGGCCACCTGGGGGGACTCCCGCCCGCCGTCGATCTCGCACACGAGAAGCGGCTCGCGGATCTGCTGCACGCGGCATCCCAGCAGTCACTCATCTCGAGCGCCCACGACCTCTCGTCCGGTGGTCTCGCGCAGGCACTCGCCGAGGCCGTGATGCGCTTCGGCGTCGGCGCGCGGGTCTGGCTCACCGAGCTCATGGACAGGGACGGGGTGGATGCCGCATCCGCCCTCTTCTCGGAATCCACGGGCCGCGTCATCGTGACCGTGCCCCGGGAGGACGACGTCAAGTTCCGCGGGCTGTGCGACGGTCGCGGCTATCCCGTGCTGCGGATCGGCGTGACCGATTCCGCCGCCGACGGAGATCCGGCGGCGCTCGAGGTGCAGGGACTGTTCACGGTGCCGCTCGCCGAACTGCGCGACCTGTCGCAGTCGACGCTCCCCGCGGTTTTCGGGCCGACCGTCGCCGAGCCCGCCGCCTGAGGCGGAGCGGCGTCGCCGGGTTCGGCGCACGCGTTGTCGAGCGAGGCGAGCGGGAGACCCCACGCCCACCCCCGGTCGTTGAGCGAGCGAAGCGAGACGAAACGCGCTCGACCATCCAGCAAGCCGCGGCGCGTCTCGACTCGGTCGCTCCGCGGCCTCGCTCAACGACGGGGGGCGAAACGTAGGATTGCACCATGGCGAATGAGGACGAGTACAGCGAAATGCATGAGACCCGCCAGAGGCGCGTCAAGGTCGTGGCATGGGTGGTCATCATCTCGCTCATCGTCGTCGGCGGCGGCGCCACGGTCTTCGCCCTGCTGTTCGGCTGACAGTCGCCTTCGAGCCGGACCAGCAGATGGATGTCGCGGCTAACATGGCAACGTGGACGCCTTCCTGCTCTTCGTCGAGTCATGGTGGTGGATCGCACCGGTGGTCGCCGGCGTCGGAGCGGCGGGATACCGGGCCGTGACGACCAACCGGCGCCGCGCACGGCGACTGGAGCTCGACGCCGCACTGTATGAGGAGCGGCTGGCATTCCGTGCGCTCCTCGTCGCTCGCGCAGACTCCCGCGCGGCCAAGGGCGATGTGCTGGCCGTGAAGGCTCGGCGTGACGCACCCGCCTCGGTGCTCGCCGAGGCACGGCGCCGATCCGCCGCGGCCAAGGACCGCGAGTGGTCCGCGTCCTTGAACCTGCGTGCGGCTCGCACCCGGATCAGCGCGGCGCGGGTTCAGTACCGCACCCGCGTCCCCGATGCACCGCTCCCGATCGACGTGCTGGTGGCGCGCCAGGATGCGGTGACGGCGCGATGGCTCTCCTACGAGACCGATCCGGCGAAAGCCCTGTCCTTTCCGCAGATGCTCGACCCGCAGCATCCCACGACCCTGGCATTCCTCCGCGCCCAGCGTGATGCGCAGGAGCTGCGTCCGAATGCGGCGCGCGAACGGGTCACGCCCACTGTGTACCTCGCGTATCGTGACGCCGTCGTCGCCGCCGAAGTCGCCTTCGAGGCGGCCGAGGGCGATGCGCTGGGCCTGGCACGAGAGAGCGTATCCGGTCTGTCGTGGGGGTCGGTTCCGATCTCGCTCCCGTCCTGGCTGCCGCGAGCCGCCGACGTGCTCCGGACCGTGACCGACACCCTGGGCACGGTGGTCGACCCGACGCCACCTCACACGACCGACCAGCCCGCGGGGACGCGGCCCCCCTGGCCGGTGCCCGCGTGGCGCTCGGCGCCGCCCCCGCGGCGATGAGGAGCCGCACCGTCGCTCGTCCTGACCGGTTTACTCAGCCAGCTCCCCGGGACTACTGTGCCCCACGCCCGTTAGCATGACAGGGTGGAGCCGTTCTTCACGTTCGCCGGCAACTTCTGGTGGCTCATCTTCCCGGTCATGGGGGTGATGGCCGGCATCGGCAATGCCTGGGAGCGCAACGCCCGGCGGCGCCACCGGCGGCGGCTCGAAGTGCTCCACGCGAAGGCGGAGCTCAAGGCGGCGCAAGCGGCGGCCAGCGGTCGCACCGCACCGATCGCGATCCCTCAGCCTGCACCGGGGCAGAGCGCCCTCATGGCCGAGATGACTCCCTGGAAGAGTCCCCCCGCGGCATCCACCGGCTCGCAGCTCGAGCGACTGTTCGCATCGCACGATGAAGTCACCTCGCGCTGGCTCGAGTACGAATTGGATGTCGCGAAGATCATCGCCTTCCCGGCGATGAGCGACGGCCGCCAGCCCCTCACGGCCGCCTTCCTCCGGGCGAAGCGGATCGCCGACGGGCTGCGACCGGCATCCGCGAAAGCGCGGCTGACGAAGGAGCAGCTCGCCGAATACAGGAATGCCGTCGCCGACTACGAGGTGGCCTTCGACGTCGCCGAGCGCGACGCGCGGCGCCTCAAGGACTCGAGCTTCACCGAAGGCGAGCGCAAGCGGCTCGACACCGCGAAGCAGCTTCTGACCGTCGCGGTGGATCAAGCCGCTACTCCCGCGGAGCGGCAGCTCGCCTACCGCCGGGTGCGCGAAGAGCTCGACGGGCTGATCTCGCTGTCGGACGGCGCGATCGAGATCCTCGAAGAGAAGGTCATGCTCGAGATCACGACGGGCAGCGCTTCGCCTGCCGCACCCGCCCCCGAGTCGAACACGAAGCCCACCTCGAGCGCCCCCACCCAGCCGGCGCAGGCTCCCCGTGCGGCCGCCGAGCCGAAGTCCGCGCCGTGGCCGGTGCCGGCTCGCACCACGGACACGACACCTGGCCGCGTTGTTCATCCGAAGCCCCACCCCTGACCCTCTTGGCTTGGGGCTCATCCGTTCGTCGGGCGGGAGCGCCTCGGGTTCGGGGCGGCTTCCGTCCGTCGGGGCGCGCTAGGTACGCCCCAACGGTCCAAACGCGCCCCAAACCCTGCGACACCGTCCGGCCCGGACACCGCGACCGACACAGCGCGGTCAGACGTCCTTCGGGGGCGCGTCGGAGTGCTGCTCGATCCAGGCGTCGATCCGCGCGAACCAGTCGAACAGCCATGAGGCCTGAGCGTCGAGGTCGTCCGGGATCTCGGATCTGGGGACGCGCCAGGCACGCATCGTGATGTGCTTGTCCATGGGCAGCGCGTGCCACATGTCGCCGAGCGTGACGAGTCCCTCGAGCCCGGTGTGGGCGACGAACACGACATCGGCCTCGCTCGCCCCAAGGGCGGCATGGACACCGCCAGGATGCGGCGCCATCACGTGTGCGAAGCTCTCCGCACGTTCGGCCATCGTCTCGCGGCCCGCGCCGCGCAGCCGCTCGATGCGGCTGCGTCGACGGCGAGGCGTGAAGTTGCCTCCCTCGGGGAAGATGACGAACGCATCGTCGGGCGCCATGCCGCCCGCGAGCTCGCCGATCTCGGCTTCCACGCGCGCGCCGCCTCCGGTCTTGGCCGGTCCGAAGCCTGCGGGCGCGATGAAGCGCGAGGGCACCCGGCTGAGCAGCGCGTCGATCGCAGGATCCCATTGCAGCTTCTGGGCGAGCACGATGCGCGGCATCCGATGCACGCGATTGAGCAGCACGTGGATCAGGATGAACGAATCGCCCGGTCCGGCATGCCGGCTGGCCACGATGAGCGGGATGCCGGGCGCGAAGACGCCGTCGACGCTCGCGTCCGCCGGCTCTCCTTCGTCAGCAGCGGCCGCGAGGATCTTCAGCCGCAGGGATGCCCCGAACACCCAGAACAGGACGCGCAGCGCGATCGCCGCGAGGCGGTAGTGCGCGCGCCGGAACGCCGGGGAGTGCAGCTTCCAGCCGAAGCCGGATGCGATCCACAGGACGAAGAGGACGACGAGGGCCGCGGCATCCCAGATCAGATACACGAACGCGAGCCAGACCACCCGGAGCGTGCGCACGTGTGGCGCGAGCGAGATGAGCGCCAGGAAGATCAGCAGGGCGAGCGGGGTGACGACGAGCGCGACCACGCCGAGAGCGACGACGATGGGGGCGATGATCAGGCGCCTGACCCAGCGCGGCGGCGGACGCATCAGCGCGACCCCTTCTCGGGCGCTGTGGTCTCCTCGGGCGCAGTGGCCTCGACGGGCGCCGGGGTCTCGACGGGCGCAGTGGTCTCGACGGGCGCGCCCGACAGCGCGCGATCGCGCAGGAACGCGCTCGAGGCCTCGTACGCCTGGCCGATCCGGCGGTGCACGGTGTCCATCCGCCGGAATGCCATGAGCGACTCGTCTCCCTCGAGCGAACCGCCGCTCGGCAGGATGTGGAGGGTGACACCGGCCGGCAGGGTCGCGAGGTCCCGCGCGAACCGGTGCCGGCGGGCGATCTCGAAAGCGACGCGTGCGGCGCCCACCGCCGACGTGGGCGCGACGAGCGGAGTCTCGACCCGGCCCACCTGCAGGACGAACACTGTGCGAGCACCCGCCGCGAGCGCGTGATCGATCGGAATCGAGTTCACCACGCCGCCGTCGATGTAGTGCTCGTCGCCGATCCGCGTGGCGGGCAGCAGCCCCGGCACCGATGCCGACGCGAGCACGGCAGGAATCAGGGCTCCGGAATCGAACACCTGCTCGGCGGCGCGTTCGATGCTCGCCGCCACGACCCGAAGCGGCACCGCGAGCTCCTCGAATGTCGCGTCGATGCCGAGTGACCGCTCGAGGATGCGCTGCAGCGGTGCCGGGGAGTTGAGGTGCGTCTTGGTCTTGAAGAGGCGCCACACCTGCATCCGCACCGAATCGCCGTACACGGCGTTCGCCTCGGCCGACGTCCAGGCATGCAGCAGCGTGTCCACCACGCCGGCCGACGGATCGTGAGCCACAAGCGCCCCGTTGATTGCGCCGATAGAAGTGCCGGTGATGACATCGGGTCGGATGCCGGCCTCGAACAGGGCCTTGATCATGCCGATCTCGACCGCACCGCGCACGCCCCCGCCGCCGAGCACGAACGCGATCGGAGAGTCCACTGCGACACCACCCGTCCGCCGTCCGGCTGACACCATCTTGTGGCCCGCGAGCATCCCGTGCCATATCGGGTGTTGACACGCGGTGCCGTGAGGGGGGTGCCGCCGCGCCCGGGGACCTCAGACTTCGTCCGCGGCCTCGGTGTGGTGACGGATGACCTCGGCCACGACGAACGTGAACCACTTCTGCGCGAACTCGGGGTCGAGGTCGGCGTCGACCGCGAGGGCGCGCAGGCGAGCGAGCTGCTGCTCCTCACGTGCGGGGTCGGATGCCGGCATCCCGTGCGTCGCCTTCAGGCGGCCGACCTGCTTGGTCGCACGGAAGCGCTCGGCGAGCAGATACACGAGGGCGGCGTCGATGTTGTCGATCGTGGCGCGCAAGCGCAGCAGCGTCTCGAACGGGTCGTCCTCGCCGAGCGGCGACGGGTCAACGGGCATGGCGTCCCTCCTCGCCTCGACGATACATTGCGGCCGCACATGCCACGTTTCGCGCCGCCTCGGACGGGATTTCCAGGGCGGCCTCTAGAGTGTCACCATGACCGACGCGTCCAGCATGCAGAGCCCCAGCGGGGCGGATGACCCCACACGCCTCGCCGCGGACCCTGCTCTCGGAACCGATGCCGCGGTGCCCGGCGATGTGGCGGTCCCGGTCGCCACCACGGTCGCGATCGCAGAGAACGCGCAGGGCCGCCCGTTCTGGGCCCGCCTCGACAACCCCTTCACGGTAGGGCTGCTGCTGACCCTCGGCGGGCTCGTGGCTGTGCTGCTCGGAATCGCGCTGACCAACATCGCGACCATCCTCGTCTACATCGGGCTGGCGGCGTTCGCAGCGCTGGGCCTCGACCCCGTGATCAAGTGGCTCGGCAGGCACGGGGTCAAGCGAGGATGGGCGATCGCCATCATCTTCCTGACCGGCTTCATCATCGCCGTCGGGGTTCTGCTGCTCGTCATCCCGACGCTCGTGACCCAGATCACCCAGTTCATCCAGAACATTCCGACAACGATCACCAACTTCGAGAAGTCCGATTTCTACAAGTGGCTGGAGTCGATCTTCGGCACAGGTCTCACCAGCCTGATCAGCGATGTCCAGAAGTTCCTGACCGACCCGAAGAACATCGCGGCGATCTCCGGGGGTCTGCTCAAGGTCGGCGCCGGCATCGCCACGGCCATCTCAGGCGCACTGATCGTCGTCGTCCTGACCCTTTACTTCACCGCGTCGCTCCCGGGCATCAAGGATTCTCTGATGAAGTTCGCGCCGGCGCGCCGGCGAGTGGGTGTGCGGGCAATGACGGACCAGATCACCGATTCGGTCGGCGGATACCTCATGGGGATGGTCATACTGGCCTTCTTCAACTCCGTGGTCGCGACGATCCTGCACCTCGTCCTCGGCCTGCCCTACCCGCTCCTCATGGGCGTGCTCGCCTTCTCCATCACGATCATCCCGCTGATCGGCCCCGTCCTGTACTGGATCGTCGCAACGATCATCGCGCTGTTCACGAGCCCGCTCTCGGCCCTGATCTTCGCCATCTGCTACCTGATCTACATCCAGATCGAGGCCTACGTCCTGACCCCGAGGGTCATGAACAAAGCCATCGAGATCCCCGGCTCGCTGGTGGTGATCGGCGCGCTCATCGGTGGCACGCTGCTCGGCTTCATCGGAGCGCTCGTCGCGATCCCGGTGACGGCATCCATCCTGCTGATCATCAAACAGGTCTTCTTCAAGAAGCAGGACGCGAAGGTGTAGCCGGTCCGCGCAGGTCGAGGAGCCGCTGAAGGCGGCGTATCGAAACCTCTGCCGACTCTCGGTTCAGCTCAGGCGCACCGGCAGCAGACACGTCGGCGAGGGGGCCGGCGCACGGTGGCGGACGCGACCTGGCGCGCCCGTCCGGTGATCCAGCGTCAGCGAGACGATCTCGTTCGACCTCTCCCCCGCGACGAGCAGGGTGTCGCGCACGACCACGTGGTGGCGCGGCCAGTCGACGCCCGCTTCCGTGAGGGCGACTGGGCTGACGACGTCCCCCTGCCCTCTCACCCGCAGCGTGGCCAGCGTGTTACTGCCGCGCACTCCGGCGTAGACGAACTCGCCGTCGCGTGACGTGGTGATCTCGGCTGCGGTGTCGCCCGGGAGCGTGTCGGCGCTGAGGGAAGTGCCTCCGACGATCCGCCATGCGCCCGCGGCATCCGCAGCGAGTACGAACACCTCACACGACAGCTCGGTGACGACGAACAGGTGGCCGCTCGGATGGGGAACAAGATGCCTCGGACCCGCTCCGAGGGGCAGCACGACCTGCTGCACCTGCCGGAGGCCTGAAGGCGCCTGGCGCCAGAACCGCACGAGGTCGAGCCCCATGTCGGTCGTCGCGACGTGTCCGTCGGGAAGGAATGTCGCCTGATGCGCCCTCGAGGGGCGGACGGATGCCGGGTCGGCGACCTCGCGCGGATCCTCGGCGTACGACGGCACCCAGTTGGCATACTCGGCGCCGGCGGCGGCGCGCAGCGCTGCGGCAGCCGCTCCCAGATCGACGTCGCCGGACTGAGCACCGGCGGCGTCGGAGCCGTACGGATCGGTGGCCGCGTCGGCGATGACCGGCGCGGACGGCCGGCCTTCGGCATCCAGGGTCATCCGCACCACGCGACCATCGCCCCAGCAGGTCGCCACGAGCGACCCGCCGTCGGGCGCCACCGCGATGTGGCACGTCGCCTTTCCGGCGGCCTGCAGGTCACCGAGCCGCACGAATGCGGCTTCGCCCGTGCGGCGGAACGCCTGGACGGCGCCGGTGTCCTCGAGCGCGGCGTAGATCACGTCGAGCTGCGGGTGGGCGGCAAGCCACGACGGAGAGTCGGCGGCGGCGACCTCACCCGCGTAGCCGAGCGGTCCGCCTGCCGAGGCATCGTCGCTCGACCCGGCGAGCAGCGTCCCGATCCCAGACGCGACGCCATCCATATCCGCGGTGTACGCGCCGAGCCAGAACCGCATCAGGGTGCTCCGTCTTTCAAGGCCGGTTCCTCAGCGACCGAATCGAGGGCCGCATCAGTCGATGAGGTCGTGACGGACGATCGCGGCGTCGCGCGCCGCGCCCACGCCGATGACCGAGATGCGGGTGCCGCTCATCCCTTCGAGCGCCAGGACGTAGTCCTGCGCGGCCAGGGGCAGATCCTCGAAGTCCCGGGTGCCGGAGATGTCGTCCTTCCACCCGGGGAGGTACTCGAGGATCGGCTTCGCGTGATGGAAATCGGACTGGTTCACGGGCACCTCGTCGAACCGCGTGCCGTCCACGTCGTACCCGACGCACACCGGGATCTGGTCGAGCCCGGTGAGGATGTCGAGCTTGGTGAGCACGAGGTCGGTGATGCCGTTGATGCGCGTCGCGTAGCGCGTGATCGGCGCGTCGTACCAGCCGACGCGGCGCGGACGCCCGGTGGTGGTGCCGAACTCGAACCCGCGCGAGCGCAGCCATTCGCCGTTCTCGTCGAACAGCTCGGTCGGGAAGGGGCCCGAACCGACACGCGTCGTGTAGGCCTTCACGATGCCGACGATCCGATCGAGCCGGTTCGGGCCGACACCCGCCCCCGTCGATGCACCCCCGGCCGTCGCGGACGACGACGTCACGAAGGGATAGGTGCCGTGATCCACGTCGAGCATCGTCGCCTGGCCGCCCTCGAAGACGACGACGTCGCCGCGGTCGAGCGCGTCGTTGAGCAGCAGCCCCGTGTCGGCCACCATGGGCCGAAGGCGCTCGGCATACGACAGCAGGTCTTCGACGATCTCGTCGCAGGTGATCGCCCGGCGATTGAAGACCTTCACGAGCAGGTGGTTCTTCTGGTCGAGCGCGCCGTCGACCTTCTGCCGCAGGATGTTCTCGTCGAACAGATCCTGGATCCGGATTCCGACACGATTGATCTTGTCGGCGTACGCCGGACCGATGCCCCGACCCGTGGTGCCGATCTGACGCTTGCCGAGGAAGCGCTCGGTCACCTTGTCGAGCGTGCGGTGGTACTGCGTGATGATGTGGGCGTTGGCGCTGACGCGCAGGCGCGACGCGTCGACACCCCGGGCGTGCAGCGCTTCCAGCTCGCCGAACATCACCTCGAGATCGATCACGACGCCGTTGCCGATGACCGCGTTCACGCCGGGCGACAGGATTCCCGACGGCAGCAGGTGCAGCGCGTACTTCTCGTTGCCGATGACGACCGTGTGTCCGGCGTTGTTGCCGCCGTTGAACTTCACGACCCAGTCGGTGCGCTCTCCCAGCAGGTCGGTCGCCTTTCCCTTGCCCTCATCCCCCCATTGCACTCCGATGATGACGATGCCTGGCATGGGACCCCCTGGGAACGGCAGCGCGACGGGCGCGCGCGGACGGGCCCGTCCAGTCTATCGATCGGGCGGTCGCGCATCCGGCGCGGGCCGGCCACGGCGGGAATGCACCGGTGCGGGCGGGGCGGGTCGTCGAATCGGGGCCGACTTTCCGACGGCGGTTGCGGTCCCCGTTTCGGGGCCGTCGATATTGTGAGCCCATGCTGCGATCCAACACCTGGGCCCAGATATGGTCGGTCATCCGCGTCCTGTCGGCCGCACTCCTCGCCGCAGCGGTCGTCCGACAGCTCGTGAACACTCTCGAGATCGCCTCGAGCAACGGCCGTGACATCGGTGTGACCCTGGTCAACTACTTCAGCTACTTCACGATCCTCTCGAATCTGCTGTCGGTCATCGTCCTGCTCTGGGCCGCGATGTGGTTCTGGTTCCGCCGTCGAGACGAGGCCGACGAGCCGCCGATCCTCGCCCGAGTCCTGGCGGCGACGACGACATACATGGTGGTGACGGGCATCGTCTACAACACGCTGCTGCGCGGCATCCCGCTCGCCCCAGGCACTTCCATCGCCTGGACCAACGAGGTCCTGCACGTCGTCGGCCCGATCATCCTCGCCCTCGACCTGTTCCTGGGGCCGCTTCGTCGACGCCTGCCCTGGCGGGCGGTGGCGACGATGGCGGGGCTCCCGATCGTTTGGGTCGCTTACACACTCATCCGCGGCCCGCTGACGACGAATCCGGTCGACGGGGCGCCCTATTGGTACCCCTATCCGTTCCTCAACCCGAACAACTTCGCGGGCGGCTATGCCGGGGTGTCGGTCTACATCATCGGCATCGCGATAGCGGTGCTCGCCGTCGGGGTCTTGGTGATCTGGATCGGCCGTCGCCGAGGCGCGAGCGTCGAGGAGGAGGAGGCGGCCGAGGCCGCGGAGGCCATCGAGGACGCGACCGGCCATCCCCCGCCGTAGTCCCGGTGACTCGGGGACCCTGGACCGCCCTCACTAGACTTGACGCATGTCGAAGGTCCTCCAGTCCCTCCCCATCGGCGAGCGCGTCGGCATCGCCTTCTCGGGAGGACTCGACACCTCCGTCGCCGTCGCCTGGATGCGTGACAAGGGCGCGATCCCGTGCACGTACACCGGAGATCTCGGACAGCCGGACGAGGATGACATCGACGCCATCCCGGACCGGGCACTCGACTACGGCGCCGAGCTCTCGCGCCTGATCGACTGCAAGACCGCGCTCGTCGAAGAGGGGTTCGGCGCTCTGGCGTGCGGCGCCTTCCACATCCGCTCGGGCGGTCGCACCTACTTCAACACCACCCCCATCGGGCGCGCGGTGACCGGCACGCTGCTGGTGCGGGCCATGAAGGAGGACGGCGTCGACATCTGGGGCGACGGCTCGACCTACAAGGGCAACGACATCGAGCGGTTCTACCGCTACGGGCTGCTCGCCAACCCAGCGCTGCGCATCTACAAGCCATGGCTCGACGCCGACTTCGTCACGGAGCTCGGCGGACGTCAGGAGATGAGCGAGTGGCTCGTCGCGCACGGCTTTCCCTATCGCGACTCCGCCGAGAAGGCGTACTCGACCGACGCGAACATCTGGGGAGCGACCCACGAGGCGAAGACCCTCGAGCACCTCGACGTCTCGCTCGAGACCGTCGAGCCGATCATGGGCGTGCGGTTCTGGGACCCCAGCGTCGAGATCGCGACCGAGGAGGTCACGATCGCGTTCGACGCGGGGCGTCCGGTGGCGATCAACGGCGCCGAGTTCCCGGATGCCGTCCTCCTCGTCCACGAAGCCAATAAGGTCGGCGGGCGTCACGGCCTCGGCATGAGCGACCAGATCGAGAACCGCATCATCGAGGCGAAGTCCCGCGGCATCTATGAGGCACCCGGCATGGCGCTGCTCTTCATCGCCTACGAGCGCCTGGTCAACGGCATCCTGAACGAGGACACGCTCGCGACGTACCACGAGCAGGGTCGCCGGCTCGGCCGCCTGATGTACGAGGGACGCTGGCTCGAGCCGCAGTCGCTCATGCTGCGCGAGTCGATCCAGAAGTGGGTGGGCTCGACGGTCACCGGCACCGTCACCCTGCGACTGCGCCGCGGCGAGGACTACACGATCCTCGACACGACGGGTCCGTGGCTGTCCTACGCACCCGAGAAGCTCTCGATGGAGCGCGTGGGGGATGCCGCATTCGGCCCCGTCGACCGCATCGGCCAGCTCACGATGCGCAACCTCGACATCGCGGATTCGCGCAGCCGACTGGAGCACTACGCCGCGCAGGGCATCATCGGCGGCGCCGCCGGCGAGCTCGTCGGACGTGTCACCGCGGGCGAGGCCGATGAGATCACCGAGCAGGCGAACCCGCTCGGCGCCGCAGGCGAGCGTCTCGCGGACGCGGTGGATGAAGCGTCGGAGGGCGCCGCGTTCGACTTCGGCACGGACTGAGCGGCAGGCGCCGCGCATCGAAGTCCGGGTTCGAGCCGCCCCGGGTTACGATTCCTGACGGTACCCCCGACCCGGAAGCGCGGCACCGACGCTGCGGCGCGCGGCGCCGCGTCTCCCATTCGACGTGAAAGATCCTCAATGACGACGCTTTCCTCCGCACAGCCACCGGCAGGCGACGAGAAGTCCCCTCGCCGGCGGTCGGTCGGGCGCGCCATCGGCATCACTTTGTACAGCATCGTCGCCGGGATCGTCGTCATCGCCCTGATCGCGGCAGGCGCGGTCGTCTGGACGATCCAGCGCTCGTTCCCCCAGCTGAGCGGAACGATCGCCCTCGCCGGGCTCGCCGACGACGTCACCGTGCAACGGGACGTGCTCGGCATCCCGACCATCACCGCGGGCGATACGCACGACCTCTTCTATGCGCAGGGCTACGTTCACGCGCAGGACCGCTTCTGGGAGATGGACTTCCGTCGCCATGTCACGGCTGGGCGAGTCGCCGAGCTCTTCGGCGAATCGCAGCTGGGCACCGACAAGTTCCTGCGGACGCTCGGCTGGCGCAGGATCGCCGAGAAGGAGGTCGATGCGCTCGACCCGAAGATCCGGGGCTATTACGACGCCTACGCCGACGGCGTGAACGCCTACCTCGCAGATCACAAGGGCGCCGAGGCATCCCTGGAATACGCCGTCCTCGGGCTGCAGAACCCCGGCTACAAGATCGAGCCGTGGACCGCCGCGGACTCGGTCGCCTGGCTGAAGGCGATGGCCTGGGACCTCCGCGCGAACATCGAGGACGAGACCGATCGCGCCCTCGCCGCTCCGTATTACACGTCGCAGCAGATCGCGAGCCTGTACCCGGCCTATCCCTACGATCGCAATCCGGTGATCGTTCCGACGATCTCGAGCGTGCCGGCCGTGGGTGCGGCCGCCGCCCTGGCGGACGGGACGGGATCCGACGCTTCAACGGCGACGGCGTCGATCAAGTGGTCCCAGGTCGACGGGGTCATCGAGGCGGTGAGCGCCCTGGTCGGCGGCGTCGGCGAAGGCATCGGCTCGAATTCGTGGGTCGTCTCGGGCGATCTCACCAAGAGCGGGATGCCACTGCTCGCGAACGATCCGCATCTCGGCGCATCGCTGCCGAGCGTCTGGCACCAGGTGGACCTCAAGTGCCGCGTCGTGTCGGCGCAGTGTCCGTTCGATGTCGCCGGCTTCGGCTTCTCGGGCGTGCCGGGCGTCGTGATCGGCCACAACGATCGCGTCGCGTGGGGCTTCACGAACCTGACGACCGACGTCACCGACCTGTACCTCGAGAAGGTCCAGGGCAACGAGTACTGGCGCGACGGAGCGCTCGTGCCGCTGGACGTTCGCAACGAGACGCTCAAGGTCGCGGGCGGCGCCGACGTGAAGCTCGAGGTCCGTTCGACGGTGCACGGCCCGATCGTGTCCGGTCTCACCGATGACTTCACCGCGATCGCCGAGAAGCCCTACACCGGCACGCACGGCAGGGTCGCGGCGCCGGCAGACCCACCGGCAGGCGACTACGCCGTGGCTCTGAAGTGGACGGCACTGGAACCCGGCACCACCCCGTCGGCGATCTTCGCCCTGGACGTCGCCCACAGCTTCGACGACTTCCGCGCCGCCGCGAAGAAGTTCGATGTGCCCGCCCAGAACCTCGTCTACGCCGATGTCGACGGCAATATCGGCTATCAGACACCCGGCAGGCTCCCGATCCGCGGTGCGGGCGACGGCTCGATGCCCCAGCCGGGCTGGTCGTCCGCCTACGACTGGAAGGGCTACATCCCGTTCGAGAAGCTCCCCGTGGTGCTCAACCCGCCCGAGGGGTACATCGTCACGGCGAACAACGCGATCGTCCCCGCCGGCTACCCCTACTTCCTCACCAGCGACTGGGATTACGGATGGCGCGCGGCGCGCATCGTGGACCTGCTGCAGCGCAAGATCGCGCACGGCCCACTGACCATTGACGACATGCGCGACATCCAGGCCGACCAGGAGTTCTTCATGGGCAAACGGCTGTCGGCGGCGTACATGCAGATCAGCACCGACAGGAAGGGCCCGGATGCCGCGCTCGACCTGCTGCGCGGGTGGGATGCCCAGAGCACTGCAGACTCCCCCGCGGCCGCGTACGCGAACGTGCTGTGGGACGAGCTGGTGCAGAACATGTTCGTGCGCGGACGCGACCACGCCGCCCCGGCATCCGATCAGGCGCGCATGTTCCTCGTCGTCGACGGACTGCTCGACAACCCGAAGTCGCCCTGGTGGACGAACGAGGGGCTGGGCGTTTCGGGCAGGGAGGCGACCCTCGAGCGCACCGCAGTGGATGCCTACGACCGGCTCGTCGCGCTGCAGGGCGACAATCCGTCGAAGTGGAACTGGGGCACGCTCCACGCGCTGCCGCTGCGCAACAGCACGTTCGGCGAGTCCGGCATCCCGGCCATCGAGACGCTGTTCAACCGCGGACCGTTCCCCGTCGGCGGCGGCACGTCGATCGTGGATGCCACCGGCTGGACCCTGGGCAAGGGTTTCGCGACGGTGACGGTCCCGTCGATGCGGATGGTCGTCGACCTCTCGGACTTCGATGCCTCGCGCTGGAATCAGCTGACCGGAACCAGCGGACACGCCTACCACCCGAACTACATCGACCAGACGGAGAACTGGCAGAAGGTCGAGATGACGCCCTGGGCCTTCTCGCCGAAGGCAGTGACGGCCGCGACGACCGACACGCTGACGCTCACCCCGGGTCGTTGAGCGCGGGCGCGTTTCGTCTCGCACCGCTCGCTCAACGACCGGGGGCTCCGCTCGCTCAACGATCGGGGTCACCCACCGGGGCGTCAGCCGCCGGCGGCGGGCGGGGTCTGCCGCGACTGCGCCAGCTCGTCAACGAAGAGCGCGTTCTCGTCGATGGTGCCGTTGCGGTACGCCTGCCGGCCGAGCATGTGAGCCGACAGCGGGGCCGTCGCGAGCTGGATCAGCACGACCGGCAGCAGGAACGCGACCACCGGCCACGACCGCAGCGACAGCGCTATCGCGAGGCAGATGAGGATCATCCCGAGCACCTGGGGCTTGGTCGCGGCGTGCAGTCGTGTCGGGACGTCCCGGAACCGCAGCACGCCGATCGCAGCGGTCAGGCACAGCAGCGCCCCGATCAGGACGAGGATCATCGCGGCGATGTCGAACCAGGTGTCGAGGGTCATTGGTCCGTGTTGTCCCTTCGTGCGACGAAACGGGCGATCGAGATCGAGCCGAAGACTCCCACGGCGGCGATGATCAGCAGCGCCGGCAGCGAGCGGGTGTGGTGGTCGATCGCCATCTCGGCGCCGAGCACGCACATCACCTCGGTCAGGAGCACGTCGGCTGCGACTGCGCGGTCGAGGATCGACGGGCCGATCACGATCCGCCACAGCGTGACCAGAGCAGCGACGCCGAACACGGCGTATACCACCACGAGGATCGGGGTCATCTGCGGTCTCCCGCGACGTGGGACGCGGCATCCGCATTCACGCGCTCGACCTGTGCGCGCGAGCCGACGGCCTTCACGATCCGGCGCTCCCAGCCCCACACGCTCGCGCGCTGACGCTCGACGTCGTGGACGTTGTGCACTCCGATCACGTGCAGGTAGAGGATGCGACGGTCCCGGTCGGCCTCGACGATGAGCGAGCCGGGAATGAGGGATGCCGTCACCGCCGTGTGCGTCATGATCAGGTCGTCGTCCACGCGCAGCGGCACCGCGACGATCGCCGCACCGGGTTGACGCCGCCAGTCGAGCACCTGGAGCGCGACCGTCAGTGAGCCGCGCACGAGCGCGCCGAGGAACGACAGCACGAAGATCGCGCCGTACCAGAGGTTGACCCGGCCCGAGAGCTCGACCGGCGGCAGCCGGAAGACCCTGGTCACGATGACGGCCGCGACGACCCCGGCCAGCAGCGCCGTCCAGCTCCACTGGCCCCACAGCAGCATCCAGAGGGCGATGAGCCAGAGGAAGAACGGCAGCTGACGCCACAGCCGGACGGACGCTCCGCGCTTGTCGCGGTGGCGCTCCGACGCGGTGTCTCGGACGGCGGTCACGGCAGGGCCCCCTTCTCGGCGACGCCGCTGCTGTCGAGCTCATGCTGAAGCTGGACGAGGGTGACCGGCTCGAGCAGCGCGGCGCCGATCCGCGTGCAGACGTCGTAGAGCGGTCCCGCGAAGAGGGTCAGCGCGACGGTGAGGACGACCATGCCCGCCGTCGCTGCGGTCATGATCCTCGGGATGACGCGGCGCTCGGTCTCGACGGCGGCGGCCGGCGACGCGCCGAGGTACGAGATGCGGGCCTCGGTCTCGGCGGAGTCGTCCTCCTCTCGCCAGAACGCGAGGTTCCACGCGCGCATGAGCGCGTACAGGGTGAGCAGGCTCGTGACGACCCCGCCGACGATGAGCACCAGCATGATGGGGGTGCCGACATCCGCCGCCGCCTCGAACAGAGCGAACTTGCCGATGAATCCCGAGAACGGCGGAAGCCCGCCGAGGTTCACGGCGGGGATGAAGTAGAGGATCGCGATGACGGGCGCCGCGCGCATCAGACCCTTGACCCGCAGGATCGACGTGCTGCCGGCGCGGCGCTCGATGAGCCCGACGGCGAGGAACAGCGTCGTCTGCACCACGATGTGGTGGACCATGTAGTAGATCGTCGCGCCGATCGACGCGGGCGTCGCGATCGCGATCCCGAAGATCATGTACCCGATGTGGCTCACCAGCGTGAACGAGAGGATGCGCTTGAGCTCGGCCTGCGCGACGGCGCCGAGGATGCCGACGATCATGGTCGCGAGGGCGACGATCAGCAGCAGGAAGTTCACATCGTTGTCGAGGAACATCTCGGTCTCGGTGCGGATGATCGCGTACACGCCCACCTTGGTGAGCAGCCCGGCGAAGACCGCCGTGACCGGCGCGGGCGCCGTCGGGTACGAGTCGGGGAGCCAGAACGAGAGCGGGAAGACAGCGGCCTTGATGCTGAATGCGAGCAGGAGCATGACGTGCAGCACCAGCTGCGTCTGCTGCGGCAGCTCGCTCATCCGCTCCGAGATCTGCACCATGTTCACGGTGCCGAGAGCTGCGTAGATCATCGCGATCGCAGCGAGGAACAGGATGGACGACACCAGCGAGACGACGATGTACACGACGCCGGTGCGGATGCGGGACTCAGTGCCGCCCAGCGTGATCAGCACATAAGACGCCACCAGCAGGATCTCGAACCCGACGTAGAGATTGAAGAGGTCGCCCGCGATGAACGCCGTGAAGATGCCGGCCGCGAGGATCAGGTACGACGGGTGGAAGATCGACACGGGCGTGTCGTCGTCGCCGTCGGCCGCGCCCTGGCCGACCGAGAAGAGCAGGACCGCGAGCAGCACGACGCTCGAGACGACGACGAGCAGCGCCGCGAGCCGGTCGACGTACAGCACGATCCCGAACGGGATGGGCCAACCGCCCACCGACACCGCGATGGCCTGGTTCCCGACGTCGACGACGACGAGCAGGACGGCCGCGATCACGCAGACGACGCTGAGGGTCACGACCGAGACGAGGATCTGGGTGCGGCGGTGGCGCCCGGCGATGAGCGCGATCGCCGCGCCCAGCAGCGGCAGGGTCACCAGCAGCGGAACGAGGGCAGGCGCGATGGCGGTCATGCTCCGCCGCCCTTCGGTCCGCGGTCCTCGGGGACGTCGACGGGCGCGTCGTCGCGCACCCCCGCGAAGTCGCGGCTCGTGACGACCGTGATGGGCGCGGTGTCGACATCCACGAAGTCGGTCGTGATGTCGTCATCCTCGTCTTCGATCTCGGTCTCGTCGTCCAGGGTGTCCTCGGCCGCGGTGCTGCGCTCGCGCACGGCGATGTCGGCTTCGTCGTCCGACACCGTGTCGGCCTGGCCGAGCTGCCACGACCGGTAGATCAGGGCGAGCAGGAAGGCGGATACTGCGAAGGTGATGACGATCGCGGTGAGGGTGAGCGCCTGCGGAAGCGGGTCGGACATCTCATCGGGCCGTCCCGCACCGAAGAACGGGGCGATCCCGGGCCGTCCCATCACGATGAGGAGCAGCAGATTCGCCGCGTTGCCGAGGAGGAGGAAGCCGATCAGCACCCGCGTGAGGCTGCGCTCGAGCATGGCGTAGACGCCGCATCCGAACAGCACGGCCATGATCACGATGAGGACGAGCGAGACATCCATCAGCGGCTCACAGCCTGCCGCCGGCGCGCGCTCGCGCGCAGCTCCAGCGCCTGGCGGTCGACCTCGGCGCCGAGGCTCCGCAGCACGTCGAGCACGAGCCCGATCACCACGAGATAGACGCCGATGTCGAAGAGGGTCGAGGTGACGAACTCCAGGTGGCCGACGACCGGCAGGTCGGCCTCGAAGAACGCGCTCGTGAGCGGGGCGGCGCCGAAGAACACCGGGATGATCGCGCAGGCGATGGCGATCGACATCCCGGCCCCGAGAAGGCGCCCGGCGTCTGTGGGCGCGGCCGCGCCCAGTTCATAGCGCCCTCCTGCGACGTAGCGCATCACCAGCGCCATGCCTGCGACGAGGCCTCCCGCGAATCCCCCGCCCGGAAGACTGTGCCCCGCGAACAGCAGGTAGAGCGACACGATGATGATCGAGTGGAAGAGGATCCGCACGACGACTTCGAGGATGATCGACCGGTTCTCGGGCCGTACCCGCTGACCTCCGACGAGCCATGCCGTGCGGCGGACGCCCGGGGCGTCGTGGCGTGACTTGATGCCCTCGCTGGTCTCGACGAGCGGGCGCCGGCCGCGTCCGGTCGTCGGGGGCAGCGGAGCCGTCAGCGTGGACAGGGTGTCGGCGCGATGTGTGACGAAGACGAGAGACGCCACACCCGTCGCCGCGAGGATGAGCACCGAGAGCTCTCCCATGGTGTCCCAGCCGCGCAGGTCGACCAGGGCGACGTTCACGACGTTCTTGCCGTGCCCGAGGTGGTAGGCGAGCGCGGACCACTGCGTCGACACCGAGACGTCGGTGCGCGCACCGGTCGCGACGAGGGCGACCAGCGCCATCGTGACTCCGACAGCAGCGCCCAGCAGAGCGCGCGCGACCGGCCAGACCGAAGCGTTGTGCTCCCCGAGCCGCGACGGGATCCGCCGCAGCACGAGCGCGAACGCCACCAGGGTCACGGTCTCGACGAGGATCTGGGTGAGCGCGAGGTCCGGCGCCCCGCTGGTGGCGAACAGCAGCACCATGCCGAGGCCCGTGACCGAGACCAGTACGACCCCGGTGTAGCGCTTCTTCGCCCGCACCGCGATGAGTCCGGCGATGATCATGATCGGCGCCACCATGAGCTGCATCGGCGTCTGGTACGCGTCGAGCTGCGCCTTCCAGTCGCTGCCCGCGAGCAGGGCGGTGCCCTGCGCAGCGACGAAGACGATGAAGATCGTGCCGACGTAGACCGGAAGGGATCCGCGCTGGGTGAAGCTCGTCGTCACGACCGAGAGCTGGGCGATTCCCCGCAGCGCTGCGTTGTAGACCTCGGGCGCGCTGAACGGCAGCACGCGACGCGCCAATGGGACGCGCACCGTGAACAGGAAGACGATCACACCGATCGCGATCGTGGTGAGCGAGATCCACAGTGCGGGTTCGAGCCCGTGCCAGAGCGCGAGATGCGCCGGATGCTCGGGCGGCGGCACTCCGGGAGTCGCGGCGGGCGCCTGCGCGGCGTACGGCGCGAAGGCCGCGTCGAGCAGCGGTGCGGCGAACCCTGCGACGATGGTGAGCGACGACAGCAGCACCGGCGCCCCCAGGAACCCGATGGGCGGATCGGGCCACTCGGTACGCGGGCGCGGTGCGCCGACAGCATCCCGTTTCGTCCAGAACGCCCCCCAGATGAACCGGATGCCGTATCCCGCCGTGAGAACGGAGCCGAGGGCGACGCCCCAGAACGCGACGATTCCCCAGAGCGACCCGCCGACCGCCTCGTGCAGGAGCGCGGCGATCGCCCCCTCCTTCGCGACGAACCCGATGGTGGGGACGATCCCGATCATCGAGGCCACGGCGATCATCGAGAACGCCGCCATCACCGGCGCCTGGCGCCCCACGCCACTGAGCCCGCCGATGTCACGCGTGTTCAGCTGGCGATCGATGATGCCGACCACCAGGAACAGCGCCGACTTGAAGAGTGCGTGGCTGAGCAGCAGCGCAAGGCCCGCGAGCGCGGCGTCCTGCGTTCCGAAGCCGAGCACGACCGTGAGCAGGCCGAGCTGGCTGACGGTGCCGAACGCCAGGATGCGCTTGAGGTCGGTCTCGCGCAGCGCCTGGAATCCGCCCAGCAGGATCGTCACCACCCCCAGCACCACCACGATCGGGCGCCAGGTCGGCGCCACCGCGAACACCGGGGCGAGCCGCGCGATCAGGTAGATGCCGGCCTTGACCATCGCCGCGGCGTGCAGATAGGCGCTCACCGGGGTGGGCGCCGCCATGGCGCCGGGCAGCCAGAAGTGGAATGGGAAGATGGCCGACTTGCTGAGCGCACCCACCAGCAGCAGAACGAGCGACGCGTCGACGACGGGCCCGGTCGGCGCGTGCGCCAGGATCGTCGAGATGCTCGAGGTGCCGGCATCCACCACCAGCAGCACGACGCCGATCAGCATGACGAGGCCGCCGAGGGTCGTCACCAGCAGCGCCTGCAGCGCCGCGCGCCGGCTGACGGCGCGACGGTTGTAGAACCCGATGAGCAGATACGACAGGACGCTCGTGACTTCCCAGAACATGACGAGCATGACGAGGTCGTCGGTCAGGACGAGCCCGTACATGGCGCCCGCGAAGGCCAGCAGCACTGCGGCGAACTGCCCGAGCCCGTCAGCCTTGTCACGGAAGTACCAGCGGCAGTACAGCATCACCAGCGCGCCGACACCCGTCACGATGAGGGCCATCAGCCAGGACAGCGTGTCCATGCGCATCGACAGCTGGATGCCGAGCGGGGCGATCCAGTCGAATGTCTGGAAGGGAGTATCTCCCGCCATGACCGCCGGCGTCATGATCGCAGCCTGGACGAAGGCGGCGATCGGCAGCGCCGCCGCGACGTAGAAGGCTCGCGGTCCGATACGGGCCACGAGCCACGGCAGGAGCATCGGCAGGAGAGCGAACGCGCCGAGCAGGAGGAGCATGCGCGGCCTCCTCGTGGTCGTCGGCCGCAGGCTCAACGCACTCGGCTCGGGCGATCAGGGTGTGCGGTCAGTCTAACGGCGGCACGTCGTCCGGCCCGCGCGGTCTTCGCTCATTCGGCCGGCGCCGGCGCCGTGGTGTTCCCCTCGCGGAACACGCACGTGAAGCTGATCGAGGCGCCCTCGCCGCCGTCGAGCATCGCGGCGACCGCCTCTCCCGCTGCCCGCCCCTTCTCGGCGGCGGGCTGCACCAGCGTGGTGAGCTCGTAGGGCGCGAGCCCGTCCACGACGATTCCGTCGAAGCCGGTCACGCTGACATCCTGCGGCACCCCAAGGCCCGCCTCCTCCGCGGCCCGGATCACGCCTGCGGCGAGGAGGTCGCTCTGCGCGATGACGGCGGTCGGCCGCTTCGCCGGATCGGCGAAGATCGCGCGTCCCGCGGCGAGTCCTTCGTCGATGAAGCTCCCCGCCGCGGCGTAGGTCGCGGCATCCGGATACACGTCGCGGGCGCCCGCGAGCCGCTCGCGAGTCACGTCGATGGTGATCTCCGCGTCGCCGGGGATCCAGTCCCGGCTCCAGCCCGCGCGGATCGGCAGAGCGACGATCGCGACGCGCGAGTGCCCCAGCGAGCGCAGGTGGCTGGCCGCCTGGCGCTGTGCCTCGCGGTTGTCGAGGCCGATCCGCGGCACATCGACGCCGGCGTCGCCCTCGATGACGATGACCGGGATGCCGCGGGCCCTGACCGCTGCGAGGGATTCGCGCAGCAATCCGCTGCAGCCGACGAGCACTGCCGCGTCGAGCGGCGCGGTCGTGAGGGTCGCGCCGGCGCCGACCGACTCCTGGTCCCGCAGCAGCAGCAGTCCTGCGCCGAGAGGGGCCACCGCATCCGCGAGCCCGTCCATCATGAGTGTCTTCACCGGGTCGAGGAAGGCCGTTCCGAGGTGCTCCTCGAAGACGACGCCGACGATTCCGGACCGACCTCGGCGCAGGGATGCCGCACGCGGGTCGGGTCCGGTGTAGCCCAGCGCTGCGGCCGCATCGAGCACACGGGAGCGGGTGGCATCCGAGACCGGCGTCTTGCCGCTGAAGACGACGGACGCCGTCGACGGCGAGACTCCCGCCTCGCGGGCGACGTCCGAGATGGTGGCGCGGCGCGTGCTCATGACGCAATGATGGTACTCCGGAGCGTCTGGCTCCGTCGAATCGATTCGACCACTCTCGAATCGGTTCGGTAAGGTATTCGCATGGAACTCCAGCTCACTCGATCGCAGTTGGTGCGCTGGCGCACCGCCGTCTTCGCGATCTTCCTCGCAAGCGGCCTCTCGATCGCGACCTGGGCGTCCCGGGTCCCCGCCATCAAGGTCACGCTCGGCGTCGACAACATCCAGATCGGCCTGCTGCTGCTCGGGGCCGGCGCCTCCTCGATCATCGGAGTCTTCATGGCACCGGTCATCCTCGCGCGGATCGGCGCCAAGCGCGGCATGTTCTGGGCGATGATGATCTTCGCCGCCGGCGTGGCCGTGATCGGCGTCGGCACCGACGTCGTCCACCTGTACTGGCTCGCGTTCATCGGCCTCGTCGGCTTCGGCTTCGGCAACGGCTCTCTCGACGTGATGATGAACGTCGAGGGCGCCGCGATCGAGAAGCAGTTCAACAAGACGATCATGCCGCTGTTCCACGCCTTCTTCAGCTTCGGCACCGTGATCGGCGCCGGCATCGGGGTGCTCGCGGTCGCCTGGGGATTGAACGTCTTCGCTCACGCGAGCTTCATGACCGTCGTCATCCTCGTGATCGCCTTCTTCAGCATCGCGAACGTCCCGGCCCGCGAGATGACGATGGACCCGGTCGACGAGGCGGATCGCAAGAGCTGGCGCGAGCGTCTGCACATCGCGCTGTCGGCCTGGCGAGAGCCCCGCACCTATGCCATCGGCCTCATCATCCTCGGCATGGCCTTCGCGGAGGGCGGCGCCAACGACTGGCTGGCACTCGGTGTCGTCGATGGGCACGGCGGCGGCGAAGCTCTCGGCGCCGCCGCTCTCGCTGTGTTCTCGGTGAGCATGACGGTGGTCCGGATGATCGGGGGACCGCTCGTCGACCGGTTCGGCCGCGTCGGCACTCTGCGCGTGCTCGCAGCGACGGCAGCCGTCGGACTCCTGCTGTTCATCCTCGCGCCGAGCATTCCGCTGGTGTTCGTGGGCGCGGCACTGTGGGGCGCCGGTGTGTCGCTCGGATTCCCGCTCGGGATGTCGGCCGCCGCCGACGATCCGGCCAAGGCGGCGGCTCGCGTCAGCGCCGCCGCGACGATCGGGTACGTCGCGTTCCTGTGCGGACCGCCGATCCTCGGCTTCATCAGCGAGCACATCGGACTGCTCAACACCCTCTTCATCCTCGTCGGGCTGGTCGCGGTCTCCGGACTCGCCTCGGGGGCGGCGAAGCCGATCGCCGGCTCGACCGTGGGTGCCGGTCACCACGCCGAACGGCGCTGAGCGCCGCCGCTGAGCGCCACCGCGCGGCATCCGCGTTCGTCGTAGGCTCTTCGGGTGCGCCTCGTGATCGCCCGCTGCTTGGTGGACTACACCGGTCGGCTCAACGCGCACCTGCCGCTGGCCACCCGGCTTCTGGTCCACAAGGGCGACGGGAGCCTGCTCGTGCATTCGGATGGCGGCTCGTACAAGCCGCTCAACTGGATGAGCCCGCCTTGCCGTCTCGAGGTCGAGATGCCCGATGAGTCGGATGCCGAGGACGGCGTCATCGAGTGGTGGCGCGTCACGCACGCCAAGACGGGCGACGCTCTGCTGGTGCGGATCCATGAGATCCTGCACGACTCCGCACACGAGCTGGGAGTCGACCCGGGTCTCGTGAAGGACGGCGTCGAGTCGGACTTGCAGCGCCTGCTCGCCGAGCAGGTCGACGTGATCGGCGCAGGACTGAGCCTCGTGCGGCGGGAGTTCCCGACCGCGATCGGTCCGGTCGACCTGCTGCTGCGCGATCCCGCCGGCGGAACGATCGCGGTCGAGGTGAAGCGGCGCGGCGACATCGACGGAGTCGAGCAGCTCACGCGCTATCTCGAGCTGCTGAGCCGCGACCCGCACCTCGCTCCGGTGACCGGCGTGTTCGCCGCCCAGGAGATCAAGCCGCAGGCACGTGTTCTGGCTGCGGACCGCGGCATCCGCTGCGTCACCCTCGACTACGAGGGCATGAAGGGTGTCGACTCTGGCGCGCCGCGCCTGTTCTGACGCTTTCCGGGTGAAAGGCGGAGCCGAGGCGGCGGGGCGCCCGCCGACGTTCGCCGTACGGCCCAATGAACTTCACGCTCACACGGCCCGAATGAACTTCGGGCTCACACGGCCGAATGACTTCGCGCTCACACGGCCCGGTTGTTCATCAGCGTTGACGGCACGTCACGACGGTTCGGCGCCCGCCACTCGCCCGGTGCCCCCCTCGGCCGCTCGTCGCCGACCTGTGTGAGCCGGAAGTTCATCAGCGTTGACGGCGAATGTCGAAGGACGGACCGCGGCGCCTGGGCGACCGCCCACGACGTCCGCGGCGACTGACCATAGGCTGAACTCATGCCGATGCGCTCGCCGTGGACCTGCATCCTGTGGGATGTCGACGGCACGATCGTGGATGCCTCGGACGGCATCCTCCGGCGACTGGCCATCACCCTCGACCACTTCGGCAAGCGGCCCCCGACGCGAGCCGAGCTGGTGCACTGGATCGGCCCGCCGATGTACGACTCCTTCCAGGTGAACGTCGGCATGACGCCGGCCGAGGCATCCGATGCCGTGTCGTTCTATCGCACGCTCGGAAAGGCCGACGGCTACACCACCGGCGCCGAGCTCTTCGACGGCGTCGCCGACCTGATCCGGGATGTCGCAGCCGCCGGCATCGCACAGGCGACGGCGAGTTCGAAGCCCGAAGTGCAGGTCGACGCGCTCATGGACCACTTCGACCTCTCGCCGTTCCTGGCCGCGATCGTCGGCGCGACGCTCGACGAGCGGACGCTCAGCGCGAAGGCCGATGTCGTCGCCGAGTCCCTCCGCCGCCTCCGGGCCGCAGGCGCCGACACGAGCCGCCCGGTGCTCATCGGCGACCGCCACCACGACGTCGAGGGCGGTGCCGCGAACGAGGTCCCCGTGATCTTCGTGCGATGGGGCTTCAGCTGGCCTCACGAGTCCGCAGGCGCCCAAGCCGCGGTCGACACCGTCGGGGAGCTTCGCCGCCTCCTCCTCCTGAAGACCGCAGATGACTGACACCGGCACCGCGATTCTGGGGTGGGCGATCCCCGCCGCCGTCGTGTTCGGCGCGACGGCGATCGCGATCGCAGCGCTCGTGTGGGGGGTTCGGCGGGCGCGGCGCTCCCCTCGTGCCCGTGCCGCGGCCGAGGCGATCCGTGCCCGGGCCGGGGCGACACTGGTCGAGCTCGATGACGCCGTCGACGAGCTCGACCTCGAGGTAGGACTCTCGGGCGCCCTCTACGGCGGCAGTGCCCCGGCCTCGCTCCGCCGCGCGCGAATGACCGCCCAGCACGTGCGTGACTCCTCGTTCGAGGAGTACCGGGCCGTGTCCACCGGCACGGCATCACCCGACGAGATCCGCAAGGCGTCGGCACGGATCACCCGCAGGGCCGGCGAGGCGCTTGCGACGATCACGAGCGCTCGCGCCGAGCACGCCCAATGGATGCGCGCCAACGTCTCGTCGGCCGATCAGGTCGCGTCGGCATACGTCCGGCTCGACGCGCTGAAGGCGTCGATGGGCGACCCGGCGGCACTCGTCACCGAGCTCTCAGCGCGCTTCTCCGAGGACGAATGGCGTGAGGCGTCCCGGGCCGCATCGGCGGCGATCAGCGAGACAGATGAGGCACAGAACCACCTCGCGGCGGCGGCCTCGCTGGCGATGGACCCGACCCGCAGCGCCCTCGATGACCTCGCCGCTGCAGAGCGGGCGCTCCGCAAGGCCGAGGACGATGCCCGCATCCTCGAAGAGAGCCACCGGCTTGTGACGCAGGCGGCTTTGGCTGTGCCCGGCGAGTTCGAGTCGGCGCGCACCGCATTCCGGCAGGCGATCCTGATTCGCGACACGCTGCCGGCGGCCGAATCCGACCGTCTCGGGGAGGAGCTGCGCAAGATCGACGCCGAACTGACAGCGCTCGAGACGGATGCCGCGCGCCGCCCGACACGCACCATCGATCGCATCGCGCGCCTGCGAGACCGCCTCGACCTCGCCGTAGGCGATGCCCGCACGTCGCAGCAGCGCCTCCGCGGCGCCCGGACGGCGCTGCCCGGAACCCTGGCGGCAGCCCGGAACGCGATCGCCTCGGCCGAGGCATCCGTCGCCCACTCCCGCGCAGGCGCGGACGCCCGGTCG
Organism: Microbacterium deminutum; assembly: GCF_039530205.1. NCBI lineage: Bacteria > Bacillati > Actinomycetota > Actinomycetes > Micrococcales > Microbacteriaceae > Microbacterium > Microbacterium deminutum. The sequence goes on from NZ_BAAAOG010000002.1 coordinate 444,096, forward strand.
CGGCTCATCTCGGCACAGCGCGAGCTCGCCGCTGCGAGGCAGGCGCAGGATCCGGTATCGGCATTGGATGCCGCCCGCCGCGCGATGCGCGACGCCGAAGATGCGAAGTCGCTCGCGGAATTCTCCCGGCTCACCGGACATTGATCCGGACCGCCTCGCTGTCGTGGGCGCATGAGCGACGTGCTCGAGCGCCGGTGGCCCGCCACCTTCAGCAGGGCGAGGCGATCTCGGTGTGGCGCGCAGGCACGCACCACACCGCGTGGTCGAGTGCGGCCGTCAGCCGCGGCGGCTCAGAGCGGCCGGATGTTCTCGGCCTGAAGGCCCTTCGGGCCCTGCGCGATCTCGAACTCGACGCGCTGGTTCTCTTCGAGCGAGCGGTACCCGCCCGCCTGAATGGCGGTGTAGTGCGCGAACACGTCTGCGCCGCCCTCATCGGGAGCGATGAAACCGAATCCCTTCTCGGAGTTGAACCACTTGACCGTGCCCTGCGTGCTCATGAAATGCCGTTCCTCAGAGGTGCCGGTGCCGTGTGCACCGACATTGCCTCCACGCTAACGAAGCGCAGGGACACGCTGACAGTGGGGCGACAGATGGTGACACAAATGTTGCAGAGAAGCGGCGTCAAGGCCGTGCAGCCCCATCGGACGCCCGGGCCGAGCGAAGCTCTAAGCCCGGGCGTCGACGGATCCCCCCGGATAGGTCACGCCAGGCGTGACTCGCACATTGTACCGATATATCGGGATGTCGCGACGCGACGCGACCCGAGATCCTCGCCATACACTGGATCCACCCATGACTGCGCCTTTCATCCCCCTCGACCCGCGCGGGACCGTCCTCGGCGATGAGGTCTATGCCCGCCTCGGTGAGGCGATCCTCGAGGGGCACCTCGCGCCGGGTGAGCGCCTTCGTGATCACGAGCTCGCGGAACGTCTCGGGGTCTCGCGAACCCCCGTGCGCGAGGCGCTGCAGCGGCTGGAGCGCACCGGTCTCGTCGAGGTGGCGCCCAACCGCTACACGCGCGTCACCACGCCGAACCCGAAGGCGCAGGCCGACGTCTTCGAGTTCGTCGGCTATCTGATGGGCGTGGCCGTCCGGATGGCGGTGGCACGATGCTCCGACGATGCGCTCGCCGACACGCTCCACGATGCGGACGCCATGATCGAGGCATCCCGGGCCGACGATCACGAGTCGCTCGCGCGATCGAGCCACGCCTTCTTCGCCAGACTCACCCTCGCCACCGAGAATCTCGCCATGCTCCGCGTCATGCGAGAGGGCGAGATCGCCATCCGGCGGTCGCTGCCGGGGTGGCAGCCGTTCATCGAGTGCCCGATCGGGCGTACTGCGGCGTATGAGGCGTTCCGGGATGCTGTCGCCGAGCGCGATGCGGAGCGCGCCGAGTCGCTGCTGCGCGACATCCACGGCTTCTCCTGATCCCTGGCGCTCGATACGGTGAACGGGTGGGCCACATCGAGCTGCGAGAACTCGACGACGACGACCTGGACGCGATCTTCGAGATGATGCGCGATCCGGAGTCGGTCTCGATGGCTGCCTTCACCTCCGACGATCCCGCTGACCGCGACAAGTTCGACGCATGGATCGCGCGGCAGCGGGTTGCCCCCGACGTCTCGTATTTCGTCGTCACCGAGAACGGCGGGTTCGCCGGCTCGGCGGCGATGTTCACCATCGACGGCGACCGCGAGGTCAGCTACTGGCTCGCCCGCCACGCGTGGGGACGCGGAATCGCGACCGAGGCGCTGCGCCTGCTCGTCGCCCGCGAACCCGAGCGCCCGTTGTTCGCGCGGTCGGCGGCGCACAACTCCCGGTCGATCGCGGTTCTGACGAAGTCGGGATTCACCGAAGTGTCTCGCAATGTCGCCTTCGCGCCCGGGCTCGGCCTGGAAGCGGAGGAGATCGTCTTCACGCTGGTACCGGCGCTCGACGGCATCTGACGCACGACCCGGATGTGATCAGCCCCGCCTCGGACCGACGGGTCGAGGCGGGGCTGATCGTTCGCGCTAGCGCCGCGCCAAGCGCCGGGTGAGGATGAGCGCCAGACCGGTCATCGCAATGGCCAGCCCACCGATCCCCCACGGACCCATGTCCGCACCACCGGTCGCCGCGAGCGGCGGCGGGTCAACCGACGCAGGGTTCGCGCAGAGCGCGGACTCGGGCGGGTAGTTCACCGTGGTCTGGTACGAGGGGTTCACCTCGAAGAGCACCGTGACCCCATCCCGGGTCCACGCGTAGTTGCCGTCGGTCTTGACGTACTTGCCGTCGGGGAGCAGCTCCCAGCCCGGCCACCCCGGCGGTGTCACACTGGCACCGGGCCAGAGCAGTTTCCCGCTGAGCGGCAGGTTGGTCACGACGTAGTCCTGCGACGGGTCGGTCGGGTGGACGAAGGTGATCGTCAGCGGAGTGTCGCTGTCAGCCACGAAGCCCTCCGGCAGGTTCACCGCGTAGCTGAGGTACGGCACCGATCCGACGCACTCCGAGTTGATGTCACCGGGGATCAAGTCCTCGTTGCATGGCACATCGGTGAAGGTCGGCAGCGGAACCCAGGTGTAGGTGTACGTGCCATCCCCGTTCACGGAATAGCCGGTCGGAACCGGGTCGACCGTGAAGCCATCGGCCACCGTGGCGATGAAGTCGAAGTTGTCGGGGTTCTCGACATCCACCCACTCATAGGTGACCGTATTCGTGTCATCGGGCAGGAATGCGAAGTCATTCTCGGTCCCGCACGGATCCTCGACGGCCGGCTGACCGAGCGTCACGGAAGGAGCCCGGAAGCACGGCGCCTCGTTGTCATCCGACTGGAAGCCGATCGCGCCGAGCACCGTGATGGTCGCCGTGGTCGGTCCCTCGATCGTGAAGCCCGGCTTCGCCGTCGCGGTGATGGTGTACGTTCCTGGTCCATCGAAGGACCGATCCACCTTCAGGGTGTAGCCCTCACGGTCGATCGGGAACGGCGCGGTGTCGAACGACCCCGCCGCCTCGCAGGTGGGCGGCTTCGGCGCGAAGTCGAACGTGACGATCGTCGGCACGTCCATGTTGCACGCATCGGAGTCCTCCGGCAGCTGCGCGAGCAGCGGCACGACCCACTCGGTCTGTGCGCCCTCCGCGAATACGTAGCCGTCCTGCGGGCTGGCCGTCCACGTGGAAGAGCCGTCCTCGTTGGGCGACTCCAGCCAGCTCACGCCCCGGTCCGGGCCGAACGTGATGGTGCCGCCTGCGTCGCAGGTCGGTGGCGTCCACTCCAGCGTCGGCGTGATCACCGTGTATTCGGTGCACTCGTTCGAGTCAGCGGGCAGCTTGTCCAGGTTCGGCACGGTCCACTCGGTCTGCGCGCCCTCCGGGAATACGTAGCCGTCCTTCGGCGTGGCCGTCCAGATGGTGGAACCGTCCGGCTGATCCTCGAACGTCCACGTCACCGTGTCGGTCGGGCTGTATGTGAACGTGCCCGCGTGCTCACACGTCGGCGGGATGACGCTCAGCATGGGCGTGACCTCGACCTCGCATTCAGGCGGGTAGTAGCCGCCCGTCTCGGGCATCGGCGGACACGAGGGTGTGGGCGTCGGTGTGTATGTCGGAGTCGGCGACGGGTGGTAGCCGTATGTCTGCGGCGTTGCTGTCTCCGGCGAGACCAGATCTGCCACTGCTGCGACCACTGTGTCGACCGCGTCCGCTACGGCCTCGACCGGCGTGGGCGGAGGATCAGTGGCGACAGCCCCTTCGCTGGGTGCCACAGTCTCTTCGGCCACCGTGGTGGGCTCATCGGGAGGCGGCTCATCGGCGGCAGCCCCAGCGGTCACCAGCGGGGCGATCACGAGGGCCGCGGCCACCGTGACGCTCGCCAGCGCCTTCCATGTCTTGTACATTTCTCCCTCTCAGACGAGGCCGGATGACCTTCTGAGAGGACTGCGTCGTCGTTTCCCCAGCGCCCTCAACATTGAGGACAACGGAGCCACGGCCGTCGCAACGGCTCAAGGCCCTCCGGCGCGTTTCCGGCCCGCGCCGGAACAACCGGCTGCCCGGTGTCCGACGACCGACGATTCCCCAGGAGTCGCCGGATGCGCGCTTTGGCGTCACAGTAGCAGTGGACGAGTTCGTCCGGTACATAGGAATCGCTGCTCCGGTTCAGCGTGTCGCCGATGCCGCCAGGGACCCGCCCTCGAAGAGTCCGTCGACCCCCCTGCCCGCCGCCCCGTTCAGGTTCGCAGCAGCATCTCGCACAGCAGACGAAGATGGGCCCCCATTCGGGAGCCCATCTTCGTTTCGTGCGCGAGGGGGGAGTTGAACCCCCACGCCCTTTCGGGCACTGGCACCTGAAGCCAGCGCGTCTGCCTATTCCGCCACTCGCGCGAGTCGCAGGATCCGAAGACACCGCGAACTCAACTTCCCGAGGATATCACGCAGACGGGACCCTCCCGAATCCGGGCGATGGGCGAGGAACGCGTCACAGGGTCGGTCCATCGCCAATCCAGACTGTGCAACTAGCATGTACCAACCGGCACCCCCCGTCCGAGGAGCCCCGTGGGACTACTTGACAGCTTCGAGAAAGGTCTCGAGCGCGCAGTGAACAGCGCGTTCGCCAAGACCTTCCGCAGCGGTATCCAGCCCGTCGAGATCGCATCCGCGCTGCGCAGCGAACTCGACAAGAAGGCGGCCGTCGTCAGCCGCGATCGCATCCTCGCGCCCAACACGTTCACGGTTCGGCTCTCGCCGGCCGACAACGAGAAGATGGCGGCCCTCGGCGAGGCATTGGGCGACGAACTCGACACGCTCGTGCACAAGCACGCGAAGGCGCAGGGGTACTCGTTCGCGGGACCCGTCTCGATCACGATCCGCAGTGACGACCAGCTCTCCACCGGCACACTCCGTGTCGAGTCGTCGACGGCGCAGGGCCGCGTCGCGTGGCGCGGCATCATCGATGTCGAAGGCAAGCGCCATCCGCTTGTGAAGTCGCGCACTGTCATCGGGCGGGGCAGCGATGCCGACATCACGATCTCGGACGCCGGCACGAGCCGTAAGCATGTCGAGATCCTCTGGGACGGCGAGCGCGCCATGGTGCGCGACATGAACTCGACGAATGGAACGATGCTCGATGGCCGCAAGGTCGTCGAGGCCGCACTGCCTCCGGACTCGACGGTGACGATCGGGCGCACCGACATCGTCTTCCGGGTCGTGGCCCAGGCCGCACCGCCCAAGCCCGCGATGCCTGCCGACGATGCCACCCGCGTCTTCGACGTCCGCGACGGCGGTCCGCTGGCATGAGCGAACTGACCCTCCTGCTGCTGCGCATCGGATTCCTGGTCCTGCTCTGGTTCTTCGTGTTCGCGGTCGTCTATTCGCTGCGGGCCGATCTCTTCGGCGTGAAGGTGCGCCGGATGCCGGACGCTCAGGCCGCGGCCGCTCCCGCCGCCCCGCCCGCAGGGGCCGCGGCATCCCGCTCCCCGGCCGCAGCGACCGCCCCCGTCACCGCGGCCCCTGCCGCGGCATCCGGACCCAAGGGCGGCCCGGCCACGACCTCGACCGTGTCGCGGATCGTCATCACGAGCGGGCCCAAGGCCGGCCTCGAACTGCCGCTGGGCAACGAGCCGCTCACGATCGGGCGCTCCAGCGAGTCGGGACTCGTGATCCGCGACGACTACACCTCCAGCCACCACGCGCGACTCGTGCTGTGGGGCGAGCAGTGGATGATCCAGGACCTCGACTCGACCAACGGCACCTGGCACGACGGCACCCGGGTGGCGGCGCCCGCTCCGGTGACCGTCGGCGCGCCGATCAAGGTCGGCGCGACGACCTTCGAGCTGCGGAAGTAGCGGGCGGAACCGCCACCGATGGTCTTCCAGGGCTCGAGCGCCGCCATTTCGCACACCGGCAAGGTGCGCTCCAACAACCAGGACTCCGGATATTCCGGGTCGAACCTCTTCGTCGTCGCGGACGGCATGGGCGGTCACGCCGGCGGCGACGTCGCCTCGAGCCTTGCCGTCGGACGGCTGGAGCGCATCGACCGGCCCTTCGAGTCCACCGCGGCCGCCGAGCGCGCCCTGCGGGGTGCCATCGCCGACGCCGCGACCGAGCTGATCGACACGGTGCGCGCGCGACCGGAGCTCGCGGGGATGGGCACGACCGTCAGCGCGCTGGTCATGGTGGACGACTACGCGGTCATCGCGCACATCGGCGACTCGCGCATCTATCTGTATCGCGACGAGGCGCTCACGCAGATCACGACCGACCACACGTTCGTGCAGCGGCTCGTCGACTCCGGGCGGATCACGCCCGAGGAGGCGCGTTACCACCCCCGCCGGTCGGTGCTGATGCGCGTGCTCGGCGACATGGATCCGGACCCCGAGCTCGACACCTTCATCATGCCGACCCAGCCCGGCGACCGCTGGCTGCTCTGCTCGGACGGGCTCTCGGGTGTCGTCGATGACGCGCACACCGCGAAGGCGCTCGGGCTGGGGCTCGCGCCCGGCCGCACCGCCGACAATCTGCTCAAGCAGGCACTCGACGGCGGCGCCCCCGACAACGTCACGATCGTCCTCGTCGACGTCGGCGGGCAGCATCCGGTCTTCTCCGGCACACCGACGATCGTCGGGTCGGCGTCGAACCCGGTCGGGATCGAGGTTCCCGCGGCCCGGACCGGACGCAGCGGCTGGCTCCACCCGAACCGGCAGGCAGCGAACGAGCCGACGCACTTCGAACCCGCCCCCGAGTTCCTCGAGGAGCTGATCGAGGAGGACCGGCGCCGCGTCCGCCGCCGGCGCATCGGGTGGATCGTCGGGCTCATCCTCGTGCTGGTGATCATCGCGGCCGCCCTGTACGGGGGATACCAGTGGACGCAGACCCGGTACTTCGTCGGCGCCGACGACGACACGGTCGTGATCTTCCGCGGCGTCCAGCAGGACATCGGTCCCATCGCGCTCTCGACTCCGTACGAGGACACCGGGATTCCGCTCTCCTCGCTGTCCGACTTCGCCAGGGCGACCGTCGAAGGGACGATCTCGGCCACGTCGCTCGATGATGCGCGCCGTATCGTGACCACCATCAGCGACACGGCAGGGGGTGGCTGATGAGCACCACACGTCCGCCCGAGACGGATGCCGTCTCGACCGACACCGCGGTGGTTCGCGCGCTCAAGCGCATCCGCGTGCCTCAGACCCAGCGCAACCGCGAGCTGTTCCTGCTGATCTTCGCGTTCGCGATCAACGGCTCGGCGGTGGCGCTCGTCCAGCTCGGCGCCACCGGCGCGATCGACTGGACGTTCCTCGTCTACTGCGGCGGTCTCACGGCGCTGGTGCTGGCGCTGCACATCGTCCTGCGTCTGCGCGCTCGGGATGCCGACCCCTTCGTGGTGCCGATCGCCACGCTGCTCACCGGCCTCGGCCTCGCGATGATCTACCGCATCGACATCGCCCTGAAGGGACACGGCTGGGAGGCCGCCTCCACCCGTCAGCTCGCCTGGGCGGGCATCGCCCTCGCCGGGGCCGTCGCGATCGTCGTGCTGCTGCGCAACTACCGCGTGCTCTTCCGGTACACCTACGTCTCGGGGCTCGCCGGCATCCTCCTGCTGCTGCTGCCGATCATCCCGGGCCTCGGCACCGAGGCCAACGCCGACGTATGGGTCTCGCTCGGTTTCGTCTCGTTCCAGCCCGGTGAGATCGCCAAGATCCTGCTCGCCATCTTCTTCGCGGGGTATCTCGTTCGCACCCGCGAGAGCCTGACCTCGGTCGGCACCCGCTTCCTCGGCGTCACGTGGCCGCGGGCACGAGAGCTCGGGCCGCTCGTGGTGATCTGGCTGATCTCGCTCGGCATCATCGTGCTGCAGCGCGACCTCGGCACGGGTCTGCTCATCTTCGGCATGTTCGTCGCGATGCTGTACGTCGCGACCGGCAAGACCAGCTGGGTGCTGATCGGTGTCGTGCTCGCCGCCCTCGGCGCCTTCCTCGCGTCGCGCGTGCTTCCGTACGTGGGCGGCAGGTTCGCCAACTGGCTGGATGCCTTCAACCCCGCGATCATCGAACGCCCGGGCGGCAGCTACCAGCTTGTGCAGGGGATCTTCGGACTCGCCCAGGGCGGACTGGCCGGCACCGGACTCGGCCAGGGCCGCCCCTACATCACGCCGCTGTCGCAGAGCGACTACATCCTGCCGAGCCTCGGTGAGGAGCTCGGCCTGATCGGGGTGTTCGCCATCCTGTGCCTGTACATGGTGTTCGCGAGCCGCGGCATCCGGATCGGCCTCGCCGGCCAGGACGACTTCGGCAAGCTCCTCGCGACCGGCCTGTCGTTCACGATCGCGCTGCAGGTGTTCATCATGGTCGGCGGCGTCACGCGCGTCATCCCGCTGACCGGACTGACCACCCCGTTCCTCGCGGCGGGCGGCTCGTCCCTCGTCGCGAACTGGCTGATCGTCGCGCTGCTGCTGCGCATCTCGGATGCCGTCCGCAGCCGGCCCCGGGTGGTGATCGGCTGATGACGAAAGAATTGCGTCGGCTCAGCATCCTCATGCTCGCCATGTTCCTCGCCCTGTTCGGCGCCACCAGCTGGATCCAGGTGGTGCACGCGGATGCGCTCGCGCAGGACTCCCACAACACGCGCGCGCTCTACGACTCGTATCAGGTGCAGCGCGGCTCCATCATCGTGAGCGGCTCGGCGATCGCGTCATCCGTCGCCGTCAAGGACGTCTACAGCTGGCAGCGCGTCTACACCGACGCGCAGATGTGGGGGCACGTCACGGGCTGGATCAACCCGGCGCTCGGCTCGGCCACGGGGATCGAGCAGGCGATGAACCAGGCGCTGAGCGGGACAGCCGGATCCCAGTTCCTCTCTCGCATCGAGCGCATATTCACGGGCGAGCCGCCGCGGGGATCCAACGTCGTCCTGACGCTGGATGCCGCGGTGCAGAAGGCCGCCTTCGATGCGCTGGGCGATCTGCAGGGGGCGGTCATCGCGATCGAGCCGTCCAGCGGAAAGGTGCTCGCGATGGTGTCGAGCCCCGACTTCGACACGAATCTGCTGGCCGCCCACGACGCCACCGCGGTCAACGCCTACTACGACAAGCTCGTCGCGGATCCGACCAATCCGCTGTTCGATCGCTCGATCGGCGGCGATCTGAACCCACCCGGATCGACGTTCAAGCTCGTGGTCGCCTCGACCGCACTCGCTTCGGGCGATTACACGCCCGAGTCGACGCTCCCGAACCCGGCGTCCTACCGGCTGCCGCAATCGAGCAGCGTGGTGCACAACGCGAGCGGCGGCACCTGCGGACCGGGCGCGGAGGTCACGATCGCGGATGCGCTGCGGATCAGCTGCAACATCCCGTTCGCCGAGCTCGCCGTGAAGCTCGGTGACACCGCGATCCGCGAAGAGGCGCAGAAGTACGGCTTCAACACGTCGCTCGACCTGCCGCTGACCTCGACCGCGTCGAGCTACCCACGCGCACTCGACGATCCGCAGACGGCGCTCACCGGCTTCGGCCAGGGTCAGGTGACAGCCACCCCGCTGCAGATGGCGATGGTCTCGGCAGGCATCGCGAACGGAGGAATGGTGATGTATCCACGGATGGTGGATCGGGTCATCGGCCCGGATCTCTCGGTGCAGCAGACGTTCGACGACAAGGAGTTCGGGCGCGCGCTCGAGCAGAACCTGGCGGCCGAGATGGTGGCGATGATGGTGGCGAATGTCCGTGACGGCGCGGCGTCGGGTGCAAGAATAGACGGGGTCGACGTGGCCGGTAAGACCGGGACCGCGGAGAACGGGCCAGGACAGCCGTACACGCTGTGGTTCACCGGGTTCGCTCCCGCTGAGGATCCGCAGGTTGCTGTCGCGGTGGTCGTCGAAGACGGCGGCGGGCAGGGCCAATCGGGCAGCGGCAACACGATCGCGGCGCCCATCGCGAAGAAGGTCATGGAGGCGGTGCTGGGGAGATGAGACCGACGCAGGGTGTGACCTTCGGCGGCCGCTACGAACTCGAGTCGCGGATCGCGATCGGCGGCATGGGCGAGGTGTGGGAGGCGACCGACCACGTCATCGGCCGGACCGTCGCCATCAAGATCCTCAAAGACGAGTACATGGGCGACCCCGGGTTCCTCGAGCGCTTCCGCGCCGAGGCCCGCCACGCCGCCCTCGTCAACCACGAGGGCATCGCGAGCGTCTTCGACTACGGCGAGGAAGCAGGCAGCGCCTTCCTCGTCATGGAGCTGGTGCCCGGCGAAGCTCTCTCCACGATCCTCGAACGCGACGGCGCGCTCTCGACGGACAAGACGCTCGACATCGTCGCCCAGACCTCCCTGGCGCTGCAGGCTGCCCATGCCGCGGGGCTCGTGCACCGCGACATCAAGCCGGGCAACCTGCTCATCACTCCCGACGGCCGTGTGAAGATCACCGATTTCGGCATCGCCCGCATCGCCGACCAGGTGCCGCTGACGGCAACCGGCCAGGTCATGGGCACGGTGCAGTACCTCTCACCCGAGCAGGCGTCGGGGCACCCGGCATCCCCTGCCACCGACACGTATTCGCTCGGCATCGTCGCGTACGAATGCCTCGCCGGCAAGCGCCCCTTCACCGGCGAGTCGCAGGTCGCGATCGCCATGGCGCAGATCAACGAGCAGCCCCCGCCGCTGCCCGCGACGGTCGCCGCCCCGGTGCAGAATCTCGTCCTGGCGATGATCGCCAAGAAGCCCGAAGAGCGCCCCGCTTCGACCGCCGCCGTCGCGCGAGCCGCCACGGCGCTGCGCCGAGGGGATGTCGCGGCGGCCGCCGCCGCTGTCCCAGCGGTCGCAGCCGGCGTGGCGGGCATCACCGCGGGTGACGATGCGACCATGCTGCTGACCGCCGGTGGCGCCACCGCCACGGCCACCACCCTCATGCCCGCGCCCGATGGCGCGGGTGAAGGCGAGGGCGAGAAGCGCAAGCGCAGCCCGTGGACGTGGCCGCTGATCGCGCTCATCGTGCTGCTGCTGCTCGTCCTCGGCGGGACGATCTGGGCGCTCATCGCGAACCAGGACACCCCCGCACCGGCGCCCTCGACCTCCTCGGCGTCCCCCTCGCCCACACCGACCCCCACACCGACGCCGATAGTCACGCCGACACCGACGACCGTCGACGTGAACGCGCTCGGCCTCGTCGACATGCCCTGCAACGACGCTCGCGCCAAGGCGCTCGACGCCGGCATCGAGACGGTGACGTGCACGGCCGGCAACGCTGCGAACAGCCAGGATCAGGTGGGCCTGGTGTACTCCGTCGAACCTCAGGGCAACGTGCCGAAGGACCGTGAGCTCGTGCTGACCTACTACGGCGACCTCACCCCGATCGGGACGCCGACCGCTCCGACCATCGAGATGGGCGGCACGCCCGTGCCCACCGTGGTGGCCGGCAGCACCGTCCAGGTCAACTGGACCGGCTTCACCTGCCCCTCGGGCACCGGGTCGGTCAGCGCTTACAAGGTCTCGCTCACCAACGGGACCTTCGCCGCAGACGGCAGCACGGAGCGATCGTTCGACCCGACGCAGCGCCCCGCCGACGTCGTCGTGGGCGGCACGACCGGGTCGCTCATCGCGACGTACGTCGTGACGTGCACGGGCAACAACGCCAGTCGCGACTCGGATCCGTCGCCCCAGGGTCAGGCGACGATCACTCCAGCGGCGACGCCCTGACGCCGCGATGAGCGAGCGAGCCCGTCCGGGGGCTCTCGCGGGCTCGACTAGTCTGGCTTGTGTTCCATGCAGGGAGAGACCGTGACAGCAGAGCCGCGCGTGCTTTCGGGGCGCTATCGCGTCGACGAGGCCATCGGGCGCGGCGGCATGGCCGGTGTCTACCGCGGCTATGACCTGACGCTCGGCCGAGACGTCGCAATCAAGGTCCTCGACCGCGAGCTCGCGAGCGACAATGCCTTCCGCACTCGATTCCGCCTCGAGGCCCAGGCCGCCTCGCGCATGGCGCATCCCACTGTCGTGCGCGTCTACGACGCCGGCGAGGACTCCGAGACGGCTCCCGACGGCACCGTCCGCGCCGTGCCGTTCATCGTCATGGAGCTCGTGCGCGGCCGGCTCCTCAAGGACATCATCGCCGCCGGTCCGGTTCCCGTCGACGAGGCCATCCGCTACGTCGATGGCATCCTCGAGGCGCTGGAGTACTCGCACCGCGCGGGTGTGGTGCACCGCGACATCAAGCCGGGCAACGTGATGGTGACGGATGCCGGTCAGGTCAAGGTCATGGACTTCGGCATCGCCCGCGCCGTCTCGGACAGCTCGGCGACGGTGGCCGAGACGACCGCCATCATCGGCACCGCGGCGTACTTCTCGCCGGAACAGGCGAAGGGCGAGCCGGTCGATGCGCGAGCCGACCTGTACTCGACGGGGGTCGTCCTCTACGAGCTGCTCACCGGCAGAACGCCGTTCCGCGGCGAGTCGCCTGTCGCGGTGGCCTACCAGCATGTGAGCGAGGCGCCGGTGGCGCCATCGGAGATCAACGAGTCCGTGCCCCGCTCGCTCGACGCGGTCGTGCTTCGGGCCCTTGCGAAGGATCCGTTCCAGCGGTATCAGGATGCCGCGGCCTTCCGCGAGGCCGTCGATGCGACCGTCGGAGGGCGATCGCCGTCGAAGCGGCAGGTCGGTGCTCTCACGAGTGAGCTGTATGGTCCGAATCCGCGCCACGCCGCCGAGACGGCGCGGTCGCTGCGGCAGCTGAGCACCGATACGACGATGAAGCGCACACAGGCCGGGCCGCCTGTGGCGTGGATCTGGGCCGGAGTCGGCATCCTGGCCGTCCTGCTGGTGTCGGTGCTGTTCTGGGTCGTCTCGATCCATCCGAGCAGCGGGGTGCCGACCAACTCCAGGATCGTCCCCGATGTCTCGGGGATGACATACGACCGCGCGAACAGCGAGCTCGCGAAGCAGGATCTGCTGGCGCTGCGCGTGGATGAGGACAACGCCGCGGTGGCGGTCGGCAATGTCATCCGCACCGATCCGGATGCCGGAGCCTCCGTCAGCCCGCAGCAGGAAGTCCGCGTCTACGTCTCCAAAGGTCAGAAGATGTCGACGATGCCGAGGGTCGTCGGTCTCGGACAGGATGCCGCGAAGACCGCGCTGCACGAGGCCGGGCTCGCGCTCGGGACGATCGTCCCGCGCAATGATCCGGAACTGGCGGCCGGCACGGTGATGTCGGCCGACCAGACCGAGGGGGCCAAAGTAGCGAGCGGCACGGCGGTGAACCTGGTCGTCGCGTCCGGACGGGTCACGATCGTCGACGTGACGGGATACACCGTCGACGCGGCGACGCGACAGCTCGAGGATCTCGGTCTCACCGTGACGCCACAGGAGGACACCGGCTGCAAGGCCGCCGCGCCGCCGACCGTCGCCTCGCAGTCCCTCCGCCCCGGCGACGTCCCGATCCACTCGACGATCGTTCTGATCTACTGCTCCGGGCCGTAGCCGCCGTCACGCAATCCGCACGCGGCCCTCGCGGTGGGGGCTCAGCGCCGCGGATGCAGACGGGCGCCGCGGGCCGCGGCATCCATCTGTCCCGTGCTCTCGAGCCAGTTTCCGAGCAGACGGTGACCGCCTTCGGTGAGCACGCTCTCGGGATGGAACTGCACCCCGAGCACGGGTGCCGAGCGATGGGCGATGCCCATGATCACGCCGCTCTCGGTGCGGCTCGTCACGACGAGCTCCGCGGGCAGGCTCGCGGGCTCGACGGCGAGCGAGTGGTAGCGCGTCGCCACGAACGGGTTGGGCAGGCCGGCGTACAGCGGGCTCGCATCGTGCTCGACGAGCGAGGTCATCCCGTGCATGAGCTCGGGTGCATGATCCACTCTCGCGCCGAACGCCTCGGCGATCGCCTGGTGACCGAGACACACGCCGAGCAGCGGGATGCCGGCATCCGCCGCCGCCCGCACCACGGGGATCGACGCGCCGGCTTCGGCCGGCGCCCCCGGACCGGGTGACACGAGGACTCCCCGGTAGGCGCGGATCGCCTCCGCGGGATCGCGGATCGAGTCCGCCTCGACCAGGTCGCTGTCCGCCCCCAGCTCGTGCAGATATCCGACCAGGGTGTGGACGAAGCTGTCGTGGTTGTCGACGACCAGGATTCCTGCGCGACTCATCGCACCGCGAGGGATATCACTGGACCGTGACCTCCTGGGGGATCAGCAGCTCACTCAGCCATGGGAAGACGTAGAAGAACAGCCCGTACAGCACTGCTGCCGCGAGGATCGCCAGGATCAGTGCCCGAACCCACCACGGCCCGGGAAGGACCCGCCACAATGCCCCGTACATCACGCGGCCGCTTCGGTGGTGAGGGACAGCGGCGCGCCCGAGGCTCGCGGAGTGAACGAGTCGAAGACGGCGAAGCCGACGATCCGCTCGCTCATCGCGTACATCGGGCTGCAGCTGGTCATCGTCATGAAACGCATGCCGGCGGGCGCCGTCACGGCCTGCGGCACCGGAAGCAGGACCTCTCCGGCATCCGGATGCACGTACTCGAGCGTGCGGAACCGATACGTGTACCAGCCGCCCGGCGTCTCGATCACGATCGCGTCGCCGACATGCAGGTCGGCGAGACGGTTGAAGGGCTTGCCCCACGTCGTCCGGTGCGCGGCGACCGCGAAGTTGCCGACTTCGCCCGGCATGGAAGTGCCGGGGTAGTGGCCGACGCCGATGGGATCGAGCGTGCGCTCACGCGAGATGCCGCCCGCCATCGGAACGGCGTAGTCGGACCCGAAGCGGGGAATGTGCAGGATGCCGAAGACCTGGGCGTCCGCCGGCTGTGGAAGGACGACCGGCTCGGCGGTCGACGGTTCCGTGGTCGTGGGCGTGGGCGTGGGGGTCGGCGACGGCGAGACAGGGACGCGCGGGGGCACGTATTCCTGCGCCCAGGTGTGCGAGAGCTCCTGACCGACAGCGTTGCGCTGGGCGCCGTAGATGAGGTCCCCGAGCCACAGCTGCCACACCACGAACAGGAGCGTGATGACGCCCGCTGTGAGCAGAAGCTCGCCGATCACACCGATCGCGGACCCGGGACGACCAGATCCAGTCCGTCGACGCGCGGGGCTGACGGATGTCGCCTGGTCCGCGACGCTGCCGGTCCGCGATTCATCCACAGGGGGATTCTAGTCAGCGCAGGCTGTGCCCAGACTGGCAGATAGACTGTCGGCATGGCACGACCCGGCAAAGATGACGATTCGCTCGTTGAGCGCGCAGAAGGCGAGGCCGCACCCAACCCGGTGTGGTTCAAGCCGATCATGATCGGCTTGATGCTGGTCGGGCTGGTGTGGGTGCTGGTCTTCTACCTGAGCGGCATGCTGTACCCGATCCCGGGCATCGGCGCCTGGAACCTCGTCATCGGATTCGGAATCGCCTTCATCGGCTTCCTCATGACGACGCGCTGGCGATAGCCGAATTACACGTGTGTGATTCATCCCCATGTGTGGATGAACCTGTGGATAACTTGCCGCGACCCGGATCAATGCGAAGCGTTGATGCGGGGCGGGGCAAGGTTGAGTAGGCCGCGAAGCGGCCGTATCGAAACCTCCTCGCGGCCCTGATCCGTTCCGGCCGCGTCAGAAGTAGAAGACCGGCGGCACGAACAGCAGCGCCAACAGCCCCACCCCGACCGCGACCAGCAGCGCGATCTGCAGCCAGCGCCGAGCCGCGGAGCGCGTGCGTGTGAAGATGAACGCCACGAGCGCGCCCGTCACGAGCCCGCCCACGTGCGCCTGCCAGGCCACGTTGTTCCCGGGGATGAATCCGATGACGAGGTTGATCCCGAGCACGACGATGATCCCCGTGATGTTCGCCCCGATGTGGCGGCCGATCACCAGCAGGGCGCCGAAGAGGCCGAAGATGGCGCCCGACGCCCCGACGACCGGCGTCGTGAAGGCCAGCAGCGCGACGGCCACCGAACCGCCGAGAGCGCTCAACAGGTAGAGCGTCACGAACCGCCACCGCCCGAGCAGCGGTTCGAGGCTGCGACCGATCATCCAGAGCGCGAGCATGTTCAGCCCGACGTGCCAGAAGCCCGCGTGGACGATCGTGACGGTGAGCAGCCGCCACGGCTGGAAGACCCCTGACAGTTCGGGATACATCAGCGGCGCCAGGAACACCAGCTGATTCTGCAGAATCCCGCCGAAGCCGGGGATGAGCGTCAGGATGTACGCGGCCGTGGTGATCCCGATGATGGCGTATGTGGCGAGCGGTCGGGTGTCCCTGACCGCAACCGCGTACGGCCGTGCCGCCCGGCGCTCGGCCTTGACCTGCGCCGGGGACTGCGCCTTCTGCTGGTCTCGCAGGCACTCCGGGCAGATCACGCCGACGGCCGCCTGCGTCTGGCATTCCGGGCAGATCGTCCGCAGGCAGCGCTGGCACAGGACGAAGCTCTGCCGATCCGGATGCCGGTAGCAGAAGTTCTCGCGATTGCGGAGGAACCCGTCCGTGCTCACGGCCGTCTAGGCCGCGGCGATGTCGATCGACTGGATGACGACCGGCTCGATCGGGCGGTCGCCCGCGGCGGTGGGCACGTCGGCGATGGTGTCGACGACGGCCTTGGATGCGTCATCCGCCACCTCGCCGAAGATCGTGTGCTTGCCCTGCAGCCACTCCGGACCGCGACCGCCCTGACCCGGGACGGTGATGAAGAACTGCGATCCGTTGGTCCCTTCGACCTGGCCGGTGATGGCGTTGCGGCGAAGGCCGGCGTTCGCCATCGCGAGCTTGTACGGGGCCGTGAAGGTGAGCTCGCTGTTGATCTCGTCGTTGAAGTTGTAGCCCGGTCCGCCGGTACCCTGACCGAGCGGGTCGCCGCCCTGGATCATGAATCCCGAGATGATGCGGTGGAAGACGACGTCTTTGTAGAGCGGGCCTTCGCCCGGCTTGCCCGTCGCGGGGTGGGTCCACGAGCCCGACCCGTCCGAGAGCCCGACGAAGTTCTGGACGGTGCGAGGAGCGTGGTCTCCGAAGAGATTGACGACGATGTCGCCGTAGTTGGTGTGCAGGGTGGCGACAGCGGTGGGAATAGGCATGGCTACATTCTTTCAGAGTTCTGTGCAACCCCTCCCGTCTCCGGCTGCGTCTGACAGTATGGGGAAGAACCACGTCCCCGGTCGATTGGGAGGGCCCCGTGAGCCTCAGCCGCAAGCGCAAGAAGGAACTCCGCAAGCTTCAGTCGCAGGCCAACAACCTGTGGGAGGCCCAGCAGGTGCTGGTGGGCCAAGCCGCGTCCGTCGCCCGTGAGGCGAGCCGCCAGCTCGGGCACCTCGGACGAGAGCAGGTCGCCCCCCAGATGCAGGAGACCTACGGCAAGTACGCCGCGCCGTACGTCGACAAGGGCGTCAAGATGTCCAAGCAGGTCCTCAACGATCGCGTCGTGCCCGCAGCGGGCGCCGTGGTCGGCTCGGCTCTCTCGGTCTGGGACGCAGCCCTCGACCAGCGTGCCAAGTTCACCTCCGGCAACGGCATCACGCTCCCGAAGTCGTTCGCGAAGGCCGCCCCGGTTCCGGTCAAGTCCGGCATCGGCGCCAGCGGAATCATTGCGATCATCCTGGGCGTCGCCGCAGCGTTGGGAATCCTCTACGCCGCGTGGCAGACGCTCCGAGCCGACGACGAGCTGTGGGTCGCAGATGACCCGCTGCGCGCCCCGGATGCCTGATCCGCTCCACCGTGTAAGAGAAGCGGCATCCGCTCGCGGGCTCACGATCGAGATCCGCGAGCGGCCGTTCGCGAACAGCCTCGCCGAGGCGGCGGCCCTGCTGGGAATCCCGCCCGCCGGGATCGTCAAGACGCTCGTCGTCAAGCGCAGCGATGACACCTACCTGTTCGCGCTGGTGCCCGGTGACCGTGCCATCTCGTGGCCCAAGCTGAGGGCGATCGTCGGTGTCAACAAGCTCCAGCTTCCCGACTCCGAGCGCGCTCTCGCGGCGACCGGATACGAGCGCGGCACCATCGTGCCCATCGGCAGCAGCCATGACTGGCCGATCTACGCCGACGAGCTCATCGCCGGCCAGCGGATCGCGATGGGAGCCGGTGCCCACGGGTACAGCCTCTTCGTGGATGCCGACGACCTCATCGCCGCCTATGGAGCGACCATCGCCGACATCTCGCAGCCGATCGGATGATGGCATCGGCGGTCACTCGAGGTCGGCCATCTCCATGCCGATGTCCACGAGCTTCACGCGCTGCAGCCCTCGGATGCTGGTCAGCGGAAACCATTCGGCGCGGTCGGTCGACCCGTTCATCTCGTTCCGGAGTCGTCCGCCGGTGATCCGCGCCCGATAGATGATGCGCAGCGCATGCAGGGGTTCGGTGGCACCCTCGGTGAGGCGGCGACCCACGGGGATGACGCGAGAGTGGATGCCGAGCAGCTCCTCGATCGCGACCTTGTATCCGGTCTCTTCCCTCACTTCGCGGCGGGCCGCGCGATCCGGGTCCTCACCCGGTTCGAGACCCCCGCCCGGAAGCGTCCACGCGGCGCGGCGACCCTCGTTCCAGTGCGCCAGGAGCACCCGGTCCTCCGCGTCGGTGATGACCGCATACGCCGCGACGCGCATGTCCATGCGGCTCAGCCTAGGGCCGGCGGCCCCGTCGCCGGGGATAGAGTGCCGCGCAGGAGGCGAAACCGTGAGCGGTGGTGCGGCGAACGAGCCGATCGAGGTGGCGGATGCCGTGCCCTCACTGCTCGACGGCGCGATGACGACACGCACGGTCAGGATCGCGATGATCGTCGCGTGGTTGCGGCCGGGCTGGTCCCTCTTCGTCGCGCAGACGGTGGACCCGTGACCGTGGCCGCTGCGGCGGCCGTCGTCGCGCTCGTCTCGGGCACTGTGACGACCACGCTGATCGTCATCCTTCACTTCGTCGAACCTGAATACGACCCGTCGTGGCGGATGATCAGCGAGTACTCGCTCGGACGTCACGGGTGGCTCATGCGAGTCGCCTTCATCGCCATGGCCGTCAGTCCCGCCGCGATCTGCGTCGCGCTGTGGCCGTCCGGGGGTGGCTGGACGATCGGGCTCGCGATCGTCGCGCTGGGTGCGCTCGGGGCCGCGTTCGTGGATGCCGACCCCATCATGACTCCGCGCACAGCCGCCACCCGGGTCGGTCGGGTGCACACGGTGCTGGGGAGCCTGTGCATCATCGGATTCCCCATCGCAGCGCTGACGTCGGGAATCGGGTCGGCGAGTGCCCTCGGCTGGACGCTGGCGATCGCGTCGCTCGTTCCGTGGGCCGGGCTGACGTGGTTCCTCGTGGTCTCGGCGTCTGCGCATGGGCTCGCCGGCTCGCCGCAGGTGCGAGTGGGGTGGCCGGACCGCGCCTGCCTCGTCGGCTACTTCGCCTGGGTTGCGCTGGCCGCCGCTCAGGTGCTGTCGTCGTGACAGCGAGAAGGGCGCCGGCTGTGAACCGGCGCCCTCCTCGTATTGCACCCAGGTGGTGATCTCGACTCATGTCGTCCGGGCGGACGACGAGCGTCAGGTGATCAGGCCTGGAGGGCGCCGACCTTCGGTGCCTCGGCGCCACGCGTCGTTGCGCGGCGCTCGCGGTACCGGCCGACGGCGATCACGATCGCTCCGATCCCGACCAGGGCGGCGGTGAGGACCGCGATGTAGGTGAAGGCCGACATCCATCCACCGGCGCCGTGCGGGTCCAGGAACGGGTACGGGTACCACCACGGGGTGGCGCCGGACGGATCGGGTGTCAGTTCACCGCGAACCATCGTGTACAGGATCCAGACGACCGGGTAGCCGATCAGCACCGACAGGCTCCACCACGGCAGGCCCCGGCGCCGCGTCGCGAACACCAGGTCGACGAGCAGATACAGCGGCAGGACGACGTGCAGCACCTCGGTTGCATACGAGTCCATGACCGCGATCCCGGGTGAGTCGCTGAGCGCCGCTCCGGAAGGAGCGCCGCGCAGCAGGACATTGAACACGACGCCGAGCAGGATGACCGGCCCGGTGACGCCCGCGATGCCCAGTGCGACACCGAACGGTTCCCGGGACGACCCGGGGTGCTGCATCGACCAGACTGCGGCAGCCGTCAGCGCGCCGACGGTGAGGATCGCCGAGACGATCGTGAACATGCTGAAGTAGTTCGCGAGGACAAGACCCAGATCCTGTCCCTGGCGCGTGGCGCGATCGACATTGACGATATACCCCGCGCCCACGCCCGAAAGCGCCGTGGCCGCTGCCCCCAGCCTCAACCATGACCAGTACATGATTACCCTCTCTGTCGAACTTCTCTGTTCGACTTGTTGTGAGGCCGGTTTAGTGCCCCGCACCCTGCGTGACGCAGAAGTCTGTCGCCAGGGATGCGGGGATGGCTCACAAGGGAGGATCCGCTTTGTGTACTACCTACAGCATGTCCACCAATTGGGGGACGATGTATACAAGCTCAGGTATATGTTGCGAGGGGAATCCGCTGATCGGACTGAGGAATACGGCTCTGATCAGGGAAATAGTGTGGAGCCTAGGAGATTCGAACTCCTGACATCCTGCTTGCAAAGCAGGCGCTCTACCAACTGAGCTAAGGCCCCGGGCTGTGTGGCGGTGGCGGACTTCGTCCGCTCAAACAGACTCGATCGGCTCGGCGGCGGATGCACGCATCCGCCACGTCGCCTGTGGGGCTACCAGGACTTGAACCTGGGACCTCTTCATTATCAGTGAAGCGCTCTAACCGCCTGAGCTATAGCCCCGATCGCTGCGACGCTGTGCGTCGGCAACCTCCAAGACTTTACCCGACGCGCGTCGTTTTCACGAATCCGGGATGCCGCGGCATCCGTCTCGGAGTGCTTGACTGAGCGGGTGGTCGATACGCCCCATGCCGACGAAGCCCACACGCCCGGACTCGGGCAGAGGTTGAACTGGCTGCGCGCCGGCGTGCTCGGCGCGAACGACGGAATCGTGTCGGTCGCGGCTCTCGTCGTAGGCGTCGCCGGCGCGACCGACCAACTGGGCCCGATCCTGACCGCGGGCATTGCGGGACTCGTCGGTGGGGCGATCTCGATGGCGCTCGGCGAGTATGTCTCGGTCAGCAGCCAGCGTGACAGCGAGCGAGCGCTCATCACCAAGGAGATCGGCGAGCTGCGGGAGATGCCCGACGAGGAACTCGAGGAGCTGACCCAGCTCTACCGCGATCGGGGACTGACGGATGCCACAGCACGCCAGGTCGCGAAAGAGCTGACCGCGCACGACGCTCTGTCGGCGCACCTCGAGGTCGAGCTCGGAATCGACCAGAACGACCTCGTCAATCCGTGGCATGCGGCGATCTCATCCGCGATCTCGTTCACTCTCGGCGCGCTGCTTCCGCTGCTCGCGATCCTCCTCCCGCCACCGGCGTGGCGGGTGCCCGTGACGTTCGTCGCTGTATTGATCGCCCTCGCCATCACAGGCACGGTGTCCGCGCAGCTGGGCGGGTCGGGCAAGTCGCGCGCGGCGATCCGTCTCGTCCTCGGTGGCGCACTGGCGCTCGCCGTGACCTGGTTGGTCGGGTCACTGCTCGGCACGACGGTCGCCTGACGCCGCGGGTTCCGGGTATGCGCCCGTCGGTCAGTTCGACGTGAAACCGACCAGCAGGCCGCCGGTGACCTTGACCGCGAGGTTGTAGATCCCGGCGATGACGGCACCGAGCACGGTGACGACCACGAGGTTGAGGATCGCGACGATCGCCGAGAATGCGAGCACCTGAGGAAGGCTCACGAACTGCGACAGCACGAAGCTGCCGTCTGAGAAGCTTCCGAAGAAGGCGTCGGCCTTGGCGATCAGGCCCGTCGTCTGAACGACGAGGTACACCATGACGAACGCGACGACCGTCACGATCGCGATCGCGATCGCCGCGAGGAAGGAGAGCTTCACGGCGGACCAGAAGTCGATGTACACGAGGCGCAGGCGAACCTGCTTGGCGCTGGTGCGGTGGCTGGATTTCTTCGCGAGCTTGTCGGCTACGGTGCTCATGCGTCAGTACTCTCTTCGGGGGTGATGGAGGCGTCGGGCGCTTCGACGGGCTCGGGGACACTGGACTCGGGGGCCGGATCAGGATCGGCCGCCTCGGGTGTGTCAGCCAGGCCACGCTCGCCGTTGCGTGCGATCGCGATGATGCGGTCGTCGTCATCGGCGCGGGCGAAAACGACACCCATGGTGTCGCGACCCTTGGCAGGGACCTCGGCCACGGCAGAGCGTACCACCTTGCCGCTGGAGAGAACCACCAAGACCTCGTCATCCTCGCTGACGATCAAGCCCCCCGCCAGGTCGCCGCGATCCTCGCTCAACCGGGCGACCTTGATGCCGAGTCCGCCCCGGCTCTGACCGCGATACTGCCCCACGGCGGTGCGTTTCGCGTATCCCCCCTCGGTCACCACGAAGACGAATCCATCGTCCCTGACGACTGAGGCCGACAGCAGGCTGTCCGTCGATCGGAACGACATCCCCTTCACACCCTCGGTGGAGCGTCCCATCGGCCGCAGCGCGTCGTCCGTGGCGGTGAACCGCAGCGACATGCCGCGCCGGCTGATGAGCAGGATGTCGTCACCCTCGTCGACCAGCAGAGCACTGACCACCTCGTCGTCTTCGCGCAGCTTGATGGCGATGACCCCACCCTGACGGTTCGTGTCGTACTCGGTGAGGTGCGTCTTCTTGACCAATCCGCCGCGGGTGGCGAGGACGAGGTAGGTCGCGACGGAGTAGTCCCGTATGTCGAGGATCTGCGCGATCTCTTCGTCGGGCTGGAGCGCCAAGAGGTTCGCGACGTGCTGTCCCTTGGCGTCGCGCCCCGCTTCCGGCACTTCGTACGTCTTGCAGCGGTAGACCCGGCCCTTCGTCGTGAAGAACAGCAGCCAGTGGTGCGTGGTCGTGACGAAGAAGTGCTCGACGACGTCATCCGCGCGCAGCTGCGCACCCTTGACGCCGCGGCCGCCGCGGTGCTGCTGGCGGTAGTTGTCGCTGCGCGTGCGTTTGATGTAGCCGTCTCGGGTGACGGTGAGCACCATCTCCTCTTCGGGGATGAGATCCTCGACGGACATGTCACCGCCGAAGCCCTGCAGGATCTCGGTGCGACGGTCGTCTCCGAAGCGGTCGACGATCGAGGTGAGCTCCTCGCGGATGATCGCGCGCTGGCGCGACTCGTCAGCCAGGATCGCCTTGAAGTCAGTGATCTGAGTTTCGAGATCGTTCGCCTCATCGAGGATCTTCTGCCGCTCCAGCGCCGCAAGGCGCCGCAGCTGCATCTGCAGGATCGCGTCGGCCTGCACATCGTCGATGTCGAGCAGCGCCTTGAGTCCTTCGCGCGCGTCTTCGACGGTCGGCGACCGGCGGATGAGGGCGATGACCTCGTCGAGGGCATCCAGTGCCTTGAGGTACGCGCGCAGGATGTGCATGCGCTCCTCGGCCTTGCGGAGGCGATAGCGCGTGCGCCGGACGATGACCTCGATCTGGTGGTCGATCCAGTGTGTGATGAATCCATCGAGGGGCAGGGTGCGCGGAACGCCGTCCACGATCGCGAGCATGTTCGCGCCGAAGTTCTCCTGCAGCTGCGTGTGCTTGTACAGGTTGTTCAGCACGACCTTGGCGACGGCATCCCGCTTCAGCACGATCACGAGCCGCTGACCCGTGCGATCCGACGTCTCGTCGCGGATGTCGGCGATCCCGGTGATCTTGCCCTCCCGGGCGAGGTCGCTGATCTTGACCGCGACGTTGTCGGGGTTGACCTGGTAGGGCAGTTCGGTGATGACCAGGCAGGTGCGACCCTGGATCTCTTCGACGTTGACGACGGCGCGCATCGTGATCGAGCCGCGACCGGTGCGGTACGCGTCCTTGATGCCCCGCGTGCCGAGGATCTGAGCGCGGGTGGGAAAGTCCGGTCCGGGAATCCGCTCCATGAGGGCTTCCAGCAGCTCCTCGCGTGAAGCGCCGGGGTTCTCGAGAGACCACAGGGCACCGGCCGACACCTCCCGCAGATTGTGCGGCGGGATGTTGGTTGCCATGCCGACCGCGATGCCGACCGAGCCGTTCACCAGGAGGTTCGGGAAGCGCGCCGGCAGAACGGTCGGCTCCTGCGTCTGGCCGTCGTAGTTGTCCTGGAAGTCGACGGTGTCCTCTTCGATGTCGCGCACCATCTCGAGCGCGAGCGGGGCCATCTTCGTCTCGGTGTACCGGGGCGCGGCCGCGCCCTGGTTGCCCGGGGAGCCGAAGTTTCCTTGACCCTGCGCCAGCGGGTAGCGCAGCGACCACGGCTGGACCAGGCGCACGAGGGCGTCGTAGATGGGGGCGTCGCCGTGCGGGTGGTAATGCCCCATGACCTCGCCGACGACACGCGCACACTTCGAGAACGACTTGTCGGGGCGGAACCCTCCGTCGTACATGCCGTAGATGACTCGGCGGTGCACCGGCTTGAGGCCGTCGCGGACATCTGGCAGTGCACGCCCGACGATGACGCTCATCGCGTAGTCGAGATAGCTACGCTGCATCTCGGACTGCAGGTCGACCTGGTCGATCTTGCCGTGATCGTGTACGGGCGTCAGGTCGGGGCGGTCTTCGTCAGTCATTCGTTTCTCTCCATGCCACGCGTTCCGTCTCGCTCCGCTCGCTCAAACGACCGGTTGAGGTCTCGGCGTCGAGCGAGGAGCGAAGCGACGAGACGAAACGCATTGAGTTCTGTTAGATGTCGAGGAACCGGACGTCTTTCGCGTTGCGCTGGATGAATCCGCGCCGCGACTCCACGTCTTCGCCCATGAGGATGGTGAAGATCTCATCCGCGGCGGCGGCATCCTCGATCGTGACCTGCTTGAGGGTGCGGGTCTGGCGGTCCATCGTGGTCTCCCAGAGCTCCTTGGGGTTCATCTCGCCGAGACCCTTGTAGCGCTGGATCCCGTTGTCCTTCGGGATCCGCTTGCCGGCGGCCACGCCGTCGGCCAGGAGTGCGTCGCGCTCCCGGTCGCTGAAGACGTACTCGTGGGGCGCATTCGACCACTTCAGCCGGTACAGCGGCGGCTGCGCGAGATACACGAACCCCGCCTCGATGAGTCCGCGCATGTACCGGAACAGCAGGGTGAGCAGCAGCGTGGTGATGTGCTGACCGTCGACATCGGCATCCGCCATCAGCACGATCTTGTGATACCGCGCCTTCTCGATGTCGAAGTCCTCGCCGATGCCGGTGCCGAAGGCCTGGATCATGGCCTGCACCTCGCGGTTGCCGAGTGCCCGGTCGAGGCGGGCACGCTCGACATTCAGGATCTTGCCGCGCAGAGCCAGGATCGCCTGGGTGTGCGGGTCTCGGCCCTGCACGGCGGAGCCGCCGGCCGAGTCACCCTCGACGAGGAAGATCTCGCTGATCGACGGATCCTTCGACGTGCAGTCCTTCAGCTTGTCGGGCATCGCCGCCGACTCGAACACGCTCTTGCGGCGCGCGGTCTCGCGGGCCTTCCGGGCCGCGAGGCGGGCTGTCGCCGCATCGATGGCTTTGCGCACGACATTCTTCGCCTGCACCGGATTGCGGTCGAACCAGTCCCCGAGCCGGTCGCCCACGACCTTCTGCACGAACGCCTTGGCCTCGGTGTTGCCGAGCTTCGTCTTGGTCTGGCCCTCGAACTGCGGCTCGGACAGCTTGATCGAGATGACGGCGGTGAGGCCCTCGCGGACGTCGTCGCCCGATAGGTTCTCGTCCCGCTCCTTCAGCAGGTTCTGCGCCCGCGCATACTTGTTGACGAGCGTCGTCAGGGCCGCCCGGAATCCCTCTTCATGGGTGCCGCCCTCATGTGTGTTGATCGTGTTCGCGTACGTGAACACGTTCTCGGTGTAGCTCGTCGTCCACTGCATGGCGACCTCGAGCGCGATCTTGCGGTCGGTGTCCTCGGATTCGAAGTCGATGACCTCGTCGTTGACGTGCTCGGCCTTTCGGACCTTGTTGAGGTATTCGACGTAGTCGACGAGCCCGCGCTCATAGAGAAACCTGTCGTTCCGCTGCTGCAGGACGACCTGCCCGGGCTCGGTCTCCTCCTCGTAGGCCGAGGACGGCCGCTCATCGCGCAGGTCGATGCGGAGGCCCTTGTTGAGGAATGCCATCTGCTGGAAGCGCGTGCGCAGTGTCTCGTACTCGAAGTCCGTCGTCTCGAAGATCGTGGCGTCCGGCCAGAACGTGATGGTCGTTCCGGTCTCGTCGCTCTCTTCCGCGCGCTCGAGCGGAGCATCCGGGACACCGCCGTTGCTGTAAGACTGCCGCCACACGTAGCCCTGGCGCTTGACCTCGACTTCCAGCCGGCTGGAAAGGGCGTTCACGACGGACGAGCCGACACCGTGCAGGCCGCCCGAGACGGCATATCCGCCGCCGCCGAACTTTCCGCCGGCGTGCAGCACCGTCAGCACGACCTCGACGGTCGACTTGCCTTCCGTCTTGTGCATGTCGACGGGGATGCCGCGGCCATTGTCGACGCAGCGGACGGCGCCGTCGGGCAGGATCGTCACCACGATCCTGTCGCAGTAGCCCGCCAGGGCCTCATCGACCGAGTTGTCGACGATCTCCTGCACGAGATGATGGAGCCCGCGAGGACCCGTCGAGCCGATGTACATGCCCGGTCGCTTGCGAACGGCCTCCAAGCCCTCGAGCACCTGGATGTCGTCTGCCCCGTAGCCGTTCGGGATCCTTCCAGCGGGTTGCGATTCGGGTTCCTCGGAAACGCTTTCGGGGTTCAGGGACGTCATAGGTTTCGAGCGCTCCAGATCTGTCAGCGGGGACGCTTACAGTCTACCAAGTCGCACCCTCTCCCCAGGCCTCTGCGCCATTCTGACGCGCGGAAATGGGCTCGGAGGGTATCTGACATCCCTCAGCCGTAGGTATCGCGCGGACCACGCCCTGGAATCGTTCTGGGACCCCATTTCCAGGAGGGAACGTCCGGGCCGATGAACCGGATCACCTGCACCCCCGCGTCGGGGAAGCGCCGGATGATCTCCGACAGGATGTGAGAGCGCATCAGCTGGAGCTGTTTCGCCCATGCCGTCGAGTCGGATTGGACGGTCAGCGTGCCCTCCGAGAAGGCGACCGGCCGCGTGTGCCGGGCGGTGTCATCGCCCGCCACTTCGGACCACGCGCGAACGACATCCTCGCGCGCCAGCTGCGTGTCCCATCCCTCCTCGCGGGTGAGGTCGGCGAGCACATCGCCGAAGCCCCGCGGGTCGCGCCCCGGAGTGAATGGTGCGTTCTCGTCGTCCTCGTAGCGCCGTCGCCGTCTGCGGAACGACCGCGCCGACGGCTCGAGCCCGCGCAGTCGCAGATATGTCGCGATCGTCTCGGGCACGGGGGAGCCGGCGTCGTTTGGGCGCTCGGGAGCAGATGCGGATTCAGACATCCGCCGCCTCCAGGATCGTCCCCGCCTCGACGCGCACCGTCCGCGCACGCAATGCCATGGGTACATCCTCCTCGACCGCGGCTGTGACGACCACCTGTTCGTATCCGCCGACGAGTTCGGCGAGCCGTGACCGGCGGCCAGCGTCGAGTTCGGCGAACACGTCATCGAGGATGAGCACAGGGTCGCCGAGCTGCGACTCGGCGCGGAGCAGCTCTGCGGAAGCCAGTCGCAGCGCGAGCGCGATAGACCACGACTCGCCATGCGACGCGTATCCGCGCACCGGAAGTCCGCGCACGCGGAGCACGAGGTCATCGCGGTGGGGGCCGACGAGGGTGAGACCGCGGTCGAGCTCGGCGGCCCGGCGAGCAGCGAGCGCGTGGCGGAACAGGTCGTCGATGCGTGTGGATGCGGCATCCCCCGCCGGCGCGTCGGCGCCGTCCTCAGGATCTGCTCCGCTCACCGACAGCGCCCACTCGATCTCGGGGTGATGGTCGGCGCCCGCGATGGCCGCATAGGCGCGGGCGATCGGTGCGGCCAGCTCGGCGGCGAGCGTGAGCCGCGCCTCGATCACCTCGGTGCCGAGGACGACGAGCTTGTCGTCCCACACATCGAGCGTGGAGAGCGCATCTCCGCGGATCCCGCGCACTCTCGCCGACTTGAGCAGAGCAGTCCGCTGCTTCACCACTCGGTCGTAGTCGGCGAGCACGCCGGCGAGGCGGGGGGTGCGCTGGACGAGCAGCTGATCGGCGAATCGTCGGCGCCCGCTCGGGTCGCCGCGAACGATCTGCAGGTCCTCCGGCGCGAAGAGCACGACCTGTGCGTGTCTCGGCAGTTCAGCCGGCTTGACCGGGACGCCGTTCACCCTGGCCTTATTCGATCCCTGCCGGTTGAGCTGAACCTCGAGCAGCACCCGCCGCTCGCCATGGGCGAGGCGGGCACGGATGATCGCCGCGTCCGCGCCGTCGCGCACCATCGGAGCGTCCGACGACACCCGATGCGACCCGAGAGTCGCGAAGAACGCGATCGCCTCCGCCAGGTTCGTCTTTCCCTGGCCGTTGCGGCCGACGAACACGTTCGGACCCGCCCCGAGCACGACGTCGGCGACCGCATAGTTGCGGAAGTCGACGAGGCTCAGCTGCTCCACGATCACGGGTCAACCCTAGTCAGCGGCGCCGACCCCGACTTCGGTGAGTTCCCGTCATCCTGCCCCCGGTCGTTGAGCGAGCGAAGCGAGGCGAAACGCGCCGAATCATCACGGAACGCCCGGCGCGTTTCGACTCGGTCGCTGCGCTCCCTCGCTCAACGACCGGTACCTCGTCCCTCCCGTCGCCCGCGTCCACGCGGGGTGGGACTAGCGAAGCAGGAGGTTGGGCTGCAGCAGGTACTTGAACGAGTCGGCGCCGGACTTGTCGACCGAGGTCTGCGGGGTGATCAGGACCGGGCTCAGCTTGTTCGCGTTCTCGCTCGAGGTGAACGTGATCCGCGCGAACTCGCTGCGCACCGCGCCGAGCGACTCGAGGAGGTACTGAGGGTTGAGGCCGAGCGTCACATCGTCGCCGATGAGGTGCGCGTCGACGGATTCCGATGCCCTCGCCTGCTCGGTGCCCGAGGCATCCATCGAGACACTGTCGGTCGAGAACGTGAAGCGCAGCGGAGCGGACCGATCGAGCACGAGCGACACGCGACGCACCGCCTCGGCGAGTTCACTCGTGTTCACGATCGCGTGATGCTCGGTCTGCTGGGGGAACAGGCGCCGCACCGGCGGGAAGTTGCCCTTGATCAGCAGCGAGGTCACCGTCTTGTTGCCGGCGGTGAAGGCGATGATCTCGCGGTCGCCCGACCCGGAGAAGGCGATCGAGATGTCGCCGCCGTGCGCGAACGTCTTGCCCACCTCGATGAGGGTTCGCGCCGGCACGAGCGCCGTCGTCGACTCCTCGCCGTTCGTGGTGCCGCCATCCCACGGGATCTCGCGCAATGCCACGCGGTACCGGTCGGTCGCGACGAGGCTGAGGCTCACACCGGTCACCTCGAGCTGAACGCCGGTGAGCACGGGGGTGACATCGTCGCGCGACGCGGCGAAGGCGACCTGCGCGATCGCCGTCGCGAAGTCCTCGCCTGGAACGAGCCCGGAGTCGCCCGAGACCTCGGGAATGGCGGGGTACTCCTGCACCGGCATGGCGGCGAGGGTGAAGCGCGCCGATCCACAGCTCAGGACGATCCCGCCGTCTTCGTCGACCTCGATCTGGACGGGCGCGTTGGGCAGCCGGCTTGCGATCTCTGAGAGCAGGCGGCCGTGGACCAGGATCGTCCCTGGCTCATCGACGGTCGCCTCGATCGTGGTGCGGGCGGATGCCTCGTAATCGAAGGCCGCCAGGGACAGTCCGGAATCGGATGCCTCGATCAGCACGCCTGCGAGGATCGGCTGCGGATTTCGCTGCGGCAGGAGCTTGACGACGAACGACACGGCTTCGCTGAAGACATCGCGATTGACGTGGAACCTCACGGACGCTCCCTTGACATCGGGTTGGGCCTTCTCATGCTAGTGCCAGGCTCTGTCGTTGCCGGCGTCCCTGCGACAATCGGCATCCGATCCGGTTCGCGGGCCGTCGAGGTGATCGGATTCCCCCTTCATCAATCTCTCTGTCATGGTGTTAACCCCTGTGGAAAGTGTGGATAACCAACGACGACCCAAGCGAGACAGGGAAACCACAACCGTGTGAGTTGTGGAGCGCCTGCGGAGCGCCTGCGAGAAGTGTTCGGGTGAGCGGGCCTGTCATCCACAAGCCGCTCATGTCCGCTCACAGGGATTCCGCAGCCGGCCGTAGTTATCCACAGGTTTTCCACACTGTGAAGAACCGGAATCTTGGCCCAGTCCAGGACCGGTGTCAAGCACCTCTTGCGGCATATTTCTGCGGGAGCGCGTCACCGGCCGTTGCGACCGAGCTGAGTGGTGATTTCCGACACCTGGTTGTAGATGGATCGCCGCTCTTTCATGAGATCGCTGATCTTCTTGTACGCGTACATGACCGTGGTGTGATCGCGGTTTCCGAACAGCTGGCCGATCTTCGGGAGGGACAGGCTCGTCCGCTCGCGACACAGGTACATGGCGATCTGTCGGGCTGTCGCGACGGATTGCGAACGGCTCGAGCCGTACAGATCGTCGACCGTGAGCTTGAAGTACTGCGCGGTCGCCGAGATGATGTCCGTCGGCGAGATGACATTGGCGTCGTCCTGGTCGACGATGTCGCGCAGCACGGTCTGGGCGAGCGACATGTCGAGGTTCGACCGGTTGAGGCTGGCGAATGCCGATACGCGGATGAGAGCGCCCTCGAGCTCGCGGATGTTCGATGAGACGACGGTCGCGATGTACTCGAGCACCTCGTCCGGGATGTGAAGCCGCTCGCTCTGCGCCTTCTTGCGCAGAATCGCGATGCGCGTCTCGAGGTCGGGGGCCTGGACGTCCGTGATGAGTCCCCACTCGAAGCGGCTGCGCATCCGGTCCTCGAAGCCGGTCAGGTGCTTGGGTGGGACGTCGCTGGTGATCACGACCTGCTTGTCGTGGTCGTGCAGCGTGTTGAACGTGTGGAAGAACGCCTCCTGCGTCTCCGCCCTGCCCTGCAGGAACTGGATGTCATCGATCAGCAGGATGTCGACATCCCGGTATCGCGCCTGGAATGCCGACCCGCGGTTGTTCGCGATCGAGTTGATGAAGTCGTTCGTGAACTCCTCGCTCGACACGTAACGGACACGGATGCCGGAATACAGGCTCATCGCGTAGTCGCCGATCGCGTGCAAGAGGTGCGTCTTGCCGAGTCCGGAGTCTCCGTAGATGAAGAGCGGGTTGTACGCCTTCGCCGGGGCCTCGGCCACCGCCACGGCAGCGGCGTGCGCGAAACGATTCGACTGCCCGATCACGAAGTTGTCGAACGTGTACTTCGGGTTCAATCGCGTATCGCTTCGCGAGCTGCCGGATACCGCATCCATCGATTCCTGAAGTGGCGGACGTGCCATCGGGAGAGCCTGCGGCGTCAGCGTCGACTGGACGGGGATCGGTGCCGTCAGGTGCGCATCCGCGAGATCGGGGTTGACCACGACACGGAAGGTCGTCGCGCTCGTCTGCGGCTCCTGGTCGACCCGTGCGAGCGCTTCCATGATGGGCGTGCGCATCCGCTTGGTGAACTGGGCGGCCGTGAGATCGTTCGGGACGTCGAGGTACAGAGTGCCGCCCATCACGCCCTGTGGGACCGCGAGGTTCAGAAAGCCCTGCAGCTGCGGTGTGACACGCTCGTCGTCCGTCAGTTCATCGAGCACCGCGGTCCAGACGGGAACATCTGGAATCTCGTGCGGTGACATGGCCCCCCCGGGTTGTTGATGAGTCCGATGGCTGCCGCGGAATCTTCACGCCGAACCTGTGGATAACTGCCGGAGCCACGCTAGTCAGCAAGGGTCCCCGGAGCAAACTCCACTGTAGATCCGGCCCGCGTGTCATTGCCAGGGTCGCCGGCCCGGATTGGGGATAATGCCCCACCGCCGGCCCGGTTTGAGTTCTCAGCCGACACGGCGTAGCCTTAATCGGTTGACTTATGCCCTCGAGGCAGTCCCACTTGTACGAGCGTCCCCGGTCTGAGCGTCCCGGTGACACCTGATCCGGAAGCGATCCCTATGAGCAAGCGCACCTTCCAGCCCAACAACCGTCGCCGCGCCAAGAAGCACGGCTTCCGTCTTCGCATGCGCACTCGCGCCGGCCGTGCCATCCTCTCGGCTCGTCGCGCCAAGGGGCGCACCGAGCTCTCGGCCTGACCCCGAGCGGTGCTGGCGAGGCCGAACCGACTCACCCGCGGAGCGGACTACAAGGCCGTCGTCCGTCGGGGTCGCCGGTGTGCCGCGGCGCATACGGTGACCTACGTGAACTCCTCCGGGGCCCGGACCACGCCGCGTTTCGGCTTCATCGTGAGTCGTCAGGTGGGTTCCGCCGTCGTCCGCAACACTGTGCGCCGCCGGCTGAAGGCCGTGTGCGCCGAGGCCGTCGACACCGTCCGGCCCGGTGATGATGTCGTGATCCGCGCTCTGCCGAGTGCTGGGACGGCCACTTTCTCAGACCTTCGCACTGAAGTCGGCCGCTGCCTCGGCCGGAGGGCGGCGTGAGCGTCCTGCCGGCGTACGCGCTCGGCGACGCGGAGTTCGCGGCATCCGACACGCTGCGTACGCTGCCGCTGCTCCCCCGCAATGCCGTCCTCGCGTTGCTGCACGGCTATCGTGCGACGATCTCGCATACGTATGGCGACGTCTGCAAGTACTACCCTTCGTGTTCCGCCTACGCCGTGGGCGCTGTCCAGCAGCACGGCGCTGTCAAGGGAGCCGCGCTCACCGCGGCTCGCCTCGCGCGCTGTCATCCCTGGGCGCAGGGTGGCGTCGATGACGTCCCCGCCCACCCTCGCTTCCGGTACGGATTGACCCGACACGGGTTCGTCGTGCCCGCCCCCACCCGAAAGGACTGATCCGCCGCATGGATCTCTTGTTTGCCGCCGCCACCACACCGGCCGCCTCCGGCGGGGGTTTCGACCTCCTCGGGACCATCCTCTGGCCGCTCAAGTGGCTGGTCGAGCTCGTCCTCGTCGCGTGGCACGCGGTCTTCACCTTCATCGGGCTTCCGCCGGCCGATGGCATCACGTGGGTGCTTGCCATCGTGGGGCTGGTTCTCGTCGTTCGGTCCGCCATGATTCCGCTGTTCGTGAAGCAGATCAAGAGCCAGATCAAGATGATGGAAATCTCTCCTGATCTGAAGAAAATTCAGGAAAAATACAAAGGCAAAAAGGATCAGCTCTCGCGCGAGGCGATGAGCCGCGAGACGATGGCGCTGTACAAGAAGCACGGCACCAACCCCGCGTCGAGTTGCCTGCCCCTCCTCGTTCAACTGCCGATCTTCTTCGCGCTCTTCAGCGTCCTCAACGGCGTGCAGACGATCAAGACCGATCCGAACCACGCGGGTGTGGGGCCGCTCAACAACGAACTCATGACCGAGTTCTACAACGCGAAGCTGTTCGGCGTGGCGTCCCTTCATGAGTCGCTCGTCGGTGCGTGGCAGACCCAGGCTTCTGGATGGCAGGCGACGGTTGTCATCCTGGTGGTGCTGGTCGTGCTGATGATCGCGTCGCAGTTCTTCACCCAACTGCAACTCGTCTCCAAGAACCTCTCGCCCGCGGCCAAGACTGGCCAGCAGTACCAAATGCAGAGAATACTTCTCTACGTCCTGCCACTGGGCATCCTCTACTCAGGTCTGTTCTTCGCACTCGGCCTCGTCATCTATTGGTTCACGACGAACCTGTGGACGATGGGTCAGCAGTTCCTCGTGATCCGCGAGATGCCGACACCGGGTTCGGATGCCGCGAAAGC
Source organism: Microbacterium deminutum (assembly GCF_039530205.1). Classification (NCBI taxonomy): domain Bacteria; kingdom Bacillati; phylum Actinomycetota; class Actinomycetes; order Micrococcales; family Microbacteriaceae; genus Microbacterium; species Microbacterium deminutum. The sequence goes on from NZ_BAAAOG010000002.1 coordinate 477,807, forward strand.
CCGCGAAGAACGTCTGGCACGCAAGGGCAAGGCCATCGACTCGTCCGGCAAGGTCGTGCCGCTCGAGAAGTACCTGGCCGAGCAGCAGCGCCTCTTCGAAGAGGCTGAGCGGGCGAAGGCCGCCGCTCCGAAGCGGCAGCAGCCGGTGAGCAAGCAGCGCGCGAAGAAGCAGGGCCCGGGCCAGAGCCAGAAGCAGCCGCCCAAGCCTGCGGACTCCGCCGGTGGCGCGGCCGCGACTTCCTGAACCCGGCCGTCTTCTCTCATTTCGACCGACTCCGAGGATCACATGACCAATCCGGAATACGCCCCCATGCAGCACGCAGCCGTCGAGCGCACGACCGCGACCGTCGAGCAGCTCGAACAGGAAGGCGATGTCGCCGCCGACTTCATCGAGGTGCTGCTGGACATCGCAGACATCGACGGCGACCTCGCACTGGACGTGCGCGCCGGCCGCGCGTACGTCTTTGTCGAGGCTCCCGAGGGTGGCTCGGTCGCACTGATCGCTCATCCCGACACGGTGCAGGCGCTGCAGGAGCTGACGCGGATCGCGGTGCAGAACCGCACCGGGCGCTTCTCGCGGCTGATCCTCGACGTCGGCGGCTCCCGCAACACCCGTCAGCAGGAGCTCGCGAGCCTGGTCGACCGAGCCATCGCCCGTCTCGAGGACGGCGCATCCCAGGCGTCGCTTCCGGCGATGTCGAGCTACGAGCGCAAGCTCGTGCATGACATCGTCTCGGAGCGCGGCTTCGCGTCGGAGTCGTACGGCGAGGGTGCAGACCGTCACACCGTCATCCGGCGCGGCTGAGTCGTTTTCACGTGAAACATCCATGATCGAGATCGAACCGGAGCCGGCGGCCGCGGAGCGGATCTTCGGAGATCGGATCGACCTTGCCCGCCGATTCACCGCCGCGCTCGGCGAGTACGGCGAGCAGCGGGGTCTCATCGGTCCCCTCGAACCCCCGCGCCTGTGGACCCGGCACGTTCTCAACAGCGCGGTCATCGCTCCGCTGTTCTCAGGGCGAGTAGGGGACGTTGGTTCAGGAGCCGGGCTCCCGGGTCTTGTCCTCGCGATCGCGCGGCCGGATGTCGAGTGGATCCTCATCGAGCCCATGGAACGTCGGGTGGCCTGGCTGGGCGAGCAGGCGAAAGAGCTGGGCCTGTCCAATGTGCGCGTGGTGCGCGCTCGCGCCGAGGATTGGCGCGAAGGGCCGACGCTGGATGCCGTCACAGCACGTGCGGTGAGCGCCCTTCGCACGCTGATTCCCATCACCGCGCCATTGGTTCGCGACGGCGGAGAGCTGATCCTGCTGAAGGGTACGAGCGCCGCGAGCGAGATCGAGGCCGCCGAGAAGCAGCTCCGCAAGTTCCGGGTGGCGAATCCGCGCGTCGAGGTCGTCGGAGAAGGAATCCTCGACGAGCCGACTCGAGTGTTCCGCGGCACCGTCCGCTGAATCGACCGGACGACGCCGGCCTGGCGGTCGATACGGCGACATAAGGGTCGCGGTACCCCTCAGCGGTGCGAACGGCTGGCGTGCGTGAATTCGGGTTGCATTGTCCGTCCGTTCGAGTCACTGGGCTGGGGTGTGACTCGAGTTGCCGTTTCACGTGAAACATCGCCTTTGCGTGAGGGTGTTGCGGCCCACGCGTCTGCTCGACGTCGATTCAAGGAGCCCACGCCTGGCCCACCAGATCGCAACCCGCGGGTGGGGATCGGAGGGCGCGGTGTCCCTTCGATCCCCACGTGTGCACCCCCGGAATACGGGCGTTTCGCGACTCTGCCCACTCCCCCCGAGGGACCGGTGCTCGCCCAGACGAAGCAGCCCGTGCAGCAAAACGGGTGGAGCCTCCGAGCCCCATGCCCGGTGTTCGAGACGCGGGGATCTGTGCCGACCGTGCCGTCTACGGGGGGCGACAGGTCAGGCGTGGCGATTACGCGGAGGTGGGCAGGAGACCGGGGTCTCGAAGGCGCCGATGTTTCACGTGAAACATGCACAATGCGAGGCGCGCAGATCGATCAGCGCGCCGCCGGTGGGCGAACCCATGGGTCCTCAGGCACGGGTGTTGTGCATCGGCCACGGAAGTCATCCAGCGTCGTCGTCGCGCCGCAAACGGCTGACGTGGACGCTCCGGTGGTTCACGCGAAGACCTGCCCCGCGGCATCATCGAGCAACCAATGCGGCGACAGTGGCGAGCTTCGTCGAGTTCCCGGCCGACGACTCGGCCCGGTGCCACCGCGAACAGAACCTTCGGATTTCCCATTGGACTCCGGCGCGGGCGTGGGTACAGACATTTCCCCGATAATCGACGCCACGTGACAAATCGAGCGACAGGCTCTTTGAATTCGGACCGGCTGCGGAGTGCTGCAGCGCCGCGAACATGCCCATGCACTCGAGGCAAGGCCTCCGCTACAGGGCACAAGTGCTGCCGCTCGTTCCGCAATCGAGGTTCACGTGACACCTCGAGTTGCGACTCGCGTCGATGCCGCTTGTGGGCGGGACGTCCGTGGATTACGGGACTTCCAAGCCCTGCGCTCCCGTCGGCGATGCCACGGACGCAAGTTGGTCGGGTCTGACTGCTGGCTCGCAACCGTCGATCTGCCGACTCGCAACGGAGCGTTTCACGTGAAACATGCCTGATCGGATTCGCCCCGGTCAAGGAACCCAGCGGCGTCGACGTCCCCGCGTCGCATCCGTGCGCGTCGTTCAGGCTAGAGAAGTCTCGTGTGGATCAAGGTGACTTGGGATCCCGTCGAGCACCCGCACAGCCGGAGAGTCGGGATCCTGGACCTCCGCAGGTTCGTTCACATTCGCGGTGTCGGCGCCAGCCCACTCACGGCCCGGCTACGGGCTGGCAACATCGGTGGCACCGACGCGACCGGAACCTTCGTTTCACGTGAAACATCGCACGAGTCCGTACCTATCGAGCGATGCGGAGAGGGCGCGTTCCAGATCCACTCTGAGATTCGGCGCTGTTCAGACGCGGGCCCGCCGCCCGCAGGACGACCGGGGCGACCCGCCGCTGTCGATACCCACTCGGGTTCGGTGGGACCGACGGGCATGGGGTCGAGATGCATTGCTTGACCCGCCGCGGCCCCAGAACGAGAGGGGAGTCGGAGGGGGCGGGATAGAGTGGAGGGCGTTGTCCGATCCGCTCGCGAAAGGGAGAGTGTTTCACGTGAAACAGCCCGACGAGGCGGAGGCCGCGGCATCCTTCTCGTTCGACGACACCCCTCTCGCCCGTGAACTCGCTGATCTGTCGGCCCGCCGACGCGCGCTCGCTAAGGCTGAGATACAGCTGTCGGGCCGGACTCGCGTGCTGACCGTCTCGAACCAGAAGGGCGGCGTCGGCAAGACGACCACCGCCGTGAACATCGCGGCGAGCATGGCATCGGTCGGTGCCCGGGTGCTGGTGATCGACCTCGATCCGCAGGGGAACGCGTCCACGGCCCTGGGAGTGCCTCACACCGCCGACACCCCGAGCGTGTACGACGTTCTGATCGACGAGTTCCCGCTCGCGGACATCGTGCAGACCAGCCCAGAGTCACCCAACCTGCTCTGCGCCCCGAGCACGATCCACCTCGCCGGCGCGGAGATCGAACTGGTCTCGCAGGTCGCCCGGGAGCACCGGCTCCGCACGGCGCTCGAGGATTACCTCGCGGGGCTCGACGAGCACCTCGATTTCGTACTGATCGACTGCCCGCCATCGCTCGGCCTGCTGACGATCAACGCCTTCACCGCGGCCAGCGAGCTCCTGATCCCGATCCAGTGCGAGTACTACGCACTCGAGGGTCTCAGCCAGCTGCTCGGAACGGTTCGGATGATCCAAAGGCACCTGAATCCGAGTCTGCGGCTGTCGACCATCCTGCTCACGATGTACGACGGACGCACACGGCTCGCGCAGCAGGTTGCGGAAGAGGTGCGCGAGCACTTTCCCAAGGAGGTCCTCACCACGGTCGTTCCGCGCTCGGTACGCGTGTCGGAGGCGCCGAGTTTCGGCCAGACCGTCATCGCCTACGATGGGCACTCAGCCGGAGCCGTCGCCTATCGTGAGGCGGCAATCGAGATCATCCAGCGCGACAGCGCTTCAGACACTGCAAGGGAGCCCTGATGGCGGCCAAGCGCACAGGCCTCGGCCGGGGAATCGGGGCTCTCATCCCGACGAGCGAGGCCACCGACGACCGGCCGTCGGATGTCTTCTTCCCCAAGCCGCTCGTCCCGGAGGCCGAGCCTTCGCGAAACGGCGCCGGCGATTCGGGCGAGGAGCTCATTGCGGTCCCCGGCGCGCGACTCGCGAACATCGATCCACGGCTCATCGTTCCGAACCCGCGCCAGCCGCGCACCCACTTCGATCCCGATGACCTGGCCGAGCTCGTGCACAGCGTCCGCGAATTCGGCGTGCTTCAGCCGGTGGTTGTCCGCGCGACCGATGAAGGCACCTACGAGCTCATCATGGGTGAGCGACGCACGCGTGCCGCTCGTGAGGCGGGCCTCGACTCCATCCCGGCCGTCATCCGTGACACCGCAGACGAGCATCTGCTGCGGGATGCGCTGCTCGAGAACCTCCACCGCTCCGAGCTGAATCCGCTCGAAGAGGCGTCGGCGTACCAGCAGCTCTTGGAGGACTTCGGCATCACGCAGGAAGAGCTCGCGAGCCGCATCGGTCGCTCGCGCCCTCAGATCAGCAACACGATCCGCCTGCTGAAGCTGCCGATGCCCGTCCAGCAGCGCGTGGCCGCAGGGGTGCTCAGCGCCGGCCACGCGCGCGCCATCCTCTCCCTCGGCGACGACGTCGACGCGATGCAGCGCCTCGCCGACAAGATCGTGAACGAGGATCTGTCGGTTCGTGCGGCAGAAGCCGCAGCGAAGCTCCCGGAGGCCGTACGCACCCGCCCCTCCAAACCGCAGGCGGGCGCTCGGCGCGCCCACCTGGACGAGGTCGCGGAGAGGCTCGGAGATCGTCTCAACACACGCGTCCGGATCTCGCTGACGGCGAGAAAAGGCCAGATCATGATAGATTTCGCGAGCATCCAGGATCTCAACCGGATCCTCGGCGAGATCGGCGAGAGCAACTACGGGGCCGTATAGGCCTCGCGCACCGCGAGTGCCGTCGCGCGGCGACGCAGCACCTCGGCTTCGGCCTCGTTCCCCGGCAGCGCCGCGGCCATGCGGAACGCCTCTGCCGCGGCATCCGTCTCTCCCAGCCGTTCGAGCAGCTCGGCCCTGACTGCATAGAGCGGGCGAAAACCCGACAAGTCGTCACCCAGCGAATCCACGACAGCCAGCGCCGAGAGGGGATCACCCGCCATCGACACCGCGACGGCGCGGTTCAGCCGGACGACCGGCGAGGGCGCCAAGCGCTCGAGGGCGTCGTAGAGCCGTACGATGCGGTCCCAGTCGGTCGAATCGAACGCCGGTGCCACTGCGTGGCACTGCGCGATCGCAGCCTGCAGGCCGTAGTAGCCGAGGCCACGGCGGGCGGCATCCACTCGTGTCAACGCAGCCCGTCCCCGCGCGATCGCCGAACGATCCCAACGCCGCCGGTCCTGCTCGGCCAGCGTCAAGGGCAGACCCTCACGATCCACGCGCGCGGCGAAGCGCGACGACTGGAACTCCATGAGTGCGATGAGCGCGGAGACCTCCGGTTCGTACGGCATCAGGGCAGCCAGCTGCCGCGCGAGGCGCACGGCCTCTCGTGCGACCTCGGGCCGCACGGGCTGGTCCCCGCCGGCTGCCGCGTATCCCTCGGTGAAGAGGAGGTAGATCACCTGCAGCACGCTCGCGAGCCTCGCCGGGCGCTCGGCCCGGTCGGGCACCTCGAAGGGAACGCGGGCTTCCACCAGCGACCGCTTGGCACGCACGATGCGCTGCTGCACCGTCGGCACGGTCATGAGGAGCGCGCGCGCGATCTCCTCGGTGGTGAGCCCGGCGACCGTACGCAGCGTCAACGCCAAGCGCGCCTGTGCGGGGATGATCGGGTGACACGCGACGAACACCAGCCGCAGCACGTCATCGTCGATCCGGTCGGGGTCGCCGAGCTCGGGCACGGCGTCCACCTCCTCTGCGGCGCGGGCTTCGACCGCGAACAGCGGCTCGCGTGCCGCGAGGCGCTCTCGGCGGCGCCACCCGTCGATCGCCCGCCGCTTGGCGACGGCGAGCAGCCACGCTCCGGCATTGTCGGGGATGCCGGCATCCGGCCACCGCGCGAGCGCTTCCAGCAGCGCTTCCTGGGCGAGGTCCTCTGCCCATGAGAAGTCTCCGGTGTGGCGTGTGAGCGCCGAGACGATACGCGCGGATTCGCCGCGCCAGACGGCCTCGACGGCGCGACGAGCGTGCACGGCGTCGGAGTCGCTCATGATGTCAGCGTAGGGCGAACGCACTCGGCGGGCGGAACGCGCCGTCGTAATCTGGATGGGTGACGAAGGACGAACCGGCCCCGCGCCGCAGGGCCAGTCTCGAACTCCTCCGCGCCGAAGCGCAGGACGAGCTCTCTGTGGTGATCGCTGAGCGGCTGCGCGGCGGCGAGGACCCGTGGGATTTCATGGAAGACCTGCCGTCGGTCGACGAACTCGTCGTCTTCACGCTGCGCGCCGAGACGATCGCCGAGAACGGCGGATCGCGGCCGAACGCTGCTCGTCACTACCGAGTGCTCCGGCAGATCGCCCTCGACTACCCTCAGCTCACACGAGCCGTATGGCGACTCCTGGGCGACGCGAACACGCACCGCCGCTGGGACGCGACGGTGCGTGCCGACGCCTGACGTCACGCGTTGGCAGCGCGCCACTCCTGCTCCTTGGCGATCCACTCATTGTCGGGCAGATCGAAGTCGCTGAGCTCGTTGACGCGACGCACCTCGAGCGCCGTGCCGGGTCCGAGCGGGCACTTCCTGGCCCAGACCTCGGCCTCCTCACGTCCTGACACCTCCAGGATCCAGAAGCCGGTGAAGACCTCGCGCGCTTCGGCGTACGGGCCATCCGTGACGGCCGGCGGCGTCGACGAGAAGTCGACGCGGAAGCCCTCGCTTGCGTCGGAGAGACCCTCCGCGGACAGGAACACGCCCGCCTTCTGAAGTTCCTCGTTGTACGCTCCCATGGCCGCGATGACCTGGGTCATGTCCAGCTCCTCCGCCGCACGTGCCGCGGCTTCGGGCTCCACTTGCATGATCAGCATGTAACGCATCTCGTGAACCTTTCGTCTCCGGGCCAGCGGTCCGTTCGGACCCCTCTCGCCCCTTCACCTCTGACGTCGAACAAGTCAGGGTCAGATCGACATTCAGCCCGAAGAAAAGTCGGAAATCAATCGATGCCGCGACGAGCATATAACGGAAAACCGCCGTCACCTGGGATTCATCTCCCGGATGGCGGCGGCCCTATGAAACGAGAATTTACGCGAGGTAGGCCTGGAGGTCCTTTTCCAGCGCGAACTTCGGCTTCGCTCCGATGATCGTCGTCTCGACCTCACCGCCGTTGAACACCTTCATCGCGGGGATGGAGGTGATCTGGTACTTCATCGCCAGATCGGGGTGCTCGTCGACGTTGAGCTTGAGGATCGTGATCTTGCCCGGGTTCTCGGCCTGGATCTGGTCGAGGATGGGCGAGACCATGCGGCACGGTCCGCACCACTCGGCCCAGAAGTCCACGAGCACAGGGCCTTCGGCCTGCAGCACGTCCTGGTTCCAGTCAGCGGATGTGGTCGCCTTGGCAGTCATTCGGTGTCTCCTTCTTGGGAAGTCTTCGCAGTTGTTCGAACGCCACGCGCGTTCGGATTGTTCCAGCGCGCCCTGGCGCAGTCGGTCGCCAGTCAGGCGGCGTCGGCTCCGGCGAGATTCTCGATCGGGTCGCCGTGCACATCCGGTGCGCCCGCCTCACCCAGTGACGCGAGGAAGTGCTCGACATCCAGTGCCGCCACCGTTCCGCTGCCTGCCGCCGTGACCGCCTGGCGATACGTCGGATCGACGACGTCGCCGGCCGCGAACACGCCTCGGACGGACGTGCGGGACGAGCGCCCGTCAACCCAGATGGTGCCCTCGGGCGTGAGGTCGAGCTTGCCGTGCACCAGGTGGGTGCGCGGGTCGTTGCCGATCGCCACGAACACGCCGTCGAGCGCCAGGTCGCGGCGCGTGCCGTCGATGGTCGACTCGAGCACGACGCCGGTGACAGCGTCGTCGCCCAGAACGTCGACGACCTCGCTGTTCCAGATGAACTCGATCTTCTCGTTGGCGAACGCGCGCGCCTGCATGATCTTCGAGGCGCGAAGCTCGTCACGGCGATGGATCACGTAGACCTTCGACGCGAACTTGGTGAGGAACGTGGCCTCCTCCATCGCCGAGTCGCCGCCGCCCACGACGGCGATCACCCGCTCGCGGAAGAAGAAGCCGTCGCACGTGGCGCAGTAGGAGACGCCGCGGCCCGAGAGTCGCTCTTCGCCTTCGATGCCGATCTTGCGATGCGCCGAGCCCGTCGCATAGACGATCGACGCGGCTTCGTGGACGGCTCCGCTGCCGAGGACGACCTTCTTGACCGGACCGTCGACATCGAGCGACACCACATCGTCGTAGAGCACCTCGGCACCGAAGCGCTCGGCCTGCTCCTGCATCCTGGTCATCAGATCGGGGCCCTGGATGCCGTCCGGGAAGCCCGGGAAGTTCTCGACATCCGTCGTCGTCATGAGGTCGCCGCCTGCTTCGACCGAGCTTGCGACCAGGAGCGGCTCGAGGTTCGCCCGCGCGGCATAGATCGCCGCTGTGTAGCCCGCCGGGCCCGATCCGATGATGATGACGTGACGCACTGCGCCCCCTTCGTGGTTCCGACAGCCTCAACCAATGGTAGCCGCGTGGCATTCCGCGCCCTGTGAGACGACTGCGTGTGACGCGGACGCTCAGCGTCGGCCGGGAAGGAGGCGTCGCGCGAGGGTGAGCGCGGGGCCCAGCTCGGGGGCCCGAAGCAGCGCGAGGAACCCGACGTAGACGAGGAGGACGACGGCCCCGATGATCGCCGTCCCGACCGCACCGAGGAGCTTGTCCGAAACGGTCCAGCCATCGATCCCGCCGAGCAGCAGAAACGTCAGCCACCCGGCTCCGGCGGCCGGGAGGGCGGCAAGAGCGAAACGGCCGAGCGACAGCATCCACGACCCGACTCGGAGACCTCCGAGACGTCGGTGCAGCAGCCAGGTCGCCACGATGACCTGCACCACACTCGCGATCGACTGACCGAGGGCGACGCCTGCGGCGAGGAGGTGGACGGGGAGGGTGGATGCCGCCAGCAGCGCCGTCACGACCACGAGAACGCACTGCAGCAGCGTGAACAGGAACGGCACACGGGTGTCGTCGTATGCATAGAACGTGCGCTGCACGACGAAGAGCACGGCAAGCGGCACGAGGCTGACGAGGAAGCACAGCAGCACCTGCGCGGCCGCCACCGCCTCTGCGGGGCTGTCGGTGAAGATGCGCGAGGCGGGCACCGACGCCACGGCCAGCGCGGCGGTCGCGACGACCACGAAGAGGCCGAGGGTGCGGATGCTGCGCCCGATGTCGGCGCGCACCTCGTCGTCGCGACCCGCCGCGACGTGCTCGCTCAGCTGCGTGAAGTAGGGGGTCCCGATCGACAGCACGATGATCGAGTAGGGCAGCATGAACAGCAGCCAGGCGTTCTGGGACACGAGGATGCCGGCGTCGCCCTCGGGGATGCCGGACAGCACCCGCGACTGCACGAGCCCGGCGAGCTGGCCGGCGACGACCATGAGGAACGTCCACCCGGCGAGTCGGCCGATCTGACCGAGACCGACGCCCCGCCACGCGAAATCCGGACGGACATGCAGACCCGTCCGACGCCAGAACAGCAGCAGGATGCCGGCCTGCACGACGATGCCGAGTGTCGCGGTGCCGGCGAGCAGCGCGATCATCTCGGGCGTCCACTCGGTCGTGGTGCCGCCGGGGCCGAAGAGCCAGATGAAGACGATGAAACCTGTGATCGACACGACGTTGTTGACGATCGGCGCCCACGTGAACGGCCCGAAGACGCGCCGGGCGTTCAAGGACTCCCCGACGAGCGCGTAGAGGCCGTAGAAGAAGATCTGCGGCAGGCACCAGTAGGCGAACGCGGTCGCCAGCGCCTGCTGGGCCGGGGGGAACGACGGGGCATACAGCTGCACGAGCCACGGAGCGGCGACCGTCGCCAGGACAGCGGTCGCGAGCAGCACGACGGTCCCGAGCGTGAAGAGCTTCGAGACGAACGCCCTGCCGCCGTCATCGTGTGCGGCCGCCTTGACGATCTGGGGAACCACGACAGCGCTCAGCAGGCCCGTCGAGATGATGGCGTAGATGTTGTTCGGCAGCTGGTTCGCGATCGCGAAGGCGTTGCCCGCCTCGGTCGTCGCGCCGACGGCGGAGACCAGGACTACGGCGCGAAGGAAGCCCGTCAGGCGAGAGACGATCGTGCCCGCGCCGATGAGGACGCTCGCACGTCCGATGCCGCTCACGATCGGTCCCCTGCGCGCGGGGGGTCGGAGCCGGAGTCGCCGTCCGGTGCCGGTCCCGCGGCATCCGCATTGCCGTCGCGTGCAACGCCCTCGGGTGCCACGGCGTCGCGCGTGCCGGCCCTCCGGCTGCGCACGCGCAGCACCGACCGGGCGATACCCAGCAGCAGGAGCACGCCGACCACCACGGACAGGGCGATGATCCCGACGCCCTCCCACTCCGCGCGGACGTTGACCTCCGCCGTGGCGCCCTGCCCGATGGCGACACTCGTACGACTGCGCAGCTGCAGCGCGATCGTCACCTCGCCGTTGCCCACCCGCGCGCGCACCGGCACCTCGACGCGGGTGTTGCTCGAGGCGCCTGCGACGACGGGGGTGGCACGTTGAACGTCGAGTCGCAGGTTGTCGGGCGAGGCGTAGAGGATGAGGTTCACCGGGTAGGGAAGGTCGTTTCGCACCCAGAACCCGAGATCCGCGGACGATCCGATCAGGTTGATGGTGCTCGTCGGCAGCAGATCGACGGAATGGAGGGTGGTGACCGTCGCCGCCTGATGCTCCGTCATCGCTGCCGACCAGGCGATGCGGCCGGGGATCCACGCCACCCCGAGCAGCTGGAGGATCTCGGCGCGCTCGGGACCCGTCAGCAGGCTCGGGTCGTCGAGGATCGTCGCGAACCGCGACAACTCGCTCTCACGGCTGAAGAGTCCGGATGCCGCTTCGACCCGCGCCGGGTCGGGTGCGGGATCCGGGATCTGGACGTCGATGCTGTGGGCCGCCTCCAAGGCGCTGAGGCCGGCGGGAGTGGTCGTGGGGTCCTGCTCTGCCGTGAGGATGGCGCTGCGCAGCCCCACCCCCGAAGAGACTCCGTCGCGGTCGAGAGTGACGAGCAGGGGCTTGCCGCCGGTCTCCTTCGTCGCAAAGGCGAGGTATGCCGTCGCCTGGGTCAACGCCGCTCCGCGGAGCGCGGTCTGATCCAGGGCCGCCGCCTGCTGGAGCGCGGATGACACGTCGGTGTCGTACACCAGCAGGTCGGCGCCGTCGGCGGCGGCATGCGCGGAGACCGTGGCCCCCTGGGAACCCTGAACCGTCGACGCGGAGGGCACGATCGTCAGCGATGCCCGGCCATCGGCTGTCAGCTTTCCCAGAGTCGCGACAGTGTCGGGACCCGCGGCGCCGGGCGCCGGCCAGTAGACGCCGGGGCGGCCGCCGCCGATGTCGAGAAGCGCGGCGAGATCGGGGTACACCGGCGTATCGGGATTGCCGTCCGTGGGGGTCGGCTCCGGCGTGGCGGTCGGCGTCGCCTGCTGATCGGGGATGAAGTCCTGTGGCTTCATGTAGGCCGACAGCGAAGTCGGCTGCAGCGGGCGCGCCAGGCCGGCCTTCAGCTGCACGGCGACGTCGGCGTCACCGAACTGCAGGGCGAACCGAGCCTGGGGTATGGCGTCGAGGCGGTCCAGCCACGCCAGAGCCGACTCCGGTGCCGAGGTGCCGAGCACGCGGATCGACGCGGGAATCGCCGGATCGATCGCGAGGATCGCCGATGTTCCTTCGACGGCGTTCAGTCGGTTGGTGAGGGCTCCGCTCGGCGCCGTCAGCTGCGAAAGCTGATCGGCCGTGAGGAGGCCTTCGGTCAGGACGCCCGCCGTGACGGGGACCACGACTCCGATCCCGATCTTCGGCGCGTGATCGTCGGGCACGATCATGGCGCTCCGCGACGACACGAGTCCGTCGGTCCCCTCGTAGGCGGCGACGAGCGGGTACACCCCGGGTGTCCGCCCCGCGAGCACCGGATCAGCCCCCGCGACATCGATCAGTTCGATCTGCTGGTCGCCCGCCGGCACCGCGCCGATGACCGCTCCACCGGCGCGCGCCATGCCGGAGGGGTCGGTGTCGCCGCCGAGCCATGCGGTGAGCGCAGCACGATCGTGCAACGGCGAGGATCCCAGTTCGAGCGTGACGGACACCGGCGTCGTCGGGACAGCGGTCCCGTTCTGAAGGGTGACCGACACCGCGAGGGCATCGCCGGGTCGCACGACTCCATTCCCGAGAGGCGAGAGCGTGAACTGGGTGGTCCCGACTGGGATCGGCGGTGTCGGCGTGGGCGTCGGCGTGGGCGTTGCGGCATCCGCAGGCCCTCCGACGACGACGGGCAGCAGGGCGATCACGGTCGCGGCGAGCAACGCGACGGCACGCGCGCGAAGCGTACGCCGAACGGCGTGCTCACGCGGGGGGGTCACGGTCATGCTGTGGTTCGCTCCTGTGCGATGTCCGGACCGCACGATCGAATGAGATTCTACGGTCCCGGCATCCGAGCCCCCCGAACGCGAGCGGCGCGGGGCGACCCGCGATTGAATGGGTGCGTGATCCCCGCTTCCGATCCGGCTCTGTGTCGCGCACTCGCCGCAGACCTGCGCGGCGCGGGCTTCACATCCGAGGCGCTGCGCAGCGCGTGGGGCGAGGCCGCCGACGACGCGATCGGCCGGGGGCTGCGCGCACCCGCCGATCGCGTCTTGGCGGATCGGACCGACCCGCTGGCCACACTGGGTCGACTGCTCGTGCTCGGGATGCCGCAGCCCGTCGCCGCAGTCTCCGCCGCCGTTCCGCGGACCGGCGTGGTCGGACTGGCCGCGCTCGGACTCGTGACGTCGGCGGATGACGACATCCGCCCCCTGTCGGTGATCCGCCCGCAGGAGTTCGTGGACACCACCGGCGCGGGCGAGTGGTGGATCGCGAGCGATCCGGACGAAGCCGCCCTCGGCGGACCGCTGCCCGAGGACCATGTGCTCGGCGTGGGCGGGGCCTCGCTCACGCTCGCATCGCTTCAGCTGCCGACTCCGGCGGAGCGCGGCCTCGACATCGGATCGGGCTGCGGGATCCAGGCCCTGCGCGCCCGCCGGAGCGTCGAGCATGTCGTCGCGACCGATGTCTCGACGCGCGCGGTCTGGTACACGCGCTTGAACGCCCTCCTCAACGGCGTGGACGGGATCGAGGTGCGGCAGGGAAGCCTGTTCGATCCGGTCGCCGGCGAGCTGTTCGATCGCATCGTCTCGAACCCGCCTTTCGTGATCACTCCCCGGGCGGCGGGAGTCCCGTCGTACGAGTATCGCGACGCCGGTCGCATCGGCGACGAGCTCGTGGGCGCGTTCGTCCGGGGCGTCGGCGCGCATCTCGCGCCCGGCGGTGTGGCGCAGCTGCTCGGAAACTGGGAGACGTGCGCCGGCGTCGCCGGGCTCGACCGCGTGCGCGAATGGGTCGCGGAGTCGCCCGTGGCGCTCGACGCATGGGTGGTGGAGCGCGAGAGCCTGGACCCGCTGTCGTACGCGGAACTGTGGGTGCGCGACGGCGGGACCCTGCCCGGGTCGCCCGGATTCTCGCGCCTCGTCGATGCCTGGCTCGACGACTTCGCCGCGAGGGAGGTCACTGCGATCGGATTCGGATACCTCCTGCTGCGGCGTCCGCTCGATGCGGAGCCCACCCTGGCGCGGTTCGAATCCCTGCCGCAGTCGCTCGCCGGAGACGGTCTGGGAGCGCATCTGGCCGAGGCGCTCGCCGCGCACGACCGGCTCGCAGCGCTGGCCGACGCGGGGCTCGCGGCATCCGTCCTCGTCGTCGCACCCGATGTCACGGAGGCGCGCCACCACCTGCCGGGAAGCGCCGATCCGACGGTGATCGAGCTGCGCCAGGGCGGTGGATTCGGCCGATCCCTGGCCGTGGATCCCGGCCTCGCCGCCCTCGTCGGCGCCTGCGACGGCGACCTCGCCGTCGGGGTGCTGGTCGATGCGATCGCCCAGCTTCTCGAAGTGGATGCCGCGGCGCTCCGCACGGACCTGCTGCCGCGCACGCGTGAGCTCGTGTTCACCGGGTTCCTTCGGTTCGCGTGACCCCGCGGCACCCCTGCTCGATCCCCGACGGCACCGAGCGCGGGAGCACTGAGGTGGCCTGGGTAGGCTCGAGAGCATGCTCAACATGGCCGAGGGAGTCGTGCGCCTGGGTGCGCTCGCGGCATCGCCGGTCGTCGCCACCCTCGCCGACGCGTTCGCCCGCGCGGGGCATGATCTCGCGATCGTCGGGGGTCCGGTCCGTGACGCGCTGCTCGGCCGTGAGACGAACGACCTCGATTTCACGACCGACGCGCTGCCCGACGCGATCCTTCGCATCGTCAAGCCCGTGAGCACCGCCCAGTGGGACATCGGCCGTGCATTCGGGACGATCGGCGCGAAGGTCGCCGGCGAGCAGGTCGAGATCACGACGTACCGCGCCGACAGCTACGACGGGGTCACCCGCAAGCCCACCGTCGAGTTCGGCGACACGCTCGAGGGCGATCTCGTGCGGCGCGACTTCACCGTGAACTCGATGGCATTGCGCGTGCCCTCGTCCACCCTGCTCGATCCGACGGGCGGCATCGAGGACCTCGTCGCGCAACGCCTTCGCACCCCGGCCGATCCCGCCGTGAGCTTCGGCGACGATCCGCTGCGCATGCTCCGCGCTGCACGCTTCGCGGCTCAGCTCGGCTTCGACGTCGACGCGTCGACGATTGCGGCCATGGCCGCACTGCGGGCGACGCTCTCGATCGTGAGCCCCGAGCGCATCCAGGGCGAGCTCGTCCGCCTCCTGCAGACCGATGACCCGGTGCGCGGCATCCGTCTGCTCGTCGAGACCGGTCTCATGGAGGAGTTCCTTCCCGAGATCCCTGCGCTGCGACTCGAGGTCGACGAGCACCACCATCACAAGGACGTCTACGAGCACTCGCTCACCGTCCTGCGGCAGGCGATCGAGCTCGAGCAGGCGAGGAATCCGGATGCCTCGCCCGACGTCGCGCTGCGGCTCGCGGCCCTGCTGCACGACATCGGCAAGCCCGCGACCCGCAAGCTCGAGCGCGGCGGAGGCGTGACCTTCTACCATCACGACACCAAGGGAGCCCGGCTCGCGCGGAAGCGACTGCAGCAGCTGCGGTTCGACTCGGACACGATCACGGTCGTGTCGCGGCTCATCGAGCTGCATCTGCGATTCTTCGGCTACGCCGAGGGCGCGTGGACCGATTCCGCGGTGCGGCGCTACGTTCGGGATGCCGGGGCCGGGCTCGAGCGGCTCCACATCCTCACTCGGGCCGATGTGACCACTCGGAACGCGAAGAAGGCCGGGCGCCTCGCCCGGGCGTACGACGACATCGAACGGCGGATCGCCGAGCTGTCGGCACAGGAGGAGCTCGAGGCGATGCGGCCCGAGCTCGACGGCAACCGCATCCAGGAGGTGCTCGGCATCCCGCCTGGACGCGACGTCGGCGAGGCGTATCGGTTCCTGCTCGACCTGCGCCTCGACGAGGGCATGATCGGCGAGGACGAGGCCGAGCGTCGCCTGCGGGCGTGGTGGGGTGCGCGCGGCTGACGCTGCGCACGACGCATCGCCCGACACGTGGGCCGATCGGGGTAGCGCACCGCCGCGCGGACGACCAGGATCGAAGCGAGGACACCATGGAAGCCGACTCCGAACGACTTGCGTTCGATCCCCCGTCGGCGGCGCTCGCGCGACTCGCCGATTCATGGGACATCGCGACCGGGTACTGGTCGTTCTTCGGCGACTGGGTCGAGGTTCCGGCGTCCACGCTGCGGGCGGTGCTGCAGGCGATGGGCGTCGAGGCGCAGACGGAGCCGGACGTGGAGGCAGCGCTCGCCGCGACCGAAGCAGCACCGTGGCGGGAGCTGCTGCCGCCTTCGATCGTCGTGCAGGCGGGCTCGGGTGAGGTCGCCGTCCATGTCGCCGATCACCACGACGTGTCGCTGGCGGTCGCCCTCGAAGACGGGTCGTGGCGAGATGTGGGAGTCCCCGATCAGCAGCCCGAGTCGCGGATGGTCGACGACTCCCTGGTGTGGGAGGTGCGCGTTGCGCTGCCCGCCGATCTGCCGCTCGGATGGCACACCCTGCACGCGTGGCAGAGGCCGCACGGCTCTGGCGAGGTCGACCGCGAGGGCACGTGTGTGCTCGTGGTCTCGCCCACTCATCTGCCGCTCCCCGCGGGGCGACCGGAATATGGCGGGCGGGCTTGGGGTCTCATGGCGCAGCTCTATTCGGTGCGTTCACGCCGGTCGTGGGGCATGGGCGACTTCGCCGACCTCGCCGACCTCGCGGCGGTGGCGGGTTCGGAGCGGTCGGACTTCCTCCTCATCAACCCGATCCATGCGGCCGAGGTGACCTCTCCCATAGAGCCGTCCCCGTATCTTCCGGCGACCCGGCGCTTCCTGGCTCCCCTATACGTGCGCCCCGAAGACATCCGCGAGGCGGCCTACCTCGCGCCCGACGACCGCGCCCAGGTCGCGGCGGCCCGCGCGACGGTGAGCGCGTCGAACACCGATCCCTCGCGCATCGATCGGGATGCCGCCTGGGCGGCCAAGCGCGCCGCGCTCCAAGTCATCCATTCCGCACCGCGGTCCTCCGGCCGCCAGCGCTCGCTCGATGCGTTCCTCGAGCGGCAGGGTCCGCCCCTCGCGGACTTCGCGCTGTGGTGCGCGCTCGAAGAGCACTACGCCGTGACCCTGGCGGCGGGCGAAGAGCGCCCTGCGGAGGCATGGGACATCGGGTCGGACCTGGTCGCGCGGCTGCGGATGGAACTCGCCGGCCGCGTCGCGTTCCACTCATGGCTGCAGTGGATCGCCGAGGAGCAGATCGCTGCGGCGCAGGCGGCCGCCCACGACGCGGGCATGCGAATCGGCCTCATGCACGATCTCGCGGTTGGCGTCCACACCAAAGGCTCGGACGCATGGTCGATGCGCGACATGTATGCGCCGGGAATCACCGTCGGTGCGCCACCCGACATGTACAACCAGCAGGGCCAGGACTGGTCGCAGCCGCCGTGGCTCCCGAAGGCACTGGAGGGCGCGGGTTACCGACCGCTGCGAGACATGGTCCGCAACCTCGTGCGCCACGCCGGCGCGCTGCGCGTCGACCACATCATCGGATTCTTCCGGCTGTGGTGGATCCCGGCCGGGCTGGGCGCGACCGCAGGTACCTACGTCCGCTACGACCACGAGGCGATGATCGGGGTGCTGGCGCTCGAGGCGCACCGCGCCGGCGCCGTCGTCATCGGCGAGGACCTCGGAAACGTCGAGCCGTGGGTTCGCGAGTATCTGTCCGCCCGCGGCATCCTGGGCACATCCGTCCTGTGGTTCGAGAACGAGGCAGATGGGCGTCCGATGCCGCCGGAGCACTACCGGAAAGCCCTGCTCGCGACGGTCAACACCCATGACCTGCCGCCCACAGCGGGCTATCTCGCGGAAGACCACGTCCGTCTTCGTGCGCGACTCGGACTTCTCACCCAGCCCGTCGAAGAGGCGCACGCCGACGCTCGCCGGGAGCGCGAGACCATGCTCGCCGTGCTGCGCGGCCGCGGTCTCATCGGCGATGACCCCACCGAGCAGCAGATCATCGAGGCGCTCCACGTCTATCTCGCCGCAGCGGAGTCTGTGCTGCTCGGCGTCTCGCTGGTCGACGCCGTGGGCGAACGTCGCGTGCAGAACCAGCCGGGGACGGACACGCAGTACCCCAATTGGCAGGTTCCGCTCGCGGACAGCGCCGGCGAGCCGGTCCTCGTCGAAGACCTCGCAGCGAACGAGAGATTCGTCTCTCTGGCGGGAGCCGTCGACCATGCGCTTCGACGCGTGGCGCGCGAGCGCGGGCTGGCATAGTCCCGGTGCCGCGGCGGGCGTGCCGCGCCACGGTGCGGTCCGCGTCGATGAGGGAGCCTGATCATCGACACCCGCTGCCCTGGCGATGAGTTTCGGTCTGGTTACGAAACGTTCACCGGATTGCCCTGAGTGCGGGGCCGGGTGAAGATAGGCGGATGGGCCGCGCCTTCCCGACGCGGCCGTCTCGTTCACAGCAGAGGTACCACTATGTCACTGCACCACAGCGGACGGGGCCGTCTCGGTCTCGCCCTCGGGGCCTTCGGGGCCTCGGCACTCCTTCTCGCCGGCTGCGCCGGTGGCGGCACGGGAGGCTCGACCGGCGGCGGCAACGCCTCGAGTGAGCCGCTGATCATCGGCACCACCGACAAGATCACGTCGCTCGACCCGGCCGGTTCCTACGACAACGGCTCGTTCGCGGTCATGAACCAGATCTACCCGTTCCTGCTGAACAGCAAGTACGGAACGGCCGACGTCACGCCCGACATCGCAACATCGGCGGAGTACACCTCGCCGACCGAGTACACGGTCAAGCTGAAGCCGGGTCTGAAGTTCGCCAACGGCGACGACCTCACCTCGTCCGATGTCAAGTTCTCGTTCGACCGCCAGGTGAAGATCGCCGACCCGAACGGGCCGTCGTCGCTGCTCGGCAATCTCGTGAGCATCGCTACGCCCGATGACACGACCGTCGTCTTCACGCTGAAGAACGCGAACGACCAGACATGGGGGCAGATCCTGTCGAGCCCCGCCGCTCCCATCGTCGACGAGCAGGTCTTCTCGCCTGACAAGGTGACCGCCGACGACGACATCATCAAGGGCAAGGCCTTCGCGGGCCAGTACGTCATCGATTCGTACAAGGTCAACGAACTCATCTCCTACTCGCCGTACCAGGACTATCAGGGCGAGCTCGGTGCACCCGCGAACTCGGGCATCACGGTCAAGTACTACGCAGATGCCTCGAACCTCAAGCTCGACATCGCGAACGGCGACATCGATGTGGCGTTCCCGAGCCTCTCCCCGACCGACATCGCCGACCTCAGGACCAACGACAAGGTCAAGGTCGTGGACGGCCCCGGTGGGGCCATCCGCTACATCACGTGGAACCTCGACACCATGCCCTTCGGCGCCAAGACCCAGGATGCGGACGCCGCCAAGGCGCTCGCCGTGCGTCAAGCGACCGCTGATCTGATCGACCGCGCGGCGATCTCCAAGGACGTCTACAAGGACACCTTCACCCCGCTGTACTCGTACGTCGCGCAGGGCTTCACAGGCGCGAACGAGTCCCTCAAGAGCCTTTACGGCGACGGCAGCGGCGGCCCCAGCCTCGACAAGGCCACGCAGACCCTGCAGGCTGCGGGCGTGACAACGCCCGTCGCCCTGAACCTGCAGTACAACGCGGACCACTACGGCGTCGCGTCCGGTGACGAGTACGCCAAGATCAAGTCGCAGCTGGAAGCCGGCGGCCTGTTCACGGTCAACATCGCTCAGACCGAGTGGGTCACGTACCAGAAGCAGCGCGTCAACGGCTACCCGCTGTATCAGTTCGGCTGGTTCCCGGACTTCTCGGACGCGGACAACTACCTGACGCCGTTCTTCTCCGCCAACTCGTTCCTGCAGAACCACTACACCAACACCGAGGTGCAGGACATGCTGGTGAAGGAGGCGACGAACTCCAACGCCGATCAGCGCAAGACCCAGATCGAGCAGATCCAGGATCTCGTCGCGAAGGACCTGCCCACCATCCCCGTCATTCAGGGAACGCAGATCGCGGTCGTGGGGAAGGGCGTCGTGGGCACCACTCTCGACGCGTCGTTCAAGTTCCGTTACGCCCCGCTGCACAAGTAGCGCCTTTCGCGGGCCGGTGGGCCGCATCCGCGTGTCTCCAGGGCATCGGATGCCGGTCCTCCGGCCCGCGTCGCTCTCCCAGTAAGGTTCCCCCATGGCTTCAGCAGTCGACACGGCCGACATCATCTCCAAGCCCATCACCGCTCAGCGCGGCGGGCTGTGGCGCTACATCGCCATCCGTCTGCTGCTGGTCATCCCGACGATCTTCATCCTCGTGACCGTGGTCTTCTTCCTGATGCGGCTCACCGGCGATCCGATCACGGCCGCGCTCGGCGGTCGCCTGCCGCCGGATCAGCTCGCGGAGCGCATCCACGCCGCCGGCTACGACCGGCCGATCGTCGTGCAGTACCTCGACTACCTCGCCGGAATCTTCCGCGGCGACTTCGGCACGACCATCACCGACAATCGCCCGGTCTCGACGATCCTCCTGCAGTACGGCACGGCGACCCTCGAGCTCGCCTTCTACGCGCTGATCGTCGCCTTCGTCATCGGCATCCCGTTCGGGCTCATCGCCGCCTACCGCCGCGACCGCTGGCAGGACGCCGGGCTGCGGATAGCCGCGATCCTGGCCTACGCGACGCCGATCTTCTTCGTGGCGATCATGCTCAAGCTCGTCTTCTCGGTCTGGCTCGGCGTGCTGCCGGTCGCCGGGCGCGCCTCGACCCGCACCGAACTGCTGCTGCAGAGCCTTCCGAATCCGACCGGCATCTTCCTCATCGACGCAATACGGCTGGGCAACGTCGGCGCCGTCGGTGACGTGCTCTGGCACGCGGTCCTCCCGGGCCTGGCCCTCGGCATCCTGACGGCGGGGATCTTCCTCCGGCTGGTGCGCACGAACGTGATCGGCACCCTGGACGCGCAGTACGTGACATCCGCCCGCTCCCGGGGTGTGGGCGAGTACCGCCTGGTCACGAAGCATGCCTATCGCCCGGCGCTGATCCCGATCGTGACGCTGATGGGCCTGCAGATCGCCGCGCTGCTGTCGGGAGCGGTGCTGACCGAGACGTCGTTCGAGTGGAAGGGAATCGGCTTCATGCTCTCGGACTACATCAAGTCCCGGGACTTCGTCGCCGTGCAGGGCATCGTGATCATGATCGCCATCATCGTCGCCCTCGCGAACTTCCTGGTCGATGTCATCGCGGTCCTCCTCGACCCGAGGGTGAGATACTGATGACCACGGATGCCGCGGTCCCCACCGCACCCGCCGCGCTGACCGTTCGCAAGAAGCCTCTGCTCGACCGCATCCCGGTGATATCGCAGCTGCGCCAGAGCGTCGGACTGCAGCGGGTGATGCTGATCGCGGGCATGGCGCTCACGACTCTGTTCATCGTGACCGCGGTCTTCGCGAAGTTCATCGCCCCGTACGGCTGGGCTCAGCAGTCGGTCGACGGCGTGGATTTCGGCACGCTGCAGCCGCCCAATCCGATCAATCTCTGGGGCACGACCGTCAGCGGATTCGACGTGCTCTCGCGCACCATCTGGGGGGCGCAGACAGCGCTCCTGGCGATCCTGTGCGCGATCGTCTTCTCGATCTTCCTCGGCGTGGCCATCGGCCTGATCAGCGGCTACTTCGGGGGCTGGCTCGATCGCGTGCTCGTGGTGATCGCGGACGCGATCTACGCGTTCCCCGCACTGCTGCTCGCGATCGTGATGTCGATCGTCATCAGCCATGGCCAGTCGACGCTCTGGGGTGGCATCCTCGCTGCGGCCATCTCGATCACGGTCGTCTTCGTGCCGCAGTACTTCCGCGTCGTGCGCTCGGAGGTGGTCCGGGTCAAGAACGAGCCGTTCGTCGAGTCCGCGCGCGTCATCGGCGTTCCGACGAGCCGCATCCTGTTCCGTCACGTGCTGCGCAACTCGACGAGGACCATCCCCGTCATCACCACGCTCAACGCCTCCGAGGCGCTCCTCACGCTCGCCGGGCTCGGCTTCCTGGGCTTCGGCATCGAGCCGACGGCGGCCGCCGAGTGGGGCTATGACCTGAACCGCTCGGTCTCCGATGTCACGAGCGGCATCTGGTGGACCGCGATCCCGCCGGGCGTCGCGATCGTGCTCGTGGTGCTCGGCATCACGCTGATCGGCGAGAGCATCAACGATCTGAGCGATCCGCGACTGCGCCGCCGCCGCCGTGCGAAGGATGCGTCATGAACGACGTCGCACGGGTCGATGACCTGAGGATCACCTTCGCCACGGACGGCGATCCCGTCGTCGCCGTCTCGGGCATCTCGCTCCAAGCGCACGCGGGCGAGGTGCTCGCGATCGTCGGCGAGTCCGGCTCGGGCAAGACGGTCACGGCGAACGCGCTGCTGGGCCTCCTGCCCGAGACGGCCACGCTGTCGGGTGCCGTCGTGATCCAGGGACGCGATGGGGGCGAGACGGATGTCGTGCACGCCACGCATCAGGAGCTCCGGGAGATGCGCGGCCGGGATGCCGCGATGGTCTTTCAGGAGCCCTCCACCGCATTGAACCCCGTGTACACGGTCGGCTGGCAGATCATCGAGGGTCTGCGCATGCACGAGAAGCTTTCGAAGCAGGAAGCCCGCGCCAAGGCGGTCGAGATCCTCCGCAAGGTCGGCATCCCCGAACCGGAGCAGCGTGTCGATCACTACCCCCATCAGTTCTCGGGCGGTCAGAAACAGCGCATCGTGATCGCGATGGCGCTCGTGCTCGACGCGGGCCTCATCATCGCCGACGAGCCGACGACCGCGCTCGATGTCACCGTGCAGGCTGAGATCCTCGAACTGCTGCGCACCTGCCGCGACGAGTTCGGCGCCACCATCGTGCTGATCACCCACAACATGGGCGTCGTCGCCGACCTCGCCGACCGCGTGATCGTGATGTACCAGGGCGAGATCGTGGAGCAGGCGCCGGTGGGCGAATTGTTCGCGAACCCGCGGCAGGACTACACCCGTGCTCTGCTGGCCGCGGTACCGCACGTCGGCCGCGGCAAGAGCGCGTCCCAGGATCCGGCGGCCGTCGCGCCGACCTCCGCTCCCGAGGGGAGCCTCGTCGTCGCGGAGAACCTGCACATCGCCTACCCCGGACGATTCGGCAACGCCGGGGTGGTCGCCGTGAAGGGCGTCGACTTCTGGATCGGCCCTGGCGAGGTGCTGGGCCTCGTCGGCGAGTCCGGTTCGGGCAAGACGACGATCGGCCGTGCCATCGTCGGCCTGACGGCGGTCGTTGACGGTTCGCTGAAGGTGCTCGGCACCGAGATGCGCGGCGCGACCACCCGTCGGCTGGCGAAGACCCGGCCCGACATCGGCTTCGTGTTCCAGGACCCGGCGACGAGCTTCAATCCGCTGCTGACGATCGCCGAGTGCATCGGCGAACCGCTCATCGTGCATCGCCGCGCGAGCAGTCCCAGAGCGGCGCGAGTCAAGGTGAACCAGCTGCTCGATGCCGTCCATCTCCCGATCAGCTTCGGGGATCGGTTCCCCCACGAACTCTCGGGCGGTCAGCGCCAGCGAGCATCCCTCGCCCGAGCACTGGCCCTCGACCCGAAGCTGCTCATCGCCGACGAGCCGACGAGCGCGCTCGACGTGTCGGTGCAGGCACGCGTGCTCGAGCTGTTCGCCGAGCTTCAGCGCGAGTTCGGTTTCGCCAGCCTGTTCATCAGTCACGACCTGGCCGTGATAGACGAGGTCGCGGACCGCATCGTCGTGCTTCGACAGGGCACGATTCGCGAGGAGGGCACCACGTCGCAGGTGCTGCGCAACGCACAGAACGACTACACGAAGTCGCTCCTCGCGTCGCTGCCCGTGCCGGATCCTGCGGAACAGGCCGCGCGTCGCGCGGTGTGGCGGGCGACCCGGAGCGCCTGACCACCCCCGGCGATCGCCGAGCTGGTGCGCATCGGCCGCTACCGTAGCGCTATGACCGACCACCCCGAGACCTACGCGACTGCGGAACGGGCTGACAGCCGACCTGGTGACCATCGCGCTGTTCCTTCTCGCCCTCACCGTGATGCCGGTCTTCCCGGCGGTCGGCTACTGGGCGATGTTCCTGCTGCTTCTCGCCGGACCACTGCACCGGCTGATCATGCGTCGCCGGTGATATCGCGAGACCCCAGGCCGTTCACAGCCAGCCGTTCTCCTCTGCGATGCGGGCGGCATCCGCTCTGTTGCGTCCCCCGGTCTTGCCGATCGCGCTCGACAAGTGGTTGCGCACGGTGCCCTCGGACAGGTGCAGCATGCGTGCGATGTCGGCGATCGAGCCGCCGGTGCGTGCCGTCGACAGCACGTCGGACTCCCGTTCGGTGAGCGGGGAATCGCCCTGCGCGAGC
This sequence comes from Microbacterium deminutum, assembly GCF_039530205.1. NCBI lineage: Bacteria > Bacillati > Actinomycetota > Actinomycetes > Micrococcales > Microbacteriaceae > Microbacterium > Microbacterium deminutum. Next base: position 502,082 of record NZ_BAAAOG010000002.1, read on the forward strand.
GAGTCGGCGGCCAAAGCGGGATCCACGACCCGAAGCCCCTGAGAGACGCGGCGGACCGCGTCGGCGAGCTGCGCCGCGGGGGTGTCCTTCACCACGAAGCCCGAGGCGCCGGCCTGCATCGCGCGCCTGAGGTATCCGGGCCGGCCGAAGGTCGTCACCATGAGAACCCGGCACGCGGGCAGTCGTTCGCGCAGCATCGCCGCCGCCTCGAGTCCGTCCATGCCCGGCATCTCGATGTCGAGCAGCGCCACATCGGGCCGCGAGGCCAGCGCCGCTGCGACGACCTCGTCACCACGACCGACCTCGGCGACCACCTCGATGTCGGGCTCGAGGCCGAGGAGGGCCGACAACGCTCCGCGGACGAGCGCCTGGTCGTCCGCGATCAGCAGCCGGATCACAGCTCGACCCTCAGGCTGAACCCGCCGAGATCGCCGCGGCCCACCGTCATCCGGCCCCCCACGGCCTCGACTCGCTCGCGGAGGCCCTTGAGACCGGTCGAGCTTGCGGCAGAGGCGGTCGGGCCGACACCGTCATCGGCGATCTCCACTCCGTCCGGGCCGAGCGTGATACGGCACACGGATGCCGCGGAATGCCGCAGCACGTTGGTCACGCCCTCGCGCACCACCCACCCCGCGAGCTCGCGCCGGTCCGGCGGTACGGCATCGGTCGACGAGGGCAGCTCGGCGCTGATCCCGGCCGCACTCAGCGCGGACCGCGCCGCGGCGAGCTCGCCGCTCACAGTCACACCGCGAACCCCTGCCACGGTCGCACGCACATCGGCGAGCGCGCCGCGCGCCAGCGTCTCGACCTCGGCGATCTCGGTCCTCGCCCGTTCCGGGTCGACGTCGACGAGGCGGCCGGCGAGCTCGGACTTGACGGTGATCACCGTCAGCGAATGACCGAGGATGTCGTGGATGTCGCGCGCGACGCGCCCTCGCTCGCGCTCGACGGCCAGCTCTTCGAGTTGCGCCTGCGTGGCTCGCAGCTGGTTCATCGCGGCGGTGGTGCGGCCGAACGCGGCCATCATCAGCGAGATCGACACGATGATCGCAGGCTGCCAGAGGATCCCCTCCGACCAGCCCTCAGTGACCGCGCTCATCAGCAGCGCAAGCAGCCCGAGCCCCAGGATGAGCGGCCACGTCAGGCGCCAGGGGAAGACGCACATGCCGATGATCACGCCGACGTACGTCCACGCTCCGGCGATGCCCCAGCCGAGCCAGGGGAAGAGCAGGAAGGTCAGCGCGAACAGCGTCCCGCACACCCACAGCCGCCCCGCGACCGGAAGAGTCCACGCGATGGGCGCGGACACCAGGAACGCCGCCGCGAAGACGACGATGAACGCGATGCCGAGCCCGGCCGACCACGCGGAGGTCGAGGCCTCGACGACCGACTGCGCAAGGCTGATCAGCCACAGCAGGGCGATGGACGCCCCGGTGTACCAGCTGACGGCACCGCGGGTCCAGAGCGCTCCGGGCAGCGGGTCGCGGCGCACGAACGCCACCGACGGCGAGCTGATCGGCCAATCCGGGCCGGCGCCGTCGCCGTCCTTCCGCGTGTTCGCGCGCATGTGCATCACCCTAGAGCCGCACCCGGCCGCGCGAAGCCGGAGTGGGCTCGCACGGCCGGGGGGCGGCATCCGTCATACCCGCTTCGTGTCCCGGCGGAGGGCCCACACGGTTCCCGCGACGAAGATCGCGAGCCAGACCAGGGCGTTGACGAACCACAGGGCATCCACACCCTCTCCGGTGAGCGGAGCGCGGGCGATCTGGCTGATGCCGTACACCGGAGTGAAGGCCGCGATCGTCTGCATGAAGTCCGGCATGCTGCTGACCGGGTAGAAGAGGCCGCCGAGGAATGACAGCAGCACGATCGCGAGGCTCGTGATCTGGGCCGCGTTCTCGCCCGGCACCATGTAGCCGACCATGAGCCCGAGGGTGGTGAAGACCGCGCCGGCGAGAAGCCAGGCCGTGATGCCCGTGACGATCCATTGGAACGGCGACAGCTGGATGCCGCTCACGGCGCCCGCGATATACGTGGCGACGATGGCGAGCAGGCCGAGCATCATGCCGGCGATCATCTTGATCACGACGTTCACGAGAGGGTTGAGAGGCGTGAGGCGCAGCTGGCGGCTCCAGCCCTGCGCACGCTCGACACCGACGGCGGCGCCGGTCTGCGTTGCGGACATCATCGCGCCGTACATCGCCATCGACACCATGATGTACGCGGCCACCGACGGGCCGCCCTGCGAGATCGGAGTCTGCGTGAGCGGCTGATCGCGCAGCGGCAGCCCGATGAGGATGTACATCAGGACGGGGAAGGCGATCGTGAAGATCACGGTGCGGCGGTTGCGCAGTTTCCGCTTGAGCTCGATGCCCAGATAGGTGAGGGTGAAGCCTCCGAACGGCGGCACTCGGCGGTCGAGCGCCACGCGCGAGGTGGATGCGGTCGTGGTCATGAGCGTGATCCTTCGCTGTTGCGGGCGGCTTCGTTGCGGGCGGCGCGAGTGCCGGGGGTGTCGATGCCGGCGCCTGTGTCCGAGGTCAGCGCGACGAACACGCTCTCGAGGTTCTGGGCGGTGATCTCAACGTCCCGCGCCGTCGTGGTGGTGAGCAGATGGCGAGCGACGGCATCCGAGTCCCTGGTGTGCAGCGCGATGCGATCGCCCTTGATCTCGACGTCGTCGACGCCCGGCAGAGCGGCCAGCGCGACGGCATCCGCACCGGCGAGGGTGGCGCGGACGACCCGGCCGGACACGAGGTTCTTGATCTCGGCGGTGGTCCCGTCGGCGACGATCCGGCCGCGGCTCATCAGGACGATGCGGTCCGCGTATTCGTCGGCCTCTTCGAGGTAGTGCGTCGCGAACAGCACCGTGCGCCCGCGCTGGGCGTCGGCGCGGATCGCGCTCCAGAACGACCGGCGGCCCTCGACATCCATCCCGGTCGTCGGCTCGTCGAGGATCAGCAGCCCGGGATCCGACAGCAGCGCCATCGCGAATCGCAGACGCTGCTGCTGGCCCCCCGAGCACAGGCCCACGCGCCGCGCCGCGATCTCGGCGATGCCTGCGCGCTGCATGACCTCGGCGATGGGGCGGGTATCGGCGAAGAGGCTCGCAGTGAGGTCGAGGGTCTCCTTGACGGTGATGTCCTTGAGCAGGCCGCCGGTCTGCAGCACCGCGGAGACGAGCCCATGGGCGATCGCCGCACGGGGCGATTCGCCGAACACCCGCACCTCGCCGGAATCGGGATGCGACAGCCCGAGCAGCATGTCGATAGCGGTGGTCTTGCCGGCCCCGTTCGGGCCGAGGAAGGCCACGATCTCGCCGGGCTCGACCCGCAGCGTCACTCCGTCGACGGCGCGCACCGACCCGAAGCCCTTGTGCAGGTCGGTGGCGTCGACCGCGAGCGGTGAAGGGGCGGATGTCGCGGCCGCACGTGTCGCGTCGAGTTCTGTCGTCTCCATGACTCCACCCTCGCGCAGCGGAGGGCGCCGGGTCTCACACGGCCGTCATGACCTGCCCATGACATCCGTCATGGATCGCCGCCTCCGCACCGCCGAGCCCGGAGTCAGGGCAAGAACCGGAACATGTCGATGCCGCGGTCGTCGGGCCGCTCACCGGTTCACCCCGTCGGCATCCGAGGTGAGGTCGGCGCCTTCGTCGATCGGGAGGGCCTCGAGGCGAGGATCAGCGCAGAGCGCGCGGCTGAGGTCCTGGGATCCTGCGACGATCGTCGAGTCGTAGTCGACCTCCGTCACCAGCACCCACGCCCTGTCCACCGGCCAGACAAGGCTCGGGCTCTCGGCGGTCGGGGCGAAGCCGTGCCTCTCGAGCTCGGTGTCGCGCCACGGCGCTGTCAGCACCCACTCGCTGCGGGCGAGTTCGGACACACCGGCCCGGAAGAGCACGTGATCGCGGTTCGGCAGGCTGAGCCGGGGTCCCCTCGAGATCTCGTCCGAGAGGACACCGGGCTGCCATGACGGCTTGCGGAACACGTCGTTGAACGAGTCGCGGGCGGCGTGCGCGAGGAACTCCTGATGGCGGGCGCCGGCCTCGGAGGAATCGTCCGTCGCCGTCGCGAGCACGCGGGAGGGCCCGTAGCCCATCGCTCCGACGACTCCTCCCCAGCCTTCCCACAGCGCGATGAACCCGTCGTCAGGTGTGGTCGTGTGCGCTGTGAGCGTCCTGGCGACAACGGAGACGAGATCCGGTTCGAGCTGACCCGGCTGCGGATCCGAGTAGCGCCAGCCCGCGGCATCCCTCGGTCCGTCTTCACCGTCGACGAGCCGCGGACCGACGATCCGGTGCCATTGCGCACGGGCATGCATCGTCGTTCCGAAGGCGTGCGCCGTGTCGGCCCATGTCACCCGCTCCTCGTCGATCTCGGGGCGGGACTCCTGGAAGGCATCCCATTCCCTCGCATGCGCGGCGTAGGGCAGCGCCGGCCACGGCACGCCGACCGGACGATCCCGCGTCGCGGGGTGGAAGATCCGGGCATATGCCGGGAAGCCGCGAGGCACGACACCGTGCATCGTCCGGGTCCACGCCGGGCCGGCGTCGAGCCGTTCCTTGAGCCAGTCTCCCGCTGCGACGTCGGCCGTCCACTCCATGCACCAAAGGTACGAGTGAGCAGGGCAGGATCGAACCACACCCGGCAAGGAGCCCGCAGATGCAACCGAGGAACCCCGACGATCTCGAGGCGCTGCGCGCGGCATCCGACATCCTCGGCATCGATGCGCTGCTGAGCGATGACGAGCGCGCCGTGCGCGACCGGGTGCGCGCCTTCGTCGACCAGAGCATCCGGCCGGGCATCGCGGACTGGTTCGACCGTGCGGTGTTCCCCGCCGAGCTGGTGCCCGAACTCGGCGAGCTCGGCGTCCTCGGCATGACCCTCGACGGATACGGATGCCCCGGCCGTTCCGCCGTCGAGTACGGCCTCGCGGCACTCGAGCTGGAGGCAGGGGACTCGGGCATCCGCACATTCGTGTCCGTGCATGGCTCGCTCGCGATGGGCTCGATCCAGGGGTGGGGAACCGAGGAGCAGAAACAGGAGTGGCTGCCCCGGATGTCGCGGGGCGAGGTGATCGGCTGCTTCGGCCTGACCGAGCCGAGCGCGGGGTCGGATCCCGCGAGCATGAAGTCCTTCGCCCGCCGTGAGGGGGACGACTGGATCCTGACGGGGTCGAAGCGCTGGATCGGGCTCGCATCGATCGCCCAGATCGCGGTCGTCTGGGCGCAGACGGACGAGGGGGTCCGCGGATTCATCGTGCCGACGGACGCTCCCGGCTTCGAGGTCTCGGTTCTCGAACCGAAAGGCTCGATGCGCGCGTCGGTGCAGTGCGAGCTGCATTTCGACGATGTCCGCCTTCCCGCTGATGCCCTCCTCCCGGGTGCTCGCGGACTGAGCGGGCCGTTCGCGGCCCTCAACGAGGCGCGGTACGGCATCATCTGGGGCGCGATGGGTGCAGCGCGCGACAGCTGCGAGGCGGCCCTGGCCCATGCCCTGAGACGCATACAGTTCGGGCGCCCACTCGCGGGGTTCCAGCTCACGCAGCAGAAGCTCGTCGACATGGTGCTCGAGCTGCAGAAGGGATCGCTGCTCGCGGTGCACATGGGGCGTATGAAGGATGCCGGCACCCTGACCCCGGCGCAGATCTCGCTGGGCAAGCTCAACAACGTGCGCGAGGCGATCGCGATAGCGCGCGAGGCGAGGACGATACTCGGGGGCGACGGGGTGCTGCTCGAGAACTCCCCGATCCGGCACGCCGCGAACCTGGAGTCCGTCCGCACGTACGAAGGGACCGACGAGGTGCACACGCTGATCCTCGGCCAGCACCTGACCGGGATGTCCGCGTTCCGGTAGGCGGGCCCGGGTCGTTGAGCGAGCGAAGCGAGACGAAACGGGCCGAACGCGCCGATTCGGCCGGGAACCCGGCATCCGGTACCATAGGAGGGTTGTCCGCACGCACCCCAGCGCGCGAGAAGCCGGACGACGTGCACACACCCTCCTGCTGTCGGGAAATGCCCGGCGGCCGTTCTAGTCCGAAGGAGGTGGGTTAGTGACGCACCAGTACGAACTCATGGTCATTCTGAACCCTGAGATCGACGAGCGCACGGTCGCTCCCAGTCTCGACAAGTTCCTGAAGGTCATCACGAATGATGGTGGCTCGATCGACAAGGTCGACATCTGGGGCAAGCGCCGTCTCGCCTATGAGATCCAGAAGAAGACCGAGGGCATCTACGCCGTCGTCAACTTCACCGCGACGAGCGCTGCCACCCAGGAGCTCGACCGCCAGCTGAACCTCAGCGAGCAGATCATGCGCACCAAGGTCCTGCGTGCCGAGGAGGCCATCGCGATGGTCGCCGCCGAGGCCGAGCGCTCCGCCGAGAAGGCCGCCCGCAAGGCTGCCCGCCCCGCGAAGCCCGTCAAGCAGGACGCGTAGCGACGATGGCCGGCGAGACGATCATCACCGTCGTGGGCAACCTCACGGCTGATCCCGAGCTGCGCTACACGCAGAACGGTCTCCCCGTCGCGAACTTCACGATCGCGTCGACGCCGCGCAACTTCGACCGTGCCGCCAACGAGTGGAAGGACGGCGAAGCGCTGTTCCTCCGCGCGTCGGTCTGGCGCGAGTTCGCCGAGCACGTCGCAGGCTCGCTGACGAAGGGCTCCCGCGTCATTGCGACCGGTCGGCTCAAGCAGCGCTCCTACGAGACGCGCGAGGGAGAGAAGCGCACCGCGATCGAGCTCGAGGTCGACGAGATCGGCCCGTCGCTGAAGTACGCCACCGCTCAGGTGACGCGCGCTGCCGGAGGCGGTCAGTCCCGTGGCCAGGTCGCGTCCGACGAGCCGTGGTCGACGCCGGGTTCGGCAGCTCCGGCTGCGTCCGGTGCCTCCGGCGACGCGTGGGCCGCTCCCGGCGCCTACGGCGACGACACCCCGTTCTGACGCGACTCGGATCAATGCGGCGCAGCCGCGTTGATCCGTGGCGGGTCAAGGTTGAGCAGCCCGCGAAGCGCGCGTATCGAAACCCTCACTTCCGGATACCTCGTGCCGAGGCATCCCACCACTGTTTAGCAAAGGAAAATCATGGCTGGAAAGTCAAGCGGCGACCGCCGCAAGCCGCGGAAGGGCGCGAAGAACGCCGCTCCCGCGAAGCCGACCCGCGTCGGCGTGATCGACTACAAGGACGTCGCCACGCTCCGCAAGTTCATCTCGGAGCGCGGGAAGATCCGCGCCCGTCGTATCACCGGTGTCTCGGTGCAGGAGCAGCGCCTCATCGCGCGCGCGATCAAGAACGCGCGGGAGATGGCTCTCCTGCCTTACGCCGGCGCTGGCCGTTAAGGAGCACCCATGTCGAAGCTGATTCTCACGAACGAGGTCGCCGGCCTGGGCAGCGCCGGTGACGTGGTCGAGGTCAAGGACGGGTTCGCCCGCAACTACCTCATCCCCCAGGGTTTCGCCGTCCGCTGGACCCGCGGTGGCGAGAAGCAGGTCGCGTCGATCCGCGCGGCCCGCGAGACCCGTGCCATCCACGACCACGACGAGGCGGTGGCCCTCAAGGACGCCCTCGAGTCCAACAAGGTCAAGCTGGCCGTCAAGGCGGGCTCCGAAGGCCGCCTCTTCGGCTCGGTCAAGACCGAGCACGTGGCCGACGCCGTCAGGGCAGCCGGTCTCGGCGACCTGGACAAGCGCAAGATCCACATCACCTCCCCGATCAAGTCGGTGGGCGAGCACGAGGCGACCGTTCGCCTGCGCGATGACCTCACTGCCGTGATCACCCTGCAGGTGGTCGCAGCGAAGTAGCCCTTGGCTGCTGAGCTCGCGTAAGCGAGCACGGATGCCGCAGGCCCTCGGGTCTGCGGCATCCGTCGTCTTCGCGAGTTGACGATTCCACGGATTTGTGCACAGGAAGCCTGCAAACTGCGCAACCTTCAAGCGGGACTTCAAGCACAATCTCCTCCACAGCGTGTGAGCGAGAAAGACCCAGGTCAGGCCGCTGAAAAAGTCGCGAAACACGCCCGAAACACGTGTCTGTCCACAGGTGTTGTGCACAGGCTTTGCGGCGTTTCGCGCAGTCATTCCACAGAGTTATCCACAGGACACGTTGCACCCGTCCGACCGCCTCTCTAGCGTGGGGTGCGGCCCAGGGGGGATCCGGCACCGCACGTCGCAGGGGACGAAATGTCGGTGGATCGTGGTCCGCTGAGGGCGGACACGAGACGGATGCGGCGGCATCCCGTCACCCTTCGATCGGAACGCGCGATCGGGGTCCGCAGGCTGCAACCCGAACGCCCGAGCATCGTATGGAGGACATGGCCTATGTCGATCGCCGACATCTCCGACGAGCGAATGGGTGGACCCCGCGAGCACGAGCGCACGCCTCCTCATGACCTCCTCGCCGAGCAGAGCGCCCTAGGCGGGATGCTGCTCTCGAAGGATGCCGTCGCCGATGTGATCGAGTCGCTTCGGGGCAGCGATTTCTACATCCCGAAGCACGAACTGATCTTCGAGGCGGTGCTGACGCTCTACTCCCACGGCGAGCCGACGGATGTCGTCGCCGTGACCGACGAGCTCATCAAGACCGGAGAGCTGCAGCGGGCCGGTGGCGCGGACTACCTGCACACGCTGACGTCGATCGTGCCGACCGCCGCCAACGCCGGCTACTACGCGTCGATCGTCGCGGAGCGGGCGCTGCTGCGCCGGCTCGTCGAAGCAGGCACGCGCATCGTCCAGATGGGGTACTCGGGCCAGGGCGAGGCGCTGGACCTCGTCAACACCGCCCAGGCTGAGATCTACGGCGTGACCGGCGCCGACGCGGCGGAGGACTACGTGCCGCTCACCGTCGCGGTGGATGCGGCCGTCGACGAGATCGAGGCCGCGCGCGGCCGCGACGGGCAGATGACCGGTGTCCCGACCGGATTCGCGCAGATGGATCAGCTGACGAATGGCCTGCACCCCGGTCAGCTCATCATCATCGCCGCACGACCGGCGCTCGGAAAGTCGACGCTGGCGCTGGACTTCGCCCGCTCCGCCGCGATCAAGCACGATCTGCCGACGATCTTCTTCTCGCTCGAGATGGGACGCAGCGAGATCGCGATGAGGCTCATGAGCGCCGAGGCCGCCGTGCCGCTGCAGGCGATGCGCAAGGGCACCCTCGACTCCCGCGACTGGACGACCATCGCCTCGGTCCGCGGTCGCATCAACGATGCTCCGCTCTACATCGACGACAGCCCGAACATGACGCTCGTCGAGATCCGCGCGAAGTGCCGGCGGCTCAAGCAGCGCGTCGGGCTCAAGATGGTCGTGATCGACTATCTCCAGCTCATGACCTCGGGCAAGCGCGTCGAGTCGCGCCAGCAGGAGGTCAGCGAGTTCTCGCGTGCGCTCAAGCTCCTGGCGAAGGAGCTCGGAGTGCCGGTGATCGCGCTGTCGCAGCTGAACCGCGGTCCCGAGCAGCGGGCCGACAAGAAGCCGGCGCTGTCCGACCTCCGCGAATCGGGATCCCTCGAGCAGGATGCCGACATGGTGATCCTGCTGCACCGCGAGGCCGCCTATGAGAAGGAGAACCCGCGCGCCGGAGAGGCCGACCTGATCGTCGCCAAGCACCGCAACGGCCCGACCGACACCGTGACGGTCGCGTTCCAGGGCCACTTCTCGCGCTTCACCGACATGGCGGTCGGGCTCTAGGGTCAGCCGACCGCCTTCTCGACCAGTTCTGCGACCACCTTCTCGACAGCGGGCGTCCAGGTGGTCACCGCATAGCCGATCGGCCACATCTCACCGTCGTCGAGACGCGCCTTGTCCTCGAAGACCACGGTCGCGTACCGCACCTTGAACTTGCCCGCAGGCTGGTTGAACACCACGATCCTGCCCTCGGCGTTGGCGTATCCCGGCATCCCGTAATAGGTCTTGGGAACCAGGTCCGGCGCGACCTCGGTCACCACCTTGTGCAGCCCCTCCGCGATGGCGCGGTCGTTGTCGTCGAGTGCGGCGATCGCCTCGAGCACCGCCGCCAAGCCCGCTTCGCGGTTCTTGCCGGCCTTCTCCTGATCCCGCAGCTCTTTCGCGCGCTGCTTGACCGCGTCGCGCTCCTCCTGCGAGAGCCCCTCGGACTTCGTCTTCTCGGCCATGGTGGACTCCTTCACGTTGATCTCGGTCGGCTTCGACCTCGTCTGTCACGCTACGCGGGGAGCCCCGCGGGCGCTTCTCCGATCCTGCCCGTTCCGAGACGAAGAGGACGGATGCCGCTACCGTCGAAGTCGCGGTCACAGGGGGGCGCCTATGCGAACGATGCTGGTCGAGCGATTCGGCGTCGAACCGCGCGTCGTCGAGGTGCCCGCCCCCGAGTGCCCGCCGACGGGTGCGATCGTCCGGGTGCGTGCGACCGGGGTGTGCCGCAGCGATTGGCACGCGTGGAACGGCCACGACACGAGCGTCCGGCTGCCACTTGTTCCCGGCCACGAGTTCGCGGGCGTGGTGGAGGAGGTCGGCGGCGCGGTCACGCGCTTCCGACCCGGCGAACGGGTCACCGCCCCGTTCGTGTACGCCTGCGGCACGTGCCCGCAGTGCCTCGCGGGCGACCAGCAGGTCTGCTCGCGCCAGCAGCAGCCCGGCTTCACCCTTGCGGGGTCGTTCGCCGACCTCGTGGTCGTGCTCGAGGCGGACCTCAACCTCGTCGCGCTCCCCGACATGCTCGGCTTCGCCGAAGCAGCGGGGCTCGGCTGCCGCTTCGCGACGGCCTACCGGGCCGCCGTCACCCGGGCGGCCGTCGCCGAGGGCGACTGGGTCGCGGTCCACGGCTGCGGCGGGGTGGGCCTCTCGGCCATCGTCGTGGCGCGTGCGGCCGGTGCTCGCGTCGTGGCGGTGGACGTCTCTGCGGACGCGCTCGCCGCGGCGGAACGGCTGGGAGCGATCGCTGTGCCTGCGGGCGACGCGGCGGTCGCCGGCATCCGCACGATCACGGACGGTGGGGCGCAGGTGTCGCTCGACTGCTTCGGAAGCGCCTCGACCTGCCGCGCGTCGATCGCGAGCCTGCGCCCGCGGGGGCGGCACGTGCAGGTGGGCCTGCTGCTGGGCGAGGATGCGACGCCGTCGCTTCCGATGGGTGATGTCATCGCCCGTGAACTGGACATCCTCGGCAGTCACGGCATGGCCGCGCATGAGTATCCCGCGATGCTCGAGGCCATCGCGTCGGGGCGGCTCTCCCCCGCGCTGATCCTCGGCCGGACGATCGGCTTCGACGAACTCGGCGCGGCGCTCGTGGAGATGTCCGACCCGGCACGCGGCGCCGGGATGACGGTCGCCGTGTGGGAGTAGGACGGACGAGACGACCCGGCGGCCTCAGCCGTGGACTGCCGTCTGCCCGAGATGCTCCGCCAACGAGTCGAGGGCGCTCTCCCACCCGTCGTAGAGGTAGCCGTCGCCCTTCATCCCGTCGGCGCCGCGCAGTTCCAGACTCAGCCGGGTGAGGTCTCCGGCCGGCACGATCGAGATCGTCACGACGGGACTCTCGTCGGGGTCTGCGCCGGGATCCCCCCAGGTGAACGCCAGTCGCTCGACGGGCACGACGGTGCGGTAGACCCCTCCGGTGGTGACGTCGTCGCCGGTGGCGTCGTTCACCATCGTGTATCGGTAGGCGCCCCCTACGCGCGGGTCGAGCTCGACGCTCTCCCGGGGAGTCGTCGCTCCTCGAGGATGCCACCAGTGCGCGACCTCATCCGGATCGGTCCAGGCACGCCAGATCTGCTCGGCTGAGGCGTCGAAGACGCGCTGGACGGTGAAGCCCCTCGACAGGTCGACCATGTCAGCGCTCCTGCAGGTGCTCGGCGTCCATCGCGGTGGCGGCCCAGCTCGCGAGCACTTTGAGGGCATCCGCCGAGGCGGATCCAGGCTCGGCCGTGTAGGTGGAGAGGCTGAGCCCGGGGTCGGCGGGCAGCTCGAAGGCTTCGTAGACGAGTTCGAGGTCGCCGACGACCGGGTGGTGCAGCCGCTTCACGCCGCTGCGGTGATAGCGGACGTTGTGGGCGGCCCAGAGGGTCCGGAACCGCTCGCTGCGCGTCGACAGTTCCCCTACGAGGTCGGTCAGCCGCTTGTCGTAGGGGTTCCGGCCGGCCTCGCCTCGCATCGTGGCGACGAGCTCCTGCGTGACCTTGTCCCAGTCGCCGTAGAAGTCGCGCGCCGCGGGGTTGAGGAAGGCGAATCGCGCACTGTTCGGGGCGGGCTCGGCGAAGACCGGCGAGTAGAGCGCACGGCCGAGGCTGTTGGCCGCCACGTAGTCGAAGTAGTTGTTGCGGATCAGCGCAGGCGCCTCGGTGATGGCATCGAGCAGGCGCTGGATGCTGGGGCGCAGTCCTTCGGCGCGGGTCGCGCGCTTCTTCGCCACCGGAGAGGCGTTGGCCGAGTGGGCGAGGTCGAACAGATGGGCGGTCTCGGCGTCGTCCAGCTGCAACGCCCTCGCCAGCGCATCGAGCACGCTCTCGGACGCCCCGGAGAGGTCTCCTCGTTCGAGCCGGGTGTAGTAGTCGACGCTGACTCCCGCCAGCAGGGCGACTTCCTCGCGCCGCAGGCCCGCGACCCGACGGTTGCCGCCGTACGCCGGCAGTCCCGCCCGGTCGGGCGTGATGCGCGCGCGTCGCATGGAGAGGAACTCGCGTGCTTCGGTCCGGTTGTCCATGTCCCGACGGTACGCCGGGCCTCGCCCGCGTGGGAGTGCCTGACGGTACCCGGCTCTCCCTTCGGTCGGCGTGATCAGGCCCGAGATCGACCACGAGAGCGCACGACCTAGACTGGAAACATCCCTTCCGTCCATCAGGAATCGTCGTGACGTCACCCCGCCCCGCCCGCACGCTCGAAGTGCGGCACCTGCAGATCGCCCGCGCCGCGTTCGCCGCGCTCGCCGCGATCATGGTCACGTTCTCACCCGACCACTCGGCCGTCATCGGCATGTCCATCTTCAGCGGATTCGCGATCACCACGGCGCTCGCATTCTTCGCGGCCGTGTGGCTGGTCTATCCCTCGGGACGACGCTGGCCGGCAATGCTGCTGGGAACGACCGCGCTCATCGCGGGTATGGCCGGAGGTCTCGCGCCACTGCGGACCATCCCCGGCTTCTTCGTGACCGTCATCGCGTGGGCCCTGATCAGCGGGGTGATCGAACTGACCGCCGGGTGGCGCGAACTCCGCCATGCACCGGGCAGGGCGCGTCGGGAGATCGCCCCCGGTGTCGTCGACGCGGGACCCTACGCCGCGCCGGGCCCGGCATCCGAGGCGCGCGACGGCGTGGTGATCGGCGTCATCACGGTGATCCTCGGACTCGCGCTGCTCGTCGTGCCGACGCAGTACGCGCTGCGCTATACGGTCGCAGAGGCGCATCAGTCGTTCACGCTCACCGGCATCATCATCGGGGTCGGCCTGTTCGGCGGGTACGCCGTCATCGTGGCCGTCTACCTCGCGATCGCCGGATTCTCGCCGCGCAGGCCCCTTCCCATCGAGACCGAGGCGGCGACGGCATCCGCCGACCAGAAGGATCCCGCGTGAGCGACCACCGACCCACCCGCCGCGACCTCATGAAGCCCGTGCAGCTGCTCGGGCTCGCGTTCGGGGCCGCGCTGTTCGCCGGTGTCGTGACGCTCGTCTCGATGGGCTTCTTCCAGAACCAGACCGCGCAGGGGCGTCAGGGCGACCTCGTGGTCGCGCTGATCATCGCCGGGATCTCGTTCATCGCCGTGCTGGTGATCGTCGCTCTGCTTCTTCTCGTGGTGGACCCCGCGCAGATCACCAAGACGATCGACCGCGGGGTGCTGCAGGACGACGAAGGCGACGAAACGGATGCCGCGGCATCCGATGACGGGCCGAAGCCGTAGTCAGAGCTCGCCGACGAGCTCCGACGCCAGCCCGGTATAGGTCGCGGGCGTGAGCGCGAGCAGGCGTGCCTTCGCGTCTTCGCCGATGTCGAGGCCTCGGACGAATTCCGCCAGTTCGGCGCCGCCCACCCGCCGGCCCCGCGTGAGGTCCTTGAGCAGCGCGTATGGGTCGGTGATCTGCGAGCGACCGGCGGCGATCTCGCCGCGCACGACGGTCTGGATGGCCTCGGCCAGCACCTCCCAGTTCGCGTCGAGATCGGCCCTCAGCGCATCCTCGGCGAGCGAGATCTCGCCGAGCCCCCGCAGCAGATTGTCGAGGGCGAGCAGCGAGTGGCCGAATGCGACGCCGATGTTGCGCTGGGTCGTCGAGTCGGTGAGGTCGCGCTGCAGTCGCGAGGTCACGAGCGTCTGCGACAGGGTGGCGAAAAGCCCACCCGAGATCTCGAGGTTCGCCTCGGCGTTCTCGAACCGGATCGGATTGATCTTGTGAGGCATCGTGGACGACCCGGTCGCACCGGCGACGGGGATCTGCGAGAAGTAGCCGATGGAGATGTACGCCCAGACATCCGTCGCGAGGTTGTGCAGGATGCCGTCGGCATGCCGGACGCGGTCGTACAGCTCGACCTGCCAGTCGTGGGACTCGATCTGGGTGGTGAGGATGTTGAACCCGAGCCCGAGCCCCTCGATGAAGGAGCGGGAGAGGGCCGGCCAGTCGATGTCGGGCTCTGCGGAGAGGTGCGCCGACCAGGTGCCGGTAGCTCCGGAGAACTTCGCGAGGTAATCGCCGCCCTCGATCTGCAGAGCCACCCGCTCGAGACGCCACGCGAAGACTGCGAGCTCTTTGCCCATGGTCGACGGCGTCGCCGGCTGCCCGTGCGTGCGGGACAGCATCGCGGCATCACGGTGGGCGACCGCGAGGTCGCTCAGCGCCGCGACGACCTGCCGCAGCTTCGGCAGCCACACCCGCTCGACGGCGCGCTGGACGGTGAGCGCGTAGGACGTGGAATTGATGTCCTCGCTGGTGCAGGCGAAGTGGGTGAGCTCGGCGATCGCGTCGAGGCCCAGTGTCGAGAGGCGGTCTCGAACGAGGTATTCGACGGCTTTCACGTCGTGGCGGGTGACGGCCTCCTTCTCCGCCAGCCACTCGATCTCGGCGTGACCGAACTCGCGGTAGAGCGCTCGCAGCCGGTTCTTGGCTTCCTCATCGAGGGGAGCGGCGCCGAACAGCGATCGATCGGTCAAGGCGATGAGCCACTCGACCTCGACCTCGACGCGCGCGCGGTTGAGGCCCGCCTCGGACAGGTAGTCGGCGAGCGGTGCCACGGCGGCACGGTAGCGACCGTCGAGAGGGCTCAGCGGCTGCGGCGGCAGAGGGGTCACGGTGCTCCTGTCGGAACTCATTCGTAGTGCGACGACCGCGAGCGGCCCGGCCTCACATCGCCGGGCGGATCGCTGGTTCGAGCTGCCGGAAGAGCGACCGGCTCGCACTCTCGATCATACCGAGCACCTCGTCGAACATTCCCGGGCCGGCATAGTACGGATCGGGCACGTCCAGGGTGTGCGCTGACGCGTCGAACGACATCAGCAGCGCGATCTTCCCGACATCCGCCTCGCCACGCGCCCAGCCTCGCAGGATGCGCTCGTGACTGCGGTCGAGGGCGACGACGAGGTCGCTGTGAGCGAAGTCGTCGTGCGTGAACTGGCGTGCGCGATGCGTGGTCCCGTCGTAGCCGCGTCGATGCAGCGCGTCGATGGTGCGCTGATCCGCGGGTTCGCCGACATGCCAGTCACCCGTGCCCGAGCTCGTCGATACGACGCGCGCTCCGAGGCCCGCAGTCTCCGCGAACTCCCGGAAGACCACCTGCGCCATCGGCGAGCGGCAGATGTTCCCGGTGCACACGAAGACCACACGGAACGGCGCTGGTCGGTCGCCGGCGCTCGCGGTCATAGGGTCCATTGTCTCCCCGGGGCGGCGCGCCGTCCAAGACATCCTGTCGTCAGCTCCTCCCCAGTCCGCCGGCGCGGCATCTCGTCCCCAAGTCGAGACGCTGAGCGCCCGGACGGCATCGCCGAGGACGAGGGTGTGGGGATGCCGACCGATCTCGCCTGCCTGACACCGTCCCCTTCCACGCTCTCCGCGATCGACAACGCCAGCCGGCAGCTGCGGCGAGTCGCTGAGCGGCTCGTCGACGCGGGATTCCTGGTGCGGCGACTCGCGGCGGCCACGGATTGGCAGACCCCGGCCGCGCGGGGCTTCTTCACCCTCGCGGAGCATCTGGCCTCCGACATCGTGGGGCTCGGCACGCTCGCCGATGGCGTCCTGGGCGAGATCGCCCTCGCGCGCGCACGCGTATCGGTCGAGAACGCCTGGACGTGCCGATGAGCGACGATCTCGACATCCGAAGTGCAGGCGCGATCGCCGTCGACACTGCCACGCTGCGGACCGCGGCTGCCGGTTTCGTGGGGCTCGCCGATGAACTGGCCGACCTCGCCGGGCTCGTGGGACTCGTCCAGTCGACGCTCGGCATCGAACGAGCGGCGTGGGATGCCGGCACCGCTGCGTTCCTGCTGGCGCGGCGCATCATCGAGGGCGAGGAGGCGGCCCAGCAGATCGCCGGGCGCCTGCGCGAAGCCGCTGCGGTGTACGAGATGGCCGAGCTGAACGCGTCGTATGCCGCCGCGGCGGCAGCCGGCGACTGGGACACGGCGGCGCGCATCGACCGACACCGCGCCGAGATCGCGGAGACCTACCCGGCGGCGGAGTGGAACGCGTGGGGCGCCCAGTTCGAGTACAACCTGATGCGGCCGTCCGAGCTGGTGCGTCAATGGACCGAGACCGGGCAGAGCTTGACGGACGGCGCGGGGGTCATCGTGGGCGGGGCCGCATACGGCCTGGCTCGGACGGCGCAGGCGCTGGGCAGGGGTACGATCGAGCGGACCGAGCGGCTGGGCGGTGCGGCCGTAGACGTCCATGTCCGGCAGATCTCGGCATCCAGCACCATCGGCGCACCGACGACGCTCGCGGGCGCTGCCGCGCGCATCCCGTCCGCCGGCAGCGGCGACTCGCGGATCAGAGTCGAGAAGTACACCATGCCCGACGGCTCACGCCAGTTCGCCCTCTATGTGGCTGGGACAAAGCTCGTTGCGCCGCCGTCGGAGGCCTTCGATCTCGGATCGGCGGCCGAACTCGAAATCGGTCAGCGCTCGGCGTCTTACGACGCGACCCTCGAGGCGCTGCGCGACGCGGGAGCCGAGCCGGGCGATGTCGTGCACGCCTTCGGTCACTCGCAGGGAGCCATGGTGACGGGCCACCTCGCGATCGAGGGCGGCTACGACGTGAGGACACTGGTCTCGCTCGGCTCCCCGATCGAGGTGGATGTCGGTCCGGACACTCTCAGCGTCTCGCTGCGCCACACCGACGACCCGCTCGCGATGATGACCGGCGGCGGCTTCGACCATCCGGTGGGCGCACCCGGCAGCTTCGTCGCGCACCGGGTCGCGGACCCGGACTCGGGACTGCAGGACCTCTTCCTGCCGGCGCATGACGCCGGCGCCTACACGGAGACGGCTCGGCTGCTCGACGTCTCGTCGGATCCTCGCATGGATCCGGTGCGCGGCCTCTTCGACCAACTGGGCACTGCGGCGGCCGTCGAAACGACCGAGTACGCGGCCGAGCGGCCGTGAGAGCGGTGTGTCAGTTCTTCTCCCGCGGACGCAGGATGATGCCGAACAGCCAGTTGATGAGCGAGATGATGATGGCCGCGACGAGGCCCCACCAGAAGTCCTCGACCCGCAGTCCCCAGTTCCAGAAGCTCGTCAGCCACGCCGTCAGCCAGAGCAGGAACGCGTTGATCACGAGACCGATCAGGCCGAGGGTCAGGATGTAGATGGGGAACGCGAGGATCTTGATGACGGTGCCGATGACGGTGTTCACGAGGGCGAAGATCACGGCGACCAGGAGCAGCGTCAGCACCAGCTGCAGAGTCTGGCCCGGGGGGAACGCGATGACGGAGACCTGCAGCGCCGGGATCAGAGTGACCACCCAGATCGCGAACGCATTGACGACGACACGGATGAGGAAGCGCATAGTGCGCCCAGTCTGGCACGCAGGTGCGAGCTGAGCGAGAGATTCCGGGGGCGTGTGCGGCGTGCACAAGCGAGTCTGCCGCGGCATCCGACCCGCCCATAGACTCGACAAAGTGACCGAGGCCTCCGACATCCCCATCCGAGTCCGCCCCGAGATCGCCGCACTGCCGCCCTACAAGCAGGGGAAGCAGGCGACCGGCGGGGCGTACAAGCTGTCCAGCAACGAGAATCCGTTCGACCCGCTGCCGGGAGTCCTCGACGCCGTGCACGCGGCGACCTCGCTCAACCGCTACCCGGACGCGTCCGCAGCCCGCCTTCGGGAACGGCTCGCCGAGCGGTTCGGCGTGGATGTCGAGTCGGTCCACATCGGTGCGGGGAGCGTCTCGATCCTCGCGCAGCTGGTGCTCGCGACATCCGGACCCGGCGACGAGGTGATCTATGCGTGGCGGTCGTTCGAGGCGTACCCGTGGCTCGCGGTCGTCGCGGGAGCGACGGCCGTGCAGATCCCGCTGACGTCCGAGGCACGCCACGACTTCGGCGCCATGACGGCGGCGATCACCGACCGCACGAGGGCGATCATCGTGTGCAGCCCGAACAACCCGACGGGCCCGGTCGTCACCCAGGCCGAGTTCGACGCGTTCGTCGCCACCGTCCCCGCGGATGTCCTCGTCGTCCTGGACGAGGCCTACGCCGAGTTCGTCACCGACGCCGAGGCGGTCAATGGCCTGCGCGAGCCCGGCGGCCCGGTCCGGGAGAACGTCGTGGTGCTCCGGACCTTCTCGAAGGCATTCGGGCTCGCGGCACTGCGGGTCGGCTACGCGGTCGGTCACCGCCGGATCCTCGACGCGGCGCGCAGCACGGCGATCCCCCTGTCGGTCACGGCGCACGCGGAGGAGGCGGCACTCGCCAGCCTCGCGGCCGAGTCGGAGCTGCTCGAGCGGGTCGGCGCGATCGCCGAGCGCCGCGATCGCCTGGCTGCGGGGCTGCGCGACGTCGGATGGCGCGTCCCCGAAGCCCAGGGCAACTTCGTGTGGCTTCCGACGGGCGACGAGACGATGGACGTCGCCGCGGCTTTCGACGATGCCGGGCTCATCGTCCGCCCGTTCGCCGGCGACGGCATCCGCATCTCCGTGGGGGAAGAAGCCGCTGTCGAGAACGTCCTACGGATCGCGGCATCCGTTGTGAAGGACCTCCCAGAGGGCCATCCCGGACGAGGGCTAGCGTAGAACGGTGAGCCTGCCTGTGACCTCCGCCGACCCGGGCACCGTCCGCTTCCTCGCGACCGACGGCTCATTCGCCCCGACGCCCGCCGCCGAGCCGTACCGCGAGCTGGTCGATGCGCTCGGCGATGCCGAGCTCGAGGGCTTCTACCGCGACATGGCGGTCATCCGTGCCTTCGATGTGCAGGCGACGAACCTGCAGCGGCAGGGTCAGCTGGCGCTCTGGCCGCCGAGCTTCGGGCAGGAGGCCGCACAGGTCGGCTCCGCACGTGCGGGCCGGCCCCAGGACCACTTCTTCCCGTCCTACCGCGAGCACGTGGTCGCGCGCATCCGCGGCGTCGACCCGATCGACATCATCCGGGTCATGCGCGGCCTCACGCACGGCGGCTGGAATCCGTTCGATCCCAAGAACGGCAATGTCCACATCTACACCCTCGTGCTCGGCTCGCAGACCTTGCACGCCACGGGCCTCGGCATGGGCCTGGTCTTCGATGATCGCTGCGGCACCGGCGATCCCGAGCACGACGAGGCCATCGTCGTCTACTACGGCGACGGCGCATCGAGCCAGGGCGACGTGCACGAGGCGATGGTGTTCGCCGCGAGCTACCGCACTCCCGAGGTCTTCTTCCTGCAGAACAACCAGTGGGCGATCTCAGTGCCGGTCGCGACCCAGTCGCGGGCGCCGCTCTACAGGCGTGGTGAGGGATACGGGATGCCGTCGATCCCGGTCGACGGCAACGATGTGCTCGCCAGCTGGGCCGTGACCCGGGTGGCCCTCGACGAGGCGCGGTCGGGGCTCGGTCCACGGGCGATCGAGGCGCTCACCTACCGCATGGGTGCGCACACCACGAGCGACGACCCGACGAAGTACCGCACCTCCGCCGAGGAGGAGTCCTGGCGGCGTCGCGACCCCATCGACCGCATGCGGGCCCACCTTCTGAGCCGGGGTGCGTCCGAGGCGTTCTTCGAGGGTGTGGATGCCGAATGCCACGCTGTGGCCGAAGACATCCGTGTCCGCACCGGCGAGCTCGGCGGCCTCGAGCCCGAGGTGATGTTCTCGCACGTCTACTCGGAGCCGCACCCGCTGGTCGAGGAGCAGCGCCGGTGGTTCGGCGAGTACGAAGAGTCCTTCGGTGACGAGGAGGCATCATGACCGACACGACCACCGCCGCGGCGACAGGTTCGGGCGGCGCGGACGCTTCGGGTGGAGCGGATGCTTCGCCAGGCTCGGCGACCGCGGATGCGACAGCCGTGCCGGCAGCCTCGGCGACCGCGGATGCGACAGCCGTGCCGGCAGTCGCCGCGACCGTGACGACCATGCCGTTCAGCCGCGCCCTCAACGCAGGACTTCGGGCTGCGCTCGCGGGCAACGACCGCGTGCTGCTCATGGGCGAGGACATCGGCCCGCTGGGCGGGGTCTTCCGCGTCACCGAGGGGCTGCAGGCCGAGTTCGGCGACAGGCGGGTCCTCGACACACCGCTCGCCGAATCGGGGATCGTCGGCACGGCCATCGGGCTCGCGATGGCGGGGTTCCGACCGGTGTGCGAAATCCAGTTCGACGGCTTCGTATTCCCCGCGTTCGACCAGATCACCACCCAGCTCGCGAAGCAGACGTACCGGCATGAGGGTGCGCTGCAGCTGCCCGTGGTGATCCGGATCCCCTACGGCGGGCACATCGGCGCGGTCGAGCACCATCAGGAGAGTCCCGAGGCGTACTTCACCCACACTCCCGGGCTCCGCGTGGTGAGCCCCTCGACACCGAACGACGCCTACTGGATGATCCAGGATGCGATCGCATCGCCCGACCCGGTGATCTTCCTCGAGCCCAAGGCCAAGTACTGGATGAAGGGCGAGGTGGACACCTCGGCGCGGGCTCTCCCTCTGCACGCCAGCCGGATCGTCCGCCGCGGCACGGATGTGACTCTGGTGGGCCATGGCGCCATGGTCTCGACCATGCTGCAGGCCGCGGCGCTCGCCGCGTCCGAGGGAACGAGCTGCGAGGTCGTCGACGTGCGCTCGCTGTCGCCCGTCGACTACGGGCCGATCCTCGACTCGGTGCGGCGCACGGGTCGTATGGTCTACGCCCAGGAGGCACCGGGCTTCACGAGCCTCGGTTCCGAGATCGCGGCGACCGTCATGGAGCGCGCCTTCTACGCCCTCGAGGCGCCCGTTCTCCGGGTGTCGGGATTCGACACGCCCTTCCCCCCTGCGAAGCTCGAAGGCGCATACCTGCCCGACGCCGACCGCATCCTCGAGGCCGTCGACCGATCACTCGCCTACTGAATCCAGGAGACCCCGGATGAGCACGCAGACCTTCCTCCTCCCCGATGTCGGCGAGGGTCTCACCGAGGCCGAGATCGTGTCGTGGCACGTGGCGCCCGGCGATGCGGTCGCAGTCAACGACGTGCTGGTCGAGATCGAGACCGCGAAATCGCTCGTCGAGCTGCCGTCACCGTTCGCCGGCACCGTCGGCGAGCTGCTCGTCGGCGAAGGCGACACCGTGGACGTCGGTGCGCCGATCATCACCATCGCCTCGTCGGCGGGCGTGCAGACCGGACCGGCCACAGTCGGCCAGAGCCAGCACGGCGAGCCTGCGGAGGCTCCGACCGCCGGCGAAGGGGCCGTGCTGGTGGGCTACGGCACCGGGGCGCACGCCCAGTCCCGGCGGCGGAAGCCTGCCGTCAGCGCAGAGGAGCGGGTCGAGGCATCAGTCGGTGTGATCGCCAAGCCACCGATCCGCAAGCTCGCCCGCGACCTCGGGGTCGACCTCTCCCACATCGTGCCGAGCGGGGCGGCCGGCGAGGTCACGCGCGATGACGTCGTCCGGCACGCATCTCAGGCGAGCGTGTTCCGAAACATCGAGACCCCCGCGTGGCCCGAGGTCCGCGAAGAGACGATCCCCGTTGCGGCGACCGCTCCGGCACGGCCCGCGCCGACCGCGAACGTCCGGCCCGTCGCCGACCCGATCGAGGGGCGCGAGGAGTCGATCCCGGTGCGGGGCGTCCGCAAGGCCGTCGCCTCCGGCATGGTGCAGTCTGCCTACTCCGCACCGCATGTGTCGGTGTGGACCGATGTCGATGCCACCAGGACCATGGAGCTCGTCCGGCGCCTGAAGGCCTCCCCCGATTTCGCCGATATCCGGATCTCGCCGCTGCTCATCATGGCCCGCGCCGTCATCTGGGCCGTGCGCCGCACCCCGATGGTCAACGCCGCCTGGGTGGACGTCGAGGACGGCGCGCAGATCCGCGTCCACCACTACGTCAACCTCGGCATCGCGGCCGCGACACCGCGCGGGCTGCTCGTCCCCAACATCAAGGACGCGCAGGATCTCAACATGCGCGACCTCGCCCGCGCCCTCGAGAAGCTCACGATCACGGCGCGCGACGGAAAGGCGACTCCTGCCGATCAGCAGGGCGGCACGATCACGATCACGAACATCGGTGTGTTCGGGATGGATGCCGGAACCCCCATCATCAATCCGGGTGAGGCGGCGATCGTCGCCCTGGGCACGATCCGTCAGAAGCCATGGGTCGTCGACGGCGAGGTGCGCCCTCGCTTCGTCACGACCGTCGCAGGATCGTTCGATCACCGCGTGATCGACGGGGATGGAGCCTCTCGATTCATCGCCGATATCGCGTCGATCCTCGAGGAGCCGGCGCTGCTCCTGGACTGATGCGGAAACGGCCATCCGGGAGAACTTGGAGGGATCGTCTGCCGGGCGGTGAGCTGTGGCGATGCTCGTACGTCGCGGTCGCAGTCCTGGTCGCTAGGCGCGGGCTGTGTGACGCCCAGCGTTTCTCCGCTTCCCGATGAACTTCACGCTCACATGGCTCGGTCGAACTTCCGGCCCACACACGTTGATTGAGGGCTCCCCCACGGATGCGAGAGCCTCTTCTGGCGCGCTCGTCGGCTGGAGTACGGGCTCACACGAGATCACCGACCACCGGCTCACGAACGATTGAACTTTCCGAGGCGGCCGTGTGAGTGCGAAGTTCATCGGCGATCACGACGAAGCTGAAGCTGACTTGAGAACGATTATCAATAGCGTTAGGTTGGAGGCGTGCCTCGCCTCCGACGTCCCCTGGCCGCGATGGCGATGCCGATCGCGATGACGCTGGCTGCGGCATCGGCTCTCCTTTTCAGCGGATGCGCTGCCACCGATACCGCCGACGCGGCGGGTGATCGCATCTCGGTGGTCGCGTCCACGAGCGTCTACGGCCAGATCGCCGAAGCGGTCGGCGGCACGGCCGTCGACGTCACCTCGATCGTGTCATCAGCGAGTCAGGATCCGCACTCCTTCGAGCCGAGCGCCCAGGACCAGCTCGCGGTGCGGCACGCCGACCTGGTGATCGAGAACGGCGCCGGGTACGACGCGTTCATGGCGGCCCTCGTACAGGCGAGCGGATCCACCGCCCCCGTGATCACGGCAGTCGCGTCCTCGCCCGAGTGGTCGGCAGGAGGCTCCGCCGTTCACTTCAACGAGCACGTCTGGTACGACCCGCAGACGATGGGCGTGGTCGCATCGGCCATCGCCGCCGAACTCTCCCGGATCATGCCAGCGCGCGCGGCGACCTTCGCTCAGAATGCCAAGGCGTTGCACGGCGAGATCGACGGACTCGAGACTCGGATCAGCGCGATCCGCAACTCGCACGCCGGTGAGCAGATCTTCGTCACCGAGCCGGTTCCCCTCTACCTGACCGCGGCGGCGGGTCTCGAGAACGTTACCCCGGCGGCATTCACCGAAGCGGTCGAAGAGGGACACGATGTCGCGCCGGCGACACTGCTCGGAGCGCTCACGCTGCTGCGCTCGGGCGACGTGCGTGTGCTGATCGCGAACTCGCAGACCGGCGGCGCCGAGACGATGCTGGTGATCCACGAGGCGCAGTCGCGCTCGATCCCGGTCCTCGAGTTCGCCGAGACTCTGCCCCACGGCAAGACCTACATCTCGTGGATGCGGTCGAACATCGACGCCCTGAGCGAGGGCTTGGGCGGATGACGCAGCCTCCTCCCCTCGAGATCACGGGCGCCGGGCTTCGCCGCGGCGATCGGCAGCTCTGGAGCGGACTGGACCTCACCGTCCAGCCGGGCGAGCTCGTCGCGGTGCTGGGTCCGAGCGGATCCGGCAAGACAACGCTCCTGCGAGCGATCCTCGGGCTCGAGCCGCTCAGCGAGGGCGGCATCCGTGCCCTGGGCGAGCCGGTGCGGGGCCGGGGAAACCGGCGGATCGGCTACGTCCCGCAGCAACGCCCGCTGCCGCCCGAGACAGCTCTGCGAGGGCGTGACCTCGTCGCCCTCGGCGTCGACGGGCACCGATTCGGCCCCCCGCTCACCCGCCGCGGCGAGGCACAGCGCGTCGATCGCCTGATCGACGCCGTCGGAGCCCGTGAATTCGCCGACCAGCCGGTCGGGCTGCTGTCCGGCGGCGAGCAGCAGCGTCTGCGGGTCGGCCAGGCTCTCGCGGACGACCCGCGGCTGCTGCTGTGCGACGAGCCCCTGACGAGCCTCGACCTCGCGAACCAGCAGGCCGTGGTGGGACTGATCGACCGCCACCGCCGTGACACCGGCGCGGCCGTGCTGCTCGTCACCCACGACATCAACCCGGTGCTGGGCAAGGTCGACCGGATCCTCTACCTCGCCAACGGCAGGTTCATGCTCGGGCACCCCGACGAGGTGCTCGACTCGCATGTGCTCACCGAGCTCTACGGCGTGCCCGTGTTCGTGCTGCGCGCGGGCGACCGGCTGGTGGTGGTCGGCGCCCCCGACGCCGAGGAGTCCCATCACCATCACGAGCACGAAGAGCCCCGCGCATGAACTGGGCGGACGTCTGGGATGCGATGTTCGGCGGCCTCCCGGTCTACGGCGAGATCCTCGGCCTCGTCTGGAACGCGGTCGTCGCGGGGGCGGTGCTGGGCCTCGTCGGCGGCCTCGTCGGGGTGTTCGTCATGCAGCGCGACATGGCGTTCGCCGTGCACGGCATCGCAGAGCTTTCCTTCGCCGGTGCCGCCGCAGCGCTCCTGATCGGGGCGGATGTCGTCACCGGGTCGATCATCGGATCCCTCATCGCGGCGGGGATCATCGGATGGCTCGGCGCGCGGGCGCGCGACCGCAACTCGATCATCGGCGTGCTCATGCCGTTCGGGCTGGGGCTCGGCATCCTGTTCCTGTCTCTCTACAACGGACGCAGCGCGAACCGCTTCAGTCTGCTCACGGGACAGATCGTGTCGGTGCAGACCGGGCAGCTCGGCTGGCTGATCGGCATCAGCGCGGTCACCCTCGCCGGGCTCCTGATGATCTGGCGGCCACTGCGGTTCGATTCCCTCGATCCTCAATCGGCGGCCGCACGAGGGGTGCCGACGACCGCGGTGTCGCTGACGTTCATGCTGCTGCTCGGACTCATCGTCGCGGTGAGCGTCCACATCATCGGAGCGCTGCTGGTGATGGCGCTGCTGGTCACGCCTGCCGCGGCGGCGATGCGCATCGCGTCGGGTCCCCGGTCGGTGCCGCTGCTCGCGACGGCGTTCGGATTCGTCTCGGCCGTCGTCGGCATCCTGCTCGCGGTTGCCGGCACCCTGCCGGTGAGTCCGTACATCACCACCATCTCGTTCGTCATCTACGTCGTGTGCCGGGTCATCGGCAGCCGGCGTGGTCGCGTCACGAAGGTCGCAGCATGAAGAGGCCCCCTCGCCCCTCGCGGACGCCGTCTCCCGCCGGCCCGACCAGCCCCGCCAGTAGAATCGCCACCGTGACGGTGCACCGCAACACCTGGCAGCGCGAGCGCGTCCGCGAGGCCCTGGCCGACGCCAGCGGCTTCGTCAGTGCTCAGACGCTCTACGCCACGCTGCGTGAGGACGACACCGGGATCGGGCTCGCCACGGTCTATCGCGCGCTCGCCGGGCTCGCCGCCCAAGGCGAGGCGGACTCGCTGCAGAGTCCCGAGGGCGAGAACCTCTTTCGCGCGTGCACCTCGCCCGGACACCATCACCACCTCATCTGCCGCTCTTGCGGGCTGACGGTCGAGATCGCCGCAACGGATGTCGAGCAATGGGCGCAGCGCACCGCGGCCGCGCACGGCTTCACCCAGGCAGAGCACGTCGTCGACATCTTCGGGCTCTGCGAGTCCTGCGCGGCGGAACGCGCGAGCGAGCGTGACGTCCGCGCGTGATCGCGCTCACCGGGGCGAACGATCATCGACCTGCGACGAGGGACGACTTCGCCGGTCTGCCCGCGGACGTCGCGCCCCGGCTCCTCGGTGCGCGCCTCACGACCACCGTTCAAGGCGAGACGGTCACCGTGCGACTCACCGAGGTCGAGGCCTACCACGGGCTCGGCACCGGGGTGCTGCCTGATCCGGGCTCGCACGCCCGGATGGGGCCGACGCCACGCAACGCGACGATGTGGGGCGAGCCCGGCCACCTGTACGTCTACCTGAGCCACGGCATCCACTCCTGCGTGAATGTCGTGTGCGGCCGGGAGGGGGTGGCGGGCGGCATCCTGCTGCGTGCCGGAGAGATCGTCGAGGGGCGGGATGCCGCGGCCCGCCGCCGTCGGGCCGCCAGGACGGCCCGGGACCTCGCGCGCGGACCGGGCAGACTCGGCGATGCCGTGGGCCTGCGGCATCCGATCCACGACGGCATCGACGCGATCACCGGGGCCGAGTGGCACGGGGCGGTGGCGCGCATCTTCCTGACGGTAGAGCCGGCAGCCGCATCCGCCGCGGGGCCCAGGGTCGGGGTCGCGGGAGTCGCCGGAACGGATGCCTATCCGTGGCGGTTCTGGATTCCCGGAGACCCGACCGTGTCTCCGTTCCGCTGGGGCCGCGGCGCGGCGCCGCCTCCCGCGGCTCGCTGACCGGCCGCGGCGCCTTCCCGATCCTCGAGCGAGCGCAGCCGCACCCCCGGTGGTTGAGCGAGCGCAGCCGCCCCCCGGTGGTTGAGCGAGCGCAGCGAGACGAAACGCGCCCCTCCATCTCGGGATCATCACCGGCACTCACCCGCGGTCAAGGCGACAGCATCCCGCGTGCTAGACTGACTCTTTGTCTGCGCGCACTCCAGCACGCAGTTCGTACCCCTGCGGGGGTGCAGACAAGGGATCTTGGGTGGGGCCGTCCGGCCTCACGGTATTAAGGAGACATCACCATGGCAGCAGTGTGCCAGGTGACTGGAGCAGTTCCCGGCTTCGGTCACAACATCTCGCACTCGCACCGCCGGACGAAGCGACGCTTCGACCCGAACGTGCAGAAGAAGACCTACTACGTTCCGTCGCTCGGACGCAGCATCAAGCTGAACGTCTCGGCGAAGGGCATCAAGGTCATTGACGCCCGCGGCATCGAGTCCGTCGTCAAGGACCTCCTCGCGAAGGGTGTGAAGCTCTGATGGCCAAGAAGGCTCAGGACATCCGTCCGATCATCAAGCTGCGTTCGACCGCCGGCACGGGTTACACCTACGTGACGCGCAAGAACCGCCGCAACAACCCCGACCGCATCGTGCTCAAGAAGTACGACCCGGTCATCCGCAAGCACGTCGAATTCCGAGAGGAGCGCTGATCCATGGCCAAGAAGAGCAAGATCGCGCGCAACCAGCAGCGCCAGGCGGTCGTCGACCGCTACGCCGCGAAGCGTGCCGAGCTGAAGAAGGCGCTCGTGTCGCCGGAGTCGACCGACGAGCAGCGCGAAGCCGCTCGCGTGGGCCTGCAGAAGCTGCCCCGCAACGCCTCGCCCGTGCGCCTGCGCAGCCGCGACGTCATCGACGGCCGCCCCCGTGGTGTCCTCACGAAGTTCGGCATCTCGCGTGTCCGCTTCCGCGACATGGCCCACCGCGGCGAGCTGCCCGGCGTGACCAAGTCCAGCTGGTAAGCGAAGCACCATAGCGGTAGGCCCGGCGTCCTCACGGATTCCGGGCCTACCGCCGTCTCGGGCTGGTGTCGTGGCGGTCCCGGGCGACCTGCAGCGCTCTACACTCGGCATGACAGATGCCACGAGGAGCGATGGATGCCGCTGGATCCGTTCTTCGATGAGCGCCTGCGACTGCACAGGAAGTACCTGTTCGATCAGGCGCTGAGCACGGTGCGCACGCGGCTCGCCACCCTCACGCGGTTCCTGCGCACGCCCAGCGCGCCCGTCGAAGGCACGCCGGCGGAGGCCCCGGTGGCCAGACCGGACAGGGCCGAGCGCGCTGCCAAGGCACAGGCATCCGCGGCACTCGGACCGCGCGCCCGTGCCCGCGCCCGTCATCGGCGTTCGGCGCTGGCGTGGGATCGCAGCGAGCTGCGGACCGTCGGAACCCCTGGGCCGGAGGTGCGCACGGTCGAGCATCAGGTCGAGGTTCCGGGGCATCCCACCGTCCGCGTGCGCATCTACTACCCCGATGTCGTCGGACATGCGCCGGTGCCCGCGGTGCTGGCCTTCTTCGGCGGCGCGTTCCGCATCGGCGGAATCGACTATCCGACGACGGATGCCGCCTTCCGCCGCCGCACGGTCGACGCGCATGTGGCGGTCGCCGCGGTCGACTACTCCCTCGCTCCCGAGCACCGCTACCCGGTGCAGGTCGAGCAGGCGTACGCGGCGCTGCTGTGGCTGTTCGGCAACGCGCCGGAGCTCGCGATCGACCCCATGCGCATCGGGGTGCTCGGGATCTCCGCAGGCGGCAACATCGCCGCCACGGTCGCCCTCATGAACCGGGACCGTGCCGGGCTGCCGCTGCGGCTGCAGATTCTCGAGGTCCCCGTCGTCGATCTCACCGGGCACCACCTCGATCTTCGCGCGGTGCGGGGGCTCGGCATCCCTCGCCCTCTCGCGCTGCGCGAACTGCGCTCGGTCGCGCTCACCTACCTGCCCCACCCCGATGACGGGCTCGAACCCTACGCGTCGCCTTTGCGAGCGGCCTCGCATGAGGGACTGCCGCCCGCGGTGATCCTGACCGCGGAGTACGACCCGCTTCGTGGCGACGGGGATGCGTACGGCTATGCGCTGCGGCGTGCGGGGGTCGACGCCAGTGTCGTGCGCTACCAGGGCGTGACCCACGACGTCGCGATCTTCACAGCCGCGCTCCCTGCCGCCCGACGCTGGCACGACGATGTCGTCGCGGCACTCCGCCGGCTTCACGCCTGAACCCGCCACATCGGCCACACGAGCCACACCAGCCACCCGACACGCCGTGTGGATTACGGAAAACCCGCAGAAATCCGCGGAATCGTGCGGCAGTCAGGTACATTCGAGGCGGTCGATCCGACCAGCCGGAGGCGTGAGCCTTCCGGTCCGAGCAATGAAAAGGGCGGCGATCGAGCCCCCCTTGGAGGACAATCCACATGGCCGACAAGTCCATCACCAAGACCGAACTCGTCGCGAGCATCGCCAGCGCGACCGGTCAGAGCCAGTCCACCGTGTCGGGTGTGCTCGACTCCCTCTTCGCGACCGTCTCCGAAGCGGTCGCCACGGGCACCAAGGTCACCATCCCCGGCTGGCTCGCTGTGGAACGGGTGAGCACCTCGGCCCGCACCGGCCGCAACCCGCAGACCGGCGAAGAGATCAAGATCCCCGCCGGCCAGCGCGTGAAGATCACCGCGGGCTCGAAGCTGAAGGCCGCCGTCAAGTAGCCGACGACACACAAGGAGGGGGATGCCGCGAGCGCGGCATCCCCCTCCTGCACGTATCGCACCCCTCAGTGAGCGGGTCGCCGAGACGCGCTTAGGCTGGAACGGTGATCCCCACGTCCACGTCACACGGCACCGACGCGCCGCAGGTGGCCGCGGGGCGCGCGGGCCGGTCGGGCGCGCTGCGGGCCGCGGGGCCGGTGATCCTCGTCGCGACCGCGCTGGTGGTCATGGTGTGGGCGCTCGTCTACGGCGGCGGGGCCGCACCCCTGGCGATCGGCGATCCCGGGCCGCTAGTGCGCTGGGGACTGCCCACGGCCCGGCTGTTCGTCAACCTCTCGGCCGCGGGCATGGCCGGGGCTCTCGTCACCGCGCTGTTCACGCTGCGGGCGGGGGAGCGCGAATTCGACATCGCGCTGGATGCGGCATCCGTCTCCGCGGCGGTCTTCACCATCTCGGCGGCTGCGACCGGCTTCCTCACGTTCCTCGACGCGTTCGACCCGGCGATCAGCGCCGGCCCGGAATTCGGCGCGCAGCTGGGGCGCTTCCTCGTCGAGACCGAGCTCGGGCGCACCTGGCTGATCACGACGGTGGCCGGCGCGGCGCTCACGGTGCTGACCTTCGCGGTGCGGTCGTGGACGGCGACCTTCTTCGTGGCGATCCTGGCTCTCGCGGCTCTCGTCCCGATGGGCACCCAGGGTCACTCGGGCGCCGAGAAGGACCACAACGAGGCCGTCATCGCCCTGGTGCTGCACATGCTCGCCGCCGCGGTGTGGCTGGGTGGACTCGTGCTGATGGTGCTGGTTCGCCCGGCGCTCGGCCGCACCGCCAGCGCGACCGCACTCGGCCGGTACTCGAGCATCGCCCTGGTCGCGTTCATCGTCGTGGCGATCTCGGGGACCGTCCGCGCGGTGATCGGACTGCGCACGTGGGAGGCCGTCCTCTCGCCGTACGGCCTCATCCTCAGCGTGAAGATCGTCGCGATCGTCGCGCTCGGCTGCCTCGGCGCGTGGTACCGGCGGCGGCTGATCGCGCACCTCGATGAGGAGGCGTCATCGCGTGGGTTCTGGAGACTCATCGCACTCGAGCTCGCGCTCATGGGAGCGGCATCCGGCGCCGCCGTCGGCCTCGCCCTGACGCCGCCACCCGCCGCCAGCACCGCCCCGGTGACCCCGACCCCGGCTGAGCGGCTCACCGGCGCACCCGTGCCGCCCGAACTCGTGCCCGTCGACTGGATCACCGCCTGGAACATCGACCTGCTGTGGGCGCTCCTCGCCGGGTTCGCAGCCTTCTTCTACCTCGCCGGCGTGTGGCGGATGCACCGGCGAGGCGACGGGTGGCCCGTCTATCGCACGGTCGTGTGGCTGGCCGGACTGGCTCTGCTCGTATGGGTGACGGGCGGCGTGGTCAACGTCTACCAGGACTACCTCTTCAGCATGCACATGGTGGGCCACATGCTGCTCACCATGGCGATCCCGATGCTGCTCGTCGCCGGCGCGCCGGTGACGCTCGCCGCCCGGGCCGTCCGCAAGCGGGATGACGGCACGCGGGGCGGACGCGAATGGATCCTGTGGGCTGTGCACTCGCCTGTCGCCCGCGTGCTGACGAACCCGTTCGTGGCGGCCGGGCTGTTCATCGGGTCGCTGTGGGTGTTCTACTTCACGGACCTGTTCCGGTGGTCCCTCTACGACCATCTCGGGCACGAGTGGATGACCGCGCACTTCCTCATCACGGGATACCTGTTCGTGCTGACGCTCATCGGCATCGACCCGGTCGCGTACCGCCTGCCGTATCCGGGCAGGCTCCTGCTGCTGATCGGCATCATGGCGATGCACGCGTTCTTCGGCATCGCGATCATGTCGCAGTCGGGGCTGATGGTCGCGGAGTGGTTCGGATCCATGGCCCGCACGTGGGGCGCGACACCGCTCGAGGACCAGTACACCGGAGGCGGCGTGGCGTGGTCGGTCGGCGAGATCCCGACGCTCATCCTCGCGGTCACGGTGGCGATCCAGTGGAGTCGCAGCGACGCCCGCGATCAGCGCCGACGCGATCGGCACGCCGATCGGACCGGGGATGCCGAGCTCCAGGCCTACAACGCACGTCTGGCGGCGCTCGCCGAGCGCGACGCGCGCACGGGCGGCTGAGCCGCGCCGACGCGCGCCGAAGGCGGCATCCGCTCAGTTCGTGTCGGGCCCGCCGACGACGATCGTCGCGGTGCCGTCGGGGAGCACCGTGATCGAGCCGGTGACCAGGAACGGCACGTCTTCGCCGACGTGTCGGATGGAGCCGTCGAAGAGCGATTGGATGTCGACCTCGATGTGCGCGACCGCGTCGGTGGGCGGGACGCGCCATTTCGCCCCATCCGGCACGATCTGGACGGTGGGCTGATGTGCGATCGACCATACGGGCGTCGAGGCGATGCGGTCGTCGACGATGAGCCCGAAGGGGCATCCCGTCGGCTGCAGCACCTGCTGCGTGGTGCACGTGGTGAGGAACTCATCGACCCGCTGCTGCACGAGCGACGTGAACCTCGCGGTGGCGGTCGCGCGGATCTCCACAGGGAAGTGGCTGAACGGGCTGTCCGAGAGGACGGCGGCGCCGGGCGTGGCGGAGATCGGCGTGTCGACCGAGACCGAATACACACCGGGAGAGAACACGAGCAGCGGCAGGGTCGCGTCGGGATCGGCGTCCACCCCATCGGGAGAGACCTGCCGCTTGTCCATCGTGAACCCGTTGACCTCGAAGCTCATCGACCCGCTGACCTTGAGGTCCATCACCGCGAGCGGGCTCGTGGCGAACCGCCACGTCGGCGCGAGGCCGACCGAACCGTCGCGCACGACATCGAACGTCGTCGTGCCGGGATACGCCCCCGCGCGATAGGCGACTTTCACATGCGTGACATCGCCGTCGGCGTGTTCGGAGACGATCCGGATGTCGGTGAGCGATGCGAGCGCATCGCGGCGCAGCAGCGCCTGCGACGCGTTCGCGGGAAGGCCCGCCGCCTCTAGGGCAGCGGAGTCGACCGTGACGCCGGGAACAGCCAGCGCCTCGGCGGCGCGGCCGCCCGCGAGCAGGTCGAGGTACTGCTGGACGAACGCGGTGGGACTGTAGAACTCGCGGGACATGGCGGCGGCAGCGGCACCGACAGCGGCGATCAGCAGGAGGCCGACGACCGCCAGGATGCTCAAGTCGACGGCGAGCTGCCGGCGGGGGCGGGAGGACGAGGCGGGTGCCGGTTCGGCGCCCACGCTCGGGGGCTCGGCGGGGGCCGGCGTCGCCGACGCGCGGCCGTCCGCCGTGTCCACCACCCCCTGGTCCACGGCACCAGTCTAGGGAGGCAGCCCTGAGAGGAGCCTTGGCGATCCTGTGGAGGGTCGGCCCGCCGGCATCCACCGCTCGTTAGCATGAGTCGGTGACCGCCCCCGCCCTCTCCGCCGAGCAGGAGGCGCTGTTCCGGCTCATCGAAGACGGCCGCGACCACGTGTTCGTCACCGGCCGGGCGGGCACAGGCAAGTCCACGCTGCTGCAGCACCTCGCGTGGAACACCTCGAAGCAGATCGCCGTCTGCGCACCGACGGGGGTCGCGGCGCTCAACGTCGAGGGGCAGACCATCCATTCGCTGTTCCGGCTGCCGATCGGGCTGATCGCGAACGGTGAGATCGACCAGTCCGACGCCACCCGTCGCATCCTGAACGCGATCGACACACTCGTGATCGATGAGATCTCGATGGTCAACGCCGACCTGATGGATGCGATCGATCGGGCGCTGCGGCAGGCGCGCGCGCGCAAGGCCGAGCCGTTCGGCGGGGCTCAGGTGGTGATGTTCGGCGATCCGTACCAGCTCGCCCCGGTGCCGCCGCGCGGTGATGAGGCGCACTACATCCACGATCACTATCGCTCGTTCTGGTTCTTCGACGCGAAGGTGTGGGTCGGCGAGGCCGGGGGCGACGGCATCGTCGACGTCGGCTCGTACGGCGCCGAACTTCGCATCCGCGAACTCGTCGACATCCATCGACAGGCCGACCCGGCGTTCAAGGCGATGCTGAATGCGGTCCGTCACGGCCGGGTGACCGCTGACATC
Source organism: Microbacterium deminutum (assembly GCF_039530205.1). Taxonomy (NCBI): domain Bacteria; kingdom Bacillati; phylum Actinomycetota; class Actinomycetes; order Micrococcales; family Microbacteriaceae; genus Microbacterium; species Microbacterium deminutum. The sequence goes on from NZ_BAAAOG010000002.1 coordinate 535,917, forward strand.
GCGCAGATCCTGAACGACACGGGTGCGCGGACGCCCCCCGAAGCCGTCGACGGCGAAGCGCCACTCATCACGCTCGCGACCCGCAACGACATCGTGAACAGCATCAATCGCCGCCACCTGGAGGCGCTCTCGGGGCGCTCGCAGACGGCCGTCGCCGAGATCACGGGCGACTTCGGTCGAGGGGATGCCGCGTACCCGGCCGATCGCGAGCTGCAGCTGAAGGTGGGGGCCCAGGTGATGTTCCTGCGCAACGACACCGGGTCGTTCGGCGATCCGCCGCGCTGGGTGAACGGCACGATCGGCACGGTGACCCGCATCGCGGGCGGAACCGTCCGGGTGGACGTCGACGGCGAGGAGTTCGACGTCGAGCCGGCGGTGTGGGAGAGATTCCGCTACGCCTACGATGCCGGGTCGCGCTCGCTCACCCGGGAGATCGTCGCCGAGTTCACGCAGTTCCCGCTTCGCCTCGCGTGGGCTGTCACGATCCACAAGTCGCAGGGGCAGACCTACGACCGTGCGGTCATCGACCTGGGATCGGGCGCATTCGCACCGGGGCAGACCTACGTCGCGCTCTCGCGGCTGACCTCGCTCGACGGCCTGTACCTGTCGAGACCGCTGCGGCCGAGCGACATCCGCGTGGACCCGGACGTGCAGCGTTTCATGGCCGGTCTCGGTCGCTGAGCGCGTTTCGTCTCGTCGCTTCGCTCCTCGCTCAACGACCGGGGGTCATGCGGGACGCGATCGCGTCCGCGGCACCGGATGCCCTCGCGATGAGGAGGTGTCCGGACCGTGGTCTCGATTCATGTGCGCGAGGACTCCCGCGAGAGCGCCGTCGCCGAACAGGTAGGACATCTTTCCACAGTGCGGATCGAGTCGGGGGAACCAGCGAGGATGTGTTTGAATTCATTGCACGATCATCGGGGGGTGAGATGCCAGCACAGCCCAGACGACTGCGCGCCGCCGCGGCGGTGCTCGCCGCCCTGGGGATGCTGCTCAGCCTCGCCGGCTGCGCCGTCGAACGGCGAGTCGACGTCGGTCCTCTCGCACAGTCGGACGCCGCGTTCTCCGACGAGACGGTCACGCAGCTGAAGGATGCCGTCGACTTCGCCATGGCGGTGAGCGGCTCGTCCGGCGCCGTGGTGGGGGTGTGGGCGCCGTGGAGCGGCAGCTGGGTCGCAGGCATCGGCACCCAGAGCCCGGGCGGAGCGGCCGTGACCGCCGACATGCAGTTCCGAGCCGGGAAGATCACCCGCGCGATGACCTGCGACATCCTCTTCTCGGTGGCGGACGAGGGCACCGTCCGGCTGGATGACAATGTCTCGAAGTACGTGCCGGGGGTTCCCGAGGCGACGGGCGTGACCCTTCAGGAGCTGTGCGACGGCACGTCCGGCATCGGCTCGTTCTCGCGCCAGCTCCGACCGCTGTGGCTCACGAATCCGACACGGGTCTGGGATCCGAGGGAACTCGCGAGCTACGGTCTCGGGCAGCGGCGCGCCTTCAAGGCAGGCGCCAGGTACGGCGACTCGGATGCCGGTTACGTCCTGCTGGGCCTCGCACTCGAGCGCGCGACGGGCCGGAGCGCACAGGACCTGATCGCGCAGTACGTCACCGATCCACTCAACCTGACCGGGACGCAGCTGCCGGCTCCGAGCGTCGCGACGCTCGTGACGACGGGTCCGGTGCTCAGGGGCTACCAGACGCTCAAAGGCAAGGACGGCTACAACTGCGCCAAGCCCCTCGACATCACCAGCCTCTCGGCGAGCGTCGGGTTCACCGATGCGGGGGTCGTCTCGACCATCGCCGACCTCGGCCGCTACGGCCGGGCACTCGCCACAGGGGCCCTGCTTCCCAAGGGCACGGATCGTTTCGCACATCCTCTCGCCGCGAACGCCTCCGCACCCGCGTGGTACACCGCGACGGGAGGGACGATCCAGGCCGGGTCGCTCATCGGTCAGTTCGGCGCGGTTCCCGGATACCTCTCGGCGGTGTTCTCGGACCGGGAGTCCGGCCTCACCGTCGCACTCGTGCTGAACAACTCCGCAGCCTCAGGCGACGTCGCGGGCGATCTGGCCTGGCAGCTCGCGGCGATCGCGTCCAAGACCCCGGCGGCTGCCGGCCAGACGGCGCCCGAGGCCGGACTGCCGTGGACGGCCGGGCAGTACCACGACCTCATCGCGAAGTCGGCCGTGTGCCCGCTCCCGGCCAAGTGATCCACCGGTGGTGACCTCCCGCAGGGGGACGACTCCGGCCATTCTGCTCGTGGTAGCCGGGCTCGCCTGCCAGGAGGTCGGCGCATCGATCGCCGTGCTGCTGTTTCCGACGGTCGGACCCCTGGGCATGGTGATGCTGCGCCTGGTCTTCTCCGCCCTCGTGCTGCTGATCATCGCGCGGCCCGCGGTGAGAGGACACTCCCGCGAGGGATGGATGGCCGTGATCGCCTTCGGCGTGGTGCTCGCGGTGATGAACGGCCTCTTCTATCTCGCTCTCGAACGGCTGCCGCTGGGCGTGACGGTGACCATAGAGGTGCTCGGGCCGCTCGTGCTGTCCATCGTCGCGAGCCGCCGCGCATCGGCGTGGCTGTGGGCGCTGCTCGCGCTGGCCGGCGTGTTCGCGCTGGGAGGCGGCGGCTGGGGCGACCTCGATCCGCTGGGCGTGCTCTTCGCGCTCGGAGCCGCGACGAGCTGGGCGTTCTACATCCTGTCGTCCTCGCGCGTGGGCCGCGCATTTCCGAAGCTGGACGGCCTCGCGCTCGCGATGACCGTGGGGGCGCTGCTGGCGCTGCCGTTCGGGATCGTGGATGCCGGCGCCGCGCTGCTGCGCCTCGACATCCTCGCCCTGGGCGCTGCGGTGGCCGTGCTGTCGTCCACGATCCCATACGCGTTCGAGCTCATCGCCTTGCGGCGGCTGCCGCCGGCCGCATTCGCCATCATGATGAGCCTCGCGCCGGCGACAGCTGCGCTGGCCGGATTCGTCTTCCTCGGTCAGACGCTCGTGTGGCTCGAGCTGGTCGGCATCGCGCTGGTCATCACCGCGAGCATCGGCGCGGTGCGGTCGTCGGCGCGCGCGGCGCGCGAAGCGGCCGAGCCGCTCGCCTGACCGTGCCCAGCGGAGCACCGGTGTACACATCGGTGTTCACATGGCGGTGGCGTCACGTGGTGTGCTGTGGCGAATCTCGGCGAGCTTCCGCGGAATTACGCGGGTTTCGGGGAGGGGATGACGGGAATCGTGCCTCCGCCCACTCCACTCGCCGACTGCGTCGGCGGGCGGAGCCTCGGGGCGGTGGGGCCCGCCCGAACGGGATCGGTTCCGACTGCATCCGCACGAAAGCTCCGCCGCACCGCCTGCGGCGGCACGTCGGAGCTTTGGAGGGGATGACGGGAATCGAACCCGCGCTATCAGCTTGGGAAGCTGAAGTTCTGCCATTGAACTACATCCCCGGCAGGCCTTGCGGCGCCTGGCCAGCATAGCAAACCGGTCTGGCACGCCAGACTCCGCGCCGAGCCGCTCGGCGGTCGAGGCGGCAGCGAAGCCGCCGCCGCTAGGCTGACACCGTGCTGCTCTCCGATCGTGACATCCGTGGCGAGATCACGGCGGGCCGCATCGGGCTCGACCCGTGGGAGCCCGAGATGGTGCAGCCGTCGAGCGTCGATGTGCGGCTCGACCGGTACTTCCGGCTGTTCGACAACCACAAGTACCCGTTCATCGACCCCGCCCTCGACCAGCCCGATCTGACCCACCTGATCGAGGTCGCGCCCGACGAGCCGTTCATCCTGCACCCGGGCGAGTTCGCCCTCGGTTCGACGTTCGAACAGGTCTCGCTGCCGGACGATGTCGCCGCGCGGCTCGAGGGCAAATCATCGCTGGGCCGGCTGGGCCTGCTCACCCATTCCACAGCCGGATTCATCGACCCGGGGTTCTCAGGACACGTGACCCTCGAGCTGTCGAACGTGGCGACACTTCCGATAACGCTGTGGCCGGGCATGAAGATCGGGCAGCTGTGCTTCTTCCGGCTGTCCTCGCCCGCCGAGAACCCCTACGGTTCGGGCCCCTACGGCAACCGGTATCAGGGCCAGCGGGGGCCGACGGCATCCCGCTCGTTCCAGAACTTCCACCGCACGGATGTCGGTGTCTCGGACGCGGGCTCGCTCGGGCACTGAGCCGCAGGTCAGATCCCGACCACGAGGGCGAGCGACGTGTCGCCGCATGCCAGGACGCTCTGCCCGCCGGGAAGGACGGCCGACACCACACCGGGATCCGCATCGCGCAGCGGAGCGAGGGCATCGGCCAGGCCCGCCAGCCGCAGGATCGATCCGGGCTCGCGGCGGGATTCGGTGGCGGTCACGACGCGTCCCGACGCGTTGACGACGGCACACGATGCTCCGGCGCCGCCGATGACCTTCCGCAGCTCCTGTTCGAGCCGTGCGGCATACGCGTCGGCGCCCACGATCCCGACCATCCGCCCCGACACCCGGACGGGTGTCGTAATCGTGACGGTGTAGTCGTCGGTGCACACGTAGTCGACGTACGGTCCGGTCAGGTGACGCGAGCCGGTGCGCTCGGGGACGCGCCACCATTCGAGCCCGGTGTAGTCGCGGAAGTCCTCGCTCTCGGGGTCGCTGACCGCCGCGAGGCGCCGCACTCCCGCCGCGTCGCGTGCACCGTTGCCGGCGAGCCACCAGGCGAGGTGCCAGCGGGCGTCGGCCAGATATCCCGGCGTCGCCACGAATCCAGCGCCCGTGATCAGTCCCGGTCCCTCGAGCGCGGACCGCACCAGTTCGCTGACGAACGGATCCAGCGCGGCTGCGGTCGGCTCGGGATGCCGCGACAGCTCACGTTCGACGGCATCACGCCAGGCGTCGATCGTCGCGAAGACGGGGTCGATGGTCTCGGCGATGTACGCCGCGACCTCCGCCGGGGTCATCGTCGCGGTGGGGCTCATCCGGCGACCTCCTCGATCGGTGGAAACTCCCCGTGGCTGGGGCCATCGGTGCTGCTGTGTGCGGATGCCTCGATCCGGAGCTTCTCGTCGATCAGCCATCCGAGCGCGCCGTCGATGTGGGCGACGGTCGCGGCCCGGGCCGCCACCGGATCGACATCCCGGATGGCCCGGATGATCGAGGCGCGGCGGCGCCCGCTCTCGTCACGGTACTCCTGCTCGCGAAGGCACAGCCAGAGGAGCGGCCCCGCTTCCGCCTGCAGACGCAGCTCCTCATGAACGAGGCGCGGCGACTGGCTGACAGCCGCGACCTCGAGCTGGAATCGTCCGACCGCCCGACGCGCCCCGCCTGCGGTGGAGAGGTCGGCCCGCTGGTCGATCGCGTGCAGCGTCTCGAGGTCGTCCTCGCTGGCGCGATCGGCCGCGACCTCCGCCGCGGTCCCGGCGATCGCGGCCGTATGCAGGGCGAGGTCGCGAAGATCGATGCGGCTCAGGTCACGCAGCCTCGCATCGATCAGCCAGCCCGCGGCATCCCGGTCGTACGTCACGAAGCTGCCGCCGTCGCGCCCGCGTCGCGTCTGCACGAGTCCCTTGTCACGCATGCCCTCGAGCGCCTCACGGGCTGTGACGACCGCGACGCCCAGGCTCTTCGCCAGCTCCGACTCGCTGGGGAGCCGCTCGCCGTCACGCAGCACGCCCGCCACGATCGCGTCGGTGAGGCGCTGCTCGACGAGCTCCGCCCGGCCGATCGCGTCCAGCGGCGAGAAGACGACGGCGTGCGTCGCGTCCCCGCTCCTGGTGGCCTGCGGCATCTTCGCTCCCACGGACGGCGGGCTGGGGGATTCTCAAGGGTCCCGCGGATCCGTGACACGACCGTAACACGGCAGGTCGATTTTAGACATCTGGATCCATATGATTTACTGTGCACCGACATCGAGGGAGACGTCATGACTGACCAGCCAGCCATCCGGCTGACCGGACTCACAAAGGAGTTCGGCAGCGTGACGGCCGTCGATCACGTCGATCTGGAGATCGCGGCCGGCGAATTCTTCTCCATGCTCGGTCCATCGGGCTCGGGCAAGACGACCGTGCTGCGGCTCATCGCCGGCTTCGAGCAGCCCAGCTCTGGGACGATCGAGCTGTTCGGACAGGATGTCACCGGCAAGGCGCCGTTCGACCGCGATGTCAACACGGTGTTCCAGGATTATGCGCTGTTCCCCCACATGAGCGTCCTCGACAACGTCGCGTACGGACTGCGCGTCCGCGGCGTCAAGCGCGCCGAGCGCCGCGACCGGGCGATGAAGGCGCTCGCCTCGGTGCGACTCGAGCAGTTCGCCGATCGCAAGCCTGCGCAGCTCTCGGGCGGGCAGCGCCAGCGTGTCGCGCTCGCGCGCGCCACCGTCGTCCAGCCCAAGGCCCTCCTGCTCGACGAGCCGCTCGGGGCCCTCGACCTGAAGCTGCGCGAGCAGATGCAGGTCGAGCTCAAGCAGATCCAGCGCGAGCTCGGCATCACGTTCATCTTCGTCACGCACGACCAGGAAGAGGCGCTCACCCTCTCCGATCGCATCGCGGTGTTCAACGCGGGTGGCATCGAGCAGCTCGGCACCCCCCGCGAGCTGTACGAGCACCCCGCATCCCGGTTCGTCGCCGACTTCGTCGGCACGTCGAACCTGTTCGACCACGAGCGCTCACAGGCGCTCCTCGGCCGAACCGGCGAGCACTCGGTGCGCCCCGAGAAGCTCGTCGTGTCTCGCATCGCCCAGGAGGGCGAGGGCATCCGCTCCGCCCCGGGCACGGTCGTCGAGTCCATCTACGTCGGCAGCGGCATCCGCAGTGTCATCGATCTGGATGCCGGGATCCGCGTCACGGTCCTCGAGCCGAACGTCCGCGGACGTGCGGACGACGACGAGCGCGGAAACCGTGTCGTCGTGAGCTGGCACGAGTCCGATGTCATCTCGCTCTACCCCCCGGCCGGCGGCGGATGACATCCGGCCCCTGACCCATCCACAGCAACCCGAAGGAACCAGGAGACAACAACATGAGAGGCACAACGATGCGGCGCGGCTCGCTCGTCGCCGCGGTCGCGATCGGATCGGTCGCGCTGCTCAGCGCGTGCGGAACCAGCGCGGGAGGGGGCAGCGCTGCCCCCGAGGCCACGAAACTCGGCGACATGGAGTCGTCGGTCTCGATCCTCGCGTGGCCCGGCTACGTCGAGGACGGCTCGAACGACCCCACCGTCGACTGGGTCACGCCGTTCGAGAAGGACACCGGCTGCAAGGTCGTCTCGAAGAGCTACGGCACCTCGGATGAGGCGGTCAATCTCATGAAGACGGGCGACTATGACGTCGTCGCCGCGTCCGGAGACGCCACGCTGCGCCTGATCGCGGCAGGCGACGTCGCACCCGTCAACACCGATCTGATCCCGAACTACGCCGGCGTCTACGACTTCCTGAAGAACCAGGCGTGGAACTCCGTCGACGGCCAGTCCTACGGTGTGCCGCACGGCTACGGCGCGAACCTTCTTCTGTACAACACGGATTCCGTGACCCCGGCTCCCACGTCGTGGGACGTCGTCTTCGACAAGGCCGGTGACTTCACCGGCAAGGTGACCGCGTACGACTCGCCGATCTACATCGCGGATGCCGCGGTGTACCTGATGGCGCACCAGCCCGACCTCGGCATCAAGAACCCGTACGCGCTCGACGACAAGCAGTTCAAGGCGGCCGTGGATCTGCTGAAGACCCAGCGTCCGCACATCAGCGAATACTGGTCGGACTACCTCAAGGAGATCAGCGCGTTCGAATCCGGCGACTCGGTCGTCGGCACGACGTGGCAGGTCATCCAGAACACGCTCGAGGGCGAGAAGGCCCACACCGCAGTCGTGCTCCCCTCGGAAGGTGCGACCGGCTGGTCGGACACCTGGATGATCGCGTCCAAGGCGAAGAGCCCGAACTGCGCGTACGCGTGGCTCAACTACATCGCGAGCCCCAAGGCGAACGCAGCGGCGACGGCGTACTTCGGTGAGGCGCCGTCGAACCAGGCCGCGTGCGACTACCGCACCGACTGCGCGGCCTACCACGCCGGAGACGCCGACTACGCGTCGAAGATCTGGTACTGGACCACGCCGATCGCGAAATGCGTCGACGGCCGCACCGACGTCACCTGCGTCGACTACTCGCAGTGGACGCAGGCCTGGTCAGAGATCAAGGGCTGACCTCTCACGAACCGGAGCGTCGGATGGCGGCCGCACCCGCCGTCCGACGCTCCCACCCTCCCCCTCAGGAACCGCACATGACGACCGACGTCTCAACCCCTCCCCGGGCCTCCGATCCCGCGCGGAGGCCGTCCGGCGTCCCCACGCCGCGGCGAGGGCTCGGACGACGGACGTCGTCGTTCCTCACAACGCATCCCCGCACGAGGCTGGCGCTGCTGCTGTCGGCCCCGCTGTTCTGGCTCGGCGTCGTGTACATCGTCGCCCTCGTCCTGCTGCTCGTGACGGCGTTCTGGAGCGTCGACAGCTTCACCGGCGAGATCCAGACGCAGTTCACGCTCGACAACATCATCACCGTGCTCACCGGTTCGCTCTACCAGACGGTGACGCTGCGCACCGTCGGAGTGGCGCTCGCGGTCACGGTCATCGACGTCGCCCTCGCGCTCCCCATCGCGTTCTACATGGCGAAGGTCGCCTCGCCCCGCGCCCAGCGCGTCCTCGTGATCGCCGTGCTCACGCCGCTGTGGGCGAGCTATCTCGTGAAGGCGTACGCGTGGCGTTCGGTGCTCTCGCAGGACGGCATCCTGGAATGGATCCTCGCGCCCTTCGGCCTGCACACCCCCGGGTACGGCCTCACGGCGACGATCATCACGCTGGCGTACCTCTGGCTGCCATACGTGATCCTGCCCATCTTCGCCGGGCTCGAGCGGGTGCCCGACTCGCTCCTCGAGGCATCCGCGGATCTCGGCGGCAGAACGTGGCGCACGCTCGGCCTCGTGGTGTGGCCGCTCGCGGTCCCGGCCGTCATCGCCGGGACGATCTTCAGCTTCTCGCTGTCGCTCGGCGACTACCTCACCGTCAACATCGTCGGAGGCGCGAACCAGATGCTCGGCAATCTCGTGTACACGAACGTCGGGGCCGCCAACAACCTCCCGCTCGCCGCCGCGATCGCGCTCATCCCGATCGTCATCATCTTCGGCTATCTCGCCCTCGTGCGCCGCACGGGTGCGCTGAACAACCTCTAGGAAAGCGGACATGCGCCTCGGAAAGACCGCGCGAGTGATCCTGGCCGTCGTGACCGGCCTGATCCTCGTCGCCGTGTACGTGCCGCTGTTCGTGGTGCTCGTGAACTCGTTCTCGACCTCGACATCGCTCACGTGGCCGCCGCCCGGGTTCACGCTGGAGTGGTGGGGGAAGGCGTTCCAGAGCGCGGGGGCGATGGAGGCGGTCCTCACGAGCCTCCAGGTGGCCGTCGTCGCCACCGTCGTCTCGCTCGTCCTCGGCACGCTGATCTCGCTCGCGCTGCAGCGGTTCACCTTCTTCGGCCGTGACGCCATCAGCCTGCTGATCATCCTGCCGATCGCACTGCCGGGCATCATCACGGGCATCGCGCTCAACAACTTCTTCCGGACGATCCTGGGTGTGCCGCTGTCGATCTGGACCGTGGTGATCGCGCACGCGACGTTCTGCATCGTGACGGTCTTCAACAACGTCATCGCGCGCCTGCGCCGCACGGGTACGAACCTCGAAGAGGCGTCATCCGATCTCGGCGCCGGAATCTGGACGACCTTCCGGCTCGTGACCTTCCCGCAGCTGCGCTCGGCGCTTCTCGCAGGCGGCCTGCTGGCGTTCGCGCTCAGCTTCGACGAGATCATCGTCACGACGTTCACGGCGGGTTCGGGCGTCACGACCCTGCCCATCTTCATCCTGAACAACATGTTCCGGCCGAACCAGGCGCCGATCGTCAGCGTCATCGCGGTGGTGCTGGTCGTGGTGTCGATCGTCCCGATCTACATCGCCCAGCGGCTGTCGGGGTCGGAGCAGCAGCGGCGCTGATCTCGACGGCGGCGGGATCGCGTGCGGAGGCCGCTGGCGGTGCCGGATGCCGGTGGCGGTCCCGTCGCCCGCTGCAGCGTCCTGCCGGTCGGGTGATCCGTGCGACACTCGTTCTGCTTGACGATCACGGTGTCTCTGACCCGAAAGGAACACCATGAGGACACGCGCGACGCGGCGCGGCCTTGACCTGACCGAGCTCGGTCTCGGAGCAGCCCAGCTCGGCAACCTCTATCGCGTCACGACCGACGAAGAGGCGGCCGCGACGATCGATGCCGCATGGCATTCCGGCATCCGGTATTTCGACACCGCCCCGCACTACGGCCTGGGACTCTCGGAGCGGCGCCTCGGGGAGCACTTGAGCGATCGTCCGCGTGACGAGTACGTCGTCTCCACGAAGGTGGGGCGCCTCCTCGTGCCGAGCCCCGAGACCGCCCATGAGCGCGACGAGGGATTCGACGTGCCCGCCGACCCGCGCCGGGTCTGGGACTTCAGTCGCGACGGGATCCTCCGCTCGGTCGAGCAGTCCCTGGAACGGACGGGCCTCGAGCGGTTCGACATCCTGTATCTGCACGACCCGGACGACCACTTCGAGCAGGCGTCGAACGAGGGGATCGCGGCCCTCATCGAGCTGCGCGACCAGGGCATGGTGACCGAGGTCGGGGCGGGCATGAACCACGCGGCGCCACTGGCGGAGCTGATCCGGCGCGCGGATGTCGACCTCGTGATGTGCGCCGGGCGATTCACGCTCGTGGACGACGAGGCGCTCGCCGACCTGCTGCCGCTCGCGGCCGATCGCGGCGTCGGGGTGGTGGCGGCGGCGGTGTACAACTCCGGGCTGCTGAGCACGCCGAGGCCGGCGCCGGGCGCGATGTTCGACTACGGACCCGCTCCGGCGGAGCTGATCGCGCGCGTGGATCGCGTCGCGGATGTCTGCGAGCGGCACGGGGTGAGCGTGCCGGATGCCGCGATCGCGTATGTGCTGCGGCATCCGGCCGTCGTGAGCGTGGTGCTGGGTGCCCGCGGCACGAGCCAGGTGCACTCGAACGTGCAGCGGGCTGAGACGTCGATTCCCGCCGCTCTGTGGGAAGACCTCGTCGGAGAGGGACTGATCGCCGATCCGATGGCCTGAGGAGCCTCGAATGAGCAACAGCCGTCGTGCGGTCAGTGCGCCGTTCGGACGCCGATCTGGTCGTGCACCAGCACTGCGGCGACCCTCGCGCCTTGACCCGCGGCGATGATGAGCTGCTGCGGACCCGGCGCGACCGCATCCCCCGCTCCGTACAGACCCGCGATCGACGTGCGACCCGATCGATCGACCAGGAGATGGCCGTGCGGGTCGAGGTCGACCCCGAGGTCGTCCAGGAAGTCGAGCGCCGGGGTCCAGTCCGGGCGCACGAACCCGCCGTCGATCGGCACACGGGATCCGTCCGCCAGGCGCACCGCGGCGACGACACCCCGGTCACCTTCCAGATCGGCGATGGCGCGTCGTTCGACGGCGATTCCGGATGCCGCGAGCTCGGCCTCCTCGACCGCGTCGACGACATCCGCGCCGTTGGTGAAGACGGTCAGCCGGTCCGTCCAGCGAGCGATCAGGCGGGCGCGGTCGGCGAGGTCGGAGGTCTCGCCGATGAGGCCGAGCCTGCGGTCCTGCAGCTCCCACGCGTCGCATGCGGCGCAGGAGAAGACCGACATCCCGTAGAACGCGCGGATGCTCGGGATGCCGGGCAGCGTCTCGCGCAGTCCCGTCGCGACGATGACGGAACGGGCGCGGACTGATGCCTGCGAGCGGCGTCCCTCCAGCGCGACGACGAACCGGGCGTCGCCGGCGGTGGTGGCGGGTTGACCCGATCGGTCGGTCTGGCGCGCAGAGATGCCGCCGATCGCAGCAGCTCGTGGGCCGGATGCCGTGGTCACGGCCGTCACGCGCGTGCGCACGAGCACCTCGACGAGCGGATAGGCCCCGAGCTCGGTGCGAGCGAGACGACGCAGCTCATGCGGGGGTGTTCCGTCGCGGGTCAGGAAGCCGTGCGAGTTGAGCGTCGCCGCGTTGCGCGGCCGGTCGGCGTCGACGACCAGGATCCGCGCACGCGCGCGCCCGAGGTTGAGCGCAGCCGAAAGGCCCGCGGGTCCGCCTCCGACGACGACCGCGTCGTAGACGTCGTCGTCCGCCGGCTCAGGCATGCTCGGGGTCCTGGGGTGGGAGCGCGGCGATGACTGCGTGATCCTTCGCGATCACGCCCGTCTTGGCAGCACCGCCCGGGGACCCGATGTCGTCGAAGAACTCGACGTTCGCGGTGTAGTAGTCCGACCATTCATCCGGCAGGTCGTCCTCGTAGTAGATCGCCTCGACGGGGCACACCGGCTCGCATGCGCCGCAGTCGACGCACTCGTCCGGGTGGATGTAGAGCATCCGATCGCCTTCGTAGATGCAGTCCACCGGGCATTCGTCGATGCACGCGCGGTCCTTCAGGTCGACGCACGGCAGCGCGATGACGTAGGTCACGACCCGATCAGCGCTCCGGCACGCGAGATGGCGACCTGCTCGTCGCGCGGCACGACCTTGACCCGCTCGCGGGTGTGCTCGTGGTTCGCGCCCCGCTCGCGCTCGTGCGCGTCGAGCGCGAGCCAGCCCTCCCACGTCGTGTAGGCGACGTCGCGCTGCTCGAGCAGTTCGAGCACGTCGCCCTCGTCGCGCGGCGACGTCAGAAGCCCCGCCTGCGCGTCGGCGACGAGGTGCGCGATCGTCTCCATCGCGTCGGACTTGGTGTGGCCGATGAGGCCCACCGGCCCGCGCTTGATCCACCCGGTCGCGTAGAGGCCGGTGATCGGCCCGTCCTCGTCGTGCACCCGGCCTTCCACGTTCGGGATGACGCCGTGCTCGGCGTCGAACGGCGCGTCTACGACGGGCGTGCCGTAGTAGCCGACGGCGCGGTACACCTGCTGCACGGCGAACTCACGGTGCTCGCCCGTGCCGCGGACGCGTCCGCCGTCGATCGGCTGCGTCCGCTCCAATCGCAGACCCTCGACGCGGTCGTCTCCCAGCACCTCGATCGGCGCGTGGTGGAAGTGCAGGTGCAGGCGGCGGCTCGCGCCGGTGGATTCGCGCGTGCGCCAGCCGCCCAGGATGCGGAGCATCACCTTCAGCTGGTTGTTCGGCGCACCGGCGGGATCGGCGTGGGCGAAGTCCTCATCGTGCACGACGATGTCGACATCCCTGATCTCCCCGAGCTCGCGCAGCTCGATCGGGGTGAACTTGATGTCGGCGGGGCCGCGCCGACCGAAGACGTGCACGTCGGTGACGGCGGATGCCTCGAGCCCGGCCAGCACGTTGTCGGCGATCTCGGTGGAGCGCAGGTCCACCGCATGCTTGGCGAGCACTCGCGCGACGTCCAGCGCGACGTTGCCGTTGCCGATCACAGCCACCTCGGCGCCGTCGAGCGGCCATTGCGTGGGGACGTCGGGGTGACCGTCGTACCACGCGACGAAGTCGGCGGCGCCGAATGAGCCCGGCAGGTGGATTCCGGGCACGTCGAGCGCGGCATCCCGGATCGCACCGGTCGCGAGGATCACGGCGTCGTAGCGCTCGTGCAGCTCGTCGAGCGAGATGTCCCGGCCGACCTCGACGTTTCCGATGAAGCGGATCGTGCGCGCATCGAGCATCTCGTGCAACGAGGTGACGATGCCTTTGATGCGCGGGTGGTCGGGCGCGACGCCGTAGCGGATCAGGCCGTAGGGCGCGGGCAGCGACTCGAAGAGGTCGATCCAGACGCTCCCGCCGGATGCGCTGACGGAGTTCGCGAGGATGTTCCCGGCGTAGATGCCGGCGGGACCGGCACCGACGATCGCGACGCGAAGGTTTGAGAGGGGGGAAGAGGTCAAGGGGGGCCTTTCAGAGACGCCGGCCGGTGATCGGCGCGAGCGGGTCGAAGGTCGACAGGTCGAGGGTCGCGAGCCGCTCGGGAGCGTACGGGCTGAGTCGCACGACATCGCCGACGACGACGACGGCGGGTGAGCGCACGTCGCGTTCCGCGGCCTGGCCGGCGATCGAGGCGAGCGTGCCGACCGTGACGCGCTGGCCGGTTCCGAATCCGTCCTCGACGATCGCCACCGGGCAGTCGGCGCCGCGCTCGCCGCGGGCGAGCGTGAGCGCGGCATGCGCGAGCGTGCCGACGCCCATCAGCAGCACGACCGTGTGGTCGCGTCCGCCGCCGAGCTCGCGGATCTGGTCGTGGCCGGTGACGACGGTGAACGCCGTCGCGACCCCGCGATGGGTGAGCGGGATGCCGGCGAGCGCAGGCACCGAGATGGCGCTCGTCACGCCCGACACGACCTCGACATCGACCCCGGCGGCTCGGCAGTGGGCGAGCTCCTCGCCACCGCGTCCGAAGATGTAGGGATCGCCGCCCTTGAGCCGCACGACCGTCTTGCCGTCTTGCGCAAGCTGGACCAGCAGGGCGTTGATGGCATCCTGCGGCACGGCATGGTGGCCCGGGAGCTTGCCGACATCCACGACCTCGGCGCGCAGCTGGACGCCGTCGGCGGCGAGGGCGTCGAGCACCGCGCGTGCACCGAGCCGATCGGCGACGATGACGTCGGCCGCCTCGAGGGTGCGCAGTCCCTTCACGGTGAGAAGACCCGGGTCTCCGGGGCCCGCACCGACGAGCCACACCTTGCCAGCGCCGTCCTGAGTTTGTCGCAGGGTCATCGCGCCACCACCTGGAGGAGACCCCGGCCACGCAGCATCCGGCGCTCGAGCGGTCCGAAGAAAAGCAGCTCGATCATCACGCCGATGGTCAGGATCACGAGGATCGTCCCGAGAACGGCGGCCAGGTCGGCGAGGTCGCGCGAGTTCTGCAGCAGCGAGCCGAGTCCGAACCCGATCGTCCCACCGGTGGCGATGATCTCGGCCGCCATGAGCGACCGCCACGAGAACGCCCAGCCCTGCTTCAGTCCCGCGACATAGCCGGGCAGCGCCGCCGGAAGGATCACGGCCGTCGCGAGCTGCCAGCGCGATGCACCGAGCACGGTCCCGACCCGCCGCAGCTGCGGTGGCACCTGGTCGACGCCGGCGATCAGCCCGTTCACGATCGACGGGATGGCGCCCATCAGGATCACGAAGTACACGGTCGCGTCCGAGAGGCCGAACCAGATGATCGCAGCGGGCACCCAGGCGACGGACGGCAGCACCTGCAGCCCCGAGATGATCGGCCCGACCGCTCGGCGGATCGGCTTGACCTCCGCCAGCAGCAGCCCGATCGGCGTGCCGACGGCGATCGCGATGACGAAGCCGATCACGCCGCGTTCGAGGCTCGTCACGATGGCCAGCTGCAGACGGCCGGACTCCCACGCCGTGCCGAGTGCCGACGCCACGTCGAGCGGGCTCGGCACGATGTCGGGTCGCGGCGATGCGATGACGATGTACACCTGCCAGGCGACGAGCAGCAGCAGGACGAAGAGGACGGGAGGCAGCACGCTCCGCCAGAAGACGCGCCAGCGGCCGACCGGCCGCTCGGCGTCCGTCTGCAGCCGGTCGAGACCGGCGGCGAGGCTGCGGATGTCGTCCGCGTGGGGGGCGGGGGTTGCGGTGGTCACGGGCGCGAGCACGGCGGGAGTCTCAAGCGGCATTTCGACGGATCTCCTTTCGGAGCTGGTCGGTGATCTCGACGGAGAGCGCGGCGACTTCGGGCGATTCGATCCGCCGGCCCGTCGTCTTCGCGATCCGCCACTCCTGGACGACCCGGCCGGGGCGGCTCCCGAGCAGCACGACACGCTGCCCGAGACGGGCGGCCTCGCGGACGTTGTGGGTGACGAAGACGATCGTGCGGCCCGTCGCGCGCCAGACCCGCTCGAGCTCTTCGTGCAGCAGGTCGCGCGTGATGGCGTCCAGCGCTGCGAACGGCTCGTCCATGAGGAGCACGGGACGATCCTGCGCGAGGGCTCGCGCCAGGGCGACGCGCTGACGCATGCCGCCGGACAGTTCGTGCGGGCGCTTCTCGGCGGCATCCGCGAGGTTGACGGTGGCGAGCAGCACGAGCGCCTTGTCTCGGCGCTCGCTGCGGGGCACGCCGCGCAGGCGCAGCGCGAGCTCGACATTGCGGCGGGCGGTGAGCCACGGCATGAGCGCCGACTCCTGGAACATGACCGCCGAACCCGCCGACGGCGTCTGGATGACGCCGGCGGTGGGCCGGTCGAGACCCGCGATGAGGTTCAAGAGCGTGGATTTGCCGCACCCCGACGCACCGAGCAGGCACACGAACTCTCCCGGAGCGATGTCGAGGCTGATGTCGTCGAGCACGAGCGGCCCGTCGCCGAAGCGCTTTCCCACATGCTCGATGCGCACGACCGGGTCGACCGAGGGCGCGGGTCCGCGCACCGGTGCGACGCTGTCGAAGCTCGGACCGAGCAGGTTGGGAACGCGCGCGCCCGGCGCCGCGCCGTCGATCTCCGACGGCGCGGCACCTGATGCGCGGCGAGCCGATGAGCTCACTGCTATTCCTCTCCGAGCCCGGCGGCCGACACGGTGTCGTCGCCGGATGCCTTGAGCAGGCCGTTCAGGATGCTCAGGTCGAACAGCCCGTCGATCGATCCGTCCTTCTGCGTCCCCGCCTTGAGGCCGTTCTTCACGAGCGTGGCGAAGGCGTCGGCGTGCGGGTCGACCGAGAACGACACGTGCTCGAGCGCCCGCGTGATCACCTTGTCGGAGAGCGCCTTGCCGGTGTCGGCGGTCAGCTGTGCGTTGACGGCATCCGCGACCTTGGCAGGATTGTCGGCGATCCACTGCTCCGAGTCGACGTGGGCCTGCAGGAGGTTCTTCACGACATCGGGGTGATCCTTGAGGAAGTCCGCACGCACGAGCAGCACCGTCGTCGGGAACTTCCCGTCGGGCCACAGGTCGGCTTCGTCCTGCAGGACGTGTCCGCCGCCGTCGATGACCAGGCGCGAGACCCAGGGCTCAGGCACCCAGGCACCGGCGATGTCGCTCTTCTGGAACAGCGTCAGCGTCTGGGAGTTCTCGGTCGGCGTGATGTGCACGTCGCCGCCCCCGGAGGTGTCGGCCTTGTAGCCCTGGTCGGCGAGCCATACGCGCAGCGCGACATCCTGGGTGTTGCCGAGCTGCGGCGACGCGAGGGTCTTCCCCGCGAGATCTGCCGGGCTGGCGATGCCATCGGCCACGACGAGCGCGGCCCCGCCGGTCGCGGCACCGGCGATGATGCGCGCCGATTCGCCCGCCGATTGGATGAACGTGTTGATCGACGGGTTGGGTCCGATGTAGGTCGCGTCGATCGCCCCTGCGGTCAGGGCCTCGATCGCGGCTGGCCCCGCGTTGAAGACCTGCGTCGTCACCTTGACGTCACCGAGGTCCTTCTTGAAGATGCCCTCCTGCAGGCCGACGAGCGCCGGCGCGTGCGTCACGTTCGCGAAGTAGCCGAGGCGCAGCTCGCTCACCGACGGCCCCGCCGTCGCACCGGCGCCCTCGGCGGCGTTGCTCGAGCCCGAGGCGCAGCCTGCCATCATCATGGCCACGAGTCCCAGAGTGGTGATCGCTGTTGCGGTGCGGATTTTGTTCACTGTTCGCCTCCTTATGTCGGCATTTCAATCGGGTGATGCGCGGCGGTTCAGTCGCGCGTGATGCCGGCGGCGAGTGTTGCACCGTCGGACGGATGGACGACGAGGAACGAGCCCCCGTGACGGCTCGTGTCGTACGGCTCGAGCGGCAGTTCGGCCGAGAGTCGCAGCCGCACGCGGCCGATGTCGTTCGTGGCCAGGCTCTCGGCAGGTTCGTGGGCGAGAGTGTCGAGGTTGTAACGCGAGTCGATCTGCGTGACGATCGCCTGCACCGTAGCCGTGCCGTGCTTGACGAGCACTCGCGTGCCGGCGACCAGCGGCCGCGTGTCGAGGTGGAAGAGCTCGGCGTCGATTTCGCGACGTCCGCCGGGAAGGGTCCCCGCGGCCACCACGACCGCACCACGAGCGGTGTCGAGCTCGTCGGCGAACTCCAGTGAGACCGACTGCGGCGCGACGGCCTCGTCCACCTCGGCGCCCGCGACGCGAATTCCGGTGACGGTGGTGGCGATTCGCGACGGGAAGATCTCAACCCCGTCGCCGACGCGCACTACACCCGCCGCGATGCGACCGGTGACCGCGCGGTAGTCGCGCAGTCGCTCGGCCTCCACGGGATCAGCCGCGAGGGCGGGGGCGAGGCCTCCCTGCGGGCGGAGCACGGCCTGCACCGGCAGCCTGAAGGGCTCGAACTCCTGCTCGAGCTCGTCGGCGGCCGGCAGCGCCTCCAGCAGCGGCAGCAGGGCGGGTCCGTCGTACCAGGGGGTTCGTTCCGAGCGCTCGACGATGTTGTCGCCCTCGAGCGCCGAGACGGGCAGGACATGCAGATCGCGTATGCCGAGCTCGGCCGAGACGGACTCCGCCTGCGCCGCGACGGCGGCGAAGGCCTCCTGCGAGAACCCGGTCAGGTCGATCTTGTTGACGGCGAGGATGACGTGCGGCACGCGCAGCAGCGCCACCACTGCGAGGTGGCGGCGGGTCTGTTCGAGGACCCCCTTGCGCCCGTCGACGAGCACGATCACGGCATCCGCAGTCGTGGCGCCGGTGACCATGTTGCGCGTGTACTGCACATGGCCGGGGCAGTCGGCGAGGATGAAGGAGCGCTCGCCGGTGGAGAAATACCGGTACGCCACGTCGATCGTGATGCCCTGCTCGCGCTCGGCCCGAAGGCCATCGGTCAGCAGGGCGAAGTCGAAGTCGCCATGGGCGAAGCCGCGCTCGGCCGAGGTGCGCTGCACCTGTTCGAGCTGGTCGGCCAGGATCGCCTTGGAATCATGCAGCAGGCGTCCGACCAGGGTCGACTTGCCGTCGTCGACCGAGCCCGCGGTGGCGAACCGGAACAGCGACCTCGTCGAGGTGAGCGTCCCGGCCATCAGAAGTACCCGTCCTTCTTGCGGTCCTCCATGGCAGCCTCCGAGAGCCGGTCGTCGGCGCGGGTGGCGCCGCGCTCGGTGAGGGTGGAGCGGGCGACCTCGACGACGATGGATGCGAGGTCAGCGGCCTCAGATACGACGGCTCCGGTGCAGCTCATGTCGCCGACCGTCCGATAGCGGACGGTTCGCAGTTCGACGGGCTCGTCTGCTCGGGGCGGTGAGAACGGACCGACGGGCCGCCACATGCCGTCGCGGGCATACACTTCGCGGGCGTGTGCGAAGTACAGCGACGGGAGCGGGATGCCCTCCCGCTCGATGTACTGCCACACGTCGAGCTCGGTCCAGTTCGAGATCGGGAAAGCGCGCACGTGCTGCCCGGGCGTGTGCCGGCCGTTGTACAGGCTCCACAGCTCGGGACGCTGGTTGCGCGGGTCCCACTGGCCGAACTCGTCTCGGAGCGAGATGATGCGCTCCTTGGCGCGGGCCTTGTCCTCGTCGCGGCGGGCGCCGCCGAAGACGGCGTCGTGGCGGCCGGCCGTGATCGCGTCGAGCAGCGGAAGGGTCTGCAGCGGGTTCCGGGTGCCGTCCGGGCGCTCCTGCAGGCGGCCGTCGTCGATGTAATCCTGCACGTGGGCGACTTCGAGACGGATGCCGAGCCGGGCCACCGTCTCGTCGCGGAACGCGATGACCTCGGGGAAGTTGTGGCCCGTGTCGACATGCAGCACCGGGAACGGAACGCGCCCGGGTGCGAAGGCCTTGGTGGCGAGATGGAGCACCACGACCGAGTCCTTGCCACCCGAGAACAGCAGCACAGGACGCTCGAACTCTGCGACCACCTCGCGGATGATGTGGATGGCCTCAGCTTCGAGGAGGTCGAGGGTCGACAGGCGGTGCGGAGCGGTGCTCGAGCGAGGAGCGAAGCGACGGGACGAAGCGCTCTGGACGTCCGAAGCCGTTTCGTCTCGCTTCGCTCGCTCAACGACCGGAGTGGCCGTGGCGATTCGGTCCTCAGTCATAGGTGCAGCCCGCATTCCGTCTTGGACAGGCCGGCCCAGCGGCCGGAGCGCGGATCCTCGCCCGGAGCGACGGCCTTCGTGCACGGCTCGCAGCCGATCGAGGGGTAGCCGTTGGTGACGAGCAGGTTCACCGGCACCTGATGCGCGCCGGCGTAGTCGAGCAGGTCGTCGAAGCTCCACGCGGCAACGGGGTTGACTTTGACCAGGCCGTTGCGAGCATCCCAGGTGACGAGTGGCGTGTTCGTCCGGGTCGGCGCCTCTTCGCGGCGCACCCCCGTGAACCAGACCTCGTATCCGCCGAGCGCGTCCTTGAGGGGCGCCACCTTGCGGCGTTCGCAGCACAGCGCGGGGTCCCGGTCGTGCAGCTTCGCGCCGAACTCGGCGTCCTGCTCGGCGACGGTCTGCTGCGGCAGCACATCGACGATCCGCACATCGAGCACGCGTCCGACCTCGTCCCGCGTGTGGCGCGTCTCGGCGAAGTGGTAGCCGGTGTCGAGGAACAGCACATCGACTCCGGGCAGCTGCTCCGCCACGAGGTGCGGCAGCGCGGCATCCGCCATCGAACAGGCGACCGCCGCGGCATGCGTGCCGAAATGCTCGGCGACCCAGGCGACGACCTCGGCGGGGGATGCCTCGTGGTCGGTCAGGCTGCCGAGGTCGAGGTTGCCCTGCACGGCGAGTGCCTCGAGCTCCTGGGCCGTGCGCTTCGTGGTCAGGCGCGGGGCGAGTGAGACGGTCATGCTCGGAGCTCCTCGTCGGTTCGGCGCGTCTCGTCTCGCTTCGCTCGCTCGACGACCGGGAGTCCACGCTCGTCCAGCGAGACGGGACGTGTGGGTGAGAGGCTCATTGCAGGGCCTCCTCTTCGGCGCGGTGGGCCCATTCGGCGAACGTCTCGTCGGCGGCGCCATCCCGGTCCGCGAGGAACCGGGCGACGACGCGCTCAACGTAGTCCGCAATGCCGTCGGCGGTGACCTTCAGGCCGCGCACCGTACGGCCGAGACCGGCCTCGTCGCGGTCCTGCGACGCGAGCCCCCCGCCCAGATGGACCTGGTAGCCCGGCACCTGCTCGCCCGAGTCGTCCATGACGAGCTGGCCCTTGAGTCCGATGTCAGCGGTCTGGATGCGCGCGCACGAGTTCGGGCAGCCGTTCACGTGCAGCGAGATCGGATGCGGCAGCTCGAACCGGTCGAGACGCTGCTCGAGGTCGAGCACGGCGGCGGTGGCGTAGGCCTTCGTCTCGACGATGGCGAGCTTGCAGAACTCCAGGCCCGTGCACGCGATGGTGCCGCGGCGGATGAGACTCGGGCGGGCCGAGAGCCCGAGGTCGTCGAGCCCGGCGATGAGCGACTCCACGCGGTCTTCGGGGACGTCGAGGATGACGAGCTTCTGGTGCGGGGTCGTCCGCAGGCGCGTCGAGCCGTGCGCCTCGATGAGGTCGGCGAGCTTAGCCAGGGTCGGGCCCGAGACGCGCCCGACGATCGGCGTCACGCCGACGTAGAAGCGGCCGTCCTTCTGACGGTGGACGCCGACGTGGTCGCCTGCTGTGCGCGGCTTCGGCGCCGCCGGCCCGTCGGGCAGCACGTAGCCGAGGTACTCGTCCTGGAGCACCTGGCGGAACTTCTCGGTGCCCCACTCGGCGAGCAGGAACTTCAACCGCGCCTTGTTGCGCAGCCGCCGGTAGCCGTAGTCGCGGAAGATCTGCGCGACGCCGTGCCAGGCATCCGCCACCCGCTCCGGCGCGACGAAAACACCCAGACGCTCGGCGAGACGCGGAGCGGTCGAGAGGCCGCCGCCGACCCACAGGTCGTAGCCGATGCCGAGTTCGGGATGCTCGACGGCGACGAAGGCGACGTCGTTGATCTCGTGGACGACGTCCTGGCTCGGGTGGCCGGTGATGGCCGACTTGAACTTGCGCGGGAGGTTCGCGAGGGACTCGTCGCCGATGAACTTCGAGGTGATCTCGTCGATCTGCGGGGTGGGGTCGATCAGCTCGTCCGCGGCGATGCCTGCGACCGGCGAGCCCAGGATGACGCGCGGCACGTCGCCGCAGGCCTCGGTCGTGCCGAGCCCGACGCCCTCGAGGCGGCGCCAGATCTCGGGCATCGCCTCGACCTCGATCCAGTGCAGCTGGATGTTCTGGCGGTCGGTGAGGTCGGCGGTGTCGCGCCCGAACTCGGTCGAGATGCCGGCGATGACGCGGAGCTGCTCGGTGGTCAGCTGGCCGCCGTCGATGCGGATGCGCAGCATGAAGTAAGAGTCCTCGAGC
This sequence comes from Microbacterium deminutum, assembly GCF_039530205.1. Lineage (NCBI taxonomy): Bacteria > Bacillati > Actinomycetota > Actinomycetes > Micrococcales > Microbacteriaceae > Microbacterium > Microbacterium deminutum. The sequence goes on from NZ_BAAAOG010000002.1 coordinate 558,115, forward strand.
TCTTCCGGTGTGAGCGTCGCGGTCCTGCCGCCGTCGATGCCGGGCTTGCGCTGCGTGTACAGGCCCCACCAGCGGAAGCGGCCGTGCAGGTCGGTGGGATCGATGCTCGCGAAGCCGTCGCGCGCGTACACCGTCTCGATGCGCTCGCGCACGGCGAGGCCGCCGTCGACCTGCTTCCACTCCTCGTTGCCGTTCAGCGGGGCGGTGCCGTCGATCTTCCACTGCCCGTTGGGCTTGGAGGACGGTCTGGGTGGCCGCGCGGGCGCGTGCTCTGGGTGTGGCGCGGTCGGTCGCTGATGCGTGTCGCTGATGCTCACGGTGGCCTCCGGATGACCCGGGCGTCCCCGGGGTGGACTCGATACGGCCCACTTCGTGAGGTTAGGAGCGCTGCGCGCGACGGCCTATCCGAGTGTCAACGGGCGTTAACCTGCGTAACCGGGCGTCACACACTTGCATAGCGCGGCGAGTTGGCTGCGGTCCGGATCTCAGTCGGGGAGCCTGCCCGCAGCGGTGCGGTATCGGTCCAGCACGACGTCGACCAGGCCCGCCGCGGGCGCATCGGCATCGAGCAGGGGGCGCGCGACGGATGCGCCGCCCGCGAGGCGCACCGCGAGGTCCTGGAAATAGCCTGGCGCCAGCAGATAGTTCGCGACGACCACGCGCGAGCCTCGGGTGGCGCCTTGAGCGACCGCGGCGTCGAGGCGCGGATCGGCGGCGGCGAGGAACCCGACGGTGACGCGGCGTGACAGTCGCTCGCCGAGCATCGTTCCGACGGCTCGGCAGTCGTCGTTCGCTCGCTCGTCGCTCGAGCCCGCGACGGCGAGGACGATCGTGTCGGAGTCAGAGGCCTCGAGCGCGTGGAGCCGCTCGACCAGCACCTCGACGAGCCTCGGGTCGGGGCCGAGCGCGGGCGCGATCACCACGCCTTGGCGACCGGCGGACTGGGCACGCAGGTCGACGCGCACGTGGTAGCCGGCCGAGAGCAGCAGCGGCACGATGACGACGGGCGCCTCCGCAGGGAGCGCTTCGAGGGATGCCGCGACATCCGGCTGCTGCACGTCGACGTGACCGAGACGCACGGTGACGTCGGGCAGGCGATCTGCGACCGCATCGACCAGCCGCCGGACGGCGGACTGCCCCGCGCGGGAATCCGTGCCGTGCGAGATCGCGAGGAGCGCTGGCTGCGGCATCCCCTCATTGTCGCGCGGCTGAGGTTCGAGCGCGCTCGCCTTACGAGCGCGAGTGCGGTGAGTCGGTCCGGCGACGGTCAGCGGCCCTCGATGTCGACGGTCACGGTGTCGCGAACGAGCGCGAACCGGATGATCGCGCCACGCCCGAATCGCTTGATCGCCTCGGCGGGAATGATGTCACCGGCGGCGTCATCGAGCACGAGGTCGATGCTGGGCGGAAACTGCCGGGTGCCGCAATGGAAGGAAGAGGCGGTGACGGTGGCGTTCGCGGCCGTCCATACCGTGAGACACGGCCGGCCGGCGACGGTGCCGGAGGCGACGTGGATGCCGGCGAAGCTCTCGTAGTATCGGATGCCCTGCACGTCGGTCGGATCGAACGCCGCGCCCACGGCTGGTGCCGACGTCGTGCCCAGGACGGCGTCATGCGAACCGGACGTCTGGATCACCGCGGTCGCGGCCGCGGCGCCGAGCGCGACGGCGGCGACCGTGCTCGCGATCCAGACCAGTGCGAGCCGACGCCGGCGCCAGACGCGACCGGCGGCAGGTCGCGAAGGGCTCGGCGCTGCCGGAGCCTCGGTGCCCGCAGCGCCCGGGCTCGAGGGGCCGTCTTCGACGGCGGGCGCAGTGTCTGCGGCATCGGCCGTACGCGAGCTGTCGACGACCCGGCGCAGCTCGAGTTCGTCGAGACGGGCGCGTGCCGCGGCATCGTTCAGGATGTCGGCATCCGGACCGTACGCCCGCTCCCGCAGGCGCGCAAGCTCACCCTCCCAGTCGGCACCCGCCATGGTGAGATTATCCGCCGGCGCACTCTCGGGAGGGGCCGATGCGCCCCAGCCGATCACAGCGAAACCACCCCTTCTCACCGAGACCACACCGGATGGCGGGCCATCGCGGGTGGTTCGGTGAGAAGGGGTGGTTTGAGCGGGGTGAGGGCTACGAGGCAGCGTGGCCGCGGGTGAAGCCGGCCTCGAAGCCGCGCTCGTACGCGCTCTGCACGTCGTCGGGGCGACCGTGGCCGTGGTGACCGTGACCGCTGCCGCCGTGGCCGTGACCCTTGCCGTGGCCCGGGCGACGACCGCGCGGGTCGTGACCGTGGCGCTCGCCGTGTCCGTGGCCCTGCCAGTCGGCGCGACCATGGCCGTGCCAGTCATCGTGCACGTGGTGAGCGAAGTGCTCGGCGAAGTGCTCGGCGAAGTGCTCAGCCTGCTCCGGCGTGAATCCGGGGCCGAACCCGCGTCCGAACCGACGCGGGTCGGCTCCGTGGCGCACGTCGGGCCCGAACGGCCCAGGTCCGAAGCCGGGCCCGAACGGCCGAGGGCCGAAGCCAGGGCCGAAGCCAGGGCCGAAGCCCCGTCCCGCTCCCGTGCCGAAGCCCCGCCCTGCGCCGGGACCGAAGCCCCAGCCGCCACGACCGAATCCGCGCCCGAAGCCCGCCCAGGGCGTGCCCTCTTCCTCGTTCCAGCCCAGTTCCCGGGCGATCGCCTCGAGTGAGGCGAGTGTGGTCGCGAAGTCCTCGGGCGAGACGGCTCCGGCGACGCGCGCACGGAGGGCGTCCACGACCGTGCCGAGGCGCTCCTTCGCGGCGCGCCCTTCATCGGTCAGGACCCAGGTGCCGTCGCCGGCCTCTTCGACCCAGCCACGCTCCTCGAGGCTCCGGAGGCGCTTGCCCCTGCGGGCGAGGCGCTCGGCGAAGCCGGGGACCTTGACGTCGCCGGAGACCGCGTTCAGCAGCATCCATTCCCGGCGGCTGACGCCCTCGCCCTCGAAGGCGCGGGTGACCTCGCGCGAGATGTAGGCGTCGACGGTCCGGAGCCAGTAGCCGAGGGGCCGACGCTCGGCGGCGGTGTCCTCGGTGTCCTCGGTGTTCTCGGCGGCGATGTTCTCGTCGCCGGTGCTTTCGTTGTCGGTGTATTCGTTGTCCATCAGAAGTCCTTTCGTCGTGCGGCGCAGTGAGGTCGCTCGGGCTCTTCGTCGAATACATGTCGAAGAGCATGTATATGTAGTGTGACATGCGGTTACATCACATGTCAAGTGGCATGTAAATTCGTCTTGTGACTCCGAACAGCCCCGTCGACCCCGCCGACGCGATCGCCGCCGCGCTCGCCCGGCTGCGGGGGCGCCGGATGCCGCGCCCGCCATGGGAGGCGAACCCGATCGCGATGGGCCCGCACTACGCGCACGGCGAGCCTCCGTGGATGCACGGGGGACCCCACCATGGCCGAGGGCACGGCGGGCCGCCGCCCTGGGTGGCCGGCGCGCGCTTCGGCGGGCCGGCGCGCCTCCGCCTGCTCGACGCGCTGGCCGCGGCATCCGCTCCCCTCACCGTCAGCGAGATCGGCGAGGCGGTCGGCGTCGATCAGCCGCGGGCGTCGCGGCTCGTGCAGCAGTCGGTCGAGATGGGACTCGTCCGGCGCGAAGCGGATCCGGACGACGCCCGTCGCACGCGCGTGGCGCTCACCGAGCAGGGTGCCGCACTGGTGCGAGGCTTCCGCGGGGAACGGCGCGACGCGATCGACACGGCGCTGGCGCCCTTCAGCGACGAAGAGCGGATCGAACTCGCGCGACTGCTCACGAAGCTCGCCGACGGCTGGCCGCGCTGACCCGCGGGCTCGTTCCGGCGGACGTCAGAAGCTGGTGACGAGGTCGCCCAGGACCGATTCGAGTTTCGTCGGGTCGGTCGCGTCGTAGTAGTGCGCGCCGGTCGCCTTCGAGATCGCCTGGAGCGTGTCGACGTCGGCATCCGCGCCGTACGCGAGGGTGAACACGAGCACCGGCGACGCGTGGTGGAGATCCGTCAGGTCGGCGAGCATCTTGTCGGCCCCGATGGTGTCGTGGTTCGTGTCGTTCTTGCCGTCGCTCAGCACGACGATCGCCGTGATCTTGTCGGGCGACGACAGCTTCGCCTGCTGGGCGGCGAACGTGTCCACCGCCTGATACAGCGGCGTGTCCCCCATCGAGTGCAGGCCGCCCAGGGCGCTCAGGAACGCGTTCTGCGAGGTGGAGATGTCGGCGACGGGCGCGACCTCCCCGGGCAGCATCGTTCCGCCGGCATCCTGCGCGAAGGCGGCGAGACCGACGCCGTCGCCGGTCGTGAAGTGGCCGAGGGCCTGCGTGATGGCGGCTTTCGCCGCGGAGAGCTTGGTGTCCGACGCGGAGATCGGCTCGTCCATGGAGCCTGACACGTCGACGAGGAACAGCACGTTCGCGCGCTTGCGCACGTCGGAGAACGTCTTGTTCACAGCTGCCACGACGTCTTGCTGGGGCAACGGCAGCACACCAGCGGGGTCGGCCGCGAGCTTGGCCGTCTCGGCCACGGCCGGGTCGAGCTCGCCGTTCAGGTCGCGGTAGCCCGACGAGCGCACGATCTGCTGGCCCTGCGCGGTGCCCGCGTAGCGCAGGAAGTCCGCGGCGGCATCCGCCTCGTGCTGGTCGACCCAGTCCCCGGTCAGCACGACCGCGGGATTGTCGGCCGCGAAGACCCCGTCGGTCGGGTAGATCGGGACGAGCGGCTCCTTCGGGGGGTCCGCGACGATGCGGGTGATGCCGTCGCGGCTCGTGATGCCGCGGTTGTAGTCCCAGACCGACTTCTCGTCGACGATCACGGCGGAGAGGAAGTCTGCGGCCGATCCGGTGGCTTCGGCCTGCCGCGCGTGCCAGAGGAAGTGCTCGGGGGTGGCCATGTAGTGGCTCGTCGAGAGCTCGTGCTGCTGCACCGTCGCCTGGATCTTCGGGTCCTCGATCGACGACGCCTTCAGGTGCGCGATCGATCCGGACGCGGTGCCGAACGAGGCGAACATCGCCGCTTCGCCCGACGTGGCCACGAGCGGGCTCGTCTTGCCGAGCTTGAAGGCACCCCACTCGGGGTGGCCGAGGTTGCTCCAGAGGTTGGCGTCGGCCGCGGCGTCGAAGACGTCCGTCCACGTCGGCGGCTCGGCATCCCACCCGATGGACTCGGCGAGGGGCGCCGGCATGGCGAGCACGACGTTCGAGGTCGCCACACTGTCGCCTCCGGCGGGGACGGATGCCGCGCCCCCCGCCCGCGCCAGCGAGAGCCAGGTGTGCGAGTCGGGCATCCAGACGGTCGGCCGCTTGTCGGCCGGGACCCCGGCGAAGCCGGCGACGGCGGCCTCGGCCACGACGCCGGACTTGTCGCGCTCCGGCGTGACGACGACGCAGGTGCCGTCGATGTTCCGCGGCTTCGCGTTGTAGCCTTTCGCGAGGTTGGAGACCATCTCCGCGTTCTCCAACGAGGACATCACCGTCACGGCGGTGCACGGCTCGGCGCCGCCTGCCGTCGCGGGCTCGTCGTCGGGGAAGACGAGTGACTCGGGCGTGCGCGTCGGCGTGGGTCCGGAATCCGCGGAGGCCGACCCGCTGCTCGCCAGAGCCGAGAAGACGAGCGAGCCGACCGTGCCGATCGCCGCGACCAGGGTCACGATGCAGGCGATGCTCAGCCAGATGACGAGGCGGCGCTGGCGCGCGCGACGAGCCCGTCGGCGCTCCTCGATGGCGGAGGGCTGCGGGGCGCTCATCGGCGGACTCCCGGAAGGAGGGGACGGACGACGGCGCGGGGCGCGGCGTGGATGGCGAGCACGGGCTCAGGCATGGCGAAGTTCCTCAGGTGGGGGGAGACCTGAAGCGGGCGCAGAACCCGCGAGAATACAGCACGGATCGGGCGATCCGTGGTCTGCACAGCCTAACCCGCGATCCTGAGCGACCGCCAAAGGGTTCTTCAGTGCGACGCGGTGTTCAGCATCCCGATGACCACCGCGGTCCACCACCCCGCCTGCGAGACGAGGGCGCTCCAGACGCACCACAGCCGCACACGAGGCGGCACCGACCGGAACGGCATCTGCGATGGCAGCCGGGCGAGATCAGCCGTCAGCCGGGTCATGGCGACGCCGTTCATCGCAACCACCAGCACGGCCAGCATCTTGATCTCGGTCAGCGGGGCCTGCAGGTTCGGCTGCAGGAACGCCCCGCTGGCGAACAGGCCCAGGATGCCGATCCACGCCAATGCCGACACCGAACGCTCGGTGTGACGCAGGTCGGCGAGCGTCCGCCGCCCGATCATCCAGAGCAGCCCGTTGAACTCGAGGAAGACCGCGGCGCCGAGGCCGACGATGATCGAGGCGAGGTGCGCGAACAGCATCGACATGTGCAGCCACCGGGGCGGCACGAGCATCGTGCCCAGCCACAGCGAGAGGTAGAGGGACAGCATCACGCCCCAGTAGCCGAGCGCACGTCGATGTCTCGCGGCGCGTCGGCGCTCGACGAGGGGCATGGTCACGGGTTGACACGGGCCTTTCACTTGCAGCGGTCAATAGTGACCCCCCGAGCGAGGCTAGCGGATGCCGATGGGTGACCCCTGAAGAACTCTGGAGGCCGCTCCGGCCCCGAAACAACAGCCTGATCCCGGCCGGACACTCAGCGGAGCTGAGGCTGCGAGGCCTTCACCGGCAGGAGGAGCAGCAGGCCGACCAGCAGCACCAGGACGATCCCGAGGATCCCCCAGTACTGCGCGCCGCCGATCGCGACGAAGATGCCGAAGAACAGCGGGGCGATGAACACCGCGGCGCGGCCCGTCGTGGCATAGAGGCCGAAGACCTCGCCCTCACGCCCCGGCGGGATGAGCCGCGCGAGGAAGGTGCGCGACGCGGACTGAGCCGGACCGACGAAGAGGCACAGGATCAGCCCGAAGATCCAGAACACGGTCTGGCCGCCGGCGTGGAAGAAGAAGACGCACAGCCCGCTGATGATCAGTCCCACGAGAGAGACGACGATCAGCGGCTTCGCCCCGAATCGGTCGTCGAGGGCGCCGCTGGAGATGGTCGCGATGCCGGCGACGATGTTGGCCGCGATCGCGAAGACGATGACCTCGCCCGCGCTGAAGCCGAACGTCCCGGCCGCGAGCACGCCGCCGAAGGTGAAGACGCCGGTGAGCCCGTCGCGGAAGATGGCGCTCGAGAGGAGGAAGTAGACGGTGTGCCGGCTCTCGCGCCACAGTCGCGCGATGTCCCGGGCGAGCAGCCGGTACGAGGCGAAGAAGCCGACCTTGTCGCGTCCGCCGCCGATCGGCTTGTTCTCGGGGACGGCGAAGAGCACCGGGATCGCCGAGATCGCGAACCACAGCGCGGCGATGAGCATCGACACGCGGACCGACATCCCGTCTGCGCCCGTCACGCCGAAAAGGCCGACGTCGGGGTGGATGAAGCCGAAGTACACGATGAGCAGCAGGACGATGCCGCCGATGTAGCCCATGCCCCAGCCGAAGCCCGAGACCTTGCCGACCGAGCGCGGCGTCGAGACCTGGGTGAGCATGGCGTTGTAGTTGACCGCCGCCAGCTCGTAGAAGATCGTGCCGACGGCAAGCAGGCCGAGGCCGAACCAGAGGTAGGCCGCATCCTGGCGGACGAGAGACATCAGGGCGAGGCAGAGCACCACGATTCCCGTGTTGATCGCGAGCCAGAGCTTGCGTCGAGCGGAGACATCCGTCCGCTGCCCGATGATCGGCGCTGTCAGCAGCACGACGATGCCGGCAGCGGCTAGCGCCCACGACAGCGCCGTCGAGGTCGTCGTCTCATCGCCGAACGCCTTGCCGGTGAGGTAGACCGTGAACACGAACGTCGTAGCGACGGCGTTGAACGCGGCGGAGCCCCAGTCCCACAGGCCCCATGCCAGCACCCTGCCGCGGCTCGTGCGTTCGGGCGATACGCCGGCTGCCGCAGCGACGGCCTCTGCGGGGATGCGCGGGTCGCCAGGATCCATGTCGGCCAAGGTAGGCCCTTTCGGTGAACGTCCGGTGGCATGCGGTGCACGGTCGGCGACGGATGCCGCGCCGCGACGTTGCGGCGCGTGCTCAGGTTATCCCGCGATCAGCGCCGCCGGCTGAGACGCACGGGGTGCCCTGGCACGTCACCGTACTCAACGCTGCCGGTCTGCCCATTCCCGTTCGAGGATCGCGTAGATGCCGGTGTCGGTCCACTCGCCCTTGAGCCACATGTGCTCGACGAAGGTCGCCTCGTGACGCATGCCGAGGCGCACGCAGACGGCGACGGATGCCGCGTTCCTCGGGTCGAGCTCGGCGTGCACGCGGTGCAGCCCCAGCTCGCCGAACGACAGCTCGAGCAGCAGCTCGGCGCACTCCCGCGCGTATCCTCGGCCCTGGAAACTCGGCCCCACCAGCCAGCCGATCTCCGCGGTCCGGTCGTCCACGGACGTGAGGTGCAGATACATGGTGCCGACGAGCCCGCCGTCACCATCGCGCAGGCGGATGGCGGGCTGGATGTAGTCGTCGACCTTCTCGAGCCGCGTCTTGGGAGCGTCGCGCTCGAGGACCGCTGCGACCTGCTCGGCCGACCGCGGCTCGAACAGCAGGTATCGGCAGACCTCGGGATCGGAGTGGAGCGCGTACAGCGCGTCGAAGTCGTCGCTGCGCATCGCATCCAGTCGCACGCGTCCGCCCTCGATCGGGCGGAAGTCCCAGGGCAGTGGCATGGGCCCATCATGCTCCTCGTCGGCTTGGCGGTGGTGGGGCTGCAGATCCTCGCGTACTCCGTCCAACGACGTATCGACATGAACTTGAGTCGATTCGACTCAAGTTCATTTGACACGTACGAGGCCGATCGGTAGCCTTGAGCCATCCCGACTCAACCCGGGATCCCCGAACTTCCCACAAACCCCCGCGCTGCGGCATCCGTCGCAGCGCATGACAAGGAGAGATCACATGGCACGTGCTGTTGGAATCGACCTCGGAACCACGAACTCCGTCGTGAGCGTCCTCGAGGGCGGCGAGCCCAAGGTCATCGCGAACGCCGAAGGCTTCCGCACCACCCCGTCGGTGGTCGCGTTCACCAAGGACGGCGAGGTGCTCGTCGGCGAGACCGCCAAGCGCCAGGCCGTCACCAACGTCGATCGCACCGTCTCGAGCGTCAAGCGCCACGTGGGCACCGACTGGAGCTTCAACGTCGACGGCAAGAAGTGGACGCCGCAGGAGATCTCGGCGCGCATCCTGCAGAAGCTCAAGCGCGACGCCGAGCAGTACCTCGGCGACACGGTGACGGATGCCGTCGTCACCGTCCCCGCGTACTTCAACGACGCCGAGCGCCAGGCCACCAAGGAGGCCGGCGAGATCGCGGGGCTGAACGTCCTGCGCATCATCAACGAGCCGACCGCCGCCGCGCTGGCCTACGGCCTCGACAAGGGCAAGGAGGACGAGCTCATCCTCGTCTTCGACCTCGGTGGCGGCACGTTCGACGTCTCCCTCCTCGAGGTGGGCAAGGACGACGACTTCTCGACCATCCAGGTGCGCTCGACCGCGGGCGACAACCGCCTCGGCGGCGACGACTGGGACCAGCGCCTCGTCGACTACTTCATCAAGCAGTTCAAGGACACCACCGGCGTCGACGTGTCGGGCGACAAGATCGCGCTGCAGCGCCTCAAGGAGGCCGCCGAGCAGGCGAAGAAGGAGCTCTCGAGCTCGACCTCGACGAGCGTCAACCTGCCCTACCTGTCGCTGACGGAATCCGGCCCGGTGTCACTGTCCGAGACCATCACGCGCGCCAAGTTCGAGGACCTCACCAAGGATCTCCTCGACCGCACCAAGAAGCCCTTCGAGGACGTCATCCGCGAGGCCGGCATCAAGGTCAGCGACATCGACCACGTCGTGCTCGTCGGCGGCTCGACGCGCATGCCCGCGGTGAGCGACCTCGTCATGAAGGAAGCCGGCAAGGAGCCCAACAAGGGCGTGAACCCGGATGAGGTCGTCGCCGTCGGCGCCGCCCTGCAGGCCGGCGTCCTTAAGGGCGAGCGCAAGGATGTGCTGCTGATCGACGTCACCCCGCTGAGCCTCGGCATCGAGACCAAGGGCGGCATCATGACGAAGCTCATCGAGCGCAACACGGCGATCCCGACCAAGCGCAGCGAGACGTTCACGACCGCCGACGACAACCAGCCGTCGGTCGCCATCCAGGTCTTCCAGGGCGAGCGCGACTTCACGCGCGACAACAAGCCGCTGGGCACCTTCGAGCTGACCGGCATCGCGCCGGCTCCGCGCGGCATCCCGCAGATCGAGGTCACGTTCGACATCGACGCGAACGGGATCGTGCACGTGTCGGCCAAGGACAAGGGCACCGGCAAGGAGCAGTCGATGACCATCACCGGCGGCTCGTCGCTGCCGAAGGACGACATCGAGCGCATGGTGCGCGAGGCCGAGGAGCACGCCGCCGAAGACAAGAAGCGCCGCGAGTCCGCCGAGACCCGCAACCAGGCCGAGACCCTCGCCTACTCGATCGACAAGCTGATCAAGGACAACGACGACAAACTGCCGGCCGATGTCAAGGAGTCGGTGCAGGCGGATGTCGACGCTCTCAAGTCGGCGCTCGCGGGCGACGACGACGACGCGGTCAAGACCGCCTTCGACAAGCTCAACCAGAGCCAGGGCAAGCTGGGCGAGGCGATCTACGCCTCGAGCCAGGCGTCGCAGTCGCAGCCTGGTCCGGCGGACGGTCCTTCGGAAGGCGCCGATGGCGCGGACGGCGGTTCGACCGGCTCCGATGAGGATGTCGTCGACGCCGAGGTCGTCGACGAGGAAGACGAGAGCAAGTAGCCATGGCGAAGAAGAACTCCGAAGACCCGGGGGAGTCGCCGGTCCCTGACGGGGCCGGCGACCAGCCCGCCGACGAGGGATCGGAGGCGCCGGCGCAGACGCCTGACGCCTCCGACCTCGACGGCGAGGACGCCCTCACGGTCGAGGACATCCTCGGCGCCGCCCAGAACGCGGATGCCGCGGCCGAGGACGCCGTCCTCGCCGACCTCGAGTCCCAGCTGCTGAACGACCTCAAGCGCCTGCAGGCCGAGTATGCGAACTATCGGCGCCGCACCGAGGAGCAGCGCGAGATCGAGCTGGAGCGCGCCAGGGGCACGGTCGCGAAGGGCCTGCTGCCGGTGCTCGACGATCTCGACCGGGCCGAGAAGCACGGCGACCTCGAAGAGGGGACCCCGTTCTCGGCGATCGCCGACAAGCTGCGCGGCGTGGCCGAGCGCATGGGACTGTCGACCTACGGCGCGGCGGGCGAGATCTTCGACCCGCAGCAGCACGAGGCCATCTACCAGGCGCCGACCCCCGGCGTGAGCGAGCCGACGATCCTCGAAGTCGTCGAGACCGGCTACCGGCTGGGCTCCGTCGAACTGCGTCCTGCGAAGGTCGTCGTCGCGGTGCCGGCCGAGTAGCGCCGAGAGGAAATCCATGGCCAGCCAAGACTGGTTCGACAAGGACTTCTACAAGGTGCTCGGGGTCTCGAAGGACGTCAGCGAAGCCGAGCTCAAGAAGACCTATCGCAAGCTCGCCCGCACGTACCACCCGGACTCCAACCAGGGTGACGCCGCCGCGGAGGCGAAGTTCAAGGAGATCAGCGAGGCCTACTCGGTGCTCTCCGATCCCGAGCAGCGCAAGGAGTACGACGGCATCCGGGCCATGGGTTCAGGAGCTCGCTTCACCGCAGGCGGGCAGGGCACCGGCGGATTCGAGGACGTCTTCTCGATGTTCGCGCAGGGCCGCGGTGGTCGCGCACAGACCACCGAGGACTTCGACGACATCTTCGCGATGTTCAACGAGCAGCAGGGCGGCAGATTCGGGTCGGGTCGATTCGGGCAGCCGAGCGGCGGATTCCGCGGCTTCGGCGGTCCGACGCGAGGCGCGGACATGACGGCACGCACCACGATCGACTTCATCACCGCCACCAAGGGCGAGACCATCACGCTTCAGGGCGAGGATGGCAAGCCGTTCAAGGTGAAGATCCCGGCGGGCGTGTCCGACAGCCAGAAGATCCGGCTGCGAGGCCGTGGTCGCCCTTCGCCGGACGGCGGAGAGAACGGAGACATCGTGGTGCAGGTCACCGTGCGGCCGCATCCGGTCTTCACCCGCGACGGCCTCAATCTGCGCGTCACCGTTCCGGTGACGTTCACCGAGGCCGCGCTCGGCGCCACGATCGAGGTGCCCACGCTCGGCGGCGACCCCGTCAAGCTGCGCGTCGCCCCCGGCACGCCGTCGGGACGCGTCCTGCGGGTGAAGGGACGCGGAGTCCAGACCGAGAAGGGCACGGGCGATCTCCTCGCCGAAGTCCAGGTGGCGGTGCCGTCGCATCTGGACGACGCGGCACGCGAGGCACTCGAGCGATACCACAGCCTCGAGCCCAAAGAGAACCCGCGTGCCGACCTGATGGCCAAGGCTCGGGGCTAGATCATGAAGTTCCCCATCCGGTCGTTGAGCGAGGAGCGAAGCGACGAGACGAAACGCACTGGATCGCTCGATGCGTTTCGTCTCGCGCACACCCGCACTGAGCGAGCGCATGCGACTCGAAGCGTCGCTCAACGGCCGGGACTGGTGCAACCGGAAGGAGAGTGACGGATGGGTGAGCAGCGCGAGATCGACGCGGATGCCCCGATCTTCGCCATCGCCGTGGCCGCCGAGCTGTCGGGCATGCACCCGCAGACGCTGCGCCAGTACGACCGCCTCGGCCTGGTCGTCCCCGCCCGCACCCAGGGCGGTTCGCGGCGCTATTCCCTCCATCATGTCGAGCAGCTCCGCCAGGTCGCGCGGATGTCGGGAGAGGGCATCGGGCTTCCCGCGATCGCGCGCATCCTCGACCTCGAAGAGCGCGTCAGAGAGCTGCATCTGCGTGTGCGCGACCTCGAGGAGCAGATGCGCTCCGAGATGGAGCGCCGACCCGGCGCGCGGGTCTTCGCCGCGGGCGCGACCGGTGCCGTCGTGACGCTGCGCCACGGCACGCGGCTGCGCCGGGCGACCGAGGTGGTCGTGTGGAACCCGCGACGCCCGTTGCAGGGTGCCGACGCGAGCGCCGGGGACCCGGCATCCGAGGACGAAGCCGACCCGAACGCGACCTGATCGCGAAGAAATCCGCGCCGGCTCGCACCACTGCGGCCCGGCGTGTGGTTCAGTGAGCGCATGACGGAAGGCAAGCCCGAGGTCGTCGCGTTCAACGGGCGACTCGCCATCCTGCTCGCCATGGCGATGTTCGTGCTCGTGGTCGACACGTCTCTCATGAACGTGTCGATCTCGGCCGTCGTCACAGACCTCGGCACGACCGCCAGCGGCGTGCAGGGCGCGATCGCGCTCGAGGCTCTGGTCTCGGCGGCGTTCATCCTCATCGGCGGCAAGACCGGCGACCTCATCGGACGCAAGCGCGCCTACATCCTCGGCCTGCTGGGGTACGCAGTGGGTGCGATCGCGATGGTGTTCGCCCAGAACCTCACCGCCGTCATCATCTTCTGGGCCATCATCGGCGGCATCGGAGCCTCGCTGCTGCTGCCGGCGATGCAGTCCCTCATCCACGGCAACTTCGAGGGCGCCCACCAGCGGCGCGTGTACGCGCTCGTCGGCGCGTCGGCTGCGATCGCGGCGGCGGTCGGCCCCCTCCTGGGCGGCTTCATCACGACGTTCCTGTCGTGGCGAGTGGGCTTCGCGCTCGAGGCCGTGGTGATCGCGGTGGTCCTCTCCGGGATCGGGCTCGTCAAGGATGCGAAGTACACCGGATCCCGCGTCGTCGACTGGGGCGGCGCCGTGCTCTCGGTCATCGGCATGGGCGGCATCGTGCTCGGCATCCTCGTCTGGCAGGAGGGCGGCGAGTACGTGGCACTGCTGATCGGCCTCGGCATCGTGGCGATGCTCGGCTTCGCCTGGTGGCTGGTCAGTCGCAAGCGGCGAGGCAAGGCGACGCTCATCGATCCCGCCCTGTTCCGCTCGAAGGTCTTCCAGTCGGGCATCAGCGGACAGCTGCTGCAGCAGATCGCCCTCGGCGGCACCATGATCGTGCTGCCGCTGTACCTGCAGATGGTGCTCGAGTACAACGCCCTGCTCGCCGGACTGTCGATCGCGCCGCTGTCGCTGAGCATGTTCGTGGTCGCGCTCCTCGCCGGGCGGAGGGCCAAGGGCCGCCCCGCGAACATCATCCTGCTCGGATTCATCCTGCTGGTCGTGGGTCTCGGCATCCTGGTTCCGCTCGTGCCGCTGGCCACCTCGGGCTGGTGGCTGACGATCCCGCTCATCATCGCGGGTGCCGGTCTCGGGCTGCTCGTCTCGCAGCTGAACAACTACACGCTGTCGCCGATCTCGAACGAGCGGGTGAGCGAGGCCGCCGGCGTGAACTCCGCGGCGGGCTCGTTCGGCCTGTCGTTCGGCCTTGCCTTCGCCGGCGCGATCATGCTCGCGACGCTGGCATTCACCTTCACCGCCCAGGTGGATGCGAGCACCGTGCTGCCGGCGGATGACAAGGCCCATATCTCCGCGGTGCTCGAGGAGAATGCGCAGCTGATCTCGACCACGCAGCTGAACGAAATGCTCGCCGGCGAGCCGCAGGACGTGCAGGACGAGGTCATCGCCATCAACGAGCGTGCCCGCCCGATCGCGCTGCAGGTGGCCCTGCTCATCCCGATCCTCGCGGGCCTCGCCGGCATCGGCAACGGCCTGCGCATGCGGCGCCTCCCCGATCCCGAGCCCTCCGGCAACGCGGAGTCGGTGGTCGGCGCCTGATCCGCCAGAACGGTGGCGGATGTCGGACCGCCGGTAGAACATTGACGCGTGACCCTGACACTCGACGATGTGCGCGCGATCGCTCTGGAGTTCCCCGGCGTCGAGGAGGTCGTCGACGGGCACCGCCGCTCTGCGAAGTGGCGCGCCGGAAGCGGCGTCTTCGTGTGGGAGCGAGGGCCGAGCAAGGCCGACCTCACGAAACTCGCCGCGCTCGGGCGGGAGTGGCCGCCGGGAGTGACCGTGGCCGTCGCCACCGAGGGCCTCGAGGGCAAGGAGGCACTCCTGGGATCCTTCCCGGACATCTTCTTCACCATCCCGCACTTCGACGGCTACCCGGCTGCGCTGGTGCGGCTGGACGAGATCGACCTCGACCAGCTGCGCGAGGTCATCACCGACGCATGGCTGCTGAAGGTGCCCCAGCACACCGCGGATGAGTGGCTCGCCGAACACGGCGGCGGTTGATCATCGCCGGCATCCTCGTCACGACGCTCGCCCGCGCCGCGCTCATCTTCGTGGGGCACTACACGCTCACCGCGGTCGAACTCGTCGCCGGGCTGCTCGTGTTCGGATGGATCATCCTCTTCATCCGCAACGCCGCCGCGCTGCAGCAGGACTCCGGCCGGCAGGTCCCCCCGCGCCCGTGATCCGTTGCGGGCGCGCCCTCGCGGGCGACGGCGACGCCGCGGATAACCTGGCGGCGTGAGCCCCACCCGCCCGCCGGCCGCGCCGGCGCCCGCCGCGCTGTCACCCACGCTGCGGGTGCTCATCGGGCTCGCCGCCGCGGTGATCGCGCTGGCGGGGCTGGCGTTCGCGCGCGGTCTCGTCGGGCCTCTCGTGCTCGGCGCGGTGATGGTGATCATCTGCCACCCGGTCCGGCACCCGCTCGAGCGGGCCGGCTGGCCGCGCTGGGCGGCGACGACCGCCGTGATCGTCGTGGCGTATCTCATCCTCGCCTTCCTGGCGCTCCTGCTCACCTTCGCGGGCGTCCAGTTCGCGCGGCTCGTGGGCGACTTCAGCGACCAGCTGCAGGCGACCGCGAAGTCGGTCATCGCCTGGCTCGGGTCGCTGGGGCTCGATCAGCAGGGGGCGGATGCCGCGGCATCCGTTCTCGATCCCGCGAACATCCTCGCCTTCGCCGCCTCACTCGGAGGCACCGTGCTGAGCGTGCTCACGGCGTTCTTCTTCGTGCTGGCGTACGTCATCTTCATGGCCGCGGACGGAGCGCGCTACACCCGGGCCGAGCATGCGTTCGGGGCGGAGGTGAGGCCGCTCGTGCACCGGTTCGTGGCGTTCAACTCGGGTGTGCGTCGCTACTACGTCGTGAATGCGAGCTTCGGCGCAGTCGTCGCGATCATCGACGGACTCGCGCTGTGGGCGTTGGGGATCCCGGCGCCGGCGGTCTGGGCGATCCTCGCGTTCGTGACGAACTTCATCCCGAACATCGGCTTCGTGATCGGGCTCGTACCGCCCGCGCTGCTCGCGCTCGTCGTCGGCGGATGGCCGCTGATGCTTGCTGTCATCGCGATCTACTGCGTCGTCAACGTCACCCTGCAGGTGCTCGTGCAGCCGAAGTTCGTGAGCGACGCGGTCAACCTGAGCCTGACGCTGAGCTTCTTCTCGGTGATCTTCTGGACCTTCATCATCGGACCGTTGGGCGCCATCCTCTCGATCCCGCTGACGCTCCTCGCGAGGGCCCTCGTGCTCGAAGGTGACCCCGGCAAGCGATGGCTGCGATGGCTTTCGGGCGACACGGCCGTCGCACGCCAGAGCGGAGCGGTGCCATGACCGAGGAGCGGTGGTTCCAGATCACCTATTGGCCGCTGCTCATCGCGTCGGTGCTGTTCATCATCGCGTACTCGTTGCAGGTCATCTTCGAGCTCTCGGGCACCGCGGAGACCATCGCTCGGAGCTTCGTCTATGCGACGTGGTTCGTCTTCATCGTCGACTATCTGGTGCGCCTGTGGCTGTCGTCACCCCGGGGCCCTTGGTTCCGGCACCACATCTTCGACCTCCTCGTCGTCATCATCCCGCCGCTCAAGCCGCTGCGGCTGCTTCAGGCGTTCACGCGGGTGGCGTCGAAGCGCACGTCGCAGGGGACCGCGCTGCGCAGCCGCATCTCGGTGTATGGCGCGGGAGCCGCCCTCATCCTCATCTGGGTCGCTGCCCTCGCGGTGCTCGACGCGGAACGCGGCAAGCCGGGCGCGAACATCGAGACGTTCGGGGATGCCGTGTGGTGGGCGTTCGTCACGATCACGACGGTGGGGTACGGCGACTACTATCCCGTCACCGCGGCGGGTCGGACCGTCGCGGTGGGCCTCATGGCCGGAGGCGTTGCGGTCGTCGGCGTCGTGACCGCGACGTTCGCGTCGTGGGTGCTCGAGAGAGCGGCGGCCCGGTCCAGCGACGACGACGAGCCGGCGACGCGCGGCCAGATCCGCGCCATGTCGAAGGACCTCACGCGGATCACGAACCGGCTCAGCGGAGGTCCCCCGCCGGAGCAGTGATCACCCCTTGAAGCTCAACGGCTGCTCGAATCCTGGACCCGCAGGAGCAGATGCGCCTCGCGATGGCCAGACAGCAGCGCGCATCCGGGGCGATATGCTCGGCCTGTCAGCCGTCCGAGCCCAGAGGGAGCGCCGATGACCGACGGTCACAGCGGCCGGCAGGGTCGACGGGTCGGCGGCCTGCATCTGGTGCGGCGGCATTTCGCAACCGACGAGGGCGTCTACGGCGTCATCCTCGTCGCGGGCATGATCGTCGCTGCGGGCTCACACGAAGCGACGGCCTGGCAGGTCTTCCTGCAGGTGGTCGGCACGGTGATCGTGTTCTGGGCTGCGCATGTGTACGCGGGCACCGTCGCACATCACGGGTTCGAGGACGGCCGGATCATCGGCATCCGAGAATCGCTTCGACTTTCGCTGCGCCGATCGTGGGGGCTTCTCGTCTCGGCTCTGATCCCCTCGAGCATCCTGCTGCTGGGGGTCGCGCACATCGTGCCCGACGACGCCGCGGCCTGGATCGCCCTCTGGACGTGCGTGGCCGTGCTGGCCGTGCTCGGCTACATCGCGTTCGCGCGTCGCAAGGCACGCTGGTACATCCGCGTACTGGGTTCGATGGCGACGGCCGGGTTCGGCATCCTGATGATCCTGCTCAAATCCGGCGTCCACTGACCGATGCAGACGGGGGGTCCGGCCGGGTGACCGGCTCGGACCCCCGCTGCGATCGCGCTCAGCTCAGCAGCTTGGCCTTGGCCGCTGCGAACTCCTCATCGGAAAGGATGCCCTGTGCGTGCAGGGTGCCCAGCTGGTTCAGCTGCGCCATCAGGTCGGAGCCGCCCCCGGCCGGAGCTGCAGGCGGCGGCGGTGCAGCCGCCTGGGCGTTCGCCACGGCCTGCGCCGCTGCTGCGTCCATGGCGGCCTGCTGCTGCTGGGCCTCGTAGGCCTGCGCTTCGTA
This sequence comes from Microbacterium deminutum, assembly GCF_039530205.1. Lineage (NCBI taxonomy): Bacteria > Bacillati > Actinomycetota > Actinomycetes > Micrococcales > Microbacteriaceae > Microbacterium > Microbacterium deminutum. Next base: position 576,307 of record NZ_BAAAOG010000002.1, read on the forward strand.
GGCCTGATTCGCCTTGTCCTGCTGGTGGCCGGCGACGGCGCCGGACACCGCGGTTGCGGTCCCCGCGACGACGGCGGTGCGAGCGGCCATTCCTACGAGACCGGGACGGCCTCTCCTTCTCATCATGATCTTCTCCTTCAGCCCATGTGCTCGGACAGATATGCATTCACCAAGGGTGCGGGGATTCCCTGCCGGGCGACGACCATGCCGCCGGCATCGTAGAGAGCGCCCGCGAAGGCCTTCGCCCAGAGCAGCTCGACGACGAGGATCGCCGCCGACGTCCCTGGTTCGATGCCCTCGGTGAGGTCGCTGATGTCCTCCTCGCTCGCGAGACCGGCGAGGTCCAGGGCGGGGACGCCGGCATCGTCCATCGTGTCGGAGAGCTCCAGCACGGTCAGTTCGCCGTCCTCGGACTTCGTGGCGAACACCAGGTCGAGGAGATTCACCGTGCCCGACGTGACGAGGTCGTCGATCGCCTGGAGGACCCCCGGCCCTGGTCTCTCGCCCTCGAAGCCGATGGCGTAGAACTCGATCGGGCCGTAGTCGAACGTTGTCATGGATACCTCCGAATTCAACTGCCGTAGGCGGTCGAAGAGCCGCTCGGCGGATGGGTTGTGAACCCAAGCCTCGTGTCGTGCCGACCGGCGGTCGTCATCCCACTCGGGTGATTTGAGACTACGGCTGAACACGCAAGAGCGGCAGGCCTGTTCGGATGAACAACGCCTGCCGCTCTGGACGCTTCTGCAGCGCTCAGCCGGCCAGCGCCTTCGCCTTGATGGCGTCGAACTCCGCCTGCGTGATGGCGCCGGAGTCGAGGAGGGACTTCGCCTTGGCGATGTCGTCCACGCTGCTCCCTCCCGCTGCCGTGCCCGCGGTCTGACGGATGTAGTCGTCCTGCGCCTTGCGCATCTCGGCGGCCTGCGCCATGCCGCGCTTGGTCATGCCGTTGCCGCGAGCGATGAGGTACACCAACGCGGTGATGAATGGCACGAAGATCAGGAAGACGATCCAGACGGCCTTCCACCACCCGCTCAGCTCGGAGTCCCGGAAGAGGTCGCTCAGGATCGAGAAGAGGACCATCAGGTAGGCGAAGAAGACGAAGACCCAGAAGAACCAGACAAGCAGAGACCACAAGCTGCTGTTGTCAGAGAAGATCATGTCGTTCCATTCGTTCGGGGCGAGCCGGGTAGCCCACCGCTTCTCTTTGACGCTAACGATGCGTCCGCTGGCGTTGCGTCACCCGCCACGGGTGAGAATTTAGGCCTCTCCGGGGTCGACCGGGTTCACCGACACGACTTCGATGTGCAGCCCGTCGAACATGTCGAGCAGGCCGAACAGCATCGACTGATCCGGAACGGGCCCGATGATCCGTGTCAGTCCGCCCTCGCCGGGCTCGACGTCGAAGCCGTCCAGCGCGGCGACGAGATCCGCTCCGAGCCTGCCTCGCACGACGACCTCCATGACGTGAGCGTGCATGCACGACCTCCTCGCCCCGCGGTCGTAACCCGCGGATAGCGGTATCGTGCGACATCCTCACCCGGCTGCCGTCATCCCTGTGGGATGATTCTCCTGCCCACGCGAACTCGCACGCAGAAGGCGGTGACGGATGCCGGTTGACCGGATCGTTCCTCCCCACGCCGTGGACCGGCCCGAACTCCTGAGCCGTCTCGACGTCGGGATGGATGCGCCGCTGACCCTCATCGTGGCGCCCGCCGGCTCAGGCAAGACCGTCCTCCTCACGCAGTGGGCCGCCACGGTGGGCGAGGGTCGCGTCGGGTGGCTGGACATGAGCTCCGCCGATGACGACGCCGTGCATTTCGTGCGGCGCCTGGTGGCCGAGCTCGCCTCGCTCGACCCGGCGCTGGCCGGCCTCGACGGCCCGCTCTCGACGGTCGGCGAGGGGCTCGGCGACGCACTGCTCGAGCTGATCGCTGTGACACTGGCCGAGGTGCCGCACAAGATCGTGATGATCTTCGACGATCTGCACCGCGTGTCGAACCGGGAGATCGTGACCGACCTGTGGCGCCTGGCCGACCTGCTTCCGCCGAACACCCACTTCGTGTTCTCTTCGCGCGTCGACCTCCAGCTCGGCTGGAGCCGCCACCGCCTGCAGCACGGGCTGGTGGAGCTGCGACAGGCGGAGCTCGCGTTCGACCGCGACACCGGCGGCAGGGTGCTCGAGCGGATTCTGCGACGGCCGGTCGACCCTGCCACGGTGGCCACGATCGTCGAACGGACCGAAGGATGGGCAGCCGGCATCCAGCTGACGGCGCTCAGCCTGCGATTCCGCTCCGATCCGGACGAACTCGTCGATGCGCTGGCCGAGAGCGATCGGCTCGCGATCGACTACCTCAGCGAGGAGGTGCTGGACGCGCAGTCGGCCCGCCGCCGCCGCGCCCTGCTCCAGCTGTCGGTCCTCGACGAGATCAGCCCCGGTCTGGTCGAGGTCGTCGGCGGGATCGACGAGGGGGCGTCGTTCCTGCGCGACCTCGAGAACGAGTCGATGTTCGTGGTCGCCGTCGCCGGCAGGCCCGATCACTACCGCTTCCATCATCTGTTCCGGGATCTGCTGCGCTACCGCCTGCGCGCGTCCGACTCCGAGGCGGAGCCCGAGCTGCTCACCGCCGCCGCCGGATGGCACTCGGCCCGCGGTGACGCCGCTGCGGCGATCGAATGCCTGCTCGCAGCGCGGCGCTGGGATCGGGCCCTCGACCTGATCCTCCTTCGCGGCCGCGATGTCTACGAGCGGGGCGAGACGGCGACGGTCGCACGCTGGCTCTCGCTGGTGCCGCCGCGGGACCGCTCCGCGCGGATCGACGCCGAGCTGCTGTACGGCATCCTCGAGGGGATGTCAGGTCATGCCGCGACCGCCGAGGAGGTCTTCCGCGGGATGCTTGCAGACCGCGGGCTGCCCGTCGGACATCGGCTCGTCGTGCTCGCCTACCTTGCGGCGGCCGTGCAGTTCCGCCCGCACCCCGAGGTCTACCTCGATGCGGGACGCCGAGCACTGGAGCTGCTCGAAGAGGCCGGTGACGCGTCGATGCCCGACGTCATCCACATGACGGACCGGGGGCTGGTGACCTCGCTCGGACTCGCGTCGGTGGGCCGCGCGCACTTCTATCTCGGAGACGTGACGGCGGCGCGCGAATGGCTCGAACGGGCGCTGGAATCCTCGGGCGGTACGTACGGGCCGTTCCGCGTCCACATTCTGGGCAGTCTCGCACTGGTGCACGCGTGGCAGGGCCGGCTCACGCGGGCCGCCGAGCTGGCCGACGAAGCACTCGCGCTCGCCACGGAGCTCGCTCTGCTCGGGCATCCGTCCCCGGCAGACGCCTACCTCGCCAAGGCGCTCATCGCGATCCAGCGCGGCGAACCCGAGGCCGGCGCCTTCGCGCTGCACGAAGGGCATCTGCGCGCCGCCTCGAACGGCCGGGTCCAGCTCCTGTGGATCGCCCACGCCCTGTCCCGCCTGGTGGACCCTGACGGGACGGATGCCGCGGCGATGCCGCCCGCCGGGGCAGCCCCGCCGATCGTCCGCACCGCCCTGCGCGCGATCGACCATCGGAGGATACGAGAGAGCGGCGGGTCCACGCCGCCGAGTCCCGAGACCGACTGGTCCGGCCTCTCGTTCGAAGACGTCGCCGGGGTGCTGGCCGCGGGTGATGCAAGCGCAGCGCGGGCCAGGCTGCAGGCCATGCCGGGACAGGAGATCACGAGCCCGGCGCACACCGTCGAGCGCGACATCCTCCTGTCGTGGCTCAGCGATCTCGAGGGGCGTCCGTCGGAGTCCCGCCGACTGCTGTCGGCTGCGCTCGCGGCGGCCGAGGGCGAGGAGCTGATCCACCCGTTCCTGCGAGCCGGCGCGTACATCGAGGGACTGCTCCTGGCGATGCCCGGTCAGCCCACAGGCTTCCGCCGAGTGATCCTCGGCCGCTTCACGCCGAGCACGCACCGCCAAGCCGGACAGCTCACCGAGCCACTCACCGCCCGTGAGCTCGAGCTGCTCGCCTACCTTCCCAGCAGGCTCACGAATGCGGAGCTCGCGGCGCGATGCTTCGTGTCGGTCAACACCGTCAAGACGCACATGGCGCACATCTACCGCAAGCTCGACGCGGGCGGGCGGGATGCCGCGATCGCTCGCGCCCGCGAGCTGGGCCTCCTTGAAGTCGGCGATATCGCCCGCGTGGGATGACCCGCCGCCCGTCTCACGGGTCTACAGTGCGGCGCATGAGCAACTCGTCCGACGAGGTCGTGCCGGGGCATCCGGAGCCGACTCCGCCAGCAACACGTGCGGAGGCGGCTGCCGCGCGCAGCGACATGCTCACCCAGGAGCCTGAGCCGGCACCCCCGGTTTCGCGCGAGGCCCGGCGCGGAATCCTCACCGTCATCGAGCGCCCGCTCGCCGTCGGATTCATCGCGACGCTGGGCGTGCTCGGGGGCATCGTCCTCGGATCCGCGATCGCCTCGATCACCTCGATCCTGATCTACATCATCCTGGCGCTGTTCATCTCGCTCGGCCTCGACCCCATCGTGCGGATGCTGGAACGCAGAGGTCTCAAGCGCGCTGCCGGGATCGCCATCGTGTTCGGCGTGTTCGTCCTCATCGCCACGGCCTTCCTCTTCTTCGTCCTGCCGCCGGTGGTTCAGCAGATCGGCCTGTTCATAGAGTCGATACCGAAGGCGATCAACGAAACGCTGCACAGCGAGTGGTTCCTTTCGCTGCCTGCGGACCTCCAGCTGGCGGTCACGGGTGCACTCGAACAGGCTTCGTCAGGGCTCGCGCATCCGGAGACGATCGCCGCGATCGGCGGCGGCATCCTCAAACTCGGGGTCGGCATCGCCAGCGCCATCACGGCGGGCTTCATCATCACCGCCCTCACGCTGTACTTCCTCTCGTCCCTCGACGGGATGAAGCGGGCGCTGTACTCGCTCGCGCCCGCCTACGACCGCCCGACTCTCTCACGGATGACGGAGCGGGTGACCGCCTCGGTCGGCAGCTCGCTGCTGGGGTCGGTGATCCTGTCCGCCATCAACGCGGGCGTGGTCTTCTTCCTCCACCTGGTGATCGGACTGCCGTTCCCCGCGCTGATGGCTGTCATCGCGTTCGTCATCACCCTTATCCCGCTGTTCGGCTCGGTGATCTTCCTGATCTTCGCGTCGATCGTCGCGCTGTTCTCGAGCCCGACCCAGGCGCTGATCTTCGCGATCGGGTACCTCATCTACATCCAGCTCGAGTCGTACGTCGTGAGTCCTCGGGTCATGAACCGCGCGATCTCGATTCCGGCCGCCCTCGTCCTGATCGGGGCGCTCGTCGGCGGCACGCTCGCGGGAGTGATCGGCGTCCTCGTCGCCCTTCCTGTGATGGCATCCATCCTCCTCATCATCCGAGAAGTCGTGGTTCCGAAGCAGGACGCGAAGTTGCGAGCCTGACGCTCCCGTTGAGTTCGCCCTCGGCGGACGTGAGCCCACCTGGTCGGTGAGTGTCGGCGGGGTCTGAGATCCTGGATGTCGGCGACGGGCGCACTTGCGCGCCCAGGGATGACGACGCTGACGTCACCGTCGCCTCACCTCACCCTTTTGGAGACCTCCGTGCTCGGCAAACTCCTGTTCCGATATCTGAAGACGTATCGCTGGCTGCTCCTCGGCGTCCTCGTCTTCCAGTTCGCGTCGGCGATGGCGTCGCTCTACCTGCCTCGCCTCAACGCGAACATCATCGACCAAGGCGTCGCCAAGGGCGACACCGCCTATATCTGGTCGACGGGCACGGTCATGCTCGCGATCTCGCTGGCCCAGATCGTGACCTCCATCATCGCCACCTACTTCGCGGCCCGCGCGGCGATGGCGATGGGGCGCGACATCCGCCGCGATGTGTATGGGAAGGTGAGCGGCTTCTCGGAGCGCGAGGTCTCGAAGTTCGGGTCTGGTTCGCTCATCACCCGCAACACCAATGACGTGCAGCAGGTGCAGATGCTCGCGATGATGGGCGCGACGATGCTCGTCACGGCGCCGCTCCTGGCCATCGGCGGCGTGATCATGGCGCTCCAGCAGGACGTCGAGCTGAGCTGGCTGATCGCGGTCGCGGTTCCGGCCCTGTTGCTGCTGGCCGGCATCGTCATCAGCCGGATGGTCCCGCTCTTCCGCATGTTCCAGACGAAGCTGGACGCCGTCAACCGCATCATGCGCGAGCAGCTCACCGGCGTGCGGGTCGTCCGCGCGTTCGTACGCGAAGACATCGAAGAGGAGCGCTTCCGCGGCGCGAGCACCGACATCATGGTGGTCGGCCGCAAGGTCGGGTCGCTGTTCGTGCTGCTGTTCCCGCTCGCGATGCTCGTGCTCAACGTCACGGTCGTCGGCGTGATCTGGTTCGGCGGCATCCAGGTGAATGCCGGCACGATCGAGATCGGGACGCTGTTCGCATTCATGCAGTACGTGGGTCAGATCCTGATGGGCGTGCTCATGGCCAGCTTCATGACGATCATGATCCCCCGCGCCGCCGTCTCGGCCGAGCGCGTGAGCGAGGTGCTCGCCAGCGAGTCCACTCTCACTCGGGCGGAGAACGCCGTGAGCGACTTCCCCGAGCCGGGGTCGCTGAGCTTCGACAGCGTGCAGTTCACCTACCCGGGTGCGGAATCCCCGGTCCTGCAGGGCATCAGCTTCACGGCCCGTCGCGGCGAGACCGTGGCCATCGTCGGATCGACCGGATCGGGCAAGACGACCCTCGTGTCGCTCATCCCGCGCCTGTTCGATGTGACCGGCGGCGCGGTGCGCATCGGCGGAGTCGACGTGCGGGATGCCGACCTCGACCAGCTGTGGAAGGGCATCGGGCTCGTGCCGCAGCGTCCGTTCCTGTTCACGGGAACGGTCGCATCGAACCTGCGCTTCGGGCGCGAAGAGGCGACCGACGACGACCTGTGGCGGGCCCTGGAGATCGCGCAGGGGCACGACTTCGTGGCAGAGATGGACGGGCAGCTGGGTGCGCGCATCGCGCAGGGCGGCACCAATGTCTCGGGTGGCCAGCGGCAGCGGCTCGCGATCGCGCGTGCGATCGTGCATCAGCCCGACATCCTCGTCTTCGACGACTCGTTCTCGGCACTGGACCTGACCACCGATGCGAGGCTGCGGCAGGCGCTGTGGCGTGAGCTTCCCGACGTCACGAAGATCGTCGTCGCCCAGCGGGTGTCGACGATCACGGATGCCGATCGGATCGTCGTGCTCGAGGACGGGCAGATGGTCGGCGTCGGCACGCACGAGGAGCTGCTCGAGACCAGCGTCACCTACCGCGAGATCGTCGAGTCGCAGCTGGGGGTGGAGGCATGAGCGCCCCCGACATCCTCACCGAGGAAGAGCGCCTCGAGCTCGAGCTCGCCGAGCAGGCGCGACTGACCTCGGGCGACTGGGACAGCGTCAAGCCCGGTAAGGCGACCGATTTCACCAAGAGCTTCCTGCGCCTGATCGGCCTGCTGAGGCCTCATGCCCTCGGGTTCATCTTCGTCTCGATCCTGGGTTCCGTAGGCGTGCTGCTCGCGGTGATCGCGCCGAAGGTGCTGGGCCAGGCGACCAACATCATCTTCGAGGGCTTCGCGTCCAATGCGCTCGCCGCGCAGTTCCCGGCGGGCACGTCTCAGGCGACGGTCGTCAAGGCCCTCGACGCCGCCGGGCAGACCGATCTCGCCAACATGATCGGCGCCATGGGCGACTTCGTCGTCGGAGCGGGGGTCGACTTCGACCAGCTGCGGATGGTGATCGTCGCCGTGCTCGCGATCTACGTCGTGTCGTCGCTGCTCAACTGGGTGCAGGGCTATGTGATCAACGTCATCATGGTCCGCACGATGTGGCGCCTGCGCGAGTCGGTCGAGGCCAAGATCAACCGCCTGCCGCTCTCGTATTTCGACAGGGTGCAGCGCGGCGAGCTCATCTCGCGGGTGACCAACGACATCGACAACATCACCCAGACGATGCAGCAGTCGCTGTCCACGGTGGTGACGTCGGTGCTGACGGTGGTCGGCGTGCTCATCATGATGTTCTCGATCTCATGGCAGCTGTCGATCGTCGCACTGGTGTCGCTGCCGCTCATGGCCGTGATCTTCGGCGTCATCGGTCCCCGCTCGCAGAAGGCCTTCGGCATCCAGTGGCGCAAGGTCGGCCGCCTGAACGCGCGTGTCGAGGAGTCGTTCTCGGGTCACGCCCTCGTCAAGGTGTTCGGTCGCGAGGCCGATTCGGCCGCCAAGTTCCAGATCGAGAACGAGGAGCTGTACGAGGCGAGCTTCAAGGCGCAGTTCCTCTCGGGCATGATCATGCCGGGCATGATGTTCATCGGGAACCTGACCTATGTCGGCATCGCGGTGCTCGGCGGGCTCATGGTCGCGAACGGCCAGCTGCGCCTCGGCGATGTGCAGGCGTTCATCCAGTACTCGCAGCAGTTCACCCAGCCGCTGTCGGAGCTCGGCGGCATGGCGGCGGTCGTGCAATCGGGCACGGCGTCGGCCGAGCGCGTCTTCGAGCTGCTGGATGCCGAGGAGCAGCACCCCGATTCGCCCGATGCTCCGAAGCCGGTCGACGGCGAGGGCGTCATCGAGTTCGAGAGCGTCCGCTTCTCGTACACCCCCGAGCGCCCGCTGATCACCGACCTGTCGTTCCGCGTGGAGCCGGGTCAGACCGTCGCCATCGTGGGGCCGACGGGTGCGGGCAAGACGACGCTCGTGAACCTCATCATGCGGTTCTACGAACTCGACGGCGGCCGCATCCTGCTCGATGGCCAGGACATCGCCGAGCTCACGCGCGATGACGTCCGCTCCCGCACCGGCATGGTGCTGCAGGATCCGTGGCTGTTCGCGGGCACGATCCGCGACAACATCCGGTACGGACGTGAGTCGGCCACCGACGATGAGATCGTGGCGGCGGCGAAGGCCACGCGCGTCGACAGGTTCGTGCATTCTCTGCCCGACGGCTACGACACGGTCCTCGACGAGGATGCGTCGAACGTCTCTGCGGGTGAGAAGCAGCTCATCACGATCGCGCGAGCCTTCGTGGCGCAGCCGTCGGTGCTGATCCTCGATGAGGCGACGTCCTCGGTCGACACCCGCACCGAGCTGCTGCTGCAGCACGCGATGGCGGCACTGCGCGAAGGACGCACGTCGTTCGTGATCGCGCACCGCCTGTCGACGATCCGGGATGCCGACCTCATCCTCGTCATGGAGCACGGCGACATCGTCGAGAAGGGCTCGCACGACGAGCTCATCGCGGCGCGCGGCGCGTACTGGCGGCTCTACCAGTCGCAGTTCGAGCAGGCCGCCACCGACCTGGACGCCGAGGCGGCGCTTCTCGAGACCGGCGCCGTGCCCGTGGGCAGCGGGGCGGATCAGCCGCAGGACGCCTAGCCTGGCCGGCGCTGCCGGGGGCCCCGCCGGCGCGGGAACCTGGCCGTCGCTGCCGGGGGCCCCGCCGGCGCGGGAACCCGGCCGGCGCTGCCGGGAGCCCCGCCGGCGCGGGAACCCGGCCGGCGCGGGGCCTGGTGAGCAGTCGAGAGCACTGCCGGCGCGGGAACCCCGTCGGCGCTGAGAAACCACTTCGGCGGTGAGAAACCACTTCGGGGCTGACAAACCATGCAGGATGTGGTGTCTCATCGCAGGAGTGGTTTATCGAACGACGTCACGCCCGGAGCGGTCGGCGCTGGGGTCGGGCCGCTCGCCAGGCTCGGCACATGACAGCTCCGGCCGCGCCCGTCGCATCACCGCGGCGGGCCCGGTGACTGCTGCCGACCTTCGCGGGATATCGGCGCGCGTGGCTCGCGCCCGACATCGTCGGCGGTATCTCGGCAGGCGCGGTCGTGGTGCCTCAGGCCATGGCCTACGCGACCATCGCGAACCTGCCGGTGCAGGTCGGCCTCTACACCTGCATCGTGCCGATGCTCGTCCGCGACTGAATCGCGGACGTCGAGTTCGATTTTTCCCTGGAATTCACGCGCCATCCTGCATCACCCTTCGAACGTCGAACCGTCAGACGTCCCGGACGCAGCGGAACCCGATGTGCGACATGCCGGTGTCCTCGGCCTGCGGCGACCGCGCGGCGGGCCGGAACCGCAGGCAGTAGTCCGGCGAGCACAGGTGCGATCCGCCCTTGAGCACTCGGCGCGGAATGGTCGGGAACCCCTCCTGCGCGCTCGCGGTGGCGAGCAGGTTGTCGCGCCTGCCGGCGTCGACCGGCCGGTCCGAGAGCCGCAGATGTCGCGGCGTGTAATAGTCGGTGGTCCACTCCCAGACATTCCCGGTCATGTCGTAGAGCCCGTACCCGTTGGGCGGGTACGAACCGACCGGAGCCGTCCCCCCGACCCCCCGGTTCTCGTAGGGGAAGCGGCCGAGCCACGAGTTGGCCTGCGGCACCCCGCCGGGATACGTGTCGTCACCCCACGCGAACCGCGCGCCGTCCACGCCGCCGCGAGCCGCATACTCGTGCTCTGCCTCGGTCGGCAGGCGCTTTCCCGCCCAGGCTGCGTAAGCCCGCGCGTCCTCGAACGAGACGTGGACGACGGGATGCCGCATCCGCTCGTCGATCGACGAGCCAGGTCCCTCGGGCGCTCGCCAATGGGCCCCGGGCTCCCAGCGCCACCACTGGCGCCAGTCCCGCAGATCGACCGGCCCGGTCGTCGGAGTGAACACCATGGCGCCCGGGACGAGGTCGGCCGGATCGGCGTCCGGCATCGTCGTGGGATCGATGTCGCGCTCGGCGACTGTGACGTACCCCGTGTCCGTGACGAACGCCGCGAAGTCCTCGTTCGTGACCTCGTAGCGATCGATCTCGAAGGCGCCGACCGACCTCTCGTGCACCGGGCGCTCGTCGGGATAGAACTCGTCCGAGCCCATCTGGAACGTGCCGCCCGCGATGCGAACCATGTCGTCGGCCATGCACCTACGCTATCCGCGCGGCTCCCGCTCGTTGAGCGAGGAGCGCAGCGACGAGGCGAAACGCGCCGGGCCTATCGGCAGGGTGTGGCGCGTTTCGTCTCGCTTCGCTCGCTCAACGACCCTGGACGGAACCACGGCGGTTGAGCGAGGAGCAGAACGCGGGCCGGGTCAGCTCAGCAGCTTCGCCTTGGCCAGCGCGAACTCGTCGGAGGTCAGCACGCCGGCCTCATGCAGGGCCGCCAGCTTCTGCAGCTCGGCGACGACATCCGTCCCTGCTGGTGCGGGCGGCGGAGCAGCCGCGGCCTGCTGCGCTTGGGCGTTCGCGACGGCCTGCGCCGCCGCGGCGTTCATCGCGGCCTGCTGCTGGGATGCCTCGTACTGCTGGGCGTTGTACTCCTGCTCGGCCTTGTTCTGCTGGTGGCCTCTCACCGCGCCGCTCACCGCGGTCGCGGTGCCCGCCACGACGGCGGTGCGCGCCGCAAGGCCGACGAGCCCGGGGCGTCCCATTCTGCGCATCATGAGCTTCTCCTCTCACTCCTGCTCCGCGGCGAGCGCGAGCACTTCGTTGACGATGGGGGCGGGGATGCGCTCGCTGCGCAGGATGACGCTTCCCGAGGCGGCGAAGCGCTCCGCGAGGCGGCGCGCCCAGACCAGTTCGAGAGCGACCAGCGCCGCGGACGATCCCGGCTCGATCTGCTGGGCGAGCTCGTCGATGTCTTCGTCGCCCGCGAGCCCCACCTCGGCGAGTTCCACCCCGCCGAATCCGTACTCTTCGGTCTGGTCCTCGATCTCGGTGACGGTGACCTCGCCGTCCTCGGACTTCGACACGATCGTGAAATCGAGCAGCCGCACGATGCCAGCCTGGATCAGATCGACGATCGCCTCGATCACCGACGGGTCTGGCCGGTCGCCCTCGAATCCGATGAGGTGGAGCTCAACAGGTCCGTACTCGAATTCCGCCACGATCTTCCCTTCCTCGAGGACGCGGCGCTCGACGCGTCAGAAGCCGGCGATCCCCTTGCCGATCAGCGAGACGCCGATCACCAGCAGCAGCACAGCCATGATGACGGCATTCTCGCGCGCAAGCCAGACCCTGAGCGCGTGGAGGGGGGCGCGCAGCCGGTCGGCGGCGAGCTGGTAGCCCAGCACGGGAATGAGGACGGTGGATGCCGCGATCACGGCGTAGATCACGATGACCCCACGCCGACGCGCCCACCCTCAGCTCGGCGTCGCCGATCCCCGTGCCGGCCGCGGCCGCCGTGAGGATGGCGGCGATGATCGGGATCGGGCTGATCGCGACTCCCAGGGCGAAGGGGAGGATCTCGCCGATGACCGCACCGATGCGCCGCTCCCGTCAGTTGCTGCCCTTCGTGACGTCGATCGGGCCGGTGTCGAGGCTGTCCTCGGGCCGCATCCTGCCGGACAGCCGCTGCCAGAGCTTCTCACGCCAGCCGACGTGCGGCGTCAGCGCCTCGATCGCCGCGCGGTTCGTCGCGTAGACGTGTCGTTCCCGATGATGCCGAAATGCTCGAGGCGCGGACGCGCGCCCGACCGCACGCGGCTGAAGGCCAGCGTGATCGACTGGCTGTCGAGCCACTCGCGCAGGGCCGTGAACGACTCGGATGCCGTCACGTCGATGTCGGTGACGGCTTCCATGTCGATGACCATGTGGTGGACGGCATCCGCGCCACCGGCCGACGTGACCGCGGACTTGACCGCCGTCGCGAACACGTCGCCGTTGGCGAAGAAGAGCGGTGGCGCCGGAATCGATCTTGACCCCGAGCATCTTCGCGATCTGCGAGACCAGGTCACGCCCGCGAGGAGCTCGCGGCCGAGGTTCTTGCGCGTGAGCCCGGCGAGTGGTCGTTGCACGTGAGCCTCCGGGGGTATGGCTCGAGGCTAGCGCGACGATCAGGCGGGATCGATCCTCAGGAATTCCGCGGCCTCGCCGATCGCGAGATCCTCCACGATCCGAAGGGTGCGAGCCAGGTGGTCGACCGCGCCGATGACGATCCCGAAGCGCTCGCGATCGGCGCAGACGGCGGTGACCGTGACGAAGTGGGTGCCGGTGTCCCACGTGTAGGTGGCGAATGGAGGCGTCCGGGTGTCCGAGGGCAGCGGCATCGCGAGCTTCTCGCCTACCCCGAGGTGCACGTTGCGGAAGGCCTCGGTGTCGTCGTACTCCATCGGCATCATGGCCCGGGCCGTGCGCAGCTGGGGCGTGGCCTCCTGAACCTGAGCCATGACGACGAGCAGATCAGGGTTCGCCTTCCACACCCACACCAGCACGCGCCCTCCGGCGCGCTTCATGAGGAGCGGCGCAGCCTGGCTCACCCCCCAGGCCAGGATGCTGCTGCCCGGGCGCTCGGTCTGGCCCATCGCACGATTCGCCTGGGTCAGCAGCATCCGGATCGCCGCCTTGCGGTGGCGGCGACCCGCGAAGCCGAGCGAGTCGGTGACGGGCACCCACAGGGTCGGATCGGCATCGGCCTGCAGTCGCATTGTTCCAGCGTACGGCCGGGTCCGTTCTCGGGTGCGGGCGACCCCCTCGGGTACAGTGGAAGCCGCGCGCCCACCACCCCACCACCCCGCCGGCCGCGCCCCTCCGCCGCACAGACAGGCCATCCCCTCCCCGTGACCGATCCCGCGACGCCCGACGACACGCACGCCGACGGCGCGCCTCGACGTCCGCTGACGATCGTCATCGGGGCCGACACGTTCTCGCCTCACGTCAACGGCGCCGCGCGCTTCGCCGAGCGCCTCGCCGCCGGCCTCGTCGCACGGGGCCACGAGGTGCACGTCATGGCGCCGGGCAAGACCCACGCCCCGCACGGCACGTTCACCGAGGTCATCGAGGGCCAGGAGATGATCGTCCACCGGATCCCGTCCCACCGGTACTGGCCGCACGACTGGCTCACGTTCGTGTTCCCCTGGATGACGAAGCACTACTCGCGCCGAGTGCTGAACGACGTGAAACCGGATGTGGTGCACATCCAGTCGCACATCAATCTCGGTCGAGGTCTCTCGCGCGAGGCGCGCAAGCGCGGCATCCCGATCGTGGCGACGAACCACGTGATGGCGGAGAACATCCTCGACTTCACGACGCTGCCGCCCCTCCTCGACAAGGTGGTGGTGAAGCTCGCGTGGGATGACGCGAAGCGCACGTTCGACATGACCCGTGCAGTGACCACCCCCACCCGCAAGGCCGCGGACTTCCTCGAATCGACGATCGACATCAAGGACGTCATCCCGATCAGCTGCGGCATCGAAGCGAGCAACTACAGGCCCGACTACACCCCGCGCGAGGCGAATCGCCTCGTGTTCGTCGGCCGGCTCACCACCGAGAAGCAGATCGACGTTGTACTGCGGGCGATGACGAAGCTCGATCCGAGCCTGGACGTGACGTTCGACATCGTCGGGAACGGCGACCAGCGGCGCAACCTCGAGCAGCTGATCAAAGAGCTGGACCTGAGCGACCGTGTCACGTTCCACGGGCTGACCTCGGACGAAGAGCTGCGCGCAACGCTCAGCCGGGCGAGCCTCTTCGTGATCGCCTCGATCGCAGAGCTGCAGTCGATCGCGACCATGGAGGCCATGGCATCCGGCCTGCCGATCGTCGCCGCCGATGCTGTCGCGCTGCCGCATCTCGTTCACGACGGCGAGAACGGCTATCTCTTCACGCCCGGCGATCCCGACGACCTGGCGGCGAAGCTCACCAAGGTGCTCACTCAGACGCCCGAGGAGCGGCTGCGCATGCAGCGGGCATCCCGAGACGGTGTCAAGGTCCACGACATGCAGCGCACCCTCGACACGTTCGAGGCGCTCTACCGCGGCGAACCGATCCCCGAGTAGCGCCGTGCACGTCGTGATGTTCGGCGATCAGCACCTCGAGTCACTCGGCGGCGCGCAGGTCTCGATGCGGCTGCAGCGGCGGTTCCTCGAGAAGGCCGGGCACACTGTCACCGTCGTCGCGCCCGCGATGCACAGGCCGCGCGCGGCTGCTGCGGCGGTCGCCACTCCTCCCGATGCCTCGTACATCGACCTTCCGTCGCTGCCCATCACTCCCGACCGCGAGTACTCGTTCACCTGGCCGGGCGCAAGGACCGATCGGTTCCTCGACGACGCGATGCGAGGCCGGCCCCACGTCGACCTGGTCCACGTGCAGGCGGACTTCTGGGGCGCGATCATCGGGCACCGGTTCGCGAGGCGGCACCAGCTGCCGGTCGTTCACACGATGCACAATCGGGTGGATGTCGGAATCGAGGCGACCACGCCGTTTCCCGGTCTCGTGCTGAGAGTGCTCAACGCATGGCAGCGGCGCGCGCTCGGCGGCTACATCGAGTCGAGACCGCCCGGACGTGACGGGTGGTCGTATCTGCGTCGGTTCGCTTCGCGGTCGGATGCCGTCACCGCTCCGTCATCCCACTTCGCGGACCGGCTCGAGGATCGAGGGGTCGTGCCTCAGGCGGACCCGCACATCGACGTCATCTGGAACGGGATCGACGACGACGTGCTGGACGCTGCGCTGGCATCGGCTCCAGCCACCCGCCCGCCCGGACCGCCCCGATTCGTGTGGATCGGGCGGATGAGCCCCGAGAAGGGACTGCTGCCGTTCCTCGAAGCGCTCGCCGAGGCCGACGTTCGCGCCGAGGTCGAGGTCATCGGCGGGGGCGGCCAGCTGCGCGCAGCACGCAGACTCATCGAGAAGCGCCGGCCGACGGCATCCGTCGTCTTCGCAGGCAGGATGCCGTATGCCGAGACGCTCCGCCGGATTCAGGTGGCCGACGCCGTGGTGCAGACCTCGATCGGATTCGAGACGCAGGGCATGACGATCTTCGAGGCCGCGTCGCTCGGCACCCCGGCGGTGGTCAGCGACCCCGACCTCGCGCGCGAGCTCGGCTCGGGCCGGTGGGATGTCGCCGACGGCTCGGTCGGCGCGCTCGCGGGGGCGCTGCGCCGAGCTGCCGCGGATATCGACGCCGGCACGACGCCCGCGCCCGACCCGACCGTGCGGGAGCGTTTTCGCCAGTCGTCCCGCACGGCCGCGATGATCGAGGTCTACCGGCGGGTCACGGCCTGACGAAACGCGCTGAACCTCGCGTCCCGGATCAGGGGATGCGGGACCAGTCGGTGGGGGTCGGACGGTAGCCGTCGTTGCGGAGGACGGCGATCGTCGAAGCGATCCCGGCGATGGACAGTGCTGCAAGAAGGATCACCATGAACATGGCAGAAACGCTACGCTTGCCCTAGGACTGCCACCAGTGGCAGAATAGCCACACATCGTACGAAAACTGCCACGCTCCGGCTGGCCAGCACAAGGAGATCCCGATGAAGACAGTCGCCGTGATCGTGCAGGACGGCTTCGCGCCGTTCGAGTTCGGCGTCGCCTGCGAGGCGTTCGGCCTCGATCGGTCGGATGACGGCATCCCGAACTTCGACTTCCGCATCGTCACTCCCGAGCCCGGCGTCGTGCAGTCCAAGATCGGCTTCTCGATCAACGTCGAGAACGATCTGTCCTTCGCCTACGAGGCCGATCTCGTCGTCGTCTCCCCCACGCCGCACGAGTACTGGGCCCACACCGACGAGCGCGTCCTCGATGCGGTGCGCGACGCGGTCGCGCGCGAGGCGTGGGTGCTGAGCGTCTGCAGCGGATCGTTCATCCTCGGCGCGGCGGGCGTGCTCGACGGGCGCAGGGCGACCACGCACTGGATGTACGCCGACACCATGGCGCGCATGTACCCCGCGGTCGACGTCGATCCCGACGTGCTGTACGTGCAGGACGGGCGCATCATCACCAGCGCCGGCACCGCGGCCGGGCTCGACGCGTGCCTGCACCTGCTCCGGCAGGAGCTCGGCGCCGAGATGACCAACCGCATCGCGCGGCGCATGGTCGTTCCGCCGCAGCGCGACGGCGGCCAGGCGCAGTTCATCGACAAGCCACTGCCGCAGGTCGCGTCGCTCTCGCTCGCGCCCGTGACCGACTGGATGCTCGGCAACCTGCGCCTCGAGCTCACGGTCGATCAGCTCGCGGCGAAGGCGCACATGTCTCCGCGCACGTTCGCCCGCCGATTCAGGGCCGACCTCGGCGCGACGCCGGCGGCCTGGCTCGCGCGTCAGCGGATCATCCACGCCCAGCGTCTGCTCGAGAAGACCGATCTGGGGCTCGACCGCATCGCCTACGAGAGCGGATTCGGATCCGCGGCGGTGCTGCGCCAGAACTTCGCTCGCGTGCTCGCGACGACCCCGACGGCGTATCGGGCGCGGTTCTGCTGCACGCGGGAGGCCATGGAGGCAGCCGGCGCTGACGCTGCGCTGCTCGAACCCGTCGCCTGACGGCGCTCCCGCCCGCGGCTCACCAGGCGGGGCCGGCGATGGCCTGCGGGTTGCGGCGGACGTACGAGCTCACGAAGAATCCGCGCAGCGGCAGGCAGTCGACGTTGGATCTGATCCCGGTCGATTCGGACGGGTGGGACGTGTCGAGCATCACTGTCACATCGTCGCGATCGGGCTGGTTGGGGTCGTAGACGCGAATGATCGCCGTCCTGCCGCGCTCCGAATAGCCGTAAGCGACCACCTGGTGGCACTTGCCGAGGGCGGCGGGGTCGAGCGAATGCACGGTGACCAAGCCGAGGTTCGCCGGACGCCCCGCATCGATCTCACGAGCGATCTTGGGGATCTGATCGAGGATCGTCCGGCTGGCGATGCCCCGGAAGACGAGAGGCGGGATGCCGGTATCCGCGTCGGGTGTGTTGGCCCAGCTGTAGTACCTGAGCACCCCGTGCGGAAGATCGAAGCTGTCGAGCATCCGCGCGGAGACGTACCGGAACACCGGGTCGTCTTCACCAGGAGGGGTGGTGGCGGCCGGCGGCAGCCGCTGCGCGAGATAGATGTCGGAGGCTGTGAACGCCATCCCCCCGCACAGTCCGTTGCCGGCGTCACCGAAGCGGATCCGGCCGACAGGCGCGACATCGACCACGTAGCCCGGTGCGCCGTGCGGCCAGGCATTGGGGAAGTGCAGTCCCTGGGTCGACGGGAGGAATCGCGGCAAGGTGGGCATCGATGGCTCCTCTCGTGGACCGATGCACCAGAGAGAGGATGTGGCGTCAACGGCTGATACACGGGGGCCGGCTGCGGCATCCATGATTGCCCTTGTACCGCACGTTGGTTAGACTTGAGTCCCGGCGACTCAACTTTCACGTCGGCCGGCTCAGACTTCCAGGAGAACCCATGAACGCCACCCAGAACCCCGGGCAGGAGGATGCGCGCAGCGCCCTCGAGCAGTTCGGGATCAACCTCACCGACCGCGCCAGGCAGGGCAAACTCGATCCCGTCATCGGCCGCGACAGCGAGATCCGCCGCGTCAGCCAGGTGCTGACCCGGCGCACCAAGAACAACCCGGTCCTCATCGGCGAGCCGGGCGTCGGCAAGACCGCCGTCGTCGAGGGACTCGCGCAGCGCATCGTCGCGGGCGACGTCGCCGACTCGCTCAAAGACAAGGAGCTCGTCACCATCGACATCTCCGCCCTCGTCGCGGGCGCGATGTACCGCGGCCAGTTCGAGGAGCGGCTCAAGAGCGTCCTCAAGGAGATCACCGACTCCGACGGCCGCATCATCACGTTCATCGACGAGCTCCACGTGCTGATGGGCGCCGGCGGCGGCGAAGGGTCGGTCGCGGCATCCAACATGCTGAAGCCCATGCTCGCCCGCGGCGAGCTGCGCATGATCGGCGCCACCACCCTCAACGAGTACCGCGAGTTCATCGAGAAGGATGCTGCGCTCGAGCGCCGCTTCCAGCAGGTCTACGTCGGCGAGCCGAGCGTCGAAGACACCGTCGCGATCCTCCGGGGACTCAAGGAGCGATACGAGGCGCACCACAAGGTGGCGATCTCGGATGCCGCCCTCGTCGCCGCGGCATCGCTCAGCCACCGCTACATCCCGAGCCGTCAGCTGCCCGACAAGGCGATCGACCTCATCGACGAGGCCGCGTCGCGGCTGCGCATGGAGATCGACTCGGCCCCCCTCGAGATCGACGAGCTGCGCCGCCATGTCGACCGGCTGAAGCTCGAAGAGCTCGCCCTCAAGCGTGAGAAGGACGATGCGTCCAAGGAGCGCCTGGCACAGCTGCGCGCGACGCTCGCGGCCGAAGAGGCGAATCTCGGAGAGCTCCAGGCGCGCTGGGATCAGGAGCGCGCATCGCTCAACCGCATCGGCGACCTCAAGACCAAGCTCGACGCGGCGCGGATGGAAGCCGAGCGCGCGCAGCGCGAGGGCAACCTCGAGAAGGCGTCTCGACTGCTGTACGCCGAGATCCCGGCCCTCGAGCGGCAGCTCATCGAGGCCGAGCGCGAAGAGCCGACCGGGCCGCGCATGGTCAACGAGCAGGTCACCGACGAGGACATCGCCGCCGTCATCGCGGCGTGGACCGGCATCCCGGTCGGAAGGCTGCTGCAGGGCGAGACCGAGAAGCTCCTGCACCTCGAGACGGAGCTCGGCAAGCGCATCATCGGGCAGAAAGTGGCGGTGAAGGCGGTGTCGGATGCCGTCCGCCGGTCGCGCGCCGGCATCAGCGATCCCGGTCGCCCGACCGGGTCGTTCCTGTTCCTCGGGCCGACCGGCGTGGGCAAGACCGAGCTCGCCAAAGCGCTCGCGGAGTTCCTCTTCGACGACGAGCACGCCATGGTGCGCATCGACATGTCGGAGTACGGCGAGAAGCACTCGGTGTCGCGCCTGGTGGGCGCTCCTCCTGGCTACATCGGCTACGAGCAGGGCGGGCAGCTGACCGAGGCGGTGCGGCGGCGCCCGTACAGCGTGGTGCTCCTCGACGAGGTCGAGAAGGCGCACCCCGAGGTCTTCGATGTCCTCCTGCAGGTGATGGATGACGGCCGCCTCACCGATGGCCAGGGCCGCACGGTCGACTTCAAGAACGTCATCCTGATCCTCACCTCGAACCTCGGCTCACCGATCCTCATCGATCCGACGCTGTCGACGGAGCAGAAGCGCGAACAGGTCCAGGTGCTCGTGCGGCAGGCGTTCAAGCCCGAGTTCATCAACCGGCTCGACGACATCGTGATGTTCGAGGCGCTCACCGAGGACGACCTCGCCCAGATCGTCGAGCTCGCCGTCGACGCGCTCCAGCGCCGCCTGCGAGACCGGCGTCTGACGCTCGCCGTGACGCCCGATGCCCGTGCGTGGCTCGCCGAGCGCGGATACGACCCGGTGTTCGGCGCGCGCCCGCTGCGGCGGCTCATCCAGTCCGAGATCCAGGACCGCCTCGCGATGGCGATACTGTCGGGCGGTGTCAAGGACGGCGATGTGGTGCGGGTGGATGTCGCAGCCGACGGGTCTCAGCTCGTTCTGACGAGCGAGGGACCCGCCGCCGCAGACGAGCCTCCGCTCGACGACGACGAGGTCATCGAGGCCATCCTCGAGGACTGATTCCCGGCTACGCGTCGACCAGGATCGACTCGGCGATCGGGCGGCGCGTGCGCGGCGCGGTCTCGCGGGTCTGCAGCTCCTCCGAGACGGTCCGGATGTCGCCCAGCTCGCCGACGGCCATGATCGTGATCGGGGTGAAGTCATCGTCGAGGCCGAACGCCTCGGAGATCGCGGCGCGGTCGAAGCCGCCCATCTGATGGGTCGACAGGCCATCGGCGTGCGCCTGCACGGTGAAGTGCGCGGCGACCTGGCCGGTGTCGTAGAGGGCCCACGTCATCGGCTGCCCGTCGCGGGTGGTCTCGGCCACGAACACGACCAGTGCCGCGGCATCCCCGGCCCATGCGGAGTTGAAGCCGGCAAGGGTCGCCATGATGGCGGCGTGCGCCTCGCTGCCCCTGCGGGCGACGATCAGCCGCCACGGCTGGGTGTTCGCCCCGGTGGGTGCCCAGCGCGCGGCTTCGAGGGCGCTCGCGAACGCCGTCTCGTCAAGCGGGGCCTCCCGGTCGAAGATGCGGGTGCTCCAGCGCTCGGCGAGGATGTCGAGGATCGGAGAGTCGGTCGGGGCGGTGCGGGCGAGGATTGCGGACATGGCGTCTCCTTCGGTTCGGATCTTTCGAGCGGGACGCCGTCGGCCCATCCCATGCAACCGCATGCACGTGTGAACTGTTCCCAGGTGGGCGCATTCACGTCGGGCGCCGAGCCGAAGCGACCCGCGCCAAACGGCGGACTGCGCCGCTACGGTCGGAGAATGCACCGACCGACGCCCCTCCGCGCGACGGCGCGGGCACTGTGGGGCTCGACGCACCCGGGGCCGACGCTGGTCGTCTCGGCGCTCGCCCTGGTGCTCGGCATCGCGGTGGGGCTCGAACCCTGGCGGCTGGTGCTCCTGACCCTCGCAGTGTTCTGCGGCCAGCTGTCGATCGGGCTCTCGAACGACGCGATCGACGCGCCACGCGATCGCGCCGTCGGGCGCACCGACAAGCCGATCGCGCGAGGCGACCTGAGCGAGCGACTCGCGTGGAGCTGGGCGCTGGGCACGCTGGTGGCTGCACTGCTGCTCTCGGGAGCGCTCGGGTTCGGGATGCTGGCAGCCCACGCACTGTTCCTGGCATCGGCCTGGGCGTACAACGCCGCTCTGAAGTCGACGGTGTTCTCGCTCGTGCCGTTCCTGGTGAGCTTCGGCATCTTCCCGTCGCTGGTCACACTCTCCGCGGCGGACCCGCGCGTGGCGGCGCCGTGGGGCTGGGTCGCAGGCGCCGCGCTCGGGGCCGCCGTGCATCTGACCAACGTGCTGCCGGACCTCGATGACGACCGGCGCACCGGCGTCCGCGGCCTGCCGCACCGTCTCGGACCCCGCGGGTCGGCCGTCGTGGCGGCCGCCGGAATCATCGTCGGGGCCGTGGCCGTGCTGCTCGGCGCCTCCGATGGGGTCGTAGCGGCCATCTCGCTCGCGTCCTGGCTCTTCTTCGCGGCCGTCGTCGTCGTCGCGGTGGCGACGGCGGTGCTGGCGCTGGTTCGCCCGCCCACACGCGCCCTCTTCCGCCTCGTCATGCTGGCCGCGCTGCTGCTGGCCGCGCAGCTCGTCGCGACGGGCGGAGCGGTCGCGGCTTGAGGGAACTCCGTGAGCTCGTTCGCGGGGGCCAGGCGCCCGAGCGCCTGATCACGCGTCGCGGTCGAATCCCATCGCGTAGGCGTGGGCGAGCAGCCGCGCGCCGGGCGGCAGCAGCGCGAGGCGCAGACCGATGCGCCGGACGCGATGCGCGCGCGGCCCGAGCGGTCGCCCGAGCGACGTGTTGAGGGACGCGATCGCGGCTGCAATGCGTGCCGAGGCCACGCGGCGCTGCTCCCACCGGGCCAGTTCGACATCGGGTGGTTCGCCGGTGCGCACCCATCGTGCGAGGAGCGGCGCCAGGGTGACGGCATCCATCAGCCCCAGGTTCATGCCCTGGCCGCCGATG
Source organism: Microbacterium deminutum (assembly GCF_039530205.1). Lineage (NCBI taxonomy): Bacteria > Bacillati > Actinomycetota > Actinomycetes > Micrococcales > Microbacteriaceae > Microbacterium > Microbacterium deminutum. Next base: position 598,601 of record NZ_BAAAOG010000002.1, read on the forward strand.
GGACTCACTTCGTGCGCCGTGTCGCCGATCGCGAACAGGCCGCCGCGGCGCAGCGACGGAGCCACCGCGCGTCGCACGGCGAACGGCGTCGCGGACGTGATCTCTGCGGCGGCCACGTGCTCGCCTCGCGAGGTCAACGCGGCGCGCAGGCGCTCGGTGCGGGCGTCGTCGGCCGTGTCGCCCGGCGACACATCCCATGCGACGAAGCGCCGCCGCCCGCCCGGCAGCGGGAAGGACTCCAGGACGCCCGACCGATCGATGTTCACCACGGCGAGGTCCGCGTCACGGCCGGCCGCGACATCCGCCATCAGATAGCGGTCGGCGTAGGGCCGCACACGCAGGCCGCCCGGTCGGTAGACCAGCTCGCGCGCCCGCCAGCCACCGGCGACGACGACGATCGGAGCCGTCAGCGCTTCGTCATCGCCGAGCCGCACCCGGATGCCGTCAGCCCCCGGCGCGACGCTCCTCACCGTCGCCCCCCGCCGGGGCTCGGGGGCATCGACCGCCAGCGCGGTCTCGGTCGCCGCCTGGGGGAGCGCCGCGACGAACGGGAACCGCCGGTGCAGCCGATCGAAGCGGACGGTGCCGAGCGGCCGGCCGTCGGACCGTGCCTCGCCGCGCGACACCCGGACGGCGGACGCGAGCAGCCGCTCGGTGGTGCCGGACGCCTCGAGTGCGGCGAGCACAGGCGCGTGCACCCCGATCGCGCGCGTGCCGTCTCCCGGCTGCGCACGTCGCTCGAGCAGGGCGACCTCGACGTGGGCGCGGGTGAGCTCGGCGGCGAGGAGCGTTCCCACCGGACCGGCGCCCACGACGATGACTTCAGGCACCGGCGCGCCCGACGGCGAGGGTGCGAAACGGCGATGCAGCCTCGACGCGCCAAGGGTCGCCGAGCGCCGCCGCGAGCTCGTCGACCCGGTAGCTGCGGCGGATCGAGCGCAGTCCGTCGGTGCGCAGGAACGTGCCCGGCGCGAACGGGGTGACGCCGACCGTGTAGAGCGCATACGCGAGGCGGCCGCGGCGGATGTCGGAGTGCACCACGATCCCGTCCGACAGCGCGAGCGACTCGTCGGCGAACACCCGCAACTCGACTGCCGAGAGATGGTGGAGCACATGGTTGGACACGACGGCGTCGAAGCGAGCGCCCTCAGCGTGCAGCCCCGCGGCATCCGTGCACCGGAAGACCACACCGGGCGCCGTGCGCTCCTGCGCGACCGCGATCGCGCGAGGGTCGGGATCGGCGCCCACCCATTCCACGTCGAGGCCGTCCCGGGCAGCGAGACCGGCGAGCCGCACCGGCAGGTCCCCGCCCCCGCACCCGAGGTCGAGAACGCGCGCAGGGCGGCCGAGCGACGCGAGATGCGGGCGCAGCCGCGATCGATACACCCCGCCCCAGCCGCTGATCAGCCGATTGACGGTGTCGAACCGGCGGAGCGTCGCCGCGAGCCGCCGCGGGTCGCAGTCGGGATCGTCCATGAGCTCGGCGACTTCGGCGTCGCGGACGCCGAGGTTCACGCCCGGTCCGCCGCGGTCCGCGTGAGCAGAGCGGATTCGACCGTCAGTCCGGGCCCGAACGCGAGGGCGGCGATGAGCGCGCCATCCGGAACCGCCTCGTCGCACAGCAGCTCGCGCAGGATGAACAGGATCGTGGCGCTCGACATGTTGCCCTGCCGGCGAAGGACCGATCGGGATGCCTCGAGCGCATCCGGTTCGAGGCTCAGTCCGCTCTCGACCCGATCGAGCACGCTGCGCCCGCCGGGGTGGACCGCCCACAGGTCGGGAGTGTCGGCCCCGAGGAACGAGCCGACGGCATCCCGGATCTCGCGCCCGATGATGCGCGGCACCTCGGCGGTGAGGATCATGTCGAAGCCGTCGTCGCCGATCGTCCACACCATGTCCGATTCGCCCTGGCTCGTCAGGACGGTTCCGAAACGCTGCAGCTCCAGCCGCGGCCCGGTACCCCGCGATCGCTCGGAGACGATGGCAGCAGCCGCGCCGTCCGCGAAGACCGAGGCGGCGACGATCTGCTGCGGATCCTCCGACGATCGGATGTGCAAGGTGCACAGCTCGGCCGCCGCGACCAGGACCACGGCGTCCGGCTGGGCGGCGCAGATGCGGGCTGCCGCGCGCAGGCCGGGGAGCGCCGCCGCGCAGCCCATGAACCCGATGTGATATCGCTCGACGGTGCCCGGCAGGCCGAGGTCCTTCACCAGCCGGAAGTCGGGACCCGGCGCGAACATCCCCGTGCACGAGACCGTGACGACATGCGTGACCTCGTCGGGTGCGATGCCGCCCTCGACGAGAGCCTGCGCCGCTGCGGCCGCGAACAGCGCCGGGGCGAGCCGGATGTAGGCCGCGTTGCGCGCTCCCGTCGACGCGGCGAGGATCGTGCCCTCGGCGCCCGCGAGCGACATCCCGTGCTCAGCGCCCGGATCCGCCGCGCCTGTCGCGTACGAGACGAGGTCGGCGAGGACGGTGTTGCGGTGGTCGATCGCGGACGCGTCGAACGCGGCGTGGATGAGACGCTGCGTGATGCGGCTGAGACCGGGCTGGCTCGCGAACACGTCGCGCGCGATCGTCTGCGACACGCGTGCCGGGGGCACCGCGGTGCCGATCGACAGGATGCTCGCGGCCATGGTCCACCTTAGGCACGGCTGACGGCATCCGTGGCGCTCACCGGCTCAGGCGATTCTGCGGAATCAGGGCGGATGCCGCCTCGATCGTCCTGATTCGGCAGACTCGCCTGATCGGGCCACCGTCGTCTGACCACCGCGTCCGCACCGGGCTACTCCTCGGAGCGGGCGTGGTCGGCGTGGGCCTCGGGCAGCTCGCGCATCGTCCAGAACGGCCCGATCACCACGAACAGGCAGGACAGCAGCTCGCCGAAGGCGGCGATCCACAGCGTCGGCACGACCCCGATCCAGGTGCCCAGCGCGCCGGCCAGCAGGGCCGAGATCGGCATGACACCCCACACCACGAAGCGCACCGAGGCATTCATGCGACCGAGCAGGCGGGGCGGGGTGATGCGCTGCCGGAACGTCACCTGCGTGATGTTGTAGAGCAGCACGGTGAAGCTCATCAGGAAGAACTGGACCACCAGGAAGGGGAATGCCAGCGCGGGGACCAGCGAGATCGCCGGGAGGAAGAACGGCACGAGGCAGAAGCCGATCGCGCTGATCGGGATCGCCCGGGCCTCGCCGATGCGCGCCACGATCCGCGGGGTCGCGATGGCGCCGAGGAGGCCCCCCACCGCCGAGAGCGAGAAGACGATGCCGAGCATCGCGGGGGTGAGCCCCAGTTCTCGCAGCACGAAGATCGGGAGCAGCGTCATCGCGATGTGCCCGAAGAAGTTCGCGACGCCGGTCGTGCCCACGATCCGCCGCAGCAGCGGGTTGCCGAACACCCACCGCAGGCCCTCGCCGATCTCCTTGAGCAGCGGGGCATGGTCTTCCGGCGCGCGCAGCTTCTCGTGGTCCTTCGTGAACAGCAGCGCGAAGAAGGACGCCACGTACGTGAGAGCGTCGATGAGGATGGCGAACGGGGCCGCGAGGGCGCCGACGAGCCAGCCGCCGGCGGCCGGGCCCGCGAGTCCCGCGAGCTGCTCGGTGGACTGCAGCTTGCCGTTCGCCTCGGCGATCTGGTCGGTGCGAACGAGTGCCGGGATGAAGCTCTGGTTCGACACGTCGAAGAAGACCGTCGCCACGCCCATGATGAGCGCGACCACGTACAGGTGCCAGATCTGCAGAGCCCCGAAGATCGCGAGAGCGGGGAGTGCCGCGAGTGCCACGGCGCGGACCGCATCTGCCCAGATCATGACGTGACGCTTGCGCATGCGGTCGATCCAGGCGCCGGCAGGCAGCCCGACGACGAGGAATGCCGCCATCTCCGCGGCGTTGAGGACGCCGATCTGCCATTCGGACGCGTCGAGGATCAGCACCGCGAGCACGGGGAGGGCGATTCCGGTGATCTGCGAGCCGAACTGGCTGAGGGCCTGACCGCTCCACAGGACGAGGAAGTTCCGATCGCGCCAGAGCGATCCCTTGCGGGCTTGAGTGCCGGCCGCGGTGTCTCCGATCTCGCGATCCGCCTCGGCGGCATCCTCGCTGCGCGAGGGTGAGAGCGGGGAGATCGCTTCCGCGCGCGCCTCGGCGGCCGCGACGTCCTTCAAGGCGGTCTCGATCGCTGCGTCGTCTGATTGAGGCATGCCAATCAGTCTGCAACCCCGATTGAGGATTGTCAATCAGTCGGATACCCTGGGCCCGTGACCGAACCGGGCGAAGAGCGCATCGAGCTGAAGCGGGGCGATCCCGAAGGCGAGGCACGCCTGCGCGCGCTGAGCTCGCCCCTCCGGCTGCGGGTGCTCCGGCTGTGCGCGTTCGAGTCCCGCACGAACAAGGAGCTCGCTGAGCTGCTCGGGGTCAATCCGGGCTCGATGCTCCACCACGTGCGCACGCTCGTGCAGACGGGCTACCTTGCCGCGGAGCCGGAGCGCGCCGGCGCGCAGGGCGCGCGCGAGATCCCGTATCGCGCCACGGGCCTCTCGTGGCGGACGCCGATGCCGGGCGGATCCCGCATCCTCGTCGAGACGTTCCTGCAGCAGATCGAAGGGGTCGACGACGAAGAGCTCGACACCACCTGGCTCGGCCTGAAGCTCAACGCCGAGCACAAGGCCGAACTCGAGGACCGCCTGTACGCGATCGTCACGGAGTTCAAAGAGCGCGGACCGGATGCCGATGGCGCGACCTACTCGCTGTTCACCGCGCTGCATCCCGACCTGAACCCGCCGAGCGCTTCGTCCTGAAGGTCAGGCCGCGAGCGCCTCGCGCAGCTTGACGCGCCCGCCCATGCGCAGCAGCGAGTTCTCGTAGATGCGCGCGCCCACCAGGATCGCCGCCACGCACGTCGCGATGAGGATCGCGAGCGAGACCAGGGGCTCCCACCACTGCGCCTCGCCGAGGAAGATGCGCACCGGCATCCCGACCGGCGCCGAGAACGGGATGTACGACATGACCGCGAGCACGACGGGGTTGTCGTTGAAGAAGATCACGAGGATGTACGGCGCCATGATGAGCATCGTGAGCGGCGTCGTCGTGGAGCCGATGTCCTCCTGCCTCGACACCATCGCGGCGGCGGCGGCGAACAGCGAGGCCAGGAGGATGAAGCCGAACAGGAAGAAGACCGCGAACCACGCGATCGGTCCGCCGAGCCCCTGCAGCACCGCGACCTGAGCCGTGATCGCGAGTCCGGTGACCGCGATCGCGGCGAGGATCAGGATCTGCGACATCGCCAGCACCGTGTTGCCGATCACCTTGCCGGCGAGCAGAGTCCGCGCCGGGATCGCCGAGATCAGGACCTCGACGACCCGGGTCTGCTTCTCTTCCACGACGCTCTGCGCGATCGTGCCGCCGAACAGCGACGCCGCCACGAGGAACACCACGCCGAAGCCGATGGCGACCACGAGCCGGATGGCCGAGTTCGCCGCATCCGGCTCGAGCAGGTGGACCGTCGGCACCTGCGCCAGCGTCAGCAGCAGCTGCGGGGGCACGCTCGACTCGGCGATCAGGCTGACGCCGACGGGCGATGAGGCGTCGCCCACGATCGCGGCGTCCGCCTGTCCGCTCTGCACGAGCGCGACCGCCTCCGCCTTGCCCGACACGTGGGTGATGTCGAGACCGGGCACGTCCTGCACGTACTTCGCGGCGTCGGAGGTCACCGCAACGGGGGTTCCGGAGGTGTCCTGGGCGCTGAACCCGCCCCAGATCACGAGCGCCAGCGAGCCGATGAACAGGATCAGAGTCGAGATCAGGAACGCCTTGCTGCGCAGCTTCGAGCCGATCTCGCGCCGGGCGACCAGCCCGATGCTCCGCATCGCGCTCGGTGCCTGGCCGTTCACCGCCGACGGCGGATTGCTCACTGGATGACCTCCTTGAAGATCTGGGCGAGGGTCGGATGCTGCGGCGCGAAGCTGGCGACATCCCCCAGCGCGACCGCCAGGCGCAGCACCCGCTGCGCCGTCTGATCGCTGTCGACATCGAATTGGGCGTATCCGCCGTCGAGCGAGACCACCTCGACTCCCGGCTCGCCGCGGAGCCACGCGGCGCTCGAGACCGAGATGAGTTCGAAGCGACGGGTGGAGTGCTGCTCGCGGAGCTCGTCGCGGGACCCGGCGGCGCGGATCTTGCCGGCTGCGATGATCACGAGGTCGTCGCAGAGGCGCTCCACCACATCCAGCTGGTGCGACGAGAACAGCACGGCAGCGCCTTGCGCGGCGCGCGCCTGCAGCACCCCCGCGACGATGTCCACCGCGAGGGGGTCGAGTCCCGAGAACGGCTCGTCCAGGATCAGGACCTCCGGGTCGTGCACGAGCGCCGCGGCGATCTGCGCCCGCTGCTGGTTTCCGAGCGACAGCGTCTCGACGTTGTCGCGGAGCCGCTCGCCGAGGTCGAGCTGTTCGAGCAGCGTGCGCGCGCGGGTCTCGGCATCCGTCTTCGAGAATCCATGCAGGCGCGCGAGATACACGACCTGCTCGAGCACCTTCATCTTCGGGTACAGGCCGCGTTCCTCCGGCATGTAGCCGATGCGCCGGCGATCCGCCGCGGTGATCTCGGCGCCGTCGAGGGTGACCGAGCCCGCGTCCTTCGCGAGGACGCCGAGGATGATCCGCATCGTGGTCGTCTTGCCCGCCCCGTTGCCTCCGACGAAACCCGTGAGCCGACCCGGCCGCACGACGAAGGAGACCTCGTCGAGGACGCGTCTGCCTCCGTAGCTCTTCGTGATGCCCGTCAGCTGCAGCATGGCGTTTCTCCTTGTTCGTGCATCCACAACGCTACGGAAATCGGGCGCGGAGAAGAAGCCGGATTCGCGTGCGTGCGAATGGACCGAGCTCCGCGTCCGCGCCGCATGCGGCGCCCGACGGTCAGTCGCGCAGCGGGGTGCCATCGGCTCCGACATCTTCCGGACGCTTGCTATTGACAAGCATGGTTGTTTTTTGCAAGCATGAACTCAGCCCACCAACCGGGCCCAGGCGGCGACGAACCGCGAACGACTGGCAAGGAGCAGGGAAATGACCTCGATCTTCGTCAACATGCCGACAAGCGACCTCGAGCGTTCGAAGGCCTTCTACACGGCCCTCGGCGCCGACATCAATCCCAAGTTCACCGACGACAACGCCGCGTGCATCGTGTGGGACGAGAAGGTCTACTTCATGGTGCTGACCAACGAGTACTTCGCGACGTTCACCGACAAGCAGACGGTCGACCCCAAGACACATGCCCAGGTGCTCATCGCGCTCAGCCGCGACTCCCGCGAGGACGTCGACAAGGTTCTCGAGGCCGGCCTCGCCAATGGCGGCTCCGAGCCGTCGGCGCCGAAGGACTACGGCTTCATGTACACCCGCGACCTCGACGACCCGGACGGCAACGGCATCGAGTTCCTCTACATGGACCCGGTGGCCGCCGAGCAGGGCCCCGAGGTCTACATGGCGGAGCAGGCGAAGGCCTGACCCGTTGGCATCTCGCAGCTACGGGCAGTACTGCGGGGTCACGACCGCCGTCGAGCTGGTCGGCGAACGGTGGGCGATGCTCATCGTCCGCGACCTGCTCGTCGGCCCACGCCGGTACACCGACCTCAAGCAGGGACTGCCCAGGATCCCCACCAACATCCTCTCCGCTCGGCTGAAAGAGCTGCAGGAAGGCGGTGTCGTCAGGCGCGTCCCGCTCATGAACTGCGGACTCGTCTACGAGCTCACCGAGTACGGCCGGGCGCTCGAGCCGATCGTCCTCGCGCTCGGACGCTGGGGGTTCCAGCAGATGGGCGAGCCGGGCCTCGACGACGTCATGACGGCGGACTCGCTCACGATGGCGCTGCGGACGGCATTCCAAGCGGATGCCGCGGCCTCGCTGCCGTCGGCGGACTACGAGCTGCACATCGGCGACGTGGCGCTGCGGGTGCAGGTCGACGGGGCCGTGCTGCGCATCGCGCAGCTCGCGCCGCCCGCGCCTCCGGTGGGCGGGAGGCTGCCGGCCGGTGAGCCCGAACTCGTCTTCGCGGCGGGGGCCGGCATCCGGCACATCATCTCGGGTGAGCTGACCCCGAGTGCGGCGATCGACGACGGGGTGCTCACCGTCGTCCACGGTGACGCGACGCTGCTCGAGCGGTTCGCAGCAACCTTCTCGATCCGATCTCTGGAAAGGACACGGCAATGACCGGACGCATCTTCATCGACTTGTTCATGACCCTCGACGGAGTGGCGCAGGCTCCGGGAGCCCCCGACGAAGACACCTCGGGCGGATTCCCCTACGGCGGCTGGCAGGCCCCCGTGGCCGACGAGCTCGTCGGCCGAGAAGTGGTCGCGGGCATCGAACAGCTCGACGCGCTCGTCCTCGGCCGAAGGACGTATGACATCTTCGCGGCGTACTGGCCGAACCACACCGACAACATGATCGGGAAGCGGTTCGAGGCCGTCCCGAAGTACGTCGCGTCCCGGGGCGCGCCCGAGCTCGGCTGGGCGGGCACGACCCAGCTGGGACCGGATGCCGCGGCAGACGTCGCGGCACTCCGAGAGCGTCACGAGAGCATCCACGTGATCGGCAGCATCGACTTCGTGCAGACGCTCCTCGCCGCAGAGGCGTACGACGAGCTGGTGCTCTGGGTGTACCCGATCGTGCTCGGTCAGGGCAAGAAGGTCTTCCCCGACGGCGCCACACCGGCGAACCTCCGGCTCATCGCACCGCCGACCGCCGGATCGTCGGGAGCCGTCGAGCTGCACTACGCACCGGCGGGCGGGCAGCCGCAGACGGGCGTGATGTCCGCTGACGACTGACGGCGCCGGCGCTGGTCAGAAGATCATCGGCCGATCGAGGTCCTCATCGTCGTCCGTGGCGAAGTCGAGGTCGACTACGACCGGGACGTGATCGCTCGGGACCTTGCCCTTGCGCTCGTTGCGGTGGATCTCGGCTCCGGCGACGGCGTCAGCGAAAGCCGGTGAACCGAGGATGAAGTCGATCCGCATGCCCTCGTTCTTCGGGAAGCGCAGCCGCTTGTAGTCCCAGTACGTGAAGCCCGCCGGAACGAGCGGTCGCACGACATCCGCCATCCCGACCGCAACGAGGTCCGCGAACGCCTGCCGCTCGAGCGGCGAGACGTGGGTCGAGAAGCCCGGGACCACCGCGGGATCGCCGTTGTCGGCATCCGTCGGCGCGATGTTGAAGTCACCGACGAGCGCCAGCGGCAGCCCCGGGTTCTGCGACAGCGCGCCCTTCGCGTACTCGGTCAGCGCCGCGAGCCAGTCGAGCTTGTAATCGAAGTGCGGATCGCCGAGCGCGCGTCCGTTGGGCACGTAGAGGCTCCACACCCGGACGCCCGAGACCGTGGCACCCATCGCGCGCGCCTCCTGCGGCACATCCTCGCCGAAGCGCCCGTCCGCAAAGCCCGGCATGCCGGGAAAGGCGACCTCGACCTCTGCGAGCGGCTCACGGCTCGCGATCGCGACGCCGTTCCACTGCGAGAACCCGTGCGCCTCGACGTGGTAGCCGGCGTCCTCGAACTGCGCGGAGGGGAACTGCTCGGCCTTGCACTTGATCTCCTGCATCGCGAGCACGTCCACGCTCTCGCGCACCGCGAAGTCGACGATCCTGTCGACGCGGGCACGGACGGAGTTGACGTTCCAGGTGGCCAGGCGCATGGGGTCCAGCCTACGGCGGGGGACGGACGTCGTCCGGCGTCACAGGGCGTCGCGGATCGCCGGCAGCCGCTGGGTGAACGCGCTGACGCGGCCGCGGGTGCGTTCGGGCTCGCCGCGCTCGCGCAGCGCCAGCATCCCCGGGTCCGCACGCCGGATCCCCACCTCGATCCGCGCCGACGCCCGTGCCATGCGATCGGTGACGGCATCGAGCAGAGCGGATGCCGCGACCCCGCCATACGCGTCGGCGGCGAGGCTCACGCGGCGCGCGGCATCCGTCGGCGGAACCTCACGGAACAGGGGCACCCCGCTCCAGCAGAGGAACGCCAGATCATCGAGCGGATGCCCCGGCCCGGCCTGGTCCCAGTCGATCATGCCGGCGAACCTGCTGTCGTGAACGATCCAGTTGTAGGCGCCGGTGTCGTTGTGGCAGATGACCTGCCCCGGCGCGAGCGCCGAGACCGCCTGACGCCACACCTGGGGCCCCGGGTCGTAGTCGCGGACGACATCGTGGTATCGGCGCAGCCAGGCCGCGGCATCCCGCACGACGCCATCGGGCGCGACCTCGTCGTCGACGGCGATGGTCCGACCCGGCAGGTGCGTGAGGATCTCGCGTCCTTCCTCGTCGAACCCCACCACGTGCGGGATGCCGTCGAGGCCGTCCACCGCGAGGAACTCGAGCAGCGCGTGCACCGCGGGCGTCCACGGCCCGCTCGGCCGATGCACCACGGGACCGGCCACGGGGTCGTCGGCATACCAGACGCCGCCCGAACCGCCAGGAAGGTGCATGCCGTCGACCACTCCTCGACGGTAGTCCCGCATCCGTAGACTCGGTGCCATGACCGCCGCCTCCACGCCCGAACTCGAAGCCGACCGCCGGGCGCTCATCGCGCTGATCCAGGACGAAGCCGTGTTCCACGGGGATTTCACGCTGTCCAGCGGCAAGAAGGCCACGTACTACGTCGACATGCGCAAGCTCACCCTCGACCACCGGGCGGCGCCCGCGATCGGGCGGATCATGATGGATCTGATCCGCGATGTGGACGGCATCGTCGCCGTCGGAGGCCTCACCCTCGGCGCGGACCCGATCGCGAACGCCGTGATGCACGAGTCAGCACGCTCCGGCCACCCGCTCGACGCGTTCGTGGTGCGCAAGGAGCCCAAGGATCATGGTCGCGGCCGTCAGATCGAGGGGGCGGATGTCGCGGGCAAGCGTGTCGTGGTCGTCGAGGACACCTCGACCACCGGGCAGTCCGCCTTGAAGGCCGTCGAGGCGCTGCGCCGGGAGGGCGCCGAGCCCGTGGCCGTCGCGGTGATCGTCGACCGCAGGACCGGCGCGCAGGGGGCGGTCGAGGCCGAGGGTCTGCAATGGCTCGCCGCGATCGACCTCGACGACCTCGGCCTGCAGCCGCAGTAGCACCGGCCGACCCCACGGGTCGTTGTGCGACGAGCGCAGCGAGGAGTCGAAACGGGCTGAGCCTCCGCGGAGCGGCCGGGTTGAGGGCGTTTCGTCTCGCTTGGCTCGCTCAACGACCGGTGGGGGACGGGGCTCAGTCGTCCTTGTCCTTGCGGTTCATCCGGATGTACTGCCAGACGAAGACGATGAGCGTGCCGACGAGCACCACTCCGGTCGCGGCGAACAGCAGCGACTGCTCGAACTCGCTCATTGCGGGCGCCTGCCGTCCGCGGCATCCGCCACGATCTTCGCGATGCGGGCCGCCCGCGTCTCGGGCCTCCGGGCGCCGTCGACCGCCGCGATGCCGAACTTGCGGCTCGACGGAGGGAAGGCATCCCACCGCTCTCGAGCGACGGGCGCGGCGTCCAGCGCCTGTGCCAGGTCGTCCGGCTCTCGCAGCGCCTCGGCGTTGTCGAGGATCGTCCATGCGCCGTTGGCCTTCGCCAGCTCGACGGCACGGATGCCGGCCTCGGCCATCAGCCCGGCCTCTTCGAGCGCCACCAGCCGGGCCTTGTTGGTGGCGGCCCAGCCGCTCGACGGGCGACGCGGAGCGAACCAGAGGCCCCCGGTCTGCTCGTCGAATGAGCGCACCGGACCGTCGATCCACCCGAAGCACAGCGCCTGCAGGATCGCATCTTCGTAGTCGATGAGCTCGAGGTCGGACCCCGGCCGAGGTCGCACCAGCCACGCGCCCTTGGATGTCGCGTGGTTCGCCTCGAGCCAAGTGCGCCAGGTCGCGGCGTCCCTCGCGACGACCCGTTCGCCGTCATCCAGTGCTCCCATCCCGTAACCCCTATCGACGACCCCGGACTTCGCGGACCCGCCCTACAGACCCTCGACGATGTCGGTCTCGGGCAGGTCGGTTTCGACCGGCTCGGAAGAGAGCAGGTCGGCGACGGAGTCGAGCACCTCGTCCGGGCGGAACGGGAACCGCTCGATCTCGGCTGGATCGCTGATGCCGGTGAGCACCAGCACGGTGTGCAGGCCGGCCTCGATGCCGGCGACGACGTCGGTGTCCATGCGATCGCCGATCATGCCGGTGTTCTCGGAGTGGGCGCCGATGCGGTTGAGCGCGGAGCGGAACATCATCGGGTTCGGCTTTCCGACCACATACGGTTCCTTGCCGGTGGCCTTCGTGATGAGCGCGGAGATGGCGCCCGTGGCAGGCAGCACGCCGTCGACCGACGGACCGGTCGCATCCGGGTTGGTCGCGATGAACCTCGCGCCCCCGCCGATGAACCGGATCGCCTTCGTGATCGCCTCGAACGAGTAGTTGCGGGTCTCGCCCACGACCACGTAGTCGGGATCGGTCTCGGTCATGATGAATCCGGCCTCGTGCAAGGCCGTGGTGAGGCCCGCCTCGCCGATCACGAAGGCCGAGCCGCCGGGCATCTGGCTCTGCAGGAAGTCGGCCGTGGCGAGGGCGGAGGTCCAGATGGACTTCTCGGGCACGATGAGTCCCGATGCCCGCAGCCGGGCGCTCAGGTCACGAGGCGTGAAGATCGAGTTGTTCGTGAGCACGAGGAACGGCGTGCCCTCGTCGCGCCACTGCTGCAGCAGCGCCGAGGCCCCCGGGACGGGGGTGTTCTCGTGCACGAGGACGCCGTCCATGTCGGTCAGCCAGCATTCGATGTCGGCGCGGGTCCGCATGCACTCAGCCTATCGACGGCGAGTGCGGTAGCCGGGCGTAGGGTCGGAGTCGTGCCACGAGCCGATCGCCGCTGGGATCCCCAGCACCTGCCCGACCTGACCGGCCGCAGCTACCTCGTCACCGGGTCGAACGCGGGCCTCGGCTACTTCGCCTGCGAGCAGCTCGTTCGCGCCGGCGCGCGGGTCGTCATGACGGGCCGCAACCCCAACCGGCTCGCCGCGGCGCGTGCGGCGATCCACCGTCGGGTGGTGGATGCCGCGCCCGCCCTGGTCGAGACGCTCCTGCTCGACACCAGCAACATGGGATCCGTGCGTGCCGCCGCGGCCAGCGCCCGGATGGGCGACCGGCTCGACGGCCTGCTGCTCAACGCGGGGATCGTGCATCCGCCGAAGAAGCGCGAGACCACAGGCGATGGGCACGAGGTCGTTTTCGCGACGAACGTGCTCGGCCACTTCGCGCTCGCCGGCGAGCTGCTGACGATGCTCGCGTCGTCCGCGGGCCGGATGGTTTGGGTCGGGAGCATGTCGACGACGGTGACGCCCTACGATCCGGTGGATCCCCAGCTCACCGCCGACTACTCGGGCTGGCGGGCGTACGTGCAGTCCAAGGTGGCCACGACCGCGCTCGGGTTCGAGGCGGATCGCCGGCTGCGCGCCGCGGGGGTCGCGGTGACCAGCGTGGTGGCGCATCCCGGCTATTCGACGAGCGGGCTCACTCCCGGCATCGCCGGGGTGAACTCGCCCTCGAAGGCCACCCGGTTCGCCGACAATCTGCAGGCGCTCTTCTCGCAGTCCAAGGAGCACGGCGCGTGGTCGCTCGTTCGTGCTCTGGCGGATCCCACGATCGAGGGCGGGGAGTTCTGGGGTCCTCGCACCGGTTCGCGCGGCGAGCCTCGGCGGCAGACGGCTGCGAAGATCACGCGCGATCCCGAGATCGCCGCCCGCCTGTGGCGCACCTGTGAGGACGTTACCGGCGTGAAATGGCCCATGGAGGAGGCGGCGCAGGCCAGCAGGCGCTGAATGGACGATCGCGAAGGCGCCGCGCGGTCGGCGCTTTCGGCGGCGCGGCGAACCGACGGCCGACGAGACGCCGCGGCTCGGTCAGGCGCTCAGCCAGACGGCGCCGGCCGCCTCGGCGGGCAGCGTCACCTCGTCGCCTCCGATTCGCAGGGTGTCGGCATCCGTCACCGTCACGTCCGCCCCGACGGAGACGCCGGCCGCCTCCATCGCCCGCAGCAGGCGCGGGTCGCGGTCGCTCACGCGCAGGACGCGTCCGGCGTGCCCGGGCGCGGCGGTCGCGAGCAGCACGAACGGCTCGCGGTGGACATGGCCCGAGGCATCCGGGATCGCATCACCGTGCGGATCGAAACGCGGATACCCGAGCCGCTCGTCGATGCGCTCGAGGAGCCGGTCGCTGATCGAATGCTCGAGGACCTCGGCCTCGTCGTGGACCTCGTCCCACGAGTATCCGAATTCGCGCACCAGCCACGTCTCGATGAGGCGGTGGCGCCGGATGATCGCGGCTGCGCGGTGCTCGCCGGCCTCGCTCAGCGCGATCGGGCCGTACGGGCGGTGGGTCACCAGCCCCTGCGTCGCGAGCTTCTGCACCATCTCGGTGACGCTCGACGGCGCCAGCCCGAGCTCGCCCGCGAGCTGCGAGGGCGTGATGCGATCGGTCTGCCACTCGGTGTGGTGGTAGATCGTCTTGAGGTAGTCGTCGACGGCGGGGGAGGCCACGCGTTCAGGGTACCGGCCGGCCGCTCACGAGCCGCTGAGCACCAGCCAGAGCAGGATCGCGTTGAGCGCGATGAGGAAGACGGATGCCGCGATGCCCGCGACCGTGGTCCACACCCGGTTGCGGTACACGCCGAGCACGTCGCTCTTCGCGGTAAGGGCGACGAGCGGCACGAGTGCGAACGGGATGCCGAACGACAGCGCCACCTGGCTGAGGATCAGCGCGAGGGTCGGGTCGATGCCCGCGCCGAGGATGATGAGCGCGGGGATCAGCGTGACGAGCCGGCGTGCGACGAGGGGCACGCGGATGTGCAGCAGCCCGTGCATGATCTCGGCGCCCGCGTAGGCGCCGACCGACGTCGAGGCGAGGCCGCTCGCGAGCAGCCCGACGGCGAACAGGGTCGCGACGAGAGGTCCGAGTCCGACGCTCAGCGCCTGGTACGCACCCTCCAGTGTCGACGTCCCGGGGACGCCCGCCAGGTTCGCCGCCGCGAGGAGCAGGATGCACAGGTTGACGGTTCCCGCGATGATCATCGCGATCGAGACATCCCATCGTGTCGCACGAAGCAGGCGCGAGGTCGGGATGCCGCGGAGCTCCTCCAGCGGGATGTCGATGCGGATCGGCGCCGGGGCATCCCCGTCGCCCGCGACCGGCGCTGCGCCGAACTCGGAAGCCGCGCCCGCATCGGTCCCTGAGACCCCCGCACGGACCGATGCGCCCACCGCGGCGGGCGCCGGGGCGAACCGGTCGCGCGCGAGCGCGCTGTGCGCGTAGATCGCGTGCGGCATGATGGTCGCGCCGAGGATGGATGCCGCGAGCAGCACGGAACCCGAATCGGCGAACCGGGGGACGAGCCCGCCGATCACGGCGGCAGGATCGGGCGGTCCGACGAACACGCCGAACGTGAAGCCGATGGCGATGATCGCGACGAGGCCGATGACCACGAACTCGAAGCTGCGCGGCCCGCGACGGGACTGCACGATCAGCAGCACGAGCGAGACCGTGCCCGTGATGAGCCCGCCCATCAGCAGCGGCAGGCCGAAGAGCAGGTTCAGCGCGACGGCGCCGCCGATGACCTCGGCGATGTCTGTCGCCATCGCGACGAGTTCGGCCTGCAGCCAGTATGCGCGGCGCGCCCAGCGATTGCGGATGCGCTGACCGATGGTCTCGGGAAGGCTCCGGCCCGTCACGATCCCGAGCTTGGCGGAGAGGTACTGGATGAGCCATGCCATCACGTTGCCGAGGACGACGACCCACACGAGCAGATAGCCGTAGCGTGCGCCGGCGGTCATGTTGCTCGCGACGTTGCCGGGGTCCAGGTATGCCACGCCCGCCACGAGCGCAGGGCCGATCAGCCACGCCAGGCGGCGCGTCGACGGGGCGGGCGCCGGGGCGGCGGCCACGACATGCGGGGCGGTGCCAGTTTTCGGCATACCGAAATCATACGCCCTCTTTCGGCCGACCGAAATGAGCCACGGCCGGGTCGTTGCGCCGGGTTGGGGGCGTTCGTCTCGATTCGCTCGCTCAACGACCGGGGGGCACCGCGACTAGCCTGGCGCGGTGAGCAACCCCCAGCACGAGCACGCCGAGCCGATGCTGCCGATCGGCGTCGGGCCGTGGCCGGGCGGCCCGGCGTCCTGGCCGGACGACCCGCGCTACGACCGCGAGCTGCTCGCACACGGCGATGCCCGCAACGTCATCGACCGCTACCGCTACTGGTCGATGGACGCGATCGTGGCCGACTTGGACGGGCGGCGGCATCCGTTCCATGTCGCGATCGAGAACTGGCAGCACGACATGAACATCGGGTCGATCGTGCGCAGCGCCAACGCCTTCCTCGCCGCCGAGGTGCACATCGTCGGCCGCCGGCGCTGGAACCGTCGCGGCGCGATGGTCACCGACCGATACCAGCACGTGCATCACCACGAGGACGTTGCGGCGTTCGCCGCATGGGCGGATGCCGCATCCCTGCCGATCATCGCGATCGACAATGTGCCCGGCTCGGTGCCGCTGGACCGCGCCCCGCTGCCCGAGCGCTGCGTGCTGCTGTTCGGGCAGGAGGGACCCGGTCTCTCTCCCGACGCGGTGGCCGCGGCATCCGCCGTCATCGAGATCACACAGTACGGCTCGACGCGCTCTATCAACGCCAGCGCGGCCGGAGCCGTCGTCATGTACGAGTGGTGCCGCCGCTGGGCGTGACCGGTCTGGTCAGACCTGCCGGGGCGCCAGCGCCGTACGTTCGCGACCGCGCGTGCCGACGGAGACCGGACGCTCGGCACGCGGCGTGAGCACGAAACGCGCGAGGTCGGACACGACGCCGGCGGCGCGGCGCCGCGAGGGCATGAAGCGGAGGAAGAACACCAGCCGGAGCAGCCAGGCGAATGCGCCCGTGAGTGGGATGCCGTTCAGCTCGGCGATCCCCTTCCCGAGCCCGAAGGACGCGGCACGGCCAAGCCCGCGATAGCGGAATCGCCTCGCTCGGCGCCCGCGCAGCTCGCGCGCGATGGAACGACCGATGTGATCGCCGCCCTTGATGGCCCAGAGGGCGACGGCGGGTACCGGATGACGGGTCACGGGGTTCCAGACCTGGGCCGCGTCGCCCGCGGCCCATACTCCTGACGTGACTCTGAGGCTGCGCTGGGTGCGCAGACGGCCACGGTCATCGCGCCAGCGATCCAGACCGGGGATGCGCACGGGCCGCTGCCCGGTCGTGGCGACGACTCTGTGGCTCTCGAGGGAGGCGCCGTCCGAGAGGAGGGCGGTCGACGATGTCACCCCCACCAGCCGGGTCGCGGTGAGGACGGTCACACCCGCACGGGAAAGCTCCACCTCGGCGCGCGCGACCAGCCGGGGCTGGTCGTCCCACTCGCAAAGCACACGGGCGGCCGAGTGCACCAGGGTGACCGGATGCCCGCGATCGGCGATCGCGGCGGCCAGTTCGACGCCCGCGACGCCGCCTCCGGCGACGACCACCGGCGCGCCCGGTTCGGCTGCCAGACGGTCGGCGAGGATGCCGATCTCGTCGGGTCCGCGCAGGGTGAAGCCGTGGCGGCCCAGACCCGCGACTTCCGCGGTCGGCTCCCTGGCGCCGGTGCCGACGACGAGGTGGTCATAGCCCACGGTGACGAGCGACGCGTCGTCACCGGTGACGTATGAGACCCGCCGCAGGCCGGTGTCGATGTCCACGGCTCGGCCGATGATGATCCGTGCGAGCGGCATCGCCTCTTCCAGCGGTGTGGCGAGCCGGTCGCGATCGATCATGCCCGCGAGGAGTTCACCCGTGAAGCCGTGGAAACGATGCGCGCGATCGGCCGAGATCACGACGATCTCGACATCGCCACGCCGTACCTCCCGTCCGAGACGGCGCACGAGGCTCGAATAGGCGTGAAGCGTGACGTAGCCGCCGCCCAACAGCACGATGCGGGTCATGCGATCACCGCCGTGCGGGACTCCAGGACGACGGGTCTGCAGAAGCTCGTGAGCGCCGCCGCCCGGACGGGGGTGCAGGGTGAACGCGAAGGTTCCGGATCCGGACACGCGACGCTCCTTCCGGCGTGGTCGAATGCACGCCTTGCGAGCTATGAGCGGCCTGATGTCGCCGTGATACCACCGCTCGCCCGTGGCAGCAGGCGAGCAGCAGAGGCGTGACGGATCAGACGGGGACGGTCATCCAGGTGTGACCGCGCACCCGCCAGCCCAGGGTGGCGAGGCGCGCGAGCATGTACACGCCGAAGAATGCGACCGCCAGCCACGCGAGTCCGGCCGCGCCGACCGGGTGAACCGCCGCGACGAGCACGAGAGCCGGCAAGAACGGCACGAGGTTCAGCAGCCCCGCGAGCGCCAGGTACCTCGCGTCCCCGGCTCCGATCAGCACGCCGTCGAGCACGAAAACGATCCCGCAGACGGGCTGCGCCACCGCGAGCACGACGAGCGCGGGCTGAACCAGGGCGGCGATCGCGGCATCCCCCGTGAACACCAGCCCGATGACGCCCGAGAGACCGCCGATGACCGCGCCCACGATCACGCCGAACCAGGCTCCCCACGCGACGGTGCGGCCCAGCACGCGCCGCACGAAGTGCTCGTCGCCCGCGCCGAGGCCCTTGCCGATGAGTGCCTGTGCGGCGATCGCGAGGGCATCAAGGGCGAACGCGGCGGTCGAGAAGATCGTGAACGCGACCTGCCAGCCGGCGAGCTCCGCCGTGCCGAGGCTGGTCGCGATGACCACGGTCGCGAGCAGGGCGAACCGCAGCGACACCGTCCGGAGGAACAGCCATCCGCCGGAGCGCGCCGAGCCGGTCACGCCCTCGCGATGGGGACGGACGGATGCCGCATGCCGGCGTGCCAGCCCGCCCACCACGACGACGTACGCGGCGACCATTCCCCACTGCGCGACGACGGTCCCGCTGGCGGAGCCGGCGATCCCCCAGCCGAGCCCGTAGATGAAGAACCAGTTCAGCAGCGCGTTCGCGGCGAACCCGAGCCCGGCGATCCACAGCGGGGTGACGGTGTCCTGCATCCCTCGCAGCAGGCCCGTCGCCGCGAAGACGATGAGCATCGCCGGAAGCCCCCACATCGAGATCCCGAGGTAGGTCTCGGCCTGCCCGGCCACCTCGGGCGCGGCCCCGAACAGTCCGACGAGGAACGGCGTCGCGGCGTATCCGACCAGGGCGAGAACGGCGCCGAGGGCCAGGGCGAGCCACATCCCGTCGATGCCGACCGACACGGCCTTGGAGAGACTGCCCGCTCCGAATCGCCGAGCCACCGCCGGAGTGGTCGAATATGCGAGGAA
Organism: Microbacterium deminutum; assembly: GCF_039530205.1. Classification (NCBI taxonomy): domain Bacteria; kingdom Bacillati; phylum Actinomycetota; class Actinomycetes; order Micrococcales; family Microbacteriaceae; genus Microbacterium; species Microbacterium deminutum. Next base: position 617,910 of record NZ_BAAAOG010000002.1, read on the forward strand.
CACCATCAGCCCGACGACGGTCTGGAGCACCGCCGAGGCGATGCCGAGCCCCGCGAGCGGCGTCACGCCGAGGTGTCCGACGAGTGCCGAATCGATGATGAGGAACAGCGGTTCGGCGACCAGCGCGCCCAGTGCGGGCACGGCGAGGCGCAGGATGTCGCGGTTCAGCGTCGGCCGAGTGCTCGTCACGCTTTCAGCCTAAAGTCGTGCCTTCGATCACAATGCGATCACGAGGCCGGATCCGTCGTCGGGCGGACGGCACGACCGGCGCGGGAGCATATCCTGGAACGCATGACCGATGCCCCCCGTTCGGGTCTGGCTCTCGATGAGCTCAGCGCCGAGATCCGCCCGCAGGACGACCTGTTCCGCCACGTCAACGGCGCCTGGATCGAGCGCACCGACATCCCCGACGACAAGGCCCGCTGGGGCTCGTTCCATCTCATCGCCGAGCAGGCCGAGAAGGACGTCCGAGCCATCGTCGAAGAGACGCAGGATGCAGAAGCCGGCACCGAGGCGCGGAAGATCGGCGACCTGTACACGAGCTTCATGGACACCGGGCACATCGCCTCGCTCGGCGGCTCGCCGCTCGTGAGCCAGCTCGACCGCGTCGACGCGATCGACGGCATCCCGAGCTTCCTCCGCACGGTCGGCGAACTCGAGCGCGACGGCGTCGCGGGTCTCGTCCACCTGTACATCGAGCCCGACCCGGGCAACCCGCAGCGGTATGTGCCCTTCTTCATCCAGGGCGGACTCTCGCTCCCGGACGAGAGCTATTACCGGCTCGAGAACTTCCAGGACACCCGCATCGCCTTCCGCAATCACGTCGAGAAGATGCTCGAGCTGGCGGGTGTCGCTGATGCCGCGGTCGCGGCCGACCATATCGTCGCCCTCGAGACCGAGCTCGCGGCTGTGCACTGGGACAACGTCAAGAGCCGGGACGCGGTGGCGACCTACAACCTGAAGACGTGGGACGAGCTGCAGGCGCTCATCGGCGTTGACCTCGACCCCTGGCTCGAGGGAATCGCGCCGACCCACCCGGACGCCTTCGCCGACGTCAATGTCTATCAGCCGAGCTTCGTCGAGGGTCTCGGAACGCTCCTCACCGAGGAGCGGCTCGATGAGTGGAAGGCGTGGCTGCGCTTCTCGGTCATCCACGCGAGCGCGCCGTTCCTCTCGGACGAGTTCGTCGATGAGAACTTCGGGTTCTACGGCACGCAGCTCACCGGCGTTCCGGTGAACCGCGAGCGCTGGAAGCGGGGTGTCGGTCTCGCCGAGGCGGCGATGGGAGAGGCGATCGGCCGCGTCTACGTGGAGCGCCACTTCCCGCCCGCCGCCAAGGTCGCGATGGACGAGCTCGTCGGCAACCTGATCGAGGCCTACCGCCAGTCGATCGGCGAACTCGAATGGATGAGCCCCGAGACGCGGCAGCGCGCGCTCGCGAAGCTCGACGCGTTCACGCCGAAGATCGGCTACCCGGTGAAATGGAAGGACTACTCTACCCTCGAGATCGACGCCGCCGACCTCGTCGGCAACGTCCGTCGAGCGCACATCCACGAGCACGACCGCCAGCTCGACAAGATCGGCCAGCCGATCGACCGTGACGAGTGGTACATGACCCCGCAGACGGTCAACGCCTACTACAACCCGCTGATGAACGAGATCGTCTTCCCGGCCGCGATCCTGCAGTACCCGTTCTTCGACGCCGAGCGCGACGCCGCGGCGAACTACGGCGGCATCGGCGCCGTGATCGGTCACGAGATCGGCCACGGCTTCGACGACCAGGGCAGTCGCTTCGACGGCGACGGGTCGCTGCGCGACTGGTGGACCGATGACGACCGCACCGCATTCGAGGAGCGCACCTCGAACCTCATCGCCCAGTACAGCGAGCTCACTCCGCTCGGGCTCGAGGGCGATCACAAAGTCAACGGCGCGCTCACCATCGGCGAGAACATCGGCGACCTCGGCGGCCTCGGCATCGCGCTCAAGGCCTACGCGCTGCACCTGAACGGCACTGAGGAGGTCGAGATCGACGGGTTCACCGGCATCCAGCGCCTGCTCCTGAGCTGGGCGCAGATCTGGCAGCAGAAGGGGCGGGATGCCGAGACCATCCGCCTTCTCACGATCGACCCGCACTCGCCGAACGAGTTCCGCTGCAACCAGATCGTGCGGAACATCGGCGCGTTCTACGATGCCTTCGACGTCTCGGAGTCGGACGCCCTCTGGCTCGACGCAGACAAGCGTGTGACCATCTGGTGAGCCTGCGGGCTCCCGAAGGCCCCCACTCACATGCGCTCTCGCGCACGGCCGGTCGACGGCCGGACCCACAACCGAATAACGCAGTTCCAGCACCCACCCACAACAGAACAGTCCGCAGCAGCATGCATCTCACGCGCGCCGACAGGCGCTCATTCCTCACCCTCGCCAATCCACCGGAAGGAAGCCCGCTCGTGGGCACGCCCCCTGAGCCCAACAGGGCAGCAGAGTCGCAACGGGGGTCGCGACGAAGCACCAGCCGACGACTGCCGAAGCGGGCAGCCGCCGGCCGCCGTTCCTTCGTCGCCACGCTCAAGGCGCTCGACGACCTGGCCTCGTCGGGCGCGAAGATCTCCGTCAGCATCACGGATCTCGACCGCGGCACCGCCGTACTCTCGGGTGACGACTTCGTCACGCTGCCCATCGGCGGCCTCGGCATCGTGCCGCTGCTGATCGAAGTCGCCGCCGGATTCGAGTCCGGGCGACTGGACCCGCTCGAGATCATCGAGCGCTCGTCGGTCGAACCCGTCGGTGTCGCGGGCGTGTGGCAGCATCTCAAGGCTCCCGCGCTTCCGCTGGCGGACCTCGCAGTCCTCACGGCATCCACCGGCGACGCGCTCGCCGCGAACGCGCTGCTCGCGCGCGTGGGCCTTCCGGCGGTGCGCGCCCGGATCGAAGAGCTGGGCCTCGAGCGCTCGGCGCTGCTGGACCGCTTCCGCGACGAGCGCGGGCCGGATGACGCACCGCATTTCGCACTGGGCTCCGCCCGCGAGCTGGCCCAGATCTTCGCCGCGCTCGTCAATTCGCAGGCGGTCTCGGCCGGGGTCAGCGCGCAGGTCGCGGAGTGGCTCAGCCTCAACCACGATCTGTCGCTCGTCGCGTCCGCGACCGGGCTCGACCCGTTCTCGCACGACAACGACGAGCACGGACTGCTCTTCATCAACAAGACGGGGCGGGATGCCGGCATCCGCGTCGAAGCGGGGGTGCTGGCCGGCCCCCGTGCCGGAGTGGCGTACGCCCTCATCGTGTGCTTCGACGACCTGTCGATCATGCACCGGATGCGCGCCCACGAGGCCTTCCGGACGCTGGGCACGGACCTGATGGAGTACGTGTTCTGAGGCTTCGGGCGTCGGCCGTGCGGCCGTGGCGCGTCGGCGGAGCCTCGGTCGACTCGGTCATCCCTTGAGCTGCGTTAGCAGCTCGGAGTGATCGGTCGTGCCTGAGAACTCCGCGATGCGCCCCTTCGTCACGCGGTAGATCGCGAACTCCGCGACGTTGGCGTGTCGTCGCGTCGGGGCGATGCCGCGGAACACGCCCAGATGGGTGCCGCTCGCTCGCAGATGCGCGGCGAGGCGATCGTCCTCGACGACGAGCTGAATCCGGCGCCAGCGCCAGTCGGGGAATGCATGGAAGAGATCGGCCATGTCGGCGACCCACGCGTCCGCTCCTCCCGGCAGGTGCGAACGCCGGACCGATGGCGCCACGAACGAGCGGATCGCGTCGAGGTCGTGCCGGTTGCACGCGTCGAGGTACTCTGCGTACCACTCGCGCATCTCCCAGGGCTCCACGTCCTCATTATCGGCACCGGTCGCGGCGCGCAGCGACATCTGGACTTGCCCTGGCAGATGCATAGGATCTCTGCATACGACGAGAGCGGAGCAGGAGACACGATGATCACCACACTGAATGTCGTTTCCATCTACGTCGTGGACAAGGATGCCGCCCTGGACTTCTACGTCGACAAGCTGGGGCTGGAGAAGGGCAGCGATGTGCGGCAGGGCGACTATCGCTGGCTGACGGTTCGGGTGCCGGGCGGCGGAGCCACCGAGATCTCACTGGAGAAGCCCGGACCGCCCATCCACGACGAAGAGACCGCGGAACGAATCCGCGAGCTGGTCGCCCAGGGTGCCCTGGGTGGCCTCGTCTTCATCACCGATGATGCGCACGCGCTGTATGAGACGCTCCGCGAGCGCGGCGTCACGGATTTCACCCAGGAGCCCACGGAGAACTTCTACGGCATCGACATGGCCCTTCGAGACCCCTTCGGCAACAGCATCCGGTTCCTGCAGCAGGGCGGGTGAGCCGGCAGAAACCGCCGAACCGGGGTTTGGGGCGCCATCCGTCCGTTGGGGCGTGCAACCTCCGCCCCACCGGACCAAACCCGCCCCGAACCCGAGGGAGTGGCCCGCGCGCCACGGACGATCCGAGAATCGACGTGCGCCATCCCGTGCACCTGCCACGGCCTCGTCGCCTGACGGGCGGCTTTCCGATGAACGACTGAGCCGAGCACCGTATGGTGCGGGGGCAGTCGGCGGGGCATGCTCGGATCATGAGCACACCGGAGTGGATCCAGCACCGCGGGCTTGTCGCCTGGGTGGAGAAGATGGCCGAACTCTGCACGCCGACGGACGTCCACTGGTGCGACGGGTCGGATGCGGAGTACGACGCCATGTGCGAGGAACTCGTCGCGGCGGGCACGTTCATCCGGCTGAACCCGGAGAACCGGCCGCGCAGCTTCCTGGCGCGCAGCGACGCGAGCGACGTCGCCCGGGTCGAGGAGCGCACGTTCATCTGCGCGCGCAGCGAGGAGGATGCCGGCCCGACGAACAACTGGATGGAGCCGAGGGAGATGATGCGGATCCTCCGCGGCCTGTTCGCGGGCTCGATGGCGGGCCGTACGATGTACGTGGTGCCGTTCAGCATGGGGCCGCTCGGCTCACCGATCGCGCAGCTGGGTGTGCAGATCACGGATTCGCCGTACGCCGCGGTGAGCATGAGGATCATGACTCGGATGGGGCGTGCCGCGGCTGAGGCGCTCGGCACCGCCGGCGAGTTCGTGCCGTGTATGCACAGCGTCGGGGCACCGCTGGGCGAGGGTGAGCAGGATGTCGCCTGGCCCTGCAATCCGACCGAGAAGTACATCGTGCACTTCCCGGAGACGCTCGAGATCTGGTCCTACGGGTCCGGCTATGGCGGCAACGCGCTGCTGGGCAAGAAGTGCCTGGCGCTGCGCATCGCGTCCACCATGGCACGCGACGACGGGTGGCTCGCCGAGCACATGCTGATCCTGGGGGTGACCGACCCGGAGGGGGAGAAGACGTATGTCGCCGCGGCGTTCCCCAGCGCGTGCGGCAAGACCAACTTCGCGATGCTCGTCCCGCCGGCGACGTTCACCGAGCAGGGGTGGAAGGTGACCACCGTCGGCGACGACATCGCGTGGATCAAGCCGGGCGAGGACGGCACCCTGTTCGCGATCAACCCGGAGGCGGGCTACTTCGGCGTCGCGCCCGGCACGTCCTACTCGACGAACCCGAACGGGATGGAGTCGATCCGCTCGGACACCATCTTCACGAACGTCGCACTCACCGACGACGGAGACGTGTGGTGGGAGGGGATGGACGGCCCCAAGCCGGCGCATGCCATCGACTGGCAGGGCAACGACTGGACTCCCGAGTCGGGGACGAAGGCGGCGCACCCGAATTCGCGGTTCACCTCACCTGCCGTATTGAACCCGGCGCTCGACGAGTCCTGGGACGACCCGCAGGGCGTGCCGATCCGGGCGTTCGTGTTCGGCGGCCGTCGGGCGGGCACCATCCCGCTCGTCGTGCAGAGCTTCAACTGGGCGTTCGGGGTCTACATGGCGGCGACGATGGGCTCCGAGACCACGGCCGCCGCGTTCGGGGAGCAGGGTGTGGTGCGCCGTGACCCGTTCGCGATGCTGCCGTTCTCGGGCTACCACATGGGGGACTACATCAACCATTGGCTCGGATTGGGCCGGAAGGTCCGCAACGCCCCCCGCATCTTCCAGGTGAACTGGTTCCGGCGCGACGAGACCGGACGATTCCTCTGGCCGGGGTTCGGCGAGAACATGCGCGTGCTGCAGTGGATCGTCGCCCGCTCACGCGGCCGGGCGCTCGCGATCGAGAGTCCGCTCGGATGGATGCCGCGCTACGAAGACCTCACGTGGGACGGCCTGGACTTCTCGGAGGAGGACTTCTTCGCCTGCATGGCGATCAACCGCCGCGACTGGACCTCGGAGCTTCTGGACGTCGAGGAGCTGTTCATGAAGCTCTACAACCGGCTGCCGAAGGAGATGGAGATGATCCGATCCCTCACCACCAGCGCACTATGGCGCTCGCCCAAGCAATGGGAGATGAACGCCGACCCCACGTGATCGCCGAGGCGCACCGCTCGGCGCCGACCCTCGTCTTCGCACCCGACGCCGGGGTGCATCACTCGTGGTGGGTGGTGTGGTCCTCGACGTCCGGCTCGGCCCGGAGGACGTCGGCGATCTCCTCCTCGGGACGCGGCGCGATCGTCTCGTCCTCCTCGAGCTCTGGGACGGTCGGCTCGTCGGGGCCCGGAACACGCCGCTGCGTGGAGTGCTCGTTGTGGATGGACACGGCGACTCCTTCGGTCGGCAACATCCATAGCGTATGCCGATCCGGCTGGCCGCGGAGCCTAGGCTGAGGCCGTGACGACCCTGACCACCGCTCCTCGCAGAGCCGCGGGGCGCGACGATCGCATCACGCTGCGGTTCATGTCGACGCCCGCCGACACCGCCGCCGGAGGGCGCTCGGTGGCGGCGGGGAGCGTGATGGAGTGGATCGACAAGGCCGGATACGCATGCGCCGTCGGATGGGCGGGCACGTACTGCGTGACCGCCTACGTGGGCAATGTCCGCCATCGCCGTCCGATCGCGCCCGGCAGCCTCATCGAGGTGCAGGCGCGCATCATCCACACCGGCAGGACGAGCATGCACGTCGTTGTGACGGTGTCATCCAGCGAAGTGAGCGAACGCGCCTACTCGCCCGCCACGACGTGCGTGCTGATCTTCGTCGCGAAGGACGCCGACGGCCGCCCGACCGAAGTGCCCGCCTGGGAGCCCCGGTCTCGCGCCGATCGCAGGCTCGCGGCGGCCGCGCTCGATCGCATCCCCTCCCGCACCGAGATCAAGCGGCTCATGCTGTCGGAGGAGTACACCGACGCCTCGAGGGCGCCCAGCGCCACTCTGCGGTTCCTCGTGCCGCCGAGCGTCGTCAACTGGGGCGGCAAGGCGCACGGCGGGACCGTGATGCGCTGGATCGACGAAGCGGCTTTCGCGTGCGCGGCGGCGTGGACGAAGGACGGGGATGCCGCGAGCACCGCCGTCGCCGTCTACTCCGGCGGCATCCACTTCTTCGCACCGGTGACCATCGGCGATCTCGTCGAGGTCGAGGCGCGGCTGCTGTACACGAGCGAGCGCAGCATGCATCTCGGCATCCGCGTCTCGTCCGCGGATCCGCGCGCGCCACGCGATCTCACCCTGACCACGCAGTGCATAACGGTGTTCGTGGTGCCCGGTGCTGCCGGGGTCGCTCTTCCGGTGCCGATGTGGCGCCCCGAGGTCGACGAAGACCTGCGCCTGAACGAGCTCACCCGCGAGATCATCCGGGTGCGCGAGTCGATCGTGCCGCTCGCGCCGTCGCTCACCCTCGAGCCGTAGCGTGCTACCGCACCCTGTGCTCAATGGGGGCTCCGCCCCCAAACCCCCCAGTCGTGCTACCGCACCCCTTTCATCAGCGACAGCACGGGCTTCACCGCCAGGAGCAGCGCGCCGCCGAGCGCGATCGCGATCAGACCGAGGATCAAGAAGTACGGCACCTCGTTGTTCGGGTCGTAGAACCGGGCGAGCCATCCGGCGATCGCCGTCCCCAATGCCACCGACAGGAAGAACAGCGCCACCATCTGCGTGTGGAAGGCCTTCGGGGCGAGCTTGGTCGTGACCGAGAGGCCGACCGGCGAGATCAGCAGCTCGGCGATCGTGAAGACCAGCAGGATGCCGACGATGCCGATGAGCGGCGTGGAGTTCGGCCCGCCGTTCGCGAACGGCAGGAACAGCAGGAACGCGATGCCCATGACGATCGAGCCCAGCCCGAACTTCACCGGGGTCGACGGCTGGCGTGACCCGAGCTTGGTCCACAGGGCCGCGAACGCACCCGACAGGATGATGATGAAGATCGGGTTGATCGACTGCACGAAGGGCACCGGCATCTCCCACCCGAAGATGTTCCGGTCGAGCTTCTTGTCGGAGTAGATCGTCAGCACCGTGAACTGCTGCTGGTACAGCGACCAGAAGCCGACGCTCACGATGAACAGCGGGATGAAGCTGAACACACGGGAGCGCTCCGTTCCGTCGATGCGCCTGCTGGCGAGGATCACCGCGAAGTAGGCGACGGTCGCCACCAGGGTGACCAGGATGACGACGCCGGCGAGGTTGTCGGCGCGGATGATGCCCGACAGCACCAGCACCACGACGAGCGCGATCGCGGCGAGCGCGATGCCGATCATGAGCATGCGGCGGTTGACCGGCAGCGGGTTGGGGACGACGCGGGACTCTTCGGGAAGGTTCCTGCGCCCGAACGAGTACTGGATGAGTCCCGCGGCCATGCCGATCGCGGCCAGGGCGAACCCCGCGTGGAATCCCCACGTCACCTGGGCCCAGCCGGTGAACAGCGGACCGAGCAGCGCACCGAGGTTGATGCCCAGATAGAACAGCGAGAAGCCGGCGTCGCGGCGGGTGTCCTCCGGGGAGTAGAGGGTTCCGACCACCGAGGTCGCATTGGCCTTCAGGCCGCCGGACCCGACCGCGACGAGGATGAGGCCGACGCCGAGTCCCCAGAAACCGGGCAGCAGCGCGAGACCGATGTGACCGCACATGATCACGATCGCGCTGAAGAACAGCACCTTCTCGGATCCGAGGAGGCGGTCGGCGACCCAGGCGCCGAGGATCGTCGAGAGGTACACCGAGCCGCCGTACGCGCCGACGATTCCCGTCGCCACGGCCTCCGGCATCCCGAGCCCGCCCTGCTCGAGCGAGTAGTACATGTACAGCAGGAGGATGCCCTGCATGCCGTAGAAGCTGAAGCGCTCCCACATCTCGACGAAGAAGATGTGCACGAGGTCCCACGGCTGGCCGAAGAAGCGCGTGTCGCGATGGCCGTGCTCTGGTTCGCTCTCGGTGGTCGGCGCGAGGGGCGGTCCGACCGGGACCTGCTCAGAGCCCTCGTTCTCGCTCATTGCGCCAGGCTAGCGGGCGCCCCGCAGGTGTCACCAGGGGTGGCTCACTCCGGCAGGGACGGATGCCGCTCCTCGGGAGCGTGGTGCGCGGGGATGAACAGGGCGAGCACCAGAGCAGCCACGGCACCGGCCCCGGCGAGCAGATACGTGAGGTGGAAGCCTGCCGCGCTCGGGATCTGCACGCCGTTCTGCACCGTCGACGAGGCGGCGAGCACGGCTCCCATGACGGCCGCCGCCGTGCTCGTGCCGAGCGACCGGAACAGCGCGTTCAGCCCGTTCGAGGCGCCGGTCTCGTTCTGCGGCACCGATCGCATGATCAGCATCGGCATCGCGGCGAAGCCGAAGCCGATGCCGACCCCGATGAGCAGGTTCGAGACGAGGATCTGCCACACCTGGCTGCCGGCGATCAGCACGAATGCGTACGCGGCCACGAGGGCGATCGCACCCATGATCAGCAGGGCACGCGGTCCGATCACGTTCGACAGCCGGCCCGATACCGGCGAGAGGACCATCATCACGAGTCCGGCGGGCATCACGACGAGGCTCGCGAGGATGAGCGACAGACCGAGTCCTGCGCCGGTCTCGACGGGCAGCTCGAGGATCTGCGGAAAGACGACGTTCGACGCGAACAGCGCGAAGCCCATCCCGATCGAGGCGAGGTTGGTCAGCAGCACCGGCCGGCGACCGGCGACCCGCACGTCGAGGAGCGGCTCCGCGATGCGCAGCTCGTACCACCCCCACACGAGCAGCAGGGCCACGCCGCCGAGCCCGAAGCCGAGTGTCGGCGCCGCCAGCCAGCCCCATTCGCTGCCGCGGGAGACGGCGACCAGGATGCCGGTCAGTCCGACGGCGAGCCCGGCCGCGCCGACGAAGTCGAAGCTCCCGGGCGAGCGCAGCACGCTGACCGGCACGATCCACAAGACCAGTCCGAAGCACAGCGCGCCGAGACCTGCGGCGAGCCAGAAGAGGATGTGCCAGTCGGCGAACTCCGTGATGAACGCGCTGATCGGCAGCCCGAGCGCGCCGCCGACCCCGAGGGTCGCGCTGATGAGGGCGATCGCGCTGTTCACGGACCGGGTGTGCAGCACATCTCTCAGGATCGCGATGCCGAGGGGCACCACGCCGACGACGGCGCCCTGCAGGGCGCGGCCGATGATCACTCCGATGAGATTCGTCGACAGGGCCGCGATGACCGAGCCGATGACCAGCAGCACGAGAAGCACCAGCACGATGCGCCGCTTTCCGTACATGTCGCCCAGTCGTCCTGCGATCGGCGTGAAGATCGCGGCGGCGAGCAGTGTCGCGGTGACGACCCATGCGGTGTCGTCGCGGCTTGCGCCCAGCAGCTCGGGCAGCTGGGCCTGGATGGGCACCACCAGCGTGAACATGAACGACGAGGCCAGGCCGGTGAGCGCCAGCACCGCGACGATGGCGCCCTGGCGCGGCATCCGGGTGAGGCGCCTGCGTGCATCCTCATCCCTCGTCGCCACTCGTTCAGGCTATCGGCGCGCGGCGGAGCGAGGGCCGGATGCCGGGGCGGCCGCGGCCTCGGCGATATCGTGTCGTCATGGCCGAGGCATCCATCCAGACACCACCCGGAATGGACATCCGCGCGCTCGAAACCGTCGAGGCCGTGTTCGCGGCGTCGGAGGTGCTCGCCGAGGTGTGGGGCGGCGACCACGCCGGCATGCCGCCGAACCTGCTGCGCGCGCTCGCCCACTCGGGCAACTACGCCGTCGGGCTGTACGACGGGGATCGGATCGTCGGAGCATCCGTCGCGTTCTTCGCGGCACCCGCCGATCGCTCGATGCACTCGCACATCACGGGTGTGCTGCCCGACCACCAGAGCCACGGCCTCGGCCGGGTCCTCAAGCAGCACCAGCGTCAGTGGGCGCTCGCACGCGAAGTCGGCCACATCACCTGGACGTTCGACCCCCTCGTCGCCCGGAACGCCCATTTCAACCTGCGTGTGCTCGGCACGCGGGTCGACGAGTACCTCGTGAACCACTACGGCCCGATGGACGACGGGGTCAACCGGGGCGACGAGACCGATCGCATCCTGGTGTCGTGGGCCTTGGCGTCGCCCCCGGTTCCCACACCCGAGGACGAGCGGGTGGTCGCGTCGGTCGCGATCCCGCACGACATCGAGGCGCTGCGCCGCGAGTCGCCGTCGGATGCCGCGGCCTGGCGCCATCGCGTGCGCGACGAGATGCTCGGCCACCTCGCCGCGGGGCTGGCGGTCGGAGGATTCGACGACGCGCGCGGGTACCTGCTGGTCGGGCCGGACTGAGCCGTTCCCTCTAGGCTTCTGCGCATGCCCATCCCCGAGTTTCGCGCGCACTTCGACTTCGACATCCGCTTCGCCAACGGCGGAGAGCTCAGCGGCACCGGGTTCCGGCTCGACATCCCCTCCGCGACCGTCTCGACCGACGAGATCGGCCTGCTCCTGGTGCGTCACCTCGGCCTCGCGCTCGTCGACGACGTCGAGCTGCGGGGGCTGCGCATCGTCGAGGAGCCGCATCGCGGCAGCCGCGACGTGACCGAGCCGGTGGCGGGCACCGGCACGCGGGTCGTGGACCTCAGCCATCCGATCCGTGCCGGACTCGTGACGTATCCGGGCCTGCCGGCTCCGACGATCACCCCCCACCTCACCCGCGAGGACTCGCGCGCCCGATACGCGCCCGGCACCGAGTTCGCGATGGACGTGATCACGATGATCGGCAACACCGGCACGTACCTCGACTCGCCGTTCCACCGGTACGCCCAGGGCCCGGATCTCGCGGGGCTCTCGCTCGAGACGCTGGTGGGACTGCGCGCCGAGGTCTTCCACCTCGAGGACGCATGGTCTGCGGATCGCCGCGGCATCCGGGCAGAGACGCTCGCCGATCGCGACGTGCGGGGCGCCGCGGTGCTGCTGCACACCGGGTGGGATCGCTGGTTCGGTCGCCCGGAGTACGGCGCCGGCGCTCCGTTCCTCACCGGCGAGGGCGCGCAGTGGCTCATCGAGGCGGGCGCGGCGCTCGTCGGGATCGACTCGGTGAACATCGACGACACCGAGTCCGGCGGCGAGCGCCCCGCCCACACACTGCTCCTCGGTGCGGGCGTCCACGTCGTCGAGCACCTCACGAACCTCGGCGCGCTGCCGCCGGGCGGTGCCAGATTCACGGCGGCGCCGCCCGCCGTCGCGGGGTTCGGGACCTTCCCGGTGCGGGCGTTCGCGGAGGTGCGCGCCTGACGCGGGGTCGCCTGTCGATCGGACCATAGGCTGAGCGCATGGTTCAGAGCAGCGTCGCTCCACAGGATCCTGCCGCGGCACGCGGCATCTCGCGCCGTGCGCAGTCCGAGATCTACCGCGCCGGCATCAGCGGCACGAAACCGCGCGTGCCGGTCGATGCGGACGCCCTCGAGCGTGCCGCACGCAAGGCCCTGAGCGCCGAGGCGTTCGCGTACATCGCGGGCGGCGCCGGCGCCGAACGGACAGTCGTGGCGAACCGGGCCGCGTTCGACCGGTGGCAGGTCTGGCCGCGGCCGCTGCGCGACGTGTCGACGCGCGACCTGTCCATCGACTTCCTCGGCCGTCAGCGGCCGACACCCTTCCTGCTCGCACCGCTCGGCGTCATGGAGATGGCGCACGCCGACGCCGACCTCGCCGTCGCACGGGCCGCGGCATCCATCGGCATCCCGTACACGCTCAGCAACCAGGCATCCGTCGCGATGGAGCAGGTGCGGGATGCCGCACCCGGCGGATCCCGGCTGTTCCAGCTCTACTGGTCGGCGTCGGACGAGCTCAACGCGTCGCTGCTCGGCCGGGCCGAGGCATCCGGCTGCGAAGCCGTCGTCGTGACGCTCGACACGCACCTCCTCGGCTGGCGCACGCGCGACCTCGACCTGGCCTATCTGCCGTTCACGCGCGGCATGGGCATCGCGCAGTACACGAGCGACCCGGTCTTCGCGGAACTCGTGCGCGAGCGGGTGAGCGGCCTGTCGACGGACGCACGGCTGGTCGAGTCCGCGCCGCCGGTCAGGCTCACGCCGAAGGCCGTCGCCGCGGGCATCACGATCGCGCGCAAGGGGGCCGCACTCACCGGCGCGGGAGTGCGCGAGAGCCTGCGCTCGCCGCTGCCGCGTGCGGCCGTCGAGACGTTCCTCGACGTGTTCTCCACTCCGGCGCTCACGTGGGGCGATCTGGCCAAGGCCCGGGAGTGGACGAGTCTCCCGATCATCCTCAAGGGCATCGTGCATCCCGACGACGCGTCTCGCGCGCTCGACGCCGGAGCGGACGGGGTATGGGTCTCGAATCACGGCGGCCGGCAGATAGACCAGTCGGTCCCGACGCTGGCGGTGCTGCCCGAGATCGTCGACCGCGTCGGCGGGCGGGTGCCGGTCGTGTTCGACTCGGGGGTGCGGCAGGGGGTGGATGCCGCCATCGCCCTGGCACTCGGGGCCACCGCCGTCGCGATCGGCCGGCCATACGCCTACGGTCTCGCCGTCGCCGGCGAGGTCGGCGTGGCAGAGGTCATCCGCAACCTGCTCGCCGAACTCGACATCACCCTCGGGCTAGCCGGCTGCACGTCGATCCGAGAGCTGGGCCCCGAGGCGCTGCGCGAGGCGTGACGATGGCCGAGCGCGAGCTATGGTCGTGCCCGCGCTGCGGTCGCACGTTCGCCAACCGCAACCAGACCCACACGTGCGCGGCCGTCGGAGGCCCGGACGCGCTCGACGGGCGCTTCGTGCGGTGCGACCCTGTGGTCCGCCAGATCTTCGACGCGCTCGTGCATCACGTCGAGCCCGTCGACGTCCTGGTCGAGAAGTCCCGCATCGCGCTGCACATCCGCATGAGCTTCGCCGCGATGATGCCGCGGACGCATTGGCTGGACGGCCACCTGGTGCTCGCGCGCACGGCCGCGCATCCCTCGTTCCGTCGCATCGAGGTGTACTCGGCGCACAACGTGCTGCACGCGTTCCGTCTCACCGAGGCGCCGGATGCCGAGTTCCTGGCCCTCCTCGCCGAAGCCCGGGATGTCGGCGAGCAGCGCCACCTCGGCCGTTCCTGAGGCCATTGCGTCGTGTACGCAACGGCCCCGGACTTACGCTGTAACCATGGGACCTCGCCCGCGACGTCGCGCGCCTCTCGCGCCCGCGCCTCATCCTGCCCGCCCAGCATTCCGACGTCGCAGGATCGCCGCGGTCGGCGCGCTCGTGTTCGCCGCCTCGATCGCCCTCACAGGCTGCTTCGGACCGGGTCCCGATCAGGCGAAGGGCGGTGAGGGCGACTTCGCCGACGACGGCTGCACGCACATCGCGGTGGCGACGTCATCCGAGAAGGTGAACATGCTCGACGCCCTCGCGGCGGCGTTCAAGGACTCGCCCGAGGCCAAGGCGCTGGACACGTGTGCAACGGTTCGCCCGGTCAACGTCTCGTCGGGCGACGCCACCCGATTCCTCACCGCCGGAGGGGACTGGCCGAACGAGAATCGCGAACTCTGGCCGACGCTGTGGTCACCGGCGTCGACGGTCTGGACCGAGCGCGTCGCGGCAGCCGCCTCGCCTTCGCTCGTCGGGGAGCCGCGGTCGTTCACCCGCACGCCGGTGGTCTTCGGGATGCCGGAGCCCATGGCACGCGCACTCGGCTGGCCCGGCAAGCCCATCAGCATCACGGATCTCAAGGGGCTCTGCTCCGACCCCGACGGCTGGGGGAGCGTCGGCAAATCGGTGTGGGGTTCGTTCAAGATCTCCAAGACCAACCCGAACACGTCGACCACCGGGCTCTCGGCCATACTGATGCAGTCCTATGAAGCCGCCGGCAAGACCGAGGGGCTCACCGCCGCCGACGTCGCCGCCGCGGAGGACTTCTCGCGCGTGTTCGAGGAGTGCGTCATCCACTACGGCGACACGACCGGCAAGGTGCTCACAACGCTGTACCACGAGACGCAGAACGGCGCGAGCGGCTCGGGGTACGTCTCGGCCGTCGCGCTCGAAGAGACCTCGCTGCTCAACTACAACCAGGGCAACCCCGACTCGCACACGGTGCAGCCGGGGGAGAAGCTCACGCCGCCGAAGCAGAAGCTCGTCGCGGTCTACCCCGAGGGCGGGTCGATGTGGTCGGACAACCCGGTCACCGTGCTCGGCGCCGACTGGGTGACCCCGGTGCAGCGCGACGCCGGCCAAGCCTTCGCCGCATTCCTGCAGACCGAGGCCGCGCAGCGGATCCTGCCGGAGTACGGATTCCGGCCGCTCGACGAAACCGTGCCGCTCGGCAAGCTGTTCACCGAGGAGTACGGCGTCGATCCCGCGAAGCCCGTGGTGACGCTTCCGCGCCCCGAGGTCGACGTCGTCTCGGCCGCGATCGACCAGTGGACGCAGATCCGCAAACCGTCGTCCGTGCTCGAGCTCATCGACATCTCGGGCTCGATGGACGAGGCCATCGGCGACGGCCGGTCCAAGCTCGACGGCGCGATCGAGGGTGCGCAGGCCACGCTCAGCCACTTCCGCACAACCGATCAGGTCGGGGTCTGGGCGTTCACCACCGGGCTCGATTCCGAGGCGGGGCACAACATCGCGCTGCTCCGCCCGGTCCAGCCGCTGGGCGCGGATCGCGAATCCCTCGGCTCCTCGCTCGACGACCTGCGCTTCTCGGACCGCCAGGGCACACCGCTGTACGACGCCATCGCGGCGGCGTACGACGAGATGCGGGCGCGTGCCGAGCCCGGACGCATCAACGCGATCGTCGTGCTGTCGGACGGCCAGGACACCGATTCGTCGATGTCGCTCGACTCACTCGTCGCCAAGATCGGCACCGCCAAGCGTGAGGGCGGCGACGCGGCGCCGGTGCGCATCTTCCCGATCGCCTACGGCGATGGCGCCGACACCTCCGTGCTGCAGCGGATCGCCGAGGCGACCGGCGGCCAGTGGTTCGACGCGTCCGACCCCGCGAAGATCGATCTCGTCTTCGCCTCGGTCATCAACAACTTCTAGCCGGCAGGACGACGGATGCTGATCGTGCTCGCCGACGCCGGAGGGTACGTCGATGATGCCGTGGACGGGCTCAGCTCGAGCTCCGTCTACGTGTCGCCGGAGGTCCACGACGCCGCCGCCCTGACCCAGGCGATCGAGGCGCAGATCGGCGACGCCTCGGTGGGCGTCGCGGTCTTCTCCTCCAACGCGGCGCTCGAGGCATCCGGACCTGACATCGTCGTACAGCTCGGACAGCGGACCGGGTACGACACGATCGTCGTGGCCGTCGGCGACGACCTCTCAGCCGGTTCGCACGTGCTCGAGCAGGGCGAGGCGATGTCGATCGCCAACCAGGCCGAGTCGTCCGCCGGGTCGCTCGAGGGCGCTCTCACCGAGACGGTGCAGGGGGTCGTCGCGGCGGCCGACTCGCCGGCGCCGACCTCGTCGGGCGGGGCGGACGGTCTCGGAATCGGCCTCGCGATCGGGGCCGCGGTGATCGTCGCCGCGATCGTCGGCGTCGTCGCCGCCATCCGGATCCGGCGGCGTCGGCCCGCCACCGAGCAGCCGCTGCCGGCGTCACTCGGCCTGCAGGTGCAGGCGCTGCACACCCTGAGCGTCGAGTACGCGGCGGCCGGCGTCGCGGGTCACCCGATCGCGGGCCAGACCGCGCAGGACATCGAGGCCATCGCCGACAACGTCACGCAGCTGTTCGAGCGGCTCGCAGGCAAGGCTGCCGAAGACCAGCGCCGGCTGGCCGAGATCGAATACGGCGACAAGCTCGCCAAATTGACGACCGCCCTCGACCGTCACTATCTGCTCGACATCCTGATGCATCCCAACCTCTGGGATGACCCGGACGAGCGCGTGAGCGAAGTCCGGGACGCGGTCGTGGGAGTGTCGGAGCAGCTCGTCGAGAACATCAAGCAGGTCAACGCCCAGCGTGCCCTGCAGTTCCAGGTCTCGCTCGACACCCTGATCGGGCGCCGCAAGGAGCTCCGGGACTGGGACCGCGAGTTCCGGCGCGCGACGGATGACGGGCAGGCTCCCTCTGCGTGACGACATCCGGCTAAGGTGTCGCTCGTGACGAAAGCTGCTCGGACGGCTTCCCCGCCCTCGACCGGGGAAGAGCTGATCGCGTACATCGTGAGCTCGATCGTGAGCGTCGTGGCAGTCGTCGTGGTCGCGGTCTCGCTGGTCGTCTTCGTCCTGGCCGCTGTCACGGCCGTGAAGCTGCCCTGGGGGGATTGGGAGGAGTACCGGGACTGGATTCGGTCGCTGCGCTGATCGCGTGGGCGACAGGGCATGTGGACCGCTGGGTGCGGCTGAGCCCTCACCCTGTTGTCGCGCGGCCCTCCGAGGAGGATGATCGCCCGCGGAGGTCGGTCTCATGCCTGGTCACTTCACTCACGTCTACACCGCTCGACTCCTCGCCGACTGGCTCGGTGAGAGCAAGTCATTCAACCCCCTGGACGTGGGTGAGGGAGTCCAGCCGCTGCTGGGCGGCTTGCAGGGACTCGATCCCGGGCGATGCAGCCTCATCATGAAGAAATGGCCGATCTTCACGAACATCGGCGCCGTCGGCCCCGATCTGTTCTTCTTCAGCCAGGACTATGCGAGCGGGCCCCTCGCGGAGTTCGAGTTCGAGGACGACATCCTCATGCTGGGCATGGCCGTCTACTACTGGATCGACAAGGCGAAGGACGAAGAATGGGAGCCGCTGCTCCTGATCCTCGCCGAGGTGGATGCCACGTTCGCCCGCATCGTGCGCATCCTGATCAAGCTCAAGAAGATCTGGGACGATTTCGTCGCGGCATGGGACGCCACGGTGGGTCCCATCGTGGATGCCGCGACGCAGGTGCTCGACGACCTCACGGGCGGACTGCTCAGCGCCTTCGGCGACGCCCTCACCGAGCTCGTCACCGCCATCAAGCAGGTGGCCGAGGAGGAGCTCATCACCTTCACGGACATCTTCTCGTGGTTCTCGCTGAAGATGCGCGGCGGGTTCGACGAGCAGTCGTTCCTGTGGAGCGACATGCTGCATTACCGCAAGACGACCACGATGGCGCGGAACCTCTTCCTCGAGGCCGAGCGGCAGTTCGCCGAGGATGGCGACACCGACAAGCTGGAGCAGTTCCAGGCGTTCGCGCTCGGCTGGGTCGCGCACCTCGGCACCGACACCATCGACCACTCCTTCGTCAACGAGCAGTGCGGTGGCCCGTTCCGCACGCACTGGCAGCGCCACCACCTGATCGAGAACCACATCGACGCCTGGAACTATCGCGAGGCCGGTGTCGGCGGCGCCCTTCCCACGGACGATCTCGCGGCCACCGAGCTGTACCCCGATCTGTCGCGGAGCGCTTTCGTGTACGCGGTGGCCCTGGATGACGAGCACCCGAACGGGTTCGAGCGACCGACATCCCTCCCCGACGACCGTGCCAAGGCCAAGGATGCGGTCGACGTCGACGGCTTCATGCCGGACTGGCTGGCCGAGGGCATCGTCCGCGCGCTCATCGCCACGTACCACGTGGACGGCGAGCCGCAGCCGGCAAACCTCGGCGGCGGCGTGTTCCAGAGCGGGATCGGAGGGTTCAAGGGCGCCCTTCAGGCCATCCTCGACACTGCCGGCATCCATCTCGACCGCCCGATCGACGACGTGATCAAGGCCGTCGCGCCGGATCCCGGATTCGACGTGCCGTACGGCTACCCGCTGCCGTGGGAGGTGCAGACGTCGTACCGGTTCATGACGAGCTTCTACCGGCTGTCGTTCTGGGGTGGGTTCGACCTCGACAAGCCGAAAGAGCCCGAGATCATCATCTGGCCGCCCGCCAGCGACTTCACCGATATCGCGAGCGCGCCGGACTTCTCCGGACCCTCCAGCGGAGACCCGCTGCAGGACGTGTGCTCGGCGATCAAGTCGTTCCTCGACTGGCTGGTGC
Source organism: Microbacterium deminutum (assembly GCF_039530205.1). Lineage (NCBI taxonomy): Bacteria > Bacillati > Actinomycetota > Actinomycetes > Micrococcales > Microbacteriaceae > Microbacterium > Microbacterium deminutum. Next base: position 637,112 of record NZ_BAAAOG010000002.1, read on the forward strand.
ACGAAGCCGAGGCGATCGCGAAGCTGATCGGCGACCTCGTGAAGGCACTCGTCTCGCCAGGCACGTATCCCATCCGCTGGGCGCTCTACCAGCTCGCGATGTGGGCGTGGGACATCGTCACGACCACCCACGAGATCATGGCGCACACCGGGTTCGTGATCCCGCACGGCGAGCTGGTGAAGGATGGCGAACTGGCTCAGCCCAACGAGATCGACCACGCGCTGATCACGCTCGGCAGCACCGTCGATGGGGCGTTCCTGCAGGCGCTCGGCGACGCGACCGACCCGTTCGGCAACCTCGACCGCGATCCGGGGCTCATCGTCGAGCCGACGAATCCGCGCAACCTGCTCACGCCGTTCCTGCCGGTGCGCCCGGCGCAGAACAAGGACAGCGACCCGAACGAGTATCAGCGGCCGTGGGCGTATCCGCTGATCTCGCGGCGGGACGACAAGTCGCTCTACGTCACGCCGACCGAGCTCTCGGATGTCGAGGAGGAGCTGAGGCGGCTGGGGCTCTGGGAGCGGTACGGCGAGTGGGTCAAGAAGGCGGTGGGCGATGCGAAGGGCCGGGCGCTCACCGGGCCCTATCCGACCGGGGCGAGGCCCGACGGGGTGTTCTTCCGCACCGACCGGCAGATCGCGCCGGGGGCGCGGAGCGCGTACGAGGTCGCGCTCTCGCCTGCGATGACGGATGCCGTCAACGAACTGCTCATCGGTCGTGACGGTGCCACCGATCACAGTCCGCTGGGCGACGCGATCCCGTTCGCGGCGTACCTGATCGGGCGAGTTCTCGACAAGGACGAACGGCCCGTGCCCGACTTCAACCTCGACGCCGATCGAGGGTACGGCTACCGCTGCTGGGACTGGATCCGCGGCGACGTGCAGGGCGAGAACTTCCGCCACCAGAGCTACCTCAAGCCGGAGCGCGAGAGCGAGGGCGGTGACGACTGGCACGGCGCCGTCGAGCGGCCGCTGAGCTCCGCCATCGTGGCCGACGATCCGACACAGTGGAAGCTGCTGCTGCACTACACCGAGGTGCAGACCGGAGGCGAGGCCGGCGGGCCAGTGAATCACGGTCCGCTCGACCACGGTGCCTTCGACCACGGTCCGCTCGATGGCGGGATCGGGCTGGCGAAGGTCCACGGCATCGCCGCCGAGCCCGTGATGCTGCCGCAGGCCGCCGAGCAGCCGGCAGCGGGCGCCAAGGCCGCGCCGAGGCGCCGGCGCGTGAGCCGGAAGGAGGTCGGCTGATGGGCGAGTATGAGCACCGGCGGGACCACGGCCACGACGACCACCACGACCATGGCCACGAGCACCACGAGCACGAGCACGAGCACCACGAAGAGTGGCACGGGCGTGCCGACCGCGTGGAGGCGCTGAAGGATCTCGTCGACGCGGTGAGCCGACTCGCGTGCGACTGCGGCTGCGCAGACTGCCACCGCGGGCATCACGGCCACCACGATCACGGTCACGATCACGGTCACGGGGGTCACGGGGGTCACGGGGGGCACGGCGGCCACGGCGGGCACGGCGACGGTGGCAGCCACGACGGTGGCCGTCCGACCCGTACTCCCGGGACGGACGACGGCGATCTCGGCACTCCGCTCACGCCCGGCGACATCCATCACCCGCCGAAGCCGGGGCATTGGCCGGGCCCGCGCAAGGACATGCACCTGCCGTTCCTGTTCATGCGCGCGTTCCCGGGCGACACCGGCACCCGTCCGACGACGCAGCCGTTCTGGGAGAGCCCGGATGTCTACATCCTGGGCGGAGTGCATCCGTCGGTCGCGCCGGACCAGCCGGCGCAGCTCGGGCAGACCGCGCTCGCGGGCCAGGACAACACCGTCTACGCGCATGTCTGGAACCTCGGGCACGCTCCAGCTCGCGCCGTTGTCGTGCAGTTCTACTGGTGCGACCCCTCCCTCGGCTTCAACCCGACGGGTGCCCACCTGATCGGCTCGACGATGACCTGGCTGGGCTCGCGCAGCGACCCGGACTGCCACAAGGTCGTGAAGTGCCCCGAGAGCTGGCGCGCGACCTACACGAACGGCGGCCACGAGTGCCTGCTCGTGCGGGCGTTCGACGTCGCGGCAGATCCGATGACCACGCCGGAGTGGGATGCCTCGCAGAACCGCCACCTCGGACAGCGCAACATCCACGTGATCCCGGCCGGGATGGACGCCGACAGCCCCCTGACGCTGTCGGTCGGCCAGCTCTTCGGCGGCACGGCGACGGTCACGGTCGCGCGGCACGCTCCGGCCACGATGCCCTGGCTGCAGCTGCACACCATGCAGCGCGGCGTGTTCCCCGGCCAGGCGGTCGGCACCGGCGGGCTGATCCTCGGACGCCCAGGTACGGCGGGCGGCACCGGGCCCGTCGTCGCGACCGGCGATGGCGACCAGGTGCAGTTCGCGACGGGCGACGCCCCGCCGCCTCCCGGGCAGGCGCATGTGTACCGCGTGACGGCTCAGCAGGACGGCGCGGTCGTCGGAGGCTACACGGTGGTGCGGCTCGGCAGCTGACAGCGGCCGCGACCGGGGGAGGCATGCGGGACCCCGATAGAATCGACGGATGCCGCGATCCGCGGCATCCGCGATCTCCGCACCCCCCTCTTCCCATCCCGACCATTGGAGCCACCGTGGCCGAGCAGTCCCGCCTCGACAAAGTGATCGCCCTCGCCCGCCACCGCGGATTCGTCTTCCAGGCGGGCGAGATCTATGGCGGCTCCCGGTCGGCATGGGACTACGGACCGCTGGGCACCGAGCTCAAAGAGAACATCCGCCGGCAGTGGTGGCAGACGTTCGTGCGCGGCCGGGGCGACATGGTGGGCCTCGACTCGTCCGTGATCCTGCCCAAGCGCGTGTGGGAGGCATCCGGTCACGTCGCCACGTTCACCGATCCGCTGGTGGAGTGTCTCAGCTGCCACAAGCGGTTCCGCGCCGACAACCTCATCGAGGACTTCGAGGCGCGCAAGGGCCGCCCCGCCGAGAGCGGGCTGGCGGATGTCCCATGCCCGAACTGCGGCGTCAAGGGCCAGTACACCGAGCCGAAGGCGTTCTCGGGCCTCGTGAAGACCTACCTCGGCGTCGTCGACGACGAGTCGGGCCTGTACTACCTCCGCCCCGAGACCGCGCAGGGCATCTTCGTGAACTTCTCGAACGTGCTCACGGCCTCACGCAAGAAGCCGCCGTTCGGCATCGGCCAGGTCGGCAAGGCGTTCCGCAACGAGATCACGCCCGGCAACTTCATCTTCCGCACGCGCGAGTTCGAGCAGATGGAGATCGAGTACTTCGTACCGCCTGCGGAGGCGCAGGAGTGGTTCGAGCACTGGGTCGAGGCATGCTGGGACTGGTTCGTCGACCTCGGCATCGATCCCGCGAACATCCGGCGCTTCGACGTGCCGGCAGAGGACCGCGCGCATTACTCCGCCGGCACGATCGACGTCGAGTACCGCTTCGGCTTCCCGGGCAAGGAGTGGGGCGAGCTCATGGGCATCGCCAACCGCACCGACTACGACCTGCACAGCCACACCGAGGCGTCAGGGCAGAGCCTCACCTACTTCGACCAGGCATCCGGCGAGAAGTACATCCCGTACGTCATCGAGCCCTCGTTCGGCCTGACCCGCGCCATGATGGCGTTCCTCGTGGACGCGTACCACGAGGAGGAGGTGCCGAACGCGAAGGGCGGCACCGACTCGCGCACCGTCCTCAAGCTCGACCCGCGCCTGGCTCCCGTCAAGGTCGCCGTGCTGCCGCTGTCGCGCAACGAGAACCTGTCGCCGCTCGCGCGACAGGTCGCCGCGGACCTCCGCGGCAGGTGGAACGTCGATTTCGACGACGCGGGCGCCATCGGCAGGCGCTACCGTCGTCAGGACGAGATCGGCACGCCGTTCTGCGTCACGGTCGACTTCGACTCACTGGACGACGGCGCGGTGACCGTGCGCGATCGCGACACGATGGGTCAGGAGCGCATCCCCCTCGGCGCGCTGCAGGCTCACCTCACCGAACGTCTCGTCGGCGCCTGACTTCCGGGGGACTGACCACCCGCGGCCTAAAGGAACCGCCGATCTGATCCCGGGTACGCCGCCGGGGCCTCAGCCGGTGACCACGATCTCCGCGCCGGGCGTCTCGCCCGCGGTGACGCGACGCAGGTCGTCGGCGATGACGTCGCGCAGCACATCGAGGTCGACGGCCTCGAGGTCCTTGATGTAGAGGCAGCTGACGCCGGTCTCGTGAGGCCCGAGATCTGCGAGCTGCTCACCGTGCGAGGCGGTGCTGAGCAGGTACACGGTGGTGGCCTGGCGGCGGGGCGCGAAGCCCGCCAACGGCATGTCGCCCTCCGTCCCGGTCGGATAGGCGTAGTGGCAGGATCCGAACCCCACGATCGTGCCCCACAGCGCGGGCTCGCGTCCGGTGAGCTCGCGCAGCAGCTCGACCATGGTCGCGGCATCCCGCTGCCGCTTCGCCGGCGTCACCGCCGCGACGAACTCGGCGACGTTCCCGCCGGTCGGGCGCATGTCAGGCCTTCGCCGCGGACTTCATCGCGCGCTTGTGCTCGCGCACTTTGGCGAGCGAGTCGGCCGACGTGATGTCGGCGACGGAGCGGTAGCAGTCGGCATCGCCGTAGTGTCCGGATGCCTCGCGCCAGCCGTCTCCGTCGAACCCGGTCTGCTTGCCGAGCAGTGCGAGGAAGATCTTCGCCTTCTGCACGCCGAAGCCCGGCAGTGCCTGCAGCCGCCGGAGCACCTCGTCGCCCGAGGGGGAGTCCCGCGTCCAGATCGCCGCGGCGTCTCCGTCCCAGTCCTGCTCGACCGCGGCGCACAGCGCCTGCACTCGGGCCGCCATCGAACCCGGGAATCGGTGCACGGCGGGCGTCTTGCGGAAGATCTCGACGAATTCGTCGGGGTCGTAGCCGGCGAGCGTCGCGGCATCCACGGATCCGACCCGTTCCTGGATCTTGAGGGGTCCGGCGAATGCAGTCTCCATCGGCACCTGCTGGTCGAGGAGCATCCCGATCAGCAGCGCCAGCGGATTGTCGGTGAGGAGTTCGTCGGCGTCGGCGTCGCCCGTGATGTGGAGCGTCATCAGGCCAGTCTCGCACTCCATGGCGAGCGGGGCCACGCCGCACAGCCCTCGCGTCGGCGGGTGGGAGGATGAAGGGATGGTCGACGATCCGCAACAGCTCGAAGATCTCGCGGCTCACGCCCATGAGGCGCACGTCGTGGTCGTAGGCGGTGGGATCGCCGGGCTCGTCGCAGCCCTGGAATGCGCGAAGGTCGGCGTCCGCGTCACGGTGCTGGAAGCCTCGGATCGCCTGGGCGGCCTGGTGCGCGCCGCCGATCTCGCCGGCCTCACCCTCGACGTCGGCGCCGAGAGCTTCGCCACCCGCGGCGGTCACGTGCGCGCCCTCGTCGAGGAGGTGAGGCTCGGCGACGACATCGTCACGCCGGCGCCCGCGGGCGCGTGGATCGCCGGGCTGCCTGGCGCGGCGCCGCTCCCGAAAGGCGGGGTGCTCGGCATCCCCGCCAGTCCGTTCGCAGAGGACGTGCGCGCGGTCATCGGCTGGAACGGAGCGTGGCGCGCGTACCTCGACCGGCTTCGACCGGTGCTGACGATCGGTCAGGAGCGCAGCCTCGGCCGGCTCGTGCGGGGCCGCATGGGCGAGCGGGTGCTGGAACGGCTGGTCGCCCCGGTGACCTCGGGTGTCTACTCGGCGGATCCTGACGACATCGACGTCGAGCTGGCCGCGCCAGGTCTGAGCGCCGCACTCACCCGCGCCGGATCGCTCTCTGGCGCCGTCCTGCAGCTCGCGCGGGCCCGCACCGAAGCGCCCGGCAGCGCGGTCGAGGGGGTCAGGGGCGGGATGTCGCGGCTCGTGGATGCCCTCGCCGCACGCCTGGCCGACTTCGGCGTCGAGATCCGCCTCGACACCCCGGTCGAGGCGATCGAGGGGGTGTCGGATGCCGCGAAGGACTCCCCCCGCTGGAGGATCCGCACTGCCGAGGGCGACCTCTCGAGCGACCAGGTCGTCGTCGCCGCTTCCGAGTCGGCCGCCCGCGCGCTGCTGCGTCCGCTGATCGGCCTCGCGGACCGGCCAGGCCCGGCTCCGCGGGTCCACATCGTCACTCTCGTCCTCGATTCCCCCGAACTGGATGCCGCGCCTCGCGGCTCGGGGGTGCTGACCGTTCCCGGTACCCATCGGGCCAAGGCGCTGACCCACGCCACCGCGAAGTGGGCGTGGCTCTCCGAGATCGTCCGCGCGCAGCATCCGCACCGCCACGTCGTCCGTGTCTCGTTCGGAAGCCAGGCCGAGCCGCCGGCCACCGATGGTCTCGACCTCGAGGCCGCGACCGCGATGGCGGTCACCGAGGCCGCAACGCTGCTGGGCGTCGCGCTCGACGGTTCGCAGGTCGTGGGCAGCGACATCGCGCGGTACGAGCAGACGCTGCCGGGAGCCGCGATCGGGCAGCGGGATGCCGCGGCAGCTGTGCGGGCACGGCTCGCGGAGCTCACCGGGATCGTCGCGGTGGGCGCCTGGCTCAGCGGCACCGGCCTCGCGCAGGTGGTGCCCGACGCCCGCGCGCAGGCCCTCGCAGTGCGCCGGGCTGCGTTGTTCGGCGCGCCGCCGACCGCGGATTGACACGGCAGCGGCAGCCGCGGCACCCTGACGCCCCCCTCCGTTGTCAAGGTGGATGCCGGAATCGGCATACGGGTCTACCCTGGGACGAGACCACCCAGCTCCCTGAGCGTGAGGAGACCCTATGAAGGGCAAAGCAGGACTCGTCATCGGACTCGCCGTCGGCTACGTCCTCGGTTCCCGTGCCGGCCGAGAGCGGTATGAGCAGATCAAAGAGCAGGCCATGAAGGTCTGGAACATGGATCCCGTGCAGGAGCAGGTCGACAAGGTCAAGGACTTCGCGAAGTCCAGCGCCATGGCGCTGCCGAGCACGCTGTGGGACTCCGCGGTCAAGGTCACCCGCGCCGCCGGATCGAAGGGCACCCCGGGCCAGAAGCTGGACGCGGCGATCAAGGTCGGCGAAGACCAGGCCGACGATGTCGCGAGCGCCGCGAAGGAATCCGCCTCCGCCGCGAAGGACGCGGCGTCGGACGTGATCGACGACGTCGAGGGCGCCGAGCAGCCCGACGAGGCGTGACGTGACGACCCCGCGTGGGTTCCGCGACCGCGCCGACGACAGCCTCCTCACGCTTCTCGGCGACGTCCCCGAGCTGATCCGCAACCTCGTCATCGCCGAGATCGACGCGGCGAAGGCGTGGCTGCAGAAGACCGCGAAGGACGCCGGCGTCGGAACCGGCTGGATCGTCGGCGCACTTTTCGTGCTCTTCTGGTCGGTGCCGGTGCTCGGGACCTTCATCATCGCCGGCCTGTCCTCGTGGTGGCCCGTGTGGCTGTCGGCCCTTGTCGTGTTCATCGTGATGCTGCTGATCACGGCCCTCCTCGCACTGCTCGGCGTGCTGCGATTCCGCAGACTCGCTCGTGCACAGAACCCGGTTCAATCGATCGTCCAGGACGTGAAGGAAGTGCGCGATGAGCTCTGATGCCTCGGCGGTCGTCCCGGCCTCGACGCCGGCACCGGTTCCCGTGCCGCACACGGCGGTACCGCTCGGAATAGCCGATCCGGTCGAGAAGGCCCGCGCCGAGCTCAAGGCGGCGCTGGCAGCCATCGAAGTCAAGGCGAATGTGCCGCGGCGTGTGTCGCGCACCGTCGACGAGAACGTCGCGAAGGCGCGCGCGTTCGCGAAGAAGGAGCCCGCCCTCGCGGCCGTGGCCGTGATCGCCGGTGCCACCGCCATCGGCGCGCTGGTGTGGGGTCTGGTGCGCCTCTACACCCGCTGACGCCTCCGACCGTCGCGAATCGCAACTGCCGTCTCACCGAACCGGACACTGCGCCGTGGGAGCGGTATGCTCTCGGGTGAGGCAGTGCAATGGTGCGGATGCTGCCGACTGCGCGAACCCGATTCGAACGCGCGGCGGCTGCTCGAACATCTTGAGCGGCCGACTCAAGTACCACTGAGAGTCGACTCCATGAACCCAGCACCCCGGCATCCGATTGCCAAGCCCCTCGCAGGATGGCGCGTCCTGGTGCCCCGCGGGGGTCCATGGGGAGACTCCGTGGCTGCCACGCTGCGGACGCAGGGCGCGGTGCCGGTGATCGCGCCTCTCATCAACTTCGCGCCGACGAACGATCAGGCGACGCTCGAGCAGGCGCTCGCCGATCTCGCGGGCGGTGCCTTCGACTGGCTCACCGTCACGAGCGCGACGACGGTCGACGTTCTCTACGCGTATCGGGCCACGATTCCCGCGAAGACCAGGATCGCCGCGGTCGGCGAGACCACGGCGGCGGCCCTCCTCGCCGTCGGCTACCGAGTCGATCTGGTGCCCGATCGCGACAACTCGGCGGCCGGGATGGCGGAGCAGTTGATCGGTCTGGAACCGGACCCGCGCGACATCCTGACCCTGCGGAGCGAGATCGCGAAGCCGGTGCTCACCCGCATGCTCTCGGAGGCCGGTCACCGCGTGCGCAGCGTGGTCGCGTACCGCACGGTCGGCGTTCCGGTGACGGATCGCATCGCGGAGGACGTGCGTTCGGGGCGCATCAACGCGATCCTTGTGACGAGCGGCTCGGTGGCGGAGCAGGTCAGCGCGCAGTTCCCCTACGTCCCGTCCACGACGCTGATCGCCGCGATCGGTCCGCGAACCGCGAAGGATGCACGCCGTTCCGGCCTCTCGGTCGATGTGGTCGCCGACACCCAGACCGTCGACGCGCTGATCGATGCCGTCGCCCGCTTTCCACTCCCTCACGCCGCGGACGAATTCGCCCCGTAGTCTCGACGCTCTAGCCTGGAGGGATGCCGGTTCCTCGCGTCGTCGTCCTCGCCGGAGGAGTCGGCGGCTCCCGCTTCGTGCTGGGTGCCCGTGCCGCACTGCGGCGTCGCGGCATCTTCCCGACCGAGCACGCGCTCACCGTCATCGTCAACACGGGAGATGACCTCTGGCTCTCGGGCGTCCGCCTGCAGCCCGATGTCGACTCGATCATGTACGCCCTGGCCGGAGTGAACGACACCGTGCGCGGCTGGGGCCGCTCCGGCGACAGCGAGCGTGTCAACCACGAGCTGCAGGAGTGGGGGGCGGGCTGGCCGTGGTTCACGCTCGGCGACCTCGACCTCGGCACGCACCTCGCCCGCACCGGCTGGCTGCGCGACGGGCTCACACCGACGGCCGTGATCGAGCGGATGTCGCGCCGCTGGCTGCTGGGAGCCCGGCTGCTTCCGATGACCGACGACGAGGTCGACACCGTCGTCGTGCTCCGCGACGGGTCGCGCATGCACTTCCAGGAGTGGTGGACCCGCCATCGGGCGGCACTCGAGCCACAGCGCTTCGAGAATCCCGGCATCGCGTCGGCCACGCCGGCGCCAGGCGTCGTCGCCGCCATCGCCTCGGCGGACCTGGTGCTGATCGCCCCGTCGAATCCTGTCGTGTCGATCGGGCCGATCCTCGCGGTGCCGGGCATCCGCGAGGCGCTGGCCGCGACATCCGGCCCTGTCGTCGGAGTCTCTCCGATCATCGGGGGTCGGGTCGTGCGGGGGATGGCGGATGTCTGTCTCGCCGCGATCGGCGTGGAGACCTCTGCGGCTGCCGTGGCCGCGCACTACGGCGCTCGCCCCGGCGGTGGGCTGCTGGACGCGTGGCTGCTCGCCGAGGAGGACGCCGCATCGGCGGCAGCGGTCGCCGGGGGCGGCATCCGGCCTGTCGTGACCCCGCTGTGGATGAAGGACGAACCGCATTCGATGGCCCTCGCCGAGGCTGCGCTGGCAGCGGCGGGGGTCTGACGTGCCGGAACTCGCCTGGTGGGCGTGGGCGCTGCTGGCCGTCGCGGCGGTGACGGTCGGGGTCTCCAAGACCGCCGTACCCGGCGCGAACACGATCGCGGTGGCGATCTTCGCCGCGATCCTGCCGGCGAGGCAGTCGACAGGGGCGCTGCTCGTGCTGCTGATCGTCGCCGACGTCTTCGCGATCGCGGCCTATCGCCGGCATGTCAACTGGCGAGTGCTCCTGCGGCTGGCGCCTGCGGTGCTCATCGGACTGACGCTCGGCGTGCTGTTCCTCGCCGTCGCCGACGACGAGTGGGTGCGCAAGGTCATCGGAGTCATCCTGCTCGCGGTGATCGCCGTCACCCTCGTGCGACGCAGGATGGGCCGTCGGGTCGCGGGCGGCGGGTCGCATCGCGTTGCGGCGGCCTCCTATGGCACGCTCGGCGGGTTCACGACGATGGTGGCCAACGCCGGCGGGCCGGTGATGTCGATGTACTTCCTCGCGTCGCGGTTCTCGGTGAACGAGTTCCTCGGGACAGCGGCTTGGTTCTTCGCGCTGATCAATCTCACGAAGGTGCCGTTCTCTGTCGGACTCGGCCTGATCACGGTGCCGGGACTCCTGCTGGATCTCGTGCTCGTGCCGGCAGTGGTGGGTGGAGCCCTCTTCGGTCTCTGGTTCGCGCGACGCCTCGACCAGATGCTCTTCGAGCGGCTGGTGATCGTGTTCACCGTCGTCGGCGCGGGGTACCTGCTGCTCAGCTGAGGGACGGGGTGCGCAGGGCGTGTTGCGCTCCTCACGGGTGCCTCATACCTGCGTCGGAAGCGATCATAAGTTCGTATGATCGGTGACAGTCTCCCCAGAATGCCGGATAACATTCGTATCAATGTCTGAGGTTGATGCGATGATGACCGCATGTCCACCAAGGTGATCCCTGACTCGGAGCCCGACGAGTTCGAAGCGTGGTTGTGGGCCGAGCGTGTTGCAATCGCCGAATCGTGGGGGTTCGAACCCGAGCCGGGGCCCGAGACAGGTGACATCGTCGATCCAGCGGCCGACGCGATCGATCGACCGCCTGCCGTGGCGCGATTCATCGGTGCTCAGCTGCATCGTGAACAACTTCTTGGCCAGTGGGAGCAAGCCGCGACGGAGGTCGCGCGGTGGCAGGCGGTACAGGCTCGGATTCTCGCGGAGAGTCTCGACCTCTGTCTTGCCGACGGGGACTCACGGCCGGGTACCACGCTGTCGGTGCGGTCGTTCGCGGCCGAGTTGGCGTGTGCGGTGCGGATGAGTGACCGCACCGTCGAGCAGCACATGAACGATGCCCAGGTCCTGCGCGATCGGTTCGGCGCGACATTCGGCGCCCTGCGCGACGGCATCCTTCCCCGCGCACACGCACAGGTGATCGCAGACGAGGGCATCCGCCTGAGCGACGACACCGGGCGCGCCGAATACGAGCGGATCGTGCTGGACCTTGCGGCCCAACTGACGACGGGCCGCCTTCGCGCGGTCGCGAAGGCGGTCGCCGAACAGCTCATGGCCACGACCCTCGACGATCGGCACGCGGATGCCCGCACACGACGGCGGGTTCACCTGCGCGACGTCGATGACGGAATGACAGAGCTGTGGGCCCTACTGCCTACGGCGCTGGCGCGTGGCATCGAGGACCGGCTCACCCGATTCGCCCACGCCGTCCGTGATGCCGAGCGTGAAGCGATCAGCGATGATGCGCACCTCCGCTCCGGTGTCGAGAGCAAGTCTCAGCCTGAGTCCGCCGACCCGACTGGGCCGGACGCAAGCCCGCAGGCGAATCGGACCCTGGATCAGCTGCGCGTGGACGCGTTCTGCGACCTGTTGCTTACCGGACATGCCAGCACAGCGGCGATCGATCGCGACGGTGGCGCCCGGGTGGACGCCATCCGGGGGGTCGTTCAGATCACAGTCCCGGTGCAGACGCTGACCGAGGGCACCTGTCCTGCTGCGTACCTCGCCGATCGGTGTCCGATCGATTCGGAGTCGGCGCGGCGGATCGCCGCCGCTGCTTCCATCTGGCACCACGTGATCACCGATCCGCTCAGCGGCGATGTCGTCGCCGTGCATCGGCGGTTTCCGAGCGAAGCACAACGCAGGCACTTGAGGGCTCGTGATGAGCACTGCCGGTTTCCCGGATGCCGGATACCGGTGTGGCGCTGTGATGTGGACCATACGGTCGATCACCAGCATGGTGGTGCGACCAGCGTCTGCAATCTCGCGCACCTCTGCCGGCGCCACCACACGATGAAGCACAACACTGCGTGGCGGGTCGAGCAGCACGAAGCCGGTGTTTTGGTCTGGACCAGTCCGCTGGGCCGGATCTATGCCGACCGGCCTTCGCCCACGCTGCGATTCATGCCCACGCGGGCGTGAAATCGCGGCTGTCCTCCGCCTGCGCTCTCACCCCACCCGCGCATTGAGCAGCGCCGCCGTGCGCGGCCCCAGCCCGAGGGCCGCGGCCTCGGCCAGCTGCTCCGCCGTGTCGACGTCCCGGCGCAGGGGGGAGGCATCCGGAATCGCCAGCGGTGCGCAGCCCATCTCGAGATGCCGCGCGAACGAGCCGTCGCCGAACGACGACTGCCAGGCCACCCCTTCGCGGGCGGTGACGAGCGTCGAACCCGTGCCTTCCGCGTCGGCGACGACGCCGCGATCCACGGCGGCGCCCGCATCCAGGGCCGCCGCGAGGTCGGTCGGGGTCAGGGCCGGGAGGTCTCCGAGAAGGGCGGCGCGCGGCCTCCCTTCCGCCGTCTTCGCACCCAGTGCGACCGCCTCATCGAGGCCGATGGCCTCCTCGTCCGACACGAACCTCAGGCCGGGGATGTCCGCTGCCTGGATCACGAGGCCCCCGTCCTGCGTCACGACGACGACCCGCTCGACGGACTCGCAGGCCGCGGCCGCGGCGACGGTGTCGAGCGCGATCGCTCGTGCGAGGGCGATCCGGTCGATGCCCGCGACGTCGAGGCGCGACTTTCCGTGGGCGGACGGCTTCACCGGGATGACGACCGTCCAGGCGCGCGCCGTCACACGCCGTACCGGGCCCGAAGCCGCGGCAGGATCTCCTTGCCGTAGCGGCGCAGGAAGGCGGCCTGGTCTTGACCCGGATCGTGGAACACGAGGTGGCGGAACCCGAGGTCGATGTACCAGCCGATGCGCTCGACGTGCTCGTCGGGGTCGTCCGACACGATGAACCGCGATGCCGCCCGCTCGATCGGAAGCTGCTCACCGAGGCGCTGCATCTCGATCGGGTCGTCGACGCCCATCTTCTCTTCGGGCGACAGCGCCAGGGGCGCCCAGAACCGCGTCTTCTCGCGTGCCGCCTCTTTGGTGAGGTCGAGCGAGACCTTGATCTCGATGAGGGTGTCGATGTCTTCGGGACCGCGACCCGCCTTGTGCAGCCCGTCCTTCAGCGCGGGCAGCAGCGTCTCGGTGTACAGCTCGGGCTTCTTCCCGCTCGTCGTGATGAACCCTTCGGCGATCCGCCCCGCGAGCCGCGTCGCGGCCGGACCCGCGGCGCCGATGTAGATCGGCACCGGGTGGACGTCGTGCTTGTCGTAGATCGTGATGTTGCGCGCCGTGTAGTACGTGCCCTCGTACGTGACGCGCTCATCCCGCCACAGCAGGCGGATCAGCTCGATCGCCTCTTTGAGGCGCTGGAACCGCTCCGGCGGATCCGGCCAGGAGATGCCGAGGTTCGCCTCGTTGAGCGCCTCGCCGGTGCCGACGCCCAGGATCACGCGCTTCGGGTACATCACGCCGAGCGTCGCGAAGTCCTGCGCCACGACCGTCGGGTTGTAGCGGAACGTCGGAGTCAGCACCGACGTTCCGATCAGCACCTTCGATGTACGTGCCCCCAGCGCACCGAGCCACGGCACCGAGGCGGGCGCGTGGCCGCCCTCGTGCAGCCATGGCTGCAGGTGGTCGGAGATGAAGACCGAGTCGAACCCGACCTCCTCGGCGAGGATCGCGAAGTCGAGCAGTTCGCTCGGCCCGAACTGCTCCGCCGATGCCTTGTACCCGAAACGCAGCGGGACCGTCATGCCGTTCCTCTCCGGGCGCCCCTGACGGGCGCGTCGGGCGACCCGAACTCCGAGCCGTCCGCACGCGCCAGCCGCTCGTGGAATGCGCCCACCGTGCCCGGCCACAGGAGTGTGAGACGGCCCGAGCGCTCGTCGACGTACCAGTTGCGGCATCCGCCGGTCATCCATGGCGTGGATGCCGCGGCCACCGCGATCTCGTCGGTGTATGCGGCCTCGGCGACCGGGTCGACGCGCAGCGCGCCGATGCTGTCGCGACGGTCGAGGCAGCGGATCACGTAGGCGACCTGCTCCTCGATCATCAGCACGGATGACGAGTGCCCGAGTGCCGCATTCGGCCCGTCGAGCACGAACATGCTCGGAAAGCCGGTCACCACGGTCGACGCGAACGAGGTCATGCCCTTGGCCCAGTGCTGCGCGAGCGTCGTCTGCTCGCCGACGACCAGGTCGGCGTAGGGCTGACGCGTCGACGCGAAGCCCGTCGCCAGCACCAGCACGTCGACGTCATGGCGGGCGCCGCTCGCTGCGATGAGCGTCGAGCCCTCGACGGCTCGCAGCGCGGAGGCCTCGAGCGTCACCGTCCCCGAGGCGAGGGCCGGGTAGAAGTCGTCCGAGAGCAGCACGCGCTTGCATCCGAACGCGTAGTCGGGCGTGAGGGCTGCGCGCAGCGCAGGCTGAGCGACCTGGGCCTCGAGATGGGCGAGCGCGACGCCCCGCGCCTCGCGGGATGCCGCGGCATCCCCGGATCGCGACGCGAAACGCGCCTCGCCTTCGGCGTAGAGCGCCGTGCGCAGTCGCACGAGCTCGTCGGGGTGCGTGGCGAACCTTCGGCGTTCCGCCGCCGTGTAGGCCGCGCCGCCCCGGGGCACGATCCACGCGGGTGTGCGCTGGAACAGCGTGACCTCGGCGGTCCCTGCCAGCTGCGGTACCAGCTGCACCGCGCTCGCGCCGGTTCCGACCACGGCGATCCGCGCGCCGGAGAGCTCGGTCGAATGGTCCCACCGAGCCGAATGGAACATCGGTCCCGGGAAGGTCTCGAGACCGGGGATGTCGGGGATCGCAGGCTCGGTGAGCCGCCCGCACGCGAGGACGAGCGCGTCCGCGATCACCGCGCCGTCCGGGCTGTCGAGATGCCAGACCTCGGCGTCGGCATTCCACTGCGCCGTCAGCATGGCGGTTCCGAGACGCAGGCGAGGCTGCAGGTTCTCGGCCTCGACGATGCGCTCGAGGTAGGCGCGGATCTCGGCGCCGGTCGCATACGTGCCCGACCAGTCGGGGTTCGGATGATCGGCGAAACCGTAGAGGTGGGACGGCACGTCGCATGCGACGCCCGGGTACGTGTTGTCACGCCAGGTGCCGCCGACGGATGCCGCGCGCTCGAGCACCACGAAGTCCCGACCCAGCCGCTTCAGCGCCATCGCCATGCCCAGGCCCGCGAACCCTGCGCCGACGATCGCGACTTCGACCCGGGTCATCGCGTCGCCGCCCACCGGTCGACGGGCGGCTCGCGGTAGTCCGTCGTCCGCTGCCGGAACGGCCGGAACAGGCGCGCCGCGATGGCTGCGGCATCCGCCACCGGCAGTTCGAGGCCGTGCTCGATGCCCGCCTCGGGCTTGACCCTGCCGTCGAGGAGCGTGCCGCCGAGGTCGTCGCCCCCCGCTCGCAGCAGCTCGGCGGCGCCGCCGAGGCCGACGCGGGTCCAGGGGATCTGGATGTGCGGAATGCTGCCGCTCAGAGCCAGCCGCGAGACGGCCACCATCGCGCGCTGCTCGTCGAGAGGAGCACGGCCCGGCACGAGCGGGACGCCGCCGGACGGCCCCGGGAGCGGAATCGGAACGAACTCGGTGAAACCGCGGGTGGAGTCCTGGATCTCGCGCAGCCGCCGCAGGTGCGAAATGCGCTCGGCAGCGGTCTCGACGTGACCGTAGAACAGCACCGAGGTCGACCGGAAGCCCGCCCGGTGGGCGGCGGTGATCCCGACGATCCACCGATCGATCTCGAGATCGCCCGGTGCGACGAGGCCGCGCACACGCTCACTCAGCACTTTGACGCCCGTGCCCGGGACGGTGTCCACGCCCGCCTCGCGCAGCGCCACCAGCGCGCCTTCGAGCCCGAGGCCCCCGCGGTCGGCGAGATCCCACACATCCTGCGGGCGATATGCGTGCAGGTGGATGCCGGGAGCGGCCGCCTTCGCAGTACGAGCGATCGCCAGGTAGGCCTCTGGATCCTCGGCGGCGGGAATCAGACCCTGGACGCACAGCTCGGTCGCACCGAGGTCCCACGAATCGGCCGCGACCGCGGCGACATCCTCGAGCGTGAAAGTCGCGGGATCGCCGGATGCCGCCGAACGGAATCCGCTCGAAGTCAGGTTGCGGTTGACGACGAGGCTGACGGCTTCGCCGACGGTGTAGCGGCGGACGTCATCCGCCGTCGCCGCGAGCGCATCGAGGTCGTCACCGGTCGCCTCGAGCAGGGCGACCCACTCGACATCGTCGAGCGACAGGGGATCGGATGCCGCGGCCTCCGCGAGTTGCTTCACCCGGTCGTTGGGCGAGGACGCGTCGACTCGCCGGCGCTCGCTCGATGACCGGGGATCCGCCGATCGGCGGACGGCCGCCAGGCCGGTCTGGGGGTCCGCGAGCGACGCGACCGCGGCATGCAGCGCCGGGTCGATCCACTCGTCACGGTCCTGCACGAACTCGGGCTGCGCGGTCAGGCGCTCCCGCAGCGCGAAGCCCAGCTCGGCGGTGCGGGCCGCGAGGTCCTCGAGGTGCGGCCACGGGCGTTCCGGGTTCACGTGGTCGGCGGTGAGCGGTGAGACCCCGCCCCAGTCGTCGGCTCCTGCCCGGACGAGCAGGTCGAACTCGGCGGAGTCGGAGAGATTCGGGGGCACCTGGATCCGCATTCGCGGTCCCATGACGATCCGGGCGACGGCGACCGCGGCGACATACTCCAGGAGCGCGGCATCCGCGACCCCCTGCATCGCCGTCCGGGGCTTCGCCCGGAAGTTCTGGACGATGACCTCCTGCACATGGGCGTGCCGCTCATGGGCGTCGCGGAGCGCGATGAGCGACTCGGCGCGGTCGCGCGCCGTTTCGCCGATGCCGACGAGGATGCCTGTCGTGAACGGGATGCGGGTCTGCCCGGCATCGTCGATCACTGCGAGGCGCACTGCGGGATCCTTGTCGGGCGAGCCGTAGTGGGCCTGCCCCCGCACCTCGTAGAGGTCCCGGGAGGTCGTCTCGAGCATCATTCCCATCGAGGGTGCGGTGGGACGCAGCATCCGCAGTTCGTCCGCGCTCATCACACCCGGGTTCAGGTGCACGAGCATCCCGGTCTCGGCGGTGATGAGTCGTGCCACGTGCCCGACGTAGTCCAGCGTCGATTCGAAGCCGTGCTCGTCGAGCCATGCGCGTGCCTCGGGCCAGCGGTCCTCCGGTCGATCGCCGAGCGTGAGGAGAGCCTCTTTGCAGCCCAGCGCCTGACCCTGACGCACCACGGCGAGCACCTGCTCGGGCGACATGTAGGCGGGCTTGTGCAGCCTGAGCAGCCGGCCGGGGGTGTCGACGAAGATGCAGTAGTGGCAGCGGTCGCGGCACAGGGTCGTCAGTGGCACGAACACCTTGCGCGAGTAGGTGATGACGCCCGGGCGACCGGATGCCGCGAGCCCCGCATCGCGCACGGCTCCCGCGATCTCGAGCAGACGCTCGAAGTCTGCGCCGGCAGCACTGAGCAGCACCTCCGCGTCGGCGGCGTCGAGGCGGCCGCCGGACGCTGCGAGGTCGAGCGCCCGGCTGACGCGAACGAGGGTCGCGGGGTCCTGCGGGGGAGCCGACTCGAGCAGGGTCACCGAACCAGTCTTGCACCGCCTGCGACCACGGGCGTCGCGGATCGTTGCCGTCCTGTGAGCAAAGGACCGGCGCGAGGCCGCGACCGCTGGCACACTAGAGACATGGTCACGCTCCTTCTCGACGCGGCGCAGCTGGAGGTCGTGCTGTCGGGTGCCGAGCGGGCCATGGCATTCCACAAGGGGAATGTGGTGATCGACCGTTCGACCATCGCGAAGGTGCAGCTCACGGATGACGCCTGGACGTGGCTGCGCGGCGTGCCGAGTCCGGGCACGCACCTGCGCGGCGTCGTCGCGATGGGCACCTGGAAGTCGGCCGGAGGTCAGGATTTCGCGATCATCCGCCGCCATCGGCCGAGCGTGGTGATCGACCTCGACGGTCACCCCCTGTTCCAGCGGGTGATCCTGACGACGCGTCACGGTCTCGCGCTCATCCAGGCACTGCGTCTGGACGTCGCAGACGAAGCGGCGGATGTCGTCGACATCGCCGCCGAGACAGGTGCTATTCCGGTGGCGAACCCCGCCAAGAAAGCGCGCAACACTCCGAGTCCTGCTCCCGCCCCGGCCTCGTGAGCCCGGGACCGGTGCTCGTCAGCTGACGTCGCGCCGCCAGCTCACCAGGTGCCCCAGGACGACGAACAGAACGGCGTAGCCGAGCAGGACGAGTCCGCCGGCCCACCACTGGAGAGGCTCCGCCGCGGATGCCGTCGCCGGCACGGCGTTGAAGACACTCGACCCCACCAGCGCGTCGCTCGCCGCGCCCGGCAGGAAGCGGATCACGCCCGAGAGCTGATCCACGAATGCCGCGACGGCGCGGCCCACGGGCTCGATGAACTGGGTGAACACGAGCACGCCGACGATCGCGCCGACCTGGTTGCGCACGAGCGCGCCGACGCCGATCCCGATCAGCACCCAGAGCACGAACGCGAGGATCATGCGACCGAAGAGCGCCCAGGAATCCGACGAACCGAGCTCCGTGTCGATGCCGTATCCGGCCAGGAAGCCCGCTGACGGCGCCACGGCGAAGATCACGCCGACCACGCCGAACAGGACGCCGAACACGACGCCGACGAACAGCTTGGCCCAGAGCACCAGTCCGCGTCTCGGGGTCGCGAGGAACGTCGGCGTGAGGGTCTTGTGGCGGAACTCGGCCGTCACCATCAGGGTGCCGATCAACAGGGGGAAGACGTACCCGACCGCGGTGGCGACGCTGTACAGCACCGGCGCGAGCCCTGCGGTGGGCAGCTGCGGAGAGTTGGCGCCGGGGAGCGCACCCGAGGCCGACGCAGTGAAGACGAAGCCCAGCACCGCCGCGGTGAACGCGACGTAGGCCGCAAGCACGATCGCCAGGACCCACCAGATCGACGTCGTGAACTGCTTGGTGGTCTCGGAGCGGGTCGCTGCCGTCAGGCTCATCGCTGCTCACCTCCGTGGTCGCGACCGTGGCGCTGTTCTTCCTCGACCCACTCGGACGAAAGGTCGGACAGCGCGGGCTCGGGATCGAGTTCGGGCTCGGGATCGCGTTCGTCGTGCGATTCGGCTTCGCGGACCGGCACGGCCTCGGGCGGTGCGGCGCCCGCCGCCTGCGACGCGTCGAACGACGCGAAGAACGCGTCGGCCTCGAGATCGGAATCGGTCTTCACGTACTCCTCCCACGGCCGGTCCGACTCGGGCGACACCGCCGACGCGACTTCGTCGAGCGGCTCGTCATCGGATCCGACCAGGTCGGGATCATCCACGGCCTCGTCGGGATCCCCCCTCGCGTCTTCGGCACCCACGGTCCCGTCTTCGGCATCCCCGGTCGCGTCTTCGGCGGCCACGGTCGTCTCTTCGGCATCCGGGCCAGGCGCTTCTTCGGCCTCGGGTGGGATGAACGCCTCGGTGCGGGGCTCCGCCTCGGACGAGCCGACGTCGATCACACCCGTGCTCGCCACGATGAAGGCAGGGTGAGCGGCGGGCGGGGACTCCGCCTCGGGGGCGGCATCCATCTGCTCGTCGGCCCCGGCTCCGGCATCCGCCTGCTCCTCGGGGGCGGCGTCCGCCCCGGTGATCACAGCCTCGGCGGCGCCTACCGGGCCCGGATGCACGCGCGTGCCGTTGACGAGATCGAGGAAGACCTCTTCGAGTGCGGGTCCCCGACGGTGCAGCGACGACAGCGCGACGCCTGCGGATGCCGCCAGGGCGCCGACATCCGCTGGTTCGAGTCCGCGGACGGTGAGACCCGAGCGCAGCACCTCGAACGGCACGTCGGCGTCGGTGAGCGCGGCGATGAGCGCGTTCCGGTCGGGGGAGTCGACGACGGTCGCGTATTCGGACGGGTCGGTGAGCTCATCGAGCCCACCCTCGAACACGAGCCGGCCGTGCGAGATGATCAGCAGGGAGTCGACCGTCTGCTGCACCTCGGCGAGCAGGTGGGATGACGTCAGCACGGTGCGGCCTTCGCGGGCCAGTTGACGCAGGAGGCCCCGCATCCACTTGATACCCTCGGGATCCAGGCCGTTGGCCGGCTCGTCGAGGACCAGGATGCCGGGATCCCCGAGCAGGGCATAGGCGAGGCCGAGGCGCTGCCGCATGCCGAGCGAGAAACCCCCGACCTTGCGACCCGCAGCGTCGGCGAGCCCCACCAGCCCGAGCACGTCGTCCACGCGCGTCCGCGGAATGCCGGCTGCCTGCGCGTACACGACGAGGTGATTCGCCGCTGTGCGGCCGGGATGGAAGCTGGATGCCTCGAGCACCGCTCCGACGGTCTGCAGCGGGCGGTCGAGCTGGGCGTACGGGACGCCGCCGATGGTCGCGGAACCTTCGGTCGCGCGGACGAGGCCGAGCAGGATCCGCAGCGATGTGGTCTTGCCGGCGCCGTTCGGTCCGAGGAAGCCGGTCACGCGGCCCGGCTCGATTCGCGCCGAGAAGTCCGAGACCGCCGTTATCGCACCGAACCGCTTCGTCACCCCGGAGAATTCCAGCGCCAAGCCCTCGGGCATCCCGAACCCTCTCGTCGTCGTGAGTCGTTCCACACATCTTTGCGGAAACTGCGCTCGCTGTGCGGGAATGTCGGGGTGATATCCGTCCGAGACACACGCCCTCGCCGATCGGCGGACGCGCGGTAACGTTGCGAGAGTGACCGACGTCCCGGAGCCCCGCGTCCTCGTCCGCGCATACGGTGGACTCGGACACCTCACGCTGAATCGCCCGCGCGCCATCAACGCGCTCGACCTCGGCATGATCGAGGATCTCTCCGCCGCGCTCGATGCGTGGCGGGACGACACCGACGTGGACATCGTGCTGCTGGACGGCGCGGGCGAGCGCGGCCTGTGCGCGGGGGGCGACGTCCGCGGCCTCGCGGAGCAGATCTCCGGCGGACGCCCCGAAGACACCGGCATCTTCTTCCGCGCCGAATACGCGCTGAACGCCCGCATCGCGGAGTACCCGACCCCTGTCGTCGCGATCGCGGACGGCATCACGATGGGCGGCGGCATCGGCCTCGCAGGTCACGCCGCGATCCGCATCGTGACGGAGCGGTCCGAGCTCGCGATGCCCGAGACCCGTATCGGATTCACTCCGGATGTCGGCGGCACCTGGCTGCTCGCCCACGCACCGGGCCGCCTCGGCGAATACCTCGGTCTGACCGGGGCGGTGATGAACGGCTCGGACGCGGTCTACGCCGGATTCGCCGATCACTACGTGCCCGCCGATCGCCTGGAGGCCTTGCGCGACGCGCTCGAGACCCGCGCCGATCCGTCGAGTCCGACCGAGCTCGTGCTGCTGTTCGACGAGACTCCCGAACCGCCGCGGCTTCGCGACGCGCGCAGCTGGATCGACGGCGCATTCGCCGCGGACACCGTCGCCGAGATCGTCGAACGCCTCCGGGCGCGCCCAGAGCCCGAGGCATCCGCCACCGCCGAGCTGCTCGGCGAACTTGCTCCGACCGCTCTCGCGGTGACCCTCGAGGCCGTCCGTCGCGCCCGCGAGCTTCCCGACCTGCGCGCCGCGCTGGCACAGGAATACGGCCTCGTGCTCTGGTTCGCCGCGACGCAGCCCGACCTCGTCGAGGGCATCCGGGCGCAGGTGATCGACAAGGACCGTTCTCCGCGGTGGAGCCCTGCGACCATCGCCGAGCTGTCACCGGATGCCGCGGCATCCGCCTTCTCGTACACACCCGCGACGCCGCTCTGGGGATGACGAGGCGCCGACCGTGCACGACGAGGAGCCCCGACGCAGCTACTCGATCGGCATCGCGATCGACTGGTTCTTCTTCGTCTTCGCCGGCCTCTCGGCGATCTGGCTCGCGTACCTGAGCTTCACCGAGACCTTCCAGCTCGGCTGGTGGGGGATCCTGTGGGTCATCGTCTTCTGGGGCCTGCTGGCGTATCTCGTGCTGCCGCGGCTGCATCGGATCCTCACGGCGATCTACGTCCCCGACTACTTCATCGGCCGTGCCCGCACGAGCGACGGTCTGCTGGGCGATCCGGTCAACCTGGCGTTCCTCGGCGATGCGCCGCAGATCCACCGGGCAATGGCCGCCGCAGGCTGGACCATGGCGGATCCCGTGACGCCGGCCTCGTCCTGGCGCATCATCGCCTCGACCGTGGGGCGCCGCACGTATGACGAGGCGCCGGTAAGTCCGCTGTTCCTCTTCGGGCGGCAGCAGGACTTCGCGTACCAGCAGGAGGTCGACGGCAATCCGGCACAGCGACACCACGTGCGGTTCTGGCGGTGTCCCGACGACTGGCTGCTGCCGGGCGGGCGACGCGTGGACTGGGTCGCCGCCGGCACCTTCGACACGAGCGTCGGCCTGTCGCTGTTCACACTCCAGATCACCCACAAGATCGACGCCGACACCGACGTCGAACGAGACCACATCGTGGCGACCGTGACCGCAGACCCCCGGGTCGCACTGGATGTCATCGAGGACTTCTCGACGGGCTACCACGCCCGAAACGGCGGCGGCGACTCGATCACCACGGATGGCGACCTGCCGATCGTGGATGTGCGCGCCGTCACGGAGCAGACGAGATGACCACGCCGTCCCCGCAGAAGCGCCCCGCGTTCGAGCCTGCGGCGCGCCTGCTTCAGCCGACCGGCTACAACCCCAGCATGCCGCGGCCGTCCTCGACGACGGCAGGGGTCGTGCTGGTGCTGCTGCGCGTGGTCGCGGGTCTTGTGGTGCTGATCGGCATCGCAGCCGGCTGGGACGCGCTGCTCCACACCGCCGACGTCAGGATCCAAGGGTTCGAATCGTCGCCCAAGGCGGCGCAGCTGGCGCTGTGGGTCGTGCTGGCGGTGGGCGCGGTGTTCCTCGCGATCGATGCGCTGCTTGCGATCCTGATCTTCCGCGGGCACAACTGGCCGCGCATCGTCGTCATGCTCGTGTCGGTCGTCTCCATCAGCTCCGCCTTCGCGGCCTGGTGGGCCGTCGGAGAGGAGATCACGCTGCGGGGGACCTTGCTGTCGTTGAGCCTCGACATCCTGGTCCTGCTCGCCCTGTCGAGCCGCAGCGCGTCGGCATACGCTCGCCGGAACGAGCGTCGCGGCGGCTGACCGTGCCTGCCCCGCGCCGGCGCGACCCCGAGTCGGTGCCGGGTGGATTAGCCTGAAACCCGCCGCCGGCGCCGCGGCGGCGACCGACCGGGAGGGCGCGCGTGTTCGACAGTCCGCTCTCGTCCTCGGCGTACGAGGTGCTCGGGGTGGAGCCGACCGCCGACGAGGAGATGCTGCGCAAGGCTTTCCGCCTGCGCCTGCGACAGACCCATCCCGACACCGGAGGGGATGCCGCGACCTTCGTCCAGGTGCAGCGGGCGTGGGAGCTCGTCGGCACGCCCGCCGCCCGCGCCGCCTACGACCGCGGGCACGGGTTCGGCGCACAGCCGGCCGAGCAGTGGTCCGGATGGCGCGCCCCCGCGCCGCGCGCCGACACGAGGCCGAGGGCCCGATCCTTCGGACAGCCGGGCGGATGGCGCCGCGAGCGCTACCTCACGCTCATCCGGGAGTGGGCGGGCCGCGGCGTGACGCTCGACGATCCGTACGACCCCGCGCTCGTCCGCTCTGCGCCGCACCACCTTCGCCGACTGCTCGCGGACGCGCTCGCCGAAGAGGCGACCGCCCGGGTGGTGGCCGACCTGGGGATGGGGTACACCGTCTGGCACGACGTGATGGCGGCCGGTCGCGACGCGGACCCCGACGCGAAGATCGACCACATCGTGCTCGGACCAAGCGGGCTCTACGGCATCCTGTCCGAGGACTTCGGCGGACCCGTGCGCATCCGCCGCAGCGAACTGATCGGTGACGGAGTGGCGGGCGCCCCGATCGCGGGCTTGATCGCCCGCATGCGGGTGACGGCCCGGGCAGCGGGAGTGCGCTTCGGCGGCGCCATCGTGGTGCTGCCCGACGACGACGTGATGGATCCGATCACCGAGCTCAGCAAAGTGCGGGGCACCCCGGTGGTGGTCGTCTCACGCAGCGCGTTGTCGACGGTGCTCCGCCGCGGGGTCGCCGGCGCCCGGGCGATCGGCGGCAACGAGGTGTTCGATGTGCGGACGCGCCTGCAGCAGACGGTGCGCTTCGCCTGACGCGCCGGTCAGCCGTTGACGCCGAAGAGGTCCAGCGGATGCGTGAGCCGCCACCACGCGGTCGGACCCTCGACATCGTGGGCCAGCCGCAGGTCGACCGTGGCGGCATTCAGCGGGCCGTGCACCGAGAGGGAGCCGACGACGTCCCCCTTCTCGCGGTGGTCTCCGAGCGAGTACGAGGTGGACACCGTGCCGGCGCCGCCGTTCCACAGGATCACCGAGGCGTCCGAAGTCGTGACGACGTCCACCGGCTCACCCCAGGCGGTCTCGACGATGCCGGTCGTCGTGCCGGCCGTCACCGAAGGCTTCGGCTGCAGCTCCGCCTCGAGCTCCTTGTACAAGGCGCGCGAGGCGGCGATGCGCGAGGCATCGCTCGGCTGATCGAGCACCGACGCGTAAAGTCGGACGGTCGTGTCGCCGATCTTCACGTCCTTGGCCGACAGCAGGTTCCATGCCACGAGGGTGCCGGTCTTGATGCCGACCACACCCGGGTCGGCGAGGAGGCCGTTGGTGTTGACCACGTGGCCGGCGCCCGGCAGGTCCACCGACTTCTGAGCGACGATCTCGGCGATGACCGGATTCGCCAGCGCCTTCTTCGCGAGGGCGATGAGCGCGTCCGGGCTCGCGAGGTTGCCGCGGTCCATGCCGGTCGGCTCCACGACCGTGACGCCGTCGACACCGTGTGCGCGCAGCCAGGCGTTCGCGGCGCTCGCGTAGACGGCATCCGACGGCCAGAGATCGCCGGCCAGCCGCTCGGCGTAATTGCCCGCGGACCCGATGAGCATCCCCTGCAGCAGCTGGTACTCGGACAGGGTTCCGCCCACGGGCACGTCGAGCGCGGACTCGCCGCCGGAGAGGGCGTTCCAGTACGCCAGCTCGTCCGCGTAGCGGAACCGGAACTGCGGGCCCTGCTCGCCGACGGCGAGCGGCATCTGGTCGAGCACCACCAGCGCGGTGACGAGCTTGGTGATGCTCGCGATCGAGCTCATGGCGGGAGTGGATGCCGCGTCCCCGGCGATGCCCGCGACCGATACCGCCGCGCTGCCGGCGGCGGGCCAGGCGAGCTTCGCCGCCAGCGCCGCGGCCGGCTGCACCTGGAGCGCAGTGATCGTGGGGGTGACGGCGGTCAACGGCCAGAGCAGGGTCGTCGCGGAGTAGGCACCGACGAGTCCCGCCAGGACCAGGGTCGGGACGATGACGCCTGCTCGCAGCGGCGAGCGTCGCGGCGCGTCTGCGAGGAGGCCGACCCCCACCGGGACGAACGGCGTGGCGGCGGTGGAGAGATCCTCGACCGCTCCGGGCGATCGGGCGATGGACGCCTCGTCGACCCACGAGAGGGCGATGCGCTGACGTGACTCGGGGGACTGCTCGGCAGCGGGTTCCGCCGCCGGTGCCGGGGATTCCGGCTCAGGCTCCAGGGTCAGGACGTTGTCCGATGCGGGGATGCCGCCCGCGGCATCCATCGACTCCTGCGGGCGTTGGCGCAGGGCGCGCCGCGTCTGCGCAGGCCCGTCGTCCAAGTTCACCCGCTAAAGGTACAACGCCGTCGCCGCGCTATACTCATCGGCATAACCACGGGAGTCCGGTGAGCCGGGCTGAGAGGAAGCGATCCACGCTTCGACCGTCGAACCTGATCTGGGTCATGCCAGCGCAGGGAGGAGCCATCATGGGCGTTTCCGCGTCGGAAACCGCGTCCCCTTCGCGATCGGCAGCCCCGATCTCGCGCAGCTTCCGCTGGCGGGTCGTGGACATCGTCGTCGCCAGCGTCATCGGCGTCGCGTCGGGGTTGATCTTCCTGTTGTGGAACATCGCGTACCTCGGGCCGAGCACCTTCCTCAGTTCGCTGCTGCCCGGTGTGCAGGGTCTGTTCGACGGCCCGTGGCTGTTCGCCGGCGTGCTCGGCGCCCTGATCATCCGCAAGCCCGGCGCCGCCCTCTACACCGAGCTCATCGCGGCGGCCGTGTCGGCGCTCACGCTCGTCGGCAACACGTGGGGCGCGTTCCTCACCCTCGAGGCGGGGCTCGTGCAGGGCATCGGGGCCGAGCTCGTCTTCCTGCTCTTCTTCTACCGTCGCTGGTCGCTGCCCGTGGCGATCCTCGCCGGCGTCGGCGCTGCGATCGCGGGCGGGATCAACAACAGGGTGGTCTGGTACGTCGGCGCAGACATTCCGTTCATGATCGTCTACTTCATCACCACCTCGCTCTCGGGTGCGGTCATCGCCGGTGGGCTGTCGTGGCTGCTGGTGCGCGGTCTTGCGGCGACCGGGGCGCTCGACCGGTTCGCCTCGGGACGCGAAGCCCGCGCGCGCGTCTGATCCGATGACTGCCGTGATGTCGAGGCCGGCGTCGGTCGAGGCGCGAGGCTGGGGATGGCGTCACGCGTCTCGGCATGCGTGGGCGATCCGGGATGCCTCGTTCCGCATCGAGCCGGGGGAACGGGTGCTGCTGCTCGGGGCGTCGGGTTCGGGCAAGTCGACCCTGCTCCACGGCCTCGCGGGCGTGCTCGGCGGCGAGGACGAGGGCGAGCACGCCGGGTCGCTGCTGATCGACGGCGTTCCGGCCGCGCAGGCGCGGGGCCGTGCGGGGCTCGTCCTGCAGGACCCGGACGCGCAGACGATCCTCGCCCGCGTGGGCGACGACGTCGCGTTCGGCTGCGAGAACCTCGGCGTCCCTCGAGCCGAGATCTGGCCGCGCGTGACGCGCGCGCTCGACGCGGTCGGACTCGGCATCCCGCTCGATCGGCAGACCAAGGCCCTGTCGGGCGGCCAGAGGCAGCGCCTCGCGCTCGCCGGGGTGCTCGCCATGAAGCCCGGCCTGATCCTGCTCGACGAGCCCACTGCGAACCTCGATCCCACGGGCGTGGACGAAGTGCGGGATGCCGTTCGCGGACTCCTCGACGCGCAGCCCGCGACGTTCGTGGTCGTCGAGCACCGGGTCGAGGTGTGGCTGCCGATCATCTCGCGCGTGATCGTGCTGGGCGACGGCGGCGTGGTCGCCGACGGCCCGCCGGAGTCGGTGCTGGGCCGCGAAGGCGCGGCGCTCGCCGCGCGAGGCGTCTGGGTTCCCGGCATCCCGCCCGTCCGTCCACCGGCGCCCGTCCGGGCGCCCGGCGGGACGCTGCTCTCGGCCGAGACGATGTCGGTGCAGCGCGTGGCCGGGCACCCCGTCGCCACCGGCATCGACCTGGGGGTGCGTGCCGGTGCGGCGCTGGCGATCACCGGGCCCAACGGAGCCGGCAAGTCCACGCTCGGCCTGACGCTCGCGGGGCTCCTGGCTCCGGCATCCGGCACCCTCACCGCCGCTCCCGAGCTCGCCGGGGATGCCGGCTCCCGGCCGATCCGGTGGGCCTCGCGCCAGCTGCTGACCCGCATCGGGACGGTGTTCCAGGATCCCGAGCATCAGCTGCTCGCCAAGACGGTGCGGGAGGAGCTCGAGGTCGGGCCGCGTGCGCTGGGACTCGGCGGCGCCGAGACCTCGCGGCGCGTGGCCGAGCTGCTGGACCGGCTGCGGCTCGAGCCGCTCGCGCGCGCGAATCCGTACACACTGTCCGGGGGCGAGAAGCGCCGGCTCACCGTCGCGGCCGCCCTCGCCACGGCTCCGCGGGTGCTCGTCCTGGACGAGCCGACGTTCGGCCAGGACGCCCGCACCTGGTCCGAGCTCGTGGCGATGCTCGCGCGCCTGCGCGATGACGGCTCGGCGATCGTCGTGATCACGCACGATCAGCACGTCGTCGAGGCGCTGCACGCCGACCGTTTCGCACTGGGCCCCGCCGAGCTGCCGCAGGACGTGCGATGACCCTCCTCGACAGCCATGCGCGCACGGGACGGATGTCGCGGATCAACCCCGTCGCGAAGCTCGGCGCGGCGACCGTCATCACGATCCCGCTCGTGCTGACGCTCGACGTGGTCTCGGCGTCGGTCGCCCTGGCCCTCGAACTGCTGCTCATGCCGTTGGCGGGGCTCGGCTGGCGCGAGTTCTGGGCGCGCACCTGGATCGTCTGGGCGCTCGCGCCGCTCACCGGCCTGACGATCGCGCTCTACGGCCGCACGAGCGGGCAGGTCTACCTGGAGTGGCTGTTCGTGGAGGTCAGTGAGGGCTCGCTCGTGCTCGCGCTCGCGACGACGCTTCGCGTGCTCGCGATCGCGCTGCCGTCGGTCGTGCTGTTCGCGACGGTCGATCCCACCGATCTCGCCGACGGACTCGGGCAGGTGCTGCGGCTCCCGGCCCGGTTCGTGCTCGGGGCGCTCGCCGGACTGAGGATGGTGGGGCTCTTCCTCGACGACTGGCGCGCACTGGAGCTCGCGCGCCGGGCGCGGGGCATCGCCGATCGCGGCCGGCTGCGGCGCTTCCTCGGGATGGCGTTCGCGCTGCTGGTGCTCTCGATCCGCCGTGGATCGAAGCTCGCCACGGCGATGGAGGCGCGCGGGTTCGGCGCGCCGGGCGACCGCACGTGGGCGCGCGAATCGCGCTTCGGCGGCGCCGAGTGGGCGCTGATGGCGGTGGGTCTCGCGATCGCCGTGGTCGCGTCCGCTGCGGCGCTCGTCGCCGGCACGTGGAACTTCATCCTCGGCCCGGGCTGATCCGCGGTTCGGTCATCGCCGCCGGCAGGCCGCGCGCCCCCCCGTCACTCGGGGAGCGCGCGCTCCTCACCGGCCCGGCGGGCTTCCGCGAGCAGCACCTCTTGGGCCCGGCCGTACAGCTGCATCGCCTGCGCAGCCGTATCGCCGACCGCCGTCATCCCCACCCGACCGTGCTCGGTTATCGAGCTGATCATGTGGAACACGATGCCCACCTGCCTGGACTGGTCGAAGTGCAGACCGTGTCGTGCCACCACATCGAACAGGTCGCCGACCGAGATCGCCCGCAGCGCGTCGGCCTCGAGGTGATCGGTGGCCGCGAGGTGCTTGACGGCCCCGTCCGGGGTGAGGAATCGGCCCGTCTCGGGGTCGTACCTGCCGTCGGTCAGGAATTGCAGGGTCAGGAACGGATGGGTCGTGCCGCCCTTGCGCAGGTTCAATTCGATCGCGTACTCGGACCACGCGCCGGCGCTGTCCCGCACCACGATGAAGTCGACCGCGAAGCGGCCGAGGACTCCCTGCGTGGCCAGTCGCTCGCCGATCGCCATCGCCGGCTCGCTGATGAGTCGCGAGTATGCCGGATCGGCGGGAAAGGTGCAGCCCAGATAGCTCTGCCCGGTGGCGCCGCCGAGCAGCTGATCGTGGGTCGACAGGAGTTCGACACTGCCGTCCGGGCGGATGCGCATCTGCACGCTCGGACTGAGCACCTCCTCGCCGACGATGCGCTCCTCGACGATGCCGCCGTCCGACTGAAGTTTGGCGACGTATTCATCGAACGGCACCTTCGGCGACTCCAGCCGCATCCGCAGCACCCGTTGCAGAATCTCGGCGGGCCGTTCGGACTCCGGCAGAGACGTGATGCTGCCGAGGTCGACCAGGGCGTTGCCCGACCCGGAGACCCCCTCATTGAGCTTGACGATGACCTGTCGGACGGTGGGGCGGGTAAGGAGGATGTCGCCTGCCGCGCTGGCCACCTCTTCGAGTGTGTGCAGGTTCTCGAACCCGAGCGGATGGCGCACTCCGACCTCACTGAAAAGGCGACGGCAGCCGGTCTTGCTGCCGAGCTCGGCGAGGCGAGGATCGGCGCCGTACATGGGGATGCCCAGGGTCAAGGCGATGTCTCGTTCGAGCTCGGTGGTGTTGTAGTGGATGAGGTGGCTTCGCGCCCGGTTCGGGATCATCCCGGCGATCTTCGCCAGCAGCCGAGGGCGTTCCAGCAGCTTCTGGCTCAACGGCCGCGGTGAGATGTCACCCACCGAGAGCGTCGACAGCCTCGCGAGCGCGTGGCTCGGGATGACACCCGGCAGGAGCGCCAGGTAGTACTCGATGATCCGGGGATCGATCGGCATGGAGGTGACATAGATCATCCGCAGCCGCGGCTGGCGGAGCAGGAGCAGGAGGAAGAGGAACCGCTCCTCCATGGCCTGCATCATGCTGCCGCTGCCCGCCGTCGTGAGGTTCAGGCTGACCGAGGGGATCACCACCACGGACTCGTCATCGAGGTCCAGCTTCATCGAGTCCCAGACCGCACCCATCCGCTTCTGCAGCCGCTGGAACCTGAGGTTGCGGGCGTCCTCGTCGAGGTCTGCGAGCGTTTCCACTGCGCCAGGCGCTCCCCTGGTCTCGAGTGTGGTCATGCCTTCACCCTCCCGTTCGACTGATCATTCCGGTGACGTCGAAGGCGCGGATCGGCCGGCTGAAACCGCGCAGCTCGAGTTCTCCGACGGAGCGGCCGACCGCCAGGCCCTCGGCCGCCGAGAAGACACGCTGCGCCACGAGGATCTGCCACGATCCGGCGGCGGCGCACAGTCGCGCGGCGAGATTCGTGACGCTGCCGATCGCGGCATAGTCGAATCGGCCTTCGAATCCGATGCGGCCGAGCGTCGCGAAACCCTGCGCGATGCCGATGCCGAATCCGAGGTCGTTGCCGCGCCGACTCCACTCCGCCGCGAGTTCGATCACGCGATCGCGCATCGCCACCGCCATCGAGACGGCTCGTTCGGCGGCGTCGTCGCACGGCAGCGGGTCGTTGAAGAACACCATGAGCCCATCGCCGGTGAAGCGCTCGAGCGTTCCCTCGAAGCGGTAGATCAGCTCGCCGAGGGCGGCGTGATACTCCGCGAGCACGCCCATCACCTCTTCGGGCTCGCTCGCCTCGGCGAACGAGGTGAAGCCGCGCAGATCGCAGAACACGACCACGATCTCGCGCCGATGGCTGCGCAGGAAGCCTTCGTCGCCCGAATCGATGACGAGGTCCACGAGCTGTGGTGAGAGGAATCGGCGGAGCCTGTTGACCTGCTGGAGTTCCGCGACCTGGGCCTCGACGCGAGCCTCGAGGTCGAGATTCCACTGCGCCAGTTCCGCCCGCTGCCGCTCGATGGTGTCCTGGTAGCGCTTGACCCGCGCGAGGGAGGCCACGCGAGCGAGCAGTTCGCCCTGGTTGAACGGCTTCGTCACGAAGTCGTCGGCCCCCGCCTCGATGGCGCGGAGCTTCTCCTGCTCGCCGCTCGCGGTGATCATCACGACCGGCAGGAACTCGAAGCCCGGGGTGGCCCGGATGCGCCGGCACACCTCATACCCGTCGATCCCCGGCATCACGACGTCGAGCAGCACGAGATCCGCCCCCGAGGTCGGCAGCATCCGGATCGCCTCCTCGCCGGAAGCGGCCGTCAGCACGCGATACCCCCGCGCACCGAGCACGGCGTCGAGGAGCCGCAGATTCTGGGGCAGATCATCCACGGCGAGGATCGTCACGGTCTCAGCTGACATCGGCGCCCCGGCCGCTCAGGAACTCATCGACCTGTGACGGCAGCGCCGACACGCTGATCGGCTTGCCCAGATATCCGTCGAACCCCTCTCGGGTGGCGCGCTCCCGGTCCTCGGGCATCGCGAAGGCGGTGACGGCGACCACCGGAAGGCCGGCGAGCTGGGGCATCTGTCGCAGCAGACGCAGGGCCTCATAGCCGTCGATGCCGGGCAGCTGGATGTCCATCAGGATCAGGTCGGGTGCCTCGGCTGCGGCGAGACGCACGCCCTCCTCGCCGGTTCCGGCCACCAGCACCTGGTATCCGCTCGCGGTCAGCACATCGCGGACGAGCTTCTGGTTGAGCGGGTTGTCCTCCACGACGAGGATCCGCCGGCCGGTCATCAGCCGACTCCGTGCGGCTGATCGATTTCGTGCGGGGACGCGGAGACCGACTGCGAGCGCACCGCGCCCACCTTTCGCAGTGCATCGAGAAGCGCTTCGCGCCCGATGGGCTTGATGAGGTACTCGGCCGCCCCGAGCGAGAGCCCGCGCGAGCGCTCGTCGAGGATCGACGCGATGATCACCGGCACCCCCCGTGTTGCCGTCTCGGTGCGGATGGTCGTCAGCACCTCCCAGCCGTCCACTTCCGGCAGACGGATGTCGAGCACGACCGCCGCGGGTGTCAGCGCGCGGATGAGGGCGAGTCCCTCGCGGCCGTCCTTCGCGAGCACCACCTGGATGCCGAGCCCGTCGAGGTACGCCGTCATGAGGTCGAGCGAAGCCCGGTCGTCGTCGACGACGACGATGATCGGGAGGCTGGCGGCGGCATCCATCCTCGACGGAAGGTCGTCGACGGCGCCGCCCATCGGCACGGTGAAGCCGAACGTGCTGCCCGCACCCACTTCGGTCTCGAGCCACATCGTGCCGCCGAGCAGCGCCACGATCCGCCGGCACAGGGTCAGCCCGAGACCGGTGCCCTCCTCGCTCTGGGTGCCGCGACGACCCTGCTGAAAGGACTCGAAGATGCGCTCCCGGTCCTCGAGCGGTATCCCGATCCCGTTGTCGGTAACGGTCACCGCCAGGTCATCGCCGTGTCTCCGGGCCGTCACGGATACCCGCCCGCCGTCCGGTGTGAACTTCACCGCGTTGCTGAGCAGGTTGAGGAGGACCTGCCGGAACCGGAGCTCGTCGGACTCGAGGGTCTCCAGCCCGGGCTCGACCTCGAGGGTGACCTCTATCCGGTGATCGATCGCGCGCTCGCGCACCATCGAGATCGCGTACTCGAGTGCGCTGCGCAGGTCGAAGCTCGACGGCTCCAGCTGCATGCGACCGGCCTCGACCTTGGAGAGATCGAGGATGTCGTTCAGCAGCTGCAGCAGGTGCTTGCCGGAGCTGAGGATGTCGCGCAGGTACTCGTCCTGCCGCTCGTTCAGCTCTCCGAACATCCGCTGCAGCAGCACCTCCGAGAAGCCGATGACGGCGTTGAGCGGCGTGCGGAGCTCGTGCGACATGCTCGCGAGGAACTCCGACTTGTGCTGGCTCGCCACCTGCAGCTCGGCGGTCTTCGTCTCGAGTTCGCGGAACAGCCGAGCGTTCCATACGGCCAGCGCCGACTGGCTCGCGAAGGTCTCGAGGAAGTCGATGGTCTCCTGCGAGAATTCGCCCGGCGTCCTGCGCCTGACGACGAGCGCGCCGATGATCCGTTCACCGCGCAGCACGGGGACGGCGAGCACCGACCGCCAGCCGTCGTCGCGGAGCAGCCGCAGGTGCGGGTCGAGGTCGACGGTGTCGAGGTCGGACACGGCGATCGGATGGCCCTCCAACGCCGATCGACCCACCAGCGTGCTCTCGAGCTCGACCTTGATCTGCCGCAGACGTGCGAGCAGGGCGGCGCTGCTGGCGTACGCGCTCCTCACCGAGAAGGAACGCTCCTCCTCGACGTACTCCATGATGGATCCGCCGTCGCAGCCCGAGAAGCGCACGGCGTTCATGATGATGTGCGAGAGGACTTCGTCGAGGACCAGGCTCGAGCTGATGACCCCGCCGACCTCGCTCAGGGCCTCGAGCTGCTCCACCCGTCGAGCGAGCTCCACACCGCGCTCTTCGAGGGCCCGCACGAGGTGCACGTTTCGGACCACGACCGCGGCCTGCGCGGCGAACCCTCCCACGAGCGAGATGACCCTGTCGTCGAACGGGTCCACCGCGGTGCGGACCAGCGAGAGCACGCCGACGACCTCGCCGTCCAGCAGCATCGGGGCCGCCAGCGAGGTTCTGAACCCCAGGATCCTCTGGACGTCGTGCCGCCCGTACTCGGGATCGGCGAGGACGTCGGGAACCTGCTGGATGAGCCCGTCCTGTGCGACGCGTCCCACCATCGACGCGCGGTCGAGCTGGAACGGGTGCTGGCCCACATGGCTCAAGTACTCGGCCGAGAAGCCGACCGAGGACGACATGACAAGGTGGTCGCCATCGATGAGGAAGATGCCGGACGCCTCACAGCGGCAGAGCCGCCGGACGCTCTCCACGATCGTGTCGAGGACGGCATCGGGGTCGGACGAGGATCTGCCCAGCGCGACGAGCACCTCATTCATCGCCGCGAACTGCTCGGTGGCGTCCGCGTGGTCGCGCTGGAGGCGTTCGAACTCCTCCTCGCTGACTCGCTGGCCGCGCCCGCTGATGATGGCCCCCTCTCCGGAGACCGTGCCTCCGGCCTGCGACTCCCAGGGGTCATTGTCCTCGCGGCATTTTGGCTCCGCAATAGCGCCCCCGGCGGCGCCGAGCGCGGATCAGCCCCCGGCGACGAGCCGCTCGTACGCGGGCTGCATCGCGGGGAAGTAGTCGTCCCACGCGATCGCCGCGACATCCTTCCCGAGGTGCGCGGCGACCAGCCGGTCGAGGTAGTACTCCCAGCCGGGGCCGATCGAGCCGACATCCTCTCCGGGGTTCAGCCGCTGCCCGAACATGAGCGTCGTCACTTCGCCCTTCGGCACGAGTTCGAACCAGAGGTGCCACCCGCCGCCGGCGGCCGACGTGTCGCCCGCGAACTTCCGGGGCGGGTCGCATTCCACGATCGTGTACTCCTCGGCGGGTGCCTCGGCATCCTCTGCGGTCATGTAGAACGCGACATGCCCGCTCTTCGGGTCGCCCTCCCACCGCCCGATCCAGCGTGCCAGGCGGGCGGACTCGGTCAGTTCG
The DNA here is from genome assembly GCF_039530205.1 of Microbacterium deminutum. NCBI lineage: Bacteria > Bacillati > Actinomycetota > Actinomycetes > Micrococcales > Microbacteriaceae > Microbacterium > Microbacterium deminutum. Next base: position 671,936 of record NZ_BAAAOG010000002.1, read on the forward strand.
CGCCAGACCTCGGGTGCGGGCGCAGCGAAGGTGCGCGTGAGCACGAGATTGGGCGTGCCGCCGATGTCGGTCACAGTGCCGGTGATGTCGGTTCGATCGGTCATGTCGCGTTCCAGAGCTCCCGGTAATACGAGAGGCGCTCGCGATCCGGCTCGACGCCGTACGCCTCGATGAGAGCATCCTCCCATCCGGGTCCGTAGTTCCACTCGGTGCTCATGGACGCGACCGCGATGTCGGCCCACCGGTCGCCGGTTCCGAGCAGACCCAGATCCACATGGGCGGTCCATCGACCGTCGTCGTCCAGCAGCGTGTTGGGGCAGCAGGCATCCGCATGGCAGACGACGAACCGGTCGATCGGAGGCGGCTCACGCAGCGCGTCGGCGACCCGGATGTCGCGTCGCGCGGCGCTCGCGATCCGCGACGCGACGCCCCAGTCGAAGGGGCAGTCCGTGACGGGGAGCGCGTCGTGGAGCGCCCGAAGGCCCTCGCCCACCGCGCGTACGGCGGTCGACGGTGCGGCGATCCACCGCGGTGCCACAGCGCTCTCACCCGGCAGTGCCTTCGTCACGAGCCACTCGTGGGTGTCATCACCGCCCACCTCGAGCACCGGCGGCACCCGCACGTATCGGCCGGCCCACTGCAGGCGGGTCGCCTCGCCGGCGAACGTCGACTCCTCGTTGCGCGGCGCGAACTTGATGTACCTCGAGTCGCCGGTGCGGAAGGTGAGCCCGCCGTAGTCGTTTCGCCACACCGGCTCGAGGCCCGCTCCGCCGGCGAGCGCGACAACGCGATCCGGCACGGCGACGGGGTCGACGGGGATCGACACCTCAGCCCTCGAGCGCTTCCCTCAGCACGACGACGTGGTTGCGCGCGGGATCGTGCGCGGCGAACACCAGCGTGACGAGCGGATGACGGGACAGCTCGTCGCGCAGTTCCGCCAGCGCCGCGGCCGAAGGCCCGGCGAGCTCCGCGCGGTAGTCGTCGGCGTAGGCGTCCCATGCCGCGGGCTCGGCCGTGTGCCAGGCCTTGCGGAGCTCCGCCGAGGGGGCGACCTCCTTCGCCCATTCGTCGAGCGCCGCGCGTTGCCGGGTGAGCCCGCGCGGCCACAGCCGGTCGACCAGCACCCGCCAGCCGTCATCGGCGGAGGGGTCGTCGTAGACCCGCTTGAGGCGCAGCTCCATGCCCCCATCCAACACCTCACCCGCCCTCGCGAGCGTCTAGCCTGAGTGAGGACACCTGCCCGCGTGGGTGGTGCCCTCGACCGTTCGAAGGAGAACCATGGAGCTCACGGGTGCCTCTGCGCTGGTCACGGGCGGCGCGAGCGGCCTCGGACTGGCTACGGTCCGCCGGCTCACGGCGGCGGGCGCTGCGGTCACGATCGTCGACCTGCCCGGATCCGCGGGCGCCGACATCGCGGCAGAGGTCGGCGGCAGCTTCGCGCCGGCCGATGTCACCGATCCCCAGCAGGTCGCGGCGGCCGTCGGCACGGCCGCGGCATCCGGACCCCTCCGCGTCGTGGTGAATTGCGCGGGGATCGCACCTCCGGCCAAGGTGCTCGACCGCGACGGCACCCCGACCCCGCTCGACGGCTTCGAGAGGATCATCAGGGTCAACCTCATCGGCACCTACAATGTCATCGGCCAGGCTTCGGCCGTGATGGCCCGCACCGATCAGACCGACGACGGCGATCGCGGAGTGATCGTCAACACGGCCAGTGTGGCCGCTTTCGACGGGCAGATCGGCCAGCCCGCGTACTCCGCGAGCAAGGGCGGCGTGCACGCCATGACCCTTCCGATCGCCCGCGAGCTCGCCCGTTACGGCATCCGGGTGCTGACGATCGCCCCGGGGATCATGGAGACGCCGATGCTGATGGGCCTCCCGCAGGCGGCGCAGGACTCCCTCGGCCAGCAGGTGCCCTACCCGCAGCGCCTCGGGCGGCCCGACGAATACGCGCGACTCGTGATGGCGATCATCGACAACGGCTATCTCAACGGCGAGACGATCCGGCTCGACGGTGCCATCCGGATGGCACCGAAGTGAGCCGCAACCGGGCGATCCGGCCGGCATAGAAGGAAGGAACCCGATGAGCAGCGACTCGATCCTCGTCACCGTGGAGGGCGGCCTCGCCCGCGTCACGTTCAACCGGCCTGCGTTCCTCAACGCCATGGACTTCGAGATGGGCGGGCGCTGGCGCGATGTGGCGCACGAGATCACGAGCGACCCGACGGTGGGCGCCGTGATCCTGGATGCCGCCGGCCCGGCGTTCTGCGCCGGCGGCGACGTCATCGCGATGGCGACATCGCAGGCGACCGGCGCCGACGTCACGGGTGCCGCGCACACCATCCACGACGGCATCCGCACGTTCGCCCTGTCGGACAAGCCGATCGTCGCCGCGGTGCAGGGCGCCGTGGCGGGCGGCGGCCTCGGCCTCATGCTGACCGCGGACTACATCGTCGCCGCCGACACCGCCAAGTTCGTCAGCAGGTACGCCAACATCGGCCTCACGCCCGATCTCGGCGTCACGACGCTGCTGCCGGCGGCGATCGGACAGCGCCGGGCACTGCAGCTGCTGCTGCAGGATCGCACGCTCTCGGCCGAGGAGGCCCTGGACTGGGGGCTCGTCGCCGAGGTGCTGCCGCGCGACGAGGTCGCCGGGCGCGCCGAGGAGGTGGCACGCTTCTGGCTCGACAACGCGACCGCGGCGTTCGGCCAGGCCAAGCGACTCGTGCGCGTCGGGGCAGGTCGGACGCTCCCCGAGAACCTCGACGACGAGGCGGCCACGATCGGCGCCCGCTTCGACACCGATGAGGCGAGGATGCGCGTGGCGGCCTTCGCCGCGGCATCCCGCAAGCAGACATCCGCGAAGGAGAACGCATGACGAGCTCGGGCACCCACGGCTCGCTCGAGGGCAGGACGATCCTCATGTCGGGCGGCAGCCGCGGCATCGGCCTGGCCATCGCGCTGCGCGCGGCGCGGGATGGCGCGAACATCGCGCTGCTGGCCAAGACCGACACCCCGCATCCCAAACTCGAGGGCACCGTGCACTCTGCGGCCGAGCAGATCCGCGCGGCCGGCGGCAACGCCCTGCCGATCGTCGGAGACGTGCGCAACGACGACGACGTCACCGAGGCGGTCCTCAAGACCGAGGGCGAGTTCGGCGGCATCGACATCGTCGTGAACAACGCGAGCGTCATCGACCTGTCGCGCTCGCTCGACCTGCAGGCGAAGAAGTACGACCTCATGCAGGACGTGAACGTCCGCGGCACCTTCATGCTGAGCCGGGCCGCGGTGCCGATCCTGCGGGATGCCGACAACCCTCACATCCTGTCCCTCTCGCCGCCGCTCAACCTCTCGCCCAAGTGGCTCGGCGCGCATACCGGGTACACGCTCGCCAAGTACGGCATGACGATGGCGACGCTGGGCCTCGCCGCCGAATTCAGGAAGGCGGGGATCGCCGCGAACACGCTGTGGCCGCGGACGACCATCGCGACGGCGGCGGTGCAGTTCGCGCTCGGCGGCGACGCCATGATGAAGGTCAGCCGCACGCCCGAGATCTACGCCGACGCCGCGTACCAGGTGCTCATCCAGCCGGCGGGCGAATACACGGGGCAGACGCTCATCGTCGAGGACGTGCTGGCGGATGCCGGCATCACCGACTTCTCGGGCTATGCGGCCGTGCCGGGCACCCCCGACGAGGAGCTGTTCCCCGACATCTTCCTGGAGTGACGCCCCTCAGTGCTTGTTGCCGGTGAGCAGCAGGATGCCGCCGAGCCCGATCATGAGGCCGCCGCCGGTCGCCGTCAGCCGCTCGATGCGCTTCGGCGACCTGCCGAACCACGAGCGGGCTCCCGCGGCGATGAGCGCCCACGTGCCGTCGGACAGCAGCGCGATGACGAAGAAGACGAGCCCCAGCTGGATCATCTGAAGGGGCACGGCTCCGGCATCCAGGTCCACGAACTGGGGCAGCACTGCGACGAAGAACGCGATGGTCTTCGGGTTGGTGATTCCGACGATGAAGCCCTCGCCGAGCTGGCGCCACGCCGATCGCGGCGCCGCGGCGGACGTGGCGGCCTCGGCCGACTGCCGGCGGTGGCGGATCGCCTGAATGCCGAGGTACATCAGGTACAGCGCGCCCGCGATCTTCACCATCGTGAAGAGCACGATCGAGTTCGCGACGATCCCCCCGACGCCCAGCGCCACGAGCGCGATCACGGGCAGCAGGCCGAGTGCGTTGCCGAGGACGCTCAGGAGGCCCCCGATGCGGCCGAGCGCGAGCGCCCGCCCGATCGTGAACAGCACGCTCGGTCCGGGGATGACGATCAGCACGAGCGCGGCAAGCGTGAAGGCGAGGAGGTTGTCGATCGGAACCACATCGAAACCATAGTGCCCAGCCGGCGGGCCTCCGCGCTCACCCGGATTCGAACCTGCCCAGGACGGCCTCCACCCGGTTCTGCTCGAGCCACCAGAAGCCGATGCTCTCACTGGCGGACATCTCTCCAGGGCGCTCGTTCGGGTCGATGTCGGCGGCAGTGAGCGACACGCTGAGCGTGCCCTGCACTCGATCGGCGGCCTTCACACATCGAGTGCGAACGTCGGCGGCGCGCTCGATGAGGATGCAGAACTGGTCTTGCGCTCCCTCGTACCCCTGCGCCACCCAGACATGCCACCCGTAGTACGTGCCGATATCCGTCGCCCACCGGATGGTCGTCGTCTGCGGAAACGCCGGTCGCCCGCCGCCGTCGACGGGCCAGTCGGTGTGCGAAGCAGAGGATCCACTCAGCGAGAAGGTCCTGAGCGTGGTGGCGTCGGGGTCTCCGCCGTAGGCGTAGCCCGCTGCTGCGGTCACGGTGGGCGTGGCGTCTGCGGAGGGCTCGGCACGCGGCGTCGTGAGCGCGATCGTGATCACGATCGCCACACCGGCCGTCACGGCCGCGATGACCGAGCCGCGCAACGCCGTCGAGCGGTGCCGCGGACTCGGGGCGGCGGTGTTGGGCGGCTCCGGGCGGGCTATGCTCGGCGGCTCCGGATCGGCGGCGGGTGGGGCGGGGACTGCGCGCGAGTCTTCGGCGAGCGCGAGATCCTCGAGTTCCACGAGGCGCGCGAGCGCGGGCGGGTCCTCGTGGATGTCTGCGCCGGGGCCGTAAGCCCGTCGGCGCAGTGCGCTCAGCTCGGCCCGGGTCGCGGCATCCATCTCCTCACCCTCCGGCCATCACGCTACGCCTCGCCAAGTGGCGTCGGGGTGGTCTGCGCCGCGGAGGCTACCCTGAAGTCATGACCACGCCTCCTGACGCTCCGCGCGTCCGCCAGGTGCGGCCCGCGACCGAGGGATGGAAGCAGAAGAAGGATGCCGAGGGGCGACCGCTCCTGCAGTTCGCGAGTCCGAAGCGCGGCAAGCCGCCCGTGCACCTCGCCGACCTCACACCTGACGAGCGGGTCGCCCGCATCAAGGAGCTCGGGCTTCCCGGGTTCCGGGCGAAGCAGCTCGAGAACCACTACTTCACGCACTGGACCCACGATCCGGCGCAGATGACGGACCTTCCGGCCGAGGGCCGCGAAGAGCTGGTCCACGGCATGCTCCCGCCGCTGCTGACCGAGGTGCGCCGCCTCGAGACAGACCGCGGCGACACCATCAAGTTCCTGTGGAAGCTGCATGACGGCGCACTCGTGGAGTCCGTCCTGATGCGCTACCCGGGCCGGATCACGCTGTGCGTGTCGTCGCAGGCGGGATGCGGCATGAACTGCCCGTTCTGCGCCACCGGGCAGGCCGGACTCACCCGGAACATGTCGGCGGCCGAGATCATCGAGCAGATCGTCCGCGCGAACCGCCTCATCGCCGACGGCGGCCTGGGTGGCAGGACGCTGCGCCGAGCGCATGAGCCCGGTCTGTCCGCCGAGCGGGTCTCGAACATCGTCTTCATGGGCATGGGGGAGCCGCTCGCCAACTACGCGCGGGTCATGCAGGCCGTGCGGGTGATGACCGACAAGGAGCACGGCCTCGGCATGAGCGCCCGCGGCATCACGGTCTCGACCGTCGGTCTGGTGCCGGCGATCACCAAGCTCGCCGGAGAGGACATCCCGGTCACCTTCGCGCTCTCGCTGCACGCGCCCGACGACCAGCTGCGCGATGAGCTCATCCCCGTCAATTCCCGCTGGAAGGTCGACGAGGCACTCGATGCCGCCCGGGGCTACTTCGACAGGACCGGCCGACGCGTCTCCATCGAGTACGCGCTCATCAAGGACATGAACGATCACGCCTGGCGTGCCGACCTGCTGGCAGACAAGCTCAACGCACGCGGCCGCGGCTGGGTGCACGTGAACCCGATCCCGCTGAACCCGACGCCGGGCTCGATCTGGACGGCCTCCGAGGTGCCGGTGCAGAACGAGTTCGTGCGCAGGCTCAACGCCGCCGGCATCCCGACCACCCTCCGCGATACCCGCGGCAAGGAGATCGACGGCGCCTGCGGCCAGCTCGCCACGACAGCAGAGGACGAGGCGGTCGCCGCTTCCACACCGCTCGAGTCCTGACCCCCTGCGCCGGGGCTTCCCGTCGCCCCGCTAGCGTTGAGGGATGGTCAACTATCGATTTCTCGGCAACAGCGGTCTCAAGGTCTCGGAGATCACCTACGGCAACTGGGTGACGCACGGCTCGCAGGTGGACGACTCGGCGGCGATCGCCACGGTCCATGCGGCGCTGGATGCCGGCATCACCACCTTCGACACCGCGGACGTCTACGCGAACACGGCGGCCGAGGCCGTGCTCGGCAAGGCGCTGTCGGGGCAGCGGCGCGAGTCGCTCGAGATCTTCACGAAGGTGTACTGGCCGACCGGGCCGCGCGGCGCCAACGACACCGGTCTCAGCCGCAAGCACATCATGGAGTCCATCAACGGATCGCTGAGCCGGCTCGGCACCGACTACGTAGACCTCTACCAGGCGCACCGGTACGACCACGAGACTCCCATCGAGGAGACCTTCCAGGCCTTCAGCGACATCGTCCGGCAGGGCAAGGCGCTCTACATCGGCGTCTCCGAGTGGACGGCAGAGCAGCTGCGCGAGGGCCACGCGCTCGCCAAGAGCTACGGCATCCAGCTCATCTCGAACCAGCCGCAGTACTCGATGCTGTGGCGCGTCATCGAGGGCAAGGTGGTTCCGGCCTCGCAGGAGCTCGGCATCTCGCAGATCGTCTGGTCGCCGATGGCCCAGGGCGTGCTGTCGGGCAAGTACCTTCCCGGCCAGCCGGTGCCGGAGGGCTCCCGCGCGACCGACGAGAAGAGCGGCGCGAACTTCATCAAGGGCTTCCTGCGCGACGACGTGCTCGAAGCGGTCCAGCGGCTGAAGCCGATCGCAGAGCAGGCCGGGCTCACGATGCCGCAGCTCGCCATCGCGTGGGTGCTGCAGAACCCGAACGTCGCCTCCGCCCTCGTGGGCGCCTCGCGGCCCGAGCAGCTCGCCGACACGGTGAAGGCATCCGGCGTCAAGCTCGACGCCGACACCATGACGGCGATCGACGAGGCGCTGGGGGACGTCCCGAACACCGACGCCGAGGACACCTACACCGTCTCGCCCGCGCAGCGCGTGGTCTAGAGCGGTCCTCGAGCGAGCGAGACGAAGCATGACCACGAGCGCCGGCATCCTGCTCTACCGACTCGACCCCGAGCCGGAGGTGCTGATCGCCCATATGGGCGGTCCGTACTGGGCGGCCAAGGATGCCGGCGCCTGGTCGATCCCGAAGGGGGAGTTCGACGAAGCCGACGAGTCGGCGCTGGATGCCGCGCACCGCGAGTTCGAGGAGGAGCTCGGCGTCGCGCCGCCCGCGGTCGCGTACGCGGAGCTCGGCACTTTCGCCTACTCGTCGGGCAAGCGGGTCACGGTGTTCGTGGCCGACGGAGCCGGATTCCAGGCGCCGACCGAGGGCTTCGGCGAGTTCGAGCTCGAGTGGCCGCCGCGCTCGGGCAGGACGGCATCGTTCCCCGAGGTCGATCGTGCGGAGTGGGTGGGTCTGGATGCCGCGCGCGAGCGTCTCGTCAAAGGTCAGCGGCCGGCCATCCACGCCCTCGAGGAGCATCTGGCCGCGGCATCCTGACCCCCTTGTCGGACCCCGGGATCAGACTGACACTGGCAGGAGCAGATCCGGACGAGAGGACAGGACCATGGCCCACGGCGACATCACTCACATCGACATCCCGGTCAGCGACCTCGATGCTGCGAAGACCTTCTACTCGAGGCTGTTCGGGTGGCAGATCGCCGCGCCTCCCGGATTCGAGGAGTACCCGATGTGGCAGGCGCCCAACAAGATCAGCGGCGGCGGCCTGGCGCCGCGCGGCGAAGGGTTCACGCACCCGCGCTCGTACGTCGAGGTCGATTCGATCGATGACACCATCGCGACCGCGGTCGATGCCGGCGCCACTGTCTCGAAACAGAAGGAGGAGATCTCGCCGACCAGCTGGTGGGCGGTGATCGTCGATCCCGACGGGAACGAGATCGGGCTCTACGAGGGCACGACGGACGTCCCGGAGGCCTGATCGGATCCGGATTTCACGCGGCGCTCCGCGTCCCATTCGTCGAGGAATGCCGGCATCCGCTCCGCGAAGAAGCGGAAGAACGCGGACATCTCCCTGGCGCGCTCCGTGGACTGGGGTGCGTCGGCATTCTCGTCGGCGACAGCGTCGATGAGGTCGGCGAGCATCGCGTACAGCGGCGCATTGGCGGTCAGCACCGAGTGCCAGCCGTCGTCGATGAGGTCGTACCGGTCGCGGCGGTCGCCCGCCCGTGAGAGCCGGTGGACGATGTGGATCGTCTGCAGGTACCGCACGGCACCCGACACGGCCGCTGCCGAGACGCCCAGCCGGTCCGCGAGCTCCGCGGCCGAGTAGCCCTCGTCGGGTGAGCCGACGAGGGCCATCATGACGCGCGCCGCCATGCGCGGCATCCCGGCCGCGGTGAGCATCGCGGCGGCGCGCTCGGCGGCGTCGGCGCCGGGGAAAGTCGTCGGCTCGCTCACGTGCGACGCCTATCCGCCGGTGGCCAGTTCGCGGCGACGCATGAGCGAGATCGAGGCCGCGCCGCCGAGCACGACGGCGAGGATGAGCCACCACATCCCCCGGACGTCGACACCATCCGGAGTCACCTCGGGCGCCACGGCCAGCGGTGACAGGTGCACGAGCCAGTCGGGGAAGCCGAAGAGGGGCCCGAACAGGCCCAGCATCGAGCCGATGCCGATGAGGGTCCACCCTGCGGCGATCGTCGCCCGCGGCGCGAGGACGAACACGAGCGCCGTGAGGACGAGGAAGACGGATGCCGCGATCAGCTGCCCGAGGGCGGTGATCGTGATCGTCTCCATGAGGCTCCAGTCGCCGTCAGCGGACGCCAGTCCGAGCATGGCCCCGACGACGCCGGCCGCCGCCACGCCGAGCACGGCGGCGAACGCGATCACGAGGTAGTCGACGAGCCAGCGCACTCGGCCGACCGCCGCCGACAGGACGGGCTCGGCCGTGCCGTGCGCCTCCTCCTGACGCGCGCGGGAGATGATCTGGACGCTGGCGCAGGCCGCGAAGATCCCGAGCAACACGAAGAAGACCGAGACCGTCGCCTGGGCGAGGGTGCCGGTTCCCCCCGCGATGTTCGACAGGATCTGCGCGACCGCGGGGTTCTGATTGCCCATCTTGTCGATCACCGACGCCAGTGACGTCGACAGCATCCCCGTCAAGAGGCCTCCGACGACCCAGCCCAGGATGGCGCCCCATGTCAGCCGCCACACCAATCCCGTCGGGGTGGAGAGCAGTGGGCTCGCTTCGGCGCGGCCGAGGCGCTCAGGGATGAGGCTCGCGCCGAGGTCACGTGCGGCCTGCAGGGCGATGGCCAGCCCGGCGAGCGCCAGACCGAACAGCAGCGCGAGCACGGCAGGCCAGAGGTTGTTGTCAGCGTAGGCTCGGACGTTCTCGCCCCAGCCGAAGGGCGAGAGCCACGTCAGCCAGGAGCTCTCCAGCCGCTGCAGGTCATCACTCGGGGTGCCGAGGGCGTTCCCGATGCCGCAGAACAGGAACGTGATCACGAGGATCCACGTTGCGAGCGAGTTCGCGCCGCGTGACGTGCGCATGAGCTGGCCGGCGACGAGTCCGATGCCCAGGAACGCGACGCCGACGCAGCCGACCGCGAAACCCGCCACCTTCGCCCCGGTCGCATCGAGCCCCGTGCCGATGAACGAAAGCGTCGTCAGCGCGGCCAGCACGAAGTTCGCGATGAGGCCGTGGATCACGGTCGCGACCACGGGCGTCGTCCGCCCCGCGGGTGTCGCCGAGACCAGCTCCGCGCGTCCCTGTTCCTCGTCCATCCGGGTATGGCGCACGGCGAGGAACGTGCTCATGAAGGCTGCCAGCATGGCCAGCCACGGGAAGATCAGGAACACCATGAACGCGCCCTGCTCCGCTCCCGACGGAAGTCCTCGGAAGAGCAGGATGACGGGGTTCGCCATCACGGTCACGAGAAGCTCCTGGCGATCCTGCAGGCTGCCGTATGACTGTGCCACCCCGGTGAACGACAGGTACGCCAGCAGGGCGGTGCCGATGATCCACATCAGCAGCTGACGCCAGTCGCGGCGCATCCGCTGTCGAAGAAGCGGCGCGAGCCCGCTCATCACTTCACCTCGGCATCCTCGAGCGCCGCCAGATCGTCGCCGTAGTGGCGCAGGAACAGCTCCTCGAGCGAGGGCGGCTCGATCCGCAGCCCCTGGACGTCGCGCTGGGCGAGCAGTGGGAGGACGCCGGCGACGGCGTCGCTGTCGATCGTGAATCGTGCGCGTCCCTCCGAGACGGTCACATCGTGGGCGCCCGGGATCGCCTCCGGTGAAGCGGCGGCGTCGAACGACACCTCGGTGCGGGTGAGGTGGCGAAGCTCTGCGAGCGTGCCCGACTCGGCGATCCTGCCCGCGCGGATGATGCTCACGCGATCGCACAGCTGCTCGACCTCGGAAAGGATGTGGCTCGACAGCAGCATCGTCGATCCTGCGGCGCGGATGCGGTCCACCTCCTGCCGGAACACCACCTCCATCAGCGGGTCGAGACCGCTGGTCGGCTCGTCGAAGATGTAGAGCTCGGCCGGGACGGCCAGCGCGGCGATGAGTGCCACCTTCTGCCGATTGCCCTTGGAGTAGGCCCTCCCCTTCTTGCGGGGGTCGAGCTGGAACTCGTGCATGAGCCGCTCCTTCTCGGCGCGGTAGGCGGCATCCCCGCGCCGCGTGCCGCGAAGACGGGCGAGCAGGTCGATCGCCTCGCCGCCCGACAGGTTCGGCCAGAGGCTGACGTCGCCCGGAACGGATGCGATTCGCCGATGCAGGGGGACGGTGTCGCGCCAGGGATCTGCCGCGAATACCGTCGCTTCGCCCGACGTGGCACGCGCGAGCCCGAGGAGGATGCGGATAGTGGTGGTCTTGCCTGCGCCGTTGGGGCCGAGGAAGCCGTGGATCTGCCCGGCCTCGACCTCGAGGTCGAGACCGTCCAATGCGCGGACCTTTCCGTAGCGCTTGACGAGACCCTTTGTGTGGATGACTGCAACCATGCGCGTGAGTGTACGCCGATTTCATGAATTTTTGAATACTTCTACAGGGGCAACATCGATGTATACGGAGAGCAGGAATTATCGGCATCCATCGGCAGTTCCGGTCACTTATGTATACAATGGCCCGGGCGGCAGAAGGGAGTGCGGATGCGGGCCAGTGATCGCGCCTATGCGACCCTTCTCGACGAGATCCAGCGGGGTCTGCTCGCACCGGGCGCCGTGCTTGCCGAGGTGGAGCAGGCCACACGGCTGGGAGTGAGCCGCACCCCCCTGCGTGAGGCGCTCGGCCGCCTCGCCTCCGACGGCCTGGTGGCGCAGCAGTCCGCTCGGGTGACCGTCGTGACCGCTGTGGATGCCGGCGACATCCGCGAGCTGTTCGAGGTCCGTCGCGCGCTCGAGGAGACCGCGGCGCGGCTCGCCGCCGAGCGCGGTGACCCCAGGGCCTTCGCCGACCTGGCCGACGCGTTCGCGCACGCCACGATCGACGGCCAGGACGCCCTCGACGACTACTACGCCCTGATCGCGAGATTCGACCGCCAACTCGACGCCGCGGTGGCGAACGACTACCTCACCGCGGCGCTGCGGACCGTCCGCACGCACCTCGTGCGGGTGCGCCGGCTCGCCCGCGACAATCCCGGTCGGCTCGCAGCATCCGTCGCGGAACATCGGCTGATCGCGTCGGCGATCGGGGCGCACGATGCGGAGCTCGCCGCCCACGCCACCCACGTCCACCTGCACAACGCGCTGGCGAACATCCTCGCCGCCGTCGACGAGCCCGCGGAATCCGCGACGACCCTCGCGCCCTTCGGGAACGCGCACACTCGAAAGGGAGCAGCATGACCGTCATCCACCACCTGCGCGTCCACCGAAGCGACGAGAACCTCGAGCGCGAGGGACAGCTCGCCTGGCACATCGCCGAAGTGGCGGCCGACCCGGTCGACGTCGACTCCGACGTCGTCGAGATGATCATCAACCGCGTGATCGACAACGCGGCGGTGGCGGCGGCATCCCTCACCCGCGCCCCCGTGAGTGCGGCGCGCCAACAGGCGCTCGACCACGCCGTCTCGATCGGGGGCGTCGGCGCGACGGTGTTCGGCTGCGCGCTCGACCGGCGCACCAGCCCGGAATGGGCGGCGTGGGCGAACGGGGTCGCGGTGCGCGAGCTCGATTATCACGACACCTTCCTGGCCGCGGAGTACTCGCATCCGGGCGACAACATCCCGCCGATCCTGGCGGTCGCGCAGCACGTCGGCGCCGACGGGCACGCGCTCGTGCGCGGCATCGCGACCGGCTACGAGATCCAGATCGACCTGGTGCGCGCGATCTGCCTGCACAAGCACAAGATCGACCACGTCGCGCACCTGGGGCCTTCCGCTGCCGCCGGCATCGGCACGCTGCTGGGGCTGGATGTCGAGACGATCTACCAGGCCGTCGGTCAGGCGCTGCACACCACAACGGCGACCCGGCAGTCTCGCAAGGGCGAGATCTCGTCCTGGAAGGCGCACGCGCCGGCGTTCGCGGGAAAGATGGCGGTCGAGGCCGTGGATCGCGCGATGCGCGGCGAAACCTCACCGAGCCCGATCTACGAGGGCGAGGACGGGATCATCGCGTGGATGCTCGATGGGCCGGACGCGTCGTACGACGTCCCGCTGCCGGGGGACGGCGAGTCCAAGCGCGGCATCCTCGACTCGTACACGAAGGAGCACTCGGCCGAGTACCAGGCGCAGGCGTGGATCGACCTTGCCCGCAGGCTCCACGGCGCGCACCCCGAACTCGCCGACCCGGCGAACGTCGAGTCGATCGTGCTGCACACCAGCCACCACACGCACTACGTGATCGGCTCCGGCGCGGGCGACCCGCAGAAGTACGACCCCACGGCATCCCGCGAGACGCTCGACCACTCGATCCCGTACATCTTCGCGGTCGCGCTGCAGGACGGCGGCTGGCACCACGTGGATTCGTACGCCCCCGAGCGCGCGGCCCGGGCCGACACGGTCGAGCTCTGGAACAAGATCACCACCGCCGAGGACGAGGAGTGGACGCGCCGGTACCACTCCGAGGACCCGAACGAGAAGGCGTTCGGCGGCCGCGTCGACATCCGGCTCGCCGATGGCGAGACCATCACCGACGAGATCGCCGTCGCCGACGCGCACCCGCTCGGGGAACGGCCCTTCGCGCGCGAGGACTACATCCGCAAGTTCCGGATCCTCGCCGAGCCGGTGCTCTCGGAGGCCGAGATCGAGCGCTTCCTCGATCTCGCGCAGCGCCTGCCCGACCTGACGCCCGAAGAGGTGCAGCGGCTGACGATCGTCGCCGAGCTCGGCGTGCTCGCCGGTGCTCCGGCGCCGAAGGGACTCTTCTGATGCTGTACTCCACCACCCCCGCCGCTGAGAAGCGGCGCCTCTTCCGCGAGCGCCTCGCAACCGGCGAGCTGCTGCGTTTCCCGGGTGCCTTCAACCCGCTGTCCGCCCGGCTCATCGAGCGGAAGGGCTTCGAAGGCGTCTACATCTCGGGGGCGGTGCTCGCCGCCGACCTCGGCCTGCCCGACATCGGGCTGACGACCCTCACCGAGGTCGCCGAGCGTGGGCAGCAGATCGCGCGGATGACGGAACTGCCCGCGATCATCGACGCCGACACCGGGTTCGGCGAGCCCATGAACGTCGCCCGGACGATCCAGACGCTCGAAGATGCGGGACTCGCCGGCACCCACATCGAGGACCAGGTGAACCCCAAGCGCTGCGGCCACCTCGACGGCAAGGCCGTGGTCGACGAGGACACCGCGATCAAGCGCATCCGCGCCGCGGCCGATGCGCGTCGCGACCCGAACTTCCTCGTCATGGCTCGGACCGACATCCGGGCCGTCGAAGGACTGGATGCCGCCATCGACCGCGCGAAGGCTCTCGTGGATGCCGGAGCCGACGCGATCTTCCCCGAGGCGATGCGCGACCTGAGCGAGTTCGAGGCGATGCGCGCGGCGCTGGATGTGCCGCTCCTCGCGAATATGACGGAGTTCGGCAAGAGCGATCTGTTCTCGGCCGACCAGCTGCGCGACGTCGGGATCAACATCGTGATCTGGCCGGTGTCGCTGCTTCGCATCGCCATGGGCGCAGCGGGTCGTGCGCTGGATACGCTGAACGACGAGGGTCATCTCACCTCGAAGCTCGGCGAGATGCAGCATCGCGCCGACCTCTACGACCTCGTCGACTACGAGGACTACAACCACTTCGACCAGGACGTCTTCAACTTCACCATCGCCCGCTAGAGGAGCAGAGCATGACCGAGCCGGACATCAAGAAGGGCCTTGCCGGGGTCTACGTCGACTACACGGCCGTGAGCAAGGTCAATCCCGAGACGAACAGCCTGCTCTACCGCGGATACCCGGTGCAGGAGCTCGCGGCCACCCAGCCGTTCGAAGCCGTCGCCTATCTGCTGTGGCACGGCGAGCTGCCCACCGATGTGCAGCTCGCGCAGCTCCGCGCACTCGAGCGGTCGTATCGCCACCTCCCGGCAGATGTGCGCGCCGCCATCGATCTGGTTCCGCTGGACGCGCATCCGATGGATGAGGTGCGCACCGCCGTCAGCCTGATCGGCGCACGCGACCTCGCCGGCACCGGGTCGGTGCTCGAGATCAGCGGGAGCGCGGAGGAGAACCTCGCGCGCAGCATCCGCCTGTTCGCGGTCCTGCCGGCGATCGTGGCCTTCGGACAGCGCCGCCGGCGCGGCCTGCAGCCGGTCGCGCCGCGCGACGACCTCGACTACTCCGCCAACTTCCTGTGGATGACCTTCGCCGAGGAGGCCGACCCCGTCGTCGTGGACGCGTTCAACCGCTCGATGATCCTGTACGGCGAGCACTCCTTCAACGCTTCGACGTTCACGGCGCGAGTCATCGCATCGACGCTGAGCGACCTGTACTCCGCCGTCGTCGGCGCCATCGGCGCACTGAAGGGTCCGCTGCACGGGGGGGCCAACGAGGCGGTCCTGCACATCTTCGACGAGATCGGCACCGCCGAGAACGTCAGCGCGTGGCTCGACGAGGCACTCGCCGAGAAACGCAAGATCATGGGCTTCGGACACCGGGTCTACAAGCGCGGCGACTCGCGCGTGCCCACCATGAAGGCGGCTCTCGACACCCTCGTCGAGCACTACGACCGCCCCGACGTGGCCGCGCTCTACGACACGCTCGAGTCCGAGTTCGTCGCGCGCAAGGGCATCTACCCGAACCTCGACTACCCGTCGGGTCCGACCTACAACCTGATCGGGTTCGACACCCTCACCTTCACGCCCCTGTTCGTCGCGTCGCGGATCACCGGCTGGACCGCGCACATCATGGAGCAGCTCGCCTCGAACGCCCTCATCCGCCCTCTCGCGGCCTACAACGGCCACGACGAGCGGCACATCGAAGGCTACGAGCCCGACGAAGCCACGAAGGCGACCGCCGAGCGCGCGGAGGAGTCGGCCGAGTGAGCCTCTGGGTCGGCGACGTCGCCGGCATCGATCTGAACGCGATGGCGAAGTCCACGCTCATCGAGAGCCTGGGCATCGAGGTCGTCGAGGTGCGCGGCGACGCGATCGTGGCGCGGATGCCGGTGGACCACCGCACCGTCCAGCCCGCCGGTGTCCTCCACGGCGGTGCGTCGGTGGCGCTCGCCGAGACGCTCGCGTCGTGGGCCGGGTACCTCGCCGTCGACCGCGAGCAGTTCCACGTCGTCGGGCAGGAGATCAACGCCAACCACATCCGGCCGGTCTTCTCGGGCTGGGTGACGGCGACGGCGACGCCCGCCGCGATCGGCCGGCGCTCGCAGGTGTGGGAGATCCGGATCGTCGACGACGCGGGCAGGCTCGCCTGCATCTCGCGCTGCACGCTGGCGGTCATCGAGCAGCGCAGCACCTACGCCGCACCCGAGACGAGGAACCAGTCATGACCCGCGATGCCGTCATCGTCGATGCCGTCCGCACGCCCGCGGGGCGCGGCAAACCGGGCGGGGCCCTCAGCGGTGTGCACCCCGTCGACCTCGCGGCCGGAGTGCTCCGTTCGGTGCTGGAGCGGAACGGTCTCGAGTCGACGCAGATCGACGACGTGCTCATGGGCTGCGTGAGTCAGATCGGCGACCAGTCGATGAACATCGGCCGCCAGGCCGTGCTCGCCGCCGGATTCGACGCCACCGTGCCTGCCGCGACGATCGACCGTCAGTGCGGCTCGAGCCAGCAGGCCGCGCACTTCGCCGCCCAGGGGATCATGGCCGGCGCGTACGACATCGTGATCGCCGCCGGCGTCGAATCGATGAGCCGCGTCCCGCTCGGGTCGTCGCGCATCGGCGGATCGCTGCCGCAGGGCATCGCCGAGCGCTACCCGGACGGGCTCGTGAACCAGGGGGTGTCGGCCGAGCTGATCGCCCGCAAGTGGGGATTCACTCGCGAACAGCTCGACGCGTTCTCGGCGCAGTCCCATAGGCGGGCAGCGGATGCCGCGGCTCAAGGTCGCTTCGCGTCGCAGCTGCTTCCGGTCACGACCGATGCCGGGGTGGTCGAGGTCGACGAGACGGTGCGCGCCGGGACCACGGCGGAGGGTCTGGCGGGGCTCGAGCCCGCCTTCCGCACCGATGAACTCGCGGCGCGCTTCCCCGACCTGGAGTGGAACATCACCCCGGGCAATTCGTCGCCGCTCACGGATGCGGCATCCGCGGTCCTCATCATGAGCGAGGCGAAGGCGCTCGAGCTCGGCCTCACCCCTCGCGCGCGATTCCACTCCTTCGCCGTCGTCGGCGACGACCCGCTGTTCATGCTGACCGGGCCCATTCCCGCCACACGCCGGGTCCTCGACCGCAGCGGCCTGTCGTTCGACAGGCTGGACGCCTACGAAGTCAACGAGGCGTTCGCGTCGGTGCCGCTCGCGTGGGCGCACGACCTCCACGCCGACCCGGCGAAGCTCAACCCGTGGGGCGGCGCCATCGCGCTCGGCCACGCGGTCGGCGCATCCGGTACGCGGCTGCTCGGCACCCTCGTCGCGCACCTCGAGGCGACGGGCGGCCGCTACGGGCTGCAGACCATGTGCGAGGGCGGCGGGATGGCGAACGCCACGATCATCGAGCGGCTGTAGCGAGTTCGCGCAATTGTCGATCCGGCGCCGGTCCGTTCGACGTGCCGGGTGAGACCCTCCGCGAACTGGTCGCGGTGAGCGCCTCCTGACGAAAGGATGACCCCATGAAGTACATGATGTTCGTGGTCAGCGACGCCCAGCCCGACAGCCCCCTCGACGAGTCCGACATCGACCTGTGGGTCGACCCGCTCGACGCGAGCGGAAAGCGGGTCATCGGCGAGGTGCTCGCGCCGGTCGCCGAGTCGACGGTCGTGCGCGTCCGCGGCGGCAAGGTGCTGACCACGCGCGGCCCGTTCGCCGAGACGAGCGAGGTGATCGTCGGCTTCGACATCCTCGACGTCGACGACCTCGATGAGGCGATCGAGATCGCGTCGCGGCATCCGATGGCCCGCAACGGTCAGCTCGAGCTTCGCGCGTTCCAGCCCTGGGACGAATAGCCCAGGGGCTGCGGACGCCGCCAGGGGGGTTCGCCGCGAGGTCCCAGCCACGAGCTCTGGCCTTGCGCGAGCCGCTCCTCGGCGTCTCGGGCTCTGTGTTCGGAGACGCATTGCTAGGACTACCGGACGGATAGATGGATGTCCTAGTATGATGAGCACACTGACAACGCCCTCGTCAGATGATCTCGCAACGTGCCAGGTGCATTGCGGGATCGTCGACGGATCGCATTCGCCGGGGAGCACGCCACAAGCGGCCCGCCTCGGTCAGCACGGAGGACCTTCCATGACGATGACCCTGACCACGACCTCGGATGAGCGCGCCGCGATCCTCGAGGCCGTCCGCGACTTCGCGCAGTCCGAGCTGGCGCCGCACGCCCTGGAGTGGGACGAGCACAAGCACTTCCCGCGCGAGGAGCTCGCCAGGGCCGGCGAGCTCGGCCTCGGCGGCATCTACGTCCGAGAGGACGTCGGCGGCTCGGGACTCAGCCGCTCCGACTCGGCCGCGATCATCGAAGAGCTCGCGAAGGCGGATCCCTCGATCGCAGCGTACATCTCGATCCACAACATGGTCGCGTGGATGATCGACACGTACGGCGACGACGCGCAGCGCCACACCTGGCTGCCGCGGCTGACCGCGATGACCGACTTCGGCGGCTACTGCCTCACGGAGCCGGGTGCGGGATCGGATGCCGCAGCGCTCGCGACGAGCGCGATCCGCGTCTCCGATGGACAGGGTGGCGACGAGTACGTGCTGACCGGCGTCAAGCAGTTCATCTCGGGCGGTGGCGAGGCATCCGTCTACGTCGTCATGGCCCGCACCGGCGAGCCCAGCGCGCGCGGCATCTCCGCCTTCCTCGTACCCGGCGACGCCCAGGGTCTGTCGTTCGGCGTCAACGAGAAGAAGATGGGCTGGAACGCCCAGCCGACGCGCCAGGTGATCCTCGACGAGGTGCGCGTGCCGGCATCCGCTCTCCTCGGAGTGGAAGGCCAGGGCTTCAAGATCGCGATGTCGGGCCTCAACGGCGGTCGCGTCAGCATCGCGGCGTGCTCGCTCGGCGGTGCGCAGTTCGCGCTCGATCGCGCGGTGCAGTACGTGCACGAGCGCTACACCTTCGGCGAGCCGCTGGCCGAGAAGCAGGCCGTGGTCTTCGCCCTCGCCGACATGGCGACCGAGCTGCGCGCAGCGCGGGCGCTCGTGCGGGATGCCGCGCTCGCCCTCGACGAGAAGGCGCCGGATGCCGCGATGCAGTGCGCCATGGCCAAGCGCTTCGCGACGGACGCCGGCTTCCGGATCGCGAACGAGGCGCTGCAGCTGCACGGCGGATACGGCTATCTCCACGACTACGGGATCGAGAAGGTCGTCCGCGACCTGCGTGTGCACCAGATCCTCGAGGGCACCAACGAGATCATGCGGGTCATCATCGGCCGCGAGCTGCTCGGGGCTGCGCGATGAAGGTCGCATTCCTCGGCCTCGGTCACATGGGGCTGCCGATGGCGAAGAACCTCGCCGCAGCGGGCCACGAGGTCGTGGGGTTCGATGTCTTCCCTGCCGCTGTCGAGGCGGCACGCGAGGCCGGGCTGGGCGTGGCGCAGTCGGGTCCGGATGCCGTGCGCCAGGTCGCCGGTGACACCGGCGCGGTCGTCATCACGATGTTCCAGACCGGCGCGCAGGTGATCGCGGCCTATCGCGGCACCGACGGAACGGATGGGCTCCTCGGTGCAGCCACGTCAGGGACGCTCTTCATCGACTCGTCGACCATCGCGGTCGACGAGGCGCGCGCCGCGCACGCGCTCGCGGAGGCGGTGGGCCATCGCTCGATCGACGCGCCCGTCTCGGGCGGGGTTGTCGGCGCCGAGAACGCGACGCTCGCGTTCATGGTCGGCGGGTCGGACGCGGACTTCGCGACCGCGCAGCCTCTCCTCGAGGCGATGGGCCGTCGGATCGTGCACTGCGGGGGCGCGGGCCTCGGCCAGGCTGCGAAGGTGTGCAACAACATGATCCTCGCGGTGTCGCAGATCGCCGTCGCGGAGGCCTTCGTGCTCGGCGAGCGGCTCGGCCTGTCGCATCAGGCGCTGTTCGATGTGGCATCCAACGCATCGGGCCAGTGCTGGGCGCTCACCACGAACTGCCCCGTCCCGGGCCCGGTGCCGACCAGCCCCGCGAACCGCGACTACCAGCCGGGCTTCGCCGGCTCGCTGATGTCGAAGGACCTCGGCCTCGCCGAGCAGGCGATCGATCTCACCGGCGTGGGTGCGCGGATGGGGCTGCTGGCGCGCGAGATCTACAAGGAGTTCGCGGACGGCGCGGGAGCCGGGCAGGATTTCTCGGGGATCATCAACACCATCCGCGCCGAGAGCACCCCCGCCTGAGGAGAGCAATGACCGAGTACGAGACGATCCTGGTCGACACGCGCGGGCGCGTCGGCTGGATCACCCTCAACCGCCCCGACGCGCTCAATGCGCTGAACACGCAGGTGATGCGGGATGTCGTCGCCGCGGCATCCGCTTTCGATGCCGACGAAGGGATCGGCGCGATCGTCCTGACCGGGTCCGAGCGCGCCTTCGCCGCCGGCGCCGACATCAAGGAGATGGAGTCCAAGTCGGGGCTCGACATCCTGATGGACGACCACTTCGGCGGCTGGGCGACCTTCGCCGCGGTTCGCACTCCGGTCATCGCGGCGGTGTCGGGCTACGCGCTGGGCGGCGGGTGCGAGCTCGCGATGATGTGCGACATCATCCTCGCCGCCGACACCGCGAAGTTCGGCCAGCCCGAGATCAACCTCGGGGTGATCCCCGGCATGGGCGGCTCGCAGCGCCTGATCCGCGCGGTCGGCTACTACAAGGCCGCGGACCTCGTGCTCACGGGCCGGATGATGGATGCCGCCGAAGCCGAGCGGGCCGGACTGGTGTCGCGCGTCGTGCCCGCGGCCGAGCTGCTCGACGAGGCCGGGCGGGTGGCCGACACGATCGCATCGAAGTCGCTGCCGTCCGTGTACGCCGCGAAGGCTGCGCTGGATGCCGCGATGGAGACCACCCTCACCGAGGGGCTGCGCTTCGAGCGCCATGTCTTCGCCTCGCTCTTCGACACGGCCGACCAGAAAGAGGGGATGTCCGCGTTCCGTGAGAAGCGCGCTCCGGACTTCCAGAACCGCTGAATGCATCCCCCGGCTTCACAGGGGGTCGGGCATCGGGCGCGGATCCGTGAAGTCGCCCGCATCCTTGCGGAACCGGGCGAGGATCCGCACGAGTTCGACCATGTCGTCCTCGGCCAGGGCCTCGTCGGCGAACACCTCGTGGTTGAGCGCGTCGGTGGCGCGCTCCACGAGGTCGCGCCCGGCAGGCGTGAGCACCAGCATGGCGGCGCGACCGTCGATCGGATGCGGCTCGCGCACGACCAGCCCGTCGCGGACGAGCCGGTCGACGGTGTTCGTGACGCTCGTCGGGTGCACCTGCAGCCGCGCGATGGCGCTGGCCATCGGCATCCGCCCCTGTCGGGTGAAGCCGAGCAGCCGCAGCATCTCGTATCGCGCGAAGGACAGCGCGAAGGGCTTCAGGGCGCCGTCGATGCGCGCCATGAGCAGCTGCTGGGCGCGGATGATCGACGTGACGACGGACATGCCTGCTGCGGCATCCGTCCAGCCGTGCGCCGTCCATTGGCGCTTGGCCTCGGCGATCGGGTCGACGGGAAGCGGTCCTGACCTCGGCACCTCGGGCCTCCCTTCCGACGGTCTCAACGGTAGTCGCTGGGCCGTGATCGGCGATCCCGGCACGACGCCGAGCCGGCGAACACCCGGCGGTCGCGGACCGGGAGTCCCCATAGACTCGATCCGACGAAGGAGTGGTGCGTGATGAAGATCGTCGTCCTGGTCAAGGAGGTCCCGGACACCTACGGGGATCGCAAGCTGTCGCTCGAGACGGGCCTTGCGGATCGTGGTGCTTCCGAGACCGTGCTGGATGAGATCGGCGAGCGCGCCCTCGAGGTCGCGCTCGCGCATGCCGACAGGCATCCGGATGCCGAGGTCGTGGTCATGTCCATGTCGCCCGAGGGCTCGGCGGCCATCATTCGGAGGGGCTTGCAGATGGGTGCCACGTCAGCGGTGCACATCGCCGACGAAGGTCTCGTGGGTGCAGATCTCGGGCTCACGGCCGAGGTGCTCGCGGCCGCGGTGCAGCGCACCGGGTTCGACCTGGTGATCGCGGGCAACCTCTCCACCGACGGTTCGGGTGGGGTGCTGCCCTCGATGGTGGCGGAGCTGCTGGATGTGCCGGCGGCGACATCGCTCAACACCGTCGAGATCGGCGACGGCGAAGTGTCGGGTGAGCGGGCATCGGATGGCGCGACGATGCGGGTCACAGCGGAACTGCCTGCCGTCGTCTCGATCACCGAGCGGCTGCCCGACGCGCGATTCCCGAACTTCAAGGGCATCATGGCGGCGAAGAAGAAGCCGTTCGAGACGCTCACGCTCGCCGACCTCGCGGTCGAACCCGAGGATCACTCGGCGTCCCGCTCGATCGTCATCGGACTGAGCGAGAAGCCGCCGCGCTCCGGCGGCGTGAAGATCGTCGACGAAGGCGACGCCGGCGGGCGGCTCGCGGACTTCCTCATCCAGAACCGGCTGGCGTAGGGATGGCTGCCATGACATTCGCTGACGACTCGATCCTGGTCCTGCTGGACGTGACCCCGTCGGGCACGCTCGCCAAGAGCGCCGCCGGGCTGCTCGGTGCCGCCGCATCGGTGGGGACGCCGGTCGCCCTCGTGGTGTCGGACGCCGCCGGGGTGAGCGATGCCGCGGCCGCGCTCGGGGCCGGTCAGGTGCTCGTCGCGTCTCCTGGCGAGGGGTTGACGGTGCCGGTGGTCGACGCGCTCATCGCGGCTGCGAACCTGGTGCGACCCGACGCGATCCTGGTGTCGAACTCGATCGAGGGGCGGGATGCCGCGGGCCGATTCGCCGCTCGGACGCGCTCCGGCGTCGCCGTCGACGCCGTGGGGGTCTCACGCGACGCGGAGGGTGTCGTCGCGCATCACTCGGTCTACGGCGGCGCATACAACGTGGACTCCGCCGTGACATGGGGAGCTCCGGTCATCACGGTGCGCCAGGGTGCGATCGATGCGCGCGCGGAGTCGGTCGCGGCTCCGGTGGTCGACAAGCTCGAGGTCCAGGCATCGGGGCGGAAGGCGGCATCCGTCGTGTCGGTCGATGAGACCGTCGTGACCTCGTCGCGTCCCGAGCTGCGCGGAGCGGCGAAGGTCGTCTCGGGCGGCCGAGGTCTCGGGTCGGAAGAGAGGTTCGTGCTCGTCGAGCAGCTCGCCGACGCACTCGGGGCCGCCGTGGGGGCCTCGCGTGCCGCCGTCGACGCGGGATACGTCCCGCAGTCGTACCAGGTGGGGCAGACCGGCGTGTCGGTGTCTCCGCAGCTGTATGTCGCGCTCGGGATCTCGGGCGCCATCCAGCACAGGGCGGGCATGCAGACCGCGAAGACGATCGTCGCGATCAACAAGGACGCGGATGCCCCGATCTTCGAGATCGCGGACTTCGGCGTGGTCGGCGACCTGTTCACCGTGGTGCCGCAGCTGATCGCTGCGCTCGAGGCGAAGAAGGCGTAACGCCCGATGGCGACCTATGGCACAGCGGTGCGTCGGGGTCTGCCTCGGCGGCCCGGGGGCGATCCGTGGCCCGCGTCCGACGGGCCCGTCGAAGCGTCCTCAGTATCCACGCCCCCGGTGGTCGAGCGAGCGCAGCGAGACGAAACGCCCGCACCCGCGCTCGCATCCCCGGTCGTGGAGCGAGCGCAGCGAGACGAAACGCCCGCACCCGCACCCGCGCTCGCGGCATCCACACCCGCGCGCGCTCTCCGGCGTGGGCTGCCCCGCGTCCCGGGCGGCGAGCCCTGGCCACCCGAAGGCATCACCGCCCGTCGCACGGCTGAGCCGGGGGCCGCAGCGATGGTGGCCGCTTCAGCGGTCAGCGGTCCATCCGCGCCGCCCGTCGCGAGTGTTCCGCAGCCGACGTTCGAGACGACAGCAGACGCGGGAATCCCGCAGCCCGTACCTCCGGATGCCGCGCCCGCCGCCGTCTCCGTCGCAGCCGCTGCGGGCAGCGGGTCGTCGCTGCGCCGCGGCCTGCCGCGAACACCCGGTGGCGAGCCATGGCCACCCCCCGGCGCTGCGCTCGCGCCGGCTGCGCTCCCGCCGGCTGCACCCCAGCCGGCCGCGGCCGTCGCCACGCCGGCGATCGCCGAGCCCGTCGAAGCATCCGACGCCCCGGCGGTCGTCGCCGAGCGCCAGGCGCTCGATGTGACCGTGCCGCTGCCCTTCACCCGCACGGTCTGGCCCGGCGAGAACGCCTTCACGCGCCCTGCGCCCAAGCCCGCGCCGAAGCGCTACGGCCCGTTCACGCGCGGCCAATGGGCGGGGGCCGTGGTCGTGGGCGGCGCAGGCCTGCTGTTCGCCGCGGCCATGGCGGTCCTGTTCGTGCGGTGGCTCCTCAGCCTGCAGGGGATGCAGGACTTCCTCGCCGCCTACCCGGGGGAGTACCCGCTGCCCGCGGGCTCGCCCGTCGGGATCCCGCCGTGGCTGGGCTGGCAGCACTTCTTCAACGTGTTCCTGATGGTGCTGATCATCCGCTCGGGCCTGCAGGTGCGCGCCGAGAAGCGTCCGACGGCGTTCTGGTCACGCCGAAGCAGCAAGCGCAAGATCAGCCTCAACCTGTGGTTCCACCAGTCGCTCGACATCCTGTGGATCGTCAACGGAGTCATCTTCATTGTGCTGCTGTTCGCCACCGGCATGTGGGTGAAGATCGTTCCGACCAGCTGGGCCGTCTTCCCGAATGCGATCAGCGCCGCGCTGCAGTACGTATCGCTCGACTGGCCGACCGAGAACGGCTGGGTCAACTACAACTCGCTGCAGCAGCTCGCCTACTTCGCCACCGTGTTCCTCGCGGCACCGCTCGCGATCGCCACGGGCGTGCGCATGAGCGGGATCTGGCCGAAGGACGCCAAGGCCCTCAACAAGGCGTACCCGGTGGAGTGGGCACGGGCCGTGCACTTCCCCGTGATGCTCTACTTCGTGGCGTTCATCATCGTGCACGTCACCCTCGTGTTCGCGACCGGAGCGCTGCGCAACCTCAACCACATGTACGCCTCGCAGGATGCCGTCAACTGGATCGGCTTCTGGATCTTCGCCGCAAGCCTCGTCGTGATCGCTACCGGCTGGGTCGCGGCACGGCCGCTCGTCCTGGCCCCGATCGCCCGCCTGTTCGGCACCGTCAGCGGGCGCTGACCGCCGGAGTGCCCGAATCGGTCGCTCAGGGACGCGCGCGGACGGATGCCGCGCCCGCGGCGAATCCCTCGGCATAGGCCTCGTCGGCGCCGAGGCGGAACATGTCGTTCTCGAGTGCCCGCACGATCGACCGCGCCCCGGGAAGGTCGATCGCCCCGACGAGGTCGGCGCGCCCGCGCACCACCGCGACGGGCAGCCGCGCCGTCTTTCCCTTGACGAGCTCGGCGGCCGCGGCGATCTCGTCGGCCACGCACGGCATGGTGACCGCGAGCGGGCGGCCCTCGGCATCCAGCTGACCGCGCAGATCCTCGAAGACCTGTACGCCGCCCGCGCCGATCGCCGAATCGGTCTGTCCTTCTCGCCAGGCGCGACCCAGAGTGTCCGAGACGATCACGCCGACCTCGACGCCCAGCAGCGCACGCAGCCCGGTCGCCAGGGCTCGCGCCGAGGCATCCGGGTCGATCGGCAGCAGCAGCACCGTTCCCTGCGGAGTGTTCGAGGCATCGACGCCCGCCGCAGCGGAGACGATGCCGAGGGGGTTCTGGACGATCCGGGTGGTGCTGCCGTTCGGGGTCACACGGCTCGCCACGAGGCGAACAGTCTCCGCCGTGATCGCGTCCTCGCGGTCATCTGCCGCGATGATGCGGCCTTCGGCCTTGGAGACGATCTTCGACGTCACGACGAGGATGTCGCCGCTGGCGAGGCCACCGGCTGCGGCATCCGCGATCACGGCGACGAGATCCGCGCCCGCCGTGATCTCGGGGATGCCCTCGAGCGCCCAGGCCTGCAGCACGTCAGGCGTCAGCGGACGAACCGCACCTCGGTGAGCGTCTCACCCAGGAACGGCTCGGTGTGCGAGGCGCCGTCGGCGACGAAGCCGTTGCGGACGTAGAAGCCGTGCGCTCGCGGGTTGTCGTCGGCCACCCATAGGTAGACCTGCTCATCCACTTCGATGACGGCGTCGAACAGCTTCTGGCCGATGCCGGTGCCGTGCCACGCGTCGAGCAGGTAGATGAAGTACAGCTCGCGGAACCGCGGGGCGTCCTTGTCGCGGGCGGGACCGGAGCCGGCGAAGCCGACGATCTCCCCGTCGACGAGGGCGGCGAACATCTTGAACTCGGGGCCTTGAACCGCCCAGTGCGTCCACAACTCGGCCATGCGGCGAGGGGAGATCTTCTCCAATGCGGCCTTGCTGATCAGGTGGTCGTAGGTCTCGTGCCAGCACGTCGCGTGCACACGGCCGAGAGCCTCGGCGTCGACGTCCCGCACCGGACGGACGACGATGTCGGTCTGCAGTTCGGCTTCCATGGCCAGACTCTACGCTCGGCTCGGCGGGACGGGAAATCGAGCGGATGCCCGAGAGCGCCGGGAGCTCGATCCGGCCGTGTGCGTTGTCGAGGCGGGCCCCTGCGGGGGCCCTGCGTGGTGGGATTCGTCGGGATCGTGGTGTGCGGTCACGACCTCGCCGGTCCGGATGCGCGAGCGATTCGCCCACAAGACCTGAGTCGCAACTCATGCGCCTTGAGCGCTCAATGTCGGAGGTCTCGGTTGCAGGCTGTCGGGAATCGACAACCGAATCGCGTCCTCAGGTGCCGATGGTTACCATCGCTCCTCGTGAACGTGATCTGGCGCACCCTGCTCATCACCCTGCTCGCTCGCCTGCGCGCGCGTCGCGACGGGCGCATCGATCCGACGGCCGTGGGGGTCATCCGCCTCACGACGATGCCGACGGATCTCGACATCCTGCGCCACATGAACAACGGCCGCTACCTGTCGCTGTTCGATCTCGGTCGGTGGGATCTGCTGATCCGCACCGGGATGGCCGACGCGATGCGGCGCCGGGGATGGTACGCCGTGGTATCCAGCGAGACGATCACGTTCCGCAAGTCGCTCAACCCCTGGCAGCGCTTCGACGTCGAGTCGCGCTTCCTCGGCCACGACGACAAGGCGCTGTACATGGAGCACCGTGCCGTCGTGGCGGGCGAGGTGTACGCGCGGGCGATCATCCGGGCACGGATGCTGAAGCGCTCCGGTGGGACCCTGCCGCATGACGAGCTGTTCGCGGCGCTGGGGCGACCGGACGGGCTCCCGGATGTCGACCCCTGGGTGCATGACTGGGCTGCGGCATCCGCTCTGCCGTCGACACGCGCCGAGGCGCCGAGCGTGTGGCCATAGCGGGCGGAATGGGGCGTCCTGCTCTCAGCCGCGATCCACAGGCGATCCTCAGGCCCCTGGATTGCTCGGAATTCCGGGGAAGCGCAGCGCCCTAGCCCACCCCCGAGCGTCGCGCAAGGCCCCTGCGCCGGGGCGCCGAATCGGGTTTCGTGCCATGAGTGAGCCCTGCGCGACCCGGCGCGGGCCCACTTCAGAAGGAGTGATCACATGGATACACGTGTGCTGATCTGGATCATCATCGCGATCATCGTCGTGGCGCTCATCGTCATCGGCGCGGTCTTCTTCATGCGCAGCCGCAACCAGCAGCGCGAGAAGGCACAGCATGACAAGGCCGTGAAGCTGCGCGAAGATGCGCGGCAATCCGAACTGGCCGCGCGCGAGGGCGAGGCGCGCGCCGCGCAGGCGAAGGCGGATGCCGCATCCGCGGCCGCAGCGGCACAGCAGGCGCAGGCGCGCGCTGCCCAGTCGGATGTCGAGGCTCAGCGCCTGGCAGACAGCGTCGGTGAGCACGAGGCCGAGGCGGACAAGCTGCGTGCTGAGCAGGAGCAGACCCTCCGCAAGGCGGACGAGGTCGATCCCTATGTCACGGCGGGCGGGGCGAGCGACCCCGTGGCGCGCACCACCACGGACGACAGGGCCGCGGTCGACGACCGCGTCGAGACGGCCGACGAGCGAGCTGACGACGTGGCCGACGCGCAGTCGGCGCCGGAGCAGCCCATCATGCGCCCGCGCGCGGCCCGGACCGACCCGACGATGAGTCACGATGACCCCGTCATCGACGACGCGCCCGCGGCCCGCACCGATCGCACCTGACCGCGCCCGGACCACCTGACCCCCGTCTGCCCGGCGAGACACCCGAGTTCCCCCGCGAGGACTCTCGCCGGGTCGGCGGCCTTTAGGCTGGATGCCATGGTGACCGACCCTTATCAGGGGGACACCGACCTCACGGCATCCGGCGACGATCTCGCAACGCGTGCCGTGACGCTGGCGCAGCGGTGGACCACCGAGAGCGCCGAGGTCGACGTGGACCCCGCAGCCGAGCGACTCGCCGGCGTCCTGAAAGACCCCAACGGGCTTCCCTTCACGATCGGCTTCGTCGACGGCGTGATGCGCCCGGAGAGCCTCGTGGCCGCGGCATCCAATCTGAGCCGTGTCGCTCCGCTGGTCCCGGACTTCCTGCCGTGGTATCTGCGCGGCGCGGTGCGGGTCGGCGGCGCGGTGGCGCCGGTCCTGCCGTCGCCTGTCGTGCCGATCGCCCGGCGAGTGCTGCGCGAGATGGTCGGACATCTCGTCGTCGATGCGCGGCCCGACAAGCTCGGCCCGGCGATCGCAGCCATCCGAGAGAGCGGCGCGAAGCTCAATCTGAACCTGCTCGGCGAGGCGGTGCTCGGCGAGGACGAGGCGCTGCGTCGGCTGGCGGGCATCCACGAACTGATCCGCCGCCCCGACGTCGACTACGTGTCGGTGAAGGTCTCGGCGATCGCGAGCCACATCTCGATGTGGGCCTTCGACGAGGTCGTCGACAAGGTGGTCGAGCGCCTGCTGCCGCTGTACCTGACGGCGGCGACCGGCTCGCCCGAGGCGAGCGGTCCGACGTTCATCAACCTCGACATGGAGGAGTACCGCGACCTCGACCTCACGATCGCGGTGTTCACCCGGATCCTCGAGGATCCGCGACTGCGGGACCTGGAAGCCGGGATCGTGCTGCAGGCGTACCTGCCCGATGCGCTGCCCGCACTGACGGAGCTCACCGCCTGGGCGAAGCGGCGCGTCGCCCAGGGCGGGGCGCGCATCAAGGTGCGGCTCGTCAAGGGCGCGAACCTCGCGATGGAGCGAGTGGATGCCGTGATGCACGGGTGGTCCCTCGCGACCTACGATGCGAAGGTCGATTCCGACGCGAACTATCTGCGCTGCCTCGACTTCGCCCTGGAGCTCGAGAACACCGCCGCGGTGCGTCTCGGCATCGCCGGCCACAACCTGTTCGACATCGCCTACGCCTGGCTGCTTGCCGGCGAGCGCGGCACGCGCGAGGCGGTCGAGTTCGAGATGCTGCTCGGGATGGCGCAGGGCCAGGTCGCGGCGATCGCCCGCGACGTCGGGCACGTGCTGCTGTACGTGCCGGTCGTGCGCCCTGACGAGTTCGACGTCGCGATCAGCTACCTCGTGCGGCGGCTCGAAGAGAACGCGTCGAGCGACAACTTCCTGTCGGCCGCGTTCGACCTGGCGGATGAGCCGGCGATGTTCGACCGCGAACGCGACCGGTTCCTGGCCTCGCTCGAACGCGCCGCGGACTCCTCGCTGCGCAGCGGCCCGAACCGGCGGCAGGATCGCTCCGCCGCGCCGAAGGAGTCGCCGCGGGCGCGCGCGCGGCTGCAGCGCGGCATCGACGCGGACGAGGATGCCGCCCTCACCGCGACGGTGCTCGGCATCGCCCGTTCGGCCGCCACCGAGTCGCAGGACACGGCGCCGCTCGCCCCGTCCGCCGAAGAGCAGCTCTTCGGCGGCGAACCCTTCGTCGAGACCGCGATCTTCGCCTCGCGCGAGTCGGAGACGCGCGCACCCGGTGCCCCGGGATTCCGCAACGCCGCCGACACCGATCCCGCGCTCCCCGCCAACCGCGCCTGGGCGCGCGAGATCCTCGGTCGCATCGAGACGTCGACGGCGGGGAACGCGACGATCGCGGCGGCGCGCGTCGAGGACGAGGGCACGCTCGAGTCGATCGTCGCCCGGGTCCGCCACGCCGCGATCGGCTGGGGCGGGATGCCGGCCGCCGACCGATCCGCCGTGCTCGTGGAAGCGGCGCGCGTGCTCGAAGCCCGCCGTGGCGAGCTCATCGAGGTCGCCGCGTCCGAGACGGGCAAGGTGTTCGCCGAGGCGGATGTCGAGGTGAGCGAGGCCGTGGACTTCGCGAGCTACTACGCCGCGACCGCGCGCGAACTCGATCGCGTCAGCGGAGCCGTCTTCGAGCCCGCGCGGCTGACCGTGGTCACCCCGCCGTGGAACTTCC
Organism: Microbacterium deminutum; assembly: GCF_039530205.1. Classification (NCBI taxonomy): domain Bacteria; kingdom Bacillati; phylum Actinomycetota; class Actinomycetes; order Micrococcales; family Microbacteriaceae; genus Microbacterium; species Microbacterium deminutum. The sequence continues at coordinate 702,482 of NZ_BAAAOG010000002.1, forward strand.
CGGTCGCGATCCCCGCCGGCGGGGTCCTCGCGGCGCTCGCCGCAGGCTCGGGCGTCGTGTTCAAGCCTGCGCCGCAGGCCCGGCGATGCGCGGCCGTGGTCGCCGAGGCGCTGTGGGAAGCCGGTGTGCCGCGCGATGTCCTCGCACTCGTCGACATCGATGAGGGTGCTCTCGGCCGGCGCCTCGTGTCGCACCCCGACGTGGATCGCGTGATCCTCACCGGCTCGTGGGAGACGGCGGCGCTGTTCCGCTCGTGGCGCCCCGAGCTGCCCCTTCTCGCCGAGACGAGCGGCAAGAACGCGATGATCATCATGCCGTCGGCAGACCTCGATCTGGCTGCGGGAGACGTGATCAAGAGTGCGTTCGGCCACGCCGGCCAGAAGTGCTCCGCCGCGTCGCTGGCGATCCTGGTGGGTCCGGTGGGGCGTTCGCGGCGCTTCGCCCGACAGCTGGTGGACGCCGCGGCATCCCTCCGTGTCGCACCGCCGACCGATCCGCTCGCAGAAGTGGGACCGGTCGTCGAGAAGCCGCAGGGGAAGCTCGAGTGGGCGCTGTCGACCCTCGACGAAGAAGAGCACTGGCTCGTCGAGCCGAAGCTCCTCGATCTCGGGCCGGCGTACGAGGGCCGGTTCTGGAGTCCGGGCATCCGCACCGGCGTTCGGCCGGGATCGCGGTTCCACCGCGAGGAGTTCTTCGGGCCGGTGCTCGGCATCATGCACGCCCATTCGCTCACGCACGCCATCGAGCTGCAGAACGCCGTCGCCTACGGCCTGACGGCGGGCCTCTACACGCAGAATCCCGGCGACCTCGCGCTGTGGCTCGAGCGCGTCGAGGCCGGGAACCTCTACGTCAATCGGGGGATCACCGGTGCGATCGTGCAGCGCCAGCCCTTCGGTGGCTGGAAGCGCTCGTCCGTGGGCGCCGGCACGAAAGCAGGTGGGCCGAACTACCTGGTCGGCCTCGGGTCGTGGCGGGCGACGTCCGGTGGCACCGGCTCGGCGACGCTGCATCTGCGGGGACTCGACTCCCGCATCTCTGCGGTGATCGAAGCGGCCCAGCCATCGCTCGACTACGACTCCTTCGAATGGCTGCGGCGTGGGGCTCTCTCGGACGCCATCGCGTGGGACCGCGAGTTCGGCCAGGTGAAGGACGTGTCGGGTCTCGGCATCGAACGGAACCTGTTGCGGTATCGGCCCGTCTCGGCAGTGGCGATCCGCTCCACCGCCGATGCCACCTGGCAGGCGGTGCTGCGCGTCGCCATAGCGGGGATCCGCGCCGGGTCGTCGCTGACGCTGAGCGCGCCCGTCGGCGTGCCGGCCGCGGTACGGCGATCGCTGAGCGAGCAGGGGATCGGCGTGTTCGTCGAGACCGATGCGCAGTGGATCGAACGCCTGGTGGGCAAGCCGGACATCGTGGCCGAGGCCGCGGACGAGGCATCCGTCCCCCGTCCGCCGCGGGTCAGGCTGGTCGGTTCGCGCGAGACCGTCCTCGCACTTCATGGCGCGCTCGCCGAAGCCGTCGCGGGCGACCCGGATCTCGCCGTCTACGACAACGACGTGACCACGGCGGGCCGCCTCGAGCTGCTGCCGTTCCTGCACGAGCAGTCGGTCACGATCACCGCGCACCGGTTCGGCAACCCCGACCGCTGGTCGGAGGCGGTCATCTAGCCGGGGGATTGCTCCCTCACAGTGCCGGGTCGATACTGTGCCCATGCCCGACCAGAGTTCGTTCGGCGCCGGCCCGACGGCCGCTGCGACGCTCAACGACTGGACGTCGCGGTTCGACGAGCTCTCGCACGAAGCCGCTGTGAGCGGCCTGTCGCCGCAGGGCCTGGATGATCTCGGGCTCGCGGCGTGGTTCATCGGTCGGGGCGACGAGTCGGAGCGGGCGTGGGATGCCGCGCACCGTGCGTTCCTCGAGGCCGGCGATGTCGATGCCGCCGTCCGGTGCGTGTTCTGGATCGGCTTCACCCTCTCGGAGGAGGGCGACGACATCCGAGCGGGTGCATGGATGGCCCGGCTCTTCGAGCTGTGCCAGTCCGAGCGTGCGGGCCGGCGCTCGGAAGGCATGGTCGCGATCTGTCGATCGGTCGCGGCATACGCCCGGGGTGAGGGCGACGAATCGGCGGTGCTCGCCGCGCAGGCCGTCGCGCTGGCACGGGGGGCGCATGACGCGGATGTCGAGGTGCTCGCCACGATGGCGCTCGGCCGCGCGCTCGTGGGCACCGGACGGATCGAAGACGGCTTCGCGCAGATGGACCAGGTGATGCTGATGATCTCGTCGCACCGCGTCGGCGATCGCGTCGCCGGTCCGGCGTACTGCGCGGTGATCGCGAGCTGCCTCGCGCGATGGGATCTCGAGCGCGCCCGCGTGTGGACTCGCGACCTCAGCTCCTGGTGCGACACGCAGCAGGGCCTGGCGCCGTTCCGCGGCGAGTGCTCGGTGCTGCGCGCCGTGGTCCTGCGGGTCGGCGGGGAGTGGGGCGAGGCGGAGCGCACGCTCAGCGAGGTGGCCGAGCGCGAGCGCCGTCCCGAGACCAAGGAGAACGCGCTCTACGGGCTTGCGGAGCTCCATCGGCTCGCCGGGCGCCGGAGGGAGGCCGAGGCGGCGTTCCGCCTCGCCGCCGACCTCGGCCGCGAGGTGCAGCCGGGATTCGCGCTGCTGCGCCGCGACGAGGGGGACTCGGCCGCGGCGCGCAGCGGGGTCGCGCGGGCGCTGGATGCCGCGGTGGAGCCGAGCCGGCGAGCGGATCTGCTCGCGGCCCAGGTGGAGCTCGAGGTCGCCGACGGCGATCTCGGCACCGCCGAGCGGGCCGGGGCCGAACTCGAGGCCCTCGCCGACGCGCTCGGCACCGTCTACCTGCACGGGCAGGCCGACAGGGCGCGCGGGATCGTGCTGATCGCGAGCGGCGGCGCCGCCGCGGCTCTTCCCCTGCTGCGGCGATCGTGGTCGGCGTGGCGGCGCCTCGACGCTCCCTACGAGGCCGCGCTGACACGCGTGCAGCTCGGTCGCGCCGCGCGCGCACTCGGAGACGAAGAAGGGGCGCAGCTCGAGTTCGACGCCGCCCGGTCCGCACTCACGACGCTCGGCGCCGCTCCGGATCTCGCGCGTCTGGAGCGCATCGCCTCCCCGCAGACGCCTTCGCCTGCGGGAGGCCTCACCCCGCGCGAGGTCGAGGTGCTCGCCCTCGTCGCGCGTGGCCTGCCCAACCGAGGCATCGCCCACGAGCTCTTCCTGAGCGAGCGGACGGTCGCCCGGCACGTGAGCAACATCCTCGCCAAGCTCTCGCTGCCCAATCGCGCAGCCGCCACCGCATTCGCCTTCGAGCATGGAATGACCACGCCGGCGTGAGCCGCATTGGTCATTTCTGCCGATGTGCCGGCTGCGGCGCTCGACCTAGCGTCGAGAACGACGAAGGAGGTCATCATGACCGAAACAGTTCTCGACACCGCGGTGGTCGGCGCAGGAGCCGCCGGCCTGCACGTCGGCCGGCTGCTGGGGGATCGGGGTGTCAGCACTGAGCTGTTCGATGAGCACGCCCGCGTCGGAGACTCCTGGAGGGAGCGGTATCGGTCGCTCCGGATCTTCAGTCCTGGCCGCCTCTCGAGCCTTCCCGGGCTGCCACTCGACGTCGGGTTCTTCGGCTATCCCAGCGCCCGGCAGATGGGCGACTATCTCGAACGGTACGCCGCGCGGTTCGGCATCCCCGTCCGCACCGGCGCGAGCGTCGTGTCATTGACGAGGGATGGCTCGGGCCGGTTCCGGCTCGAGCTGGCGGACGGCGACACCGTGCTCGCACAGCGCGTCATCGTCGCGTCGGGCGCTCATCGTGTGGCGAAGCTCCCGGCTTTCGCGGCGGAGATCGACGATCGCACGACTCAGCTGACCTCGATCGACTACCAAGGGCCCGAACAGCTCGCCCCGGGTCCGGTGCTCGTGATCGGCGCGGGCAACTCCGGCACCGACATCGCGCTCGAGGCCGCCGGCAACGGTCACCAGGTGACGATCTCCGGACGTCACCCCGGGCAGGTGCCGGTGGATGTCGACACCCCGTTCGGCAACCTGACGTCGAGCATCTTCCTCCGGCACCTGCGCCACCTGACGGTCGACACCGAGAAGGGTCGCGCGGCGCGGGACGCCCGCCGCGGCATCATGCTCGTGCGCAACAAGCTCGCCGACCTCGACCGGGCAGGCATCACTCGCGTCGCCCGCATCGACTCGGTCGCTGACGGTCGGCCGGTCACCGCTGATGGCATCGCCATCGATGCGGCGACGGTCGTGTGGGCCACGGGATCGCGTCCCGACTTCGGCTGGATCCGCGTCGACGGCGCGCTCGATTCGCAGGGCGAGCCGATCCACGACCGGGGCATCGCACGCGGATGCAGCGGCCTCGCGTTCGTCGGACTCGACTTCCAGTACTCTGCGGCCTCGGGCGCGCTGTTCGGCATGGGCGCCGACGCAGCGTACGTGGTGGCCGCCCTGTTCGGTGCCGATCACCCCGCCGAGGCGGGGACCGCGGTCGCCGCAAAGGTGTGATGGGGGAGGAATCCCCGGTCGAAGATCGGTCGGTGCCGCCCATGTAAAAGATTCTTGACACTGCGTACAATGACGGCCTATTGTCAAGGTGTCAAACATTCTTTACATGGGAGTCCCGCGATGGTCTACGAAGAGCGCAACACATGGTCGAGCCTCATCGCGTCGGCGATCGCCATGGCGGTCTACATCATCGTGACGGTCCAGCAGGCCGGCGGCGGTCCGCTCGCGGACGTCGACTGGGTGCCCATCATGCTGTGGACGATCGGCGGAAGCATCGTGGGGGCCATCGTCCTCAGCATCGTATGGGGCATCGTCGCCGGGATGCGGGACCCCGACGGCGTTGGGAAGTCCGACCAGCGCGACCGCGACATCGCGAGATTCGGCAGTCGCGTCGGGCAGGGGTTCGTCATCGCCGGAGGCCTCACTGCCATCGCGCTGTGCGCCGTTGAAGCCGACTGGTTCTGGATCGCCAACGCGCTCTTCTTCGGGTTCGCCCTGTGGGCATTCGTCGGAGGTGTGGTCAGCGTCATCGCCTACCGGCGCGGGATCGCGTGATGGTGAGGCCGACCAGGGTCACGAACACCATCCGATCACTGCGCGACCAGGCCGGACTGACGCAGGCAGAGCTCGCGAAGCGGGTCGGGGTGACCCGGCAGACCCTCATCGCGATCGAGCAGGGCCGCTATTCCCCCACGCTCGAGCTGGCGTTCCAGATCTCGCGGGTCTTCGGGGTGGTGCTCGACGACGTGTTCCAGTATCCGGAGGACGGGACGTCCTGACCGACGCTGCGAACGTCGCGTGAGACAATGGATGCGGCGTGCCCGAGTCGCCGGCTTCACACAGCTCCGTCGGGCCCCTGGACAGCGTCCGCCGCCCCTTCCTGTAGGAGCAAGATGTCCACGCAGAACACGGCGCCCGCCGCGGAGGCCACCCAGTCGAGCCCGGTCCGCCGGGTCCAGCAGCATCGCACATACCTCATGTGCCGCCCCGAGCACTTCACGGTGAGCTACACGATCAACCCGTGGATGGAGCCTGCCAACCCGACCGACACCGACCGCGCGGTGCAGCAGTGGCAGACCCTGTACGACACCTACCTCGCGCTCGGCCATGACGTCCACCTCATCGATCCGATCGAGGGGCTGCCCGACATGGTCTACACCGCCAACGGCGGGTTCATCATCGACGGCGTCGCGTACGGCGCCAAGTTCCGATTCCAGGAGCGGGTGCCCGAGGGTCCGGCGTTCATGGAATGGTTCGGCGGGAACGGCTTCGATGTCGTCGACCCCGTGCAGGTCAACGAGGGCGAGGGCGACTTCCTGCTCGTCGGCGAGACGATCCTCGCCGGCACGGGGTTCCGTTCGACCGGCGACAGCCACCGCGAACTCGGCGAGGTCTTCGGCAAGGAGGTCGTAAGCCTCAACCTCGTCGACCCGCGCTTCTACCACCTCGACACCGCCATCTCGGTGCTCGATCCGGTCGAAGGACCCGACGGCGTCGACCGGGCGAACATCGCCTACCTCCCCGGCGCGTTCGACGAAGAGGGCCGACGGATCCTCGCGGAGCGCTACCCCGACGCCATCCGCGTCTCGGACGAGGACGGCGCCGTCTTCGGTCTCAACTCGTCCAGCGACGGCCTCAACGTCCTCATCTCGCCGCGTGCCAAGGGCTTCGAGGCGCAGCTGCGCGAGCGCGGCTACAACCCGATCCTCATCGATCTGTCGGAGCTCCTCCTGGGTGGCGGCGGCATCAAGTGCTGCACGCTCGAGCTGCGAGGAGCCTCGCAGTGACCTTCTCGATCGCCGCCGACCCGACGGCTGCGGTGATCGCAGCCGAGGGCGAGCACGTCGCCCACAACTATCACCCTCTTCCGGTGGTCGTCTCGCGTGCCGAAGGGTCGTGGGTGACGGATGTCGAGGGCAAGCGCTACCTCGACCTGCTGTCCGCCTACTCGGCGCTGAACTTCGGCCACGGGCATCCCGCCATCGTCGCCGCCGCGCAGGAGCAGCTCACCCGGCTCACGCTGACCAGCCGCGCGTACCACAACGACCGGCTCGGCCTGTTCGCCACCGCGCTCGCGGAGCTGTGCCGCAAGGACCTCGTGCTGCCGATGAACACCGGCGCCGAAGCGGTCGAGACGGGCATCAAGGTCGCGCGGGCCTGGGGCTATCGCATCAAGGGCATCGCACCGGATGCCGCGACCATCGTGGTCGCCCACGGCAACTTCCACGGCCGCACCACGACCATCGTCGGCTTCAGCGACGATCCGGACGCGCGCAGAGACTTCGGTCCGTTCACGCCCGGATTCGTCTCGGTGCCCTTCGGAGATGCCGCGGCCCTCGAGGCGGCCATCACGCCCGAGACCGCCGCGGTGCTGATCGAGCCCATCCAGGGCGAGGCGGGCGTCATCCTCCCGCCCGAGGGATACCTCCGCGCGGTGCGCGAGATCTGCACGCGCCACAACGTGCTGTTCGTCGCCGACGAGATCCAGTCCGGGCTCGGCCGCGTCGGCGAGACGTTCGCGTGCGACCGCGAAGGCGTCGTCCCCGATGTGTATCTGCTCGGCAAGGCGCTGGGCGGCGGCATCCTGCCGGTGTCGGCGGTGGTCGCGAACAGCGACGTGCTCGGAGTCATCCACCCGGGCGAGCACGGCTCGACGTTCGGCGGCAATCCCCTCGCGTCGGCCGTCGGGCTGCGCGTGGTCGAGATGCTGCAGACCGGCGAGTTCCAGCGCCGCGCCGCGGCTCTCGGCGAGCACCTCGAGGCCAAGCTGGAGGAACTGATCGGCCGCGGCGTCACGGCGGTGCGCGTCGCGGGCCTCTGGGCCGGCGTCGACATCGACCCGGCCGTCGGCACCGGGCGAGACATCGCCGAGCGGCTCATCGCCCGGGGCGTCCTCGTCAAGGACACGCACGGCCAGACGATCCGCATCGCGCCGCCGCTCGTCATCCGCTCGACCGAACTGGACTGGGCCGTCGAACAGCTGAGGGTCGTCCTCGCGGGCTGAGCGCGACGGCGCCGATGGTTCAGAACACCGACACCGTCCGCCAGTTCCAGCCGGTGGCGCCGTCGGGCGCAGGCGGAGCCTCATCCTCGGTCTGCAGCTCGTCGGCCTTGCTGGTCGCGCGGCAGCGGATGACGTGATCGCCCTTCTCGGCCGTCCACGGGTAGCTCCATTGCACCCAGGTGTCGTCCGAGATCGCGGCGGCGAGCTTCGCGGGGCGCCACTCGCCCTCGTCGATCTGGACCTCGACCCGCTCGACACCGACGTGCTGCTGCCACGCGACGCCGGCGATGACGGTATCGCCGGCCTTCAGCCCCTGACCCCGGCGCGGCACGTCGACGCGTGACTCCAGCTTGATCGGACCCCGCTCGGACCAGCCGCGGTCGGTCCAGTACGCATGCGCCTGATCGAAGCGCGTGACCTCGAGCTGGACGACCCATTTCGTCGCCGAAACGTACCCGTAGAGACCCGGCACCACCATCCGCACCGGAAACCCGTGCTCGGGCGGCAGGGTCGTGCCGTTCATCCCGACGGCGAGGATCGCGTTGCGGCCGTCCTCCTGCAGCACTTCGAGGGGTGTGGATGCCGTGAACCCGTCGATCGAGTGCGACAGCACCATGTCGGCGTCCGAGGTCGGCTTCGCGCGCGCAAGCAGCTCGCGGATGGGATACCCCAGCCACACCGCGTTGCTGATCAGGTCGCCGCCGACCTCGTTCGAGACGCACGTCAAGGTCGTCACGCTCTCTTCGAGCGGCAGCGCCAGCAGCTCGTCCCAGGTGATCTCGACCTCGTTCTCGACCATCCCGTGGATCCGCAGCTTCCAGTCGGCGGGATCGATCTGCGGCACGATCAGTGCGGTGTCGATGCGGTAGAACGACTCGTTCGGCGTGACGACCTTTGCGAGACCCAGGATCCCGAGCTCGGCATCGGCGGGGATCGGCGGCGCGGTCACCGCCGGAGTCGGCAGCTTTATGGCCTGACGGACAGCAGTAACCGCGTTGCTGCCGGCGCGGATCACCGTGCCCCCGACCGCGGCGAGCAGCCCGGTGGCGGCCGCCGCGAGCGTCCATCCGATGAAGCTGCGCCGCTGCATCCCCGGCGAGGCACTCGCGGGCGGTGGCGCGACGGCACCGCCGGCGGCTGCCGCGGGCTGAGCGGACGGAGGAGCCGCGGGCCGAGCCGCGGGGATCCGCTGCACCAGCAGCCACAGCGAGGCCGCCGCGGCGAGTCCGGCGACTGTGGATGGGATCCAGTCGAGGGTTCCGGCATCCGCCCGCGTCATCGCCGCGACGATCCCGATGCCGCCGAACGCCAGCATGACCACGCGACCCCACGGCGGCCGCCACAGCTCGAGCAGTCCGGCGCAGGCGGCGACGATGACGAGCACGATGGCGATGCCCACGAGGAGGGCGACCTTGTCATTCGTGCCGAACAGCGCGATCGCGGCGTTCTTCGCCCAGGGCGGTGCCAAGTCGATGAGCGCCGATCCGATGGCGGCGAAAGGACTGGCGCCCGGGGCGATGAGGGCGGCGGTGAGCTCTCCGAGACCGGCACCCAGAAGCGCCGAGGCCACACCCGCCGCCGCGGCGGCGAGACGGCGGTTCGTGCGAGGTGCAGGCACGAGATGAGCCTACGCGCGCGGTCCACGGCGAGGGCCGCAAGAACCTGGGGGTCTGCACCCGATCCGGCCGGGGGCCGGCCGGATTCCCGGTGCCGATCGGCATCCCTAGCGTCGCACGTGACCGGCGATTCCGGGCGCCGGACCGATCTCCGGGAGACCCATCATGACCACCACGACGAAGACCGTCAGCGCGACGACCGCGGAGACGTCGTCAGGACTCACGCGACTGCGCTGGCATGGCCCCCTCATCGCGCTCGCCGCGACAATGGCGGTCACGGGGCTCGTGAGCATCGTGGGGCTGCTGCTGGATGACCGCGAACTCGTCGGCGCGCCGATCTGGGCGAAGCCGTTCAAGTTCTCGGTGTCGGTGCTCATCTACGCCGTGACGTGGGCGTGGCTGATCGGGCAGCTCCGCCGCTTCCGCCGAACGGCGTGGTGGGCGGGCACCGTCATATCGGTCGCCCTGTTCATCGAGATGGCGGCGGTCCTCAGCCAGACGGTCCGTGGCGCGCGCAGTCATTTCAACCAGTCGACCCCGTACGACGGCTTCGTCTGGTCGGTCATGGGCGCAACCATCGCGGTGCTGTGGCTCGCGACACTGGTCGCCGCGATCCTGCTGTGGTTCTCCCCCTACGGGGATCGGGCGCGCAACCTCGCCGTCCGGCTGGGAGCGGGGATCTGCCTCGTCGGCCTCTCGCTCGGGTTCCTCATGACCATTCCGAGCCAGGCGCAGATCGCGGCGGGCGGCGACATCGTCGGCGCCCACACCGTCGGGGCGATCGACGGAGGGCCCGGCATCCCGATCCTCAACTGGAGCACCGAGCACGGCGATCTGCGGATCCCGCACTTCGTCGGCATGCATGCGCTGCAGCTCATCCCGCTGGCGCTGATCATGATCGAACTGGCCTCGCGGCGGGTGGGCGTGCTGCGCGACCTCCGGGTGCGGGTCGGGCTGGTCTGGACGACAGCCGTGGTCTACGTGAGTGTCGTCGCGCTCGTCCTCTGGCAGGCGCTGCGCGGGCAGTCGATCGTGCAGCCCGATGGCGCGACGCTCCTCGCAGCGGGAGGGATCGCACTCGTGGGGACGGCCGGCGTGGCGCTGACTCTGGCGCTCGGGCGCACTCGGGAGCGCGAACCGCGGCCTCGCGCACGCTGACACCGCGGGCGGCGGACGGATGCCCGTCAACTCCGTCCGCCCACGAAACACCTCGGCAACACGCCCGACAGTAGGCTCATGGCATGGGCGATCTGTTCGACGGCTACGGCTCCACTCTGGCGCCGCGGAAGACCGCCTCGGGAGTGCCGGCGTTCGACGAGATGTTCGGCGTTCCGGCCCATCCGGGTGAAGCCGCCGAATCCCGTGAGGCCTATCGCGAGCTCTATCAGGCGCTCGCGCGGATGACCCAGGACGAGCTGCGCGGACGTACCGAGTCACTCGCCAGCTCGTACCTCGCGCAGGGCGTGACCTTCGACTTCGCCGGCGAGGAGCGTCCCTTCCCGCTGGATGCCGTCCCCCGCGTGATCACGTTCGAGGAGTGGTCGCGCATCGAGGCCGGAGTCAAGCAGCGCGTGCGCGCCCTCGAGGCGTTCCTCGACGACGCGTACGGGCACCAGCACTGCGTACGGGACGACGTGCTGCCGGCTGCGCTCATCGCCTCGTCCCAGTACTTCTACCGTCAGGCTGCCGGCATCCACAGTGCCAACGGCGTGCGCATCCACGTGTCGGGGATCGATCTCATCCGCGACGAGCACGGCGAGATGCGGGTGCTCGAAGACAACGTGCGGGTGCCGTCGGGGGTCAGCTACGTCATCTCGAACCGAAGGGTCATGGCGCAGACCCTGCCCGAGCTCTTCGTGTCGATGCGGGTGCGGCCGGTGGGCGACTACCCGAACAAGCTGCTCGCGGCCCTTCGCGCCTCCGCGCCGCCCGGGGTCGAGGATCCGAACGTCGTGGTGCTGACGCCCGGCGTGTACAACTCCGCGTACTTCGAGCACACTCTCCTCGCGCGCCTGATGGGCGTCGAGCTCGTCGAGGGCCGCGACCTGCTCTCCATCGGCGGCAAGGTGTTCATGCGCACCACCCGTGGTCCGAAACGCGTGGACGTCATCTACCGCCGCGTCGACGACGAGTTCCTCGACCCGCTGCAGTTCCGTGCCGACTCGATGCTCGGGGCGCCGGGTCTCATGCTCGCCGCCCGGCTCGGCAATGTCACGATCGCCAACGCCGTCGGCAACGGCGTCGCCGACGACAAGCTGCTCTACACCTACGTGCCGGACCTCATCCGCTACTACCTGGCCGAAGAGCCCGTCCTCAAGAACGTGGACACCTGGCGCCTCGAGGACGCCGGTGCACTCGAAGAGGTGCTCGACCGGCTCGATCAACTCGTCGTGAAGCCGGTGGACGGCTCGGGCGGCAAGGGGCTGGTCGTCGGCCCGGATGCCTCGCCCGCCGAGCTCGACAAGCTGCGCCATCGCCTCATCGCAGACCCGCGCGGCTGGATCGCCCAGCCCGTGGTGATGCTCTCGACCATCCCGACCCTCGTCGAGGACGGGATGCGGCCGCGCCACGCGGACCTGCGTCCGTTCGCGGTGAACGACGGCGAGGACGTCTGGGTGCTTCCGGGCGGCCTGACCCGGGTTGCGCTCCCTGAAGGACAGCTGGTCGTGAACTCGAGCCAGGGCGGCGGATCGAAGGACACGTGGGTCATCGGCGGCTCCGCGCCCGCCCACGTGGAGTACGGCCAGGGGAGCGGCCTGGCCGGGCTCGTGGCCGATCAGGCGGCGTCGGTGACCGCCGCCATCCCGATCATCTACGACGGCCAGCCCGAGCCGACGCACTCGCCGCAGGATCGCCCTCGCTCGCGCATCGAGCAGCAGGAGCAGCAGCAGCAGGCGCGTGACGGAGGTGCGAGCGTGTCGTCTCTCGAAGGCGCCGGGTCATGCTGAGCCGCATCGCCGAGTCGCTGTTCTGGATCGGGCGCTACATCGAGCGCAGCGACGGCACCGCCCGCATCCTCGACGTGCACCTGCAGCTGCTGCTCGAAGACCCGTGGATCGACGAGGACACCGCCTGCCGCTCCCTGCTGAGCGTCATGGGCTCGTTCCCGCCGCAGGGCATCGAGACCGTCCGACGCGGCGATGTCCTCCAGCGGCTCGCCGTCGACCGGTTGAATCCCGCGAGCATCTCGTACGCCCTCACCGCCGCGCGCGAGAACGCCCGCCGCGCGCGCGAGATCGTCTCGTCAGAGCTGTGGGAGACGCTCAACACGACGAGCGCGCGGATGCCCCGGCGCCTGCAGACCGACAAGGTCCACGAGTTCTTCCAATGGGTGCGCGAACGCGCGGCGCTCGCCGTCGGGATCGTCGACTCCTCGACAAGCCGCGACGAGGCGTGGCAGTTCTTCACCCTCGGACGCAGCATCGAACGCGCCGACATGACGGCTCGCCTGCTCGCGACGCGGTCGCTGACCGAGGCATCCGGACCCTCGTGGACCACGATCCTCCGATCGTGCGGCGCCTACGAGGCCTACCTGCGGACGTACCGCGGGATGCCGAGCGCCCGCAACGCCGCCGAGTTCCTGCTGCTCGACCGCCTGTTCCCGCGCTCGATCATCTACTCGATCCAGCGCGCCGAGGAGTGCATGAGCGCGATCGACCCGCGCGCCGATCGTGTCGGGCACTCCAACACGGTCCTCCGGGCGCTCGGGCAGATTCGCAACGACCTCGAATACCGGCCGGTCAGCGAAATCCTCAGCGAGCTGCCGCAGCACATGCATCGCGTTCAGACCGTCACGCGCGAGGCATCCGAGGCGATCCGCCACCGCTTCTTCCCGGCGCAGGCCGAGCCGAGCTGGATCGGAGAGATCTCGTGAAGCGGCTCCGCATCGAGCACCAGACCGGCTTCAGCTATCAGGGCGACGTCTCGGCGTCGTACAACGAGGCGCGGATGCTGCCGGGCTCCACCGACAGCCAGTTCGTGCTGAACTCCTCGCTCGACATCGAGCCCTCGACATCCGTCAATCAGTACGTGGACTACTTCGGCACGCGCGTCGCCGCGTTCGACGTGCTGTCGCCGCACGGCGCGCTGACGATCACCGCGCGATCGCTCGTGGAGGTGCGCCCGCGCCCGCTCGAGCATGCGGATGTGACGTGGCATGCGCTGGCGCGTGAGGCGGTCCGGTCGATCGAGACCGTCGAGCAGCTGTCGCAGACCGGTCGCACCCGGCCTCATCCCGAGGTTGCCGAACTGGCGAGGTCGATCGCGGCCGAGCACGACCACCCGGGGCGCGCGGCCCATGCGATAGCGATCGCCGTCGGCGATGCCGTGGAGTACATGCACGGCATCACCGGCGTGCATTCGACGGCCCACGAGGCGTGGGAGGCGCGCAAGGGGGTCTGCCAGGACATCGCGCACGTGACCCTCGGGGCCCTGCGTGAGGTCGGCATCCCGGCGCGCTATGTGTCCGGCTACCTGCACCCGCGGCCGAGCGCGGCGGTGGGCGAGCCGGTCACCGGCGAGTCGCACGCCTGGGTCGAATGGTTCGCGGGCGAGTGGCAGGGATTCGACCCGACGAACAACATCGAGATCGGCGACCGGCATGTGCTGGTCGGCCGTGGTCGCGACTACGGGGATGTGCCGCCGCTGCGCGGGGTCTACGCCGGGCCGTTCAAGAGCCACCTGCACGTGAAGGTCACGATCACCCGCGAGACGTAGCCGACCTCGGCCCCCGTGACGCGGCGAGTCGGCCACTGGTACCGTGTGGCCATGTCCGGTGCTGCGGGTGACGCGGGTTTTGGGCCGGTGGGTCCGGTGGGGCCGGAGGGGCCGCCGTTCGCGGTGGCGGGTCCGTCGCAGGTGGTGCTGGATGCCGCCCGGTCGGGTAGCGGGTCGTTCACGGTGTCGAATG
>NZ_BAAAOG010000002.1:716643-862831 GCF_039530205.1 Microbacterium deminutum
AGGTGGTGTCGGGTCCGACGGTCGCGTTCCAGGTGGCGGAGCCGAACAAGCGCAAGTTCCCGTGGTGGATCGTGATCGTCGCGGTGGTCGCGGTGCTGCTGCTGGCCGGGGGCGGCATCCTGATCTGGAACCTCACCCGACCCGCGCCGACCCCCACACCCACGAAGACCGAGGCGGCGCGGCCGGTGTTCACGACCGGGAACTTCGTCTTCGATCAGCCGACTCAGGACGTGGATCTGGACGGTGATGGGATCATCGACGTCTCCCTGTCCGACGCGGATCTGATCGCGGTGCCCGACAATCGCCCGACGACCGTGACCGGCGCGATGCGCGGCGTGGCCTTCACGACAGATCCGAGCTTCGTGGCGTGCCGTGACGCGACCTTCTCGCCCTCAGTGGACATCCCCGATGCCCAGGGCACGACGTGGGTCTGCACGTTCACCAGCAGAGAGCACGTGGCTGTGCTGGAGTTCGCACCGCAGAATGGGAGTCAGGCGCGCGATGTCTCATACACGGTCTGGCAGTAGGCACCGGCGTCATGTCGCAACCTCAGCGAAGCCGCGATGATACGGTGACGCCGTGAGCGGGTCGGGTGACGCGGGTTTTGGGCCGGTGGGTCCGGTGGGGCCGGAGGGGCCGCCGTTCGCGGTGGCGGGTCCGTCGCAGGTGGTGCTGGATGCCGCCCGGTCGGGTAGCGGGTCGTTCACGGTGTCGAATGTGACGGGTCGGCCGGTGCGGGCTCGGGTTCTGGTGCTGCCGGGTGCGGGTGCGGATGCGGCCTGGTTCCAGGTGGTGGGGGAGTCGGAGCGGGCGCTGCCGGTGGCGGGCACGGCGACGGTGGATGTCACGGTGAAGGTGGCGGAGAAGGCGGCGGCCGGGGCGTTCTCGTTCGCGGTGGGTGCGGCGTTGGAGGAGTCGCCGGATCAGGTGGTGTCGGGTCCGACGGTCGCGTTCCAGGTGGCGGAGCCGAACAAGCGCAAGTTCCCGTGGTGGATCGTGATCGTCGCGGTGGTCGCGGTGCTGCTGCTGGCCGGGGGCGGCATCCTGATCTGGAACCTCACCCGACCCAAACCTGGACCCACGAACACCCCCACCCCCACAACGACGGTGGCGGAGCCGTCCGTCTTCAAAAGCGATCTGTTCCTCGCGACCCCAGGGACGTACTTCGATCTGGACACGGGTCAGCAGGTCATGACTCCCAGCGCGGGCGGCGGCGAGGACGTGTTCTTCTATCAGGGTGCCGGGTCGGGTGAGCTCGGCGTTGTCGGGCAGGGCCCGCCGAGACTGGCCGTGGTCGACCAGCCGACCTTCGCGGCATGCGAGGCCGCGACCTCGTATGACGACCTCAACGCGCAGAACATCGTGCTGCTGCCGGATCGGGCGACGTTCGTCTGCGTCAAATTCACGGATCAAGACCGACGATCGGTGATGACCATCGGCCCTGCGACCGGTGGCGGGTTCCCGGTCTCCTTCACCACATGGAACAGGGGCTGACCTCGTCCCGGTGACGCCCTGGTGCGCCCTCCCGGCGCCTGGTACCGTGTGGCCGTGGTGACCATGGGGGATATGGCGCCGCGGGTGGGTCCTCGACGCGCGCGACCTCGCTGATCCCACGGGCCACCGGAATGGTCCGGTGCACGATCCTCGGCGCAGCGTCGCGGGTAGAGCGTGGGGTAGGTCCGATGTCGAACACATTCGTGCGAACGCTGGTCACCGCCGTGTTGGCAGCGGCCGTGAGCGTGGGCACCCTCTTCGCTGCCTCCGCGTTGTGGCCGGCTCTGCGGAACCCGTGGGTCCTGATCATCGTCGGCGCTGTGGCGCTCATCCTCGGCATCATCGCCGGCATTCTCGGAAGCTACGACCTCACGACGCCCAGCGGCTGGCTCCTGCTGCTGGTGGACAATTCCTGGGCCCTGCCCAGCACACTGCTCGGCGCGGTCGTCGGCAACATCGTCTATCCGTTCTTCGGCTCTCCGTCGACGTCGCAGAGTGCCGGCCAGGACTGGGTCTCGTACAAGGCGCGCGGGTCATCGGGCTTCGGGGTGGACGTGCTGCAGACGCTCGGAACCGTGAACATCGGCGGATCCGGGAACCACGAGCGCGTGCATCTGCTGCAGGCGCGCATTCTCGGACCGCTCTTCCTCGTCATCGTAGGTATCAGCTACGTGGTCCTCTTCCTCTTCCAGTGCGTGTGGTCCATCACGATCGGTCTCATCCTGCGCCTGACCAAGGTGCGCGACACCGCCTGGTTCCGCGCCCCTGCGAAGTCGGCCGTGCCCGGGTTCTGGGGCTGGATCTACTTCGCGACGCCGATGGAGCTGTGGGCGTATGCCACCGAACCCTGAGCCGTCGGAGGACTTCGCCCGCGCCGTCGAACCGGTCGTGGACTGGGCGACCTCCGTCACGAAGCTTCCCGTGGTCCACGACTTCGACGAAGAGCACACCGGTGCCGGCGCCATCCTGCTGCGACCGCTCGAGCTCGAGATCGCGCCGGCGGCCGGACCTGTCATGAGGCACATCAGCAGTGCCGAACTGACCCTCGATCTGCTGGTGACGACGGTCGGGCTGCCCGTGTTCGACGCCGCCGCGATGACGAGCGGGCTGGCGCTGTCTGCGACGGCGGACTCCGACTGGATGATGGATGCCGCAGGCCCGAGTCTCGAGCTCTGGCGGGCACTCGACCGCCCGCCTGCGCCGGCCTTCATCCTGCGGGTGCCTGTACGGCGGATCGTCGAGCGCCCGACGGCACCGCTCGTGCGCGAGCCGGTGCGAGTCATCCCCGCGCAGCAGCGCGTCGTCGTGGGACGGGTCGTGGCGTCGAACGGCCGCCCGCTCGCAGAAGCCCGCGTGGCTCTCGCCGACACCGGGGAGTCCACGATCGCCGACCACGGTGGTCGGTTCCGTCTGCCGGTCGCCACGGTCACCGGCATTCCGCTGACGCTGAGTGTCGCCGCCCACGGCACGTCCATCATGCTCTCCGTCGACGCGCCCGCAGTGGACGCCGGCGGCGACCTCGGGGATCTCACGCTCCCCCTGCCTGAATCCGTCTGACCGACACGCTGAGAAAGGCCGATACATGCCGCAATACCTCACCCCAGGCGTCTACGTCGAAGAACTCCTGGCGGGCACCAGGCCGATCGAAGGCGTCGGCACGAACGTCGCCGCCTTCGTCGGAGCGCTCGACAACGCCGATGCGCCCACCGGTGTTCCGACCGCCGTCAACAACTGGACGCAGTACACGAACCTGTTCGCGAGCGAGGGACCGAGTTCTGCGCTCACCCTCGCCGTTCACGGGTTCTTCCTCAACGGCGGTCAGAGATGCTACGTGCTGAACGTCGGTCCGGGCGGGTCGCTGACCGGCACACCGTCCAAGCCGGGCATTTCTGCGCTCGAGCACATCGACGAGATCGCGATCGTCGGAGCGCCGGGATTCACCGACGCGGCGTCGTACGATGCCGTTCTCAGCCATTGCGAACTCATGAAGGACCGGGTCGCGGTGCTCGACGCGCCGGCCGCGGTGGGCGATCTCAATGACCTCACGAAGCCCGCGACGGCCTCGTCCTCGTCGTCATCCGCAGCCGCGTCGTCATCGGGCGACGCTGGCGAGGCGGCTGACGGCGGTGCGGAGTCGCCGCCGGCGGCGGCGACCCCACGGCGGGGATCCTCCGGCGGAGGCGCGGCACCGCGGCAGTCCGAGTGGGGGGCGGTGTACTTCCCGTGGATCCGGGTCACCGACCCGCTCACCGGCAAGATCGTCGACGCGCCCCCATCGGGGCATGTCGCAGGAGTCTGGGCTCGGACGGACGGGAGTCGCGGCGTCCACAAGGCGCCGGCCAACGAGACGGTGCGCGGAGCCCTCGACCTCACCTACCCGCTCACGCCGAGTGAGCAGGGACTCCTCAACACGTCCGGCATCAACGCGATCCGCAACATCAACGGGAGCATAAAGATCTGGGGTGCCCGGACGCTGGCGGGCAGTGCGAGCGAGTGGCGCTATCTGCCGGTCCGGCGCCTGTTCGCCTTCGCCGAGGAGTCGATCCAGCAGGGCACCGGATGGGTCGTCTTCGAGCCGAACGACCGGACGCTCTGGAACGCCATACGCCGGGACATCCGCGCGTTCCTGCGTCGGCTCTGGCGCGACGGCGCGCTGTTCGGGGCGACGGAGCGGGAGGCGTTCTTCGTCAAGTGCGATGAGGAGACGAACCCGCAGGAGGACATCGATGCGGGCATCGTCACGGCTCTGGTGGGCATGGCACCGGTCAAGCCCGCGGAGTTCATCGTCTTCAAAGTCAGCCAGTACGCGGCCGGCGGAGCCGGCGGGGAGGAAGCACAGTGAGCGACGCATCGGCGACACCCAAACCGGCGGCAGGCGCCGCGCAGAGCAAATGGGTGGACCCCTTCGGGGCGTACAACTTCAAGCTCATGATCAGCGGGCTCGCGGTCGGGCACTTCACGGAGTGCTCGGGTCCGCAGGTGATCCTCGACACCGTCGAGTATCGCGAAGCGGGGCAGTCCCAGGTCGTGCACCACATTCCGACGATCACGTCGTACGGCGAGATCTTCCTGCGCCAGGGACTGACTCGCACGACCGAGCTGTGGGACTGGTTCATGGCGACGGTCCACGGCGAGATCCAGCGCCACGCGGTGTCGATCATCCTGCTCGACTCTCGCGGAACGACTCCGGTCGTCCAGTGGGATCTGTTCGATGCACTGCCCACCCGCTGGACGGGAGCGAACCTGCGGGCGACGGCACGCGAGGTCTACGTGCAGGAATTCGGACTGAAGTACGAGGGAATCGAAAGGGTCGGGGCGCGCGATGCCTGATCGGCGTCGGCCGGGTCTCTGGAAGACGCTGGTCGCCGCCGCCCAGACCGCCATCGATCGCCTCGCCGACGGGATGGAGTCCCTCGCCGACGGCATGCGGTTGTTCGGTCGCGGGAGAGCACCCGCTCCGCCGACCGACCCGCGGCTCGCGGGAGTCGACCCCGCGCTCGCGCAGTACGTCGCGGCCCGGGATCCGGCGTGGTTCTCACTCGACGTGCCGGCGACCCCGGCGGTGGACATCGAATGGCCCTTCGAGGAGGGCGAACAGCAGGCTGCGGCTGCATCGCCCCCGCCGTTCGTGCGGGTGAGTCACCCGGATGCGCCGGACGACGAGCCCGCGGCCGCCCCTGGGCGCGGAACAGGCGCGGCGTCATCCGCCGGCGACCCGCCCCCCGCCGCGTCCGTGACAGCCCCGCGGATCATGTTCCGTCGGCGGCGGGAGGGAGCCCCGGACGCGGGCCCGGGGCGCGAGCCCGCCATCGACACAGTCCGTTCGGCCCGACGCGGCGCCCTTCCACCGCGGTCGGACGAACCTCCGTCGAGTCCCCGCACGTATCCGGCTCAGGAACGTGCGCGATCGGATGCCGCCAGCCCGCAGCCGCCCGCAGGTACGCCGAGTCCCGCACGGACGGCGCCCTCACCACCAGCCGTCCGATCCATCCCATCGTTCCCGGCCGAGGATCCGGCGATCACCCCGCCGATCCTCCGAGGGGCACCCGCACCCCCGGCAGCAGCCCGTGCGCCCTGGCCGCCTCTCGTCCTCGCCCGGACCTCGCCTCCTGCCCACTCGGCCATCCCGTTCCCGACCCCGTCGGCACCGGCGGGGTCGAGTGCGCAGCACCGTGGTGCGACTGCTCCGTCGCCCTCACCTTCGCCTGAGCCGGGCGCAGGCAAGCCGGCTGCCGCAAAGCCGGCGCCGGCGGTGCCGGGGCCCTGGCCGGAGCTGCCGCCGCCGCGCTGGACGGATCCGTCGACCGACATCGGTGGGACTCTCGCATGGTCGGCATCCGCCAATTCCGATGTGCTCATCGACGAGCAGCGGAGGGTGTGATGGAGCGGGTCGCGTTCATCGTCGAGGCGACGGGCGAGCGGATCTCGTGCATGCTCAATCCCGAGCACATCGTGCAGCGCCGCATCGCCGGGCTCGCGCCCCGCCGCACCGGCTCCGGAATCGCGACGGGGCCGTCCCGCTCCGATCAGCCGCTTCTCCACACCGGCGGCGGTCGCACCGAACTCGAGCTGCAGCTGCTCTTCGACGTCGACCTTGTGCCGCCTCCGGTCGTTCCGCCCCCGGCCCCTCCGGTCCCCACGGACGAAGTCACCGACTTCCTCGATGTGGACTTCGCTCCGCCCGCCCCGCCTGCGCCGACCCGCCCGCGGCGGGATGTGCGCGACCACACGCGGCCGCTGTGGCAGCTGGCCGAGAACTCTGCGGAGGGCGGGAGGGGAGTCCCCCACGTGCGCATGGTCCTCGGCAAGGAATGGAACATGCTCGGCGTGGTCGAGGCACTTGCAGAGCGATTCGAGAGGTTCGACGCGAACGGCACCCCCGGGCGTTCGTGGCTCAGTATGCGCATGGTCCGCGTGCCCGACCCCAATCCGCCGGCGCCCGAGACACCGATACCCGTCACGATCCCCGACGCACAGGCGGCAGCGGCGGCAGCCGCTGCGCCGGCGGCCATCCACGCCGTGATCGGAGCCGGCCCGTCACCCGACGACCAGCCGGCATCCGGCGGCGAGACCCTTCCCGAGATCGCGGCCCGATACTTCGGTGGCCGCTCGGCGCTGTGGCGGTGGATCGCCGACGTCAATCTGCTCGACGACGTCATCTGGCCCGAAGCCGGCCGTGACCTGATCATTCCGCCCGCGCCCGAGGAACTGCCGACAGGAGAGCCCCGATGACGGATGCGCAATCCGCAGTAGCCTCCGGACCCACCCGGATTCCGGGGGTGACGCTGCGCGTGGACGGCGCCGAGGTGGACTCCGAGCGGGTCGCGCTCCTCGCCGGCATCCGTGTCCGCCGGGAGGCCAGTGCGCCTGCGGCATGCGCTCTCACGTTCGAGGATCCCGCCGATGCCGAGGCGCTCGAGAACCTCCTCGCCCTCGGAGCCTCGGTCGAGGCATCCGTCGACGGGTTCTCGGATGTGCTCTTCACCGGCGAGATCGTGGCCGTCGACCACGCGTTCGGATCCGACGGGATCCTGCAGATGACCGCGCGGTGCCAGGACGCCGCGCACCGCCTGCGCTTCGACTCGCAGCTGCGCGTCTTCGTCGACGTGTCCGTCGCGGAGCTCGTCCGCGAACTCGCCTCGGCCGGCGGCCTGCAGGTCAGCGCACCGGACGAGGGTCCGCGGATCCCGCGCCTCGTGCAGGATGGCCGGTCGGCGCTGGACCTGCTGACCTCGGTCACCCGGCGTGCCGGACTCTGGTGGCGCGTCGACCGGTCGGGGAACACGCTCGAGCTCTTCGACGAGGCCGGGACCGGGGATGAGGCGACAGTCGTCTATCGTGAGACGCTGCTGCAGGCGACCGTGACGGCGAGTTCGCTCTCGAACCGCTCCGGGTGGCGGGTGATGGGCTGGGATCCCGTCACGGGGGATGTCGCCACGGGCACCGCATCCGGTCAGGCGGCAGGGCCGGGCGCGACCGAGGCGGTGCTCGGCGGGGCGATGACGGCGGGCAGCGCGCACCTCGATGCCCTCGCGCGAGGTCTCGCAGAAGACGACGGCACCGTCGGCCGATCACTGCGGGCGGTCGTCGAGGGGGACCCCACCCTGGACCCCGGGACGTCGCTCATCGTCGAAGGGTTCACGCGGGCGGCATCCGGAACCTTCCTCCTCCTCACGACCGATCACGTCATCGACGCTTTCGGGGGCTACACCACGACCGTCACCACGACCCCGCCCGATCACCTGCGGCTGCTGCGTCGCCTCGACGAGTCCCCGGGGCGCGAATCGGCCGCTATCACGATCGCGGAGGTGCTGCGAATCGACGACCCCGAAGGACGCGGCAGGGTGTGCGTCTCGCTGTCCGCGTACGACGGGCTGGAATCGGAATGGCTGCCGGTGCTCGCCCTGGGCGCAGGTGAGTCGAAGGGGCTCGCACTGCAGCCCGACATCGGCGATCGCGTCGTCATCGCGCACGACTCGCACGACCCCGGGCGCGGCGTCGTGCTCGGGGGGCTTCGGACGAGCGACGGCGGCGAGCCCGGCGTCGGCGTCGTCGAGGGGGCGGTGGGCGTCTACGGCCTGCGGCTTCCGACGGGACAGTCGCTGCGCATGAGCGCCGACGGCGACAGCATCGTCGTCGCCAATAAAGGGGGCAGCCGGGTGGAGCTCACCGAGACCGGCATCGTCGTCCATGCGGCCGGCGACCTCGTTCTCGAGGCCCCGGGGCACCTCCTCCGGCTGCAGGCCGATCGGATCGAACTGGAGCAGGTCTGACATGTGGTTCTGGCTGACACTGGATGCCGACATCCGCTGCGAGCACAAGATCGGAAAGCTGGCCCTCATCGCACCCGAGGACTTCGTCTTCGTCGGAGGCAGGCCGGTGCTGACGGACGGCGACCCGGTCGGTCGCTCGATCGGCGGGTGCCCCAACGTCGGCCCCGGAATCAAGCCGTGCACGACGACGGTGAACGTGCAGCGCGGCGAGTCGGGCTATGTGACGATCGGCGGCAAGCCGGTCGTGCGGGCGGATCTTGCCGGGCTCACCGACGGCACGCCGCAAGGACTGGTGAAGTACCGGGTCGATCATCCCGGACAGACGCTCGTGACGGAGGCACCATGACCATCCAGGTACCGACCAGACGTCGGCCCCCGACGTGGACGGCATGGCGGTTCGGCCACCCCGACCTCGATGACGGCCTCAGCGGGCTCTCGGTCGGTCCGAACGGGCGGATCGAGCTCGTCCGCGACGCCGACGCGATCCGCCAGGCGCTCGTGCTCCTGCTCTCCACCCGTCCAGGGGAGCGCATCATGCGGCCCGACTACGGCTGCGACCTCGCCCGGCTGGTCTTCTCGCCGAACGATGACACGACGGCGGGTCTCGCCATCCACTACGTCCGTCGCGCGGTCGAGCGGTTCGAACCCCGCGTCGTCATCCTCGCGGTCGACGCAGGTCCCGCACCCGACGCCCCCGACCGGCTCGAGGTGACGCTCGACTACCGCCCGCGGCTGGGCGGACCGGCCGATCGGCTCGTCGCGGCCGTGCCGCTGCAAGGGGGTGCGTGACTTTGCCGCTTCCGATCCCGAACCTCGACGACCGCGACTTCGACCGGCTCGTCGCGGATGCGAAGGCGCTGATCGCTGCGCGCAGTCCGGAGTGGACGGATCTGTCCCCGAGCGATCCGGGGGTGACGCTGCTGGAGGTGTTCGCCTACCTCACCGACACGCTGCTCTACCGCGTGAACCGGATTCCCGAGAAGGCGTTCGTGCAGTTCCTCGAACTCATCGGCGTTCGGGTCATGCCTCCCGCCGCGGCATCCGTCGATCTCGTCTTCACCGCCTCAGCCCCCGCGACGACCGAGATCGTCATCCCGCGAGGAAGCCGCGTGGCGACGGCGCGATCGGATGCCGACTCGCCCGTCTTCTCGACAGCGGACGATGCCCGCATTGCCGTCGGTGCCCAGAGCGCGACCGTGCGGGCGTACGCGGGCGAGGTCGTCGAGGGTGAGTACCTCGGTGACGGGACGGGCAAGCCGGGTCAGCTCGTCCGGGTGGCGCACCCGCCGATCTCGCTGCCGACCGGCGATGTCTTCGATCTCGTCGTCGGCGTTCAGGCAGAGCCCGGCGAGCTCGAGAACCGCGAGCCGGCACGCGAATTCGCGGGAGCCACGTATCGGATCTGGACCGAGGTCGAGCACTTCGGGGCACCGCCCGGACCCGAGGCCGAGTCCCACCTCTATACGCTCGACCGGGCCGAGGGTGTCATCATGTTCGCGCCGGCCGCGCAGATCGCCGATGTCGGCGGCGACGGGCTGACGGCTCAGCCCGTCGCGCTCGCGGGCGTGCCTGGTCCGGGACGGCGAATCGTGGCGTGGTACCGCCACGGCGGCGGGGTGAACGGGAACGTCGCCGCCGGCGCGCTGACCACGCTCAAAGACCCCGTCCCCGGTGTCACGGTGACGAACACGGTTGCGGCGACCGGCGGACGGGACCGCGAGACTCTCGAGAACGCGATGATCCGCGGACCGCAGTCGATCCACACGCTCGACCGCGTCGTGACGGCGCGCGACTACGAGCAGTTCGCCGTGGCCGCCAGCGGCGGTGTGTCGCGGGCACGGGCGGTGACCAGGGCGGATGCCTGGGTGGGGGCCACACCCGGCGAGGTGCAGGTGTACGTCGTCCCCGGGGTGGACGGCGGGACGGACGTGAGCCGCGACGCCCTTGCGGCGGCGATGAGTCCGCAGGTGCTCGAGCGCCTCACGGAGGCCCTGCGTTCCCGGCAGCCGATCGGCACCCGGGTGCGCGTCTCATGGACGGGCTTCAAACGCATCCTGGTGCGCGCCTCGGTCGTCGTGCACCGCGCCGAGGATCGCATCGCGATCGAGCAGCGTCTCCGGGAGCGACTCGACCAGGTGCTCTCGCCTGTTCCGGTCGGCACCGAGACCGGCTGGCCGTTCGGCGAGCATCTGCGGGTGGCGAAGGTGTACGACGTGCTGCAGAGCGAACGCGGCGTGCGGTACGTGTCGGATGTGACCCTCGTCGTCGAGGACGTACCCGGCGTGGTCCCTTCGATCGTGCGCGACCCGAACGAGCGCAGGACGTGGTTCGCGGCGAGTGGCGAGCAGGTCTTCCGCACGGTCGACGACGCGACCGGCTGGGTCGCCGTCTCGCGGTTCGAAGGCGAGTCGGTGGAACGCGTCGCGGTGCTGCGGGACGCACCCGGATGCATCGTCGCCGTCGCGCGTGTCGGTGAGACCGAATCGAGCGTCGTCCACGTCTCGCTCGACTACGGCGAGACGTGGGCGCGCGTCCGCGAGTTCGACTCCCACGTCGAAGAGGTGGCGCTCGCGCTGATCGACGGCCAGCCGCATGCGTTCCTCGCGACCGACTCAGGGCTGTACCGCCAGCCGCTGCAGGGCGAGGCCGTGGGCGACCGCATCCTGGTCGTCGCCGAGAATCCCGCGATGGGCTTCTACGGCGTGACCACCTCGGTCGATCCTTCGGGGGCGCTGTGCGTCGCGGCCGCCGCGCAGGAGCTCAAGGGCGTCTTCGTCTCATTCAACGAGGGGCGCCCCGGGACCTACGTCAACTCCGGCCTGAGGGATCAGGACATCCGGGTGCTTCGCACCCTCGAGATCGCCAACCGGCGATACCTCTACGCGGGGGCGTACGCCACCGGCGACGAGGAAGGGGCCGGGGTGTCGCGGGTCGAGGTGCTGGCGGTGCAGCTGGACGCCAAGGGCTGGGCGCCCGCTGGTGCTAAGTGGAGCGGTGGCAGCTGCCGAGACATCTCGTTCATCGGCGAAACCGTCCTCGCATCGACCGAGCGCGCCGGCGTCGCCGTCGCCAACCCGCTGCAGGAGAGCGGCAGCTGGCGGGTTCCCACGCGCGACTGCGGGCTTCCGCTGCGCCCGAACGGGGCGTTCCAGGCGCTGTACACGGTGGCCGCCAGCGACACGAACCCTCCGCTGGCGCTGTGCGGCGGTCCGGACGGCGTCTTCCGCAGCGGGGACGGCCGGGTGTGGCGCCTGGCATCACCGGCCTCCTTCGGAGATGAAGTGTCGCTGCCGCCGAACTGGCTGTTCGCCCCCGGAACCCACGAGATCACGGTCGGGTACGACGATGCAGGCTGACCGCATCGCGACCCTGCTCCCCGAGGTCTACCAGCGCACCATCGTGGCGGGCACCCCGATCGCCGCACTGCTCGAGGTGATGGCGCAGCTCCAGGATCCGGTCGAAGACGTGCTCGGCCGGCTGCCCGACTATTTCGATCCCCAGCTCACGCCCGACCGGTTCGTGCCGTTCCTCGCGAGATGGGTCGACCTCGCTCGCTGGCTGGACGAGACGACCGGAGGCTTCGACTCGGGCGTCGGGCGACTCCGCCAGGTCGTCGCAGGCGCCGCACACCTGTCGCGTCTTCGGGGAACGGCTCAGGGCTTGAAAGAGGCCCTCGAGTGGGCGACCGGGGTGTCCGGCATCCGGATCGACGAGGACGTCCCGGATGCCAAGGGCCGCACGCGTCCCTTCCATGTCGTCGTGGCGCTCCCCAAGGAGGCCATCGCGCACCAGGTGCTCGTGGAGCGGATCGTGGAGCAGGAGAAGCCCGCGCACGTCACCGCCGACGTCGTCTTCGAGGATGGACCGGCCGCACCCGAACCGATGCCCGCGGCACCGGAGCCATCCCCGACGCTGCCGGTGGGCGAGCCCGATACCGCCCCGGAGCCGTCGTTCCCCGGGAGCGAGCCTGCGCCGGTGCTGACCGGAGCGCTGGAGCCGGAGGTTCCGGCCGAGACACCCGCCGCTGCACCGCCCGCGCCTGCCGCGCAGGCACCCGCGCCCGCCGCCCCGGCATCCCCGCCTGCATCTTCTCCTCCGCCTCCCTCGCCTGAGGGGTCGCACGCGTGAAGGTGATGATCGTCGTCCTCGTCGCGATCGCCGTCGCGGCAGTGCTCGTGCTGTTCTACGGGGCCGTGCGCCCCGAGGGCGACGCCGGCGCGGCTCAGGGGGGTGTCGGCGGCGGGCTGGGATGGCTCGTCCCTCGGCCGACCCTCGGGTTCGCCGATGTCCGCAGCGCGTCGTGCGCCGATCAGGAGCTGCGCGTTCTCGTGGTCGCCGCGAACGGACGGTGCGACATCCCGCTGCGCGATCCCTCGCAGATCGTGCTCTGTGTCGATGACCCGACCACCGTCGAGATCACGACGAAAGGCAAGGAGTATCCGGAGCAGCCGGTCGCGGCATCCCGTCTGTCATGTGCGGATCCCCAGGCGATCTCGATCTACGACCCGGGAACGAAGCTCACGATCAGGTGCCCGGGTCTTGCCCCGTGCGCCGTGCGGGTCATCGAGCCCTGAGCCGCGCCGGGGGTGGTCGCGCCGCCAGTGGTCGTCGGCTCCGCCGCTTCGCGCTCGCGCAGCGGGCCACCGCCCTGGCGCCCGAGGTTCAGCTGCTTGATGAGCGAGATGATGCCTCCGATGAACATCAGCAGCCCCCAGATGACGCCCACGATCGCGACGATGAGCGCCCCGATGGCGTCGGTGATGCTCACCAGGATGATGGGCACGATCGAGTGGAGGATCATGATCACGAGCGTCAGGAGCACCGTCAGGAGCAGCCAGAACACGAGGCGCTTGTTGCCGAGCATGCTCTGCTGGGCGACGATCAGGAAGACGATGGCGGCGAGCTGAAGGAACATGATCAGCCCGAGAACCGCAGCCGACGCCCAGATATTGAAGAACCCGAAGATCGCGAGGTAGGCGAGGGTGCCGAACGGCGCGGCGAGGAACAGCGACACCATCGTGATCAGCGCCACGAACGCGAGGATCGCGAGGATGATACCGCCGATGACGGCCACCAGCCCGCCGAGAACGCTCACTATCCCGCCGATGAGCGGGATCATCCGGTTTCCGATGAGCAGCGGAAGCACCATGAGCGCCACGATGATCAGCAGCAGCCCGTTCGGAAGCGCCAGATACGGGATGGCGAGACCCGGGGGATCGGCCGCGCTCGAGCCGAAATCGGTGGGAGCAAGCCCCTGGACATCGCCCGGGGTCACGCCCTCGGGGACCGACGATGAGCCGCTCTGCAGCTGTCCGATGCGGTCCTGGAGCGAACCCGGCGAGATGACGATCCCGGCTCCGACACACGCGAGAACGGCGAGCAGGATCGCTGCGAAGGCGACCCACAGGGCCCAGGCGCGCAAGCCGTGCATGCGCTCAGTCTGTCCACTCGCCGTGCGCGGCGCCAGTGCTCACATCGCGAGCAGGATGCCGCCGATGACGAAGCCGACGACGAGGATCCCGGCAGCGACCCACCACGCCCAGTCCGGCGGCACGAACTTGCCGCCGTACTTCGGACCGGAGACGGATCCCTGCGGGGTCGCGGTCGCACCGGCGATGAACGCGACGACCACGGCGGCCAGGAACGCGATGCCGATGACGATGAAGCCGGCCTGCGATCGCATGGCACCCACGACGATGGCGGTGATCCCCGCGGCGGCGCCGAGCACGTAGCCGAGGATCGACAGGATGAGTTTCAGAGTGCTGTTCATGTGGAGGATGAGAGGTCTGGATCGCGCCGTGATACATCGGCGTGAGATCGTGGCGGGCTGAGCCTCAGGCGGGCGCCGCGTCGGGGTCGAGGGTCTTGAGGGAATCCTCCTCGACCGCGTTGTCGGCCTCGAGCTGCTCCTCGGTGGTCTCGTCACCGCCCGTCGGAGCATCTTGGTGGGGCTGTCCGTTCTCGTCCGCTCGTCGTTCGCCCATGGTCCCACGGTAGGCGGTCAGTCGCGCAACCGATAGGCCAAGCAGGACGGCGTTCAGGCCTCCAGCCTCGGCTCGTAGCGATGCGGAGCGTAGGCCGCGGAAACCAGAGAGCGCAACGCCTCGAGGGAGGCATCCCGTCCGAACCAGCCCTGCGCGCGCGCCTGCACCAGCACATTGCCGATGGCGGTCGCCTCGACGGGACCGGCGAGCACGGGGATCTGCGCGCGGTCGGCCGTCCGCTGGCACAGCAGGGCATTGAGCGCGCCGCCACCGACGATGTGGATCGTCTCCAGCGAGCGCCCCGCGAGGTCGCCGGCGGTGAGCACGGTCGTGGCGAAGGCTTCCGCGAGGCTCTCGATGATGGCCCGGGTGAAGGCGGCGCGCGTGGTGGGCACCGCCAGTTCGCGCGCCCGGTACCATTCCGCGATCCGCGCCGGCAGATCGCCGGGTGCCAGGAATCCCGGGTCGTTCGCGTCGAACAGCGCGACGGGTTCGCCCACCTCGGCAGCATCCGCGAGCAGTGTCGGCAGGTCGATGGACTGGCCCGACTCCCGCTCCCACTGGCGCACGGACTCGCTCAGCAGCCACAGCCCCATGACGTTGTGGAGGAAGCGCACGCGCCCATCGACGCCGCCCTCGTTCGTGAAGTTGGCATCCCGCGCGGCATCGCTCGTGACGGGATGCCGGAGCTCGAGGCCGACCAGCCCCCAGGTGCCGCACGAGATGTACGCGGCCGTGGCCGGATCCCGCATGGGGACCGCCACGACGGCGGACGCGGTGTCATGCGAGCCGACAGCGACGACGTCGATGGCGCGGTCGGCGCCGATCTCGCTTCGGACGGAATCGCGAAGCGAGCCGATCACCGTCCCCGGATCCACGAGCCCGGGGAAGAGGGATGCCGGATACCCGAGCTCGGTCATGAGCTCGACATCCCACTGTCCGTCGTCGACCCGCAGCAAGCCGGTGGTGGACGCGTTCGTCCGCTCTGCGATCCGGGCGCCCGTGAGCAGGAACGCGAGCGCGTCGGGAACCAGCAGGAGTGAGTCGGCGAGGTCGAGGCATCCGCTCCCGTGTTCGGCGGCGAGCTGGTACAGCGTGTTGAAAGGCAGGAACTGCAGGCCGTTTCGGCGATAGAGGTCGGCGAACGGCACGCGGGTGTGGACGGCGGCGACCCCGGCATCGTTGCGTTCGTCGCGGTAGTGGAACGGCTCGCCCAGCAGCCGGTCGCCGCGCAGCATGGCGTAGTCGACGGCCCACGCGTCGATCCCGATGCTGGCGATGCCAGGCTCTGCGCGGACGGCGTCGGCCAGCCCGCGCAGGGCTGCGGCGTAGAGACCGGTCAGGTCCCAGTGCAGGCCGGAGGCCAGCCGCACCGCACCGTTCGGGAACCGCGCCACCTGCTCGAGCTGGAGCGTGCCGCGACCGGGATCCACGCGCCCGAGCATCACGCGTCCGCTCGTGGCCCCGAGGTCGACCGCTGCGACGCTGCCGCCGGTGGTCATCGCAGGAAGGCCGCCGCGACGCCGGAGTCGACGGGCACGTGCAGGCCCGTCGTGCGCGAGAGCTCGGGCCCGGTGAGCACGTAGACGGCGTCGGCGACGTTCTCGGGCACGACCTCGCGCTTGAGGATGGTGCGCTGGGCGTAGTACTTGCCGAGGTCCTCCTCCTTCACGCCGTAGGTCGCGGCGCGGTTGGCGCCCCAGCCGGATGCGAAGATGCCCGAGCCGCGGACGACCCCGTCGGGGTTGATCCCGTTGACGCGCACGCCGTATTCGCCGAGCTCCACCGCGAGCAGGCGCACCTGGTGGGCCTGGTCGGCCTTCGTCGCCGAGTATGCGATGTTGTTCGGTCCCGCGAACACCGAGTTCTTCGACGAGATGTAGATGATGTCGCCGCCGAGCCCCTGTGCGATCAGAGCGGCAGCGGCCGCTTTCGACACCAGGAACGAGCCCTTCGCCATGACGTCGTGCTGCAGGTCCCAGTCCTTCTCGGTGGTCTCCAGCAGCGGCTTCGACAGTGAGAGCCCGGCGTTGTTGACGACGAGGTCGATGCCGCCGAACGCGAGCAGCGTCGCGTCGATGGCGGCCTGCACCCCGTCGGCGTCGGCGACGTTCGCGGCGACGCCGATCGCGACATCCGTGTTCCCGAGCTCCGTCGCGGCGGCCTGCGCCTTCTCCAGGTCGAGGTCGGCCACGACGACGCACGCGCCCTCGGCGGCGAGGCGGGTCGCGATGGCCTTGCCGATGCCGGATGCCGCACCCGTGACGAAGGCGATCCGCCCCTGGTGGGTCTTGGGCTTGGGCATCCGCTGCAGCTTGGCCTCTTCGAGGGCCCAGTACTCGATGCGGAACTTCTCGGCATCCGAGATCGGCGTGTAGGCCGAGATCGCCTCGGCGCCGCGCATCACATTGATCGCGTTCAGGTAGAACTCCCCGGCGACGCGGGCGGTCTGCTTGTTGGCGCCGTAGCTGAACATGCCCACACCGGGGACGAGCACGATGAGGGGGTCGGCGCCGCGGATCGCGGGCGAGTCGGCCGTAGCGTGCTCGTCGTAGTACGCCGTATAGTCCGCGCGGTAAGCCTCGTGCAGCTCCTTCAGCCGTGCGACGGCCTTCTCGATGGGGGCGTCGGAGGGCAGGTCGAGCAGCATCGGCTTGACCTTGGTGCGCAGGAAGTGGTCCGGGCAGCTCGTGCCGAGAGCAGCGAGCCTGGGCGCCTTGGCCGAGGCGAGGAACTCGAGCACCCGGGGGTCGTCCGTGAAATGGCCGACCATCGGCTTGTCGTGCGACGCCAGCCCGCGGATGGTCGCAGCCAGAGCGGCGGCCTTCGCACGCCGTGCGTCGGCATCCAGCGCGGTGTACTTCGCGCGCTCCTTGCCGAACGGCTCGCCCTTGCCGTTGGCGTCGATGTACGCCTGCGCGGTCTCGATGATCCACAGCGAGTTCGCCTCGGCCTCTTCCGACGTGTCTCCCCAGGCGGTGATGCCGTGACCGCCGAGGATGCAGCCGATCGCGCCGGGGTTGCGCGCTTTGATGGCGGCGATGTCCAGGCCCAGCTGGAAGCCGGGCCTGCGCCACGGCACCCACACCACCCTGTCGCCGAAAGCCTTCTTCGTGAGCTTCTCGCCGTCCTTCGCGGTGGCGAACGCGATGCCCGAATCGGGGTGCAGGTGGTCGACGTGCGCGGCATCCACGAGACCATGCATCGCCGTGTCGATGGATGGCGCCGCACCCCCCTTGCCGTGGAGGCAGTAGTCGAACGCGGCGACCATCTCGTCCTCGCGGTCGACGCCCGGGTAGACGTCGACGAGAGCGCGCATGCGGTCGAGCCGCAGCACTGCGAGCCCCGACTCGGTCAGGGTGCCGAGGTCGCCGCCCGAGCCCTTCACCCAGAGCAGCTCCACCGGCTCACCCGTCACGGGGTCGGTCTCGGTGCCCTTCGCAGACGTGTTGCCGCCGGCATAGTTCGTGTTCTTCGGATCTGCGCCGAGGCGATTCGACCGAGCGATCAGCTCGGCGGCGGTGGGACTGGTCATGGTGGGTGTCCTTGCGTCTGTCGCTTCGCCTGTCAGGATCGGCCGGTGGCGTCGGCGTGTCGTGACAGGTGAGCGGAGGAGGGGTGGGAGAGGGCGAGGATTCGAGCGGCGAAGCGGTCGATGGATGCCGTGGCGCCAGGGTGGTCGGGCTGGTTGAGGTGGCCGTGGCGCGTGCCCCGTTCGGTGTGCAGGTCGAGGTCGATGCCGGCCCCGCGCTGGTAGTCCACCGACGCCACCGTGACCCCGCGCCGCGCGAACTGCGCGGCGACCCAGTCCGCCTCGGGCATGTCGGGGTCGCCGCCGGCGAAGCCGCCGGCGTGCAGCCACACCAGCCCGGGGCCTGCCGGGACATCGGGCGCGTAGACCCGCACCGTCAGCGGACCGTGTGGGCCGTCGAGGGTGAGCTCCTCCTGCTGCGCGAGGGTCATGCGCCCCAGCCGGCCTGGACGCCGCCGACGCGGTCGGTCTCGATCTTCTCCTGGTAGCCGGATGCCGCGTACGCCGCCATCGGGTCGGCCGGCAGGCCGCGGTCCTCACGCCACGCGGCCAGCGCGGGACGGATGTCGGTGTAGAACGCGTCCATGAGGACCGCATTCGCGGCGAGCACGTCGCCCGACACCTGCGCCGCGCGGAGCGCATCGTGGTCGACGATGAGCGCGCGGGCGGTCATCTCCTGAACGTTCAGCACCGAGCGGATCTGGCCGGGGATCTTCTTCTCGACGTTATGGCACTGGTCGAGCATGAAGGCCACGTCGGGGTTGTTGAGTCCACCGCCGCGGATCACCTCGAAGAGGATCCGGAACAGCTGGAACGGGTCGGCGGCGCCCACGATGAGGTCGTCGTCGGCGTAGAAGCGCGAGTTGAAGTCGAAGGAGCCGAGCTTGCCCAGGCGCAGGAGCTGCATCACGATGAACTCGATGTTGGTGCCCGGCGCGTGGTGTCCCGTGTCGAGGCACACCATCGCCCGGTCGCCGAGCGCGGCGACCTGGGCGTAGGACGTCCCCCAGTCCGGAACATCGGTGTGATAGAACGCCGGCTCGAAGAACTTGTACTCCAGCACCAGGCGCTGCTCGCCGGTGAGGCGCGCGTAGATGGTCGAGAGCGACTCGTGCAGCCGGTCCTGGCGACCGCGCAGATCTGCCTGACCCGGATAGTTCGAGCCCTCGGCGAGCCAGATCTTCAGGTCGCGCGAGCCGGTCGCATCCATGATGTCGATGCAGTCGAGGTGGTGGTCGATCGCCTTCCGGCGGATCGCCGCGTCCTCGTGGGTCAGCGCGCCGAACTTGTAGTCATCGTCCTGGAACGTGTTCGAGTTGATCGTGCCGAGTGCGACGCCGAGATCCTCGGCATGCTTGCGGAGGTCGTCGTACGAGTCGACCTTGTCCCACGGGATGTGCAGCGCGACGCTCGGCGCCAGAGCGGTGGCCCTGTTGACCTCGGCGGCATCCGCGATCTTCTCGTAGGGGTCGCGGGGCGTGCCCGGCGTCGTGAACACCTTGAAGCGCGTGCCGGAATTGCCGAACGCCCACGAGGGCAGCTCGATGGCCTGACCCTCGAGGGTCTGCAGGACGGCAGGGGAGAGAGTGCTCACAATGGATCGCTTTCGTCGTCGGTCGCGGATGAGGACGCAGTCGCGGCGGCGAGCTGGTCCTCGAGGTGGAAGATCTCGGTGAGGGGTGTGGCGGCCTGGTCGGGCCGGCCGTCAAGGCCGGCGAAGAACCCGCCCATGTCCGCTTCCCATCGAGCGGCGATGGAGGATGCCGCAAGGTACGCCTGCGCGGCTTCGTCGTCGTCGGTCTCGTAGTAGCCGATGAGGCGTCCGCCGTCGCCGAGGAAGAGGGAGTAGTTGCGCCGACCCGCAGCCGCGATCTCGGCGAGCATGTCGGGCCACACGGCGCGATGACGCTCGAGGTACTCATCGAGCAGTTCGGGCCTGACCTGAAGCTGGAAGCAGATGCGGTGCATGGTCTCTGGTGTCGTTCCCTCGGCGGTGAGGGGTGGTGATGGCGGAATGAATCGTTTCATTCTGTCCTGCAACGGTACGGGTCGACGGTGGATCCTGTCAAGCCGGTCGCCGCGGGATCGGTATGAGGCCGAGTTCGCGGACGCGTTCGAAGAGGTCGTCCGAGCCGACCTGCCCGCCCTTCAGGATGAGTTCGAGACCATCGATCCCCGGTGCGGTCGCGTGGGCGCGGAGCAGGACGACGTTGTCCCACGGATTCGCAGCGATCGTCAGCGACGTCGTGCCGAGCAGACTCGCGACACGCCCTGACGTGTCGCCGCCGCAGATGATGACACGGGAGGCCGCACCCTTCACCGCGACCGCCCTGACGATGGTCGCGGCGCTCTCTGCGATCGCCCCGAGCAGGTCGGCGTGTTCGTCCGCTGCGGCGTCGGCCGCCGTGAGCGCGACGCTCCGTCCCGCGGCGAGGTCGGCGATGACGTCGGTGATCCTCTCTGCGCGCCCAGAGGCATCGAGCGGAAGCTCCCCGACATGCCAGCCGGCGCGGGCGGCGGCATCCATCTGCCTTCGTGTCTGCGGGGATAGACTGCCGGACACCGCGATGACCGGACCCCGCGCGGGCGTCGCGGTGGGCAGCGCCACTGTGCCCGACCCCGCGGCCATCGCGATCGCGCGGCTCAGACCGCCGGACCCGATCGCGAACACAGGGCGGGGGAGCGCGACCAGCGCGTCGCCCACCATCCGCAGATGCCCGTCGTCGACGGCGTCGAGCACGACGGCGGCATCGTCATCGCCGCCCAGCCGTGCGGCGATGGCGGCGGCGCTGTTGTAGCCGGTGACGTGGAAGGCCCCGATCGGCAGCCGCGTCTGTCGTGAGAGGTGAAGTGCGAGGTCGGACTCGGTCATCGGGGTGGAGGGGTGCGTCGACATCGTCGGCTGGCGGTCGAGGCGGTAGACCGCACCGCCTTCGGACGCGAAGTGGTGCCCGAACACCGTGTATCGCCCGAAATCCGGCTGCGCGAAGAGCATCGGAACCGAGTGCTCGCCGACGACATCGCGGCCTATCTCGAGAACGCGGCCGAGGCTCCCGATCTGAGGCGAGGAATCCGCCGTCGAGCATGCCTTGTACTGGATGATGGCGGGATCCAGTGCGAGGAGCGCGACGAGCGCCGGACGCACCTCCGCCTCCAGATCGTCGGTTCGCAGCGATCGTGCGATGCCCGCGATTCCGATCACGTCGCAGTCGTCCGTCGCCGTGGCGAGCGCATCGGAGCCGGGAACGCCGACGAAGAGGCGGCCACGCCAGCCCTCCCGTGCGAACTGCAGCAGTGCGTCGACACTGCCGGTGATGTCATCGCCGTAGAACGCCGCGCGCACGTCAGACACGGACCGGCCCGAACCGCTCGGTCGCCCGGCGAAGCGCGGCCGACCGCTCCAGCGCACCCTGGGCGGATTCACCCCGTTCCGCGGACTCCCATGCGGCGCGCATGCTTTCGACTCCGGCCGCCGCGCCGTCGGGGTGACCGTGGATGCCGCCCCCCGCCAGCACGAGCAGGTCGGCCGTTCCGACGGCGGAGTAGGTCGCGTGGGCCAGTCCCGCCCACTGGCCGGATGACAGCACAGGCACGGTCGGCACGAGGCCGAGCAGCGGCTCGCGCACCGCCGCGATCGACTGGAGCACCTCGGCATCCGATTCGTAGAACTTGTTCGACATCCCGTTCGTATGGAGGTGATCTGCGCCGCTCAGCCGGACGAGCTTCTGCCACGCTCGAAAGCCGATGCCGACCTGGTCGGAGCGGCTGATGGCGCCGAAGCCGGCGCGATGCCCATGGATGGGTACGCGGGATATGCGACGGAGGGCTGCGAGTCCGGCAAGGCCCACCATGTTGATGCACACCATGACGCAGGTTCCGCCGGCTGCGACGACGAGGTCGTGGTTGCGCTCCAGCAGGTCGATGTCGTCGGTGATGTTGAAGGCGTACATCGGCTTGACGCCGGTGCGGTCGGCATGGCGCTCCAGCACGGGCATGACGGCGCGCACCCGGTCGGTCAGCGGGGCCGAAGGCCCGTTCCCCTGGAGCTCGTCGTCCTTGATGAAGTCGACGCCTGCGCCTGCGAGCTCCCCCACGACGTCGGCGAGCTCGGCAGGGGACAGCCCGATCGAGGGCTTCACGATCGTGCCGATCATCGCTCCCCGCGGTCGGCTCATCAGGGTGCGCGTCCCGTCGATGCCGAAGGAAGGGCCCTGGTAGCGGTCGACGAACGGCGCAGGGAGGTCGAGATCCACGAGTTTCACCGCGGCCAGCTCTTTGATCTCGAACAGGTTTCCCGCCACGGCAGTGAGGAGGTTCGGGATCGAGGGCCCGAAGTTGTCGAGCGGGAAGCGCAGTCGCAGGAGCGCCCGACGGCGCTGCGCCGGATCGCCGACAGAGCCCGGCAGTGGGTTCCCTCCGGTCGGGTCCAGCTCGGTGAGCTCGTGCACCTGTGCGGCGAAGCGGGTGCGCACGTCGTCGGTCTCGCGCTCGACGCGCACGAACGTGCCTGTCGACTGCTCGCCGGCCAGCACCTCGGCGGCGCGTTGGAGCGCCAGGGACGTCTCGATCACGTAGCTCGCGATGACCTGCTCGCTCATCGGGTCACCACACCAGGGGAAGCCACACCGACATCTCCGACGCCCCGCGGTTGCCCCACGCGAAGTAGGGGATCAGTCTCGCCGTCGCGGTGGTGACCGGATCGCTCCCGAGGACGTCGTAGAGCCGCGTGCCGTCGCCGACGGGCAGGATCGCGAGCTCGGTCTCGAGCGCGACGAGTCGCTGCCCGCCCAGCGTGATCTCGCGGGGCTCGAAGCGTGCGCCGCGATGCAGCGACGCCTGCTCCAGGCGTACGCCCGACGGAAGATCCTGGCTCTCGATGCAGTACACCATCGGCCCGCGCTGCACCGCGACCTGGTTCGCGAGCTCCTCGGCGAGGCGATGGCCCCGCAGGATGCGCACCGGCATCGGCAGCGCGAGGACGATCTCGTCTCCCGCGGTCCAGGTGCGCTCGACCGCCGTGTACGTCCCCGGCGCCGACACCCGAGCGGCTTCTCCATTGATGGTCAGAGTGGCGCCCGCCGACCATCCGGGGATGCGGAGGTGCACCGGCATCCCGCCGCCGCCCGCCTCGGTCACCCGGAAGGCGATGCGCCCGTCCCACGGATAGTCGCTCTCCTCTGAGAGCGCGAGCGTGCGCCCGTCGTCCGCAGCGAACCGGATGTCGCTTCCGCCGTACTGGTGCACATGGATGCCGTCAGTCGACACCGAAGCCACCCGCTCGTGGAATCGCGCCAGGGTGCGCGCGATGTTGGGCGGGCAGCAGAAGCAGCTGAGGTACGGCTCGCGGAGACGCTCGTCGGATGGCGGCGGCGGGGGCACAGGGTGCAGCCCGGTGTCGCCCGCGCGGCGCAGCTCGAACGGGAGGTCGCGCACCTGCCGGAGCGGGTTCGTGTAGAAGTAGTCGGTGCCGGCGAGGCTGATGCCGGCGAGCAGCGCGTTGCAGGCGATGCGCTCGATGGTGTCTGCGTACCGTGCGTCCCCGGTGAGCGCCAGCATGCGCTCGCTCCACAGGATCATCCCGACGTTGGCACACGATTCGGCATGCGCCGTCGCATGGGGCAGCTGATATGCGCGCCCGTAGGCTTGGTGCACGCGACTGATGTCGCCCTGCCAGGGGTGTCCATCCGGGGATGCGCCGTCGTAGAGCGCTCCGCACCCGCCGGTGATGTAGAGCTTCGTGTCGACGACATCCCGCCACAGGCGCTCCAGCACGTCGAGCAGCTCGACATCCGCGGTCTCGATGGCGAGGTCGGCCAGCCCAGCGTAGAGATAGTTCGCGCGCACGGCATGGCCGGCGGCGACGGTCTGCTCGCGAACCGGAAGACGATCCTGGTTGTCGTCGCCACCGTCGAACTCGTCTCGAACCCGGACGAACGACTCCGCAAGGCGCAGGTAGCGGTCGTCTCCAGTAGCCCGATGAAGGTCGACGACCGCCATGTAGTGCGACGGGCAGATCGCACTGCGGGCGAGTTCGCCCGGACTGTCGGCGGCGAGATGCTCGAGGAAGCCGGCGGCCTTGACGGCGACGTCGAGCAGCGTCGTGCTCCCGGTCACCTCGTAGTGGCGCACGCCGGCAGTGATGAGGTGTCCGAGGTTGTAGGTCTCGAAGTCGAACCGGTCGGCGAGAGCGGTGACGTCTTCGTCGTTGCGCGCGGCGATGACGGTCGGGGTGTGCAGGTACCCGTCCTCACGCTGCACAGAGGCGACGAGGAGCGCGACGTCTTCGACGCGAGCGGCGAGGTCGGGATCGGGATCGGTCTCGAGCGTCGCGATCGCGGCTTCGAGCCACTTGTAGAAGTCGCCGTCCATGAACGGCGGCCCTTCGTGGATGCCGCCTTCCAGCCCGGCCGCGCGCTGGAAGTTCTGCAGCCCCGGACTGACCGCGGGGTCGGACAGCGACGCCCACATCGACGGGATCGTGACGTCACGAGTGCGAGCATGGATGCCGCCCCAGAACCCGCGCGACCATCGGGCTCCGTCGGCGCCGAGCGGCCGCAGCGGCTGGTGCGTTGCGAGCGTCATGGCCGGTCTCCTTCGGCGTAGACGGTGCGACCGCCCGAATCCACGCTGTGGCGGAGGCGGTCGACGCCCGACGCGATGCTGGTCAGCACGGGAACACCCACATGGGCGGCCTCGGCCGCGGACGCCATCGACGCCTGCGCGAGGACGACCACGTCCACCGCTGCGCCCACACGCTCGACCGCCGCGGCGACCAGGCGATCGTGGGTCGTCCGGTCGCCCGAGGAGACGGCGGCGAATGCGCCCTCGACGACTTCCTCGATGATCTGCGGATCCCGGCCGGCGAGCGCGGCGCGCTCGCGCAGCAGGCCGACGGTCGGCGCGCACGTCGTGCGCAGGGTCGCCAGCACGGCGATCCGATCCCCGGTCGCGACGGCGGCATCCGCCATCGCCTCGTCGATGCGCAGCACCGGGATCCCGACAGCGGCTGCGACAGGCGCCGCCAGGTCCGAGATCGACGAGCACGTCAGCATCACGACCTCGGCACCCGCACTCCGGGCGGCGCGCACCAGATCGGCGACCCGGTCGGGGACGGATGCCGCGCGCTCGGGGTCGCCGAGATCAGCGACGATGCGATCGTCGAGGTAGTTGACGAAGGTCGCGTCCGGCAGGGCCGCGCGAGCTCGCTCGATGACGGGAGCGATGACGACGACTCCCGTGTGCAGAAAGGCGATGCGACGACCGGCGCTCATGCGATGTCCATCACGGCCTGGAGCGGGAGGATCCGCTCATGGACTCCATGTCCGAGGTCCTCGGGTTCGCGTCCCTCGATGTCGAGCACCGCCGTGGCACCGACCGGGACGGCGACCCGAACTCGCATGCCGCCGTCTTCGAGCCGCCAGTCGATCGCGGCCTCACCATAGGGCGTGAGGTGGCGAGCAGCGGCTGAGGTCAGCCCGCCGCCGGGACGCGGCGCGAACCGGATCCGGCGGTAGCCGGGCTCGGCGGGCGCGAGCCCCGCGACGACGCGATGCATCCAGTCGGCGACCGCGCCCAGCGCGTAGTGGTTGAAGGAGGTCATCGTTCCGGGGTTCACAGTGCCGTCGGGAAGCATCGAGTCCCAGCGCTCCCAGATCGTCGTGGCATCCATGCCCACCTGGTAGAGCCACGACGGGCACTCGCGTTCGAGGAGCAGGTCGTATGCGGCATCCAGCTCCCCGCTCCGGCTCAGCGCATCGGTCACGAGCGGTGTGCCGACGAAGCCGGTGGCGATGCGGTTGCCCGCATCGTGCACCAGGGTCGCGAGCCGCGCGGCTGCGGCCCTGCGGCGTTCGGCGTCGGGGATGAGGCCGAATTCCAATGCCAGCGCATATGCGGTCTGGGCGTCGCTGGTCATGCGTCCATCGGGAAGCAGGAACTCGTCGGCGAATGCGGCCGCGATCGCGTCGGCCAGCGTGGCGTAGTGGGCCTCTTCCTCGAGGAGGCCGAGTTCCGCCGCCATCCACGCGGTGATCCGTGACGACCGGGCGAAGTACGCCGTCGCCACGAGATAGCGGTCGGTTCGCGCGTCGGCGGGGTCCTGCGGCGGAGCCGCTGGATCGAGCCAATCGCCGAGCTGGAAGCCTTCGTCCCACAGGTGGTCATCGCCCGCGAGCCTGTCGACGAGATCGACCCAGCGCCGTGCGCTGTCGAATTGCGCCTCGAGCATTCCGCGGTCGCCGAAGCGCTGGAAGAGCGTCCACGGCAGGAAGGTCGCGACATCCCCCCACGCCGCGCCGGGACGGATGGGCGTCCACATGTCGTGGGCGGGGATGACGGGCACGTACCAGGGGACCGTGCCGTCGGGCAGCTGCTCGACGGCGACGTCGCGCAGCCAGCCGCCGAGCATGCCCGACACGTCGTATAGGAACGACGCGGTGGGGCCGAAGACCTGGATGTCGCCCGTCCAGCCGACGCGCTCGTCGCGCTGCGGGCAGTCGGTCGGGATGTCGACGAAGTTGCCGCGCATGCCCCAGAGAACGTTCTCGTGCAGGCGGTTCACGAGCGGGTCGGATGACTCGAACCACCCGGTGCGCTCGAGGTCGGTGTGATGGACCCGGGCGACCACGTCGCCTGCCGCGACCGCGGCATCCAGATCGCCGGGCCAGCCCGACAGCTCGGCGTACCGGAAGCCGTGGAAGGTGAACCGCGGCTCCCATGTTTCGCCGTCCTCGCGCCCGGCGAGCGTGTAGCTGTCGGTCGAGCGCGCGCCGCGGAGCGGACGCGTGTAGAGCTCGCCATCCTGCAGCACCTCGGCGGTGCGCACCGTGACGGTGGTCCCGGCGGGGCCGATCGTGCGCACACGCACCCGGCCGACGAGGTTCTGGCCGAAGTCCAGGATCCGCCGGCCGCTCGGGGTCGTCAGCACCGACGCGGGTGGCACATCCTGCGTGCACCGGACGGGGGGAGCCGTCGGTGCGACGAGGGTGGCGGGGTCACGTCGGCCGACGGTGACGGGGTGCCACTCGCCATCGTCGAAGTCGGCCCGGGTCCACCCGTCCCACTCGTCGCGCGCGTCGTAGTCCTCGCCGTCGTAGATGCCGCTGCGCAGGATCGGGCCGACCGCTGCACGCCAAGCGGCATCGGTGGCGACGATCTCTCGGCGTCCGTCGCGGAAGGTCAGTTCGAGCTGGCCGATGAAGCCGAGGTCGGTGCCGAACAGATTGCGGAATCCGCCCCGCCAGCCGAGCCGGCCGCGGTACCAGCCGTCACCGAGCCACGCGCCGATGGCGTTGCGGCCCTGCTGGATGAGGTCGGTGACGTCGTAGGTGTAGTAGCGAAGGCGTTCCCGGTACACCGTCCACCCCGGTGACAGGGCATCGTCGCCGATGCGGGCTCCGTTCAGTTCGGCCTCGTACAGCCCGTGCGCGCTGGCGTAGAGGCGGGCTTTGGCGACTTCGCCGTCGACCGTGAACTCGCGGCGGACAAGTGGCGGGCGTCGATCATCGGAGTCCGCGTCCTCGGGCCATGATCCCCCCACCGGCTGAGCCTGCCAGTCCGACGGCTCGAACAGACCTGCCTCGACGACCGCTGCGGGCGAGGCATCCGCCCAGACGCCGTCGGCGCCGCGGACGCTGACGCGGACGGAGACCCGTTCCCGCGAGCGCAGCGGCGTTCCAGGCCACGGGACGAGCACCTGCTCGGCCGATACGACGTCGAAGACCTCGGGTGCGCTGGAGCCCCGCGTGGTCTCGACACGGTACGCCGACTGCCGCCAGCCCTCGGGGGCATCGGTGACCCGCCAGGACAGACGCGGCCGACGCTCGCCGATCCCCAGCGCGATGCGGTGATGCTCGAAGTGGGGATGGCTCACTGTGACCGTCATCGGACACTCCTTGATAGATCGAAACGTTTCAGATCGGAGTCTATCGACCCGGCGATATCTGGCAACGTAGTATTGTGACGTTTCAAAACCCCGGCGAGACGAAGGCGCGACCGATGGGTCGACCCGGCGGCGAGGCGATGGTGCACACTGAGTGCGAGGAGGCACGGATGATCATCGGGGTGACCGGAAGCGGCGGAAAGCTGGGCAGGGCCGCGGTCGCGCGGCTTCGTGAGGCCGGACACGAAGTCATCGGCTTCGACCTTGTCGGACCGCCCGGCGGAGGCTTCACGCGAGTCGAGCTCACCGACTACGGCCAGATCCTCGACGCACTCCTCGGCGTGACCGCCCGCCACGAGGGACTCGATGCCCTCGTGCATCTGGCGGCGATCCCCGTGAACGGCCTCATCCCCGACGCGGCGACTTTCATCAACAACATGACGGTGTCGTTCAACGTGCTCTTCGGCGCCCACCGAGCCGGCATCCGCACCATCGTCATGGCCTCGAGCATCACCGCGATGGGCTTCCCGTTCGAGAAGGCGCCGCCGGCGCTCCCCGTCGACGAGACGTACACCGCCGCCTTCAACACGTACGGCCTCGGCAAGGTCGCCGAGGAGGCGATCGCCGCCCAGCTCGCCGGGTGGTCCGACGATCTCTCGATCACCGCGCTGCGCTTCACGAACGTCGTCGACGAGACCGAGTACGACACGTTCGATCGGGCTGACGACCCCGGCTATCGCCGCGACCTGATCGGCACGTGGATCGACGCGCGGGACGGCGCCGAAGCGGTGGCGCTCGCCCTCGAAGTCGCGCGCCCCGGGTTCGAGGTGTACAACGTCGTGGCTCCGACCTCGGGATCCTCGATCCCCTCGCGAGAACTCGCCGAGCGCTGGTTTCCCGGCACGCCGGTCGCCGACGACCTGGGCGAGTTCGAGTCGCTCGTGTCGGCTCGCAAGATCGAGGAGCACCTGGGCTTCACCGCCCGCCACGATTGGCGCTGACGGCCGCCGTCCAGTTGCGACCACGTCGGTCAGCCCTTCACCGCGCCGGCGGCGAGCCCCTTCATGATCTGCTGGTTCAGGAACAGGTAGAGGATGAAGATGCCGAAGACGGTGATGCAGATCGCGGCGAAGAGCGGTCCGTAGTTGATCGCCCCGTACTCGCCGGAGAAGTTGAGCAGACCGACCTGGATGGTGTTGAGACTCCGCTTTCCGGCGAAGATCAGCGCGATGAGCAGATCATTCCAGATGAGGAAGAACTGCACGATCGCGACGGTCACGATCGCGTTGCGCATCATCGGCATGCCGATGGAGAAGAACGCCCGCAGCATCGAGGCGCCGTCAAGCGTCGACGCCTCGAAGATCTCGCGAGGGATGGCGCGAAAGTACGTGGCCATCATGAACACCGTCAGCGGCAGCCCCGCGGCCGTGTAGATGAGGATCAGGGGCAGGTACGTTCCGGTGATCCCGATGCGGAAGAACGCGGTGAACAGAGGGAGCACGATCATCTGCCCGGGGATCATGATCCCGGCCAGGAACAGGAGCAGGATGAGCGCGCGGCCCTTGAAGACGAGGACCTCCAGCGCGAACCCGGCTGCGGTGCCCAGCAGCACGATGAGGGCGAGCGAGGGCATTGTCACGATGATCGAGTTCGAGATCGTGGTGGCGAGGTTTCCTGTCACCCACGCCTCGCCGTAGTTGCTCCACTCCCACACCTTGGGGAGCGCGTACGAGGGGCTGCCCAGGAACTCGGAGTTGGATTTCAGCGAGTTGATGAACATCCAGAACAGCGGGTACGCGCTCACCACGATGAGGAAGATGATCGTGATCCACACCGGGATCCGGCGGAGGATGCGCAGGACGTTCGCTCCTG
The DNA here is from genome assembly GCF_039530205.1 of Microbacterium deminutum. Lineage (NCBI taxonomy): Bacteria > Bacillati > Actinomycetota > Actinomycetes > Micrococcales > Microbacteriaceae > Microbacterium > Microbacterium deminutum. The sequence continues at coordinate 746,179 of NZ_BAAAOG010000002.1, forward strand.
CTCCACCGCCGTGCTGGACGGGCGCCTGCACCGAGTGGACCTCGGTGACGTCGAGTGCAGTCGTGGTCATGACGTTGCCTTTCAGACGCTGAGGTCGCGACGTGACGAACGGAAGATGACGAGGGTGACTGCAAGACACATCACGGTCAGCAGCAGCGCGATCGTCGACCCGTACCCGTAGTCGCTGAACTGGAACGCCGTGCGGTACATGTACAGCGTCAGCGGGGTGGTGGAGTTTCCGGGACCGCCGGCGGTCAACGCGAAGACGGAGTCGAACACCTTGATCGTGCCGTTGATGCTGAAGATGAACGACGCGAACAGGATCGGCAGCGACAGCGGGAGCACGATGTGCCGGAAGAGGCTCCACGACTTCGCGCCGTCGATGCGCGCCGACTCGATGATGTCGTCGGGGATGTCGAGCAGCCCCGAGAAGATCAGCACGGCGTAGAAGCCGACCGACCGCCACACGTCCATGATGACGATGACGATGAAGGCGGTGGTGCCTGCGCCCAGCCAGTCGACGGACCCGAGTCCGACGTTGACGAGCAGCTCGTTGACGAGGCCGTTGTCGGGGGCGGATTGGAAGAGCTTCTGATACAGCAGGCTGATCGCGACGGTCGGAAGCACGACGGGGAAGAAGACGAGCGTGCGCACGAGGACGGACGACTTGCGCAGCACGAAGTGGTACAGCAGAGCCAGACCGTACCCGAGCACGACCTGGAAGAGGGTCATGATCACGGCGTACTTGACGGTGAACCAGAATGCGTCCCCGACAGCGGGGTCGGTGAACAGCGTCTTGAAGTTGCCGAGGCCGTTGAACTCGAAGCCGCTGAGCGGGTCGCCCTTGAAGAACGTGAGTCCGAGCGACCAGAGCACCGGCACGAGGATGATCAGGGTGTAGAGCAGCAGGGCCGGGGTCAGCAGCAGCGCGATCGCCTTGCGGTCGCCGAGGACGGATTTCATGTGGCGGCCTTTCGATGGGAGCCGAGGGCGGGTGGCCCGGATTACAGAGTGACGCCCCGGCGCGTCTGGCGTTCAGACGCGCCGGGGCGTCCGCGGGTCAGCCTGCGTCGAGCGCGTCCTGAACGGACTTCATGAAGTCCTCGGGGGACATCTGGCCGGTCACCAGAAGCGCCGCGTTCGTCGACGAGATGGAGCTCGCCTTGGCGTTGAACAGGGCCTCGAACCACAGCACGCTGTCCTTCGACGAATCGATGGTCTGCTTGATCGTGGTCGAGATGGCGGGCAGCGAAATGCTGGTGTCATCCGCGACGAAACCGGTGATCTGGCCCTGCTTGAGGGCCTCGTTGCCGTAGTTCGTCGTGATGCACTTCAGCCAGTCCGCGACCTTCGGCGAATAGGTCGACGCGCCGAAAGTGGCGGGGAGACCGACGTTGGCGGGGTACTGGTCGATCGAGCCCTTGCCACCCGAGACTGCGGGGAACGGGAAGAATCCGACATTGTCGGCTCCGATCGCGTCGGTATCGCTGTTGATGTTGCCCAGCAGCCAGCTGCCCATGTAGATCATGGCGGCCTTGCCCGTGAGGAACTCGTTCGTGGCTGCGTCGTAGTCGAGGGATGCCACGTTGCTTCCGAAGTAGCCCTTGGCGCCGAGGTCGGCGATCTGCTTCGCGGCCGCGACATAGTCGGGGTCGGTGAGCTTGGCCTTGCCGTCGGCCACCTCACGCAGCGCGTCGGGGCCGAGGGTGCGGAACAGGTATCCGCTCACCAGCCGGGTGAGGGGCCAGCCCTGCTCGCCCGATGCGGAGAACGCCGTGAGGCCGGCAGCCTTGGCCTTCGCTGCGAGGGCCAGCAGGTCGTCCCAGGTCGCCGGAACCGCCCAGCCGTTGTCGGCGAAGATCTTCTTGTTGTAGAAGATGCCCTCGATGTTGTACTGGTAAGGCAGCATGTCGAACGAGCCGCCGTACAGCTTCTTGATCGTCGAGACGGCACCCTCCGAGACCTTGTCGCGGACGCCGAGGTCGGTCAGGGCCTTGTCGAAGTCGAGCAGGTAGCCCGCCTTGTTGAGCTTGGCTCCCTCGGCGGGGTTGCCGCCGGCCGAGAACATCGGCGGGAGTCCGTCCTGGCTGGCGAGGAGAGCGACCTTCGCGTCGAGGTCGGCCTGCGGGATGGAGCTGACCTCGAGCGGCAGGGCCGTGTTCTCGGCCTTGCACGCGCCCGTGGCGAGTGCCTGGAGAATCGGCTCCGTCGTGGTGTTCTCGGCGTTCTTCAGGAACTCGAACTTGGTCGGCTCGCTGGTTGCGCCTCCGCCTCCGCCGCCGCCGCCCGAACAGGCCGCGAGCACGAGCATGCCGACGCCGATGAGCGCCGCTCCGATGAACGGCTTCCGAAGACGCCGGTGGTGTGCTGTGGACACATTTCCTCCTTGAAAAGTGGGCGCCTCCATTGAGACGTTTCAATCGCGATGCTAGGTCAGACCCTCCGGCGCTGTCAAGACACCTCGATAACCAGTCTCGCGCGCTGTATCATCAAGGCTCTGCGCCAGTGGGGACAACAAGCGGGTTGCGGCATCCAAACCTTGAAACGTCACAAATCGGTAACGGTGTGTCGCGGCCGACGTCCACGCAGCCTCGGTCGGTTGAAACGTTCCGATGAGCCGACGGCGGACGCAGGCTGGGCTACAGTCATGTTCAATGCGATGCAGCTTGCGAGGAGGCAGGGATGGCGAGAGTCGGCATTCGCGAAGTCGCCGCGCACGCCGGCGTCGCCATCGGCACGGTCTCGCATTACCTCAATCACCCCGACAAGGTCTCGATCGAGAAGGCGGAGCGTATCCAGACCGCGATCGACGGCCTCGGCTTCGTGCCGAGCAACGCCGGGCGCCAGCTTCGGCTGGGTGTCAGCACCGTCATCGGCTACATCGCGCCCGATGTGAGCAACCCTCACTTCGCCGAGATCGCCGAGAGCGTCGAGCGACGCGCATCCGATCTCGGCGTGAGCGTCTTCCTGGCCAACTCCCATCGCAGCCGCGAGCGCGAGGACGCGTACCTCCGTGTCTTCGAGCAGCAGCAGGTGCGCGGGCTCATCGTGTCGTCGCACCTGCCGATCGAAGATCGCCTCGCAGCCGTGCGCGGCCGGGGGACCCCCTCGGTCCTGGTGGGACAGGCGGCGCGTTCGCCGGATCAGGCATCCGTCTCGCTCGACGATGTCAGCGGCGGTCGGCAGACGATCGAGCACCTGCTCAGCGTGGGATGCCGCCGGCTCGCGTTCGTCGGAGGTCCACTCGGGATCCCGCAGGTGGCGGATCGCCTCGCAGGTGCGAGTGAGGCGGCGGGTGAGAGCGGGAGCGCGACGCTCGAGGTCATCAACGCCCCTGATCGCACGATTCGGGGTGGACGCGAGGTAGCCGCCGCGATCCTCCGCCGATCGCCCGAGGTCCGACCGGAGGGCATCTTCGCGGTGAACGACCTGCTCGCTCTCGGAATCCTTCAGACGCTTTCGGCCGCTGGCCTGCGCGTGCCCGAAGAGATCGCGCTGGCAGGCTACGACGACAACGAGTTCGCTGAGGCATCTCTCATCCCGCTGACGACCGTCAAGGGTCGCCACGACGGTTTCGGCGTCGCCGTCGTCGATCTGCTCTTCGACGTGATGGAGCGCAAGTCGATCGCCGATCCACACCGCGTGTTCAAGCCCGAGCTGGTCGTGCGGGCGAGCACTCTCGGATTCGCGGGCCGATGACGGCCAACATCCGTGATGTCGCCGAGCGCGCAGGTGTATCCGTCGGCACCGTCTCGAACGTGCTCAACCACAACGAGCGAGTCTCTCCCGATGCCGCGAGTCGCGTGCGCGCGGCCATCGCCGACCTCGGCTACGTACGCAACGACGCTGCACGCCAGCTGCGCGCGGGGCGCAGCAGGACCGTCGGACTCGTGGTCCTCGATGTGCGCAACCCGTTCTTCACCGAGCTCGCCCGCGGGGCAGAGCGCGAGGCCGATCGGCACGGGCTGTCGGTGCTTCTGGCGAACAGCGACGAAGACATCGCGCGCGAATCACGATATCTCGCGCTGTTCGAACAGCAGCGGGTGCGCGGCATCCTGATCTCCCCTTATCAGCAGGCCGGCGCGCGACTGCGGGAACTGCGGGATCGCGGCATACCGTCGGTGCTGGTCGACCGGCGCAGCGAGGATGAGCTCTTCAGCTCGGTCTCGGTGGACGACGAGAACGGCGGCTATCTCGCGGCACGCCACCTTCTCGACATCGGTCGCCGCCGGATCCTGTACACCGGGGGACCGATCGACATGCGTCAGATCGACGATCGTCGACGCGGCGCTCGCCGCGCGGTCGATGAGACCGGCGCCGCGTCCCTCGAGATCCTGCCGGCTCGCGCTTCGCAGGTCGAGGATGGTCGGGCCGCCGGCCATGAGATCGCGTCCCGGCCGCCCTCGCACCGCCCTGACGCGGTGTTCTGCGCGAACGATCTCGTGGCTCTCGGCGTGCTGCAGTCGCTCGCGTCCCACGGCATCCGCGTCCCCGATGACGTGGCGCTCATCGGATTCGACGACATCGACTTCGCGGCGGCCGCGGTGGTGCCGCTGTCATCGGTTCGGCAGCCCAGCCTGCTCATGGGGGAGACCGCGCTGCGGATGCTGGTGGCCGAGACCGACGACGGCGAGCGACCCGCAGAGCAGGTGGTCTTCCAGCCCGAACTCGTCGTGCGTGCATCGACGGCGGGTTGACTCGCGGCGATCCCGTCGCGCGGATGCGTCTCATCCCGGAGGGGTCGCCGAGCGTCGCCGGTACGCCGTCGGGCTGAGTCCGTGCAGGTGCGAGAAGCGACGAGAGAAGTAGAGCGGATCGGCCCACCCGACATCCCGAGCGATCTCGCTCACCGCACGATCGGTGGAGTCCAGCAGCTGCGCGGCCCGCGTCAGGCGTTCGCGTTCCACGTAGCGCTGCGGCGGGATGCCGAGGGTGGCCGTGAACAGATGGGTCAGCCGTGACGGCGAGAGGGTGGCGACGCGCGCGAGCGCGTTGATGTCGAGGTCGCCGGCCAGGTCGGTGCCGATGTGCTCCATCACCCGAAGAAGCCTCTCGTCCATGCGACCGCGCAGCGGGTTCTGGGTGTCCAGCCACAGCAGGGCCGACTCGAGCGCGTTCACGGCGAACAGCTCGGACTGCGCGAGAGAGCCGATCGAGGATCGGGCGCAGGAGCGGAGCGCGCCGAGGACCCGGTGGCGCACTTCGCCGGGAACATGCAGGATGCCGACTCCTCCCGCCTGTCCGGGCCAGTCCAGGAGCGGCGCCCACTCCGTCCGCGGATGGAAGTGCGCGAACGCGAGGGACCATGAACGCGCGAACGTGCCGTAGTCGTGACGCTGCTGAGGACGCATGAGGACGGCGTCGCCGGCGACGGTGATGACATCGCCCGCCGTTCCGGCGACGCGGCCAGACCCGCCGACGGTGTAGATGAGCAGCCAGTCCGACGTTCCGTGCTCTCGCCACGTTGCGTACTCGGGGCCGTCCGTGAACTCGCCCGCCACGACGCGCACGACATGCGGATGCGGCGCCTCCCGGCGGAGCACCGGTGGGTCGGTCACAGCAGGATGATCCATATCATCGCCTGATCATGCCATGGCATTCGGACCTTTCGCAGACCAGAGTCGCCTCATGTCCATCGCGAACGCCTCCGCCCCGCCCCTGTCCCGCGACTTCGAAGAGCACGGTGTCGTGCAGGCGAAGGGCCTGCTGACCCCAGAAGAGGTCGCGGAGATCCGCGACGTCTTCATGGAGCAGGTCGAGAGGGATCGCACGGTGGGATACGCGGACAGCCTGTCTCCGGATGACGTGCTGGCCCGGTATCCGCGGTTCGTTCATCCGCATCGCCGCACCGACCTCGCGGTCGGCCGTCTCGCCCGGCACTGGATGCTCGATTCCCGCATCGTCGGGCCGGTGACCGAGATCATGGGGCCCGTGCATGCCGCCCAGTCGATGTTCTATTTCAAACCGCCGACCGCGCGCGGCCAGGCCCTGCACCAGGACAACATCTTCCTGCAGGCACATCCCGAGACCTGCATCGCCGCGTGGATCGCGATCGACGACTGCGACGCGGAGAACGGCGGGCTGAGGATCGTTCCGGATTCGCACCGCTACGAGATCGTGTGCCCGGATGAAGCCGACCCCGAGGAGTCGTTCACGAGCACCGCGATCACGCTCCCCGAGGGCATGTCGACGGTGCAGACCGAGCTCGCCGCCGGGGACGTGCTCTTCTTCCACGGCAGCCTGGTCCATGGCTCGGGACCGAACAGATCGGCGGACCGCTTCCGTCGGTCGCTGATCCTCCACTACGTTCCGGTCGACAGCACCGAGATCGCGAGGTTCTACAACCCGCTCCTGCGCCTCGATGGCAGCGAGGTCATGATCGCCGAGTCGGTCGATGGGGGAGCATGCGGCGAAGGATGGGCGCCTGCCGCACCCCACTGAACGAACCGGGCGCGCGGGTGCACCGCCTCAGAATTCGGTGACCATCGGCCGGCCCTCCAGATACGCGATGAGGTTCAGCACGAGGAAGTTCCAGTTCTGGAACCCCTTGGTCATGATGGGCTCCCCCGTGTCGGGATGGTAGAACTCGTGGAGCGCACCGGTCGCGTCGAGGTCACGGCCGAACAGGGCGACGGTCTCCTCGGCCAGCTCCCGGGCGTCATCGGCGAAGCCGTACTTGTCGAGGCCGCGGAAGACGAGGTAGTTGCTCACGCCCCACACCGGGCCGAGCCAGTTCGACGGATTGTTGGAGGCGCGCAGGCTGTACTGCTTCTCGAGCTTCGAGAGCGTCCGCACCCCGTAGTCTGCGCGGAACGTGCGGCGATCGAGATACCGCTCTCGCATCCGCTCGGCCTGTTCCGCAGTCGCGATCCCGGCCCACAGCGCAAGGAAGCTCGACCAGTTGTCGACACGGAGCAGCAGCGACGACCAAGTGCGGGGTGCACCGCTGTGCAGCCAGTCCTCCTCGTCGATCGCGCGCAGCGCAAGGTCGGCGCTGTAGAACGTGCCGTCGCGTTCGTCCCAGAGGTGCTCGCGCACCGCGTCGGCGAGATCTTCGGCGCGACCTCGCCATCGATTCGCCTCGGATGCGCGACCGGAGTCCTCGAGCAGCGACCCGTACGCGAGCAGCTCGCGGTACAGCAGCGAATTGAGGTAGATCGAGGCGCAGCTCCGATCCGGGCGGTAGAACACCGAGGGATCATTGTCGACGCCGACCGCGAAGTCCGTCTGCCAATAGGCGAGGCCCGTCGCGGCATCCACGTGGCTCTCGAGATAACGCTCGAGGAAGCGCTCGATGACGGGCAGGTCGTCGCGGATCCACTCGGCGCTGCCCTTGCGCCGCGTGAGCAGCGCTGCCTGCTGCGCGATCACGGGTTTGTGCATGTTCTGCGAGAACCCGCCGGCGCGACTCGGGTCGCCGTGCAGCATCGGACCGTCCGGCTTCAGCAGAATGGGCATGACGCCGTCCGCGTCGGTGTGCGCGAGGAAGTTGCGGATCACACCCTCCTCGTATGCGGCGAAACGCCCGGGCTCACCGGTGTCGGCCTCCACCTGCCCCAGTACGACGCTGACGAACCACGAGTCCCAGTCCCACAGCGTCGTCGAGTAGTAGGGCGAGTCGGGCGCACTCGGGACCGTGTAGGGATGCGTCAGGATGCCCGAGGGCTCCCGCATCATCTCGGCGGAGTGGTCGCGCACGAAGTCCTGCAGTAGGCGCATCCAGCGCTCGGTCATGATCGTTCCTCGGTGTTCAGGGGTCGGGTGGGGACGAGTCGTACGAAAGCTCCAGGCGCCACGGATGCCGCGACCTCGCCGTGGGGGGTGGTCACAGCCACCTCGCGCTCGCCGCGGCCGATGTTCGCGACGAGGACTCGGCTGCCGGCGGCCGAGTGCGCGCCGATGGCCCACAGCTCCCCGTCGGGACTGTCAGCCCACAGCAGGTCGCCCTCCAGTGCGGTCAGGGCCGAGATCGCTTCGAGTACCGGGAACGGATCCCCCGACGCGGAGCGGATGCCGCGAGGCCCCCACTCTTCGAAGAACGCCAGGCTCGCGACCCCCGGAACCGCCAGTGCGGCCGCGCTCGCGACCGTCCAGGCGGCCAGCTCGTCCGATGTCTGGCGGGAATCGACTGCCCCGGTGAACTGGGCGCCGTAGCCCTCGGAGAGGTCCTCGAGCTTCGGGCCGGGCTGCGACGCAGTGGCGACATCGTTGAACCGTGGTCGGAGCACGACCGGGCCGACGTGCACGTCGGCGCCGCCGGCATCCGTCACCGTCTGCTGCGCGACCAGCCGCTGCATTGCGACCGACTCCACCAGCTGTTCGGTGCCGAGCGCGTGGAAGAGCGGCGTGACGGTGACGGTCGTCCCGTCGAGATCGCCCGGAATGCGGTGCCGCTCGCGGTTGAGCTCGGTGAAGTGGGAACGTGCGCCGCCGACGACGGGGATGTCGATGCCCGCGGCGGCGAGTCCTGCGCGCAGCGCGGCGACAGCCGTGCGATCGGAGACATGCCGTGCCTCGCCCACCTGATGGAACGCGGCGGCGCGGATGACACGGACTCCGCGGAGCGCCTCGACGCCATCGGCGAGCGCGGCAGCTCGGTCCGGGTCGAGCAGGAACCGCACATCGAGGGGCTTCGCGCTGCGGGCCGCACGGGCGAGCGCCGCGCGCCAGTTCGAGCTCGCGAGATCGAGCTCGACCTGCACGAAGTCGCCGACCGATGGTGCTTCGGGCGCAGGCTCGGGCGCGGTAGACGCGCCGAGTCCGATCGCGGGGAACGCTCCTCCGGTGTGCAGCACGATGCGATCGCTCGTGGCACGTGGTTCGGCAGCGGCGGACTCACTGAAGCGAGCGCGGAAGGTCGCCGTCTGCGCGACGCGCCCACCCGCGGGCACCGGGTACGGGAAGGGCAGCGCGAGGGGACGACTGTAGGTCTTGAACGACGCGTCGGTCCAGTTGCGCTGATCCTCCATCTCGAAGACATCGCCGTCGAAGGCGACCGACACTTCGAGGCCATTCGCATGCCAGCCGAGGGCGGCGATGTCGAAGACCGGCTGGTGCGGGCTGATCGCGGTGGGGAACGCGGTCTGCTCGACCGAGCCGTCGGAGTGCGTGACGCGAAGGGTCGCACCAGCGACGAAAGGGGGGTGCAGCACGACGAGTCCGGTTCGATTCGTCGCGAAGCCGGTCTCGGATTCCAGGTCGGTGAACACGACGAGGCTTCTCGCGCGGGCTTCGACTCGCACGACCCCTCGAAAGCTCGATCCTAGGTCGTGCGAGCGCACGTGAAGCGTCAGCGTGGCATCGGTCTCGCGCACGTGGTCGACGAAGAGCGGTGCGGTGTCCCAGTTGCGATCTCGGACGACGGCGCGAACACTGCGTGCCACCAGCCTGCCCTCGAACGAGATGTCCGCGAATTCGTCTCCGCGACGCTCGAGGCTCCATGCTCCGCTGCGCCACACCGGATGCGGTGGACCCCACCACGTCGACGGTGCGGAAGGCGTATCGGGCATGTCAGAGGGTCGTCATCCCGCCGTCGACGGCGAACAGCGCGCCGGTGGCGAAGGCTCCGTCGTCGCTCGCGAGGTACACCATGATCCCCTCGACGTCGGCGGGACTGCCGGCGCGGCCGAGCGGGATGCGCCCGACGATTGCCGCGCGAGCCTCGGGATCGGAGGAGATCGCCGTGACGAGCGTCGTCTCGGTGTACCCGGGAACGACGGTGTTGACCCGGATGTTCCGGTCGGCGTAGGCGGCAGCGACCGTGCGCGCGAGGCCGTGGATGCCGGCCTTGGACGCGCTGTAGGCCGTGAAGTCGTGGCCTTCTCCGTTCAGTCCGGTCGGGCTGCCCGTCAGGATGATGGATCCGCCGCTGCGTCCGTCTTCCCGCGACAGCATCGACCGCACGGCGTGCTTCACCGTGAGGAACGTGCCGGTGAGGTTGATGTCGATCGTCCGCCGCCACACCTCGAGATCGAGGTCCGCGACCTTCGCGTCGTGCCCGAACAGCTGCACTCCCGCGTTCGCGACGACGACATCCGGCGCCCACCCCGCCGCCTCGAGGTCGGCGAACGCGGTCGCCACCGACTGCTCGTCCGAGATGTCGAGCACCGCTGCGCGTGCCGCATCGCCGATGGTCGCGACCGCGAGGGACGCGGCATCCGCGTCTCTGTCGGCGATGACGACACGCGCCCCCTCTCGGGCGAAGCGCTCCGCGACCGCGAGTCCGATGCCCGTCCCGGCGCCCGTGACGAGCGCGGTCTTTCCTTCGAGCCGTGTCATGTCGCCCTCTCAGCGCTCGATGTGGTCGAGGTGGAGCATCCGCGCGAGGTTCTTGTCGAGCTCGTCGTCGCGGAAGATCTTCTTCCAGTCCTCTTTGATGATGCTCTCGCGCCCGTAGTCCATCGCGATCAGGCACGCGTCGCTGAACGGGTTGTCACCGCGGAGCCCATTCGCGAGCGCGACCTGGGTGTGACCGTACAGGATGCTGCGGGCCGCCGCCTCGGGGACGCCCATGGTGTTCACGGCCTCGGAGAGAGCCTCGTTGAGGAGGGCGCCGATCATGCACGCGACGGTCTCGACGAGCGTCGGCTCGAGCTGGGCGAGCTGCTTGATCGTGACCCAGTGCACGTCGATGATCGGCGCGTAGATGGCGCGGACGGTGGCCTCGACGATCGCCTGCTTCGCGGCATCCTCGGATTCGATCGCGGCGATCGCGTCCTGGGGGGCGGCGATGCCGCCGAACGTGTCGGCCCACTCTTCGGGGGTCTGCCGCTGCAGGAAGATCGACGGGTGGCACGGGTGGGCGACGGCCTGGATGACGTCCTCGCGGGTCGTGAGGAGTCCGGCGTACGCGGCGGCGGGATCCAGCGTCAGCACGATCGAGCGGGGCTTCATCTGCGGCACCACCTGGGCGGTGACGGGGCCGAGGGCCAGGTCGGGGACGGCGAAGACGACGATGTCGGCGTCGGCGACGGCATCCGCCAGCTCGGTGACCTCGCGGCCGGCCTCGCGCGTGCGCTCCTGGCCGGCGGGCGAGTTCTCGACGTAGAAGACGGTGTGCGGCGTCCGCGCAAGGTTGTTCGAGACACGCATTCCCATCTTGCCGCCGGCGCCGAGGACGGCGATCGTGTAGGTCCCTGAGCCTGTCGAGGGGTCGGTGGTGATGCTCATGTCGTGCTCCTGAGGTATTCGAGGGTGGTGCGGGTCCAATCCCGCTCGGTTCGGACAGTGGTTTCGGGGTCGCCCTGCCAGGGCAGCCAGTGCTCGACGATCTCGTCGATGCCGCGTTCGCGGGGGCGGACCGTCTCGACCAGGTGGGGGTAGTCGTGCAGCCCGGTGCCCATCGGTGCGCCGCTGTAAGTGAATCCCACCCAGCCGTCCTGGCGCGCGAACGCGAAGTCCTTCACATGCACGTTCCTGGTGACGGGTGCGCACCGCTCCACGGCCGCACGCGGGGTCTCGAGCCGTGCGACGACGTTGGCGGGATCGAGGCAGATGCCGAGGTGGTCGGATCCGATCTGCTCGATGAGACCGACGAGGTCATCGGTCGCCACCTGCTCGTACGTCTCGAGAGCCAGGGTGACGCCGGCGCTCTCGTACGCGCGCAGGGCCGTGCGCAGCATCCGCTCGGCCTCGGGGAGGGACGGCCGCGACTCGGGCGCGTACAGCATGCTGCGGACAAGGCGGGCCTCGAAGACGGCGGCGCGCCGCAGGACGGTATCGAGGTGATCGGGCATCACCCCCTTGGTGCCGAGCTGGATGACGAGGCCGAGGTCGCGGGCGACCGCGGCCGCCTCGGCGGTCTCGCCGGCGCTCATGGTCAGAAGGGGCGCATAGTCGCAGATCTGGAAGAGCTCGACGCCCAGAGCGCGCGTGTCGCGGAAGGCGTCGATCAGCGACATCGGCTGGTCGACGCGGTCGGAGTGGCGCCAGAAGTAGGCGTAGGTGCCGAGGCCGATCACGTGGTCGCCTCCGACGTCCGGGACCTCGCATGCTCGGCGGCTTCATCCAGCACCGCGACGAGGTTGCCGACGTCGTGGGCGAAGCGTCCGAGGAAGAGGCCGTCCACGGCATCTCCCACCGCGGTCAGCAGGCCGGGGCCGGCGGACCCGCCGTAGATGACGAACGTGCCCGGACGATCCGCGACGGCGTCGCGCAGGGCCCGGGCCACGGTCGCGATGTGGGCGGCGGGCGCCGGTTCGGGCGCGCCGATCGCCCAGACCGGCTCGTAGGCCACGATCAGCGGACCGTCGGGCGCCCCGTCCAGGGCGTCGCGCAGCTGTGCCACGGTCCGGGTCGCGGCGTCGTCGGCTGCGAGCTGGTCCTCCTCGCCGATGCACAGCACCGGGCGAAGGCCGTTGCGGAGGACGGCGGCGGTCTTCGCGCGGACGACCTCGTCGGTCTCGGCGAACAGGCGGCGACGCTCGGCGTGGCCGATCTCGACGACGCCGACCCCCACCTCGGCGAGCTCCGCGGGGCTGACCTCGCCGGTGAAGGGTCCGAAGTCCTCGGATGCCGCATCCTGCGCGCCGACGATCGTGCGCGTGCCGTCGAACGCCTCGAGCGCCGCGCCGATCTGCAGGTAGGTCGGGATGACGAAGAACTCCACGCTCCCGTCGACGATCGCAGAGTGCCGCCCAGCGATCTCCGCGACGCGCGCGAACCACGTGCGAGCCTCACGATGCCCGAAGTACATCTTGAGGCTGACGCCGACGGTTGCGCGCGCGGTCATCAGCAGCTGCCGGTCTGCTCGTACTCGTCGATGGCGGCGACCTTGTCGGCGGAGGCGGATTCCGGATCGAAGCGGTAGGTCAGCCACTCCCGGGCGAGTCGGCGGGCGAGTTCGAGCCCGACGACGCGCTGACCCATGGTGAGCACCTGCGCGTTGTTGGACAGCACGCTGCGCTCGACCGAGTAGCTGTCGTGCGCGGTGACGGCGCGGATGCCGGACACCTTGTTCGCCGCGATGGCGACGCCGAGCCCCGTGCCGCAGACGAGCAGGGCGCGGTCGGCCTCGCCCTTCGCGACGAGCTCGGCCGCCGCCACCGCGATGCGGGGGTAGGACGTGTGGCCCTCGGCGTCGACTCCGACATCCACCACCGACGCGACGCCGGGATTCTGCTCGAGGTCGCGCTTGAGGATCTCCTTGTAGTCGAAGCCGGCGTCGTCGCAGCCCACGACGATGCGGAGCCGTTCGGGGAGTTCGGGCATGTCAGTTCCTTTCGTCCGGCGCATCGGCGAGAAGCGTGCCGATGGCGGTGGCGATGAGGGCGAGCGAGTGCGCGCCGGGATCAGGGGTGCCGAGGCTCTTCTCGGCGTGCGGGCGGGCACGGCCCATGCGGGGGAGGAGGTCGGCGGTGGCGGCCGCGGCGCGGGTCGCGGCATCCGCTGCCCCGGCCCATGCCGCGGACAGCGGCTCGCCCGTCTCCACTCCGCGGGTCAGCTCGGCGCTGAACGGCACAAGAGCGTCGACCATCGTCTTGTCCCCGACCTCGGCCTTCCCGTACGCCATGACACCTCGGGACGCGGCGGCCACTCCGGCGGCGACGGATTTCGCGTCCGGGCGATCCTCGTCGCCGATCGTCTCTCCGATGGAGCGCAGGATGACGCCCCATAGCGCGCCGGACGTCCCGCCGGCGCGGTCGGACCAGGCATCGGCCGCGTGCACGAGCACGGTGCCGGCGCCGGCACCGCGGTCGGCGGCGCTCTCCGCGGCGGCACGGGCGGCACGGGCGCCGCGCTGCATGCCGATGCCGTGGTCGCCGTCGCCGGCGATCTGGTCGAGGCGCCCGAGCTCATCGACGTGCGTGTCGATCGTCTCGGCTGTCACCGATACGACGAGGGCGGCAAGCGAGGCCGCGGCGCGCGATCCGTCGCCGGCGGTCGGGATGTCGGCGATCGCCTCCGCGGACGAGGTGGCATCATCACGTGCCGCGGCGATGACGGTCCCACGCCGGTAGGCGGGAGTGTCGACGGGCGTCTGCCACAGCCGCTCGAGCTCGTCGTCGAGCCAGAACAGCGTGAGCGAGGTTCCGGCCATGTCGAAGCTGGTGCAGTACTCGCCGACGTGCGGGTCGACGATGACAGCGCCCTCATCCGAGAGAAGCTCGGCGATCCGCCGGTAGATGACGAACATCTCCTCGTACTTGAGCGAGCCGAGGCCGTTGAGGATCGGCACCACTCGCGCATCGCGGGCCGTCTCGACACCCTCGGGAAGTTCGGCGAGCAGTCGTGAGACGAGGAGTTCGGCGAGGCCGTCGGCGGTGGGGATTTCGGTCTCGTCGATGCCGGGTTCGCCATGGATGCCGAGGCCGACCGCCATCCGGCCCTCGGGGACGCTGAACAGCGGTGCCTCTGCTCCGGGAAGCGTGCAGCCCGTGAACGCGACCCCGAACGAGCGGGTGCGCTCGTTGGCGAGCGCCGCGACGCGCGTCACTTCGCCGAGGTCGCCGCCCGCCTCCGCCGCGGCGGAGGCGATGCGGAACACGGTCAGATCGCCCGCGATGCCGCGCCGCTTGTGCTTCTCGGCCGGCGTCGCCGAGGAGATGTCGTCGGTGACCGTGACGGTCGTGCAGGCGATCCCGTCGGCGCGAAGCCGATCCTGGGCCGCGTCGAAGTTGAGCACGTCGCCGGCGTAGTTGCCATACGTGAAGAACACCCCGCCACCGTGCTCCGCCGCCTTGGCGACCGACACGATCTGCTGCGTCGACGGCGATGCGAAGAGGTTTCCCATCGCCGCGCCGTGCGCGAGGCCCTGACCGACGAGTCCGGCGAAGGCCGGGTAGTGTCCCGAGCCACCGCCGATCACGACGGCGACCTGGCCATCGGGCACCACGGTGCTGCGGACCACTCCGCCCGCGACGCGCCGGACGCACCGTCCGTTCGCCGCGACGAACCCGTCGATCATCTCGTCCGCGAAAGCGGAGGGATCGTTCCAAAGCCTCGTCATGCGCGGCTCGCCTCCTGGGGATCATCCTTGACTCGGCCGATGTCGGCTTCGACGGCCATGGCTATTCTGGCAAACCGGTTGACCAATTGCAAGCCCTCATTCCGATCGGACGCGCTAAGTTGATCGCATGCCCGCCTTTCCCGACGACCGCTCGGCCCAGATCTCGGCGGCCCTCGATCCGCTTCCGAGCGGAACCCCCGTGTCGGAGGTCGCCCGCCGTCTGCTGGACCTCTTCACGAGCGGATCGATCGCACCGGGCACGCGTCTCCCGCCCGAGCGCCACCTCGCCGCGACGCTCGGGGTCGGCCGGTCCGCCGTGCGTGAGGCGCTCGCGGCTCTCGAGATCCTCGGCATCGTGGACGTGCGTCCGGGCTCGGGGACGTACCTCCGTGGGACCGCGAGCGAACTGCTGCCGCAGACTCTCCGCTGGGGTCTGCTGATCGGCGAGAAACGCACGGACGAGCTGCTCGAGCTGCGTTCCGGGCTGGAGATCTATGTCGCCCGCCTCGCCGCGGGGCGCGCTGCGGCATCCGACCTGAGAGCCATCGCAGGTCCGCTGGATCGAATGCGAGCCGAGGTCTCGAACCTGAAAGCCTTCGCACGCGCCGATCTCGACTTCCACAATGCGCTCGCCGCCGCGGCGGGCAATGTGACGCTCGTCGATCTGCTCCATGTGGTGCGTGCGCTGCTGCAGGTCTATGCGGACCGCGCCGTGCACGACGAGGCCGAGGCGCGCATCGCGATCGCCGAGCATGATGCCGTCTATCGAGCGATCACTGATGAAGACGAGGATGCCGCCGCTTCTGCGATGGCGACCCACATGGCGACGGCATCCCAGCGCCTCGCCGCCGAAGCGACCAAGTGACGAGGAGCGGCCATGACGCGCAACTGGGCAGGGACGTACGAGTACACCGCTCCGAGGATCGTGACCGCGAACTCGGTCGACGATGTGCGGCGGATCCTGGGCGAGCCGGGGCGCGTCCGCGCGCTGGGCACCCGCCACTCGTTCACGGATCTTCCCGACACGACCGGAACGCTCGTTGACGTCACGGGCCTCGCGGCGGACTTCGTGCTCGACGAGGATGACCGCACCGTGACGGTGGCCGCCGGCATCCGCTACGGCGAGCTCGCGGTCTGGCTCGAGGAGCGCGGCTGGGCGCTCAAGAACATGGGTTCTCTCCCGCACATCAACGTGGGCGGAGCGACGGCCACCGGCACACACGGCTCCGGAGACACCAACCCCGTGCTCTCGGCGTCGGTGCGCGCCCTTCGCTACGTCGGCGCGGATGCCGAGGTCCACGAGATCCGCCGCGGCGACGCGGACTTCGACGCTCTCGTGGTGGGACTCGGCGCCTATGGAATCACGGTCGCTGTGACACTCGACATCCAGCCCTCCTTCCGGCTGCGGCAGGACGTGTACACCGGAATCTCCTGGGATGCCGCTCTCGCCGATCTGGATGCGGTCACCGGCGCCGGATACAGCGTGTCGGTGTTCTCGCGGTGGGAGCCGGAGTCCATCGGCCCGGTATTGGTGAAGACCCACCTCGAGAGCGATGACGGGGGGGTCCCCGATGCGATCCTCGACGGAGTCCACGCGCCCGGGGAGGCGCCGTTGGGTGGTGGCGACAACATCACCGAGGGCGGCGGCGTGCCAGGTCCGTGGATGCTGCGCCTGCCGCACTTCCGGCTGGACGCACAGCCGTCGTTCGGCGACGAGATCCAGACGGAGTACTTCGTCGAGCGGCGCCACGCGCCGGACGCCCTGCGCGCGGTTCAGGCGCTGGGCGACGGCATCCGGCCGCACCTGATCGTTACCGAACTGCGAACGGCCGCCGCCGACGAGCTGTGGCTGAGCGCCGCATATCAGCGCGACTCTGTGATCATCCACTTCACCTGGGCGAACCACCCGGACGGGGTCTGGGCGATGCTGCCGCCCATCGAACAGGCGCTCGCGCCGTTCGAGGCGCGTCCGCACTGGGGCAAGGTCCACCGTTTCGACCGCGCCGCGATCGAGCGGGTGCACCCGCGGCTCGCCGATGCCCGGGCGGTGTTCGAGCGCCTCGACCCGGAGGGGCGGTTCGCGAACGATCACCTCGTCCGTCTGGGCGTGCGCGAGGATCGCTGACGAGTTCGGCGTTCCGGCGTGGCTCGTGATGGGCTCAGAACGGCGGCACATGCTCCGCCATCGGTCCTGGTGGTGCGTCGAACGCGCGCGATGGAACGAACTGCACGATGGCCGGCGGTCGATCGACGTAGCGACGTCCGGTGAGGCTCGTCCACTCCAGCCTGCCTTGGCCGAGCTGTCTGACCCGCCAGGCGGTCGCGTGCTTGACGGTGTGGTGCCTGCGGCAGAAATGCGCGAGGTTGCAGTCCGTGGTGGCTCCGCCGAACGCGGCGTCGACCGTGTGATCGAGGTCGCAGCGCCACGGTCGCTGGGTGCAGCCGGGAAAGCGGCAGCGCTCATCGCGGACGCGCAGGAAGCGTCGCAGCTGCTTGCTCGGCCGGTATCGGTCCACGGCGAGCGGAGCGCCGGAGTACGGGTCGTACATGACGCGATCCCAGCCCGGAGCGTTCGCGGCGAGGAGGCGGGCTGTCTCGCGATCGATCGGGCCGACTCCGGCGAGAAGTGACGGCTCCTTGTCGACTCCGGCGGCCGTGAGGACCGGGAGGGTGACTTGGACATGGGCGCGGATCGACGCGAGCGCGTCCCCGTCGCCGTGAGCCGTCGGCGCTCCGCAGAGGAGGAGGTCGGCGAGCACGTCGGCGCGGACTTCGTCCAGCGTGCGAAGATCGGGGAGCGGACTGGCGATCGCTGTCGGCTCGCCGGCATCGGCGTCGGCGGCAGCCCCTGAGGCGTCGATGCGGGGACCGGTCACGACGGTGGCGCTTCCGTCGGGAATATGGTCCGCGTCGGTCTCGTCGACGAGCGGCCACGCTTCGGCATCCGTCTCGGGATCGCCGTGAAGGATTTCGTGCCCCAGCTGAGTCAGGCGGTCGAGGATGGCATGCGCGAGGGTCGCGGGGAGGTCGGCGAGCAGACGCGCCATGCCATCACCCAGGTCGGTCACTCGCACGCACCGGCCGGCGAACCCGTTGCGCTGCAGTTCTTCGACAAGGTCGGGATCGATGCGCGCGGCAACGACTCGCGCGATCGCGCGGAGCCTCGGTGGAGTCTCGAATCGAGCCGCCTCCAGCACGATTCGCTCGAACTGCGCTCGCAGCTCCGCGTCGCCGATGGACCCACCCGCGTCGATGATCCCGCTGACATGGGCGGCATCGATCCCGCCCTTCTGGAATGTCAGATACGTTGCCGCGAATGACTCGGTGAGAGTCGAGGCCGACGACATCCGCTCCTGCACGGTGCGGTCGCTCAGCCTCATCGCAGCGCCCAGTTCGGAGGTCACCTCGCGCAGGGCGAGATCGTGCTGACCGCGCCTGCCCATTGCGCGCCGCTCTTCGGCTCTGGCCATCGCCAGATCAGTCGCTTCGGCCAGCAGCGCGGCTTCCCGCGCCTGGAGCGCGGCCATCGCAGCCCTGGTTCGGACGATCCTCGTCACGAGCTGGTCGAGCTCGCCCCATGCAAGAGCGTCCGGCGGACTCGACGTCTGGCCCATGGTGCTCCCGGATCACGGCACCCTCAGCGGGTGGCGGTGGGTCGCGCGATATGGGCACTGCGCGTTTTCTTGATCGCCAGGCTAGCACACAGATATCAATCAATACAAGACAATCTCGAGGAAGATTCAGATATAGATGCGAAGACTGTGTTCCCTCGCAGACGTGATCCCTCGTGGAATGCTCAATCCTGACGGATGACGTCGACCAGCCGACCTGTCATTGCCAATCTTGCCGCCCGGTTCCGACATCCCCCGGACCGCCCACCGCTTGGACCGCGCGCTCTCACTGCTCGGGCAGCGAGGGCAGCTCAGTTCGCGCGCGAGCCTGAGCCGGCCAGTCGTCCGTCCTGCGGAAGCGGGATCGGCATGGTCGAGGCGGCCTCGTCGCTGAAGTCCTCGGGAGCTGCATCCACGACCGCCAACGGACGCGTCTCGTCGATCGTCAGCCGGAAGCGGCTCTCGTCGTGGCGGCGGAGGCGTCCCGAGCTGATCAGCCAGGTGGCGCCGATGCCGAATGCGACGAGGGCGGCCGCCGCGCCCACGAGGATCGCGACGCGCGGTCCGTACTGCGCCGCCACCCAGCCCACGATCGGCGCGCCGACCGGGGTGCCGCCCATGAGGATGGCCATGTAGAGCGCGAGGACGCGGCCGCGCAGCGCAGGCGGTGTCGTCGTCTGCACGTAGCCGTTCGCCGTCGTGAGCATCGTCACCACGGCGAAACCCGTGAACATGAGCGTGGCGGCATATGCCCAGTAGGTCGGCATGAACGCGGAGATGGTGGCCGCCACGGCGAACAGCAGCGTCCCCGCGATGACGACGCGGATGCGAGCCCTGTCGCGGCGTGCCGCCAGCAGCGCACCCGTCAGCGAGCCGATCGCCAGAATCGAGCTGAGCAGCCCGAAACCGTCCGCATCCTGGCCGAATTCGATCGCCATCGTGGAGGCGTAGATCGGGAAGTTCATGCCGAAGGCGCCGACCAGGAACACCATCGCGAAGGTCACCATGAGGTCGGGCCGCTTGCCGACGTAGCGGAATCCGTCGGCGAGACGCGCCGCTCCGGATGCCTTCGCCCGCGGCACGAGTTCCTTGCCGCGAATAAGCACCAGCGCCGCGATCATCGCCAGGAAGGTGACGGCGTTGACCAGGAACACCCACCCCGTGCCGACGGCGACGATCACCAGACCGGCGACCGCGGGTCCGATCATCCGTGCGCCGTTGAAGGATGCCGCGTTCAGCGCGACGGCGTTCGAGGCGTTCTCACGTGATACCAGGTCCGAGACGAAGGCCTGGCGCGAAGGATTGTCGAATGCCGCGACGACGCCCAGGGCGAGGGCGAACCCGAACATGAGCGGAAGGGTCATGACCCCCGTGAGTATCAGGATGCCGATGGCGAGACCCAGGATCATGAGGGATCCCTGCGTGAGCATCAGCAGCCTGCGGCGATCGAAGCGGTCCGCGACCCACCCCGTCACACCGACGAGCACCAGCGGCGGACCGAACTGCAGCGCCATCGTCACGCCCATGGCCGCGGCGTTGTTGTCGGTGAGCTCGGTCAGCACCACCCAGCTGAGGGCGGTCGCCTGCATCCAGGCGCCGATGTTCGAGACGAGGGCGCCGATGAACCAGACGCGGTAGTTGAAGACGGAGAACGAGCGGAACATCGCGCTCATCGCGCGACCATCCGCTGCATGATCTTGGCGGCGTCGGACATCGTCCTGCGCTCATGCGGTGTGAGCTCAGCCAGAGCCTCTTCGACCCAGGCGTCGCGTCGCCGGGCCGTCTCGTCGACGACGGCTCGACCTTCGTCGGTGAGCGAGATCACGACCTTTCGCCCATCGCTCTCGTCAGCCGACCGGCGGACGAAGCCGGACTCCTGCAGGCAGTTGACGGTGCGGTTCATCGACGGTGCGGAGACCCGCTCGCGCTCGGCGAGCTCGCCGAGCGTGTGTGAGCCGTGCACGAAGAGCCCGGCCAGAACCGCGAACTGGCCGTCGCTCATCGAGTCGACCGCGCGCTGGGTGCGCATGCGCCTCGCGAAGCGGAAGGTCGCAATGCGAAGCTCGGATGCCGCCGTGGAGAGCTCTTCGGCGCTGCGCGGGGTGCTGATCGCGGTACTCATAGGTTATTTAGCATAGCTTATTAGTCTTGCTAAGTAAATTTGGTGGTCGTGCGCAGCCGATCCGGCGACCCTAAACTCAACCGCATGCCCGAATACACCGATGCGTACGGCGTCGCGATCGTCTACGACATCCACCCCGCGAAGACGACGCCGCGCGCCGTCGTCCAGCTGCTGCACGGCGTCGGCGAGCACGCCGGCCGCTATTCCTCGCTCGTGGAGGCTCTCGCCACGGATGGCTACTCGGTGTACGCCGACGACCACCGCGGGCATGGGCGCACCGGCATGGGGCAGCACGGCGGCGACCGGGCGAAGCTCGGGCGGCTCGGCCCCGGCGGGCTGCCGGCCGCGGTGGCCGCCCTGTGGCAGTTCACGCAGCTGATCCGCACCGCGAACCCTGACCTGCCACTCGTGCTTCTCGGCCACTCGTGGGGATCGTTCCTCGCGCAGATGCTGGTCAACGAGCATCCCAAGGCGTACGACGCGCTGGTGCTGAGCGGCTCCGCGCTGCGCATCCCGGGCTCGCTCAATTCGGGCGATCTCAACGCGAAGTGGAAACAGGCCGACGCGATGGGGACCGAGTGGCTCTCGTCCGACCTCGAGGTCGGCAAGGCGTTCGTCGACGACCCGCTCACCACGATGACTCCTCTCGCGAAGCTCTTCGGCCCGATCGACACGGCGCGCATCATCGGGCGTCCTCGCAAGAACCTCGGCCGCGACATCCCAGCCCTGCTGATGGTCGGCAGAGACGATCCGGTGGGCGGACCGCGGAGCGTCCACAAGCTCGCCGACGCCTACCGCTCGCGTTCGGGGCTCACGGATGTCACGACGCTCGTCTACCCGGGGGCCCGTCACGAGATCTTCAACGAGACCGTCCAGGAGGACGTGCGCGGCGACCTGCTGGCGTGGCTCGACGAGCGGTTCCCGGCGCGCGACTGATCGCATCGCGGGATGCCGTCCTATTTAGGGCCTTGACTCGCGAGCGGTCCCACGGCAGTCTGGCGACGTGCGAGCACCTGGGAGCGCTCCCGCGCAACGGCCGCGCCTGAAGACGCGCTGAGCCCTCGTTGCCCCGTGCGTCGCGGGGCTGGGAACCCGAACCCGGCCCCGCGGCGCGCGCGTCGCCCACCGCCGCGTCGCCGCACCGCTAGGCTGGCGCGGCCGTGCGGACCGCACGGACCACCCGATCGACAGGACCCCCCGCCTTGATCACTCTCTCCTGGCTCCTTCTCATCGCTCTCGTCGGCGGCATCCTCGCCGTCGTCGACGGCATCCTGCGCCTCCGCGGCAAGGGAGGCACCGTCGTCGGCATCATCGAGCTCGTCGCCGGCGGTCTGTTCCTCATCTCCCTGTTCGTCCCGATCGCGTTCGGATCGCTCGTGCTCGCCGTCGTCACAGTGATCGCGCTGATCATCGCTCTCGTCCTGCGCGGCAAGTCGGGGATCGCGCTGACGATCGTCTCGCTCGTGCTGCTCGTGGTGTGGATCGTGCTCATCAACCACTGGCTGATCATCCCCGTCCTGAACTGACGCGCGGTGCCCACGGGCGCCGCGCGCCGCACCATGATCCGGCCCGCATCTAGGCTGTGACCATGCACGGCGAATACAAGGTGCCCGGCGGAAAACTGGTCGTCGTCGACCTCGAAGAGCGCGACGGCCGGATCGCCGATTTCCACCTCGCGGGAGACTTCTTCCTCGAGCCGGACACGGCGCTCGCCGATATCGACGCGGCCGTGAACGGACTTCCCGTCGAGGCGGATGTCACCGCCATCGCCACGGCGGTGCGCGCGGCGCTTCCCGAAGGCGCGCAGCTGCTCGGCTTCACTCCCGAGGCGGTGGGAACGGCGGTGCGGCGGGCTCTCGTGACGGCTCCCGGATGGCGGGACTTCGACTGGGAGGTCGTGCACGAGCCGCCCGTCTCGCCGCGCATGAACCTCGCCCTCGATGAGGTGCTGACCGGCCGGGTCGGCGATGGCCGGCGACGGCCGACGCTGCGGCTCTGGGAGTGGGACGAATCCGCCGTCGTGATCGGATCCTTCCAGTCGCTGCGCAACGAGGTCGACCCCGAGGGTGCCGCACGCCACGGCTTCGACGTGGTGCGCCGCATCTCGGGAGGCGGCGCGATGATGATGGCCGCGAACTCGATCGTGACGTACTCGCTCTACGTGCCGGCATCCCTCGTCGCGGGAATGACGTTCGCCGACTCATACGCGTTCCTGGACGACTGGGTGCTGCAGGCGCTGCGCTCGCTCGGGATCGAAGCGACCTACCAGCCGCTCAACGACATCGCGTCGCCGCAGGGCAAGATCGGCGGGGCGGCCCAGAAGCGCCTCGCGAACGGCGGGGTCCTGCACCACGCGACGCTCAGCTACGACATGGACGGCCAGGTGATGACCGAGGTGCTGCGGATCGGGCGCGAGAAGCTCAGCGACAAGGGCACCGTGTCGGCCGCCAAGCGTGTAGACCCGCTGCGCCGGCAGACCGGACTTCCCCGCGAGGCCATCATCCAGCGGTTCATCGAGACGTTCACCGACCTCTACGGCGCCGTGCCCGGCACCATCAGCGACGACGAGTACGCCGAAGCCGAAGCGCTCGTCGAGTCGAAGTTCTCGACCGACGCGTGGCTGCGCCGCGTGCCGTGACGGCTCCCGAGCCGGGGCCGGTCACCGGATCCGTCGAGATCCATCACGGCGACAACCTCACGATCATCCGTGGGTTCGCGGACGCCTCGTTCACGCTGGTCTACCTCGACCCGCCGTTCAACACCGGGCGGATGCGCGAGCGCTCGGTGGAGACGGCGAGCGCGCCAGGTAGCTCGCCGGCTGCCGCCGTCGTCCGCCGAGGGTTCCACGGTCGCGACTACGAGCGGCTGCGCGGCGACCTGCGTGCCTACGACGACCGGTTCGACGACTACTGGGCCTTCCTCGAGCCGCGACTGGAGGAAGCCTGGCGGCTGCTCGCCGACGACGGCACGCTGTACCTTCACCTCGACTACCGCGAAGCGCACTACGCGAAGGTGCTGCTGGACGCGCTCTTCGGCCGCGATCACTTCCTCAACGAGCTCATCTGGGCGTACGACTACGGCGCCAAGACGCGCAGGCGCTGGCCGACGAAGCACGACACGATCCTGGTCTACGTCAAGGACCCCGAGAAGTACTGGTTCGACTCGGATGCCGTCGACCGCGAGCCGTACATGGCACCGGGTCTCGTGACGCCCGAGAAGGCCGAACGCGGCAAGCTTCCCACCGATGTCTGGTGGCACACCATCGTGCCCACCACCGGCCGCGAGAAGACGGGCTACCCGACGCAGAAGCCGGAAGGCATCCTGCGCCGGATCGTCCAGGCGTCGAGCCGCCCGGGCGACCGCGTGCTCGACTTCTTCGCCGGCAGCGGCACGACCGGCGCCGTGGCGTCTGCACTCGGACGCGACGCCGTGCTCGTCGACGAGAACCCGGAGGCGGTCGCCGTCATGAAGGCCCGGATGCCGCACGCCACCGTGACTGACTGACGGGAAGGAAACCGATCGTCCCTAAGCTGAGGCCATGCGATTCGGAACCTTCATTCCCCAGGGCTGGCGTCTCGACCTCGTCGGCATCGACCCTGTCGACCAGTGGCGGGTCATGGCGACCCTCGCCCAGATGGCGGATGAGGGGCCGTGGGAGTCGCTGTGGGTGTACGACCACTTCCACACCGTCCCCGTCGTGACCGACGAGCCGACCCACGAGGCCTGGACGCTCATGTCCGCATTCGCGGCGGCGACGAGCCGAATCCGCCTCGGGCAGATGTGCACGTGCATGGGATACCGCAATCCTGCCTATCTCGCCAAGGTCGCCGCGACGATCGACATCGTCTCGGGCGGCCGAGTGGAGATGGGCATCGGCGGCGGCTGGTACGAGCACGAGTGGCGCGCGTACGGGTATGGCTTTCCGCCCGTCCCGCAGCGCCTCGCGAAACTGCGCGAAGGCGTCGAGATCATGCACCAGGCGTGGACGACCGGCACGGCGACCCTGGACGGCGAGCACTATCAGGTCGATGGCGCGGTCGTGCGCCCGCTGCCGCTGCAGGATGGCGGCATCCCGATGTGGATCGCCGGTGCCGGCGAGAAGGTGACGCTCAGGATCGCCGCGAAGTACGGCGCCTACACGAACTTCGCGGGAACGATCGAGGAGTTCGACCACAAGAGCGGCATACTTCGCGGGCACTGCGACGCGCTCGGCCGCGACTTCGCCGAGATCACGCGATCCTCGAACTTCAACACCATCGTCGGCGCGACCGAGGCCGAGGCGGCCGACCGCCTGGCAGTGGTCAAGGCACGTCTTCTTCCGCTGGTGGGCGAGCGACGGGCCGACGCGATCGAGCAGGACTACCTCTCGTCCGACGGGTACGGCACGGTCGAGCAGGTCGCCGAGCGGCTCGCCCGCCGCTCGGCGCTCGGACTCGGTTACGCCATCCACTACTTCCCCGAGGCCGCGTACGACCGCTCCGGCATCGAGCTCTTCGAGCGCGGCGTCATCGCCGCGCTCGCGTGACTCACAGGAGGGCTTCGACGCTCGCGTAGCCGTGGGGGACGACCTCTGGGGTCGAGGGGTCGCCGCCGAAGACCCGGGTCGTCTCCAGCACCTGCGACCACGGCGTCCAGCCCGGGTCGCCGTCGCGCACGAAAGCGGCTGCCGCACCGTGCACCGCCGCCGCAAGGGCAGCCGGTGCCGCGTCGCCCGCGATGGCGGTCACGCCTTCGGCGTCCAGGCAGTCGAACCAGAACGGGACGTCCAGGCAGTGGACGGCCCAGCCGCGCGTGGGCGAGATCCACGAGAACCGGTACGCCCACGTGACCGAGTCGGAGCTCGCCTCCGATCGGATGCGCGCGATCCGCACCACCGGAACCCGGAACCTGCGGTCGGTGCCGAACCGTCCGAGCACGGCCGCTGTGCCCTTCCTGCGCTGGTCCCGGTTCGCGGCGAGATACGCCTTGCGGACAGCCCGGTCGACCCCGACCCTCCCGAGCGCGTAACCGACGGGGATGAAGCGCAGCCTCCCCTTCGCGCCGTCGGTGATCATGGTGAACTCGTCGTCGGTCGCGCCGAGCACCAGCGGCTTGTCCGCGCCGGTGCCCGCGCGCAGCGAGTCCGCCGTCGACCGCGAGATCAGCTCGCCGTCGATCATCGGCCCCCAGGGCAGCCCTTCGTCCAGGAGTGTGCGGACCCCGGCGATCCGGCTGCCGTCATCCGGCGAGGCGGCCTTCTCCTCCAGCTCGAGCAGCCGCTCCTCGGGGACGGACGCGAATCCCTCGCGCGTCGGCGCCACCCCGGCGAGGTTCGCGAGGCGGGCGGACAGAGTTCGCGCACGCTCCGGCGAAAGGTCGCCGAGCGCGCCCGAGAGCGCCCACACCGCGTGGAACAGATCCTGGGCGGCAGGCATCCCGAGCAGCGTCAGCACTGCACCGCCGCCGGCCGACTGCCCCGCGATCGTCACCCGTGACGGGTCCCCGCCGAACGCAGCAACGTTCTCGCGCACCCACTCCAGCGCGGCGAGCCAGTCGCGCACCCCGCGGTTCGATGGCGCTCCGGGGATGTGGCCGAACCCGTCGAAGCCGAGCCGGTACGAGATCGTCACGGTAACGACGCCGTCGCGATTGAACGCCCGGCCGTCGTACCACGGGCTGGCGGGGGAGCCCGCGGTGTAGCCGCCGCCGTGGATGTAGACGAGCACCGGCAGGCGTGCCTCGGTGCCTCCCGGCGCAGGCGTGAAGACGTTGACGTTGAGGGTCGACTCGCCGGGGATGGACGGCTCGGGGATCAGCGTGCCGGCTTTGTCGCCCCGCTGGGCCGTCGCCCCGTACGCGACGGCATCCCGGATGTCGTCCCAAGGGTCGGGGGGAGCCGGAGCGGCGAACCGAAGCGCGCCGACCGGGGCCTTCGCGAACGGGATGCCGAGGAACGCGGCCGATGCGCCCGAGTCGCCCGGAGTTCCGCGCCAGAAGCCGCGGACGCGGCCCGGCGCGATCTTCACGACCGGAGCCTCAGTTGCTGTGATCATCGGTGGTCCTGTCTGTCGCAGAGGGGGTGAGCAGATCGAAGAGCTGTCCCACGATGCCGGCCATGTCCAGATCGGGCTCCAGCATCCATTGCAGCTGCAGGCCGTCGGCGACGGCCTGGAAGATCCGGGCGAGGGTCTCGGGGTCGATGGCTTCGGTCAGCTCGCCCGATCCGCGTCGCGCCGCGATCACGGCCGAGAACACCCCGCGGAGGTTCGCGCCCCGGTCGATGAAGAAGCGGTGCGCGGGATGCTGCTCATCGACCGCATCGACCGACATCTGCGAATAGAGCTGGACGAGCCCGGGCACGTCGCTGTTGTGCCGGATGACGGAGACGTAGCCCTCACGCAGCTGGGCGATGGTCGTGTCGTCCAACGCCGCAGGTCCGTAGTGGGCCATGTCGACCTCGTCGCGCTTGCGCACGATCTCGGTGAAGAGCTCTTCCTTGCTGTCGAAGTAGTGGAGGAGTCCCGCCTGACTGAGCCCGACCGCATCGGCCAGCACTTTTACGGATGCTCCGCGGTAACCCTCGCGCCCGATCACTTCAAGGGCTCGCTCGAGGATCTCCTCGCGCTTCGCGACGCCTTTGGCGTAGGAACCGCGGCGTCCCGGTCGGCTTTGTGCCATAGGAGAAGTAAACCGAACAACGCTTGATTTCTCAAAACCAAATGTCGTAAGGTTTTTTCCGCTGCGCTCGCTCCCGAGCGCGGCTCACCCATAGTCGTGTGAAAGGAACACCTCTGTGTCTGCCGCTGCACCCGAGCTCGCCCGAGAACTCACCGACGAAGAACTCGTCGACGGCGCCACCGAAGGCCCCGTCAACATCCGCGGAGCGCTCCGCAAGCTCGTCTGGTGGGCCATCCCCGCCAACTTCGCCATCTTCGTCATCTGGGGGGCCGTCCCCGGACTTCTGCTCGCGAAGCAGATCGAAGCGTTCGACCCCGACCCGCAGGCAAAGGTCGCGAACCTCGCCATCGTGGCAACGATCGGCGCGTTCGTCGCCATGATCGCGCAGCCCGTCGCCGGGCAGGTGTCCGACCGCACGCGCTCGCGATTCGGCCGTCGTGCGCCGTGGATGATCATCGGCTCGGTCGTCGGCGGCGCCGCGCTGATCGCGCTCGGGTTCCAGCACACCATCCTCGGCTTCGTGATCTGCTGGGCACTCGTGCAGGCCGCGTACAACTTCGCGCAGGGACCGCTGTCGGCGATCATGCCCGACCGGGTGCCCCGCATGGCTCGCGGCACGTTCGCCGCGGTCTCGGGCATCGCTCTCATGGTCGGGGCACTGGGCGGATCCGTCGTGGGAGCCTCGTTCGTCTCGATGATCCCGGTCGGCTACACGGTCCTCGCGGTCTTCGCCGTCGTCGCACTGGCGCTCTTCAACGTCTTCAACCGCGACCGCTCGAGCCTCGACCAGGTCAACGAGCCGTTCGATCTGAAGGCGTTCCTCAGCACGTTCTGGGTCAACCCGGTCAAGCACCCGGACTTCTTCTGGGCGTTCACCGGCCGGCTGCTGCTCTACACGGGCTACTTCGCGGTCGTCGGGTACCAGCTGTACATCCTCTCGGACTACATCGGCCTGGGCGACGACGCGACCAGCATGGTCCCGCTGCTGAGCCTCGCGGGACTTCCGGGCATCATCATCTCGATCGCGGTCTCGGGTCCGATCTCGGACAAGGTCGGGCGTCGCAAGCCGTTCGTGTTCGGGTCGTCGGTGCTCGTCGCGGTCGCGATGCTGTTCCCGATCTTCATGCCCACGTTCACCGGGATGCTCATCATGTCGATCGTGGCCGGCTTCGGCTTCGGCATGTTCCAGTCGATCGACACCGCCCTCATGAGCGAGGTGCTGCCGAGCAAGGAGTCCTTCGCAAAGGACCTCGGTGTCGTCAACATCGCGGCCACCCTGCCGCAGACCCTCGCTCCCGGCGTCGCCGGCGCGATCGTGCTGGCCTTCGGCTACATCGCGCTGTTCCCGGTGGGCATCGCGCTGAGCATCCTCGGGGCCCTCGCGGTCTGGCCCATCAAGGCCGTCCGCTGACCGGACAAGCGGATGCCGGGACCCCGGCATCCGCCTGTCAACCCCCACCCGCCCCGACACGAAAGCTGATGAGATGACTGATGTGAGCACCGCACCCGCGCCGGCGACGATCGCCGACCTGACCCTCGAAGAGAAGGCCTCGCTCACGAGCGGCGCCAGCTTCTGGTACACGAAGCCCATCGAGCGTCTCGGCATCCCGAGCATCATGGTCACCGACGGGCCGCACGGCCTGCGCAAACAGCGCGAGGGGGGCGACCACCTCGGGCTCGGCGACAGCGTCCCGGCGACCTGCTTCCCGCCCGCGGTGGGGCTCGGCTCGTCGTGGGATGTCGACCTCGTCGAGCGGGTCGGGCAGGCGCTCGGTGTCGAGACGTCGATCGAGAACGTCGCGGTGCTGCTCGGACCCGGTATCAACATCAAGCGCTCGCCGCTGTGCGGCCGCAACTTCGAGTACCTCTCCGAGGACCCCATCGTGTCGGGCGTGCTCGGTGCGGCCATCGTGCGCGGCATCCAGTCGAAGGGCGTCGGCACCTCGCTCAAGCACTTCGCCGCGAACAACCAGGAGAACGACCGCATGCGGTCTTCGTCGGATGTCGACCCGCGGCCGCTGCGCGAGATCTACCTGCGCGGCTTCGAGCGTGTGGTCGAGGACGCTGAGCCCTGGACCGTCATGTGCTCGTACAACCGCATCAACGGCGTCTATGCCTCGGAGGACCCGTGGCTGCTCACCAAGGTGCTGCGCGACGAGTGGGGCTTCGAGGGCCTGGTGGTGTCGGACTGGGGCGCGGTCAACGAGCGCGTGCCTTCGATCGCGGCCGGAATGGACCTCGAGATGCCGTCGTCCATGGGCATCACCGACGCGCAGATCGTCGCCGCTGTGCAGGCCGGCTCGCTCGACGAGTCGGTGGTGGATGTCGCAGCCGGACGCGTGCTCGACCTCGTGCGCAAGGCACGGGAGGGCGCCGGTTCCGTCGAGGGACCGCTGGATGTCGATGCCCACCACGCGCTCGCGCGGGAGGCCGGCGGACGCTCGATCGTGCTGCTGAAGAACGACGGCGACATCCTGCCACTGCAGGGCCAGCGGTCCGTCGCGCTCATCGGCGCGTTCGTCGACCAGCCGCGATTCCAGGGCGCGGGCTCGTCCATGATCAATCCCACGCGGGTGGACGACCTCGCTCTCGAGGTCGTCGCGCAGGCGGGGGAGGACTTCGTGTTCCAGGCGCAGGGCTTCTCGATCGCCGTCGCCCCGGAGCCGGCCGAAGTGGAGCGGCTGCGCGACGAGGCTGTCGCCCTCGCGGCCGCGAACGATGTGGCGGTGCTCTTCCTCGGCCTGCCCGCGCGGCTCGAGTCCGAGGGCTACGACCGCGAGGACATCGATCTCCCGGCCGATCAGCTGGCCCTGCTCGACGCCGTGCTCGAGGTCAATCCGAACGCCGTCGTTGTGCTCTCGAACGGCGGAGTCGTGGCGCTTCCCTTCGCCGACCGCGTGCCCGCGATCCTCGAAGGGTGGCTGCTGGGCCAGGCGGGCGGCGGCGCGATCGCGGACGTCCTCTACGGCGACGTGAACCCCTCCGGCAAGCTGACCGAGACCATCCCGCACCGGCTCGAGGACACCCCGGCGTATCTCGACTTCCCGGGCGAGTACTCGCACGTCCGCTATGGCGAGGGCCTGTTCGTCGGATACCGCTGGTACGACGCGCGTCGCATGGACGTGGCGTTCCCCTTCGGCCACGGCCTGTCGTACACGACGTTCGCGTATGGTTCTGCGACTGCTGCGGTCGGCGCTGACGGCGACGTCGACGTCCGGGTGACCGTGTCGAACACCGGGGGTCGTGCCGGCCGCGAGGTCGTGGAAGTGTACACCTCGCTGCCCGGTGGGACGGTGCAGCGGCCGGAGCGCGAGCTGAAGGCCTTCGCATCGGTTGCGCTCGAGGCAGGCGAGAGCCGCGAGGTGGTCCTCACAGTCCGCCGCAAGGATCTCGCCTACTGGGACATCCGCACCGACAGCTGGGTCGTCGAGGGCGGCGAGTACGTGGTGGATGTCGCCGCGTCGAGCCGCGACATCCGCTCGTCGGTGACTGTGCCGATCGAGGGCGATCCGATCGTGCTGAAGCTCTCACGGACCTCGTCCATCGGCGAGGTGATGGCGCACCCCGTGGTCGGACCGATCGTGCAGGCGGCCATCGCCCAGATGATGGGGTCGATGGAAGGCGCGGCCTCCATCATGCCCGAGGGCGTCGACATGACGAAGATGATGGAGTCGTTCCCGATCGGCCGCGCCGGCATGTTCGCCGCTGCGAGCGGTGGCGAAGGCGGCGTCAACCCCGAGATGATCGACGGCCTGATCGCGATGGCGAACGCTCCCCAGGGCTGACGGCCCGCCGGGTTCGGGGCGTTTCGTCTCGCTTCGCTCGCTCAACGACCGGGGGTGGCGGTTCCGGTGGTCGACCCACCGGGGGTTGCGGGTTTCCGGTCGTTGAGCGAGGAGCGAAGCGACCAGGCGAAACGCGCTATGCGGAGCGCAGGAACGCGAGCAGGGCCTCGTTCACCTCGTCGCCGTGGGTCCAGAGCAGTCCGTGCGGCGCGCCCTCGAGCTCGACGTACGTCGCTTCCGGCAGGAGCTCCTTGAATCGCCGCGCGGTGGCGTCGATCGGCAGGATGTTGTCGGCGGTTCCGTGGAGGATGAGCGCCGGCACGTCGACGGCGGGGATGTCGGCGCGGAAATCCGTCGGCCACGTCAACGGCGCGATGGCGATCGCCACATTGGCCATCTGATTTCCCACCTGCACGCTCGCGTCGACCGCCTCCTGCGAGATTCGCGAACCCAGGTTGTCGTCGAGGTTGTAGAAGTCCTTGTAGAAGCCCGCGAGGTACGCGTAGCGGTCCTGCCGCACCGCGGCGGCGATGCCGTCGAAGAAGTCCTGGGGCCCCGCGCCCCCTGGATTGTCCGCCGTCTTCAGCAGGTAGGGCTCGAGCGAGCTGAGGAACGCGGCCTTGGCGACCCGGGCGCTGCCGTAGCGCGAGAGGTACCGTGCGACCTCTCCGGTGCCCATCGAGAACCCGACGAGCACCGCGTCATGCAGGTCCAGGTCTTCCATCAGCGCGTGGAGATCCGCCGCGAAGGTGTCATACTCGTAGCCCGATCCCGGCTTCGACGACGCCCCGAACCCGCGGCGATCGTATGCGATCACGCGGTAGCCGGCATCCAGCAGGGCGGACTGCTGCTTGCCCCACGACTCGCCGTTCAGCGGAAAGCCATGGATCAGCACAACCGGCTGACCGGATCCCTGGTCGGTGTAGTAGAGGTCGATGTCGGCAGAGTTCTCGGTTCCCACGGTGATGTATGCCACGGTCATTCCTTCCGGCCGGGGTCGCGCGCCACGGCTCACCTCGACGCTAAGCGCGGGGCTGCCGTCTGCGCCAGGGGTTGACGCGTCGGGCGCTTCAGTCGCGACCGGCCCCTGCGGAGGGCACCACGGTGAAGAGGGTGGGAGCGCCGAATCCGGATGCCGCGAACGCAGCGGTGACGGCATCCGCCACCTGCTGCAGCCGATCGTGCGCGACGAGCGCGATCGCGGCACCGCCGAAGCCGCCGCCCGTCATGCGCGCCCCGACGGCACCCGCCTCCAGCGCGGCCTCGACCGCGGTGTCGAGCTCGGGGACCGAGATCTCGAAGTCGTCGCGCATCGAGGCGTGCGAGGCGACGAGCAGGTCGCCGATCGCGGTGGGTCCGTCGTCGTGGAGCACTCGGACGGTGTCGATCACGCGCTGGTTCTCGGTCACGACGTGGCGCACGCGGCGGAAGGTGACGTCATCCATGAGCTCGGCGGCGCGCGGCAGGTCGTCCACCGACAGGTCGCGCAGCGCGGGCACGCCCATGATCGCCGCACCGCGCTCGCAGGCGGCACGGCGCTCGCCGTAGCCTCCCGTGGCGTGGGAGTGCTTGACGCCGGTATCCATCACGAGCAGCTCGAGACCCGCCGCCGCGAAGCCCAGGTCGACGACCTTCGTGTCGAGGGAGCGGCAGTCGAGGAAGATCGCGGCATCCGCTCGCCCGAGCATCGATGCCATCTGGTCCATGATCCCCGT
This sequence comes from Microbacterium deminutum, assembly GCF_039530205.1. Taxonomy (NCBI): domain Bacteria; kingdom Bacillati; phylum Actinomycetota; class Actinomycetes; order Micrococcales; family Microbacteriaceae; genus Microbacterium; species Microbacterium deminutum. The sequence continues at coordinate 779,016 of NZ_BAAAOG010000002.1, forward strand.
CGGGGCGCCGACGGCGTCGTTCTCGGCGGTCCGGCCGACGCGCGCGAGCGCGACATCGTCGAGGCCGAGGCCCCACGTCTCGTTCAGCGCCGTCGCGGCGGCACCCTCGATCGCCGCCGACGACGAGAGTCCGGCCCCGACGGGCACCTCGGACGTGAACCGCAGATCGGCGCCGGCGACGGCATCCGGTCTCGTTTCCGACGCACGCAGCAGCGCCCACGCCACCCCGAGCGGATACCGCGCCCATTCCGCGACCTCGTCCCGGCGCTCGGGGAAGAGGTCGTCGAGATCGGCGATGGCGACCTCGACGGCATCCTCGTCGAACGTCGACGCCACCCGGAGAATCCCGTCCTCGCGCGGCGTCAGCTCGACATGGGTGCGATGCTGGATGGCGAACGGCAGCACGAACCCGTCGTTGTAGTCGGTGTGCTCGCCGATGAGGTTCACACGCCCCGGCGCCGACCAGGTCTGCGTGGTGGTCACTCGGTCACCTCCGCGATCGAGGCGACAGCCTCGCGCAGCCGCTCTGCCGAGGTCTCGGGAGGGATGTCGCCGATCCACGCGCCCATCGCGGCCTCCGAGCCCGCGAGGTACTTGAGCTTGTCGGCGGCGCGGCGGGGGGACGTCAGCTGCAGGTGCAGGCGTGCGGTGTCGCGTCCGCGGTGCACGGGCGCCTGGTGCCACGCGGCGATGTACGGGGTCGGGGTGTCGTACAGCGCATCGACGCCGCGAAGCAGACGGAGGTAGAGCGGCGCGAGCTCGTCGCGTTCGGCCGTCGAGGTGGAGGCGAGATCCGGCACATGGCGGTGCGGCATCAGGTGCACCTCGAGCGGCCAGCGGGCTGCGAACGGCACGAACGCCGTCCAGTGCTCCCCTTCGAGGATGACGCGCTCCGAGCCGCGCTCGAACTCGAGGATCCGGGCGAATACGTCGGGTCCTTCGCGGTCGATCGACGACAGCAGGCTCATCGTCCGTGGGGTGATGTAGGGGTACGCGTAGATCTGCCCGTGCGGGTGCGCAAGGGTGACGCCGATGGCCTCCCCTCGGTTCTCGAACGGGAACACCTGTTCGACGCCCGGAAGGGCTGAGAGCGCCGCTGTGCGATCGGCCCACGCTTCGATCACGGTGCGCGCCCGGACGCGGGTCTGAGTGCCGAACGAGCCGGAGTCCTCGGGGCTGAAGCACACCACCTCGCAGCGTCCGACCGAAATGCGTGTGCGGCCGAGACCGGGCGCAGCGAGGTCGTCGAGGCCGAGCGGTGCATCGGCTCCCGCCGATACCGCACCAGCAGCGGCATCCGTCCCGGCCAGCGCAGGGCCGAACGACGGCGACTTGTTCTCGAACACGGCGACGTCATAGCGCGACGGGATCTCGGACGGATTGGTCGGCGTCTGCGGGGCGAGCGGATCGAGCTCGGCGGGGGGCAGGAATGCCCGGTTCTGTCGTGCCGCCGCCACAGACACCCAGTCGCCGGTGAGCACGTCGCGGCGCATGATCGCGGTCTCGGGGCGGGCGAAGGGGTCGCGGCCGTCGACCGCCCGTTCGGGGCCCAGGGTCGTGTCGGGGTCGTCGTAGTAGATGAGCTCGCGGCCATCGGCCATGCGCGTCGATCGCTTGACTACGCCGGCGCCGAGGGCCTCTGCGCGGATCTCTGGTATGTTCACGTCAACACGTTACCCCGAATGGCATGGTAACGTCAACATGGCCCGAGTCCGCCGACGTTTCGCAGCACTCTCGGGCAACATCCGACGGGGCTCAGCGGAGGGAGCAGAGATGGGCGACGCGAGACGCGTGTCGATGGCCGACGTCGCTGAGCACGCCGGCGTCTCGGGTCAGACGGTGTCGCGGGTCGTGAACGCCAGCCCGCGGGTCGATCCGGCGACGCGCGCTCGCGTCGAGGCCGCGATGACAGAACTCGGCTACCGCCCCCATCGCGCGGCACGGGCCCTGCGCACCGGCCGGACCCAGACGATCGGGCTCGTGGTCTCGACCCTCGCGAACGTCGGCAACTCCCGCATGCTGCAGGCGGTGGCCGATGCCGCGGCCGCACGCGGCTACGCCCTCACCGTCGTCACGCTCGGCCCGGACGGCATCGGCCCCGGGTTCGAGCAGCTTCGCGAGCAGGGCGTCGACGGGGTGGTCGTGCTCAATGAAGCCTCGGCGCTCGCGCGCGATGCCCCGGCACCGCTCGACCTCGAACTGGTGGTCGTCGACACTCCAGGCGCCGACGGAGCCGCCTACAGCATCGTCCAGTCCGACCACGCCGGGGGTGCGCATCAGGCGACGGCGCATCTGCTCTCCCTCGGACACAGCGGCGTCCACCTCCTCGCGGGTCCGGCCGCGTCGTTCGCGGCCGACGAGCGAGAGCGCGGATGGCGAGAGGCGCTCGTGGATGCCGGAAGAGAGGTGCCCGCCGTGGTCCGAGGCGACTGGACCGCGGCATCCGGTCACTCGGCCGCTGCTGCGCTCGCCGCGGATCCGACCGTCACGGCGGTGTTCGCCGCGAACGACCAGATGGCGCTGGGTGCGATCCGGGCCCTCGCCGAAGCGGGTCGGCGGGTTCCCGAGGATGTCAGCGTCGTCGGCTTCGACGACATCGCGGATGCCGCGGACTATCGGCCGCCGCTCACCACGGTGCGTCAGGACTTCGATGTGCTCGGCGTACGCGCGGTCGCAGCCCTGGTCGACGGGATCGAGGGCGGCCGCCGCCGCACCGAGACGATCCTCACCACCCTCGTGACTCGGGCGAGCACAGCGCGCAGGGGCTGATCAGCCCTGCGCCGCGCGCCGGGCCTCCCAGCCGGTGCGCACCATCTCGTCCAGCGAGTACCTCATCGCCCAGTCGAGGTCGCGGGCCGCGAGCTCGCCGGTCGCGACGATGCGGTCGGGGTCGCCAGGCCGGCGATCCGCGATCTCGGGGGTGAAGTCGATGCCGGTGACGCGGGCCATCGCATCCATGATCTCGCGCACCGAGAGCCCGTTGCGGGAGCCCAGGTTGTAGGCGGCCTCGACCGGCTCGCCGCCCTCGAGCCGCTCGGCCGCCACGACGTGCGCGGCGGCGATGTCGCCGACATGCACGTAATCGCGCACGTTCGTGCCATCCGCGGTGTCGTAGTCGTCGCCGTTGATGCGCGGGGTCCGGCCCTCGATGAGAGCCTCGAACACCAGCGGGAAGAGGTTGTGCGGGCTGGTGTCGTAGACATCGAGGTCGGCGGAGCCGACGACGTTGAAGTAGCGCAGCGACGTGTGGCGGAGCGGATGCCGCGACCCGGCGGTCGCCGTCGCCTGGTCCCGCAGCAGCCACTCGCCGATGAGCTTGGACTCGCCGTACGGTGACGCCGGCCGTTTGGGAAGGTCCTCGGTCACCAGCTCGACGTCGGGTGTGCCGTAGACGGCGGCGCTCGACGAGAACACGATGTTGGCGACATCCGCGGCCGCCATCGCCTCGAGCATGACGCGCGTGCCCTCGACGTTCTGCGCGTAGGTGTGGAGGGGGCGCTGCACCGAGACGCCGGCGTACTTGTATCCGGCGACGTGGATGACGCCGGTCACGCCGTGCTCGCGGAGCGTCGCCTCGACCAGCCCGCGATCGAGGATGGTGCCGACGATGAACGGCACGCCGCCCGGGACGAACCCCCGATGGCCGCTCGAGAGGTCGTCGATGACGACGGGAGCGAGGCCGGCGGCCGAGAGTGCGCGGACGACGTGCGCGCCGATGTAGCCGGCGCCGCCGGTCACGAGCCAGGACATGTCACTCCTCGGGGAGATGAGCGGGGGACAGGTCCATTCTGCCGGTACGGCTCCACGCCTCCGCACCGGCCCAGCGCGCCGCGTTGCGGATCAGCGCCTGATGCGACGCGGACTCGTACGACCGCTCGTCATGACCGAACGCTGTGACGACGGCGCGGGTCGGATGCTCGCGCACCCACACGAGGGGGTGGGATGCCGCATCCCGGGTGTGCGCGACGAGCACCTGTGCCCCGGGATCGATCACGAGATCGGTGTACAGCTCGTCGAAGAGCGCTATCCCGGTGAGGCCGGCTGTCACCGGATGAGCGGACTCCGACACCGGGACGACGGCGTAAGCAGCGGGAGGATGCCACGATCGCCCCTCCTGCCATTCACCGCCGATCGCCGTTCGCCACGCCGGGTAGTCGCGCAGGCTCGCGAGGGCGCTGTGCACGGCGATGACGCCGATGCCGCGTTCGATGGCGGCGTCGAGGCCCGACTGCGCACGGGGATCCACCCCTCGGCCGGCTTCGCGCCCGCCGGCGGACACGACGCTGTGCCACGGATCGCCCGCGTTGACGACGAGGACCGCAGCGTCGTCCAGCGACGCGAGTGCGGCATCCGGATCGTGGATCAGGGTGACGTGCCACCCGTCGTCGTCGAGGATCTCGGCGATCCGCGCGGACGTGTGGGCGAATGGATGCCACGGGTCGGCATAGCGCCCCGCCCCGCTCGCAATCACCGCTCGCGGGAGTGCGCTCGCATCGGCGCTGCTCATGCCTCCAGTTCTATACCCCCTCCCGCCCCACCGAGACATGTGTGCAACGTTGTAGAGTCAGGATGCCGCGGGGGAGGAGTGGTCATGTCGGTAACGCTGCACGACGTCGCCCGCGCGGCGGGAGTGTCGATCAAGACGGTGTCCAACGTCATCAACGACTATCCGCACGTGCGCGCGGACACCCGCGCCAGGGTGCACGAGGCGATCGAGCAGCTGGGCTACCAGCCGAATCTCTCCGCGCGAAGCCTGCGTTCCGGACGCACCGGGGCCATCGCCCTGGCCCTGCCCGAACTGAGCCTCAGCTATTTCGCCGAGCTCGCCGATTCGGTCATCGAGGCGGCAGAGCGGGTCGGGCAGTTCGTGATCATCGAGCAGACCGGCGGCGACCGTGAGCGCGAGCTGCAGCTGCTCTCGAGCTGGCGACGCAAGATGACCGACGGCCTGATCTTCAGTCCGCTCGGCATGGGGATGGATGACGCCGCCCACCTCGACGTCGCGTATCCGCTCGTACTGCTCGGCGAGCGGATCTTCGACGGCCCGACCGATCACGTGACGATGCGCAACGTCGAGGCCGCCCGCGCGGCCACCGAGTTCCTCATCGCGCGAGGACGCCGTCGCGTCGCGATCGTCGGAGCCCACGAGGGTGAGGTGATCGGTTCGGCAGGGCTGCGGCTTCGCGGATACCTCGAGGCGCTCGAGGCCGCCGGCATCCCGTACGACGAACGGATCGTCGTGCACACCACGCTCTGGCATCGCGCGAACGGAGCGACCGCGATGCGGGAGCTGCTGGCCCGCGACGTCGAGTTCGACGCCGTGTTCGGTTTCAACGACACCCTCGCGCTCGGTGCCATGCGCGTGCTCCAGGTGGCCGGCTACCGGGTCCCGGAGGACGTCTCGGTGATCGGGTTCGACGACCTCGACGAGGCGATGTACTCGCTGCCGAGCCTCACCACCGTGAACCCGGGCCGCAGCGAGATCGCCGAGGTCGCGGTGCGATCGCTCACGGAGCGGATCGAGGCGAACGGCGACACGGAGGTGCCCCCTCGCCTGCACCTCGCGCAGTTCCGGATCGTCGAACGCGAGTCCACGGCCACTGCGTAATGACTCTTGACAGAGGTCGGGGTCTCCAGGCAGGATGCATTTACAACGTTTACCTACAACGTTGTAAATCACCTTCACCCCGAGCATCGCTCGCTGGGCGGGGGTCGCAACACGATCGCAACGCAGACGACGGTGTCCCACACCGCGAGAGAAAGAGCACAGCCCAATGAAGAGAAAGCTCCTCGCAGCGGCGGGTGTCGCGGCCTTGGCCGCAGCACTCCTGACCGGCTGCTCGTCAGGCAGCTCGGCCCAGCCCGCGGCCAGCTGCACGAACAAGATCAGGGTGAAGGACGCGCCGCAGGTCAGCGTCTGGGCCTGGTATCCCTCGTTCGAGGAGGTCGTCGACCTGTTCAACGACACCCACAAGGACGTTCAGGTGTGCTGGACGAACGCCGGCCAGGGCAACGACGAGTACACGAAGTTCTCCACCGCGATCGAAGCAGGATCCGGCGCGCCGGACGTCATCATGCTCGAGTCCGAGGTGCTCTCGAGCTTCTCCATCCGCAAAGCGCTCGTCGACCTGACGAAGTACGGCGCGGATGACGTCAAGAGCAACTACAGCGAGGGCGCCTGGAAGGACGTCTCCAGCGGCGCCGCGGTCTACGCGATCCCCGTCGACGGCGGTCCCATGGGAATGCTGTATCGCAAGGACATCCTCGACAAGTACGGCATCGCCGTGCCCACCACGTGGGACGAGTTCGCCACCGCCGCTCAGAAGCTGAAGGATGCCGGTGCCCCCGGCGTGCTCGCCGACTTCCCGACCAACGGCCGTGCGTACAACCAGGCGCTGTTCGCCCAGGCCGGCTCCGTGCCGTTCGTCTACGACAACGCGAAGCCGACCGAGATCGGCATCAAGGTCAACGACCAGGGTGCCAAGGACGTGCTCTCCTACTGGGAGAAGCTCGTCGACAAGAAGCTCGTCGCGGTCGACGACGCCTTCACGGCCGACTACAACACCAAGCTCGTGGACGGCTCGTACGCCATCTACGTCGCTGCCGCGTGGGGCCCCGGGTATCTCGGCGGCCTGTCGGATGCCGACCCCAACGCCGTGTGGAAGGCCGCGCCCGTCCCGCAGTGGGACCCCGCGAACCCCGTGCAGATCAACTGGGGCGGCTCGACCTTCGCGGTGACCAGCCAGGCCAAGGACGCGAAGCTCTCGGCCGAGGTCGCCAAGGAGATCTTCGGCACCGAGGACGCGTGGAAGATCGGCATCGAGAAGGCCGCGCTGTTCCCGCTGTGGAAGCCGATCCTCGAGTCGGCCTACTTCCGCGACTTGAAGTACCCGTTCTTCGGCGGTCAGCAGATCAACAAGGACGTCTTCCTCCCGGCGGCGTCGGGCTACACCGGCTTCACGTTCAGCCCGTTCCAGAACTACGCGTACGACCAGCTCACCGAGCAGCTGTACGCGATGGTCCAAGGCCAGAAGGACTCCGGGGCGGCACTGGACGACCTCCAGGCATCGCTGGAGAAGTACGCCAAGGAGCAGGGCTTCACCCTGCAGTGATCGACGATGGGTGCCGGTGGCCGCGTCTCACGGCCGGCCACCGGCATCCGCCCTCCCGACGAAGAGAGAGCCCGATATGACCGCAACAGCCACGCTCATCGCCCCGGCCGGCAATCCATCGCGCGAGCGGCGATCCCGGCTCGACGCCCGGCGCCAGCGATGGGGATGGCTCTATGTCAGCCCGTTTCTGGTCGTCTTCGCACTGTTCCTGATCTTCCCGCTGTTCTACGCGTTCGGCATGAGCCTGTTCACGACCGGGCTCGCCACCGGCACGCAGTTCACAGGCATCGGCAACTACATCAAGGCGTTCACCGACCCCCTCTTCCTCGAGGGCCTGCTGCGCGTCGCCGCGTTCGCGATCGTCATGATCCCGGCGCAGCTGCTGGTCGCACTCGTCGCCGCGCTGGTGCTCGACTCGCTCGTCACATGGCTGTCGAAGGCGTCGAGGCTGCTCATCTTCGCGCCGTACGCGATCCCGGTCGTGATCGGCGCACTGATGTGGAGCTTCCTCTACAGCCCGCGGTTCGGGCCGGCCGGCACCCTCTTCGAGCTGTTCGGGCTTCCGGCGCCCGACTTCCTCGCGGCAGGAACGGTGTTCTACAGCCTCGTCAACATCGTGACGTGGCAGTGGTCGGGCTATTACATGATCGTGATCTACGCCGCGCTGCGGTCGATCGATCCGGCCATCTACGAGGCCGCGCGCATCGACGGGGCGAACGGCCTGCAGACCGCGCTTCGGATCAAGATCCCGATGATCTCGTCATCCATGGTGATGGTGATCACCTTCGCGCTCATCGGCACCCTGCAGTTCTTCACCGAGCCGGTGGTGCTGCGCAACATCGCGCAGGGCGCCATCGACGCCGCTTACACGCCCAACATGTACGCCTACTCGCTCGCGTTCTCGTACAGCCAGTTCAACTACGCGTCGACGATCGCCTTCTCGCTCGGCATCCTCGTCTTCGCCGGTTCATTCGTCTTCCTCTTCCTCACCCGCAAGCAGAGCGGACTCAAGTGATGGCCACCTTCATCGCCCCTTCGGATCCCCAGACCACCACGATCGGGCTGCCCTCCCATGAGGACCGCAGCGTCCGGGTCCGGGGGCGCCGAAACGGGGGCCGCCGCATCGGCTCGCACATCCTTCTCGTCATCCTCGCGATCTACTTCGTCGTCCCGATCTGGTGGCTGTTCGTCGCATCGACGAAGACCACACCGGGTCTGTTCGCAAGCCCGGCGTTCTGGTTCTCAGACAACTTCGCGTTCTTCCAGAACGTCGCGGGATTGTTCGCCCATCAGGACGGCATCTACTGGCGCTGGCTGGCGAACTCGTTCGTCTACGCGTTCGCCGGCGGCATCGGTGCGACGATCCTCGCGATCCTCGCGGGCTACGGCTTCGCGAAGTACCGCTTCCGGGGGCGTTCGGCGATCTTCACGATCATCCTCGGATCCGTCATGGTGCCGCTGACCGCGCTCGTGATCCCGACGTTCATCCTGCTCAGCCAGTACGGCATCATCAACACGCCGTGGGCCGTCATCCTGCCCTCGCTGCTGAGTCCGTTCGGCGTCTATCTCATGCGGGTCTACACGCAGGATGCCGTGCCCGACGAGATGCTCGAGGCGGCACGGATCGACGGGGCGGGCGAGATCCGCACGTTCTTCCAGGTCGCGCTGCCGCTGCTGCGACCCGCGATCGTCACCGTGCTGCTGCTGTCGGTCGTCGGCACCTGGAACAACTTCTTCCTGCCGCTTGCGGTGCTCACCAACGAGCAGCTGCTTCCCGTGACCGTCGGGCTCAACCGCTGGACTGCGCTGTCGAATGCCGGTGCCGGAGGTGAGCAGGTCTGGAACCTGATCACCACGGGCGCGTTCATCTCGGTGCTGCCGCTGCTGCTGTCGTTCCTCTTCCTGCAGCGCTACTGGCAGGGCGGCCTCGCGCTTGGAAGCCTCAAGTAGCCCGGCGCCATCCGATCCACCCCTCTTACCCCTCTCGGAACCGAAGGACCGTCATGCCTGCCTCCCATCTCACCATCGACCCCCGCTTCGCTGTCGGTCCGATCAACCGCCGCCTGTTCGGCTCGTTCGTGGAGCACCTCGGTCGGTGCGTGTACGACGGAATCTACGAGCCCGGGCACCCCACGGCGGATGCCGAGGGATTCCGCCGGGACGTCATCGACCTCGTCAGCGAGCTCGGCGTCTCCGCCATCCGGTACCCGGGCGGCAACTTCGTCTCGGGCTTCCGCTGGGAGGACAGCGTCGGCCCCAAGGACGAGCGGCCGCGCCGGCTGGACCTCGCGTGGCACTCGACGGAGACGAACGAAGTCGGTCTGCACGAGTTCTCGTCGTGGCTCGACAAGGTCGGCAGCGAGCTCATGCTCGCCGTGAACCTCGGCACGAGAGGGACCCTCGAGGCCTTGGACCTGCTGGAGTACTCGAACATCAAGGGCGGCACGGCCCTGTCGGATCGGCGCGCGGCGAACGGCCGCACCGAACCCCTCGACGTGCGGATGTGGTGCCTCGGCAACGAGATGGATGGGCCGTGGCAGCTCGGCCACCGCTCCGCCGACGACTACGGCAAGATCGCGTCGCAGACCGCGAAGGCGCTGCGCCAGGTCGATCCGGATCTCGAGCTCGTCGTCTGCGGGTCCTCGAGCGCGCACATGCCGACGTTCGGCGAGTGGGAGCGCGTTGTCCTGGGCCACACCTACGACGACGTCGACTACATCTCGTGCCACGCCTACTACGAGGAGCGAAACGGCGACCTCGGGAGCTTCCTCGCCTCGGCCGTCGACATGGATCGGTTCATTGAGACCGTGGTCGCCACCGCCGACCACGTCGGGGCCGTGAAGGGCAGCAGCAAGAAGATCGACATCTCGTTCGACGAGTGGAACGTGTGGTACATCGACCGGTACCACGGCGTCGACAAGATCGAGGGCGTCGACAACTGGCCGGTCGCCCCGCGGCTGCTGGAAGACAGCTATTCCGTGGCGGATGCCGTCGTCTTCGGCAATCTGCTGATCTCGCTGCTGAAGCACGCCGACCGCGTCACGAGCGCTTCGCTCGCCCAGCTCGTCAACGTGATCGCGCCGATCATGACCGAGCCTGGTGGACCGGCGTGGAAGCAGACGACGTTCTTCCCGTTCGCGACCACCTCGCGCCTCGCCGTCGGCACGTCCCTCGAAGTGCGCCTGGGGTCACCGACCTACACGACCGAGGTGTACGGCGAGGTGCCGGTGCTGGACGCCGTGGCCACCCATGACGCCGAGACCGGCGCCGTGGCGCTGTTCCTCGTGAACCGCGACCAGACGCAGGCGCACGAGGTGAGCGTCGACATCTCGGCGCTCTCGGGGCTCAGCGTGCGGGAATCCGTGTCCCTCTGGGACGACGACCGCTCGGCAGCGAACACGCTCGACGACCCCGAGCGGGTGGGCCCTCGCGCCAACGACTCGACGGTTCTCGACGGCGACAGGCTCACCGTGACGCTTCCGCCGGTGTCGTGGACGGCGATCTCCCTCGGCTGAGCGCCGATTCGCCCAACGCGGCGGTGGCATGCACTATCCGACAGGCCTCCGAGAGCGTAGACCGGAGGAGTGGACAACTCGCCTTCGCTGGACGTGCGCGTGACGGGCGGCCTCGTGCGCGGCACCCGCGAGGGCGGCACGGTCGCGTGGCGCGGCATCCCGTATGCGGCGCCGCCGGTCGGCCGGCTGCGATTCCGTTCGCCCCGACGGGTGCTCGCGTGGCGCGGGCGCCGCGACGCCGAGACGTTCGGACCTGCCGCCCCGCAGGCGCACAAGGGTCAGTTCACCGGCATCGACCCGGACGTGCCGTCGGGGGAGGACTGCCTCACCATCAACGTGGTCGCGCCGTCTTCCGGCGCGGCGGACCCGCGCGGGCTTCCCGTCATGGTGTTCATCCACGGCGGCGGCTACAGCACCGGGTCATCGCGCGACTTCAGCGGTCAGGGTCGCAACTTCGTCCGCAGCGGCCGGGTGGTCTACGTCAGCTTCAACTACCGGCTGGGTGCCCTCGGCTACCTGGACTTCTCGCGCTATTCGACGCGGCGGCGCCCGATCGATTCGAACCTGGGCCTGCGGGACCAGGTGGCGGCGCTGCGCTGGGTGAGCCGGAACATCCGCGCCTTCGGCGGCGATCCCGGCAGGGTCACGGTCTTCGGCGAGTCCGCGGGAGCCAATGCCGTCACGACCCTCATGGCCACACCGTCCGCCCGCGGCCTCTTCGCCCGCGCCATCGCGCAGAGCGCGCCCGCCAACGCCGTGTACTCGCGTGAGAGGGCGGCCGCCTGGGCGGAGGAGTTCGTGGAGATCCTGCGGCGACGCATCGGCCCCGCCTCCACGTCCGACCCGGATGCCCCGTTGTCCGTCGACCAGACGGTGGCGCTCCTCACCGGTGCCGATGCCTCTGAGCTCGTCAGTGCCGCGCTCGTGCTGCAGGCTCGAACTCCCGACGAGACCCCCGGGCTCTTCTGCCTGGCACCGGTGGTCGACGGCCGCCTGGTGCCACGGCATCCGATGGTCGCCTTCCGAACCGGGACCGCTCACCGCGTGCCGCTCATCATCGGCACGAACGACCGCGAGGGCACGATCTTCCGCGGGCGGATCGACATACTTCCCCGGTCCATCCTGCGGATCGAGACCGTGCTCGGGAACGGCGATCCCGAGTCCCGGGCCCTGATCGTCCAGGCGTATCCCGGACTGCCGGGCGGCGGGCTCACCGCGGATTTCAGCGGAGACTACGCGTTCTGGTACCCGTGCGTCGCGGTGGCGGAACGCCATTCCCGGTACGCGCCGGTGTACTTCTACCGGTTCGACGTCGCGCCGCGGCTGATGCGCTGGGCGGGCCTGGACGCCACGCACGGCCTCGAGATGTTCGCGCTGTTCGAGCAGGCCGACGCGCGGCTCGCGCGCACCATGACCTCGCTGGGCGGACGGCGGGTCTTCACCAGCGCGGGGGAGCGCATGCGGGATGCCTGGCTGCAGTTCGCGGAGGTCGGCGCGCCGCTGGAGGATTGGCCGCGCTATGCAGAACCCGAGCGGCTGACTCTGATCATCGCCGAGCACGACCGCATCGAGTCGGACCCTCGCGCCGCTCGTCGCCAGGCGTGGACCGCACTGCTGCCGCTCGCCTGACGCGACTGCCGCAGGCCGGGAACCTACGCCCCGCCGAGCGCGGCTGAGACCACCGCCCGCGCCTCCTCCTGCACCTCGACGAGGTGCTCGGGGCCGCGCAGCGACTCGGCGTAGAGCTTGTACACGTCTTCGGTCCCGGACGGGCGCGCCGCGAACCATGCGTTCTCGGTCGTGACTTTGAGCCCGCCGATCGCCGCGCCGTTGCCCGGCGCGTGGGACAGCTTCGCCGTGATCGGCTCGCCGGCGAGCTCGGTCGCGGTGACGGCATCCGGCGACAGCTTTCCCAACGCCGCCTTCTGCGCGGGCGTCGCCGGAGCGTCCACGCGCTGATACGCGGATGCCCCGAACTCGGCCTCGAGCTCGACGTAGCGCTGCGACGGGGTCTTGCCCGTCACAGCCAGGATCTCGGCGGCCAGCAGGCAGAGGAGGATGCCGTCCTTGTCGGTCGTCCAGACGGAGCCGTCCTTGCGCAGGAACGACGCGCCGGCCGACTCCTCTCCGCCGAATGCGACAGAGCCGTCGAGCAGGCCCGGCACGAACCACTTGAACCCGACCGGCACTTCGAGGAGCTTCCGGCCGAGCGAGGCCACCACCCGGTCGATGATCATCGACGAGACGAGGGTCTTGCCGACCGCGGCATCTGCAGACCAGTCCGGACGATGCGAGTACAGGTAGTCGATCGCGACGGCGAGGTAGTGGTTGGGGTTCATGAGACCCGCGTCGGGGGTCACGATGCCGTGGCGGTCGGCGTCGGCATCGTTGCCGGTCAGGATGTCGTACTCGTCGCGCCGGGCGACGAGCGAGGCCATCGCCGAGGGCGACGACGGATCCATCCGGATCTTCTCGTCCCAGTCCAGCGTCATGAACCGCCACGTCGGGTCGACGTCGGGATTGACCACTGTGAGGTCGAGGCCATGGACCTGACCGATGAGGTCCCAGTACTCGACGGAGGCCCCGCCCAGCGGGTCGGCCCCGATCCGGACGCCCGCGCTGCGGATGGCGTCGACGTCGATGATGTTCGAGAGATCCCTCACATACGCGTCGCGGAAGTCGTAGTCGCCGAGCGCATCCCCGTCGATGTCCTTGAACGGCGTGCGCGCGACTCCCTCCAGCCCCGCCGTGATGAGCTCGTTCGCCCGATCGGCGATCCAGCCGGTTGCGTCGGTGTCTGCAGGGCCGCCGTTCGGCGGGTTGTACTTGAAACCGCCATCGCGCGGCGGATTGTGCGAGGGAGTGACGACGATGCCGTCCGAGCGGCCGGGATCGGCGGCATCCCGCCCCTTGTTGTACGTCAGGATCGCGTGGCTGAGCGCGGGCGTCGGCACCCAGGAGTCCCGGGAGTCGACCCGCACGTCGACTCCGTTCGCGATCAGCACCTCGATCGCGCTACGTTCGGCGGGAAGCGAAAGGCCGTGCGTGTCGCGGCCGAGGAACAGCGGCCCGTGGATGCCCTGCGCGTTGCGGTAGTCCACGATCGCCTGGGTCGTCGCGAGGATGTGCACCTCGTTGAAGCTCGACGACAGCGAGGACCCGCGGTGCCCGCTGGTTCCGAACGCGACGCGCTGCTGCGGGATCGATGGGTCCGGCACACGGTCGTAGTAGGCGTTGATCAGCTCGTCGACATCGATGAGGTCGGAGGCTTCGGCAGGTTGTCCGGCACGGGTGCTCATGGCGCCATTCTCGCAGGATGGGCCGCCGATGTCGCCGGTAGGCTGACACGCATGACGGATGCCGCGGCCCGACGCACCTACAGCTATCTGGGTCCGGCCGGCACCTTCACCGAAGCCGCGCTCGCACAGGTCCCTGAAGCGTGGGGCCAGGAGTGGCGGCCGGTCCGCAACGTCGGCGAGGCGCTCGCGGACGTCGTCGAGGCCCGATCCGATGCCGCGATGATCGCGATCGAGAACTCGGTCGACGGCGGCGTGTCGACGGCGCAGGACGCACTCGCGACCATGCCCGGCCTTCGGATCGTTGGGGAGTACCTCGTTCCCGTCGAGTTCGTGCTCGTCGCACGCCCGGGAACCCGCCTCGAGGATGTGTCGCTCGTGGCGGCGCATCCGGTCGCATACGCCCAGTGTCTGCAATGGCTCACCGCCACCCTGCCGGCCCACGCGCACGTGCCCGCTTCCAGCAACGTCGCGAGCGCGATGGGGCTGCTCGACGGCACGAGCGATGCGGATGCCGCGATCGCCCCGCCGGGCATCCTCGATCATCACGAGCTCGAACTGCTCGCCTCGGACATCGGCGACAACCCGAACGCCGTCACGCGGTTCGTGCTCGTCAGCCGGACGGTGGCCGCGCCTCCGCCGACGGGCGCCGACAAGACCTCGCTCATCGCGGAGCTGCCTGATGACCACCCCGGAGCGCTGCTCGAGATGCTGGAGCAGTTCGCTACGCGGGGCATCAACCTGTCGCTCCTCGCCTCGCGGCCGATCGGCGATGAACTCGGCAGATACCGCTTCGTGATCGACGCCGACGGGCACATCGAGAACGAGCGGATGGCCGATGCCCTGCTCGGGCTGCGGCGCTTCAGCCCGAAGGTCGTCTTCCTCGGATCGTATCCGCGCGCGGACCGAGCCGTGGTGCACTACCCCGAGCGCTACTCCGACGACGTGTTCGTCGAAGCTCGCGACTGGCTCAGGGGACTCGTCAGCGGCGAGCCCGAGGACTGAGCCGGGCCGGTCCGCCGCGCTCTGGGGCTCCTGTGGACTCGATCCGCCGGGTTTGGGGCGGGTTTCGTCGGTTGGGGCGGAGGGTGTGCGCCCCAACGGACCGAGGGCGCCCCAAACCCAAGGACGAAGGCTTCGGGATGCCGGCCGGCCGCCTGGCGGCCACGGGCACTCAGCCGGCGGCAGCCAGCAGCTCGAGCGTCTGCGCGCGGCCGGCCGCGGCATCCATCGGCTCGCCGTCGTACGCGCCCGCGATCGGCGAGATCATCACCTCGTCGACATCGTGCCGCGCGGCGAACACGGCGAGCTGGGCGGCCACCGAGTCGCCGGTCCCGACGAACCAGTTGGCGCGGGCGGAAGCCATGAGCGAATCCGCGAGCCCGTCGAACTCGTCGGCTCCCGCCAGCGCCTGCTCGACGGTCTCCATCGCGACGAGCGGCCTGCTCATCCGCAGGCGCGCCGTCATGCGCTGGTTGGGCAGCGACCGGGCCTCGGCCTCTTCGGCCGTCGGAGCTGCGATCGCGTTCACGGTGAGGAAGGTGCGCGGAGCGCGCAGCGCCTCGCTGGGCTGGAACTGGGACCGATAGAGGTCGAGCGCGCGCTCGAGACCCTGACCCGAGAAGTGGTTCGCGAACACGTACGGCAGGCCGAGGGCCGCGGCGAGCTGTGCCGAGTAGTCGCTCGAGCCGAGCAGCCATACCTCGGGCGCGCCGGTTGCGGCGGGGGTGGCGTGCACGTCGTACGTGCCTCCGCTCGTGAAGCGAACCGCGGCGCCGTCCGGCGAGACCAGGGACAGGATGTCGCGGACGTGGTCGGGGAACCGCTCCACGTCGCTCGTCGTTCCACTCTGGCGCAGCAGCTGGGTGATCACCGGGTCCGATCCCGGTGCCCGGCCGATGCCGAGGTCGATCCGGCCGGGCGCGAGCGCCTCGAGCGCGGCGAACTGCTCGGCGACGACGAGCGGGGAATGATTCGGCAGCATGACGCCGCCGGACCCCACCCGGATGCGCTGGGTGCGGGCCGCCGCCGCGGCGACGAGAACCGGCGGGGTGGTGGATGCCACGGCCGGCATGTTGTGGTGCTCCGCGAACCAGTAGCGCCGGAACCCGAGACGGTCGGCGCGACGGGCGAGATCCAGGGATGCCGCGACCGCCTGCGCGCTGGTCTGGCCGGCGCGCACCGGCACCAGGTCGAGAACGGACAGGGCCGGGGCGGAGGAGGTGATCATCACCTCAGACAACGGGGCGCGGCATCCGGTCTATTCCGCAGGCCCCGTCGCAGCGCGATCTATCGTGGGCGGCCGGTGCAGATCCGCACGAGATGAGGTGCAAGTCTTGCGCGATTCTGCAAGTTCTTGCGTACACTGAGCGCATGTCGAAGCGTCTCGCCGAAGTGGCGCGCAAAGTCGGAGTCAGCGAAGCGACCGTCAGTCGCGTCCTCAACGACAAGCCGGGAGTGTCGGAAGCCACCAGGCAGGCCGTGCTCACCGCGCTGGACGTGCTGGGGTACGAACGTCCGACGAAGCTGCGTGGCGAGCGCGCGCGGCTGGTCGGGCTGGTGCTGCCGGAGCTGCAGAACCCCATCTTCCCCGCGCTCGCCGAGATCATCGGCGGCGGGCTGACCCAGAACGGATACACCCCGCTGCTGTGCACGCAGCAGAACGCCGGAGGCATCACCGAGTCGGACTACATCGACCTGCTGCTGCAGCAGCAGGTCTCGGGGGTGATCTTCCTCGGCGGGAACTACAGCCAGGCCGACGCCCCGCACGAGCACTACGAGCGGCTCCGCCAGGTGAACCTGCCGACGGTGCTCGTCAACGCGCGCATCGACACGCTCGATTTCGCGACGGTGTCGACGGATGACGGAGCGGCCGCCGAGCAGGCGATCCTGCACCTGCATCAGCTCGGGCATCGCCGCATCGGCATGCTCATGGGGCCGCTCGATCACATTCCCTCGCAGCGCAAGCTGGCCGCGGCCAAGCCGCTGCTGGAGCGGCTGGGGACACCGCTCGAAGACGCTCTCGTCGTGCGGGGGCTGTATTCGCTCGAGTCCGGTCAGGCCGGGGCGTCCCGCCTGTTCTCGGTGGGCGCGACGGCGATCGTGTGCGCGAGCGACCCGCTCGCGCTCGGGGCCGTGCGCGCGGCGCGTCGGGCGGGACTGCACGTGCCGCAGGACGTCAGTGTCGTGGGCTTCGACGACTCTGCTCTCATGAGCTGCACCGAGCCGCCGCTGACGACGGTGCGTCAGCCGATCGAGTCCATGGGCCGCACGGTGATCGAACTGCTGCTCTCGCAGATCGCCGGAACGACCGAGGCCGGCGACGAGCTGCTCTTCGAGCCCGAGCTGGTGCTGCGCTCCTCCACAGGCCCCGCACCCGCCCTCGCACCGGCCTGATCGCCGGCATCCCGGCGCTGCGCAGGATCATCATTCCGGGATGCGTACGCGCGATCGCCTGCGGCGGTCGCCCGCCCATTCCGAGCCCGCAATCCTGCGGATGATCCTGCGCCGCCTGTCTCTCCGTGGCTGCGGTCCCGAATCCAGCGGAGCCGGGTGCCTTCTTCGACGAGCTGGCATCGGGCTCGGCGGGCGACGGCCGCGGGCCGCCGCGGGAATGTCTCGTCGAAGGAGGCACCCCGCGCAGCAGCGGGAACCATGACCTGGCGCGAGAGACCTGCAGGCGTCGTTGCACAATCGTGATCTTGCGTAATTCTGTTGAAGAGTTGCACGAAAGGGAAGCGGAAGCTACATTCTCACGTGTAAGACTTCCCCCGATGACGAGGAGCCCCGTGGACAGCGACGTCCTCACTCGCGAGCAGGCCTCAGGGCGCCGCACGACGCCCTCGACGACCGATCCGCTGTGGTGGCGCTCCGCCGTCATCTACCAGGTCTACGTTCGCAGCTTCGCCGACGGGAGCGGCGATGGCACGGGCGATCTCGCGGGTGTGCGCGCCCACCTCGGCTACCTGAAGGCCCTCGGCGTCGACGCGGTGTGGTTCAACCCGTGGTACCCGAGCCCCATGGCCGACGGCGGCTATGACGTCCAGGACTATCGCGACATCCATCCCCAGTTCGGATCCCTGGCAGAGGCCGAGGCGTTCATCCAAGAGGCCTTGGCGCTCGGCATCCGCACCATCATCGACGTCGTCCCCAACCACATCAGCGATCAGCACGAGTGGTTCCAGGCGGCGCTCGCCGCCGGGCCCGGAAGCCCCGAGCGCGAGCGCTTCTGGTTCCACCCCGGCAAGGGCGAGAACGGCGACGAGATCCCGACCCACTGGGTCTCGAGCTTCCAGGGGTCGACGTGGACCCGCACGACGAACCCCGACGGCACTCCGGGCGAGTGGTACCTGCACATGTTCACGCCCGAGCAGCCCGACCTCAACTGGAACCACCCCGACGTGCGGCGCGAGCACGAGGAGATCCTGAAGTTCTGGTTCGACCGCGGCGTCGCGGGCGTGCGCATCGACTCCGCGGCCCTGCTGATCAAGGATGCCGACCTGCCCGAGGTCGGCGAGAAGCGGGGCCCCGGCCAGCATCCCACCGAGGACCGCGACGAACTCCACGACGTGTACCGGTCGTGGCGGGCGGTCGCCGACTCCTACGCCGGCACCAGGGTGCTCGTCGGGGAGATCTGGGTGCCCGACATCGAGCGGTTCACGGCGTACCTGCGTCCCGATGAGATGCACACGGCGTTCAACTTCGACTTCCTCGCGCGGCCCTGGGGCGCGGCATCCTTCCGTGAATCCATCGAGCAGACCCTCGCGGCGCACGCGCCCGTCGGCGCTCCGAGCACCTGGGTGCTGTCCAACCACGACGTGACACGCACGGTCACGCGCTACGGTCGCGAGGACACTGCGTTCGCGTTCCTCAAGAAGCGCTTCGGCGTGCCGACCGACCCCGAGATCGGGTCCAACCGCGCTCGGGCAGCGGCCCTGCTCGTGGCAGCCCTCCCCGGCAGCCTCTACATCTACCAGGGCGACGAGCTCGGCCTGCCCGAGGTCGAGGACCTCCCCCTCGAGCTCATCGAGGACCCGATGCACTACCGCTCGGGTGGAATCGACCCGGGTCGGGACGGATGCCGCGTGCCGCTGCCCTGGTCAGGGGACCGCCCGCCGTTCGGCTTCAGCCCAGAGGGCACCCGGACGTGGCTGCCGCAGCCCGCGCAGTGGGCGGCCCTCACGGTGGAGGCGCAGGAGGCCGACCCGGCTTCGACGCTGAACCTGTACCGCGAGGCGATCCGCCTGCGCCGCGAGCTGCCCGAGCTCGGCGACGGACCCCTCGAATGGATCGACGGGCTCGGATCCGACATCCTGGCCTTCCGGCGCGGCGACACGTTCGCCTGCGTCGTGAACACGGGCGACGAGCCCGTGACCCTGCCCGCGCACGACGCCGTGCTGCTGGCAAGCGCCCCGCTCGACGGCGTCCATCTGCCGGGCAACTCCACAGCGTGGCTGCAGACAGAACGGGATGCCGAGCCCCCGGCCGCCCGCGCAGCAACGAGCACCAAACCCACCCACCACGAGGGACGACGGCGCCAAGAGGCCGGCGCCGCCCTCAAACGAAAGGAAAGACGATGAAGTCACCAGGCAAGGTCCTGCTCGCCGGTGTCGCCACACTGGCGACGGTCGGCGCGCTCGCGGGCTGCTCCGCGGGCGGCTCGGGCAACGGCTCGGGCGACAGCAAGGTCCACATCGTGGTCGCCCCTGTGCTGCCCGGCGCCACGGCGGATGCGCTCAGCGCGCTCGCCGACCGCGTGAAGGAATTCGAGAAGGCCAACCCCGACATCGATGTGAAGCCGATCGAGTACCAGTGGACCGCTTCGACCTTCGCGGCCGAGCTCGCCGGCGGCACGCTGCCCGACGTGTTCAACGTTCCGTTCACCGACTCTAAGACGCTCGCCAACAACGGTCAGCTCGCCGACATCACGAAGTACTTCGACGAGACGGCCACCGCGAAGAAGTGGAACGAGAAGGTGCTGGATGTCGCCAAGAGCGACGACGGCAAGGTCTACGGCATCCCGTGGGGTCCGTACGCCATGTCGCTGTCGTACAACCGCGACATCTTCACGCAGGCCGGGCTCGACCCCGACAAGCCGCCGACCACCCTCGACGAGATCCAGGCCGATGCCAAGACGATCTCCGAGAAGGTCCCGGGCGTCGCCGGCTACATGCAGATGACCCAGGACGCCACGGGCGGCTGGAACCTCGCCACCCTGACCCAGTCGCTCGGCGGCCGGCTCGAGACCGTCGGCGGCGACGGCAAGGTCACGGTCACGGCCGACAACGACCAGACCAAGGCCGGTCTGGAGTGGCTGAAGAAGATGCGCTGGGACGACAACTCCATGGGCAGCAACTTCCTGTTCGCTTGGTCGAGCATCAACGAGGCGTTCGCCGCAGGCAAGATCGCGATGTACATGAGCGGTTCGGACGTCATCGGCTCGCTCATGCAGGCGAACGGGTTCGACCAGAACAAGTACGGTGTGACGACCTACCCGCTGGCATCCGACCCGAACGCGGGCATCCTCTCCGGCGGCAACGTGGACGTGGTCAACGTGAAGTCCTCGCCCGAGCAGATCGCCGCCGCGGTGAAGTGGATCGACTTCTACCGCACCCAGCCGACGGTCGACAAGGACGCCGCGATCAAGAACGCCCAGACGCTCCAGGCCGGCAACCAGGCCGTCAACGCGCCGACGCTGCCGGTGTTCGACCAGGCGACGTGGGAGCAGAACCAGGAATGGATCAAGCCCTACGCCAACATCCCGGCCGCGAACCTGAAGCCGTTCACCGACGGCATCTTCAGCCAGAACATCGTGCCGGAGCCGCCGAAGCACACGCAGGATCTGTACAAGGCGCTGGATGCCGTCGTGCAGGCCGTGCTGACGGACCAGAATGCTGACATCGACGCGCTCCTCAAGGGCGTGAACGACCAGGTGCAGGCGCTGATCGACGCCGACAGCTGATCCGCCCCGTCGGTGTGAGGCCGGGTCGCCACCTCGACCCGGCCTCACACCGGCACCCGAACGAGAAGACTCCGCAATGACCCAAACAGCAGTCGAGGCTGCCGTGGCCCCGAAGTCGCAGCCCAGGCGTCGTCGTAACCCGATCACCTGGGTGCAGCGCGGCGGGCTCAGCACGCTGCTCTTCCTGTTGCCCCTTCTGCTCATCTTCGGGGTCTTCTCGTGGACGCCGATCGTGGAAGCCGTGGTGATGAGCTTCCAGAAGACCAACCTCGTGACCGCGCCGGTCTTCGTGGGCTGGGAGAACTTCGAAGCCGTCTTCCGCGACCCGCTGTTCTACACGGCGATGCGCAACACCGCGTACTTCGCCCTCCTGGCACTGATCTTCGGGTACCCGCTGCCGCTGCTCGCGGCCGTGATGATGAGCGAGTTCCGCCGGGCGAAGGGGTTCTACGGCGTCCTCGCCTACCTCCCGGTCATCATCCCGCCGGTGGTCTCCGTGCTGCTGTGGAAGATCTTCTACGATGCCGGACCCAACGGCGTCTTCAACACGATCCTCGGGTTCGTCGGCATCCCGCCCCAGCCGTGGATCCAGAGCCAGGTGCAGGCGATGCCTTCGCTGGTGCTCGAGGCGACGTGGGCGGCCGCCGGCAGCACCGTGATCATCTACCTCGCGGCGCTGACCTCGGTCGCTCCCGAGCTGTACGACGCCGCGGAGGTCGACGGCGCATCGATCTGGGGCAAGATCTGGCACGTCACGCTGCCGCAGCTTCGCGGGATCCTGTTCATCACCCTGATCCTGCAGATCATCGCCACGGCGCAGGTCTTCCTGCAGCCGTTCCTGTTCACCAGCGGCGGTCCCGCGAATTCCACGACGACGATTCTGCTGCTGATCTATCAGTACGCATTCACGAGCAGTCTCGGGGTCGGAGTGGGCAAGGCGACCGCGCTGAGCCTCATGCTCGCCGTGTTCCTCGCCGTGCTCTCGATCGCCTATTTCCGCGTCACCCGCAGATGGAGCGACAATTGACCACCACGGTTCAGGCCCAGCTGCAGGGGCAGGACGCGCTCGCCATCGGCGGAGCCCGCCGGATCCGCCGACAGCGGCGGAACGTGGAGACCGTCGACCGCGGCATAGTCTCCGCGGCCGATTGGGGGCGGACGCCCGTCCGCGTCTTCGGCACGGTGCTCAATGTCCTGCTCGGAATCTCACTCATCGTGATCGGTCTGCTGCCGCTCTTGTGGCTGCTGAAGTCCGCCGTCACGCCCACGCAGGAGACCCTCACCCACCCGCTCGCCATCGTGCCGAGCGAATGGGCGTGGTCGAACATCGAGCGCGCGTGGAACGACGTCCACATCCAGAACTTCTTCTTCAACACGGTGGCGATGGCGGCCGGTTCCTGGGCGGTCCAGCTGCTCGTGGCGACGACCGCGGGCTTCGCCCTCTCGGTGCTCAAGCCCAAGTACGGCAAGATCATCAGCGGCGCCGTACTGGCGACGCTGTTCATCCCGGTTGTCGTACTGCTCGTGCCCCTGTACCTGACGATCCTCAATCCGCCGCTCATCGGCCATTCGCTCATCAACACCTTCTGGGCCGTGTGGCTGCCGGCAGGCGCCAGTGCGTTCAACGTGCTGCTCGTCATGCGGTTCTTCGACAGCATCCCGCATGAGATCTTCGAGGCCGCCCGCACCGACGGCGCCGGAACCTTCCGGCTGTTCTGGTCGATCGTGCTGCCGCTGTCGAAGCCGATCCTCGGAGTCGTCTCGATCCTCGCGATCAACGCGGCGTGGGCCGACTTCCTCTGGCCGAACCTCGTGCTCACCGACATCGAGATACAGCCGCTCTCGGTGCGGCTCCCGCAGATCCAGGCGTCGACCGACCTCGGCGTGTACCTGGCATCGCTCGCGATCGCGACTCTGATCCCCGTGGCGATCTTCCTGATCTTCCAGCGCGCGTTCCTCAACAGCGGCGGCATCGGGGGAGCCGTGAAGGGCTGATCCCCGCCCCGCGGGAGGGCTACAGCCTCGAGACGGGGTGGCCCTTGGGCACCATCACGATCAGGCCGCCGGCGGCGACCCGGGTGATCACCTGGACGGCCTCGCCGAATTCGTCTCCGTCGAGCTGAACGGGCTGCGCAGGAGACGTCGCGACGTCGACGCCCGGGCCGCGCGAATATCGCACGGCATTGTCCCTCGTGCGCAACGCGAGTACCTGGCGTCCCGCGCGGAAGCGGCGCAGCACGCTGTTGTCCCACGCCACCCGGCGCCACACCAGCAGCCAGCCCAGGGGTCCTTTGGGCTGGAAGATCACGATGTCGAGCTCGCCGTCGCTCACCGAGGCCTCGGGGATCAGCTCGAGCCCCGCCGGCAGTGATCCGCAGTTCGCGAACAGCACGCTCTGCACGCGGGCCGCGTGGAGCCGGTGGTCGCCGATCTGGTACATCACCCGGAAGGGCCTGGCGCTCGGCAATGAGCGCGCCGCGCCGTCGATGTAGGCGATCCAGCCGACGCGCTTCTTGAGGTGTCCGCTCGTGTTCGCGATCATCGCCGCGTCGACGCCCATGCCGCCCATGACTACGAACGCGCGCTCTTCCCGGGTTCCGTCGGCGCGGTGCAGCTGCGCCCAGCCCACGTCGATCGGATGGGTGTCGCCGTCGAACGTGGCCCGCACCATCGCGGTCGGATCGCCGATCGGGAGGAAGAGGTTCCGCGCCAGCAGATTGCCGGTGCCGCTCGGCACGATCGAGAGCGGGACACCGCTCCCGCTCATGGCCTCGGCGACGGCGCGCACGGTGCCGTCGCCGCCGGCAACCAGCACGGCCGTGACGTCCTCCTCGAGCGCCTGCCGCGCGACGACATCACCGAGGTCCTCGATCGTCGTCTCGTAGAAGAGCGGTGGAGCCCATCCGGCATCAAGAGACAGCCGTCCGACTGTGGCGCGCAGGGCGGCAGCATCCACCTTCGTCGGGTTGTAGACGAGGGCGGCCCTGTGACTCGCGCGCTTGTCCACGCCGACAGGAATCGGTGAGTCCCCGGGCGCCTCGGAGGCGCGAGAATCGCGGGGATCGCTCGCCATGGGTACACCCTAAGACCCGCCGGCGCCGGATGCCGCTGCATGCACGTTGACTAGACTCGAGTGGTGATAGATCCCGTACTCCTCCGCGAGAATCCCGAGCTGGTCAGGCGCTCGCAGGAGGCGCGCGGAGAGTCGGCAGACACGGTGGACGAAGCGCTCGCCGCCGATCGCGAGCGCCGCGCGGCCATCACCGCGTTCGAGGAGCTGCGGGCCGCGCAGAACTCCCACGGCAAGCGCGTCGCGCAGGCGCCGAGAGAAGCGAAGGCCGCGCTCGTCGCCGAGGCGAAGGAGCTCAGCGAGCGCGTCAAGCGGGCCCAGCACGCGGTGACGACGGCGGAGGCGGCATCCGATGCGGCGTTCGCCAAGATCGAGAATGTCGTGATCGACGGAGTGCCCGCAGGCGGCGAGGCCGACTTCATCACGCTGCGCACGCATGGTGAGACCCCGACCTTCGGCTTCACGGCCCGCGACCACCTCGAGCTCGGCGAGCTGCTGGGCGCGATCGACATGGAGCGCGGCACGAAGGTTTCGGGCAGCCGCTTCTACTTCCTGACCGGGATCGGCGCTCGCCTCGAGCTCGCGATCATGAGCCTCGGGCTCGACCGCGCGATGGCGGCAGGCTTCGTCCCGATCATCCCGCCGACGGTCGTGCGGCCCGAGGTGATGCGGGGCACCGGGTTCCTGGGGCAGCACGCCGACGAGGTGTACCACCTCGAAGAGGACGACCTGTATCTCGTCGGCACCAGCGAGGTGCCGCTGGCGGGGTTCCACATGGACGAGATCCTCGATCTGTCGAAGGGCGCCAAGCGCTACGCCGGATGGTCGACCTGCTATCGCCGCGAGGCGGGCTCGTACGGCAAGGACACGCGCGGCATCATCCGCGTGCACCAGTTCAACAAGCTCGAGATGTTCGTGTACACGACGGTGGAGGATGCGGAGGCCGAGCATGAGCGCCTGGTCGGACTGCAGGAATCCATGCTGCAGGACCTGGGTCTCAGCTACCGCGTGATCGACGTCGCCGCCGGCGATCTCGGCTCGAGCGCGGCGCGCAAGTACGACGTCGAAGCGTGGGTGCCCACCCAGGGTGCCTACCGCGAGCTCACCAGCACGAGCAACTGCACGACCTACCAGGCGCGCAGGCTCGACATCCGCCACCGGCTTCCGGCTGATCAGGGCGGCAGGACGCAGCACGTCGCCACGCTCAACGGCACGCTCGCCACCACCCGCTGGATCGTCGCGATCCTCGAGACCCACCAGCGGGCGGACGGCTCGGTCGCCGTGCCCGCCGTGCTGCAGCCGTACCTCGGCGGGCTCGAGGTCCTGGAGCCCATCGCGTGACACGCGGTACGCGACCGGCGCGCGCCAGCGCGCATCGCCCGAAGGGGGCGATCGAATGAGTACGGAGCACCTGCCGCCGACGGGCAGCATCAAGGTCGTCCCTCCCGGACGGGCGGCCAAGCTCGTCGAGCAGGTCGCGCGCGACACCGAGGACCCGACCGTCGTCACCGAGCAGCTGCTCATCGTGCTCGACATCGACGGGACGGTGATCCTGCAGGACGAATCCCTCAGCCCCGGTGTGGTCGAGGCCGTCGAGCACGCCCATCGTGCCGGCCACGAGGTGATGATCGCGACCGGACGCAGCTGGGAGGGCACACGCGGCATCCTCGAGGCTCTCAAGATCGCCCCCGAGTTCGTGGTGTGCTCCAATGGAGCCGTCGTGCTCAGGAGAGTGGATGCCGGCGAGCTGCACTACGAGCGGTTCCACATCGAGACGTTCGACCCGAGCGAGGTGCTGACGCAGCTGCGGGTGCACCTGCCCGATGCGAAGTACCTCGTCGAGCTGCCGGACGGAAGCCGGCTGTACACCGACTACCTCGAGGACTGGAACCTCGTGCACGCCAAGCAGGTGACCTTCGAGGAGCTGTCGGCTCAGCCGGTGTGCCGCATCGTCGTCGTCGCGCCCGACCAGCACGAGCAGGACTTCGTCGATCTCGTCTCGCGCATCGGTCTGCACCAGGTGGCGTACTCGGTGGGATGGACGGCCTGGCTCGACATCGCGCCGATGGGCGTCGACAAGAGCACGGGCCTCGAGATCGTCCGCCTTCAGCTCGGCATCGACCCCGCCCACGTGCTCGTGATCGGAGACGGCCGCAACGACCTCGGGATGTTCCGGTGGGCGCGTGAGAAGGGCGGACGCGCGGTGGCGATGGAGCAGGGTCCGCAGGAGGTCCGGGATGCCGCCGGCGAGACGACGACCTCCGTCGAGGCGGGCGGCGTGGCGGCCGTGCTTCGCAAACTGTGACGGTACGGGGATCCGAGCCCGCCCTCAGAGGATTGCCAGGCGCCCCTGGAAGAATGGCACGACAGCGCTGTCGGCTAGACTCGACGCCTGTTCGACCGTGCTGCGGCACCGGTCGGGAGGGTTGTCCGAGCGGCCGATGGACCTGGTCTTGAAAACCAGTGGGCAGCAATGTCCCGTGGGTTCGAATCCCACACCCTCCGCAGTGCGAGGGAACCCGCCCCCGAGAGGAACCCGTGAGTCAGACGACCAAGCCCGCGAAGCGTGGCCGTCACACCGTTGCGCGGCACGGCGAGCTGACCTCGCCGGGTCCGCTCGGGCTCGTGCTGAAGTTGATCGGCATCGCGCTCGGGGTCGTCCTCGTCGCGAGCATGGGTGTCGCGGCCTACGCCGCATACGACCTCACCGCGAGCTTCACCGGCGGCGCGGTCGCACTGGAGGGCCAGGACCCGGTTCCGCCCGACATCGGGGCGATCGAGGGCGGAGTGAACCTGTTCATCGCAGGGACGGATGCCTGTGAGCCCGCGTACGCGAAGTACTTCGGCGATCGGTGCTCCGGCCCCGACGCAGGCGGCGAACTCAATGACGTCAACATGCTCGTCCACATCTCGGATGCCCCGCGCCGCGTCACGGTCATCTCCTTCCCCCGCGATCTGATGGTCCCGATCCCGGCCTGCACCCGCAAGGACGGCAGCGAGTCGCCTGCGATGAGCAGGCAGCCGCTGAACTCGGCCTACTCCTACGGCGGACTCTCGTGCATCGTGAAGACGGTCTCGCAGCTGAGCGGGCTGAACATCCCGTTCGCGGCGAAGGTGACGTGGGGCGGCGTGATCCAGGTCACCAACGCCGTCGGGGGCGTCGACGTGTGTCTCGCGTCGGGCATCAAGGACAGCTACACCGGCATCGACTGGCCGGCCGGCATGCGCAACATCCAGGGCCTCGAGGCGCTGCAGTTCCTCCGCACCCGTCACGGCGTCGGCGACGGCAGCGATCTCGGCCGCATCTCGAACCAGCAGCAGTACATGTCGCGACTGGCGAGGAAGCTCATGAGCGAGGACGTGCTGTCCAACCCGGCGACGCTGTACAAGCTCGCCACGACCGCGGTGCACAATGTCACGCCGAGCCAGAGCCTCACCAATCCGCTGACCCTGGTGCAGATCGCGCTCGCGGTCAAGAACGTGCCTTTCGACGAGATCGCGTTCGTCCAGTACCCGGTGCTCAGCGACCCCACCGACCCCAACAAGGTCATCCCGGACCTGTCCTCCGCAGACGCGCTGTGGGCCGCGCTCGCCGCGAACAAGCCCCTCAAGCTCACCGGCGCCGCCGGCTCGAACGGCGGCGTCGTCGTCGTGCAGCCGACGCCCGGCGCCACTCCGTCGGCGACTCCGTCAGCGACGCCGACGCCCGGTCAGACGACGGCGCCCGAGGACCAGGCCGTCGAGCTGCCGTCATCCATCACGGGCTCCACGGCTGCGCAGCAGACCTGCTCCAACGGCAACCTCCGCGGAAACGGCTGATGCCCGGATCGAAAAGGCCCTCCGTCGAGGGCCTCACGCCGGTCGCGCGCCACGGGCAGCTGCGGACGCGGCATCCGCTCCTGCAGTTCATCGCGATGCTGGCCGTGGTCGTCGCCGTCATCGTGGTCAGCGCCGGCGGTGTCGCCGTGTACTCCGTGTTCGATGCGGCGAAGGCGCTCAGCGACCACGCGGTCGTGCTGGACCGCAACGAGGTCATCCCGCCGTCGCTCGGAGCGATCGAGGGCGGCGCGGACGTCCTGGTCGTCGGCACTGATTCGTGCGAGGGGCAGGATGTCGCGATCTTCCCCCGCTGCGCCCACGACGACGGCGGCGAGCGCAACGACGTCACGATGCTCGTGCACATCACCGACGATCCACGGCGAGTGACCGTGGTCTCGTTCCCTCGCGACATGCTCGTGCCGATCCCCGCGTGCGACAAGCCGGGCGGCGGCCAGTTCTCGGCCATGAGTTCGCAGATGATCAACGTCTCGTATTCGCACGGAGGGCTCGCGTGCACGGTGAAGACCGTCGAAGCACTCACCGGCGAAGACATCGAGTTCGCCGCCGCGCTGCGCTGGACCGGCGTCATCCACATGTCGGATGCGATCGGCGGCGTGGATGTCTGCGTTGCAGGCGAGATCAACGACGGCAACACCGGCCTGCACCTGTCAGCCGGCGCGCACACGCTGCAGGGTGCCGAGGCTCTGCAGTTCCTGCGGATCCGTCATGGGATCGGCGACGGCTCCGACCTCGGCCGGATCTCGAACCAGCAGCAGTTCATGTCGTCGATGGTGCGGAAGCTCCAGTCTCAGTCTGTCCTCGCGAATCCCGGAACACTGCTCACGCTCGCGACCACGGCGCTGGCCCAGGTGACGCAGGGCCAGCTCGTGCTGAGCCAGTCGCTGGCCAACCCCACCCTCATGGTGCATATCGCGATGGCGGTGAAGGACGTGCCCTACGAAGACATCGTGTTCGTGCAGTACCCCACGCGCTACGCCACGGGCACAGGAGCGAGTCGTGTTCTTCCGGTGACGGATGCCGCGAATGTTCTCTTCGCCGCGATCGACGCCAACAAGCCGATCTCGCTGACCGGCGATCCGAGTCAGGGGTACGGCGTGGAGGTCTCCGGCGAGGCCACGAAGCCGGCGCCGACTGCCACCGCCACCGCCACCGCGGCGCCTTCCGCGACCGGGTCCCCGTCGGCGACCGGGGCCGCGCCGGAGGACAGGGTGGCGCTGCCGTCCGACATCGCGGGCACCACCGCAGCCCAGGTCACCTGCACGCGCCCGCAGCAGTAGCCGGTTCGTCCGGGTCGTCGCGAGCGGTTATGATTACTGGGCGCATCCGTTGTTCTCGCACTTTCGGATGCCTGGAGACGTCGCATAGTTCGGCCTAGTGCACCACCCTGCTAAGGTGGAGTCCCCTCACGGGGACCGAGGGTTCAAATCCCTCCGTCTCCGCGAAAAGAAGTTCCTGATCAACCCCGCCGTTCACCGGTCGACGGTGCGTCGTCGGAAGGCTCCACTGAGGCTACGCAGCAGCAGCAGCATGCCACCTAGACCGAGCACGCTTCCCAGGAACGAGAACGCCCGCACGTCCTCGGTCAGGGCGGGGCCGACATCCGACACGGCGAGGAAGAATCCGGTCGCCACGAGCGCGACGCCGACGATGGTCGCGGTGACCTCCCCGACGATGGAGTCCACCCACCGGCGGTCGTCGACGCTCTCCAAGGCTCGGATCCGCACCGAGAAGGTGCCGTCCTGCAGGGACTGCGTGATCCCCTCGATGCGGCGCGGGAGCCGTCGCAATTGTTCGGCGACGATCGCCGACTGGGCCTGCAGGTCCAGCGCGACTCGTCGCGGAGAGGAGAGCTGAAGCGCGATCTGGGGAGCCCGCGCCAACCCTCGGCCCACCATGTCGTATCCGGGCACAAGCCTGCGCAGCGTGCCCTCCAGCGAGGTCAGCGTGCGGAAGACGAGGAGCAGCGACGGCGGCATCGCCAGCCGATTCCTGCGAAGCACCTCGATCAGCGCGCTGAAGACGTTCTCGTCCCCTGGTGCATACGCCACCCGGGTGAGGATCGCGCCGATGTCGTGCTGGAGGGCGGTCTGCTCCACGCTTCCGCCGGACATCGGCGGGCAGAGCAGCAGCACGATGTCCGTGGCGGACACGTCGTCTTCGTTCGCGATCGCCACCAGCAGCGGCGCGAGGAGCCTGCGCACGCTCCGCTCGAGCACGCCGACCGCGCCGAAGTCGATCAGTGTGACCGTGCGCTCATCCGTGAGGATCACGTTGCCTGCGTGCAGGTCCGCGTGGAAGACGCCGCGCGCCGCGATCTGCTCGAATACCGAGTCGACGACGAGATCGACGACCGCGTGGGCTGCCTCCGGCTCGAGGGCATTCGGGGTGAGCCGGCTGAACGGGATGCCATCCGCCCGCTCGAGCACCAGCATCCGGGCGGTGGAGAGGTCGTCGTACACCTTCGGGATGTTCAGTGCCGCGGACCGGGACTTGGCGATCGCCTCACGGAGCATCTCGGTGTTCGCGGCCTCCACACGGTAATCCAGTTCGTTGCGAAGGGCGCGCGCGAATTCCGCCGCGAGCGCGCGCGCCCCGAGGTCGCGCGCCCACTCCGTGCGCCGCTCGGCGTCCCCCGCGAGCCGCTCGAGGATGTCCAGGTCGGTCGTCACCTGAGCTCGTGCACGCGGACGCTGGATCTTGATGACGACCCGGGCGCCGTCCAGCAGCGTTGCGGTGTGCACCTGCGCGACGGATGCCGCCGCGAGGGGGACCTCATCGACCGAGAGGAACACCTCGTCCAGTGGACGCTTCAGCTCCGCGCGGATTGCCGCCTCGGCCTCCGCCCAGGGGATCGGAGTCGAGTCCATCTGCAGCGTCGAAAGGGCCGTGATGAACTCGCGCGGCAGCACGTCCTCGCGAGATGAGAGCACCTGGCCGAGCTTGACGAAGGTCACTCCGGCCTCGTTCATTGCGGAGACGAGCGCCTCCGGAAGCTCCTCGCTGTAGCCTCGCGCGCGCTTCTGGTACAGACCCAGCCCGTGCCGGGAGGCGATCACGACGATCTGCGCGTAGCGCCTCGCCCGATCGCGCCGCTTGATCGCCTGGCGGATCACGACGATCGGATTGCGCAGCGGGCGGGTGGGGACCAGGAACTCGCTGACGACGATGACGACCACCACCACGGCGAACACCCATCCCACGATGAGCGCGAAGAAGGTCGTGACGACCGGCCAGCCGACCAGGAACTTCCCGTCGGCGTAGACATGGGACTGCTTCAGCATCCAGAGCACCAAGGGGATGCTCAGAGAGAAGACGACCAGCGAAATGATCACCGACCGCACCCACCCGACCTGGGTGTCCAAGAGGCGGCGCGAGACCCAGGTCGCGACGGCGGCGAAGGCGAGCGCTACCAGCGCGAACACGAGCCAGGTCGGCATGCCTCGATTCTGTCAGCGCGGAATCGCCAATGCGCGATAATCTGCCACGTCGGAACTCATTGAGCATTCGCGGAAACGGATCTTGACTGTGGTCGGCGCTCCTGTTTCCGGCTGCCCACACGTGCCGGCGGCTACGGGGGTGCGGCGTCTGTCCACGTTCCAACATCTCCCTCAGGCGTGTGGTCCGCCCAAGCGTGATCTCTGGACCGAGCGCGATCCAGGGCGGCGGTGAAATGCGTGTCGCATCCCTAGAAGCGCGCGAGTCTTTGGCTGAGCTGTTCTAAGGTCGGTCCGATTCCCCCAGGAAGCTCGACCTAGTGTGGGGGTATGACTCGTCTTGACTCCGGCGCCGAGGCGCCCGACTTCACGCTCGTCGATCAGGAGGAGCGTCCGATCGCGCTGAGCGGTCTGCGCGGTGATTCCGTCATCCTCTTCTTCTATCCGGAGGCGATGACTCCGGGATGCACCACGGAGGCGTGCGACTTCCGGGACAGTCTCGTTCCGCTGCAGGCAGCGGGCTACCGGGTATTCGGCGTCTCGCGCGATCTTCCGGAGAAGCTCCGGCAGTTTCGCGCGCGCGACCGCCTGACCTACGACCTGCTGAGTGACCCCGACCACCGAGTGCACGAGGCGTACGGGGTCTGGGGCGAGAAGGTCAGGAACGGTGCCACGGTGATCGGCGTCATCCGCTCGACCTTCGTCATCGACGCTGACGGTCGCGTTCGCCACGCGCTCTACGACGTTCAGCCGGAGGGGCACGTCGCGCGCCTCAAAGACCTGCTCAGTATCGGCCGCTGATCTCGAACTCTCTCGGCCACCGAGGAGGAACCATGAGCGAACCGCGCATCGTGATCGTCGGATTCCCCTCTGCCCAGATCCTCGACATCACGGGTCCGCTCGAGGTCTTCTCAACCGCTTCGCGCTTCCTTCGGCACGCGCGTGACGAGCAACTCGATCATCGAGAACTGCGCTCAGCTGCCGGCGAGCGTCGTCCGCAACGCCGGTCTCGAACCGGCCTACCGGCACCTCGACCCTCGGCTGTCGGCATCCGATGCCTCGTTCTGGCTCGCGATGCCCGACGAGAGCGGGAGTCACGAATGAAGGTCACCCACCACCACCTATTACGAGTCGCTGGTCACATCGCTCGAAGTCCGGCGTGAGCCGGCAGTCGACGCGAATGGGCTCGTGCACGCGCCGGCCGGACCCGGCATCGCCCTCCCCCCAGGGCTCGACTACCCGAGCATCCTTCATCCCTACGTCCGCGCCGCGTGAGCGCTGACGAACTGCTTCGCCCTCAGAGCCAGCGACGCGTGCGGAAGAGGACGTAGAGCCCGAGGCCGGACGCGACCATGATGACGATCGCGATCGCAAAGCCCCACGGCGACGACTGCCACGGCATGACTTTGAAATTCATGCCGTAGATGCCTGCCACGAGGGACGGTGCGACGACGATGGCCGCCCACCCCGAGATCTTCTTCGCCTGCTCGGCCTGCCCCAAGCTCGTCTCGGTGAGCCGTCGCATCTCGTCATTCTGCTGCTGGGCCACGAGTGTGCTGTGCGTCATCAGCGCGTTGGCAAGCGTCTGACGGAACTCCTCCGCCTTCTCGGTGATGCTGACGACGTGATCGAGCACATCGCGAAAGGATCGACGGAGTTCCAAAGCGTGTGATTCATCTTGCGCCGATCGGAGGTCGTCGCGCAGTGTCGCGAGGATCGTCGTCAGGGGCCGGATTGCGCGTTGCAGCTCCATGACTTCGCCGGCAAGGTCGTAGATCCGCTTGGCGACCGCCCGATCCCCTGAGAACAGCTGGAGTTCGATCTCCTCGATGTCGTTCCCCAACCCCTCGATGACGGGTTCGTACTCGTCGACGACTTGATCGACGATCGCATACAGCACCCCCAGCGGACCTCGTTCGAGAAGCTCGGGCGCACTCTCGAGTCGTGCGCGCACGCGCCGAAGATCCGGCGATTCGGCGTGACGGATCGCGATGACGAAGTTGAGACCCACGAAAAGATGCACCTCGCCGAACTCGACGGTCTCGTCCGCGTCGATGTACCGGGCGGGACGGAGCACGACGAACCGGGTGTCGGCGTAGCGATCGAGCTTGGCTCGCTGGTGGCCGGTGAGGGCGTCCTCCACAGCGAGCTCGTGGAGTCCGAACTCGGCGACGGCGAGACCGAGCTCGTGTTCGTCGGGTCGGTAGAGCCCGATCCAGGCGAACCCGCCGAGTTCGTCCAACGCTTCGAGGGTTCCGGTGAGAGTCGCGGGGCTCGCCACCCGCCGACCGTCCACGTAGATCGCGTCATCGACCAGCACGCCGTCAGTCTCCCACTCAAGGACCCCATCGGCCATTGGATCGCATGCAACGGGCCGGTGCAGATGCCGCGTCCGACGCACGACGTGGGGAGCGGCTGGGACGGGTGAGCGCGCGATCGAACTGGCGCCCGCCGCGGTGAGAGAGGATGATGCCGTCCACGCCGGCATCGATCAGGGACATTTCGGTCCTCGACGTCGTGAACATCTCAACCACTTGGAGGAGCAGCATGCGATTGGGAATGATCGGCCTCGGCCGGATGGGCGCGAATCTGGTGCGTCGACTGATGCGCGACGGCCACGAAGCCGTGGTGTTCGACGTCAGCCCCGAGGCGGTGGCCGCACTCGCCGGCGAGGGCGCCGTGGGCATCGGCAGCATCGAGGAGTTCGCCGCCAAGCTCGAAACACCGCGAGTCGTCTGGCTGATGATCCCCGCCGGGCTGACCGGCCGAGTCGTCGACCAGGTCGCGGAAGTGCTCGCGCCCGGCGACATCATCATCGACGGCGGCAACTCGAACTACCGTGACGACGTGAGGCGCGCAGCGAAACTCAAGGGACGCGGCATCCACTATGTCGACGTGGGCACGAGTGGGGGAGTGTTCGGTCTGGAGCGCGGGTACTGCCTCATGGTCGGCGGACCCGACGAGGCGGTGGCCGTCCTCGACCCGATCCTCAAGACGATCGCCCCGGGCTCGGGGGAGATCCCCCGCACGCCGGGACGCGAGGGCGACTACGCCGCCGAGGAGCAGGGGTATCTGCACTGCGGCCCCTCCGGAGCAGGGCACTACGTGAAGATGGTGCACAACGGCATCGAGTACGGGATCATGGCGGCGCTCGCCGAGGGGCTGAACATCCTGGACAACGCGGATGCCGGCATCCGCGAGTCCGAGCACTCCGCGGAGGTCGCGCCACTCGAGGAGCCCGAGTTCTACCAGTTCACGATCGACACCACGAAGGTCGCCGAGCTCTGGCGGCGCGGCTCGGTCATCTCATCGTGGCTGCTCGACCTCACCGCGGCTGCGCTCACGGCCAACCCCACTCTGGACGGACTCGCGGGTCGCGTGTCGGACTCGGGTGAAGGGCGGTGGACCATCAAGGCCGCGGTCGACACCGGGGTGCCGGTGCCCGTGCTCGCGGCATCCCTCTTCGAGCGATTCGCGTCCCGCGGCGAGGACCACTACGCCAACCAGCTGCTCTCTGCGATGCGGCTGCAGTTCGGCGGACATCAGGAGCTGCCCGCCGGAGACGTGCTGGAGGCGGGCAGCCGAAAGGCAGACTCGTCGACCGCGTAAGCCGAGGTCAGCGAGCGAGGATCGAAATGAAGTCGGGGTAGCTTTCCCCGGCACCCTCGTGTCGAACGCTCTCCGAGGCTGCCTCGACGCCCGCTCGGACGGAGCTCGGGAGCGTGCGTCCGAACGCCAGCGCCGCGGCTGTCACTCCCACGAAGGCATCCCCTGCGCCCGTCGAATCGATGACATCCGAAATGGATGGTGCCGCGATGTGCAGTGCCCCTGATTCGGTGACGAGGACCGCGCCCCTGGCGCCGATCGTGACCACCGCCGAGCGGCAGTATCCCAGGAGGCGGCTCGCCACCTCCGCGATGTCCTCGGGGCCACCCGGCTGTGCGCCGAGCAGTTGGCCCGCCTCGACCTCATTCAGGATCAGCGGGTCCGCCACCGAGAATTCCGCAAGCCATCGGGTGAACGGGGCAAGATTGACGATCACGCGGACTCCCACCCGAGAGGCTGCGACAACCGCCTCGGCGGTGAAGGTCATCGGCATCTCACCCTGAACAACGAGGACCGCGGCGTCGGCGAGGGCGGCGGCGGCTTCGAACCTCTCCAGCCGGGCGTTGGCGCCGGGATCGACGATGATGAGGTTCTCGCCCGCGTCGTCGACGGCGATCACCGCAGAACCTGTCGCAGCTCCGCGGATGACCTGCACATGCTGGGCATCGACGCCGGACGAGGCGAGCACGCGGAGCGGGTGGCGGGAAGTGCGGTCGTCGCCGACCGCGCCGACCATGGTCACCCGGCACCCCGCGCGTCGAGCGGCCATCGCCTGGTTGGCTCCCTTGCCTCCGAGACGCACGGAAGAGCGGGACGCGATGAGAGTCTCGCCCGGCGCCGGAAGATGCGGAACCCGCAGAAACGTGTCCACGTTGATGCTGCCGGCCACGACGACATTTCCGAGCCGAGGATCGCCTGTCATGTAGTTCTCCGTCGATCGTGAGGAGAGTTGGAAGACGGCATCAGCCGAACGTGAAGCAGTACGCCTCCACGCCTCCGCCCTGGAATTCGATCTCGACCACGTGATCGCGGACTCGACCCGACTGCCGGATCAGCTGGTACGTCTTCTGGTCCTGGACGACACCGCTGCCTCCCGAGTCCACATCCGTGCCGTGCGCGTCCTGCGCGGGCTGCCCGTCGATGCGCACTCGGAATGGGATGGCGGATCCTGCAACCGTCGGACCCATGACGAGGTTCACGTCGCGCGCGTGGAACGCGAACGCGACTCGGCCGCCGGCGCCATTCAGCACCGCCGCGTGACGGGCCTGCGTCCACTCCCCGACGAGAGTCCAGGTGTTGAGGGAGAGCCGAGCGTCACCGCCGTAGACGTGCGGGCGGTCGTAGAGACCGGCGTCCTCTGAGGCGAACCCGGTGCTCTGCCCATATCCGAGGTAGGTCTCGGGTGACCGCAGCGAGGCCCAGTCCGCGGCCGCTTCCAACCCCTCGGGTTCGACCATCACCAGGTCGAGATCGACCTCGCCCGCCCCGGAGGCCACGAGAAGCCGCTGGATCACCATCTCGGTGCGCGGATACTCGCCTTCGCCGAAGTGGTGGTGGCGCAGCCGGCCGTCGGCATCCGCGATGTAGATCGCGGGCCAGTAGCTGTTCGCGAAATCGCCCCAGACGCCGTAGTCGCTGTCGACGGCGATGGGGTATTCGACGCGGAGGTTGCGCGACTGCCGGGTG
Source organism: Microbacterium deminutum (assembly GCF_039530205.1). Classification (NCBI taxonomy): domain Bacteria; kingdom Bacillati; phylum Actinomycetota; class Actinomycetes; order Micrococcales; family Microbacteriaceae; genus Microbacterium; species Microbacterium deminutum. The sequence goes on from NZ_BAAAOG010000002.1 coordinate 815,536, forward strand.
ATGTTGTCGAGGTCTCGCTCGAACCCGAACTCCGGCGTGTGCACGCCGATGATGGTCAGACCCGCGGATTCGTACTTGTCATGCCAGGCCCGCAGGTACGGGAGCGTCCGGAGCCAGTTGACGCAGGTGTATGTCCAGAAGTCGACGAGCACGACACGTCCACGCAGCCCGTCGGGTGTGAGCGGGTCGGAGTTGAGCCAGGTGGTGGCCCTGGCGAAAGACGGCAGTCCTCCCTCGTCCGGGAGGATCTCCTCAGCACCCGCCAAACGGTGCGCGATGGAGCGGAAGAGCCCGGTGTGAGCCTGTTCGTCGGACACGATGAATCTCCTCTGTCGTCATCAGCCGTTGCGTGGTGTCGCCATCCCTTGTTGCAGATGCTGGTACGTCGCCGCGGCGTCGGCAAGACCAACGGGCGGCAGTCGGTTCGCTTGTTCACGACACGACCTGCGTCGACATTCGCTCGACGTCGATCACGGCCTCGGCGAAGGCCCGGGGCGCTTCCTGCGGCAGGTTGTGGCCGATGCCGCCGGCGATGACCCGGTGCTCGTACGGGCCGACGAACGCGGTGCGATACGTCTCGGCCTCAGGATGCGGTGCGCCGTTGGCATCCCCTTCGAGCGTGATCGTCGGGACCGTGATGGGCGGGCGTTCGGCCAGCCTTCGTTCGAGGTCGTCGTACGCCGCCGCCCCATCAGCGAGCCCCAGCCGCCAGCGGTAGTTGTGGATGACGATGTCGACGTGGTCGGGGTTGTCGAACGACTTCGCCGTCCGCTCGAACGCCCCATCGGCGAATCGCCACAGCGGCGACGCGGTGTGCCAGATGAGCCGCGCGAACTCCTCTCGGTACTGCTCGTACCCCGCCCGCCCGCGCTCTGTGGCGAAGTAGAACTGATACCACCACGAGAGTTCGGCGGCTGGTGTCAGCGGGCGTTCGCCGAGTTCGCGGCTGCCGATCAGGTAGCCGCTGACCGAGACGAGTCCGCGGATCCGCTCCGGCCACAGGGCCGCGAGCACGTCGGCCGTGCGCGCGCCCCAATCGAAGCCGCCTACGACGGCCGAGTCGATTCCGAGTGCGTCGAGCAGTGCGATCGCGTCGACCGCGAAGACGGACTGCTGGCCGTTGCGGGCGGTCTCCGGCGAGAGGAACCGGGTTGTGCCGTAGCCGCGCAGGTGCGGCACGAGCACCCGATAGCCGGCCTCGATGAGCATGGGCGCGACCTCGGCGTAGCTGTGGATGTCGTACGGCCAGCCGTGCAGGAGGAGGACCGCGGGGGCGTCGGCCGGGCCGAGGTCGGCGAGCCCGATCTCGAGCTCGCCGGCCTTGACCGGCACGATCGGTCCCAGCCCGCCGAGTGGAGCGGAGGTGTGGTCGGTCGTGGTGTTCATGTTCGGACCTCTTGCCTCACCGCAGCGATCGGAAGGCGGCGCGCATCTCCTGCGAGAACAGCTCGGGCTGCTCCCACGCGGCGAAGTGCCCGCCCCGGTCGAGCCGGTTGAAATGGATGAGGTTCGGGTATGCCTGCATCGCCCAGCTGCGTGGCGCGGCGTAGATCTCGTCGGGGAAGACGCTCAACGCGGTCGGCAGTGTCACACCCTTCGGGGCGAAGAACGCGAGCTTGCTCTCCCAGTACAGGCGCGCCGAGGACACTGCGGTGTTCGTGAGCCAGTAGAGCGTCACGTTGTCGAGGACATCATCAGTCGTGAGCCCCTCGGTTGCCCCGGCGAAGACACGGGCGATCAGCTTGTAGCTGGCCGCATCGTGATCCAGCATCCATGCCGCCAGCCCCACCGGGGAATCCGCGATGCCGTACAGCGTCTGCGGCCGGTTTCCCATCTCCTGCGCGTAGGCGAGCCCGTGCGCGTAGAAGAAGGCGAGCTGATCCCAGGCTCCCCTCTCGTCGGAGGAGAGTTCGGCGGGCGGCGGATCGCCGTTCGTCAGAGCGGCCTGGATCGAATCGGGGACGGTGGCCGGCATGTTGGTGTGGATGCCGGCAAGCCCTTGGGGCTCGAGGAGCGCCAGCTGCTCGGTCACCGCGTTGCCCCAGTCGCCACCCTGCGCCACGTATCGTTCGTAGCCGAGTCGCCGCATGAGCTCGGCCCAGGCGTGGGCGATGCGGATCGGGTCCCAGCCGGGTGCCGTGGGCTTGCCCGAGAATCCATGTCCGGGAAGCGACGGGATGACGAGGTCGAAAGCGTCCGCGGCGGTCCCGCCGTATGCCTCCGGGTCGGTGAGGGGGCCGATGATCTTCAGCTGCTCAATGATCGAGCCGGGCCAGCCGTGCGTGACGATCAGCGGCAGCGCGTCCGGATGCGGTGAGCGCACATGGATGAAGTGGATGTCGAGCCCGTCGATCGTCGTGACGAACTGCGGCAGAGCGTTGAGGCGCTGCTCGACACCCCGCCAGTCGTAGCCGTTCACCCAGCGGTCGGCGAGCGCCTTCAGCACCGTCAGCTGGACGCCCTGCGAGGCGTCGTCGACGGTCTCGTGCTCCGGCCATCGCGTTTCGCGGACACGGCGTTGCAGGTCGTCGAGATCGGCTTTCGGGAAGTCGACGGTGAACGGACGGATGGTGTCGTCTTGCAGGTTGGCCTCGAGTGGGGCCTCGGTGGTGGTCATGATGTTCCTCCTCAGGATGCTGGCCGTATGGTGGGTTGGTGTCGGCCGGGGCTGCCGACGGTATCGCCTCGTCGGCCGGCCCCGGCCGGGAGAATCGTCAGTCGTTCTCGCCGCCTTCGTCGGGGGTGAGGAAGTCGACCAGCAATTCGTTGACGCGTGCCGCCTCGTCGTGGTGGACCCAGTGGGACGCGTTCGGCAGACGCTCCACGCGGGCCAGGTTGGGGACGTCCTCGTGGTGCGGTTCGGCGAGGTCGGGGCCGAGATACCGGTCGCCCTGACCCCAGATCACCAGCGTGGGCGCGGACATCGGCAGAACCTTCTGCTTCGATCCGAGCCGCACGGCCGCGCGGTAGTAGTCGATCATCGCCTTCGCTGCTCCTGGCTGAGACCACGCCTCGATGTAGCGTTCATTCTCCTGCTCGGTGTACTGCGGGCGGGCGTCGCGCTGGAAGCCCTTGAAGAACTGCCAGCCGTTGCGGCGCGCACGCCGTTCGGGCAGTCCGGGGAACTGGAAGTAGAAGAAGTACCAGCTCCGCAGCAGCTGGCGCGGGCTGCGGAGTCCTTCGTTCAGCTTGCGCGGGTGAGCCGCGTTGAGGATGACGAGTCGGTCGACCACCTCGGGGTGGTTCATCGCCAGGGTCCATGCGACCGATCCGCCCCAGTCGTGGCCGACGACCGTCGCGGACTCGGCGCCGAGGGCGAGGATGAGCCCGCGGATGTCGGCGGCCGGCTTGTCAGCGGTGTAGTCGGTGAAGGCGTCCGGCTTCGACGAGAGGTTGTAGCCGCGCAGGTCGGGCGCGACGACCCGGAAACCAGCCTCCAGCAGCGGTGCGAACTGCTCGCGCCAGCTGTACCAGAATTCGGGGAAGCCGTGCAGCAGGACGACGAGCGGTCCACTGCCGGCCTCGACGTAGTGCAGCTCGACGTCGCCGATCTCTGCGAAGCCCTCGCGAAGGCGGGTGCCGGTCTTGGTCGCCGAACCGGTGAGGGTGTCGAATGTGTTGTTCATGTCAATCTCCTTTCAAGAGATCTCGTTGGTGATGACCACATCGTCTTCCCGAATCCGGCACCGTCGCGCCAGGGAGACACCCGGGTGCAGCCACGGGTGAAGACCCCTGGCCCTCTTGCCGAAGGAGGCGGCGATACCTACTGTCGGAGCGGGTGATGGGATGCCGATGACGAGTCACGAAGAGAGTCCCGCACTGCGAGGCAGGCGCGCCGAGCGTGATGAGCTGCATCGCGTCCTGGCCAGGGCGACATCCGGTCACAGCGAGGTGCTCGTGGTCCGGGGCGAAGCAGGCGTGGGCAAGACCGCCCTGCTCGAGGACCTCGTCGAGCAGGCGGACGGCTTCACCATCGTTCGCGCGACGGGCGTGGAGTCGGAGGTCGAGCTCGCCTACGCCGTCATCCAACAGCTGTGCACTCCGTTCCTTGCGGGCATTCCTCGCCTTCCAGAGCCTCAGCAGCAGGCACTCGGCACGGCGCTCGGCTCACGCAGCGGCACGCCGCCGGATCGGTTCCTCGTCGGACTCGCGGTCCTGGGGCTGTTCGCCGAGGCGGCGGAGACGACCCCTCTGCTGTGCGTGCTCGACGACGCGCAGTGGATCGATACCGCATCAGCGCTGACGCTCACCTTCGTCGCGCGGCGCCTGGCCGCTGAGCGGATCGCGATGGTGTTCGCCCTGCGCGACGGGCTCGATGTGCAACAGGCGGGCGATCCGTTCGACGATCTTCCCGCGCTGCTCGTCGGCGGCCTCGCGGACGCGGACGCCGCGGCGCTGCTCGACGCGGTGGTCGCCGGGCAGCTGGATCAGCGTGTGCGCAGCCGGATCATCGCCGAAGCGCGCGGGAACCCGCTCGCGCTGCTCGAGCTGCCGCGGGATATGGATGCCGCCGAGCTCGCCTTGGGGATCACCTCCGTCAGCCGCGGTCCCCTCAGCAGTCGGCTCGAACGAGGCTTCACCCGGCGTCTGGATGGACTCCCGGCTGCGACGCGGCAGCTGATGCTGATCGCGGCCGCGGAGCCGATCGGCGACGTCACCCTGCTGTGGCGTGCGGCCACGCGGCTCGGGATCCCGGAGGACGCCGCCATCCCGGCGCAGGATGCCGGCATGTTCGAGCTCGGTGCGCAGGTCCGGTTCCGGCATCCGCTGATGCGGTCCGCGGTCTACCGCGCTGCCTCGGAGACCGATCGGCGGCGTGCGCACGAGGTTCTGGCCGAGGCCATGATCGGCGATGCGGACGCGGACTGCCTCGCCTGGCATCGGGCGGAAGCCGTCGCCGGCCTGGATGACCGCGTCGCCGGTGAGCTCGAGATCGCTGCGGTGCGCGCCCAGGCCCGCGGTGGCTGGGCGGCGGCCGCCGCGTTCCTGACGCGATCCATGGAACTGACAGCTGATCCCGGTCTGCGTGCGCGCCGGGCGCTGGCAACGGCGAACGCGCGGCTGCAGGCCGGAGCCGCCGATGCGGCGCGATCCATGCTGGCGGTCGCCACCGCCGGACCGCTCAGCGATCTGGATGGCGCGCGGGCGGAACTGCTCGGAGCCCAGATCTCATTCGTCTCCACGCGCGGTCGGGATGCGCCGGCGCTGCTTCTCAAGGCGGCGAAGAGGTTCGAGCCGCTTGACGCGGCGGTGGCCCGCGAGACCTACCTCGACGCGTTCACAGCGGCGCTGTTCGCCGGGCGCCTGGCCGGCGGCGGCGCGGCGCTCGATGATGTCGCACGGTCGATCGTCGACGCGCACTGGAGCGACACCGGCAGGAGACTCCCGTCCGCATGCGAGCTCCTCCTCGAAGGCCTCGCGACCGTGGTCGTCCACGGCTACGCCCTTGGCGTGCCGATGCTCCGGGACGCGCTCGCCGCCATCCGGAGCGACCAGCTCGACGACGACGACGCGTTGCGATGGCTGTGGCCGGCCTCGCGGGCGGCGCGGGCCGTGGGTGACGACGCCGCCTGGCTGGAGCTCACGGAGCGGCATGTGACGGTCGCACGGCGCACCGGGGCCCTCGCCGTCCTGCCGATCGCCCTCAGCGAGCGTTTCAGCGTGGAGCTGTTCACCGGAGACCTCGATGCCGCCCTGGCTCTGGCTGCCGAAGCGGACGCGGTCGCCGGGGCGACCGGCAACGGGATGAGCCCGCACGTCGCGTTCCTGCGGGCCGCGTGGCGCGGGAACGAGACCGAAGCCCGTGCGCTGATCGACGCCAGCAGCAAAGACGTGTCGGCGCGGGGGGAGGGGCTCTTCCTGATGGGGACCGAATGGACCAGCGCCGTCTTCCTGAACAGCCTCGGACGATACGACGAAGCCGTGGCCATGGCCGAGCACGCCGCGGAGCATCCCTTCGAACTCGGGCTCTCGACGTGGGTGTATCCGGAGCTGGTCGAGGCGGCGGCGCGCAGCAACCAGCCCGAGCGCGCCGTCGTTGCGCTCGACCACCTCGCCGAGATCGCGCGCGCGAGTGGCACCGACTGGTCGCTCGGGGTTCTGGCGCGCTGCCGTGCGCTGCTCAGCGCTGACGATGTCGCGGAGAGCTTGTATCAGGAGGCGATCGATCGACTCGGGCGCACCCGCATCCGCGTGGCATCGGCTCGGGCGCACCTCGTGTATGGCGAGTGGCTGCGCCGGATCGGGCGTCGGATGGATGCGCGCACCCACTTGCGCGTGGCACATGAGTTCTTCGCCGAAGTCGGCATGGAAGGGTTCGCGGAGCGCACCCGCCGGGAGCTGTCGGCGACGGGCGAAACCGTCCGCGCCCGGTCGGTCGACACCTCGAACGAGCTGACGGCGCAGGAGGCCCTCATCGCGAGGCTCGCCGCAGAGGGCCGCAGCAACCCCGAGATCGGGGCGCAGCTGTTCATCAGCCCGCGCACCGTGGAGTGGCATCTCGGCAGGGTCTTCACGAAGCTCGGCGTCGCATCACGCAAGGCCCTGCGTGCCGCGCTCGCTCCGACCGCCCCCGGACTCGGAGGGCTCTAGGTTCGGGAGCCCGCGGCGCGTGGATGTCGGGCGGGACCCGGACTACGACACCTGGACCCAGTGACGCACCAGGTCGTCGCGCTCGACGAGGAACCGATCGTCTTCCGGGTAGTAAACGGCGGTCTCGATGTCGACGCCTGCGAAGCCCTTGATCGCCTCGAGGCTCTCCCAGCGTGAGACCGTCACATCTCGGTCGTGCCGTCGCCGAGGTCTCTGGTGAGCATCCACGCGTCGAGATTGCCGGGAGTCTCCCGATACTCCGTCATGCCGGTGCGCTCGATGTAGGCGACGTACTCATCAGCATCCTCAGTCCGCACGCTGCCGCGCCACATCCGGACAATGCCCTTCTGCTGTGCCATGCCGCCATTGTGCGCGGAAGACGGATCCTGTGCATACGGCTGCCGCGGCAGATGTCGAGCGAATCCCGCCGGCCTCCCGACGGAGCAGTCAGCGGCAGCGTCAAGAATCCTGGCCTCCTGTGGTCGGCGATGATGACGCGTGCCACGATGTTGCGCATGGAGACATGGGTCTGGTGGGAGCGTCTTCCGCCGCCGACGCGCGAGTGGCTGATCGATCACAATGGCGAGTATCTGCCCGCCGATGTCGTTGACGAGATCGTCGATGCGACCGGCGGCAAACCGGAAGAGGTGTTCGCCGTCTCCGAACCGGACGAGCCGCGGAGGCTCGCCGACAAGGTCGTCGATTGGATCGAAGCGGTCGCCAATGGGGAAAGCGTCTAGCCTGAACGGATGCCTCGCCTTCTCGTCCGCCGCCCGTCGCCCCGCCTCGCCGAGGGCGAGATCACTCATATCCCGCGCCTCGCCGCCGACGCCGACCTGGCGTTTCGCCAGTGGGAGGCCTACGTCGACGTCTTCCGCCAGCGCGGCTGGGAGGTCATCCCGATCGATCCGGCCGATGACCATGCCGACGGGGTGTTCGTCGAAGACACCGTGGTCATGTTCGGCGACGTCGCGGTCCTCACCCGCCCGGGTGCGGATTCGCGCCGTGGCGAGATCGACTCGACGCGGATCGCGCTCGAGCGGGCCGGCATCCCGTTCCTGTCGATCCAGGCACCCGGCACGCTCGACGGCGGCGACGTGCTCAAGGTCGCTCGCACCGTCTACGTGGGGGCGTCGCTGCGAACCGACGCAGACGGCATCGACCAGCTGAAGGCGCTCCTGTCGCCGCGAGGATGGGATGTCGTGACCGTGCCGATCACGAAGGTGCTGCATCTCAAGAGCGGGGTCACCGCGCTGCCCGACGGGACGGTCGTGGGGTATCAGCCGCTCGTGGACGACACGGCGGCATACCCGGTGTTCCTCCCTGTGCCCGAAGAGCACGGCACGGCGGTCGTGGTGCTCGACGCCGGCTCCGTGCTCATGTCCGCCGACGCTCCGCAGACCGCCGCGCTGTACCGTGGCCGCGGCCTCGAGGTCGTCACCACGCCGATCACCGAGTTCGAGAAGCTCGAGGGCTGCGTGACCTGCCTTTCCGTACGCGTGCGGGACTAGCGGGGTCGACGGCGGCCGCCGCGCTCATCCGATCGCGGTACCCGGAACGATCACGACCGGCACCGGCGCGTGGCGGATGATCTTCGACGCACTCGACCCGAGGAAGACCTGCGCCAGCCGGTGCGTCGACGACGACCCCAGGACCAGCACGTCGCCGTCGGTCCAGTCCACCCCGGCGACGGCGGCGCTCCAGTCCGCGCCCTCGGCTATGTGCAGGCGAACGCTGTCGCCGGTGATCCCCATCGAGTTCAGGTACGCCTGCGCTTCAGCCTGGGCGGAGGCGGCCTGCACCGACCACAGGTCGATGACCTGGGTCTCCGCATGGGTGACCGCACTCGTGACCGGGCGCCGCGAAGGGCGCACCAGAAAGGTGACGACGCGCAGTCGCGCTGAGGCACGCCTGCTGATCTCGGCCACCCGCGTGAGGAGCGACCAACTCGCATCGTCGTCCCGGAAGCCGACGGTGATCCTCGTCACCCCGCTCGAGGTGCGGTATCCCCGTGGCGCGATGGCCACCGGCACAGTCGACGAATGGACCAGTCGGTCCGTCTTCGACGTCAGGCGGATGCGCCCTGGTTCGGCCTCGTCTCCCGATCCGACGACGAGGATCCAGGCATCCCTTTCGGCTGCCTGTTCCAGGAGCGTCTGCGGCACCGATCTGCCGGCGACCCAGACCGCAGACCCGTCGACGGTGGGATGCTGCGCGAGATCCGCGGCCGCGAGCGCCGCGCTGTCCTCGCCCTCGCCGGCGGCCCACAGCTCGTACTCTCGATCGGTGCCTGCTGCAACCGGCGTTCCCCACCCGCGCGGGACGACCGACACGGCGACCACCGGTTCGGGAAGGGAGACTGCCAGCTGGCAGGCGAGCTCGACGGCGCTGCGATCGTGCTTGTGCGGGCCGTAGCCGACGACGTACGTCATACCTCGGCCTCGGGGTGGATCGGCTCCGAGATCTCTTCCTCGGAGGTGTAGTTGCTGAGCGTGGCGTGTCGGCGCCCGTAGAGCAGATAGAAGACGAAGACGATGACCAGCCAGGTGACGCAGATGATCCAGGTGATCGGCCGGAGGCTCGTGAGCACGTAGACGCAGACGATGACCGTGAGGATCGGCACCACCGGGTACAGCGGAACCTTGAACGGGCGCTCCAGATCAGGACGCCGGCGCCGCAGCACCATCAGCGAGATCGCGACGACGCTGAACGCGACCAGCGTTCCGAATGAGACGCTGTCCCATAGGTAGTCGGAGGGGACGAACCCCGCGACGATGGATACCAGGATCGATACGACCACGGTGTTGAAGACGGGCGTGCCGTGCTTGGCGCTGACCGCGAGGAACCTCTTCGAGACCATGCCGTCGCGCGAGATCGAGAACAGGATGCGGGTCTGGCCGTACAGCGTCACGAGGGTGACCGAGAAGACCGAGACGACTGCGCCGGCGGCGAGGATCGTCGCCCAGATCGGGGTGCCGGTCACGTTCTCCATGATCTTGGCCAGCCCGGCCTCGCCCGCTTCGGGGGTGGCGAACCACTCCACGGGCTCTGCAGCGAGCCCCGCGATGCACACCAGGACATAGAAGACGGTGACGATGAGCAGAGCCCCGATGATCGCGCGGGGGATCGCCTTCTGCGGATTCCGCACCTCTTCGCTGGCCGTCGCGACGGCATCCAGTCCGATGAACGAGAAGAAGATCGTGCCGGCCGCCCCGCTGATCCCGGCGGCCTGGGCGAAGAAGTTCGAGAAGTGGTCGGCGTTGAACGCGGAGAACCCGATGATGATGAACATCGTCAGCACGCCGAGCTTGATGCACACCATGACCGCGTTGATCGTCGCGGACTCGGAGGCGCCCCGGATGAGGAGCAGCATGCACAGGATCACCAGCACGATCGCGGGCAGGTTCACGATGCCGCCGGTCGCCGCGCCGTCGTTCCCCGGCACGAAGGAGGTGGACAGCTCGGTCGGCAGCTGCCAGCCGAAGAGCTGGTGCAGCAGTTCGTTGAAGTACCCGCTCCACCCGACGGCGACCGCGGAGACGGCCACACCGTACTCGAGCAGCACGCAGCCGCCGACGAGGACCGCCGCGCCCTCGCCGAGCGCGTGATACGTGAACGAGTAGCTCGAGCCGCTGACCGGGATGGATGCCGAGAGCTCTGCGTAACAGACCGCCGCCAGCCCGGCGGCGACGGCTGCCAGGAGGAACGAGAAGATGACGGCCGGACCCGCCACCGGGATCGCCTCGCTCAGCACGAAGAAGATGCCGGTGCCGATCGTGGCGCCGACCCCGAACATCATGAGCTGGAAGGTGCCCAGATTGCGCTTGAGCTCCTCGCCCGGGTGATGCCGGTGCTGGAAGATGATGGGCTTGCGACGAAGCAGCTGCTTTCCGAGGTCGGGCATGTCAGACTCCAGACGGTCGGCCCCGCTCCACCGCAACGGGGGTTGCCCAAGTCTGGTGCGCACCTCCGCCGCAGGGCAAGCGCGTGCCCCGACTCGGCATGAGCCGCCACGGCCGCCGAACCCGTTCGGCGGGCGCGCTGGTGACGTAAAGTTCGTGGCGTGGACAGTGATGCCGCCGAGTGGTTCCTGGGCGGTGCCGAGCGGGGAAACCCAGCCACTGACGTGCAAGCTGGGCGGGCCGGGCTGCCGTCCTGGTCAGAGGGCAATCTTGTGCACCCCCTCGTGCACGGAGCCACGTACTTCGCCCGGCTGCACGAGGAGCTGACGGCGCTGCGACCGGGGGACCGGGTGTGGTTCACGGATTGGCGCGGTGATGCCGATGAGCGGCTGCTGCCGGAGGGTCCGTCGATCGGCGACGTGCTCGTGCGACTTGCCCGGGCCGGAGTCGAGGTGCGCGGGCTGATGTGGCGGTCCCATGGCGAACGTGTATCGGCGCCGATGAGCGGTCGATCGAATGCGCTCCTGGGGCGTCTGGTGAACGACGCGGGGGGAGAGGTCCTGCTGGATCAGCGGGTACGTCTCTTCGGGTGCCACCATCAGAAGTTCTTCGTCATCCGGCATAGCGAGGACCCGTCACGGGACGTCGCCTTCGTCGGTGGGATCGACCTCTGCCACAGTCGACGTGACGACGCCGGCCACTCCGGCGACCCGCAGGCGCTGGACATGGATTCCCGGTACGGGAAGCGACCGCCGTGGCACGATGCCGCGCTGGAGTTGCGCGGCCCGGTGGTCGCAGACCTCTTGGCGGTCTTCGCCGAACGGTGGAATGACCCGCATCCCCTGGACCACCACACTCCGTACCGGATGCTGCTGCAACGAGTCGCCGCGATGCCCCGGCATCCCAAGCCGCTCCCCGAGGCCGCCCCGCCACCTCCGCCAGCCGGCCCGCACGCGGTGCAGCTGCTGCGAACCTACGGCCCCAAACGGCCCCCCTTCCCCTTCGCGCCTGCGGGGGAGCGCAGCATTGCGCGCGCGTATGCGAAAGCGTTCGCTCTCGCTCGCTCATCGATCTATATCGAGGACCAGTACTTCTGGTCGACCGAGGTCGCCGGCGGCATCGCCAAGGCCCTCATCGACCACCCGAGGCTGCAGGTGATCGTGGTCGTGCCCCGCTACCCGGACTCGGACGGTCCGCTCGCGGGACCCCCGAGCCGTCTCGGCCAGCTCCGCGCGATCACGATGCTGCGCCGCGCAGCATCCGACAGGTTCGACGTGTTCGACCTCGAGAACGAGTCCGGCACGCCCATCTACACCCACGCGAAGATCTGCATCGTCGACGACACCTGGATGACGTGCGGGTCGGACAACTTCAATCGGCGCTCCTGGACCACCGACAGCGAACTCACCTGTGCCATCGTCGATCGCACCCAGGCCGACCCGGACACGCGCGGCCCGGGCATCCATGACCAATCGCTTGGCGGGATAGCACGTGATCTGCGTATGCAGCTCTGGGCCGAGCACCTGGGCGTCGATCGGGACGATCCTCGGCTGCTCGATCCCGACAGCGGACTGACCCTGTGGAGATCCAGGGCCGGCGCTCTCGATGATTGGCACCGAAGCGGAAGCCGCTCCCCCCGACCCATCGGACAGGTACGGCATCACGTCATCGAGCCCGTGTCCCGGCTGCAGCGCCTGTGGGCGACGCCCGTCAACCGGCTCGTCATGGACCCGGACGCCCGTCCCCGCCGGCTGCGAGGCACCTCGCAGTTCTAGCGGCTTCGCCGTCACTCGTCGCGCGACGCGTCCGGGGCGTTCGAGAGCCGCGGCGTCCGCTGCAGCAGTCGCCTGAGCAGCTCGTTCAGCTGGGTCACTTCATCGCTGGTGAGGCCGGAGAGGACGATCTCCTGGCCCTGCAACGAGATGGGCTTCATCTGGTCGTGCATGTCGGCGCCGGCTCGCGTGAGATACAGATGCCGCGACCCCCGGGCGCCGTCGGCCGGGACGATGAGTCCGCGAGCGATCAGCGTGTTGACGCTCTTCGAGACGACGGCCTTGTTCATGGCGACGAACTCGGAGATCTGCATGGATGTCGCGCCCGGCCGGATGGACAGGGCCGAGAGAACCCGCCAATCGTTGGTACCCAGATTGAAGGAGCGCCGCAGGAGTCGCGACTCGCGCCAGACCAGTGCGTTCGAGATCAGGTGCAGCAGCCGCGGGGTGAACTCGTCGCTGTCGATGACGTCGGCAAGAGGCTCCGTGATGATCTCTGCCGATCTGACGAACGGCGCCGACCCCGTGCCCCAGTCGCCGGGCATGCGCACTCCGTTCCAGCGGCCGATCACGCCGTCATCCGTGAGGCGAGTCTATCCATCGCTGCCGGCTGTGCCGTGGTCGACAGGAGCCGCATCTCGTGTCGCGCCTGCCGACCACGGTCGCTCATCAGTGCGCCTGCGCTGCGAGGGCGGCTGCGTCGATGTGGGCGATCGAGCGTGTGTCCTGGAAGGCGCGGATGCCTTCGATGCCCTGCTCGCGTCCGAATCCGGACTGCTTCATGCCGCCGAATGGCGCGCGCAGGTCCAAGCGGGCTGCGCCGTGGTCGTTGACCCAGACGTAGCCGCACACGAGCTGCCTGCCGACGCGGTTCGCGGCGTCCACATCCGCCGTCCACACCGAGCCGCACAGGCCGCCCCAGGTGTCGTTCGCGGCGGCGATCGCCTCGTCCTCGGTGTCGAACGGGATGATCGGGATGACCGGACCGAACTGCTCCTGCGTGACGACGCGCAGCGACGGGTCGGGGTCGATGACGATCGCCGGACGCAGGAAGTTGCCGCCGGCGAGATCGCCGCCGGGGAGTTCGCCGAACTCGCGCACGTCGGCTCCGGCATCCTTCGCCTCTTCGATGATCTCGGCCACGAAGGCCTTCTGCACGGGCGAGTGCAGCGGTCCCATCGTGGTGGCCTCGTCCATGCCGTAGCCGATCACGGCCTTGCCGAGCCGTTCTGAGAGTCCATCGACCAGCTCGCCCAGGCGGGAGCGGTGGACGTACAGCCGTTTGGCGTTCATGCAGATCTGCCCGGTCGTGTCGAACACCGCGGCGTAGATGCGGTCCAGGTGCGCATCGTCGAGGATGGCGTCCTGGAGGAACAGCGCGGCGTCGTTGCCGCCGAGCTCGAGCGTGACGCGGGTCAGCGACTTGGATGCCATCTCCATGATGCGCTTGCCGCCGTTGACCGAGCCGGTGAAGCAGACCTTCGCGATGTCGTCGCTGGAGATCAGGGCCGCCATGTTCTCGTCCTTGCCGGTGACGACATTCAGGACGCCCGGCGGCAGCTTCTCCGCGATCCGCTGTACGATCCGGGCGGTCGCCAGCGGCGCCGAGGGCGGCGGCTTGACGATCGCCGTGTTGCCCGCCAGCAGCGCGTGGGGGAGCGACGCACCGAGGATCGCGACCGGCCAGTTGAAGGGCACGATCACGGTCACCACGCCGAGCGACTGATACGACACCGTCGTCTCGACGGGGATGCCGGGCGCCACCGGCAGGGTCTTGCCGGTGTCGACCTCGTCGGCGAGCATCAGCGCCAGATTCCAGCGGATCTCGAACACGAGCGCGTCGATCCAGGCTTCGAGTCGGATCTTGCCGTTCTCCTGCGACAGGATCGCGGCATCCTCATCGCGCTGATCGGCGAGCCCTTCGATGGCGCTGCGCATCTTCTCGGCGCGCTCGGACGCGGACAGGGCCGACCATGCCGGGTAAGCCGCCCTGGCCGCGTGGATCGCGTCATCCACATCCTGGCGTGAGGCGGCGGCCGCACGGCCGACGATCGTCCCCGGCCTGCCCGGGTCGACGATCGCCAAAGTGTCGGCGGCGTCGCGCGCCGCGCCCCCTATGAACAAGCCGGTACGCACTGTCTCCAAAATTTCGGACATGACGGTCGAACACCTCTCTGTGCCTTGCGAATCACGAAGATGAGCGTCTTCTCACCTATAAACAAGTTTATGTGCATTCCTGTTTACTTGTAAAGTAGATCGTGCTACCGTCCGAATTGTCGACGTCTGAACGGACGGAGACCACGAACGGAAGGTCGACGGCCGCCCCGGATCCGGAGTCGGGTCGTCGACGCGTGTCATTCAATGAGGAGGCATGTCATGGGCCGAGAGAGCCTGCAGCCGGGTGTCGTCCCGCGCTCCGTGAAGGAGCTGGAGGACCTGGCGTTCGAGCTGAGGTCGAAGCTGCTGCACCTGTGCGGCACGTATGAGGGAGCCGTGCACATCGGCGGCGACCTCTCCGCAGCGGACATCTTCACCGCGCTGTTCGAATACGGTCTGCACGTCGACCCGACCGATCTCCGCAATCCGGAGCGCGACCGCTTCGTGCTGAGCAAGGGCCATGCGGCGGTCTGCATGTACATCGCGATGTCCATTCGCGGCTTCTTCTCGTACGAGGGCATCGTCGACACCTACGGCCAGCTCGACAGCGCGTACGGCATGCACCCCTGCAAGGTGCAGCTGCCCGGCGTCGAGTGTTCCACCGGCTCACTCGGACACGGCCTGCCGCTCGCCGTCGGGATGGCGCTCAGCGCCAGAGGCCGTGGCGAATCGCATCGCATCGTCTGCCTTCTGGGCGACGGAGAGACCGGCGAGGGATCGGTGTGGGAGGCGGCCATGGCCGCGCGCAGCAATGAGCTCGGCAACCTGGTCGCCTTCGTGGACCGCAATCGACAGCTCATGACGAGCTTCGCCGAGGAGCGCGTCGTGTTCGAGCCGTACCCCGACAAATGGGCGGCGTTCGGCTGGAACGTCATCCATGTCGACGGGCACGACATGGGCCAGTTGGTCGAGGCGATCGACGCGCTGCCGGCGACCGACAGCGATCGACCCACCGTCGTCATCTGCGAAACCGTCAAGGGCAAGGGCGTGGACTTCATGGAGCACAACCTCGCCTGGCATGCCGGTTCGCTCGGCGCCGCCGACCTCGAGCGCGCGATGGCCTCCCTGCAGGCATCCCGCGAGAAGGAGTCCGTCTGATGCCCATCACCTTCACCTTCGGAGAGATGCTCTCCGCGCGATCCGTCATCGGAACGACGCTCGCCGAACTCGGCGACGACTATCCGAACCTCTGGGTGCTCACGCCCGACATCGGGGCGACCCTCGTCGAGTTCCGTGACAAGTTCCCGGAGCGCTTCCTCGACGTGGGGCTCGCCGAGCAGGTGTGCGTCGGCATCGCGGCGGGTCTGGCGTATGACGGCAATATTCCGGTCGTCTCGGGGATGCTGCCCTTCCTCAGCATGCGGGCCCTCGAACAGGTGCGCTCGGACGTCTGCTACCCGAACCTGCCCGTGAAGATCATCGGAACGCACGGCGGACTCGTCGGCAACGGCGGATCGACCCACTACGCGGTCGAGGACCTCGCCCTGATGTGCGCGCTGACGAACATGACGGTCACCTCGATCGGTGACCCGGCCATGGTCGGCGAGATCCTCCGGCAGTCGATGACGATGCACGGCCCCATCTACATCCGCCTGGCTGTCGGCAAGTCGGACAAGGTGCTGTACGAGCCGGGCGAGCACGACATCCGGATCGGCAAGGGGATCATCGCGCGCCAGGGCACGGATGCCACCATCTTCACGCACGGCACGGTGGTCGCACAGGCCCTCGACGCCGCCGACGAACTCGCCAAGGACGGACGTTCGGTGCGCGTGGTCGACATGTTCACGCTGAAGCCGATCGACGAGGAACTCATCGCGCAGTGCGCGGCCGAGACGGGTGGGCGCTTCGTGATCCTCGAAGATCATCTCGCCTACGGCGGCCTGGCCTCGCGGGTGGCGGACGTCGTCGCCGACCGCGGCATCCATCTGAATGCGTTCGAACGCCTCGGCATCCCACAGGTCTACGCCGGCTTCGGAGGCGACGAGGAACTGCGCGACAAGCACGGCTACGGCCTGGCGGCGACCATCGCCGCCACCCGCAGGGTGATCGCCGCCGGCGACGACTGACCTCGACCCCCGCGTCCAGCCACCCGACCGATATCCACTCAACGGAGAGTCCCATGAGAACCGTCGCCGTCACCAAGATCGGCAGCCTGCGCGATCCCGACGAACAGACACGCGGTCGCATCGGCGTGGTCGATTTCCCCGACCAGCCGCTGGGCCCCGAGGACGTCCGCATCCGCGTCGCCTATGCGGCGATCTGCGGCTCCGACCCGCACCTGGCGGAGGGGTTCTTCGGCACCGACGTGCCGATCGGGCTCGGCCACGAGATCTCCGGGGTCATCGAGGCGCTCGGCGATGCCGCGCACCGCAACGGGCTGAAAGTCGGCGACCGCGTGGCGGGCAACTTCCTGCGGTTCTGCGGCACCTGCCGGCCATGCCAGGAGGGCAAGCAGCAGTTCTGCGAGAACATCCAGGACTACAACCGCCCAGGAATGGCCGAGACGGTGACATGGCACGAGTCGCAGGTGTACCGCCTGCCCGATGAGGTGACCCTGCTGAAGGGATGCCTGCTCGAGCCGACCTCCGTGGCCGTGCGAATCGCCGACAAGACCGGCATCAAGGTCGGCGACCGTGTCGTGATCTGCGGCGGCGGTCCGATCGGCCACCTCGCTCTGCAGGTGATGAAGCGCTATGGCGCGACCTCGCTGACGATGATCGAGCCCATCGCGGAGCGTCGCGAGATGGCGCTGCGCCACGGCGCCGAGTTCGTGGTGGATCCGATAGCCGAGAACCAGTACGAGCGTGCCGACCAGATCACAGGCGGCCGCGGGTACGACGTGGTGATCGATGCATCCGGTTCATCCCGCGCGGTCAAGGGCCTGCTCGACATCGCCGCCAAGGGCGCCACGGTCGTCTACGGCGCCATGTACCCGGCGGACTTCGAGATGCCGCTGAACCTCTCGGACTACCTCTATCTCAAAGAGCTGACGATCACCGGCGTCTTCGTCTCGCCCTACGCGTTCCCGCGGGCCCTGCAGATCCTGCCTCACCTGGAGCTCGGCGAGATGACCGAGGCGGTCTTCCCGCTCGAGCAGGCGACCGAGGCATTCGCCGTCCACGTCAGCGGCGCATACCCGAAGGTCATCATCCGCTGCAACGACATCGACGAGGAGGACGAGCGATGAGCACGACCACCGAGCCGGATGCCATCGTCACCTCGTTGGCGCTCGAGGCGCGCGACATCCTCAAGCACTTCGATGGTGTGCACGCCTTGAGCGGTGCACGCCTCGACGTTCGCGGTGGCGAGATCCACGCCTTGCTCGGCGAGAACGGCGCGGGCAAGTCCACCCTGATCAAGGTCCTCACGGGCGTCTACTCGCCTGATGGCGGAACGCTGTGGCGCGATGGCGAAGAGGTCGAGTTCCACAACGTGCGCGTTGCCAACCGTGCCGGCGTCAGCGCGCTGTACCAGGAGCTGTCGATCATCCCGACGATCAGCGTCGCCGAGAACATCCTGCTCGGTGAACAGATGCCCAACCGGGGTGGTCTCGTGCAGTGGCGAGCGCTGCGCCGTCGCGCCCGGGAGCAGCTGGACCGCCTCAATCAGAAGATCCCGCTGGGCAGACTCGCCGGCGAGCTGTCGCCGGTGCAGCAGACGATGGTCGCCTTCGCGCGAGCGCTCGCCACCGACGCTCGCGTGCTGATCCTCGACGAGCCGACCGCATCGCTGACCGACACGGAGATCACGGAGCTGTTCGCGGTGCTGCGGAGCCTCCGCGATGAGGGCGTCGCGATCCTGTACGTGTCACACCGGCTCGAGGAGGTGTTCGAGCTCTGCGATCGCCTGACGGTCATGCGAAACGGCGAAACCATCGTCACGAAGGATGTCGCCGACTCGAACATCGACGAGGTCATCTCGAACATGGTCGGGCGGCCAGGCGGCGAGCTCTACCCGGACCGCGACACAGCGACGACCGACGTGGCCATCACGGTGGACGCACTCGACGGTCGGCGAGTCAAGGACGTCTCGTTCACGGCCTACAAGGGCGAGGTCCTCGGAATCGGAGGCCTCGCCGGCTCCGGCCGCAGCGAGCTGATGCGAATACTGTCCGGAGCCCAGAAGCACAGAGCCGGGACCATCACGGTCGGCGAGACGCGACTGCCGCATTCCCCAGGCGTGGGCCGGGCATTGGATGCCGGGATCGCCCTCGTTCCGGAGGAACGGCGCGCACAGGGCGTGATCCTCGGCGGAACGATCCGCGACAACATCGCCCTGGCCAACATCCCGGAGGTCAGCTCCTTCGGAGTTGTCTCCGGCGCGCGCATCTCCGACATCGTGAGCAAGGGCATGTCCGATCTGCAGATCAAGGCGCGCAGTTCACGGCAGTTCGTCGGAGAGCTGTCCGGCGGCAACCAGCAGAAGGTCGTCCTGGCCAAGATGCTCGCCCGCAGGCCCAAGGTGCTGCTGATGGACGAACCGACCCGCGGCATCGACGTCGGCACCAAAGCGGAGATCTACCGTCTGATCCGAGAGCTCGCCGCCGGCGGCACGACGATCATCGCGGTCAGCTCGGAGCTTCCCGAGCTCATCGGGCTCAGCGATCGTGTGCTCATCATGCACGAAGGCCGGATCTTCGGTGAGGTCCCGGCCGCCGGGGCAGACGAAGAGGTTCTGCTCGCGTACTGCTATGGAAAGGCGGAGGCAAATGACAACGACGCGTAACCCAGGGCTGGAGGACGTCACCGACGTCCGAGCCGTCCCTCGACGTTCGGTAGGACAGTCGCTGCTGGCATCCGGCACCGTGCTGGCCCTGGTGCTCCTCATCATCTTCTTCTTCGCGATGCGCCCCGACGTCTTCCTCAGCTTCACCAACGTGCGCAACATCCTGTACCAGGTGGCGATTCTGGCGATCATCGCGGGAGCCCAGACGATCGTCATGGTGGTCGGCGACTTCGACCTGTCGGTGGCGGCCACGGCGGCCCTGGCCGGCTCGGTGGCGGCATCGCTGATGCTCGGCGGCGTCCCCGTCATGGTGGCGATCCTCGCCGGACTGGCCGTCGGACTGCTCATCGGACTGGTGAACGGTGCTCTGGTGGCATATCTGAACCTGTCTGCTTTCGTGGCCACCCTGGCGACGCTGACATCGGTGACCGGGCTCGCCTTCCTCGTGACGGGGGGGACGACGCTGTTCAAGATGCCGGCGGAGTTCGACAACCTCGGGCAGGGTCGGATCCTGCAGATCCCGTTCCCGGTCTTCATCGCCATCGCCATCTCGCTGGTCCTGTGGGCGGTCCTGCGCTTCACCACTCTCGGCCGCCGGTGGTACGCCACGGGCGGGAACGTAGAAGTCTCGCGGCTTTCGGGCGTGAACGTGCGACGCGTTCGACTGCTGGCCTTCACCATCGCGGGTTTGGTCTCCGCGTTCGGCGGCATCCTCCTCGCGGCACGACTGGGCAGCGCGAGTGCCGTGCAGGGATCGGACAATCTGCTTTTCGCGGTCGCGGCGGTCTTCCTCGGAATGACGGTCGCCCGTTCAGGCGCCGCGAACATTCCCGGCACCATGGTCGGCGTCGCGATCATCGGCGTCATGAGCAACGGCCTGAACATCCTGGGCGTCAACTCGTACGTCCAGCAGGTCGTCACCGGTCTGATCATCATCGCCGCGGTGACGCTGTCGTCGCTCAGGACCCGCGAGCGATAGCTCCTCGCCCATACGAACGCCTGGGTGGGTCGCATCCACTCAGACCATCCCGAAACGCAATCACAACAAAGGAGTTACCCATGCGAACCACACTCAGGGCCATCGCGGTGATCGCCGCGGCTGCCGTTCTCGCACTGACCGGATGCTCGAGCGGCGGCGGCGGCAGCGGCGGCAACGCCAGCGGCAGCGGAGACAAGCCGTTCAAGGTGATCGCCTTCACCTCCGGCAACCAGACGCCAGTCGGCGCCTGGTGGGTCAAGGCCGTGCAGGCGAAAGCAAAAGAGCTCGGCTGGGATCTCACCATGGTCCAGGGTGACTTCGACTTCACGAAGATGAACCCCGCCGTCGAGAGTGCCATCGGCCAGGGCGCCAATGCGATCTTCAACGGCTACACAGATGAGGCGTCGATCCAGTCGATCGTGACCGCGGCAAAGGATGCCAGCATCCCCATCTTCGCGATGGATGCCGCCACCGAGCCGACCGACGCGTACGTCTACAACGTCACCACGGACCAGCAGGGCATCGTCGACCAGACGGTCGGAGCGCTCGACAAGGCGCTGGGCGGCCTGCAGGGCAAGACCGTGATGGTCATCGGGCATGACCCGCACGCGGGCATCCGCCTCCGCTCGGCCCTTGCCATGAAGGCGTTCCAAGACGCCGGCGCCACCATCGCCGGAGGCGACATCCAGAAGGTCCAGTCACCCGCCACCGGCCGCACCGAGACCCTCGCGTTCGTCGCCGACTACATCTCCGCGAACCCCGGCAAGCTCGACGCGGTCTGGGCCGGCTGGGACGACGCCGCTCTCGGCGCCGCCCAAGCCATCACCGAAGCAGGCGAGTCCGGCAAGGTGACCGGCGTCGACGCCGTCAGCGAGTCGCTGGCCCAGATCCAGCAAGGCGGTGCGATGCTCGCCACCGTCGAGCAGCCGTGGCCGTCCATCCTCGACAAGGTGACCGCCGCCATGTCCGCCTACCAGAAGGACGGCACCCTGCCCTCCAAGAACTTCGAGGCCGTTGCGACCACCCTGGTCACGAAGGACAACGCGGCCGACATCACCCCGTCGGACAAGCTCCAATAGCTCGATCGCAGCGGGGCGGGCAGGCGTTCGTCCGCCCGTCCCGCTGCTTCCACCTCACCTCACCCCCACAGGAAGTCGGACAACATGCGTTTGGAAGGCAAAGTCGCCCTGATCACGGGCGGCGCCAGCGGAATCGGGCGGGCCACCGTCGAGAAGTTCGTCCGCGAGGGCGCGAAGGTGCTCATCGTCGACATCAGTCTGGGCAGCGCCCAGAGGGCCGTCGCCGAGATCGAAGAGCTCGGGTTCGAGGGCGCCACCGCCGCCACGCAAGCCGACGTGTCGGTGTACAGCGACGTCGAGGCCGCGGTGCAGCGGGCCGTGGAGGTGTTCGGAAAGCTGGACATCATCTTCAACAACGCCGGGATCGCGGGCGGCAAGCCCCTCCTCGAACACGACCCCGAAGTGGACTATGCGCCGATGATCCGCGTCGACCAGGACGGCGTCTACTACGGCATCCTCGCGGCCGGCCGCCAGTTCCGCGCACAGGGCACGGGCGGTGTCATCATCAGCACGTCATCGATCTACG
The DNA here is from genome assembly GCF_039530205.1 of Microbacterium deminutum. Taxonomy (NCBI): domain Bacteria; kingdom Bacillati; phylum Actinomycetota; class Actinomycetes; order Micrococcales; family Microbacteriaceae; genus Microbacterium; species Microbacterium deminutum. Next base: position 837,267 of record NZ_BAAAOG010000002.1, read on the forward strand.
GCGAGCAGGCAGCCGAGCTCGCCTTCTCGTACAGCGCCGCCAAGGCCGCGGTCATCTCGTTCACGCGCTCGGCAGCCTACGAACTCGCCCAGTACGGCATCCGCGCCGTCGCCATCACACCCGGCCGCGTGGCCACCCCGATCATCAACCAGTTCAGCGAAGAGCTGAAGAGCACCTTCGCGTCCGAGCAGCTGCGCAACAAGATGACCGAGCCCGAGGAGATCGCGAACGTCGTGGCGTTCCTCGCCTCCGACGAGTCGAACGTGATCAACGGCACGGTGGTGCACGTCGACGACGGGTACTCCGTCTACAAGCAGCGCCTCGACCTGCCGACCTTCTGAGTGGGGACCCACATGACCGACAGCGGCACCCCTTCAGCTCTCGACCTGGCCTGCCATGTCAACGTATTCGTGGCGGATGCGTCGCCCGGTCCGTTCGGCGACGCTCTCGCAGAGATGGCGGCGGCGGGGTTCTCGCGGGTTGTGCTCCCCCCACTCGATCCGTCGACCGTCGACGCGGCCGCACTGCGGCGCAGCCTCGCGGAGCACGGACTCGCCCCGATCACGATCGCGGGGGGCTTGACGGCCGGGGCGGACGTCGGATCGTCCGACGCCGACGAGAGGATGGCGGGAGCAGCCCGACTGCGCGACGTCGTCGATCTGACCGCCGCGGTCGGCGGCGACCAGATGAACGGCGTGCCGTACGGCGTCTTCGGGCACCCGCGGACGGCGACCCCCTCCGAGGTGTTCGAGCGCGCGGCTCTGGAGGTCGGTGCGGTCGCCGACTACGCGCACGAGCGCGGCATCACGATGACCTTCGAAGTTCTCAACCGCTACGAGACATCCGTGGTGAACACGGCCGCCCGGGCGGTCGAGTTCGTGGCGCTGAGCGGTTCCGAGCACCTGCGGATCCACCTCGACACTTTCCACATGGCGATCGAGGAGACCGACATGGCCGAGGCGATCCGCATCTCGCTGCCCAAGCTCGCCTACCTCGAGCTCGGTCAGTCCGGCCGCGGCCCGCTCAGCACCGGTGTCGTGGACCTCGTCGACGTGGTGACGCGCGCGCTCGATCTCGGCTACGACGGACGCATCGGCATCGAGGCGTTCTCGCGCAGCATCCTGTCGCCAGAAGTGGGCGACATGCTCGCCATCTGGCGCGAACCGTACGACGACGGGGCGGTGCTCGCGGCCGACGCCATGCGGGTCATCCAGAGGGGATGGGCGCAGAGCACGGTAGGTCGCCGCGCCCAGCGCCTGACGCGGAGCAGCGCGATCTGACCACCGCTGCAAGATCCCCGCAGGGGTGACAATCGAACAAGCACGAGCAGGAACCGAACCACAAGGAGCAAGCATGAGCACGGTGACCCAGACATCCGGCGCCCTCATCGACGAGGCAGATTTCGCGGGCCGGATCCACATCGACGGCGAGTGGGTCGTCGGCGGCGGCGAGGAGATCCCGTCCGTCGAGCCCGCGACGGGCGCCACGCTCGCGATGGTCGGGATCGCGGATGCCGCGGACGTCGCACGCGCCGCGGAGGGTGCCTCCCGCGCACAGAAGGAGTGGGCGGCTCTGCCGCATCCCGCTCGCGCGGCCGTGCTGCGCCGAGCAGGACAGCTCTGGGAGGAGCACGCGGAAGAGATCTCCGGCTGGAACATCCGCGAGGTCGGGGCGATCCCGCCGCTGGCCGGCTTCGCGCTGCACGTCACCGCCGCCGAGTGCTACGAGGCGGCGACGCTCCCCTCCGCACCGCTCGGCTCGATCCTGTCCAGTGAGGAGCCGCGACTGTCGCTCGCGCAGCAGATCCCCGTCGGTGTGGTCGGGGTCATCTCGCCCTTCAACGTGCCTCTGATCCTCGGCATCCGCGCCGTCGCGCCTGCCCTCGCCCTCGGCAACGCCGTCCTTCTCAAGCCCGACCCGCGCACGGTCATCACCGGTGGTGTGTCGATGGTCCGCATCTTCGAAGAGGCAGGGCTGCCCGCCGGGCTGCTTCAGCTCGTCCCCGGAGGGGCCGAGGTCGGCGAGGCGATGGTGGCCGATCCTCGCGTGCGGGTGATCGCGTTCACGGGCTCAACCCGCGCAGGCCGCGCCGTAGGCGAGCTCGCGGGCCGCCACCTCACCCGGGCGCACCTCGAACTCGGAGGCAACTCGGCGTACATCGTCCGGGCGGACGCCGACGTCGACAAGGCGGTGAACCTGGCGACCTGGGGATCGTTCCTGCACCAGGGGCAGATCTGCATGACCGTGGGCCGTCACCTCGTGCATGAATCGCTGTTCGACGAGTACGTCGACAAGCTCGCCGCGAAGGCGGACTCGATGCACGTCGGAGACCCCGCGACCGGCCCGGTGCACCTCGGACCCCTCATCGACGAGGTGCAGCGCGATCGCGTGCACACTCTGGTTCAGGATGCCGTGGCCGGGGGCGCCGAACTGCGTGCCGGCGGCACGTACGAGGGTCTCTTCTACCGCCCCACCGTTCTCGCCAACACCCCGAAGGATGCCGCCGCGTATCGGGACGAGGTCTTCGGGCCCGTCGCATCCGTCGTCGCGTTCTCCACGGACGAGGAAGCCGTCGCGCTGGCGTCGGGAACCGACTACGGGCTCGCGCTCGGGATCGTCACGGCCGATGTTTTCGCAGGACTCGAGATGGCGCGCCGCATTCCCACGGGCATCGTCCACATCAACGACCAGACCGTGAACGACGAGGCGAACGCACCGTTCGGCGGCGTCGGCTCGTCCGGCACCGGCTCCCGTCACGGCGGAGCGCAGGCCAACATCGACGCGTTCACCGAGACCCGCTGGATCACGATGCGTCGCGAGCCGGGCGCGTATCCCCTGTGACCATCGGGACCGCGAGGCTTCTCGCCGGGACGCGACGATAGCGTCGCGGCCGTGAGGGGGCTGCCGCCGAATCGGGACGCGGTGCTGGCGTGGGGCATCCGCGCATCGCTGCTGTCCTACATGTCGCGCGACCCCGACTTCGAGATCCGGACCACAGAGGCGGCCACCTTCACACTCGACGACGGTCTGCGGATGCCGGGGCGGGTGGATGCGGCGGGAGTGCTGCGATTCGAGGGCTCGGTCGTGCTGCGTGCGCACCACGGGGCGCTCGTCGTCCCGCTGGTCGGCGTGGAGATCGACGCCGGGGCGCTGACGATCGACGACCCGGCCGACGAGCGCCCACCGACGCCGGCCGGCGGATCGGCCGATCTCGCGCGCGACCGCCCGCAGGCTCGGCTCGGGCTCGTGAACCTCGAACGGACGCCCGATCCCGCGGTCGGGACGATGGTCTTCGCGACACGTCTCGCGGCGGAGGCGGACGCGCTGTTCGGGTACAACTACCTCCCCGACACTGACTTCGACCCGCTGCGGCTCATCTTCGCTCCCGCAGCAGGTCTGTCGTCGGGGGCATCTCCAGCCAGGATCTCGTTCTCGTAGCGCTGCATCGCGTCGGCGGAGTCGAGCATCCGAACCAGCATCCCGTTCAGCTGGACGACCTCGTCGGCCGTCAGGCTCTGATGCAGGATCTCCTGCCGCCTGAGCGCGATCGGCATGACGTCGTCGTGCACCCGTGCGCCGGCCGGCGTCAGATAGAGGTGACGTGAACCTCGCGGCCCGTCGAGTTGAGCGATCAGATCGCGATCGAGCAGGACGTTGACGCTCCTCGACGCGATCGACTTGTTGATGCCGAGGATCACGCACAGCTCACCCGAGGTCGCGCCGGGGTGGTTGCCGAGTGCGCTCACGATCCGCCACTCGTTGGTGCCGATCCCGTGCACGTGGTGGAACACGCGAGAGCCGCCCCACACCAGCACGTTGGAGAGCAGCGCCAGGAGCGCGGGCGTGTAGTCGTCGCGGTCGATGGTGTGGGGGAGCCGCGCGGTGACGAACCCCCGCTGCGCGGCGCGCGCCATCACGTCGCCCGTCGCACGTCTCTCGTCGGTCATGGCCGGCGCCCCTCCCGCCGTGCCGTCGCACGTCGTCCCGTGCAGTCTAGTCGAGGAAGAGGGTCATGATTGTAAATAAACATGATTACATGTAATCTGCAATTGGGCATTCTTCCATGCACGCAGACGAACAACGGAGTCTCCATGAGCGAGCAGGCGATCGCCCTCGACATCGATCCGTTCTCGCGGGACGGGCTGAGTCGTCCACTGGTGGTGGACGCCGCCATCCGAGAGACCGGGCCCGTCGTCCTGATCGAGAAGTACGGCATCTGGTTCACCGGGCGACACGACGTGGTCGAGCAGGTGTTCCGTGACTACGAGACGTTCGAATCCTCGGCAGGAACGGGCATCACCAACACCAAGCGGACCGAGAATTGGCGCAAACCCAGCGTGATCCTCGAGAACGATCCTCCGGGCCACACGAAGTATCGCCGCATCATGACGTCGATCCTCAGTCAGCGCGTCGTGCGCAGGCTGACGGAGGGCTTCCAGCAGCGCGCCGATGAGCTGGTCGACAGCGTGCTCCAGCGATCCGAGTTCAATGCCGCGCGAGAGCTCGCGGAGGCGTTCCCGTTGACGGTGCTTCCGGATGCCCTCGGCCTCCAGCCCGAGGGTCGCGAGCACCTTCTGCCGTATTCGAACCTCAACTTCCAGGCCATGGGCCCGCGCAACGAGCTGTACGACGCGGCCGTGGCAGCCGCCGGCGAAGCGGTCTCATTCGTGAACTGGCAGATGCGCCGCGAGGCGCTCGCGCCCGGCGGTCTGGGGCAGACCATCTACGGCTATGTGGACGAGGGCGAGATCAGTGAGGAAGACGCCGGGATGCTGGTGCGCACCTTCCTCTCCGCCGGCGTGGACACCACGATCTTCGGCATCCAATTCGCCCTCAAGGCACTCGCGGAATACCCGGATGCGTGGGCGGCCCTGCACGACGATCCGAGCCTCGCGCGCAGAGTGTTCGAAGAGGCCCTTCGCTGGAACGCCCCGAGCCCCTACATCGGGCGCACGACCTCACGCGCCACCGAGCTCGCCGGCGTCCGCATCCCCGAGGGCGAGAAGGTCATCATGTCGCTCGCCGCCGCGAACCGCGATCCGCGTCGGTGGGCCGATCCCGACACCTTCGATCTCGCTCGCGATCCCAGCGGGCACCTCGCCTTCGGCACGGGCATCCACGGCTGCGTCGGACAGATGATGGCCCGGATGGAAGCCACCTGCCTGCTGTCCGCGCTGGCTCGCCGTGCCGACACGATCGAACTGGTCGGCGAGCCCGTGCCGTTCTACTCGAACTGGCTGCGCGGCTTCGAAGACCTCCCCATGCGGGTCACCGCCCGCTAGAGGCCGGTGCCCCGTCGCGCCGACAATCCACGTCCTTGCTCACCCGGCGCCCACGCCGGCACAGTCCCGGAGGATCCGCCACCGCCATGAAGAAGCTCATCAACGCCCCCGCCGACGTCGTCGAGGACTACATCTCGGGCCTCGTCGCCGCCGCCCCGCATCTTGCGCGCGTCGAGGGACTTCCCATCGTCGTGCGCTCGCCGCGGTCGGCCAAGCGTGACGACCGTGTCGCCCTCGTCTCGGGAGGCGGCTCGGGGCATGAGCCGGCGCACGCGGGCTACGTCGGTGAGGGGATGCTCGATGCCGCCGTGCTCGGTCCGGTGTTCACCTCGCCCCCGGTCGACAGCGTCTACGCAGCCATCATCGCCTCGGCGACGAGTGCGGGAGTGCTGCTGATCGTCAAGAACTACACCGGTGACAGGCTGAACTTCGGCCTGGCGGCCGAGATGGCGAGGGCCGAGGGCATCCGGGTGGAGATGGTGGTGGTCGCCGATGACGCGGCCCTCGGCGACTCATCCAGGGCGGGTCGGCGTGGACTCACGGCGACCGTGCTCGCGCACAAGGTCGCGGGGGCGGCAGCGGAGCGCGGATGGCCGATCGAGCGCATCGTGGCGGTGGTGGAGAGGCTGCTGGCACGCGCCGCAACCATGGGAGTCGCACTCGGGCCCTGCTTCGTCCCCGGTGCGACAGCGCCGAATTTCACCCTCGGCCACGACGAGATCGAATGGGGCCTCGGCATCCATGGCGAAGCCGGCAGCGAGCTGGGCACGCATGTGCCGTCCGGGGAGATCGCCGCTCGGCTCGCCGAGACCGTCATCCTGGACCGCGGGCTCGGCGACGGCGATGACGTCGTCGTCCTCGTCAACTCGCTCGGCGGCACGCCCGACCTCGATCTGAGAATCCTCCATGGCGACATCCTGGAGGCGGTGGCCGCGCGGGGACTCCGCGTTCGCATGACCTGGGCCGGTCCTTTTCTCACGTCGCTCGAGATGCCCGGCGCCTCGCTCACGATCGCGGCGGTGGACGACGAACTGCTGTCGCTGCTCGGCGACGAGGCGTTCGTGGCCGCGTTCCCTCGGTCGACACCGCTGCTCGATCCCGACCGTCCGGTGGTCGTGGCGGCTCCCGGGCGCTTCGAGGTCCAGCGTCCCGATGGCGTCGGCTCGGACGACGTCGCGGCGCTGCACGGCACGCTCGCTGTCGTCGCCGACGTCATCATCGCCGGCGAACCGGTGCTCACCGACCTCGACCGCAGGGTCGGCGACGGCGACCTCGGAACGAATCTCGCACGCGGCGCGAGCGCCGTGCTCGCGGCATCCGACCTCCTTCTCACGCAGCCCGACGCGGCGTGCTACCTCACCGCTGTGTCGGACATCGTCCGGCGCGAGGTCGGCGGAACCTCGGGTGCCCTCTACAGCCTCCTGCTGCTGACGATCGCCGACTGGCTGCAGGACCTTCCCGGCCCTCCCGGGGTGACGGACTGGGCCGCCGCGGTGGCCGCCGGCGTGGCACGCGTACAGCTCGTCGGCGGCGCCGGCCCCGGCGACAGCACCATGGTGGACGCCCTGCACCCGGCCGCGCAGGCACTGGTCCACGGCGATGGCGATGCCGTCGCACGCGCGGGTGAGGCGGCCCGCGCCGCCCGCGCCGGGGCCGAGTCCACCGCCTCGCTCACGCCGAGCCTCGGTCGGAGCAGCTACTTGGGCGACCGTGCGGTCGGGATCCCCGATCCGGGCGCTGTCGCGATCGCACTGCAGTTCGAGGCGCTCGCCGCGGCGCTTGCAGCGGCAGCGTCCGGTTCGGAGCTGGATGCCGGAACCACGGCCGGCGCTGATCGCACCGGACGACACGACCTCACGGTGGGCGTCCGCCGCCGAACCGGGCGGCGCTGATGCTCACCCTTCAGGTCGCCGAGCGGATCGACGAGGCGGATGGCATCGCGGGACTCGTGCTGACCAACCCGCAGGGCCTTCCCCTGCCGGAATGGTCGCCTGGCGCGCACGTCGATGTGCACATCGACCGACCGGGCGAAGCGGCCCTCGTGCGTCAGTACTCGCTGTGCGGGGACCCGGCCGATCGCGGCGCGTACCGCATCGCCGTGCTGCTCGAGCAGGGCGGCGAGGGGGGCAGCCGGTTCATGCACGAGCGGGTGCGTCCGGGGCAGCTCGTGCGCGTCTCCGAACCCAGGAACCTCTTCGGGTTCGAGTCAGTGGACCGGATGGTCTTCGTCGCAGGCGGGATCGGCATCACTCCGATCCTCCCCATGATCGCCGCGGCCGACGCGGCAGGCTCGGACTGGAGGCTGCACTACGCGGGCCGCGAACCGTCCTCGATGGCTTTCGGCGCCGACATCGAGCGCTACGGCGAGCGCGTCCGCGTGTACATCAGCTCAGAGGGTGAGCGGATGGCGCTCCCCGAGATCGTCTCGGATGCGTCCGGCGCCGTGATCTACGCGTGCGGTCCCACCCGGCTCCTCGACGCTCTCGAGGCCGAGGTCGTGGGCCGCAGCTGCACCCTTCACGTGGAGAGGTTCGCGAACGGCAACGTCGTCACAAGTGAAGCCGATCACGCGTTCGACGTCGAGTTGTCGCTCACCGGAGCGACGCTGACGATCCTCCCCGGTGAGTCGATCCTCGACCGCGTCGTCGAGGCGGGTGTCTCAGCGCCGTCGTCGTGCCGCGGGGGAACGTGCGGAACGTGCGAGACATTCGTGGTCGAGGGGGAGCCGGATCATCGGGACGCGGTTCTCAACGCGCGCGAGCGCGAGGAGTCCGAGGTCATGATGATCTGCGTATCGCGGTGCAAAGGCACCAGGCTCATCCTCGAGCTGTGACCGCCCCCGCACCGGGGACGAGATGCCCGGGGCCCGTCGTGTGTGCCTGGGCGATCAGCTCCTGATACCACCAGTAGCTCTTCTTGGGAGTGCGATCCTGCGTGGGGTAGTCGACGAAGACGAGCCCGAAGCGCTGGGAGTAGCCCTCGGCCCATTCGAAGTTGTCGAGGAAGCTCCACAGGAAGTAGCCGCGAAGGTCGACGCCCTGCTCGATGGCCGCAGCCGCGGCGCCGATGTGCCCATCGAGGTACGCCACGCGCGCGTCGTCCACGACGTCGCCGGCCTGGTCTCGATAGTCCAGCGCCGTAGCGCCGTTCTCGCTGATGTAGAGCGGCATGTCCGGCCAGAGCTCGCCGATCTGGACGAGAAGGTCGGTCAGTCCGCGCGGCTCGATCATCCAACCCGATACGGTGTGCGCTGCGCCGGGGGGCTCCACGTCAAGGTAGGGAAGACCCATCGCGAACGGCGACGGCGTGCCCCCCGTGTATCCGGCCAGGCGAGCGTCGTTGAGATCCTCGGGGTCGACGACATAGCGAGGGTGGTACTCGTTGATGCTCAGAAAGTCGGTGGAGCCGGCGATGGTCGCCAGGTCCCCCTCTTCGACGAGGCCCGCCCCGGGTGCCCACTTCTCGCTGAACCGGGGGATGTTGCCCGGGTAGGCACCGGTTCGCAGCGGTTCGAGGTATGACATCACCAGCTGGTCGAAGGCGAGCCGCGCCGCTGCACGGGATGCGTCCGTGTCGGCGCCGGGATAGATGTAGCTCATATTCAGCGCGATGCCGATGTCCGCGTGGGGGATCGCGCGATGGAGGACTGTCGAAGCAGCACCATGGGCGAGGAGGAGGTGGTGGTGCACCCGCGCTGCGATCGAGTGGTCGGCGATCCCCGGGGCGTGCACGCCGATGGCGTTCCCGAGGTAGGTCGCCACCCATGGTTCGTTGATCGTGGTCCACATCTGGACCCGGTTCCCGTAGCGATCGGCCATCAATTCGGCGTACTCCACGAACGCGTCGACGGTGGTTCGGGACGCCCACCCGCCCTCGCTTTGGAGTGCCTGGGGCAGATCCCAGTGATACAGCGTCGGCACCGGCTGGATGCCGCGCGCGATGAGCCCGCCGATCAGACGGTCGTAGAAACGCAGCCCTTCTTCGTTCACGGTGCCGCGCCCAGCGGGCAGAACGCGAGACCAGGAGAAGGAGAATCGATAAACGTCGACGCCGAGTCGCTGCAGCAGGTCGAGATCCTCGTCTAGCCGGTGATAGTGGTCCGTCGCGATGTCACCGGTATCGCCGTGCAGCACGCGACCGGGTTGATGCGAGAAGACGTCCCAGATCGACGGTGCCCGCCCCCCTTCGGCGACGGCGCCCTCGATCTGGTATGCGGCCGTCGACACCCCCCAGAGGAACCCTTCCGGGACGCGGTCACCAAGCTTCGTCATAGACCCGGGCTTCCTTGATCATGCCGTCGGTGCCGAGTTCGTATGCGGCGACGCCGGCCGACGTGCGGTTGACAGGGTGGTTCTCGTGGACGATGTTGAACTCGAGGACGGTGGTGGTGTCGTCGGCGATCACGTTGAGCTTCTCGATGATCGCTCCGGCGTGGTCGGCGCCGTCGTGGCCCGCCTCTTCATCGCCGATGGAGAACATCTGCTGCAGAACTGTGCGCACATTCTCGCGGCCGAGGTAGGTTCCCATGCCGACGCCGTCTCGCAGATCCTGCGACTCACCGTGGCCGATGAACGCGCCGTCTGGCGAGAAGGTGTCAGCCTGCTCGTCGGGATCCCCCTTGCGCAGTGCGCGCTGGTACTCGTCGAGGGTCGCGTTGAACGGCTCGAGGTGGATCGGCTCTTCAGGCAGGATCCTCGTGCGCTGGTGCTGCACTCCTGTCACTCGGGCGAGACGATAGTAGAGCCGGTTGCGGATGAGGCCGCCATCGGGGTGGAACTCGCTGATCACCACGACGTCGAGGTCCTGATCGGCGCCGTTCTTGTCGAGTGTCAGGTGGAACTCCGTTCCCGCGAACCGCCCGTCCGAACCGGTGGTCGTGTGCGTCAACTCCACGGACTTCACCTGCGTGAGGTGCGCCGGTGCCCACTCCCTCACGAGTCGGTCGAGGCCGCCGTCGATCTGCCGTCCCGCGGCGGGGTCGTCGATGTCGGCTGGCCCGGCGAACAGGCCCTTCACGCCGGGGACGTCCCCGGTCACGAGTCCGTTGATGAGCGCGCCCGCTACGTCGGCCTGGCGCGCGGCGAGTTCGGATCGTGGGGTGAAGGTCATGATGATTCCTTTCGATGGTGCACTGGTGCTGGTCGGGGGGATCGTGCGGACGGCGGTCAATCTGTCGCCCCGATCCCGAGAGCGATGACGCTCGCTTGTCGAAGGTCGGGGACGACGGTCGGGTCGGCCATCAGCTCGTCGATGATCGAGGTGGCGGCGCCGATGGCGCCGGCATACATGTCGAGGTCTGAGCGCAGGATCTGACACGCGACGAGCCGCTCGGACAGCACTCGCTGATGCACGATCCGCAGCACTTGCTGCTCGAGGAAGGGGAAGAGGCGGATGAAATAGCCACCGACGATGACGGTGTCGGGGTTGAAGATGTTGATGAGGCTCGAAAGGCCGAGGCCGAGGTACCGTCCGACGTGCTGGATCGCCTGCAGGGCCCGTGGTTCGCCGGCTTCCGCGCGTTGCACGATGGCGGCGACCCGTTCGTCGCCGTCGATCGAGGAGTCTCTCACCGGGTCCTCCGGGTCGGCGGCGAGCGCGAGGAATGCGTTGAGTCCGATCTCGGATTCCCAGCATCCGATGCTTCCGCAGACGCAGAGTTTGCCTTCGGGGTTGACGAGCATGTGTCCGACCTCGCCGGCGAATCCGGCTGAACCGCGGAACGGGCTGCCGTCTACGAGGATGCCGCCGCCCATCGCTGTGGATCCGGTGAGGTACAGCAGATTGGCGCCGCCGGCGGGTCCGCGTCGGCGTCCCTCCGCGATGGCCCCGTAGTTCGCGTCGTTGTCGATGTTCACGTTGTCGGTGATGCCGTCGAGGGTTGCCCGGAGAACCGCGGTCAGCGGATAGTCAGTCAGCCCCACGGTCGGTGAGCGACGGACGATCCCGGCGCGCGGGTCGATCAGGTCCGGTACGCCGACCGCGACTCCGGCGAGCAGGGAACGGGGCGAGATGACCCGGGCGCGTTCGTCCAGTCGTTCGACGATCGCACGAGTGATCTCCATGAGCTCGTCGGGGGCAGTGTGGCGCTGCACGAGTGTGGCGTGTTCGCGGGCGATCACGCGCCCGGTGAGGTCGACGGATGTCCCGATCACGTACGGGGGGCTGAAGCTGAGTCCGACGGAGTGGACCCGTTCGCCGACGGGCATGGCGACCTGGCCGGGTCTGCCGACGCCGCCTGAGCTGGATGCCGCGGAGAGCTGCACGAGGCCGCGATCCATGAGTTCGTTGACGAGGCTGCCGACCGCACCTTTGGTCATCTCGATGTCGGATGCGAGTTGCGCCCGCGTGCGCGGCTCTCGGATCAGCTCGGCGAGGATCAGGGCGAGATTCGATCGCCGCATGTTCAGTTGATCGATGGACTCCGACATCCGGTTCACCACGCCCTCACAGGATCGGGCGCCTGCGCGCCTGGATGCGGTCGAGGCAGACAGCCACGATGAGGACGAAGCCGACGGTGCCGAGCTGCCAGAAGGACTGGACACCGATGATGACCAGGCCGCCCTGCAGGATGACGGCCAAGGCGGTGCCCCAGACAGCTCCGATGAGGCTCACTCGCCCGCCTTCGAGCCGGGTTCCGCCGATCACCACGGCCGTGATCGCCGCGAGCGCGTCGTTCGGATGCCCTGTGATCGTCGTCGCACCGTAGTGGCTCAACGAGATGAACCCGGAGAGGCCGGCGAGGACGCCGGTCAGCACTGCGAGCGACAGAAGGTGCCACTCGACGCGAACCCCGGAGCGACTCGCTGCCAGGCGCAAGGACCCGATGGCGAGCGTCCGGGACCCGTAGCGGGTCTTCTTCAGGACCACCCAGAGCACGATGGTGGCGACCACGGCGACGAGGAAGGGAAGGGGTATGACATCGGCGATCGTGGCCAGTCCGAAACCGGCTTGAAGTTCGGGCGGCATGCCGCCGATATCGGATCCTCCGGTAAGCAGCAGCGCGGCGGCCAGCCCGATGCCGGTGGTGCCGAGAGTGGCGATGAGGCTGTTCACATCGAAGAGTCCGATGATGACGCCGTTCAGCAGACCGAACAGGGCCCCGGCGACGAGCGCGGCGAGCGCTCCCATGATTATGGCGAACACCACCCCGTACGGCGCGAGAGTTCGAATGGTCAGGGCCGCGGCGACGGAGGCGAGGACGAGATTCGCTCCGACCGAGATGTCGATCGCCCCGGCGCCGAGGAGCATCGCGATGCCCAACGCAAGGAGGAGGGTGACGGTGCCGGATAGAAGCATCGACTCGAGGTTGGCCCATGACCAGAAGACATGCCCAGGCGAGACGATCGAGAAGAAGACGATCAGGGCTATGTCGAGCAGCAGGACCCAGGATCCGCTCGATCCGAGCCACCGCGCGATCGCGTGTGCGGGCGCGACCGCGCGGGTGTCGTTGGAGTCCTCGCCCGACGGGGCGGAGGAGGCGGGCAGTGTGGTGGTCATGCTGCATCCTCGACTTGGTAGCCGACCATCGTCGAGACGACGTCGGGGACGGTGAGGCCCGCGGCGGGCGCCTCGAGAGCGGTCTTTCCCCGCCAGAGAATCGTGACGGTGTCGGCGACCTTCAGCACCCGCGGCAGGTCGTGCGAGACGACGAGGACTCCGAGCCCGAGTTCGGCTACCGTGCGCATGAGCTCGCACACGATCTGACTCTGCCGGGCGCCGAGTGCGGCTGTCGGTTCGTCCATCAGCACGGCGGTCCTCGACCACATCACGGCTCGCGCGACGGCGACGGCCTGCTTCTGACCACCGGACAGCTCCTGCACGGCGACACGGAGCGACGGGAGTTTGATCGAGAGGTCGCGCAATGCGGCATCCGCGCGCTGCTCCATCTCGGACCGGTTCACGAAGCCCGCCCAGCCGAATGCACCGCCGCGGGTCAGTTCGTGGCCGAGGAACATGTTGTCGACGACCGAGAGGTCCGGGGCCAGCGCGAGGTCCTGGTACACGCAGTCGACGCCGAGTCTTTGAGCGTCGCGGACCGAGTGCAGTTCAACAGGCTTGTCAGCGATGACCAGGTCTCCCTGATCCTTGTGGTGAATGCCGAGCAGGAGCTTCAGGAAGGTGGACTTGCCTGCGCCGTTGTCGCCGAACAGCGCGACCACTTTGCCGGATGGCACCGTGATGCTCGCATCGCTGAGCGCCTGGACGTGTCCGAAGCGCTTGGCGAGATGCTGCCCGGCGATGGCGATCGTCGGCCGGTCTTCGTTGACTGTCATTGTGCTTCCTTTGATGTGATCGCCATCGAGAGGTCTCCGAGATCCCTCCCGGTCGCGAGGTCGAATCAGCCGGCGCAAGTGTCCTTGTACAGGGCGGCCTGCGCCTCGGGTGAGTCCACGGTGTCTTTGGTGATGATCGTCAGCGGCAGCGGCTCGAGAGAGGGCTTCATCGCGGTGACGGGCTTGCGGTCGGGATTGTTCTTGATCTCGTCGAGGAGCACCTCAACGGCGCGCGATCCCATCAGCTGAGCCGGCTTGGCGGCGAGGACGGTGATGACGCCCGCCTTCAGGGCGTCGACTTCGGCCGGCACCGCGTCGTATGCCCAGATCGCGACCTTGCCCGCTTTGCCCGCCTGCTGGACCGCAGCCGCGGCGCCTTGACCCTCGGGCCCGGTGGAGGCGATGATCATGGACAGGTCGGGGTGGGCAAGCAGAAGCCCGCTCACGATCTGAGTGGTCTTCGTGACATCGAAGTCGGTGTACTCGGTCGGCAGGATCGTGATGTCGGGTCGCTGCGTGGCGACGGCATCTTCGAGCGGCTTCCACGTCGCGTCGAGAACCGGGATTCCCGTGATGCCGCCAAGGGCGACCATGCTCCCCGACCCCTTGGGCAGGATCTGCATGAACTGGTCGACGAAGTTGGACCCATCGGTCGCGAGCGGGATGTCGGTGTACTGAGTTGCGGGGTCGAGGGGGGTGCTCGAGACCACGGGGACGCCCTTTCCCATCAGGCCGCCGACCTGTGTCGAGAACTGCGTCCCCTGGAACGGATTGAGGAACATGCCGTCAGGATCGGTCAGTGTCGCCGAGGTGAAGCTCTGCGACATCGAGTCCGCCGATGTGGTCGGGGACGTGTACCAGGACATCGCCGCACCGGCCTTCTTCGCGGCCTTGTCCGCGCCGCACATCACCGTGATCCAATACGGATCCGTGGCATTCGCCACCACGCCGGCGAGCTTGACCGAATCACCGCTCGAGGCTGTCGTGCCGCCGCCTGCCGTGCCGGAGCAGCCGGCCAGGCTGAGAACAGCGGCGACCGAGGCGACACCGATCAACGTCGACCGCATGTGCAAAACACTCATGGGACTTCCTTCGTTCTGTAGGGGCGTCCGGAGGCGTCCGGACGGTGATACGAAAGGAAGTGGTGATTGCTGGAACGAACACTTCCTCGGATTCGTACTTTGCCAATACTTATACCTAGAAGTAGTTTCCGCAACCCCGAAGATGGGTTCTCTGGCGAGATCCGTCGCCGTCCACTGCGCCCTGCCAAGATTAATCCCTGATCAAGCGTCATTTGTGGGCAGGTGCGCTGGAACTTGGAATCTTAGAAGTCCGCTGTGGCCTCAGGGGCCAAATCGACTACGAAGCTCTGCGCGAACGCTAATTGGTATCCTCAAGCGCGTTATTGGCGTTGCGCAGACCCGGCGCGCCAGGCATCCGCCCTGTCGTGATTCTCATCGCGCGGCACCGCCTCATTCGACGCAGCGCAGCGCTGCTCGACGAACCGCATCGGTGACATCGCCCAGCGTCACCCCCGTTGCCGCCCTCGGAATTTGGATGTAGCGTGACGTCAAAGTTGCCCTGGACCCCGGTGCCCCGTCGCTACTGCGCGATTGCGCGAACTGGGAGTCTCATGGGCCACACCGACTAGATCTCACGTGCGTGGTGTCCGCCGCGGGAACCGTTCTCGCGGAGCAGCACCTGCTCGCGCGGCGTGGCCCTGCGAGCAATGCGAATGCCGGCATCCCAGCTGTGCCGGGCCCGCCCAGACGCTGGCGGACACATCGATCAGCTGACCGTTCCCGGAGGGACGAGAAGAACATGGACTCTCCTGAGAAAGACAAGGAGATCGGCGCGATCATCGACCGGCTCGAGAAGCAGTTCCCCGACGTGCCGCCGCCCGAGGTGGTGGCCGTCATCCTCGAGGCGCACGACGCCTTCAATGAGTACCCGATCAGCAACTATGTGCCGGTGCTCGTGGAGCGACACGCCAAGGAGCGCCTGCGAGGACGGTCGCGACAGCCGTCTCCCGAGTGATGGGACGCTCGTGTCCCCGCCGGGCACGACCGACGTCGATATCACGTCCGGCGGTCCCATGCCATGGGACCGCCTGGCGGTGCGGCCGCGGGTATCGACCGGGGCATGCATGAGACCTCCGATGAGACCAACCCGAACGAGATGACCCCCCGATGAGAAGCGCCGAGATCAGCTGCTCTCCGCCCCGGGAGCCGTGGAGAGCGACGCGGATCCTCGCATCGAGGTCACGGAGCACGACGGTGTGATAGGGATCGACATCGACGCCGATTCGAAGGTGCGCTCAGGCGATCCGAATGCGGAGCCCGCGGAGGAGACACAGGGATGAGGGCTCTCACCTGGCAGGGACGCCACAAGGTCAGTGTCGAGTCGGCGCTGTTCGGGTAGACGAAGCTCTACGGCCAGGTTCCGGGTGGTCAGGCCGAATTCCTGAGGGTGCCGCTCGCCGACCACAACACCATCAAGGTCGGCGACGACCTTCCCGACGAGCGCTACCTGTTCCTCAGCGACATCCTCCCGACGGCCTGGCAGGGGGTGGACACGCGAACGTGCCGGATGGCGGAACTCTCGCCGTGATGGGACTCGGGCCGGTCGGCCAGCTCGCCGCACGCGTCGGCGTCCACCGTGGCTACCGCGTGCTCGCGATCGATCCGGTCCCGGAGAGACGGGCCATGGGCGAACGCCATGGCGTCGAGGCCTTCGACCTGAGCGACAGGCATCTCGATCGCCGCCCGCGGGCCGCTGGGCGCAGCGCTTCTCGCAACCCTCCACCACGACGTTCCGGACGACTCCCTCGACGATCAGCTGCGGCATCGGGTCGGCCACGCGCTCGACGCGGCCGCCGACGTCTGACGGGTTGTATCCCGCCGTCCGTGGGACCACTCTTCAGGGGAGGCGCACGCCATCGGAGGCGTGCCGCGTGGGAGGGGTTTCGTCATGGCTCGCAGCATCCGCAACCGGGGTTCGGCCCCCGTCGCAGACATCGCGTCCGGGGAGATCGTGCGCCGCGGGCGCCCGATCCGCATCAGAGGTGAATTCGGCGAGCGCGATGCGCATGCGGTCGAGGTCACCGGCGCCGGCGTCGCCGGCGTGGCGTTCGAGGGCGACGCGCTCGTCATGGACACATCGGGGCTCGCGATCGGCGGTCACACGGTCGTCGTCAACGGGATTCCCGCGCGCGGAAAGCAGAAGGGCCGGCAGGATGCTGCCTTCGACATCGTGGTGGTCGACACGCCTGCGGCGCTCGACGAGGGACTGGCCGTGCTGCATGCGACGCGGATCCGCATCGGCGATCTCGACATCGAGTCGCTCCCCATGGGGGGAGGCGCCGAAGGCCAGTTCCGCGACGTCTTCAAGGCGGTGAGTCGCGACGGCGACAAGGCCGTCACGCTCGCATTCGACCAGGTGGGGGAGCGCATCGACATCGACGAGGAGCTCGCGGCTCTCGCGAGGCGGCGGCAGGATCGGTACGGCCGCATCGAGCCCGCGCTCTTCGAGCGACTCGAGCAGAGCGGCGACGTCGAGGTCGCGGTCTGGGCGTCGACGCGCGACATGGATCTTCAGCTGCCCGAGAAGTCCGAGAAGCGCCCGGCGCGCAAGCCGAGCCGTGTCGATGCGGGCCGGCAGCGGGAATGGGTGGCTCTCGGCGAGAAGCTCGCTGAGGTCTCACGCGAATTCGGGCTCGAGCCCGAGCGCATCGACCAGGCGGCGCCCGTCGTGTACGGCCGCATGCCTGCCGATGCCGTCCGCAGACTCGCGGAGCATGAGCTCGTCGCAGGCGTCTTCCGCTACGACCGCGAGGGCTTCGACGACCTCGGCGACTCGATCGCCATCCACAACAGCGACGACGCGCACTCGGACGGATTCACCGGAGCGGGTGTCAACGTCGCGGTGTACGAACCGGGGCCGGACGTCACGACGAACCTCTCGATCTCCGGCCAGTACCAGACCGGCACCGGGTCGAGCAGTCACGCGCGCATGACCCACGGGATCATCCGCAACACGGAGCGCAGCCGCCCGCACGGCCACGCGCCCGATGCCAACCTCTTCTCGGCGAACAGCTACGACCTCGATGCCATCCGCTGGGCCGCGCAGGACCAGGGCTGCACCGTCATCAGCCAGAGCTTCCATCGGGATGCCGAGCAGACGAGCGACTCGCTGTCGCATGACGACAACTACAAGGACTGGCTCGCGCTGCACTGGCCCTACCCGACGATCGTCGAGGCATCCGGCAATGGTGCGTCGACCGAGTTCGTCAACCACAAGGGCTACAACCGGCTGACGGTGGGAAGCCACAACGACACTGCGAGCGCCATGGCGTCGGACTCGGTGTTCCGCAACCCCGCATCTTCGCATGGCGACCGCGAGCTGCCCGAGATCGCCGGCAACGGCGTCGGCGTGACGGTCGTCGGGCTCACCGACAGCGGGACGAGCTTCGCGGCCCCCGCCGTCGCGGGCATCGCCGCCTGCGTGCAGGAGGCCGCGCCCGTGCTGCAGTCGTGGCCGGAAGGGACTCGCGCCGTGCTCATGGCGGGCGCCTGGCGCAACCCGAGCGGCGGGCGGTGGCGGGCGGACCTCGTCGCGGGAGTCGACGGGCGGGACGGGGCCGGCACGGCCGACGCGGAGCGTTCGACGAACATCGCGCGGTCGCGCCAGAACCGCGACAACGCGGCGGCGCTGCGCGGCTTCGACGTCGGGACGCTGCGCTCGTCCGACCTCGACGGGTCGGGGCGAACGACGTTCCGCTACCGCATCAAGGCGCCCAGCGCGCCGCTGTTCTTCGGCTCGCACGTCAAGGTGGCGCTGGCATGGGATTCGAAGGCGACACGCACCGACATCCTGTTCCTGTCCATCTACCAGAACACGCTGACGGTCGACCTCGACCTCGAAGTGCGCGACTCGTCGGGCACGCTCGTCGCGTCGAGCATGTCATGGGACAACAGCTACGAGATCGCAGAGTTCGATGCCAAGGCGGGCGAGACGTACGACATCCGGGTCCGCCGCTGGTCGGGCACCGACGACGTCTGGTTCGGCATCGCGTGGACGCAGATCTCGACGCTGTTCGACATCTTCGGCTCGGTGCAGGCCGCGCCGCTCCTCGAGCTCGGAGGCTGACCGGAGCCGGTCAGCCGAGCACGACGACGAAGCCCGAAGGCGGCAGGATCACGGAGTATTCGCCCCGACCGCCCTTCGTGCGGACGAGCACGCCCTTCGCGTCGTAGACGTAGGCGATCGTGGCGACTCCCGCGACACCGACCCGCGCCGCTTGCGGAAGACGTGCGCTGGAGTGCTCGAGCTGCGACACGCCGCCGTCGCCGCTGAGCTCGAGCCGTGAGATCACGGGCCGGACCAGGAGCGCATCCAGCGTCAGAGTGCCGGAGCGCACGGCAACGGACAGCCTGCTGCGATCACCGAGCACGGGAAGCTGCAGCGACCGCGGCAGCAGCACGCCGGCGGTCGCCGAGATGCCCTGCGCGGGTCCCGTCTCCACCAGAACGCCGGTCGGCAGCTTTCCCGATCGCCAGGTCGAAACACTGCCGTCTCCCGGCTTGGACCAGACGACCGGCTCGACCCAGCGCTGGACGTCATCCGTGCCGATGTCGAATGTCGCGGACTGCCCGCGCGTCAGAGTGAGAGCGCCGCCCGCCCAGCTCGACTCGCCCGTCCAGGACTCCGGTGTGGAGATCGTCCCGTCGGTGGCGACAGCGGTCTCGGCCTGCACCGATCGAAGCCCCTGGATAGCGTCGATGCTCGTCACGGTCGCGGCCCTGGCGGCGAGCTCAGGCCGCGAATCCAGCGCGATCATCGTCAGGAGCGTGTGGATCGTGCTCTCGGCGCCGCTGTTGTGGTTGACCGAGCCGTCAGCCTGCAGGCCGTCGTAGCCGACGCCGGTCGCCGGGTCGTACATCTGCGCACCGGAGCGGTTCGCTCCGAAGAACCACGCAGCCTGCATGGCGGCGAGGTCGGCGAAGGCACGGGAGCCGCTGGCGTCGGCGACGGCGAACAGGGACTCCACCCGTGAGTCGGCCCCGTACGCGATCTGCACGCGGTCGGTCGGCGTCGGGAACCAGCCGTTGTCCGGTCCACCTGCCGTGAGAAGCGTGGTCGTGAACAGGGCGGAATCCTTCACCGCCGCGTTGGCGAGCGACGGGTCGCCCAGGGCTCCGGATGCCGCGGCGAGCGCCGCCGGCATCTGGGATCCCCACGCGTGCCACATCGACCGGGACTGGGTCCACGGCAGGATCGCGCCGTAGGGCCAGTGCTGCGCATCCCCGGCCGACATGGCCGCGATGCCCTCGGCGAGCCGGCGGAGCGCCGTCGCGGCGGCCTGGTCGGACGGCTGCGCCTTCAGGCGCGCGGCGAGTCCGAGCGCGGCCTCGGCCGAGGCATCCGCCCCGTTCGTGATCAGCCACGCGGGCACGCGCATGCCGTCGGACTGCTCCCACTGCCCGTAGTGCACGAGCACCTGGCGGTTGAGCGCTCCGACCGAGAGCGCCAGTCGCTGCTCGAGGAAGCCGGCGAAGGCCGGGTCTGCTCCCTTGAAGGCGGCATAGCCTTCGCCGAGTGCCCAGATCGTGCGCGCGAGCCAGTAGCTCGGTCCGGAGTCGGACGGGTCGGGCAGCTCCACCGGCTTGGCGGACGGGTTGAGGGTTCCGTCGGGCTGCATCCACAGCACGACATTGCCCACGTTCGGGCCCGCGGAAGTCTGCAGATACGTGAGCGAGCGGAGCAGCTCGTACGCGGAGGTGCGGCTGGACCAGGAGCCTGTCAGGCGCCAATGCCGGAGGTACACGACCGCGGCGCGGGCGACGTCGTCCGCGTTGTATGCGCCCTGACCCCAGTGCCCGGTCGCCGGATCGACGGGCCCGCCGCCGCCGACACGCGCGAAGGTGCCGCCGTCGCGGGCGTCGGCATACGTCCATGGCAGAACGAGTGTCGGCTCCTGATCCAGGCGATACGTGGTGTGGCCTGCCACGCCGGTGGGCGGTGTGGCCTCGTCGAGGAGGAAGTCGAGATGGGCGAGGTTGGTCAATGGCGCCGCGAGTGCGGATGCGGATGCCGGGGCCACGGATGCCGGGGCAACGGACGCCGGAGCCGCGGAGGCGGCGAGCGGTGCCGCGATCACCGTCCCGAGCGACAGCGTCAGCGCCGTCGTCAGGGCGACGAGACGCGCGCCTCGTCGTGTGTGCGTGTGCATGGTGAGTCCTTCGCGTTCGAATCGGCGGTGCATGGATCATTCGTCGGCGAGGTGATGGGACGAGGATGTGCGGGTGGATGCCGCTCGGCGGCGTCGTTTCGTCGTCACGCGGCCGGACGCGAGCCCCGATCCGATCGAGACGGGCAGACCCGAGGTGTGACTCCTCGTGCTCCGACCGGCTCACGCCGGTCTCCTCCGCACACTAAACCGGTTCACGGTTCACGCCGAGGCCTTGCATTCACTCCCCGGAAGTGCTCCCAGTGCCGGCTGGCGGCCAGGTCGCCGTCCGAGCCGCCTTGCGGACCGACGACCGGCCTAGGGTGAGCGCATGGATTCCGCAGCGCCCGCCGGTCCGCCCATCGATGCCGGCCTGAGTGCCGATGAGGTGCAGCGGCGGGTTGCCGAAGGCAGGACGAACGCGTTCACCGCAGCCACCAGCCGCTCGTGGTGGTCCATCATCCGGGCGAACGTCTTCACGATGTTCAACGCGATCGTGTTCGCGTGCTTCGCCGTCCTTCTGCTGCTCGGGCGCTGGCAGGATGCGCTGTTCGGTCTCGCGGCGCTCTTCAACGCCCTGATCGGCGGCTACCAGGAGATCCGTGCGAAGCGGGCCCTCGACAAGCTGGCCCTGCTGAACGCGCCCATCGCCCGCGTCCGCCGCGATGGTGCCGAAGCCGAGATCCCGCCCGCCGCCGTCGTCCTGGATGACATCCTCGCCCTTCGCGCGGGTGATCAGATCCCCGCGGATGCCGTCACGCTGCACGCGCAGGGCCTGCAGGTTGACGAATCGATGCTGACGGGGGAGTCCGACCCGGTGGACAAGCATCCAGGCGACGGGCTCCTGAGCGGCTCGATCGTCGTCTCGGGGCGTGGCTCCGCGGTGGTGCAGAAAGTGGGCGCTGACTCCTACGTCAACCAGTTCGCCGGCGAGGCAAAGAAATTCTCGATGATGCGCTCCGAGCTTAAGGACAGCATCAACCGCGTCCTCAAGTGGGTGGGGTGGGGCATCGGGCCGATCGCGCTGCTGGTGACGAATGCGCAGGTTCAAGTGCAGGGCGGGTGGCAGAAGGCCATCTCGGACGGATCGTGGAACCAGGCCGCGGTCGACTCGATCGCCGTCATCGTCGCGATGATCCCACTGGGGCTCGTGCTGCTCACGAGCATCGCGTTCGCGGTCGGTGCCGCGCGGCTTGCCGCCAGCATGGTCCTGGTGCAGGAGCTGCCGGCGGTCGAGGGTCTCGCTCGGGTCGATGTCGTCTGTCTCGACAAGACCGGCACGCTGACACTGGGCGACATCGCGTTCGACGGCGCGCACCCGCTCGATGACCGGCGGGCTCCCGGATGGCGGGACGCGCTTGCCTGGTTCGGAGCGGCCCCCGACGCCAACGCGACGGCCAGAAGCCTCGGGGGCGGGTTCGCCGTGTCCACCCCGCACTCGCCCGAGCGTCAGATCGCATTCTCGTCACGACGCAAATGGAGTGCCGTCTCGTTCGCCGGCTCGCTCGACGGAACGTGGGTGCTCGGCGCGCCGACGATGATCTTCCCGGATGCCGGAGCGAGATCCGTCCCATGGGGTGGACCATGCGCCGTGAACGGGAAGGCATCGCTCGGCGACGCCGTGGCCGAACTCGCGTCGACAGGGCGGCGCACGCTGCTGATCGCCCATTCTCCGCGGGAGCTGGACGACTCCGCGGTGACGGACGAATCCTTCCCGGACGGGCTCGAGCCCGTCGCGATGGTCACGCTGTCGGAGCGCCTGCGCTCGGACGCGGCGCAGACGCTGCGCTACTTCGCCGACCAGGGTGTCGATGTCAAGATCATCTCCGGCGACGACCCGCACACGGTCGCAGCGATCGCGCGAGAACTCGGACTCGATGTTCCCGAGGGCTTCGACGCCCGCGCACTGCCCGCCGACGCAGTCGCGCTCGGCGAAGTGCTCGAACGGGAGCACGTGTTCGGTCGAGTGACCCCGGAGCAGAAGAAGGACATGGTGATCGCGCTGCAGACCCGCGGCCACGTCATCGCCATGACCGGCGACGGGGTCAACGATGCTCTCGCGATCAAGCAGGCCGACATCGGCATCGCCATGAACTCGGGCTCCGCCGCCACCAAGGCCGTCGCCCGCCTGGTGCTGCTCGACGGCCAGTTCTCGCACCTGCCCACCGTCGTCGCCGAGGGCCGGCGCGTCATCGCCAACATCGAGCGTGTGTCGGTGCTCTTCCTCACGAAGACGGCGTACGCCACGGGCATCGCGATCCTCTTCGGGCTGATGATCATGCAGATTCCGTTCCTGCCCCGGCAGCTCTCCATCACGGACGGGCTCACCATCGGCATCCCGGCGTTCTTCCTCGCGCTCCTCCCCAACACCCAGCGCTACCTTCCCGGGTTCCTGCGCCGATCGCTCAGCTTCGCGATCCCCGCGGGAAGCGTGGTCGCGCTCGCGATCACGGCCTACTCCCTCATCGCGGGTGGCAGGTGGGGCATCCCGATCGAGGAGATCCGCACGGGGTCGACGATTCTGGTAGGGATCCTCGGTCTCTGGGTTCTCACCCTCATCTCGCTGCCGTTGACGTGGATCAAGACGGCCATCATCGCTGCGATGGCGGCGGGGCTCTACCTCGCCATGACCGTTCCGCTGGCGGTGCAGTTCTTCGAGCTCGTGATGCCTCGGCCGGTGGCGATGGCACTTCTCGTGTGGCTCGCCGGGGCGGGAGTGATCCTGATCGGCATCGCCCGGATTCTGCAGCAGTCATTCCTCCGGCGTACGCCGCCGCCGCCGTCGGCGCCCATGTCGGGCTGATCGCCCCGCGACGGCGGGCCACCGCTGGGTACGCTTGCCCTGTGCACGGGGCCTTCGGCACCAGCGTTCGGCCGTTCGAGGGTCGGGAGGATCTATGAAGCAGGTGGTCATCGTCGGTCATGGCGGCCCCGAGAAGCTGCAGGTCCGAGAGGCGCCGGATCCCGAGCCGAACCAGGGGGAGGTGCGGATCCGCGTCAGAGCCAGCGGCGTCAACTTCGCCGACATCCTGGCGCGCAAGGGCCTGTACCCTGACGCGCCCCCGCTGCCGCTGGTGGTCGGTTACGAGGTCTCCGGTGTGGTGGACGCGGTGGGCGCGGGGGTCGACGAGGCGCTGATCGGCTCGGATGTCGCGGCTCTGACCCGCTTCGGAGGCTATTCGGACGTCGTCTCGGTGCCCGCGAATCAGGTCTACGAGAAGCCCGCCACCCTCTCGCACGAGCAGGCCGCGGCGTTTCCGGTGAGCTATCTCACCGCGTGGCAGCTGCTCATGGTCATGGGCTCGCTGAAGCCCGGCGAGACGGTGTTGATCCACAACGCCGGGGGCGGCGTCGGGCTCGCCGCGATCGACATCGCGAGCCACGTCGGCGCGACGATCTACGGCACCGCCAGCGCCGCCAAGCACGCGTTCCTCATCGAGCGCGGCGTGCATGAAGCCATCGACTATCGAGTGACGGACTGGGCCGTCGAAGTCGATCGGCTGACCGGCGGGAAGGGCGTTTCGCTCATCATCGATCCGCTCGGCGGCAGGAATGCGAAGAAGAGCTTCCGCGCCCTGCGCTCGGCGGGGAGACTCGGCATGTTCGGCGTCTCAGCCGCGACGGCGTCGAAGCTGCCCGGGCCCCTCCGCCTGGGGCAGGTGGCGCTCGGCATGCCGTTCATCCATCCGGTGTCTCTCATGAACACGAACAGATCGGTCTTCGGCGTGAACCTCGGTCACATGTGGCACGAACCCGATCTGATCGCGGACTGGATGCGAGTGGTGCTCGAGGGCGTGGCCGAAGGGTGGGCACGACCCCACGTCGACCGCAGCTTCCCGCTCGAGCAGGCAGGCGAGGCCCACGCGTACATCGAAGATCGCAGGAACACCGGCAAAGTCGTTCTGACGACCTGACGCCTATCGCACGACGCGGTAGTCGAGAAGCAGGTGACCGGTCGGCGAGATCTCGCTCTCGATCAGGGCGAGGCCGATGGGCGGCATCCCCTCGAGAAGTCTTCGACCCGGCCCGGCTACCCGCGGGGCGATCACGAGTCGGAGTTCGTCCACGAGACCCGCGGCCAGCAGGGTCTGCGCGACCGAGATGCTGGCGTGCAGGCCGATGTCGCCGCCGGACCGCGCCTTGAGGTCGCGCACGAACTCGACCGGATCACCTGTGACCGCGGTCGCATTGCCCCATGCGCGGTCGAGCGGCGCGGACGTCACCACATGCTTCGGAACCGCGTTGATGAACGTCGCGAAAGGCTCGATCTCGCTGCCCGGCCAGAACCCAGCCCATTCGTCATAGCTGCGGCGGCCGAGGATGACGGCGTCCTGCGAAGCGATCACAGCCGCGAGATGTGCGTCCATCGCGTCGTCCCAGTCGGTGATGAAATCGTCGGGCTCCTCGGCGACGCCGTCGAGCGAGACCAACTCGTAGACCACGACCTTTCGCACGTTCTGATCCCTCCCGTCGACCGGCCCCAAGTCTCGTGCAGCAGCAGGCCCACCACAACCTGCGTGGGGGAGTGGGCCGCTACTCCTGCGAGCGCTGTAGCGCAAGCCGTTGTGCGTCGGACCTTCGTCCGCCAAGGTTTGCCGCACAAGGGTGATGGATGCCGCTGGTCTACCTGGTCTCGCGGGCCCCCGATCGCCCTGGCCAAAGGAGGCAGGTATGTCGTCAGTCAGCGGTTCGGCTGCGGGGATGCCGTCGGGTATGACGTCGGCGAGCAAGACGGTCGGTCATCACGAGCATCATTGGTTCAGGGAGCCGACGGAGCCGGCG
>NZ_BAAAOG010000003.1:0-277062 GCF_039530205.1 Microbacterium deminutum
CCTACGCTGCCTGAAACGCCGCCTCGCCCGCACGGTCTTCAACGCCCTCACCGCCGACCAGCAACCGAGCCAGATCCCCGCGAGCCTCCCCCTCGCGGCCTAAGACTTGACATAGGAGAAACGCATGACTGTCTCGACTCTCAAGGAACTCGTCCCGGAAGGCGTCATCGCACCCGGCGACCCCGACTGGGACGACGCACGCCGGTTCCACACGGGGATAGGCGAACCGACCGTGGTCGTCCGCGCCTCCACCGTCGACGACGTGCGCGCGGCGCTGCGCTACGCCTCCGCAGAGCGACTCGATGTGATGGTGCGAAGCGGCGGGCACAGCGCCTGGGGCACGATCCCGGGCGGACTCACCCTCGATCTCGCCGCGCTCAGCGATGTCGCAGTGGATGGCGAGCTCGTGCGCGTCGGCGGCGGCGCGTCCTGGGGGCATGTCGCGGGCATCCTCGCGGAGCACGGGCTCGGCATCAGCTCCGGCGACACGAAGTCGGTCGGCGTCGGCGGCCTCACCCTCGGCGGCGGCATCGGGTGGATGGTGCGCGCGTGGGGCCTCGCCGCCGATCAGCTGGTGGGCGCGCAGGTCGTCACCGCGCGCGGTGATGTCGTCGAGGCTTCCGGCCGATCGCATCCCGACCTGATGTGGGCGTTGCGGGGCGGCGGCGGGAACTTCGGCGTGGTGACGCGCTTCGACTTCCGCGCGCATCCGCTGCCGGGGGTGGTGTTCGCAACGCTCGGCATCGCGGGCGACTCACGGGCGCTGATCCGCACGCTCCGCGACATGATGCCCACGGCTCCCCGCGAACTCACGCTCACGTTCGCACATGTGCCCCCGATGGATCCGAGTGCACCCCCGGGCGCCGCGATCACGGCGTGCTGGATCGGCGAAGACGTCGCCGCCGCACGGGCCGCTCTGGCGCCGCTGCTCGCACTCGACGGGGTCACCGAGACAGCGCTCGAAGCCACGGCTTATCCCGACATCCTGATGGAGATGCCCGCGATGGATCCCGACCAGGCGCTCCCCGGATTCATCGGCGGCAACACGCTGGTGCACGACCTCAGCGACGAGGTGATCGACCGCCTCGTCTCCTTCCGTGAGGCGCACGACGCGTCGGTGATCTTCCTTCGCTCACTGGGCGGAGCGTACGGCGACGTCGCGCAGGACGATACGCCGTTCCCCGCGCGCGACGCGACGTGGTTCGCGATGGCGGGGGCATTCGACATCCCCGGTCTCCTCGACGACAGTCGTGTGCAGATCCAAGCCGAATGGGACGCGATCGCCGCACTCGGCCAGGCGCTCTACGGCAACTTCACCCCGTCGACCGATTCATCCCTGGTGACGCGGATGTACCCGCCCGGCAGCATGGCGCGGCTGGCCGCGATCAAGCGCGAGTGGGATCCGCAGAACCTGTTCAACCGCTGTCACAACGTGCTCCCCGCCTGAGCGGGCGACGGGTGTCAGTGGGTGTCTTCGGCTTCGATCTCGGTGCGATCGCCCGACCACAGGGTGTGGAAGGTGCCTTCCTTGTCGACGCGCTTGTAGGTGTGGGCGCCGAAGAAGTCGCGCTGCCCCTGGATGAGGGCGGCGGGCAGCCGGTCCGCGCGCAGGCCGTCGTAGTAGGCGAGGGATGACGAGAACGCCGGCGAGGGCAGCCCTGCGGCAGCGGCAGTCGAGACGATCCGTCGCCAGGCGTCCTGCGCGCGGCCGAGGGCCGCCACGAAGTACGGGGCGGCGAGCAGCACCGGCAGGTCGGGGGTCTGCGCGTACGCATCGGCGATGCGGTTGAGGAACTGCGCGCGGATGATGCAGCCGCCGCGCCAGATCTTCGAGACGGCGCCGAGGTCGATCGACCAGTCGTACTGGGCGGCGCCGGCGCGGATCTCGTCGAAGCCCTGCGAGTAGGCCACGATCTTCGAGGCGAACAGGGCCAGGCGAACGTCCTCGATGAAGGCGTCGGCGTCGTCGACGGCGAGGTCGTCCTGCGGGCCGGGCAGCTCGCGGGACACCGAGCGCTGCTCGGGGTGGCTCGACAGCGACCGGGCGAACGTCGCCTCGGCGATGCCCGACACCGGGACACCGAGGTCGAGCGCGGTCTGCACGGTCCACGCTCCGGTGCCCTTGGCGCCGGCCTGGTCGAGGATGACGTCGACGAGCGGCCTTCCGGTGGCGGCATCCACCTGGCGCAGCACCTCTGCCGTGATCTCGATGAGGTACGACTCGAGCTCGCCTTTGTTCCACTCGGCGAACACGTCCGCGATCTCGACGGGGGACTTTCCGGTGCCGCGGCGGATGAGGTCGTACGCCTCGGCGATGAGCTGCATGTCGGCGTACTCGATGCCGTTGTGCACCATCTTCACGAAGTGCCCGGCGCCGTCGTGGCCGATGTGGGTCACGCACGGCTCGCCCTCGGCGATCGCGGCGATGGAGCGCAGGATCGGACCGAGGGTCACCCAGGACTCATCCGACCCGCCGGGCATGATCGACGGTCCGAGGAGGGCGCCCTCCTCACCGCCGGAGACGCCCATGCCGACGTAGTTGATGCCGGTGGCACGCACCGCCTTCTCCCGGCGGATGGTGTCCGTGAACAGGGCGTTGCCGCCGTCCACGATGATGTCGCCCGGCTCGAAGACTTCGACGAGGGCGTCGATGACGGCATCCGTCCCGGCGCCCGCCTTGACCATGATGATCGCGGCGCGGGGCTTGTGCAGGGATGCCGCGAACTGCTCGTACGTCGACGTGGAGACGAACCCCGCCTCGGGGTGCTCGGTCACGAGTTCGTCCGTCTTCGCGTGGGTGCGGTTGTAGATGGCGACGCTGTTGCCCTCGCGGCTCGCAAGGTTGCGGGCGAGGTTGGAGCCCATCACGGCGAGACCGACGACGCCGATGTTCGCGGTCGGCGCGGGCGCGGCATCCGGACCCGTGGGGGTGGGAACCGCACGCTCGACCTCCTCCGGGGCAGGCGCTCCTTCGTGGACCTGGGTCGCGCCCGGCTGATCATCGCGGTCGGTCGAGATGTTCGTCTGCGTCGAGGACTCGTTCGAAGACACGCGTACTCCTGAGGATCGAGTTTCGGGGAGGCTCCCAGCCTAGGGTCTGGCGCATCCGCGTGACGCGACCGGGAGTGGGAACAGTCAGGACGGCCAGCGGTTGCCAGGCCATCCCATAAGCCATTGTGACAGTGCAGAGCGTCTTTGACAACCGGTTGCCAATGTTCACGAAACTACGTACACTCGCATCCAGGTCGCCCGCGATGTGTGGTCGTCCTGCCCACGACCCACTCCCACGACGAACCGAGCAGAGATGACGGCGATGGCCACGACGACGAACTCCGCACTCTTCCCCGCGGACCCGGCGGTGCGCGCCATCGCGGCGGAGCTGTATGCCACGGTCGCTGAGGCCCCCATCATCTCGCCGCACGGACACGTGTCGCCGAGCCTCCTGGCCGAGGACGAGCGCTTCCCCGACCCGGCCACGCTTCTCCTCACGCACGACCACTATGTGACGCGCCTGCTGCACGCGGGCGGCGTCGATCTCGCCGATCTCGGCGTCGGCGGCTCCGACTTCGACCCCCGTACCGCGTGGCGCCTGCTGGCCGGCGGCTGGCATCGGTTCGCGGGCACCGCGTCGGGCTACTGGCTCGAGCGCGAGTTCGAGGAACTGTTCGGCATCACCGACGAGTTCACGCTCGACAACGCCGATGCCGTCTACGACCGCATCGACGCCGCACTCGACGATCCGCAGTTACGCCCGCGCGCGCTGTTCGACCGCTTCCGGATCGCGGTGCTCGCGACCACCGACGATCCGCTCGACTCGCTCGAGGTACATGCCCGTCTCGCCCGCGACCGCGTGGTCGCCGGCCGGGTGCTGCCGACGTTCCGTCCCGACGCCTACCTCGACCCGGAGTCGGCCGGCTTCGCCTCCCGCGTCGAGCGACTCCTCGGCGAGACGGCCCAGCCACATCGGGATTTCGCTTCATACCTCACCGCACTGGAGTCCCGCCGTGCGCACTTCATCGCGCACGGCGCCGTGTCCGCCGACCACGGTGTCGTCGAGCCGTACACCGCAGCACTCGAGCCCGACGCCGCCGAGCAGCTCTTCCAGGCCGCGCTGCGCGGCGAGCTGGACGCAGCCGATGCCCGAGAGTTCCGGGGCCACATGCTCTGGCAGATGGCCCGGATGAGCGTGGACGACGGCCTCGTGATGACGATCCACCCCGGGGTGCACCGCAACCACTCCTCGTCGACCTACGCGAGGTTCGGCGCCGACAGCGGACACGACATCCCGACCGGCGTCGAGTACGTGCGCAACCTGCGTCCGCTCCTGGAGAGCTTCGGGCTCGAGCGCGACTTCCATCTGGTGCTCTTCACGATCGACGAGACCTCCTTCTCGCGCGAGATCGCGCCGCTCGCCGGCTTCTACCCGAGTGTCTACATCGGCGCACCCTGGTGGTTCATCGACGCTCCCGACGCCATTCAGCGCTTCCGCTCCGCGACGGTCGAGACGGCGGGCTTCTACCGATCGAGCGGCTTCATCGACGACACGCGGGCGTTCCTGTCGATCCCGGCGCGGCACGACATGTCACGCCGCAGCGATGCCGCGTTCCTCGCACGGCTGGTCGTCGAGGGGCGCATCCGCCCCCCGCGCGCGCATCGCATCATCGCCGATCTCGTCGACGCCATTCCGCGCGAGGTGTTCAAGCTGTGAACCCCCATCCGCAGTCCCTCGACCGAGCCGCACTCGAGGCTTCGGGCACGCTTCGCCCATCGGCGCCCATCCGGATCGTCCACCTGGGACTCGGCGCCTTCCACCGAGCGCACCAGGCGTGGTACACGGCGCGTGTGGATGCCGCGGGGGGGTGGGGCATCGCGGCTTTCACCGGTCGCGACGCGACGCAGGCGGACCTGCTGTCCAGCCAGGACTGCCTGTACACGCTCGTCGAGCGCGGCCCCGAGCGCGATCGGGTGGAGCTGATCCCGTCGATAGTGGAAGCGGTTCCTGGTTCGAACGTGCAACGACTGCTCGACCTGCTGGCGGATCCGGCCGTCGCGGTGGTGACCCTGACGATCACGGAGGCCGGGTACCGCGTGGGTCCCGATGGCCGAATCGACCTTGCCGACGAGGTAGTCGCGGGTGACCTGCGCCGGATGGCAGGCAGCGCGAATCCTCCACATCACGAGGAACCCGGCAGCGAGCGACTCGATCGCGGGCAGCTCGTCGCCGCCGCACCGGTCGCGGCCCTGACCCGCCTGCTGGCCGGCCTGCTCGTGCGTTACGAGGCGGGCGCCGCGCCGCTCGCGATCGTGCCGTGCGACAACCTTCCGCACAATGCGGCGTTGACCCGGGCGGCCCTCGTCGACCTGGCGGGCGCGCTGCCTCTCCGCATCGCGACGCCCGCGTTTCGCGCATGGCTCGCGGAGACCGTGGCGTTCGTGAGCACGTCCGTCGACCGGATCACGCCCCGCTCGACGCCAGAGGTGGCCTCGGCCGCCCGCGCGGCGGGCTGGAACGACGCCGTGCCGATCGTGACGGAACCCTTCCACGACTGGGTGCTCTCGGGTGACTTCCCGGCGGGCAGACCGGCATGGGAGAGGGCTGGAGCCCGCTTCGTGGACGACATCGACGGCTGGGAGCACCGCAAGCTCTGGCTGCTGAACGGCGCCCACACGATCCTGGCGGCCAGCGGGCTGCGCCGCGGGCACACGACGGTCGCCCAGGCTGTCGCCGACGAGCATTGCCTCGCCCTCGTCGAGGGCTTCTGGGTCGAAGCCGTGCAGGAGCTCGGCGACGACATCGAGCACGTCGAGTATCGGGCGCAGCTGCTCGAACGATTCCGCAACGGGCGGATCGAGCATCAGCTGCGGCAGATCGCTGCCGACAGCACGACCAAAGCCCGGGTGCGGGTGGCCGGCATCGCGGAACGGCGGCTGGCTCGCGCGGAGGATGCATCCGGTTGCCTTCGGGCGCTCGCCGCGTGGGTCGACTGGGTGGTCGCCGATGGTGACGCCCCCGATTCGAACCGGGCAGACCTCGATCGTGCGCTCGCAGCGAATCATCCGGCTGGTGCCTTGATCCGCCTGGTTTCTCCAGCCGTCGCCGAAGACCCCGCCGCTCGTGCCGAGATCATCGACGCGCTCGGATCCATCGCCGGAAAATAGTTATGGCAATCGGTTGCCAATTCGACCAAACCGTGCTTTGATAGATCTCGAACCCGCAAGGACGCGCTTACGAAAGGTCCCGTCGCACATGCTCAAGCCCAAGGCATCCGCCACCCGTGAACTGATCAGCATCGATGGGCTGTGGCGCTTCGCCGTCGACACCGCATCGACTCCCGAGCCGTGGTCGTCGACCCTCGACACGCCCCTCGAGGCAGCGGTGCCGGCGAGCTACAACGACCTGTTCACCGACTCCGCCATCCGCGACCACGTCGGATGGGTCTGGTACCAGCGCAGCGTGCGCGTGCCGCGCGGCTGGAGCGGAGAGCGTGTCATCGTCCGTGTCGACGCCGCCACGCACGAAGGCGCCGTCTACGTGAACGACTCCCGGGTCGCGCATCACGTCGGGGGATACCTCCCGTTCGAGGCCGACATCACCGAACTCGTGGCGGCCGGCGAGGAATTCCGTCTCACGATCGGGGTGAACAACGAGCTCACGTTCGAGACGATCCCCCCAGGCATCATCGAGGTGGATGCCTCGGGTGCGAAGAAGCAGAGCTACTTCCACGACTTCTACAACTACGCCGGCCTGGCCCGCAGCGTCTGGCTCTGGAGCCGTCCCCTGGTGCACATCGACGATGTGACCGTCACGACGCAGCGCGACGGTTCGACAGGCGTGGTGGATGTCGCCAGCACCCTCATCGGCGGTGACGCCGACGTGCGGCTGACGCTGCGCGACGCGTCCGGCGCTGTGGTCGGCAGCGGCGAGGGGCCGGCCGCGGTCATCCGCGTCTCGGATGCGGTGCTCTGGCAGCCTGGCGCAGCCTATCTCTACGACCTGACGATCGAGGCCGTGGTCGATGGCGCCGTCGTCGACGAGTACACGCTGGCCGTCGGCATCCGCACCGTCGAAGTCTCGGGAGCGCAGATCCTGATCAACGGCGAGCCGTTCTACTTCACCGGGTTCGGCAAGCACGAAGACAGCGCGGTGCGCGGCAAGGGGCACGACAACGCGTATCTCGTGCACGACTTCCAGCTCATGGACTGGATCGGCGCGAACTCGTTCCGCACGTCCCACTACCCCTACGCCGAAGAGGTGATGGACTTCGCCGACCGGCACGGCATCGTGGTGATCGACGAGACGCCTGCGGTCGGCCTCAACCTCGGCATCATCGGCGGCATCACGGGCGGTCCCACCCCGAAGACGTGGTCGCCCGAGACGCTGAACGACACGACGCGCGAGGCGCACGCCCAGGTGATCCGCGAGCTGGTCGCGCGCGACAAGAACCACCCGAGCGTGGTCATGTGGTCTGTGACGAACGAGCCGGCTTCCAACGAGGAGGGCGCTCGGGAGTACTTCGAGCCGCTCGTGACCCTCACCCGAGAGCTCGACCCGAGTCGCCCCGTCACCTTCGTCAACGTCATGATGGCGGTCGCCGGAACGGACCTCATCGCGGATCTCTTCGATGTCATCTGCCTGAACCGCTACTACGGCTGGTACGTCATGCCGGGCGACCTCGTCGCCGCGGAAGCCGCACTCGAGACCGAGCTGCGCGCGTGGGAGCAGCTCTACGGCAAGCCGATGATCATGACCGAGTACGGCGCCGACACGATCGCGGGTCTGCACTCGATCCACGACCAGCCGTGGACCGAGGAATACCAGGTGAAGATGCTGGAGATGTTCCACCGTGTCCACGACCGCATCCCCGCGATGGTGGGCGAGCAGGTCTGGAACTTCGCCGACTTCCAGACGTCTTCGGGATTCTTCCGCGTCGACGGCAACAAGAAGGGCGTGTTCACGCGCGACCGCAAGCCGAAGGCCGCCGCGCACGCCCTCCGCGCGCGCTGGACCGCCATCGGATCCGCCAAGCCCGTCGCCGACTGACCACTCCCCGATCACCGACCCCGACCCACCGCCCGCAAGAGGCAAAGGAGCCACCACCATGTCCACGACTGTCACCACCCGCGAGAAGACGAAGGTCGGCCTGCCCGACTACGAGTCCGGCAAGCTGAGACTCCGATCGATCGTCGGCTACGGCGCCGGCGACGGTGCGAACAACCTCGCGTTCTCGACCGCGACGATGTTCCTCCTCGTTTACTACACGGATGTCGCAGGCATCACGGCTGCTGCGGCCGGGACGCTGCTGCTCGTCGTGCGCATCTTCGACGCCTTCGCCGACGTGATCGCCGGGCGCATCGTCGACCGGACCTACAGCAGGCGGTTCGGCGGCAAGTTCCGCCCGTTCATCCTGTTCGGCTCGCTGCCGCTGCTCGTCCTGAGCTTCCTGACCTTCTCGGTGCCGCAGATCGGCCAGACCGGCATGCTGCTCTACGCATATCTCACCTACGCGGCTCTCGGGTTCGCGTACAGCATGGTCAACATCCCCTACGGTTCGCTGGCGGGAGCGATGACCCAGAATCCGGGCGAGCGCGCGAAGCTCGGCACGGCACGCACCGTGGGTGCCGCGGTGGTCGGCGCCGTAATAGGCATCGTCGTCGCTCCGATGCTCAAGCCGGGAGCGGACCTCCAGTTCATCTTCACCGTGATGACGCTGAGTTTCATCGTGATCGGCATGGGCCTGTACCTGTTCACGTACTTCACGACGAAGGAGCGCGTCGTCCGCACCGTCCAGCACGTGTCGACGCGCCAGAGCTTCGCGACCCTCAAGGGCAACCGCCCGCTGCTGATGCTCTGCATCGCGTCCCTGCTCAGCCTCGTCGGCATGCTCTCGTCGTCGACTGCGCAGATCTACTTCCTGCGCGACGTCTTCGGCGCGCTCAACCTCTACGCCGTCCTGTCGCTGTCGCAGCTGGTGCTCATCTTCGTGCTGGCCCCCTTCGTGCCCGCCATCGTGCGCCGTTTCGGCAAGCGCAACACGTTCGTCGCAGGCGGCCTCGTCGGCGTGGCCGGCAACGTGGTCGCGTTCCTCGCTCCGAGCGTCGCGATCGCCCTGCCGGCGATGATCCTCGCCATGGTGGGCCTCATGCTCGGCGGAATGGTCATCTGGGCCATCGAGGCGGACACCGTCGAGTACGGCGAGTGGAAGACGGGAGTGCGCGCCGAGGGCATCACCTACGCGCTGTTCTCCTTCACCCGCAAGACCGGTCAGGCGGTCGGCGGTGCGCTCGCCGCGTACGCGCTGGCGATCGGCGGCTATGTCGCCGGCGCCACGACCCAGACGGTGTCGGCCGAGTGGGGCATCCGGGCCGGAGCGGCCCTCGTGCCTGCGATCTTCATCCTGCTCTCGGTCATCGTGATGATGTTCTATCCGCTCACCGACAAGGTGCACGCCAAGATCGTCGCCGAGATCGCGGCACGTCGCCAGGCGCAGGGTCTGGGCGACGAGATCGCGCCCGACCTAACCACTTCGGCATTCCGCTCGCAGGATCCGACGACACTGCGGCCGCCGGCCGAGTAGACCTGTACCGAAACCTCGCCATCCTCGAAGGAGTCCACCGTGATCATCGACAAAGCAGAAGTGATCGTCACCAGCCCCGATCGCAACTTCGTGACGCTGAAGCTCACCACGGACGAGGGACACGTCGGCCTCGGTGACGCGACCCTCAACGGGCGCGAGCTCGCGGTCGTCGCATATCTGCGCGAGCACGTCGTGCCGCTGCTGATCGGCAGTGACGCGTCGAAGATCGAGGACACCTGGCAGTTCCTGTACCGCTCCGCCTACTGGCGTCGCGGACCGGTGACGATGGCGGCCAGCGCGTCGGTCGACATGGCGCTGTGGGACATCAAGGGCAAGGCGGCCGGGATGCCGGTCTACC
This sequence comes from Microbacterium deminutum, assembly GCF_039530205.1. NCBI lineage: Bacteria > Bacillati > Actinomycetota > Actinomycetes > Micrococcales > Microbacteriaceae > Microbacterium > Microbacterium deminutum. The sequence goes on from NZ_BAAAOG010000003.1 coordinate 9,934, forward strand.
AGCTGCTCGGGGGTGCGAGCCGGACAGGCCTGATGGCGTATGGGCATGCCTCGGGCAAGACGACCGACGAGCTGTTCGACTCGATCCGGGCGCACCTCGAGAAGGGGTACCGGTCGATCCGGGTGCAGACCGGCGTGCCGGGCCTCAAGGCCATCTACGGCATCGCGTCGCAGTCCGCCGACACGGGTGGCGGCGAGGCCCGCTACGACCACGAGCCCGCGCGGCGCGGCGCGAAGCCGACCGAGGAGGACTGGGACACCCGCGCCTACCTGCGGCACCTCCCGGGAGTCTTCGAGGCGGTGCGAAACGAGTTCGGACCGGAGCTGCCGCTGCTGCATGACGGGCATCACCGGATGACCCCGATCCAGGCGGCGAAGCTCGGCAAGTCACTGGAGCCGTACGACCTGTTCTGGCTCGAGGACTGCACGCCCGCCGAGAACCAGGAGGCGCTGCGGCTGGTGCGTCAGCACACCACCACGCCGCTGGCGATCGGCGAGATCTTCAACACGATCTGGGACTTCAAGGACCTGATCCGGGAGCAGCTGATCGACTACGTGCGCGGTGCCGTGACCCACATGGGCGGAATCACTCCGTTGAAGAAGACCCTCGACTACGCCGCGATGTACCAGGTCAAGTCGGGGATGCACGGGCCGACCGACATCTCGCCGGTGGGCATGGCCGCCGCCATGCACCTCGGGCTCGCCATCCACAACTTCGGCATCCAGGAGTACATGCAGCACGGCGATCGCACCAATCAGGTGTTCCAGCAGTCCTTCACGTGGGCGGGCGGCTACCTGCACCCCGGTGAACAGCCAGGGCTCGGCGTGAGCCTCGACGTCGACGAGGCGGGTAAGTACCCCTACGAGCAGGCCTACCTGCCGTACAACCGCCTCGCCGACGGCACGGTCCACGACTGGTGATCGGAATGCCCGACGTCCTGCCCGTTCGGATCGTGGTGATGGGCGTGTCGGCCGTGGGCAAGTCGACCGTGGCGGCGTGGATCGCCGCCTCGGCGGGACTGTCGTTCGTGGATGCGGATGACCTGCATCCCGCGGCGAACAAGGCGAAGATGGCGGCGGGCGTGCCTCTGGATGACGCCGATCGCGGTCCATGGCTCGACCGGGTGGGCGCGACCCTCGCCGACGCGCGGGGTCGTGGCACCGTGATCGCCTGCTCGGCGCTGAAGCGCGCGTACCGCGACCGGATCCGCGCCGCCGCGCCCGACGCGTACTTCGTGTTCCTCGACGGGGACCACGACGTCCTCCGCCAGCGAGCCGCGGCGCGCACCGGGCACTTCATGCCGCCGTCGCTGCTGGACTCCCAGCTGGCCACGCTCGAGCCCCTCGGCCCCGACGAGAACGGCGGGCGCGTCGACGTCGACTTCCCGGTCGATCAGGTGTGCGCAGCGGCACTCGCGGTTGTGGCGGCCGCTCATCCGGAACTCGCCCTCGACAGAAGGAATCGCGGATGATGCGCATCGGCGTCCAGACCATGATGCTGAAGGACCTCTTCGCCTCCGACGGGGTCTATCCCACCCTCGCGAGGGTGAGAGCGATCGGCTATCAGGCCGTCGAGGTGAGCCAGGTGCCCATGACGCCCGAGAATGTCGCCGCCCTCGAGCGGTCCCGTGACGAGCTCGGCGTGCAGATCGCCTCGCTGTCGGCCGCCGTCAGCGCGCCACGCGGCTTCGCCGGCGACTCGCTCGAACACGACTTCGACAAGATCGTGGCGGATGCCCGTCGCCTGGACGCCTCGCACCTGCGGATCGGGATGCTGCCGTTCGCCGCGATGGAGAGCCTGGACACCGTGCTGGCGTTCTGCGCCCGAGCCGACGAGTTCGCCGTGCGACTGCGCGACCACGGCATCCGGCTCGCGTACCACAACCACCATCTCGAGTTCACGAAGTACGACGGACAGTATCTGCTCGACCTGATTGCCGAGGAGGCGCCCGCACTCGACCTCGAGGTGGACGTCCATTGGGTGCAGCGCGGTGGACTGGATCCGGTTCGGATGCTGTCGACCTACGGCGAGCGGATCACATTGGTTCACCTGAAGGACTACCGCATCGCGCCGATCGCCCCGGAGGCGTTCGACCTGCTGGCCCAGGGCGACTTCGCCGGGTTCATGAGTGCCTTCACGAACACCGTGCAGTTCGCCGAGGTAGGGGAGGGGAGCCTCGATTTCGCGGCGATCCTGGCGGAGTGCCGGGCCCAGGGGGTTCGGTTCGCGTTCGTCGAGCAGGACGACCTCTACGGCCGTACGGCGCTCGACTGCCTGCAGACCAGCTACGACAACCTCATCGCCCTGGGGGCGGCCGACCTCTTCTGAGGCGGACGGACGAGGGGGCGAGGCGGATCGCCGGGCCCCCTCGTCGCGCCAACGGAACTCAGACGCGGGTCGGGTACGTCCCCTCCGCAGCGATCCGGGCATTCAGCGCGGCGAGGTACTCGTCGGCGTCGAAGTCGAGACCGACCTCTCGGCCGAGCCAGCTCGACAGGTGGATCGCGTTCGCGAGGCGAACGCCGAGCATGCCGTCCGCGCCGGGCGCGAGGAGCGGTTCGCCGTACCGGATGCTCCGAGCGAAGTTCTCGAGGACGCCGGCGTGCTGCGCACCCCAGGCCGACTCGAACTCGATGGTCTCCTGCGTGTAGAGCGCTGCGGCATCCAGCTCACCCGCGAAGAGCCGCATCACGTCCTGGAGGTCCATGCCGGCACTGAGCTCGCGCTCCGGCTTCGTGAGCCGGGTCACCGTCGCGGTCTTCGAGGCCTCCACCACGATCTTTCCCGCGTCGCCCAGGATCTCGAACCTGTCCGTGCCGACGAGGTCATGGGTCGCCGTCACGAAGACGCCGGTGGCGCCATTGCCGTAGTCGACGAGTGCCGTCACCTCGTCCTCGACCGCGATGTCGCGGCGATAGCCGTAGACGACCTTCGCGAAGACCCGCTCGGGCACGCCGCAGATCCACTGCCAGAGGTCGAGCTGATGCGGTGCCTGGTTCACGAGCACGCCGCCTCCCTCGCCTCCCCACGTCGCACGCCAGGCGCTCGAGTCGTAATAGCCCTGGGGACGCCACCACGTCGTGATGATCCAGTTGGAGCGCAGGATCGTGCCGATCTCGCCGGCATCCACGATCTGCTTGATGCGCTGGTAGAGCGGGTTGTTGCGCTGGTTGAACATGATCGCGAAGCGCAGGTCGGGTTTGGATGCCGCGAAATCGTTGAGCTCGGCCACCTGCTTCGTGTACACGCCGGCGGGCTTCTCGACGAGCACATGCACGTCGTGACGCAGCGCCTCGATGGCCACCTCGGGGTGCAGGTAGTGCGGCACGCACGTCACGACAGCATCCACGCGGCCGCTCTCGAGCATCGCCACGTAGTCGTCGAAGACGGGAACGCCGTACGCGGATGCCGCAGCTTCGCGCAGGTGCGGGTCGAGGTCTGTGACGGCGCCGAGGCTCATGGTGGGCACGAGGCCGTCCGCGATGAACTTCGCGTACATCGAGCCCTGCTGGCCGAAGCCGATGATGCCCAGACGGACGGTGTCGGTCATGAGTGATTCCTCTCGCGGGGGTGTTCGGATCGTCCGGTCACAGCAGCTCGACCTCCAGGTCGTCGGTGATCGCCCGGAACGCGCGAGCCGCCTGACCGAACGCCTCGGGGCCCGAGAATCCGCCCAGCTCGTGCCCCGCCGCCAGATGCGGTTCGAGCGATGCGAACCCGCCATAGCCGTCGTCGCGGAGCGCCCGCAGCGTTTCGGGCAGCTGGCCGTCGCCCATCCCGGCGGCCACGACCTCGCCGGTGGCGGCCACGGCATCCTTGACCTGCAGGTAGTCCAGATACGGCCGGAGCTTCGCGTAGCCCTCGTCGAACGGACGGGTGACACCCACCTGGACGAAGTTCGCGCTGTCCCACGCGAGACGCACGGCCGGCGAACCCACCGATTCGACGAGGTCGAGCACGCGCTCGGGGATGTCGCCGTAGATTCCCTTCTCGTTCTCGTGGAGCAGCACGACGTGTTCCCGCTCGGCGAGGTCGGCGAGGGCCCGCATCCGCACCAGCACGTCGTCGCGGATGGACTCCACCGCGATGCCCGCGCCCCTGAAGAACGAGAAGACCCGGATGCTCTCGGTGCCGAGCGACTGCGCGACACGGATCACGCGGCCCAGGCGCTCGACCTCGTGATCGACAGGGGCGGCGATGTCGACCTTGCCGATGGGTGATGCGACCGCCGAGACGCCCATCCCCGCCGTCGCGAAGAGCTGGGCGAGCCGCGCGAGCTGATGGTCTTCGAGGTCCACGACGTTCACCCCCCATGCGCTGCGCACTTCGATGTGCGATGCCCCCAATGCCTTGAGGACCGCGACCTGCATGACGGGATCCGGATCGATCTCGTCGCCGAAGCCGGAGAGGGTCCAGGCCTGCGTCATCGAGCGCTCCTCGTCAGTTCTTGCCGGGGGTGGTACTGCGCCAAGTGTAAGCGTTCGTCGAGCATTTGGCAACCGGTTGTCACAGACGTTGGAAATGGAAGAACGGGGCAGGAGCCGAACGAGGTCCGCACCGTCGCAATCGGTTGGGAATCCGGCCGGTGGCGCTAGAATCTGCTCGCAGGTGCGCGACTGACGGGGAAGTCCAGGTGACGGCATGACCACGAACGAGACCGCGGATGCGGCGGAACCGGCTTCCGACGCCCCGAAGCGGCCGCGATCCGGGCGGGCCACGATCTACGACATCGCCGAGCTCGCCGGCGTCAACCCCTCCACCGTGTCGCGCGCGCTCAGCCGGCCGGGGCGGGTGAGCGCCAAGACCGAGGAGAAGATCCGCCGGGCCGCGGCAGAGCTGAACTTCCGCATCAACCCGATGGCGCGCGCGCTGCCCACCGGCCGGACCATGACGCTCGCGGTCGTGGTCGCGGACATCACCAACCCGGTCGTGTTCCGCACCATCCGGGGCGCCGAGCGGGCCGCGGCCTCGTCGAACTACACCCTGGTCATCGCCGAATCGCAGGAGTCCGGCTCTGCAGAGGCGTCGGCGATCGAACGACTGCTGCCGAGCGTCGACGGCATCGTGCTGGCGACGACCAGGCTCGCGCCCGAGGTGATCGCGGACATCGCCGGTCGCGTCCCGCTCGTCGCCATCAACAGCCGGCCGCCGGGCGTGTCCTCCGTCGTCACGGATGCCGCCGACGCGGTCTCCCAGCTCATCGGCCATCTCGTCGCGCTCGGCCACACGTCGATCGGCTATGTCGCCGGGCCGCCGACGTCATGGTCCAGTGCACAGCGGTGGGAGGCACTGCTGGCCGAGAGCGAGCGCCACGGGCTTGCGGTGGTCGAGATCCCCTCGGGCTCACCGACGATCGAGGGGGGCCACGCGGCCTATCGGCGGGTCATCGCTTCGCGCGTGACCGCGGTGGTCGGGTTCAACGACCTCATCGCGATCGGCATCATGCAGGAGGCGGCGGCCGCGGGCGTCCGCGTCCCCGACGAGCTGAGTGTCGCCGGCTTCGACGACATCTTCGGAAGCGAGCTGATCGTCCCCGCCCTCACGACCGTGCGGGCGGACCTCGATCGGGCCGGCGCACAAGCGGTGGAGTCGCTCCTGGCTCAGATCCAGGACGGCCGACCTCGCGAGGATGCGGAGCCGATGCCCACCGAGCTCATCGTCCGGGGATCCACCGGACCGGCGTCGGCGAGGCCGCTCTAGTCCTTGCGGTACCCCGAGCGGCCGAGCGACCAGAATCCGACGACGGTCAGCACGAAGCCGACTGCGGCGATGGCACCGATCAGCCACAGCAGGACGTGCGAGGCGAATCCGTAATCCATGTGATCCTCCGGGCGAGTTCGAGTGCGTTCCTCATCGTAGCGGTGCCGCGTCTTCTTCGGTCGCGGGGAGCTCCCCGCGAGCACTCGCTCCCGCTCGTGCGGCCGCGCCGCGCCCCCTGGTAGACTTGGCGCTTGTACTTCGGCGAGGGATGCCTCGTGCCCGCCGTCTCGGCGGGTTGCGGCATCCGTTATCGACGCAGTGAAGCAGGCCACGGCTTTCCTCACGCGATCGCGTTCGAGTCGAAACCAGACCCCACACACCCGGGCCCGTGCGCCCGCTAGGAGCAACCATCATGTCGACCGAAACCGACACCAAGGTCCAGGCCGAGGTCCGCGAGAACTTCGGCAAGGGCTTCGCCCGCCGCCTCCGCGCCTCGGGCAAGATCCCCGCCGTCATCTACGGCCACGGCACCGCGCCCGTCCACGTCGCCCTTCCGGGCCACCAGGTCGCGCTGCTCATCCGCCGCGCCAACGTCGTGCTCGAGCTCGACGTGGCGGGCAAGCAGCAGCTGACCCTCGTGAAGGACGTCCAGAAGGACCCGGTGCACCAGATCATCGAGCACATCGACCTGCTCGTCGTCCGCAAGGGCGAGAAGATCCAGGTGGACGTGCCCGTCCTCGTCGTGGGCGAGCCCGTCCCCGGCACGATCGTCAACCTCGACAGCACGAGCGTCGCGCTCGAGGTCGAGGCGACCCACATCCCCGAGCACGTCGAGGTGGATGTCGAGGGCCTCGAGGACGGCACGCACATCACCGCCGCCGACCTGAAGCTGCCGCAGGGCGCCGTGCTGATCGCCGACCCCGAGATGCTCGTCGTCGCGATCAACGTCCCGTCCGCGGCGCTCGCCGCCGAAGAGGAGATCGCCGAGGCCGACGCGGCTGTCGCCGCCGAGCAGGCCGAGGAGTCCGGCGAGGCCGTGGCCGAGGCCGAGTCCGAGTAGCCGGATCGGCCGTCGGTCGGACGGTTCCAGACGAGGGGGTGCGGATGCCGCGCCCCCTCGTCTCGTCATGAGCCGCGAACGAATGCGGCTCGGGCAGGATGGATGACATGGCGCAGACCTGGCTGATCGTGGGGCTCGGCAACCCGGGCCCCCGCTACGAGCTGACCCGGCACAACGTGGGTCAGCTCGTCGTGGACGAGCTCGCCGCGCGCCGCGCCGAGGCGTTCCGGTCGCACAAGGCGAATGCCCGCGTCGTCGAGACATGGCTGCGCCCGGGCGGCCCGAAGCTCATCCTCGCGAAGCCGAACACGTTCATGAACGTCTCGGGCGGCCCGGTCGCCGGCCTCGCGAAGTTCTACGGAGTGGATGCCGAGCACGTCGTCGTCGTGCACGACGAGCTCGACATCCCGTTCGACACGATCAAGCTGAAGACCGGCGGCGGACACGGCGGCCACAACGGGGTCCGCGACGTCGCGAAGGCGCTCGACTCGACGGAGTTCGCGCGCGTGCGAGTCGGCATCGGACGCCCTTCCGGACGCCAGGATCCGGCGGACTGGGTGCTCGAGCCGTTCGGCGCGACGGAGCGCAGGAATCTGGCGATCCTCGTCGGCGACGCCGCCGATGCGGTGGAGCAGCTCGTCGACGAGGGGCTGCTCGCGGCGCAGCAGAGGCACCACGCTCCGCGCGTCTAGCGGCCCGGTCGGTCAGCCGCCGACGCTGGTGCCCGCCGCGAGTCCCGCGGTGAGGAAGCCCTGCAGGGCGACCGCATAGCCGATCGCGCCGACCACGGCCACCACGACCGCGGCGATCGCGAGCCCGCGACCGCGGTTTCGCACGATCGCGACGAGACCCTGGGCGATCGCCCACACGCCGAGGATCGTCCCCACCCAGAAGGAGACCTCGGCGAGAAGGACCCAGCCTCGGACGGGTGTGAGGACCGACCACTCGAAGCCGGCGTCGATCGGACGCATCGCGAGCTCGTGGCCCGCGCCCAGGCCGATCTCGAACGTGGCGATCGAGACGAGGATCGCCGGGATGACCGCTGCGACGATCGCCACGATGAGTGCGACCAGCCCGAGACCGAAGCCGCGGGGGGCGGGCCGTGGGGGAGCGGTGACGGCGACTCCGGCCGACGGAGCGCCCGCGGCGCTGTAGCCGGGAGGCGGAGCGTAGCGCGGATGCTGCGTGTCGCCCGACGGCACGCCGAACGGGGGTGCGGCGGGCGCCGCCCACGGCTGCGCGGGCGACGGCGGTGCCGGATGCCGCTGCGCCGGCGGTCGCCGGGGAATCGGCGGCGGCACAGCGGGTCTCGGGTCGGCGGGGTCGCTCACGGGGCCATCCTACGAGCCGGCTCTGACCTGCTGCGGCAGGTCGAGGACCGGTCACCGCGGCGGGCCTGCGGGGCTGTCGCCCCTGCCTCGCGCGCGCGAGAAATCGGGGGAACCGATCTGCGGTGTCGAGCGGTCGCCGTAGACTCGTGCAGTGACAGTTCCCGGGATCGTGCGCGCCCTCGAACAGGCTGAACCGTTCCGGGATGCCGTAGCTGCGGCATCCGTCGATGCGGACTTCTCGCTCGTCGAGGGCCTGGATGCCCCCCTTCTCGCGGCGCTCGTCGAACGCCGCCGCGTGGCCGGCAAGCCGCCGATCATCCTCGCCATCGCACCGACCGGGCGCCGCGCCGAGTCGCTCGGGCCGGCGCTCGAGGCCCTACTTCCCGGCGCCGAGGTGATGCACTTCCCCGCGTGGGAGACGCTGCCCCACGAGCGGCTGAGCCCGAGCGCCGAGATCGTCGGCACGCGCCTGGAGGTCCTCGGCCATGTCGCCCGGTGGCAGGGCGCCACACCGCTCATCGTCACGGCGTCGGTGCGCGGCGCCATCCAGCCGCTGGCAGCCGGGCTGACGGATGTCGCACCCGTCCAGCTGGTGACGGGGGCACGCGGGCACGAACTCGGCGACGTCTCGGCCCGGCTGGTCGAGCTCGCGTACCACCGCGTCGACATGGTCTCGCGGCGTGGCGAGTTCGCGGTGCGCGGCGGGATTCTGGATGTGTTCCCGCCGACGGCGCCCCACCCGTACCGGGTGGAGTTCTTCGGCGACGAAGTGGATCAGATCCGCGCCTTCTCGGTGGCCGACCAGCGGTCGCTGCCGGGCGAGGTGCGGGACGTGTCGATGGTGGCGAGCCGCGAGCTTCTGCTGACCGACCGCGTGCGCGCGCGGGCGCGCGAACTCAAGGATGAGTTCCCGGGTCTGCGCGGCATGCTCGAGAAGATGGCGGAGGGCATCCCCGTCGAGGGCATGGAGTCGCTGCTTCCCGCGCTCGCGGACGGCATCGTGACCCTCGTGGACTACCTGCCCAAGGGCGCGGCGGTCGCGCTGGTCGACCCCGAGAGATGCGTGGCGCGCGCCATCACCCTCGGCGACACGAATCGCGAGTTCCTGGATGCCGCGTGGAGCGCCGCGACCGCCGGAGCGCAGACGCCCGTGGATCTCGGCGCGGGCGACTTCGTCACCCTTCCTCGTCTGCGCGAGGCCGCCCACGAGCGCGGGGATGTCTGGTGGACACTGAGCGCGTTCGACTCCGGCCACGCGGATGCCGCCGCCGAGGGGCTCATCGACATCGACGCCGCGCTCGAGGCGGCCGCCGTGATCCGCGTGCCCGGTGCGGGGGTGCCCGCGTTCCAGGGCAATGTCGAGGGAGCGACCGACCATGTCGGGCAGCTGCTCGCCGACGGCTGGCGGGTCGTGGTGGCGGCATCCGGAACCGGGCTCGTGGAACGCGCGCGCGATGTGCTCGCCGAACGCGGGATCGCGGCGCGGCGGGTCGACACCGTGCTCGAGGCGCCCGAGCCCGGGGTCGCCCACGTCGTGCTCTCGGTGCTCGAGCGAGGATTCGAATCCGCCGAGGCGAAGCTCGCGGTGCTCACCGAGTCCGAGTTCTACGGTCGAACGATCGGCGGCGACCAGCGGGTGGTGAAGAAGCTCGCGTCGCGTCGCAGGAACGTCGTCGATCCGCTGCAGCTGAAGGCGGGCGACTTCGTCGTGCATGCGACGCACGGCATCGGCAGGTTCGTGGAGCTCACCCAGCGGGAGGTCTCCAGCGGCGGGCGAAACCCGGTGAAGAGCGTGCGGGAGTATCTCGTGCTCGAATACGCCCCCTCGAAGCGCGGATACCCCGGCGACAAGCTGTTCGTGCCTACGGATCAGCTCGATCTGCTGTCGAAGTACGTCGGCGGCGAGGCCCCCGCCCTCTCCAAGATGGGCGGCAGCGACTGGGCGCAGGCGAAGGGCCGTGCTCGCAAGGCCGTCCGCGACATCGCGGTCGAGCTGGTGAAGCTGTACTCGGCCCGTATGGCCTCGAAGGGCCATGCATTCGGGCCCGACACGCCATGGCAGCGCGAGCTCGAAGAAGCCTTTCCATTCGCCGAGACCCCCGATCAGCTGCAGACGATCGACGAGATCAAGGCCGACATGGAGAAGCCGATCCCGATGGACCGCCTGCTCTCCGGCGACGTCGGCTTCGGCAAGACCGAGGTCGCCGTGCGGGCGGCGTTCAAGGCGATCCAGGAGGGCAAGCAGGTCGCGATGCTCGTGCCGACGACGCTGCTGGTCAAGCAGCATGTCGAGACGTTCACGGAGCGGTTCGCCGGCTTCCCCGTGCAGGTTCGATCGCTTTCGCGATTCCAGACGGACAAGCAGGCGCGCGACACGCTCGCCGGGCTCACCGACGGCACGGTCGACATGGTGATCGGCACGCACCGCATCCTCACCGAGAAGGTGATCTTCAAGGACCTCGGGCTGCTGATCATCGACGAGGAGCAGCGGTTCGGCGTGGAGCACAAGGACACTCTCAAGAAGCTGAAGACCAACGTCGACATCCTCGCGATGAGCGCGACCCCGATCCCGCGGACGCTCGAGATGGCGGTCACCGGCATCCGCGAGATGTCGACGCTGCAGACCCCGCCCGAGGACCGGCATCCGATCCTCTCGTATGTCGGACCGCGCAACGACAAGCAGATCGCGGCCGCGATCCGTCGCGAACTGCTGCGCGAGGGCCAGGTGTTCTTCGTCCACAACCGGGTGCAGACCATCCAGCGCGTCGCCGCCCAGCTGGCAGAACTCGTTCCGGAGGCGCGCATCGCGGTCGCTCATGGGCAGATGGGCGAGCACGCCCTCGAGCAGGTCGTCGACGACTTCTGGGAGCGCAGGGCGGACGTGCTCGTCTCGACGACCATCGTCGAGACCGGGCTGGACATCTCCAATGCCAACACGATCATCATCGACCGTGCCGACAAATACGGGCTCTCGCAGCTGCACCAGCTGCGCGGTCGGGTGGGTCGCGCGCGCGAGCGCGCCTACGCGTACTTCCTGTACGACGAGAACAAGCCGATCTCCGAGACGGCAGCCGACCGGCTCGAGACGATCGCGGTGAACAACGACCTCGGCAGCGGCATGCAGGTGGCTCTGAAAGACCTCGAGCTGCGCGGCGCGGGCAACCTCCTGGGCGCCGAGCAGGCCGGCCACATCGCGGGCGTCGGATTCGATCTGTACCTCCGGATGATCGGCGAGGCGGTGTCGGCCTTCCGCGGTGAGGAGACCGAGAGTCAGACCGAGCTTCGGCTCGAGCTTCCCGTGCAGGCGCGCATCCCGGAGTTCTACATCGACAGCGAGCGCCTTCGGCTCGAGGCGTACCAGAAGCTCTCAGCGGCGGCATCCGCTTCTGCCACCGAGGACGCGCTCGACCACGTCGTGGACGAACTGCGGGATCGCTACGGCGAGCTGCCCTCGGAGGTCGAGGGACTTCTCGCCGTCGCGCGTCTCCGCCGCCGCGCCGCGCAGGCAGGGCTGTCGGATGTCGTCGCAATGGGGCCGAACCTCCGCATCGCGCCCGCGAATCTGCCGGACTCGATGCGGGTGCGCCTGCAGCGGCTGTACCCGACGGCGAAGCTGCTCTCCGGCGGCGACGCGCTCGTAGTGCCGCAGCCACGCGTGGGCGGCGAGGCGGTGGCGGATGTCGACCTCATCGGGTGGGTCGGTCAGTTGATCGACCAGCTCTGGCCCATGCCGAAGGCCGAACCAGCCGACGTCTGACCTGCCCGGTCTGGGGCGCGTCCTGTCCGTTGGGGCGCACACTCTGCGCCCCAACGGACGGATTCCGCCCCGAACCTGCGGAGCGAGTCTCGGCGGTACGCTGACACTGATCCAGGAGGCATCCGTGCGGTTCGAGCATCTCGGGGCGCAGCCCCGCATCCATCCCGACGCCGTCGTGGCTGCGACGGCGGTGATCAGCGGGGATGTCGAGATCGGCGCCGACTGCCAGATCCTGCACGGCGCGGTGATCACGGCCGAGGGCGGCCCGATCACACTCGGAGTGAACGTGATCGTCATGGAGAACGCGCTCATCCGCGCAACATCCACGAACCCCGTCCACATCGGCGATCACGTGCTCGTCGGGCCCATGGCGAGCGTGTCGGGGGCGACCATCGGCGACGAGGTGTTCCTCGCGACGGGCACCCGGGTGTTCAACGGCGCGCGCATCGGCGAGCGCAGCGAGGTGCGGATCAACGCGGTCGTGCACCTGCGCACCATCCTTCCGCCCGAGACGGTCGTGCCGATCGGATGGGTCGCCGTGGGCGACCCGGTGCAGATCCTCGCTCCCGACCGGCACGACGAGATCTGGGCCGCGCAGCGTGAACTCGACTTCCCCGGCTACGTGTTCGGCCTGGATCGCGAGACGCCCGACCTCATGGTCCAGCTCACCGAGCGCTACGGACAGGGGCTCGCGCGGCACGCCGACGACCGTCGCGTGGACTGACGACGAGTCAGCTCCAGACGACGCCGCACTCGCGACATCCGAATTCGATGCGCTCCACCCAGTCGGAGTCCCATGAGCGCAGGTCGCTCCGCCGATCGACGTCGACCGCGAACCACCTTGGCTCGCTCGCCCTGACGTCGAGCGAACCGCACTCGGGGCATGTCTCCGCCGTCACAGCGGAGGGTGTCACCATCGAGCCCCTCACCTCGGCTTTCATGCGGCCACGGTAACCCCGGCGCGCCGAGATCGCTGTCGCGACGCGCGTGTCAGCCGGTGTTCTGCAGTCCCGCCGCGACGCCGCTCACCGACAGCAGCAGCAGACGCTGCTGCTCGGGGTCGACGGGTCTGCCGGCCTCGGCGTCCTCGCGCAGCGAGCGAAGCGCCCGCAGCTGAAGGAGCGACAAGGCGTCGACATACGGGCTGCGCATCTTCACCGCGCGCTGCAGCACCGCCTTGTTGCTCAGAAGCCCGGTTCCGCCGGTCAGCCGCACGACCCAGGAGCGCGTGAGCGCCATCTCGTCGCGGACGAGGTCTGCGAGGTCGTCGCGGTCGCCCAGCTCGAGGTAGTGCCGGGCGATGCGGTCATCCGCTTTCGCGAGGCTCATCGCCACGTTGTCGATGAGCGTGCGGAAGAGCGGCCAGTCGTCGTAGGCGGCCACGAGGCGAACCTCGTCGCCCACGGCCTCGAGCGCGCTGCCGAGTCCGAACCAGCCCGCGAGGTTGATGCGCGCCTGGGTCCAGGCGAACACCCACGGGATCGCGCGCAGATCCTCGAGCGACTCCACCGACAGTCCGCGACGCGCTGGACGAGAGCCGAGCGCGAGCAGGCCCAGCTCCTCCATCGGCGTGACCCGGGCGAACCAGGGCGCGAATCCGGGCGCCTTCACGAGCGAGAAGAATCGATCGCGGGATGCCGCGTCCATCGTCGCGGCGACATCGGCGTAGCGCTCTGCCGCGGCGCGGTTGCGCTCTTCGTTCGACGGCGCCGACGCGAGCAGGATCGCGGCGGCGACCTGGTCGATGTGGCGCATCGCGATCGCCGGATCGCCGTAGCGCGCGAAGATGACCTCGCCCTGCTCCGTGAGTTTGAACCGTCCGTCGACCGAGTGCGGCGGCTGAGCGAGGATCGCCGAGTTCGCCGGTCCTCCGCCGCGCCCGAGTGCCCCGCCGCGGCCGTGGAAGAGGGTCAGCTCGATCCGGCTGCGGTCCGCCCACGCCGCGATCTCGGCCTGGGCCTCGTACAGTGCGAGGTTCGCCGCGACGGGTCCGACATCCTTCGACGAATCGGAGTAGCCGAGCATGACCTCGAGCCGCCGGCCGGTGGCGTCGAGCCGGGCCGCGAACTCGGCGTTGTCCACGATCTCGGCGAGGATGCGGGGCGCGGCCTGCAGGTCGGCGAACGTCTCGAAGAGCGGTATGACATCGAGCACCGGCGGGATGCCGGTCGGCCCGACGGCGAATCGCGCCAGCCGGTGCACGGCGGCGAGGTCGTCGGCGGACTGCGTGAACGAGACCACGTATCGCCCTGCCGCGCGCGGGCCGTACCGCCCCTGCAGGTACGCGATGACGCGGAACACCTCGAGCACCTCTTCGGCGAGCTCCGAGCGAGCCGCACCGGATTCGAGCTCGGCGAGCACCTTCGCGTGCACCGCCGAGTGCTGGCGCACTTCGAGCTCGGTGAGGTGGAACCCGAACGTCTCGACCTGCCACAGCAGCTGCTGCAGGTGCCCGTACGCCTGGCGAGGGGCCCCCGCCCGTGCGAGCGAGTCCTGGACGACGCGCAGATCCGCGAGCAGGTGCTCCGGGTCGCGGTAGCCGAGGTCGGCATCGCGCGTGCGGGTGGCGGCGATCTTGCGGGCGAGCAGCAGCAGGATCCGCCGATGCGGCTCGTCGGGGGAGCGCTTGGCGACCTCGCCCGCCGCATCCTCGTCGGCCGACTTCAGCCGGTGCCACAGCGCCACGAGCGCGTCACTCGGGGGCGTGGTCGCGGCATCCAGCGTGAGTCCCCGCCCGATCCGCAGCGCCGTGCGCTCGAGACCGAGCAGCACGTGCTCGCTCGCGATCGCGGCGGCCTTGCGGGTGATGGATGCCGTCACGAACGGGTTTCCGTCGCGATCGCCGCCGACCCACGACCCGATCCGCACGAACGGTCGGACGATGGGCGAGCGTCCGCCCGCGGCCGGACCCTGCAGGGCATCGTCGACGCGCCGGTACACGTGCGGGACGGCCGTGTAGAGCGTCTCGTCGAACACGGCCATGACCGCGCGCACCTCGTCCACGGGCGACGGCTTCTCGGGACGCAGCGGCGCGGTGCGCCAGAGCGTGTCGATCTCTTCGAGCAGGCGTCGATCGGCCCGGCGCTCGTCGGCGCCGTTACGCAGCATCCCGTCGCGCTCTTCGAGAAGAGCCGCGAGACGCCGGATGCTGGACGATACCGCGCGGCGGCGCGCCTCGGTCGGATGCGCCGTGAACACGGGGTGGAAGCGCATCGACTGCAGCCGTGCAAGCGCGGTCTCGTCGCCGACCTCGGTGGCGAGACGGACGAACGCGGCGGCGACGGAGTCCGACGCGTCCTCGCGGTCGGGGCGCCCGTCGCGGGCGCGGAGGATGCGCACCCGCTGGTGCTCCTCGGCGAGGTTGACGAGGTGGAAGTAGCACGTGAAGGCGCGGGCCACCTCGTCGGCGCGCTGCACCGTGAACGAGTCGGCGATGGCCTGCGCGTGCGCGAACGCCGCCGAGGTCTCATCCGTGTAGGCATGGATCGTGGCCACGCGCAGCCGTTCGACATCGTCGAACAGGCCGGGGGACCCGCTCTCGCGCAGCACCCGCCCGAGGAGCGATCCGAGCATGCGTACGTCGGCCCGCATGCTCTCGGGAATCTCCTGGCCGGCCTCGAATCGTCCGACGAGGTCGATCGCCTCGGTCTGGGTGAGCTCGCGCATGTGCTCGAGGCTATCGCCGGACTGTTTCGCGGACGTATCGCCGCAGGTCCTGTGACACCCCGCGTCGCTAGACTTCCACTCCGACGGAAGGTGCCCATGTCCCTGCTTCGCTCCGCACGATTCCCCGCTATCGTGCTGCTCGTCGCAGCCGCCCTCGGGCTCATCGTCGCGAACTCGCCGTGGGGACCGGCGGTCGCGCATTTCATGCACGAAGAGGTCGGCATCCCAGGCGTCTTCGAACTCTCGGTCTCGCACTGGATCCAGGACGGACTGCTCGCGATCTTCTTCTTCCTCGTCGCCATCGAGCTGCAGTTCGAGCTCACCAGCGGCCAGCTCAACTCCGCCCGCAAGGCGATCCAGCCCGCGATCGCCGCGGCCGGCGGCGTGATCGTGCCGATCGCGATCTACCTCTCGATCACGGCGGGGTCGGATGCCGTCACGGGCTGGCCGATCCCGACGGCCACCGACATCGCCTTCGCCCTCGGGGTGTTCGCCATCTTCGGACGCGGCCTGCCGCCGAGACTGCGCATCTTCCTCCTCGCGCTCGCGATCATCGACGACCTCGTGGGGATCGTCTTCATCGCGGTCGTCTTCACGACGGGCATCCATCTCGGGCTCGACGCGGCGGCGGCCGTCACCGTCATCCTGTTCGGGGTGCTCAGCCGGCGCCTCGAGACGCGTGCTCGGGTGCCCATCGCCGTCGTGCTCGTGGTGCTCGCGATCACGACGTGGGTGCTCGTGCTGCAGTCGGGCGTGCACGCGACGATCGCCGGCGTCGCCCTCGGCCTCGCCATGGCGCAGCGTCCCGCGCTCCGCACGCGGCACGCACTCGAGCCGTGGGTGAACGGCATCGTCCTGCCGCTGTTCGCGTTCTCGGCTGCCCTGGTGGCCATCCCCGCCGTCTCGCTCGGCGAGCTCTCTCCGGCGTTCTGGGGTGTGCTCGTCGGCCTGCCCGTCGGCAAGGTCGTCGGGATCTCGGTGTTCGGCTGGATCTCGCTGCGGATCGGCACCCGAGACGGCTCGCCGCGTCTCGCGTTCGCCGATCTGCTCGCTGCGGGCGCCCTCGGCGGGATCGGATTCACCGTCTCGCTGCTGCTGTCCGAACTCGCGTTCGCCGGCAAGCCGCAGATCCGGGATCAGGCGGTGCTGGGCGTGATCGCCGGCTCGGTGATCTCCGTCATCGTCGCGGCGATCCTCGTGTCCCTGCGTGCGGCGCACCATCGGCGCCTCGCCGTCGTCGTGGAGGCATCATGAAGGGCCCCGAGGCTCCCGGTGGGGGCGCCACCGATCCGCTTCGCGCGGCGGCCGAGACGATGCGCGCAGTCCGCGACCGGTGCGTCTGGACGCAGCAGATCGATCACCGCGACCTCGTCCCGTATCTCGTCGAAGAGAGCGCCGAACTCGTCGACGCCGTGGAGGAGGGATCCCGCTCCGAGCTGCGCGAAGAGCTCGGGGACCTGCTCTGGCAGGTGCTGTTCCATGCCGAGATCGCCTCCCGCGACCCCGACGACCCGTTCGACATCGACGACGTCGCCCGCGGCCTGACCGAGAAGATGGTCCGACGGCATCCGCATGTCTTCGGCGACGCCGTCGCCACCACCCCCGAAGAGGTGCTCGTGCTGT
Organism: Microbacterium deminutum; assembly: GCF_039530205.1. Lineage (NCBI taxonomy): Bacteria > Bacillati > Actinomycetota > Actinomycetes > Micrococcales > Microbacteriaceae > Microbacterium > Microbacterium deminutum. Next base: position 27,071 of record NZ_BAAAOG010000003.1, read on the forward strand.
GGAACGCGGCGAAGGCGCTCGAGAAGACGGCGCGGACGAGCGTGCTCGACGGAGTGTCGGAGCGGATGCCGAGCCTCGCGCTCGCCCAGAAGCTCCTGGGCAGGGCCGCCCAGGTGGGGGTGGAGGCCGCCGAACCCGGTGCGCCGCCCACGAGCGAAGCCGAGCTGGGCGAGACGCTCCTGGCTCTCGCGGCTGCGGCCCGCGAGCAGGGGTGGGATGCCGAGCGCGCCCTTCGCGAACGGCTCAGGATCCTGACCGCCGAGATCCGGACCATCGAGCAGGTCGCCGGATCAGGCGATTCCGGGGCAACGAGCTGATCCTGTCCGGAGGCGGCCCGATCCGGCGAGATCGCCTGATCTCAGGACGCCGTGACCCCCGCCGCCGACGCGATGGCGGCGGAGCCCCGATGCGGACGCGGCGCGAGCATCTGGGAAGCTAGACGCGTGGCTTCCGTCAATCCTCCGCGCGGCATGCGCGACTTCCTCCCCGCCGAGAAGGCCCGGCGCGAGCGGGTGCTCGCCGTCATCCGCGATCGGTACAGCGCGCACGGGTTCGACGAGATCGAAACCCCGGTCATGGAGGAGTACTCGCGGCTGCACGCCGGCATCGGCGGCGACAACGAGAAGCTGGCGTACAACGTCCTCAAGCGCGGCCTTGACGCCGACGCGGTGCGCCGCGCCGCCGAGGATCCCTCGGCGCTGACCGATCTGGGTCTGCGATACGACCTGACCGTCCCCCTCGCCCGGTTCTACGCGAGCCACCGCGCCGAGCTGCCCGCCGTGTTCCGGGCCATCCAGAGCGCTCCGGTGTGGCGGGCCGAGCGTCCGCAGAAGGGCCGCTACCGCCAGTTCGTCCAGTGCGACATCGACGTGATCGGCGACGCGTCGCCGCGTGCCGAGGCAGAGCTCGTGGTGGCGACCCTTGATGCGGTGGACGCGCTCGGACTCGAGGGCGCGACCGTCCGCATCAACGATCGCCGGGTGCTCGACTGGATGCTGGACGGCTTCGGCTTCATCGCCGGCGAGCGCCCCGGCCTGCTGATCACGATCGACAAGCTCGACAAGATCGGACCCGAGGGCGTGATCGCCGAGCTCCGCGACCCGCAGGGATCCGACTCGAGCGCCGTCGATGCGATCGAGGGGTTCCTCCGCCGTCCGATGACCCTCGAGTACAACCCGTACGGCGAGCGGCAGATCCGCAAGCTCCTGCCGCCCGATGCGCCCGACGAGATCGTGGCGCACCTGGTGGGAATCGGGGCGGCCGTCGCGGCGGCGCGGCCCGCGGCGCCGGGAGGCGACATCCCCCTCGTCTTCGATCCGTTCCTGGTGCGCGGCATGGGCTACTACACCGGCACCATCTTCGAGCTCGCGCACCCCTCGGTGGACTACTCGCTGGGAGGCGGCGGGCGTTACGACGGCATGATCGGGCGGTTCCTCGGGCAGGAGGTTCCCGCGGTCGGGTTCTCGATCGGCTTCGAGAGGATCGTCGAGCTCGTGTCGGCGATGGCGGAGGGATCCGCTCCCGCCGTCGTGCTCGTCCACGATCGCGACGTGCCCCTCGACGACCTGCTGGCGCTGAAGGCGGCGCTCATCGGCGAGGGCTCGCGCGTGCGCCTGGAGCAGCGGACCAAGAACCTCAAGGCACTCCTCGAGCGCGCGGCATCCGACGGCTACACGGCGTTCGCGACGGTCTCGGCAGGAACCGGCCGCGATTCCCTCGAGGTCAAGGCGCTCGACTGATCCGCCTGCGCAGCGCACGGCAGGCGATGCCGATGAGCACCACCACGACGCCGGCCGCGACGCTCTGCCACGGCAGGGTGAGGGCGAGGATCACGCAGCCGGCGGCGCCGATGATCTGCAGCAGCCGCGGATAGCGTCGGGCATCCGGCCGCTGCCGGAACGCGGCGAGATTCGCGATCAGGTAGTACAGCAGCACGCCGAACGACGAGAAGCCGATAGCGCCGCGGATGTCGGCGACCGCCACGATGGCGATGACGATGAGTGCTGTCGCGACCTCGGCGCGATGCGGCACGTGCCAGCGCGGGTGGACGGCTGCGAGGAAACGGGGAAGGTCGCCTTCGCGGGCCATGGCGAAGATCGTGCGGCCGATTCCCGCGATGAGCGCGAGCAGCGCCCCGAGGGATGCCGCGGCCGCGCCGATCCGGATGACCGGCTGCGCCCACGCCCAGCCTGCGGCGACGACCACGTCGGCGACGGGCTCGGTGGACCGCGCCGTCGTCTCGGGACCGAGGGTCGAGAGCACCGCGATCCCCACCGCCGCGTAGACGATCACGGCCGCGGCGAGCGCGAGCACGATCGCGCGCGGGATCGTCCGCGAGGGATCGCGCACCTCTTCGCCCATCGTGGCGATGCGGGCATATCCCGCGAAGGCGAAGAACAGCAGGCCGCCGGACTGCAGGATGCCGTACCAGCCGCCCGACCACAGGGCGGACGCATCCAGCCAGCCCGGTGCGTCCGGGGCGGACGCGCCGGCTGCGACGGCGACGGCGAGCGAGAGCAGCGTGACCACGACGATGACGCGCGTGAGCTGGGCCGTCCGCGTGACGCCGAACCAGTTGACCGCGGCGAGACCCGCGACGGCGAGCACCGCCACCGGACGCTGCCAGCCCGCCGGAGCCGCGTACGCGGCGAACGTCAACGCCATGGCCGCACAGCTCGCGAGTTTGCCGACGACGAATCCCCAGCCGGCGATGAATCCCCACCACGGTCCGAGCTCGGCGCGGCCGTAGGCATACGTCCCACCCGAGGTGGGGTGCGCCGCGGCGAGCTGCGCGGATGAGGTCGCATTGCCGAGGGCGACCACGGCCGCGATCGCGAGGCCGATGAGGAGCCCGGTCCCTGCGGCGGCCGCCGCGGGAGCGAACGCGGCGAAGACGCCGGCCCCGATCATCGACCCGAGTCCGATGAACACGGCGTCGCCGAGGCCCAGACGCCGGTGGAGAGAGGGCATGCCCACGCGCCGAACATAGCGCGGGCGGCCGGACAGGCGTGACCTGGCTGGTGACGTCGATGGAGCGGACTGTGCTAGTTGTTATAGAATAGTCGTGTGCTCGTCCGCGTCGACCCTGGAAGCGACATCCCGCTGTTCGCGCAGGTGGCGGCGTCCGTGCGAGCGGATGCCGCGGCCGGTCGCCTGCGACCGGGCGACCGGCTGCCCTCCGCGCGCGATGTCGCCGGCGCGCTCGGCGTGAACCTTCACACGGTCCTTCGTGCGTACCAGGAGCTGCGCGACGAGGGTCTGGTCGACATGCGCCGCGGTCGCGGCGCGGTGGTCACGGATGCCGCGGCCCCGCTCGCTCAGCTGCACGACGACGTCGTCGCCCTCACCCTCCGCGCCCGCGACCTGGGGCTGTCGCCCGACATGCTCGCCTCCCTCGTGAAAGAGATCGCCCGTGACCGCTGATCAGCTCCACGCCCTCGCCATCCGGCGATTCATCCTCGTCGCGATCGTGATCCCGCTCGCGATCGTCGTCGTCGGCGTGGTGGTCCAGCTGCTCGCCCTGCCGCACGTGCCCGCCACGATCGCGGTCCACTGGGACGCGGCGGGAAGACCGAACCGTTTCGCCCCGGCATGGACCCAGCCTCTGGCGACGATCGCGTTCGGCGCCGGCATCCCGCTCCTCATCGGCCTGACCGCGCTTCCCGGGCTGCGTCGCGGCGATCGGGGCGCGACCTATCGTCTGATGGGGGCGATCGCGGCCGCCACCGCGACACTCGTGACGGTGATGTCCACCTGGACGCTGGTGATGCAGGCGGGGGATGCCGGCGGCACGGCCGAGCTCTCGGTCTGGCCCGCTCTCCTCGCGGCGTTCGGTGCCGCGGTGGCGGTTGGAGTCGCCGGCTGGTTCCTGCAGCCCGCCGAATCTCGCAGAGCGTCGAACGCCGCCGCTGCCACGCCGCTCGCGATCTCGCCGGGGGAGCGCGTGGTGTGGCTGCGGACCACGAGCATGGTCCCCGCCGCGGCGATCGCCATCGCGCTCGGGGTGGCGGTCCTCGCCGTCGCCGCGTTCATGGCCTGGCTGACCGGAGCCGCCGACGGCCTCGTGTGGCTGCTGACCGGCACGGCACTCGTGCTCGTCATCCTCGCCGCGACGACGGTGGCGTTCCACGTGCGGGTCGACGACGACGGACTCACGGTGCGCTCCGTGCTCGGCATCCCGCGCTTCCGCGTGCCGCTCGGCGAGGTCTCCAGCGCGGCCGAGGTCGAGGTCAACCCGATGGGGGAGTTCGGCGGCTGGGGACTGCGGCTGGGCGCCGACCGGCGGTTCGGAATCATCCTGCGCGCCGGAGACGCCATCGAGGTCGCCCGCACCAGCGGCAGGCGCCTCGTCGTCACCGTCGACGACGCCGCCACCGGTGCGGGTCTGCTTCAGGCTCTCAAGGCACGGGATGCCGCCTCCCGGCCTTGACGACGCGGATCGACGCGGCAAGGCTGGCGCTGTGACCGACCCCACACCCGAGACCTGGCGCCGTGTCGACGCCTACCTGACGCGGACCCTCGTGGGACACGACCCCGACCTCGAGGCGGCCGTGGCCGAGCAGCGCGCGGCGGGACTGCCTGCCATCGAGGTCGCCCCGGTCGCGGGGAAGCTGCTGCACCTGCTGGTGCGGATCTCGGGCGCGCGCCGCGTCCTCGAGATCGGCACGCTCGGCGCGTATTCGACGATCTGGATGGCGCGCGCACTGCCTCAGGACGGCAGCGTCGTCACGATCGAGGCCGAGCCCCGCAACGCCGAGGTCGCCCGCGCGAACCTCGATCGTGCTGGAGTGGGTGACAAGGTCGAGATCCGGCTCGGCCGCGCAGCCGACGTGCTGCCGACCCTCGAAGGCACCAAGCCGTTCGATCTGGTCTTCATCGACGCGGACAAGGAGTCGAATTCGATCTACATCGACTGGGCCGCACGCCTCGGCAGGTCCGGCACGGTCGTCGTCATCGACAACGTCGGGCGAGCAGGCGAGGTCGCCAATCCCGCCACGATGAGCGCGCAGGTGATCGGCACGCAGCGGGGACTGGAGCTGCTGGGGCGCGATCCCCGCTTCGATGCGACGGCCCTGCAGACCGTCGACCTGAAGGGCTACGACGGCATCGCCATCGCTGTCGTGGTCTGACGGCAGCCCACCGAGCGACGCCGCCGGCCCTGCTCACGAACCGCCTGTGGCCGCGGCATCCGGCTCACTAGACTCGGGAGCGGACCGACGACGCTCCGCATCACCACCCGCCCACGAACAAGGAGCATTCCCGTGGCATTGATCGAGGCTGTAGGCGCGCGCGAGATTCTGGATTCGCGCGGAAACCCGACCGTTGAGGTGGAGGTGCTGCTCGACGACGGAACCGTCCAGCGCGCAGCCGTCCCCTCGGGCGCGTCCACGGGGGCCTTCGAGGCGTATGAGCTGCGCGACGGCGACAAGAAGCGCTACGGCGGCAAGGGCGTGCTCAAGGCGGTCGGCGCCGTCATCGACGAGCTCGGCCCCGCGATCGAGGACGTCGAGGCGAGCGAGCAGCGCATCGTCGACGACATCCTCATCGAGACCGACGGCACCGAGAACAAGTCGAGGGTCGGCGCGAACGCCATCCTGGGCGTGTCGCTCGCGGTCGCCAAGGCGGCGGCGGACTCGGCCGACCTGCCGCTGTTCCGCTACCTCGGCGGACCCAACGCGCACGTGCTGCCCATCCCGCTGTTCAACGTCATCAACGGCGGGTCGCACGCCGACAACGGCATCGACTGCCAGGAGTTCTTCCTCGCGCCCATCGGCGCATCGAGCTTCGCCGAGGCCCTCCGCTGGGGTGCCGAGACGTACCACGTGCTGCACAGCGAGCTGAAAGCCGCCGGCTACGCGACCGGCCTCGGCGACGAGGGCGGCTTCGCACCCGATCTGAAGAGCAACCGCGAGGGGCTCGACTTCCTCGTGAAGGCGATCGAAAAGGCCGGCTTCGCCGTCGGCACCGACATCGCACTCGGAATGGATGTCGCAGCCACCGAGTTCTTCGCCGACGGCGTGTACACGTTCGAGGGCAAGCCGTGGACGGCGGAGGCCCTCACCGACTACTACATCGAGCTGGCCGACGCATACCCGATCGTTACGATCGAGGATGCGCTCGCCGAGGACGACTGGGACGCGTGGAAGCACCTCACCGACAAACTCGGCTCGAAGATCCAGCTCGTCGGCGATGACCTGTTCGTGACCAACCCCACGCGGCTGGCCGACGGCATCAAGCGCGGTGTCGCGAACTCGCTGCTGGTCAAGGTGAATCAGATCGGCACCCTGTCCGAGACGCTGGACGCCGTGGATCTCGCCCACCGATCGGGCTACACCACGATGTTCTCCCACCGCTCGGGCGAGACCGAGGACACCACCATCGCCGACCTCGTCGTCGCGGTGAACTCGGGTCAGATCAAGAGCGGCGCGCCCGCCCGCAGCGAGCGCGTCGCGAAATACAATCAGCTTCTGCGCATCGAGGAAGAGCTGGGCGACGCGGCGGAGTTCATCGGCCGGGCAGCCTTCCCGCGCTACCAGGCCTGAGTATCGAGGCGAGGAGGAGCCGTGGCCAACCGGACGGCTCCTCCCACCCCGGCCCCCAGGCGCCGGGGCGCGCGCCGGCCGGTGGACGTGAGCGGGTGGCTCGGCGGCATCCGCCTCTCAGGATTCATGGTGATCATGCTCGGACTCGTCGTCCTTGCTGCCTTCGTCCTCGTTCCCACGATCGGGACCTACCTCGATCAGCGCCAGCAGATCGCGGCACTTCAAGCGGCCGTGAAGCTCAGCCAGGCCGACGTGGCCGACCTGACGTCCCAGCGCGAGCGCTGGAAGGATCCGGCCTACATCACGACGCAGGCCCGCGAGCGGCTCTACTACGTCAAGCCCGGCGAGGTCGTCTACCTCGTGGACGACGACCTGCCCCCCGAGCTCGCACCGCAGGAGCAGGCGCCGGTGAGCGATCAGCTCGAGCAGACGCACACCGATTGGATGTCGCAGCTCGTGCGATCGGTGACCGCTGCCGGACTCGCCCGCACCGTCCAGCCCGTCACCGTCGGCGTGCCCGACCCCGGCGCCACGCCATCCGGGACGCCCGCCTCCACCGGCTGAACGGGGGGTGCAGGGGATGGCGGCGACGCCCGGATCCAGGCGCATCCCAGCCGCTCGCGGGTAGCCTTTCACCGTGACGACCCCTCCGTTCCCGCCCGTCAGCGACGCCGATCTCGCGTCGCTGCGCGAGCAGCTCGGGCGCCCCGCCCGAGGGGTCGTCGGCATCGCCGCGCGCTGCGTGTGCGGCAACCCCACGGTCGCCGCCACCGCGCCGCGCCTTCCGGACGGGACGCCGTTCCCGACGTTCTACTACCTCACGCATCCCGCCGCGACGGCCGCGATGTCGTCGCTCGAGGCAAGTCACGTGATGCGCGACCTCAACGACGAGCTGGGCGCCGACGAAGAGCTCGCGGACGCCTATGCCCGGGCTCACGACTCGTACCTCGCGGATCGCGAGGGATACGGCCATGTGGACGAGATCGAGGGCATCTCCGCCGGGGGCATGCCCACGCGCGTGAAGTGCCTTCACGCGCTGGCGGGCCACGCGCTCGCGGCGGGGCCGGGCGTCAACCCGATCGGCGATCGCGCGCTGCAGATGTCGTCGTGGTCGCCCGAGCGCTGCGTCTGCGCGAACCCGAGGTCGGCATGATCATGCGGCGGCTGGCCGCAGCCGTCCTGGCCGTCGCGGTGCTGAGCGCGGTCGGCGGGACGCCCGCGGTCGCCGCCGGCCCCAGCGCCGTCGGCGCTCCGACTGCGGTCGCCCCCGGCCCGGGTGCCGACGACGACCCGGTGCGGTCGGCCGAGTACTGGCTCGACGCCTACGGCATCAAGACGGCGTGGCGGACCACGCGCGGCGCGGGCGTGCGCATCGCGATCATCGACACCGGTGTCGCGCGCGGACCGGCCGAGTTCAACGGCGCCGTGGTGGACGGCACCGACGTCTCGGGAGTCGGAACGGCCGACGGACGGACTCCCGTCGGCGCCGTCGACGCGAATCACGGCAGCTGGGTCGCCTCGCTCGCCGCCGCCCGCGGCACCGGCCCGGGTACCGGGATGATCGGCGTCGCGCCCGAGGCCCAGGTGCTCTCGATCTCGGTGGGATTCGGCGCGTCGGCGGCCCGCTCGTTCGCCGAGCAGATCGCCGACGCGATGCGCTGGGCGGTCGACCACGGCGCCGACGTCATCAACCTGTCGCTCACCACCAACACTCCCGACTGGGATCAGAGCTGGGATGACGCGTTCCTCTACGCGTTCGACCACGACGTCGTGGTCGTGGTCGCGGCGGGTAACCGCGGCAGCGGCACCACTCGCGTCGGGGCGCCCGCGACGATCCCGGGCGTGCTGACGGTCGCCGGGGTGGACCCCCAGGGCAGGGCGAGCCTCGAGGCATCCACCCAGGGCATCACGATCGGCGTGTCGGCGCCCAGCGAGGACCTTCTGGGCGTCTCGGCCAACGGCGACCTCGTGCAGTGGAGCGGCACGAGCGGCGCGGCACCCATCGTCGCGGGAATCGCCGCGCTGGTGCGGGCGGCTCATCCCGACCTCGACGCGAACAACGTCATCAACCGCATCATCCGAACCGCGCGGCCCGCCGCCACGGCGACGGCGATCCCGGATCCGCTGTACGGCTATGGACTCGTGGATGCCGCAGCCGCCGTGAGCGCCGCCATCCCCACCGTCTCGGCCAACCCGATGGGGAGCCTCGCGGAATGGATCCGGCTGTACCGGCGCGCGCAGAGCGCGCCCCTGCCCGAGGCGACCGTGCAGCCCGTCGAGGTGCCCCCGCTGCCGCCGGCGGATGCCGCGCCGTCCGCGGCATCCCCCCTGCTGCCGTCCCGCAGCACCCTGCTGTACGGCACCCTTCCCCTCATGCTCGGCACCGTCACCGCTATACTGGTGGCGCTCGGCGTCACCGCTGCTGTCCGACGCATCCGATTGGCGTCCCGCACGCCGAGCCGCTGACTCAGGAGGAGAACTCCCCCCGTGACCAACACCGTGCCAAAGATCCTGATTGTCGGTGGCGGCTACGCAGGCTTCTACACGGCCTGGAAGCTCGAGAAGACCCTGCGCAAGGGTGAGGCCGACGTCACGATCGTCGACCCGCTGCCGTACATGACCTACCAGCCCTTCCTTCCGGAGGTGGCAGCCGGTTCGATCGAGGCGCGCCACGCGGTCGTCGCACTGCGTCGGCACCTCAAAAGGACGACCGTCGTCGCGGCGAAGGTGACCGGCATCAACCACGCGAACAAGGTCGCCACGATCACCCCGATCGCGGGTGAGCCGTACGAGCAGGAGTACGACCAGATCGTCGTCACCGCCGGCGCCGTCTCGCGCACGTTCCCGATCCCCGGCATCGCCGACAATGCGATCGGTCTGAAGACCATCGAGGAAGCGGTCGCGATCCGCGACCGGCTGATGTCGAACTTCGACAAGGCGTCCATGCTGCCTCCCGGCCCCGCGCGGGACCGGCTCCTCACCGTCGTGGTCATCGGCGGCGGATTCGCGGGCATCGAGGCGTTCGCCGAGCTGCGCTCGCTGGCGTCATCGCTGGTGAAGAGCTATCCCACGATCACATTCGACGACACCCACTACCACCTCATCGAGGCGATGGGCCGCATCATGCCCGAGGTCTCGCTCAAGACGAGCGAGTGGGTGCTGAAGGATCTCGCCAAGCGCGGCGCGTACGTGCACCTGGACACCCAGGTGACCGGCGCCGTGGACGGCAACGTCGAGCTCTCCTCGGGAGAGGTGATCCCGACCGATCTCATCATCTGGACCGCGGGCGTGATGGCGAACCCGACGGTCGTGCGCGGCGGCGATCTTCCGGTCGAAGAGCGCGGACGCATCCTCACCCGCGCCGACCTTCGCGTCGGCAGCGAGGACGAGATCGTCGAGGGCGCGTGGGCGGCGGGCGATGTCTCCGCGGTTCCCGACCTCTCGGGCGGCGGCGTGGGCGGGTACTGCGTCCCCAACGCGCAGCACGCGGTCCGCCAGGCGAAGCTCCTCGCCAGGAACCTCGCCGGAGTGCTGCGGGGCGAGCTCCCGCGCGAGTACTTCCACAAGAACATCGGCGCCGTCGCAGGGCTCGGTCTGTACAACGGCGTGTTCCAGTCCGGAAACCTCGCGCTCAAGGGGTTCATCGCGTGGCTCGCGCACCGCGGCTACCACGGCCTGGCGATGCCGTCGTGGGAGCGCAAGTGGCGCGTGCTGTGGGGCTGGTGGAACAACTTCTGGCTGCGTCGCGATCTCGTGAACCTGTCGACCGTCCAGAGCCCCCGTTACGTCTTCGAGGAGTACGCGGCGCGCCCCCGCCCGCCGCAGCCCGTCGAGGCCGCGCCGCCCGCACCGAAGGCCGCCGCGAAGGCGCCCGCGCCGGCCGCCGACAAGGTGGCGGCGTCGGGCTGAGTCTCCCACGGGCCTGTCGCAGTCTCGGCAGGCCCCGGTAGCTTGGGGCGATGGACTCCGCGGTCGCAGATCCCCGCCTGAACGCGCTCTTCGTCATCGGGACGCGGCCCGAAGCCATCAAGATGCTGCCGCTGGTCGCGGCAGTGCGCGACAGCGCGCGCTTTCGACCCATCGTCGTCTCGACCGGCCAGCATGCCGAGCTCGTCGCGGATGTGCTCGCCATCGACGGCATCGTCCCCGATGTCACGTTCCCGCTCCCACACGGTCCGCGCGGCCTGAACCGGCTGTTCGCCCACGTCCTCACCGAGCTCGAGCGGTTCCTCGAGGAGCGGTTCGGTCCGCCAGTGCTGCCCATCGACGCGCCATACAGCGAGGGATACCCCACCGCCTGCTTCGTCCACGGCGACACGACCAGCGCGGCTGCCGCAGCGCTGGGCGCGTTCCACCGCCATCTTCCTGTCGTGCACGTCGAAGCCGGCCTGCGCACATCGGACACGCTCTCGCCCTTCCCCGAAGAGCTCAACCGGCAGCTCATCTCGCGGATCGCCGCGCTGCATCTCGCGCCGACGGCACGGAACAAGGCGAACCTCGTGAGCGAGGGGATCCACCACGCGCGGATCTACGTCTCCGGCAACACGGCGATCGACGCCCTGCGGATCGCTGCCGCGCAGAAGCTGCCCTACAGCGACCCGGGACTGGCGGATCTCGAACAGGCGGGCGCGAGTGCCGTGCAGGTGGTCGCGGTGACCGCGCACCGGCGCGAGAACTGGGGTGCGCCGCTGGAGCGCATCGCGGATGCCGTCGGCATCCTCGCCGCGGAGCGGCCCGGCGTCCGGTTCGTCGTCGCACTGCATCCGAGCCCCGCGGTGGCGGAAACCCTCCGGAACCGACTGGAGGGGCTCGCCAACGTCTCGCTCGTGCAGCCCATGCCGTACGCGGAGTTCGCGCGGCTTCTGGGACGAGCCACCATCGCCATCACCGATTCCGGCGGGATCCAGGAGGAGGCGCCGTCCCTCGGCACTCCGGTGATCTGCGTCCGCGAGTCGACGGAGCGGCAGGAAGGGGTGGATGCCGGCACCGTCGAGCTCGTCGGCTCGGACACGGATCGCATCGTGGCCGCGGCATCCGCCCTGCTGGACGACCCGAAGGCCCTCGCCCGGCGGCGCGCGCGGCGGAACCCGTATGGTGACGGACGAGCCGCCGAGCGGATCCTCGCCGCGCTCGAGACGATCGTCTTCGACTCGCCGGCGCCCGCGCCGTTCGGCCCCACGTTCGATCGTGCCGTTGTCCTCCGAGCGGGCGGCAGCGCCGATCCGGCGGCGGTCGGGTGGGTGGAGAGCTGGGCAGTGGGCTGGTGAGCATCGTCGAAGCGCTGTTCGGCGGCCTGCCGGCCGGGGTGCAGGTCTTCTTCCTCATCGTCCTGCTCGTCGACATCGCTTCGCTCGTCGGTGTGATCGTGCTGCTGGTCGCGGCGGCGCGATTCCGCGCGATCGCCGGCCGGAAGCCGCCGGGCGATGAATCCGCGTTCCTCTGGGTGTTCCTCGTGCCGGCGCTCAACGAAGAGGTGACGATCGCCGACAGCGTCGAGCGGCTGCGGAGCACCCGCGCCACGAATGCCCTGTTCGTCATCATCGACGACGGGTCCGACGACCGCACCGGGGAGATACTGGCCACGATCGACGATCCGCGGCTGCGGGTGCTCACGCGGGCTGCTCCCGAGGCCCGGCAGGGCAAGGCCGCGGCGCTCAATGCCGCCTACCGCCGCGTGCGCGAGAGCCTTTCCCGCGACCCCGTACTGGCTCGCTGGAGCGAGGATCGGGTGATCGTCACGATCGTCGACGCCGACGGGCGCCTCGATCCGGCGGCGCCCGCGCACGTCGTGAGGCATTTCGAGGACCCGGCGGTGGGCGGCGTCCAGGTCCTGGTGCGCATCTACAACCGGCGCGGGCCGCTCACCTGGGCGCAGGATGTCGAGTTCTCGTCGTTCGGGCTCGTCTTCCAGGCGGGCAGGTCCTGCTGGGGCGTTGCGAACATGGGCGGCAACGGCCAGTTCAACCGTCTCTCAGCGCTCGCCACGATCGACGAGGATGCCGGACCCTGGCGCGACCGGCTCACTGAGGATCAGGACCTGGGTGTGCGGCTGATCCAAGCCGGCTGGGCCGGCGTCCACGAGAACGGCACCTCGATCGACCAGCAGGGGCTCAACTCGGTGCGCCGCCTCTACCGGCAGCGCACCCGCTGGGCGCAGGGCAACTGGCAGGCGATGGCATTGCTGCGCGGGGCGCTGCGACCCCGGCTGCCCGCGCTCGGCCGCATCGACACCGTCTTCTACCTGCTGACTCCCGCCCTGCCAGCTGCTGACCGGCATCGCGTTCGTGACCTCCATCGTGCTGGCGATCGTGGCAGGAACCGAATTCACACCGGCGGGGTGGTGGGTGCTCATCTTCTTCCTCGGCGTCAGCTTCGGCGGAGGGCTCGCGGTCCTGACCATTCGAGGCGGCCGGTGGTATTCGCCGTTCGTGGCCATCGTGCAGCTCATCCCGTACACGATCTACTCATGGCTCACGTTCCCCGTCCTGATGATCTCGCTGGTCCGGCTGATGTCCGGGCGGACCTCGTGGGCGAAGACTCCTCGTGAACAGCTCGAGCCCGCGCCCGCCGACGGCTGAGCCGGCGCGCCCGGGCTACCCTGATCACGCGAGTTGCGGCATCCACCGCATCGCGCCCCCGTAGCCCAACCGGCAGAGGCAGGCGACTTAAAATCGCTTCAGTCCGGGTTCGAATCCCGGCGGGGGTACTGCACAGGGCGTCATTCGGCTCGCGCACCGGGCCGTACCCTAGTACGCATGCGCTCTCCCGCAGCGAGCCCTCTGAGTCTCGACCTCCTGACCCCGCCGCCGGCGAAGACGGCCTGGACCGATCCCGCGTCCTATTGGCCATCGCTCTCCCACGCCCTCGAGGGAGTGTCGGGCCCGGTCGCGGCGGTGGACGTCTCGGCGCTGCGCTACAACGCACTCGACATGCTGGTGCGCTCGGGCGGGGTGCCGATCCGAGTGGCGAGCAAGTCGGTGCGCGTCCGCGAGATCATCGCCGCGACCCTCGCGGTTCCGGGATACCACGGCATCCTCGCATTCACCCTGCCTGAGGCTCTGTGGCTTGCGGAGACCCACGAGGACGTCGTCCTGGGCTACCCGAGCGTCGATCGGGCCGCCATCGCGGCGCTCGCCGCCGATGAGCGCGCCGCCGCGCGTGTCACGCTGATGGTCGACGACGTCGCCCAGCTCGATGTCGTGGACGCCGTCGTCGCGCCCGCCGCGCGCCCCGTGCTGCGCGTGGCGATCGACGCCGATGCATCGTGGCGCGCCCCCGGCCTCGGCCACATCGGCGTGCACCGATCGCCCGTGCACGACGCCGCCGAGGTCGCGAACCTCGGCCGTGCGATCGCCGCGCGCCCGGGGTTCCGCCTGGTAGGGCTCATGATGTACGAAGCGCAGATCGCCGGCCAGGGCGACGCGACCGGTCTCAGCGACCCGGTGATCCGGTGGATGCAGCGCCGCTCCGCGAGCGAGCTCCTGCAGCGGCGCGGCGAGATCGTCGCAGCACTCCGCGACATCGCTCCGCTCGAGTTCGTCAACGGCGGAGGCACCGGGTCCCTCGAGCTGACGGCATCCGATCAGGCGGTCACCGAGCTCACCGCCGGAAGCGGTCTGCTCGCGGGTCACCTCTTCGACGGCTATCGCGCGTTCGACCTCGCCCCCGCCGCCGCCTTCGCGCTCGAGGTCGTGCGCAAGCCGGCACCCGACATCGCGACCGTGCTCGGCGGGGGTTGGATCGCCTCCGGCCCGGCGCTCGAGTCGCGCCAGCCGCTGCCGGTCTGGCCCGCAGGACTGAAGATGTTCGGCCGAGAGGGTGCCGGCGAGGTGCAGACGCCGCTGCAGGGCGAATCCGCCCGCGGGCTGAAGGTCGGCGACCGGGTGTGGTTCCGCCACTCCAAGAGCGGCGAGCTCGCCGAGCGCGTCGACAGCTACCACCTCATCGAGAACGGCGCGATCGTCGGCGAGGCTCCGACGTATCGCGGCGAACGGAAGGCGTTCCTATGACACGGCCGGGTGGAACGTGGCAGAACTGGGGACGCTCCGCATCCGTGCGCCCCGTGCGCGTCGAGTTCCCGCGGACGGTCGAGGCGGTGCAGCGCTCGGTGCGGGCCGCCGCCGCATCCGGATTGAAGGTGAAGGCGATCGGCGCCGGCCACAGCTTCACCGGCATCGCCGTGGCGCCCGGTGCCCTGCTGGATCTGACCGACCTGACCGGGCTCGTCGACGTGGATCGCGAGCGGTCCCGTGTGACGCTGCTCGCAGGCACGCGCCTGCATCAGGTGCCGGTGCTGCTGGCACCGTACGGCCTCGCCATGGAGAACCTCGGCGACATCGACCGGCAGTCCATCTCGGGCGCCATCTCCACCGGGACGCACGGCACCGGCGCCCGCTTCGGCGGCATCGCCGCACAGGTCGTCGGCGCCACGCTGGTGACGGCATCCGGCGAACTCCTCGTCGTGAATGAGACCGAGAACGCCGAGCTCCTGCCCGCCGTCGCGCTCGGCCTCGGGGCGCTGGGCATCCTCGTCCATGTGACCCTGCAGTGCGTTCCCGCCTTCGTGCTGCACGCCGTCGAGCATCCCGAGCCGCTGCAGGACGTCCTCGACGGGCTCGATCACCGCGTCGCGGAGTCCGACCACTTCGAGTTCTACTGGTTCCCGCACACCGACCGAGCGATGACGAAGTACAACACGCGTCTGCCCGAGAGCGCCCCCCGGCATCCGCTCTCGCCAGTCGGCAAATGGTTCGACGACACCGTCGTCGGCAGTGGGCTGCACCAGGTTGCCTGCACCGTCGCGAAGGCGGTCCCCGCCACGATCCCGTCGATCAACCGCCTGTCGGTGAAGGTGTGGGGCGATCGCGAGTTCTCGGATGCCTCGACCCGCGTCTTCGCGACCTCGAGGTCCGTGCGCTTCCGCGAAATGGAGTACGCCCTTCCCGCCGAGAACGTCCGGCCCGCATTCGACGCCTTCCGCACGCTCGTGGACGAGCGCGGCTGGCGCATCTCGTTCCCCGTCGAGGTGCGCTTCGCCGCCGCAGACGACCGCTGGCTGTCCACCGCGCACGGCCGAGCGTCGGGTTACATCGCCGTCCACCGCTACTGGCGCGAGGACCCCACCGAGTACTTCGAGGCCGTCGAGCAGATCATGCTCTCGTTCGACGGACGTCCGCACTGGGGCAAGATGCATACCCTGGATGCCGCCATCCTCCGCGATCGGTATCCGCGTTTCGACGACTTCGTCTCGCTGCGCGAGCGGCTCGACCCGGAGCGGATGTTCACGAACGCCTACCTCGACCGCGTGCTCGGCGCCTGACCCTGGGAGTCGGCTCAGCGACTCTGATGCAGGCAGAACCCGGCGGCTAGGATGAAGGCAAACCTCGAACGGAGTCGCTCGCTATGTGGGAATGGCTGATCCCGGTCCTGATCGTGGTGGCGCTCGCCGTCATCGTGGGCATCTACCTGTGGGCGACGTACAACTCGCTCGTCCAGCTGAATGTCCGCGTCGACGAAGCATGGAGCGACATCACGGTCCAGCTCAAGCGGCGGGCCGACCTGCTGCCGAATCTCATCGAGGCGGTGAAGGGGTATGCCGCGCACGAGAAGGCCGTCTTCGAGAACGTGACGAGAGCGAGAGCCGAGACGCTCTCGGCAGGCGGACCCGCCGAGGCCGGCGTGGCCGAGGGTCACATGCAGCAGGCGCTGCGTTCGCTGTTCGCCGTGGCGGAGGCCTACCCGCAGCTGCAGGCGAGTCAGAACTTCCTGCAGCTCCAGCAGTCGATCGTCGACACCGAGGACAAGATCCAGGCGTCGCGCCGGTTCTACAACGGCGGCGTGCGGGAGCTCAACACCAAGATCAGGGTGTTCCCGAACAACATGTTCGCGCGCAACCTCGGATTCGACGAGCGCGAGTTCTTCGAGGTCGTCGATGGTGCGGCCATCTCCGAGCCGCCCCGCGTGCAATTCTGACGGCCATCGGTCGTCGAGCGAGGAGCGAAGCGACGAGACGAAACGGCGTAGGAGGGGGCGCGTTTCGTCTCGCTTCGCTCGCTCGGCGACCGCGGCCTGACCGGAGGGCGACGTGTACACCGCGATAGCGCGCAACAAGCGCAACACGTGGTTCATCCTCGGCGCCTTCCTCGTGCTGCTCGCCGGCATCGGTCTGCTCGCGGGCTGGCTGATGGGCAACAACTGGTGGGTGACGGCGTTCATCCTCCTGTTCGCGGCGGGCTACGCGACGTTCCAGTACTTCTTCGCCGACCGCGAGGCGATCGCCATGAGCGGCGGGCAGGAGGTCACCCAGGCCGAGGCCCCGCGTTACTACCGGCTCGTCGAGAACCTCTGCATCACGACCGGAAGCCCGATGCCGAAGCTGTACGTCGTGGAGGATCCGGCACCGAATGCCTTCGCGATGGGGCGCACGCCCGAACAGGCATCCATCACCGTGACGACCGGGCTGTTCGAGCTCATGACGGACCGCGAGCTCGAGGGGGTGCTCGGGCACGAGCTCGGCCACATCCGCAATTACGACATCCGCGTCTCGCTGATCGTCTTCGGCCTCGTCGTCGCCGTCGGCATCCTCGCCGACCTGCTTCTGCGCGTCGCGTTCTTCGGCGGCGGGCGGCGAAGCGGCAACGGACAGGCCCAGCTCTTCCTGCTGATCTTCGGGCTCGTCGCGGCGATCGTCGCGCCGCTGCTGGCGGGCGCCGTGCAGGCGGCGATCTCCCGCCAGCGCGAGTACCTCGCCGACGCCACGAGCGCGATGACCACGCGCGACCCTGACGGGCTCGCCTCCGCGCTGCAGAAGCTCGAGCAGCACGGCGCGCCGCTGCGGAAGCCGAACACGTCGATGGCGCATCTGTGGATCGCCGATCCGCTGCGTCCCAACGCCATCGAGCGGATGTTCTCGACCCACCCGCCGCTTCCGGATCGCATCGAGCGCCTGCACGAGATGGGCGGATCGTTCTAGCGTCCGTCCGGCGCGCTAGCCTCGCTGGATGGTGATCCGGCTCGACCGCGACGAAGCGCGGCGCATCGCGGTGCGTGCGCAGCTGGTCTCGGCGGACCGCCCGGCGGACATCGTCGAGACCGTCGACGGCCTCACCGTCGTGAACATCGATCCGACGGCCGCGGTCGCTCCGAGTGCGGAGCTGATCCTGTGGAGCCGCCTCGGCTGGCCCTTCCAGCCTGCCGACCTCGCCCGTGCAGCAGAGGTGGATCGCACGGTCTTCGAGTGGACCGGCTTCTACCGCCCGATGAGCGACCTGGCGCTGTATCGGCCGACGATGCGCGGGGCGCCCCACTACGCGCGAACGCGCGAGTGGCTGGCGGCGAACGATCGATTCCACCGCGACGTCCTTGCTCGGCTGCGGGCCGACGGACCCGTTCGCAGCAGCGAGATCCCCGACACGAGTCAGGTGTCGTGGCCGTCGTCGGGATGGACGAACGATCGGAACGTGACACAACTCCTCGAGATCCTCGCCGGCTGCGGCGAGGTCGCGGTGGCGGGGCGCGAGGGAAAGGAGCGCCGGTGGGATCTCGCGGAGCGCGTGTATCCCGCCGAGGTCGAAGAGCTGACGCTCGACGAAGCGCGTACGCGCCGCAATGAGCGGCGTCTCGCCTCCCTCGGGATCGCGCGCGCCAAAGCCGCGGGGCAGCCTGTCGAGCCCCTGGATGTGGGCCACGCGGGAGAGGAGGCCGTCGTCGACGGGGTGGCCGGCACGTGGCGGGTGGATCCCGCCGCGGTCGGAGCGCCTTTCGAGGGGCGCACGGCCCTGCTGTCGCCGTTCGATCGGCTGGTGTTCGACCGCCGACGGGCCGAGGACCTCTTCGGGTTCGAGTACATCCTCGAGATGTACAAGCCCGCCGCCCAGCGTCGCTGGGGGTACTTCGCGCTGCCGATCCTGTACGAGGACCGCCTCGTCGGAAAGCTGGACGCCGCCGCCGACCGCAAGGCCGGGGTCTTCCGCGTGGCCGCGATCCACGAGGACGCCCCGTTCACCGAGGAGATGGCGGATGCCGTGCACCTCGAGATCCGGGAGCTCGCCGACTGGCTCGGGCTGGATGTCACGGGTCTGGCATGACCCGTCAGCGCACCGCGAGCACCATCTCGTCGCCCTGGAACGTCACCGTGCCGCGCAGCGCCCACTCGTCCGTCTCGTAGGTGAAGCTGCCGGGCGCGCCGGCACGAGTGGTTCCGGTCGCGGTCGCGACGATCCGTCCGCCGAGCGCGTCGAACGAGTGGCCGTCCTGCGCCAGAGCGACCACCGGATACGTGTCGATGCGGAACGCGATCGAGTCGAGGGATGCCAGATCGGCGGCCCACGGCACGCGCAGGCCGCAGTTGCCCGGCACCGTGGGTGCCGGCTTCGCGCAGTCGTCGGCGTACGCGTCGAGCCGCTGCTGCGCGAGTTCACCGGCGCCGGGGGACAGTGTCGGCGCCAACGAGACGCTGACCGGTTCCTGATTCGTCACGATGGCCGACGCATCGCCCACGAGGAGTCCCTGCGGTGCGGCGGTCACCGGGTACACCGCCGGGAGCAGGGGGACCGGTTCTCCCGCCGGGACGAGGACTCCACCGACCCGCGCAGAGTCGCCCATCGTGGTCTTCACCTCGAGCGATGCGAGGTAGTCGGCGACCTTCCACCGCCCGTCCTGCTGGGTGAGGGAGAAGGTCACGACGGCCTTCTCGCCGCCCAGTTCGACATCGGCGCGGGCGGTGCGTGCGGCATCCGATTCACCCGACAGCCGGACCGAGTAGTCGGAGATGTGCCCGCTCGCCCCCGAGAACGCCGATTCGAGCTGCCTGCCATCCGAGTCGCCGCCGCCCACGAGGCCCTGGATCGTGGCGAAGTCACCCTCGGACAGGGCGCGCAGGTAGGCGTCGGCGACGGCTTCGGCGCTGGGCGGGCGGGTCAGGAGCCACGCGGCGGTCGCCCCGCCGGCCACCACGAGCGCTGCCGCGGCGACGATCGCGATCACCACACCGCGCTTCACGCGTCCACGCTAGCCGGTGGGCTCGTCGTCGGCGAGCGCGGCCGGCTCGGGTGTGCCGCCGTCGTGGCGGCGGGCCTCGCTCAGCACGTCGGCGAGGTCGTCGACGGCGTCGCCCCAGCGCGACACCGAGATCGACTTCAGCCGCTGCCACTTCGCAGCACTGCGCAGCTCGTCGGCGACGCGCGCGGCGGCGTCGGGGGGAGTGCCGTGCTCCCACCATGCCGATTGCACGAGCAGCGTCGAGGACGCCCGGTCGGCCTTGAGGTCGACGCGGCCGACGATGTCGTCGCCGACGAGCACGGGGAGCGAATAGTACCCGTAGCGCCGTTTCGGCGCCGGGGTGTAGATCTCGATCCGGTACTCGAAGTCGAAGAGCCGCTCCGCGCGGCTGCGGAACCAGACGACGGGATCGAAGGGCGTGAGGATCGCCGTCGCGTCGACCCGGCGGGGGAGCGCGGCATCCCGATGCAGCCACGCCTTCGCCGGCCGCCCTGCGCTCTGCCAGCCCGCCACGGTGACCGGGACCAGCTCACCGGCCGCCTCGAGATCGCGGATCGCGGTCATGACGGCAGGGCGATCCATGATCCGCCAGTAGTCGGCGAGATCGGATGCCGTGGCCACGCCGTACGCGATCGCGGCGCGTCTGATCAGCTCGTGGATCGCGTCAGCTCGCTCCACCGGTGACGCCAGCACCTCCGCCGGGATCACCTGCTCGGCGAGCGCATAGCGCCGCTCGAAGCCGCGCCTGCCGGCGATGGCGACCTCGCCGAACATCCAGAGGAACTCGAGGGCGTGCTTGACGACATCCCAGTCCCACCACGGACCCCGCGCGCCCTTCTTGGCGTCGTGCTCGATCTCGGCCGGCCGCAGCGGACCCCGCTCGCCGAGCTCACCCCGCACCCAGTCGACGATCCCGCGGTTGTGGTTGAACCACCCGTCGGGGTCCGAGCCGTACTTCGCCCGATTCGCGTCCATGCGGAACCGGAACAGCCCCCAGTCCCTGGAAGGGATGAACGAGGCCATGTGGGCCCAGTACTCGACGTACGGGCTCCTGCGGGCGAACAGCAGTCGATCCAGGGCTGCGGTGTCGTAGGGTCCGACGCGCGAGAACAGCGGCATGTAGTGCGACCGCGCGAACACGTTCACCGAGTCGATCTGCAACGTGGCCATGCGCTCGAGCGCGAGATTCAGCTGGCGGGTTCCGGGCGTCGTGGGGCGCGGGCGCGCGAACCCCTGGGCGGCGAGTGCGATGCGGCGCGCTTCGGGGGCGCTGAGCGTGGCCTTCACCCGCGTAAGCCTAGCCAGGCCGTGCGACATCGGCGTCGGCGGCAGGACCGGCCCGTCTGCGCATGACGTCCGCGGAATGCGACCCGCCTAGACTGACGGAATGAGCGGCTCCGACGAAAAGCCACGCGGTTCGCTGGTCGATGCCCTGCGGGACCGCAGCCGGGTCGTCTCGACCGAGGTCTCGGAGTCGATACCGCACGGCCTGCGCGTCGCCACCGCCTACTCCTGGCGATTCCTCGTCGTCGCGGCCGCCATCGGGGTCGGGGTCTGGCTCGTCATCCAGCTGAAGCTGCTCGTCGTGCCCCTGCTGGTGTCGATCCTCGTCTCGGCGCTGCTCTGGCCGGCTTTCGGATGGATGCTGCGCCACCGCTTCCCGCGATGGCTTGCGATCGTCATCTCGATCGTCGGCACCCTCGCGATCGTGGGCGGCCTGCTATGGCTCGCCGTGTGGCAGATCACGCAGCAGTGGTCGTCGGTGCAGGCCCGGACGGTCGAGACGGTCGACCAGTTCCGTCAGTACCTCATCAACGGTCCTCTCGGGCTCACGCCTGCTCAGATCGACGACTATCTCGCCCAGGCGCTGTCCTTCATCCAGACGCAGGCCCAGCTGCTCCTTTCGGGGGCGCTCGCCATCGGAACGACGATCGGTCACGTCGCGGCCGGCGCGCTCCTCTCGCTCTTCATCCTGCTCTGCATCCTCGCGGACGGCGGCGGCATCTGGGGATGGACGGTGCGCCTCTTCCCGAAGCGGTCGAGGGTCGCCGTCGATGGGGCGGGCCGCGCGGGCTGGCTGACCGTCATCAACTACGCGCGCACCCAGCTGCTCGTGGCGACGATCGACGCGACCGGCATCGCGCTCGGGGCGTTCTTCCTCGGCGTGCCCCTCGCGATCCCGATCGGCGTCCTCGTCTTCCTCGGGTCGTTCGTGCCTGTCGTCGGCGCGGTCGTGACGGGGGCGCTCGCCGTATTCCTCGCGCTCGTCTACAACGGCCCATGGATCGCGCTGTGGATGCTCGTGGTCGTCCTCGGCGTGCAGCAGCTCGAAGGCCACGTCCTGCAGCCGCTGCTCATGGGTTCGGCCGTGAAGGTGCACCCGCTGGCCGTCGTGCTCGTCGTCTTCGGCGGCGCCCTGATCGCCGGCATCCCGGGTGCGCTGTTCGCCGTGCCGCTCGCCGCATTCGTCAACGTCGTCACGGTCTACCTCGCGAATCGGACCTGGGAGACGGGACGCCGCCCGCCGCCCGCCGATCTCATCTGGAGCACCGTCCCTCGCCCGAGGAGGACACCCGCGTGAGCAACCCCTCATCCACGTCGCTCTCGTCGCACGCCAAGCCGGCTGCCCCGACACTGGCGGACTTCGAGGATGCCGCGGCGGCACTGGACGGCGTGATCACCCGCACCCCGGTCGACGGCTCGCAGCATCTGTCCGATCTGCTCGGGGTTCCGGTGCACCTGAAGCTCGAGAACCTGCAGCGGACCGGCTCGTTCAAGATCCGCGGCGCCACTTACCGGCTGTCGCGACTCACCGCGGACGAGCGCGCCCGTGGCGTGGTCGCCGCATCGGCCGGCAACCACGCGCAGGGCGTCGCGCTCGCCGCCAACGAGCTCGGCATCTCGGCGACGATCTTCATGCCGCTCGGCGTCCCGGTGCCGAAGCTCCTCGCCACGCGCGGCTACGGTGCGGATGTGGTGCTCGAAGGAGCGACCGTCGAGACGCCGCTCCGGCTCGCCGCCGAGTTCGCCCAGCGCACCGGCGCCGTGTTCATCCACCCGTTCGATCACCCCGACGTGATCGCGGGACAGGGGACGCTCGGCCTCGAACTGCTGGACGAGGTCCCGGACGTCGAGACGATCGTGGTGGGGATCGGGGGCGGCGGGCTCATCGCGGGCGTCGCGGCCGCGGTCAAGGCCCGCGCAGCCATCGAGGGTCGCGCGGTGCGGATCGTGGGTGTGCAGGCGGAGAACTCCGCCGCCTACCCGCCGTCCCTCGCGGCAGGGCATCCGATAGAGATCGCCACCCGCCCCACGATCGCCGACGGCATCGCGGTGGCACGGCCGGGCGACCTCCCCTTCGAGATCATCCGAGAGTATGTCGACGAGGTCGTGACCGTCTCCGAGGACGACATCGCCCGCGCGCTCCTGGTCCTGCTTGAGCGTGCGAAGCAGGTCGTGGAACCGGCCGGGGCTGTGGGCGTCGCGGCGATCCTCGCCGGCAGGATCGCGGCATCCGGACCGACCGTGACCGTCCTCTCCGGCGGCAACATCGACCCGCTGCTGCTTCAGCGCGTCGTCGCGCACGGGCTGGCGGCATCCGGTCGCTACATGACGCTGCGGATCCCGCTGCCCGATCGCCCCGGCCAGCTCGCGCGGGTCTCGGATCTGCTCGCGCAGGCAGGGGCCAACGTCACCGAGGTGCTGCACACGCGTCACGGCCAGGGACTGCAGCTCAGCGAGGTGATCCTTCAGCTGAGCGTCGAGACGCGGGGCGAGGAGCACCGGGCGCACGTCATCGCGATGCTCGAGGACGCGGGGTTCGCGCCCACGGTGGTCCCCGACTGACGCCGGTCGGCACTCAGCGCGGATCGCCCGCGCCGCGGCCGATCACTGCCCGTTGTACGTCTCGACCTTGCGGATCTCGACGCTGATCTCGCGCCCGTTCGGGGCCGTGTACGAGGTCTTCTCACCCTCGCGGCGACCCAGGATCGCCGCGCCGAGCGGCGACGCCTCGCTGTACACGTCGAGTTCGGAGCCGGCCGCGATCTCGCGGTTGCCGAGCAGGAAGACCTCTTCGCCGCCGGCGACGATCGCCGTCACCACGGTGCCGGGCTCCACCACGCCGCTGGCTTCGGGCGCTTCCCCGACCGTGGCGTTCTTGAGCAGGTGCTGCAGGGTGCGGATGCGGGCCTCCTGCTTGCCCTGCTCGTCCTTGGCGGCGTGATAGCCGCCGTTCTCCTTGAGGTCGCCCTCGGAGCGGGCAGCCTCGATCCGCTTGGCGATCTCTTCTCGACCTGTCGTCGAGAGCTCCTCGAGCTCGTGGGCGAGGCGGTCGTAGGCATCCTGCGTGAGGAACGTCACGGGGGCATCGCTGGACACGTCTGACTCCTTCGGTCTGCGGGGGGAGGTCGATATGTCAAACGCCCCGGCTCAGGCCAGGGCGCATCGACTGCAGTCACGACAGACTACGTCACCCAGCAGGCGTTGACAAAACCCGTCGTGGCGAGAGCGGTGGTCGGGATGACCTCGTGAAACGCCCGGGCATGCAGGTCCGAGGCGGGATACTCGACGACCCGCCAGCCCACCACGCCGTGCTGCTCATCCTGCGCCTCCAGCGCGCAGGCGACCGAACGCCCGACGGGTCCGGAGATCTGGAAGTCGAGCCTTACCGAGTGCTCGTCCACGACCTCGTACGACGTGGTGTCGGCGCTCACCGCATCCAGCGAGTTCGACACCGTCATCCATGCGAAGAGCCCGACGGCGACCAATGCCACGACCAGCCCGATGACGATCGCCGCGCGACGCCGGGGGGATCGCCCGCGGCCGTATCGTTCATCGAGCATGTCCTGGGTCGTCGGACCTGACGTCGTCATCGCAGCTCCGTCGCGAGATTAGGCTGGAGTCTCCAGGCTATTCGCTCCCACGAGGCATCCGCGCCACCGTGCGGGAACGCCACCGGGCAGAACGAGGACACCCATGCACGATGCGCTCGCCGCTCTCGCGCGCGCCGCAGCCACCCCGACACCGACTCCGTCCGGCGTCGATCCCACCCTCGTCACGCCGGGCCCGTGGGGATTCGTGGTCGTCGTCTTCATCGCCCTCGCGGTGATCTTCCTGGTGTGGGACATGATGCGCCGGATCCGCCGTGGTCGGGTGCGCGCCGACATCATCGAGGAGCTGGATGCCGAGGAGCAGGCCGCCGCCGCGATGGAGGCGACCGACGTCGACGACCAGCGCACTGACGCGGCGGGCGACGACGACGCGAGCCCGGGCCGCCGCGACTGACTCGCGGCATCCGCAGTGTCGGCCTCAGCCGTGATAGGCGGGGTTCACCGCGATGATCAGGCAGGCCGTCCAGTGGCAGAGGAACGCGAGCACGGTGCAGACGTGGAAGATCTCGTGGAAGCCGAAATGGCCGGGCCACGGGTTGGGCCGCTTCATCGCGTAGACGATGGCCCCGCCGGTGTAGAGCAGCCCGCCGATCGCCACGAGGATCACCATGACGTGGTTCGCCGCCCATAGCTGAGGCAGGTACATGATCGCCGCCCAGCCGAGCACGAGGTAGAGCGCGACGTACAGCCAGCGCGGCGCGTGGATCCAGAAGACGCGGAACAGGATGCCGAGGATCGCGCCGCCCCACACGAGCGACAGCAGCAGCACCGATTGATCGGTCGGGAGTGCGAGCACCGCGATGGGCGTGTAGGTGCCTGCGATCAGCAGCACGATGTTGGCGTGGTCGATGCGCTTGAGCGTGGCCTTGGTCTTGGGTGCCCAGTTGAAGCGGTGGTAGAGCGCCGAGTTGCCGAACAGGAGCAGGGATGTCGCCATGAACACGGCCGACGACCACTTGGCGGCGGGGCCCTGCGCGAGGAGGATCAGCACGATCCCAGCGGCGATCGCGATCGGGAACGTCGCCGCGTGGATCCAGCCGCGCCAGGTCGGCTTGAGGTCGACCGTCGCGTCGATCTCGGCCGCTTCCATGAGCGGCAGCACAGGGACATCCGGGGCCTTTGCCAGGCGGGCGCGTCGGCTCATGCCCCAAGGGTAGGCCCGGCCGCATGCCGGTGAGGGCACATAGGCTGTGCGGTGCCCGTGTGATCCGAGCCTGCGCGTAGGGATGCGCGCGGCGATCGCGGTAGCGTAGGCGTGTGGCGCGCGCTTCGTCGAATGAGGGTCGAGGGCCGCTCTATCGGCTCTACATCAACCGCCTCCGCCGACGCCTGGAGCCCGCCGCGGTGCCCCGGCATGTCGCGATGATGATCGACGGCAACCGCCGCTGGGCTCGTCAGCTCGGATTCGCCTCGGCCGCCCACGGGCACCGAGCGGGCGCGGCCAAGATGCGCGAGTTCCTGGGCTGGTGCGACGACGTCGGCGTTCAGGTGGTGTCGCTGTACCTCCTCTCCACCGACAACCTCATCAAGCGCGACTCGCAGGAGCTGGCCGACCTGCTCGAGATCATCGCGGAGCTCGCGGACGGGCTGTCGCGCGAGCGCGACTGGCGGGTGCAGCACGTCGGCCGCGCCGACGTGCTGCCGCCCGAACTCGTGCGTGTGCTGGCCGATGCCGAGGAGCGCACTCGGCACAACACCGGCCTGCACGTGAACCTGGCGGTCGCCTACGGCGGACGCAGCGAGATCGTCGACGCCGTGCGCAGCATCATCGCCCAGCACGGGGGTGAAGGCGGGTCCCTCGAGGAGCTCGCCCAGAACCTCACCCCCGAGCAGATCGGCGAGCACCTCTACACCGGCGGCCAGCCCGATCCCGACCTCGTGATCCGCACGTCGGGCGAGCAGCGGCTGAGCGACTTCCTGCTCTGGCAGAGCGCGCATTCGGAGTTCTACTTCGTGGAGGCGCTGGGGCCGGATCTGCGCGAGGTGGACTTCCTGCGCGCGATCCGCGACTACTCGACGCGGGACCGTCGCTTCGGCGGCTGAAGCGCGCGATTGGCACCGGTATCACGGCAGGATGCGCCGTGCCAGAATGTGTGCGTGGCGGATCTGGAATCTTTTCTGGCGTCGTTCGACGGGGAGCCGGGCTATCTGGACTGGGCGGCCTTCGGGCCGCTGTCGTCGGTCGTGCGCGCCGATGCGCACGCTGACACCGAGCTTCTGGGGTCGGGGCGCACCTCGAGCGTCGACCTGGTATCCGAGCATCTCGTCGAAGCCTGCGAGCTCGTCGCCGAGCTGATCGGGTCGGATGCCGCGCAGGTCGCGCTGCAGCCGTCGACCACCTACGGGCTCATGCAGGCCGTGTACGGACTCGCCGGCGGACTGATGATCTCTCGCGCCGAGTTCCCCGGGCTGACCGTGGCGGCGACCCGGGCGGCAGACGCGCTCGGTTCCATCGAGGTCCACTGGATCGATCCCGATGACGGGTTCGTCACCCCGGAGGCGGTTCGGGGCGCCCTCACGGACGACATCCGAGCGGTGGCCGTGAGCCTCGTCGACTTCCGTACGGGCTACCGCGCCGATCTCACGGCCCTGCGCGACGTGATCGGCGATCGGCTGCTCATCGTGGACGCGATGCAGGGCTTCGGAGCGATCGAGGCGGACTACACGGCGGCGGACGTGGTATGCGGCAACGGCTACACGTGGCTGCGGGCGGGCCGAGGCACCGGGTTCGCATGGTTCAGCGAACGTGCACTCGAGCGCATCTCGCCGGTGCTCTCCGGGTTCGCCGGATCCACCGGCGATCTGACCGTCGACGCGGTTCCGCCGCCGGACGCATCGGCGCAGGCGTTCACCGTGGCGGGCGCCGATCTGCTCGCCGCAGCACGGCTCGCCACGGCTCTGCGCGACGTACGCGACGTCGGCGTCGGAGTGATCGACGAGGAGATCAGCGACCGCGCCCGCGACGTGGTCCACATCGCCGATCGATACGAGGTTCCGGTGCTCACTCCGCGTGAGCCGCATCGGCATGCCGGAATCGTCACGCTCGCGCCGGGGCCGCGGGATGCCGGCCCGCTGGCTGCATCCCTCGCCAATCACGGGCTCACGGTCACGACGCGATCCGACCTGGTGCGGGTCTCGCCCCACGTGGCGACGGATGCCGACACGCTGCGGCTCTTCGGCGACGCCCTGGCGGAGTTCTCGTCGACGCGGGTGTGGTGAGCCCGCCCCGCCACGCGTGCGGCATCCGGAATTAACCGGACCGTAACCGCCGTCCAGCGTGTCTGGCACCCGGCGGCCGACCACCGGACGTACGTTCATGTCATCGGGCAGAGCGCCCGGTCGGGTCGGCCTCACGGATCGCGACTCGTGGCCCCTGGTCGACTCGTGACTGCCGGGTGAACAACCCGGGGCGGGAGTGGGTTGTGACCACAGGAGCACCACACAAGCAGCACAGCCGGGACATCGACGAGATCGTCGATGAGGCCGAGGATCTCCGCACCTACGTGCTGGACACCTCGGTGCTGCTGAGCGATCCGCGGGCGTTCTTCCGCTTCGCCGAACACAACGTCGTGATCCCCGTCGTGGTGATCACCGAGTTGGAGGGGAAGCGTCACGACCCCGAGATCGGCTACTTCGCACGTCAGGCGCTGCGTCATCTCGACGAGCTCCGCGTGGAACACGGGCGGCTGGACTTTCCCGTCTCGGTAGGAGAAGGCGGGACGCTCCGGGTGGAGCTCACGAACACGGACGCGGGAGTGCTGCCGGCCGGCATGCGCCTCGGCGACAACGACACCCGCATCCTCGCCGTGGCGATGAATCTCGCACAGGAGGGTCAGGACGTGACCGTCGTCTCGAAGGATCTGCCCATGCGCGTCAAGGCGGCCTCGCTCGGGATCAGCGCAGAGGAGTACCTCGCCGAGCAGGCCGTCGACTCGGGATGGACGGGAATCGCGACCCTCGACGTATCGGGCGACGACATCAGCGACCTGTACGAGAGCGAGGTCGCCGCGAGCGACGAGGTCCACGGCCTCCCGGTGAACACCGGGCTCATCATCCACTCCGAGCGCGGATCGGCGCTCGGGCGGGTCACCGGCAACAGTGCGTACAAGCTGGTGCGCGGCGATCGGGAGGTGTTCGGTCTGCACGGCCGATCCGCCGAGCAGCGCATCGCAATCGACCTCCTGCTCGACCCGGATGTCGGAATCGTCTCGCTCGGCGGGCGCGCCGGCACCGGAAAGTCCGCGCTGGCGTTGTGCGCCGGCCTCGAAGCCGTGCTCGAGCGCCAGCAGCAGCGGAAGATCATCGTCTTCCGGCCGCTGTTCGCGGTCGGCGGCCAGGAGCTCGGCTATCTGCCGGGGGATCAGCAGGAGAAGATGAATCCCTGGGGGCAGGCGGTCTTCGACACCCTCGGCTCGGTGGTGTCCCCGAACGTGCTCAACGAGGTCGTGGAGCGAGGGCTCCTCGAGGTGCTGCCGCTCACCCACATCCGCGGGCGGTCGCTGCATGACGCGTTCGTGATCGTGGACGAGGCGCAATCGCTCGAGAGGAATGTGCTGCTGACAGTGCTCAGTCGCATCGGGCAGAACTCGCGCGTCGTGCTCACCCACGATGTCGGGCAGCGCGACAACCTCCGCGTCGGCCGCCACGACGGCGTCGCCTCGGTGATAGAGACCCTCAAGGGGCACGGGCTGTTCGGGCACGTCACGCTCGTGCGCTCGGAGCGCTCCGCGATCGCCGCACTCGTGACCGATCTGCTCGAGGCGAGCGAACTCGCATAACGGGACTGCAGGGCCGGGATGCCGCATCCCGGCCCTGCAGTCTGCGTTCCGACCAGCGTTGGACAGGTCGACGGATGAGAAGAGTCTCATGCGTTTGGGCGCATCAGCGAGGCTCGTTCTGTCACCATTGATGGGTGCGATCGCGCACGAACACGGATGGGGACTCGGTTTGGACAGTCGGACGCGGTTCGCGATAGGTGGCGTGTCCACCGTCGTGGCGAGTGTGGCTGTCGTGTGCGTCGTCGCCCTGACCAACTCGATCGCCCTCGTCGACACCGCCGGTTCCGCGGTCAACCTCAAGCCGATCATGGTGCCCTCCGGCTCGACGACCGCTCGGGTCACCACGCCGTCCGCAGTCGCCCACCCGGCGGCCCCGCCCGCAGCCAAGACGCCGCCTGCGACACCCACCACCCCGGTCGCGGCCGCCCCCGTTTCGCCGGTTGCACCGCGTACGCGGTCCACGCCCGCGGTCATCGTCGCCGCTCCGCCGCCCGCGGCCCATGTCGCTCCGCCATCGGCTGAGGCCGCGGTCGCCGAATCCCGCGCGTCCGGGTCGTGGGGACCGGTCCGCGAGTGGGCGACGAAGGTCGGACTGACCCAGGACCGCCTCGACGAATGGATGCGGCAGCTCCAGACCGAGGTCGGCGGCCTCCCATCCACCGATGAGCGCCATGGCTGGCGCACATCCCATGATTCCACGACTTCCGCGAAAGCGGATGGCAGCACCCAGCGGTCGGCATCGACCGATCTGGGTTGGAGGAAGCGTCAATCGCGCGATTCCCCAGTCCGACGCGATTGATCGATGGCCGGCGTCCCCAGCCCGGCCATTCACAGCCCCCGGTGTCCCCCAGCACCGGGGGCTTCTTCATGCGCGCCCGGGATCACTCCCACCGGTAGCCGGCGCCGCGCACCGTGACGATGTGATCCGCACCGAGCTTGCCGCGCAGATACCGGACGTACACGTCCACGACGTTCGACCCGGGGTCGAAGTCCATGCCCCACACGCGGCTGAGCAGCAGTTCTCGGCTGAGGACGTGGCCGGGGTTGCGAAGGAACTGCTCGGCGAGCGCGAACTCGCGTGTCGACAGATCGACCTCGCGCCCGTCGACGGTCGCGCGGCGGGCCAGGATGTCCAGCACGACATCGCCCTGGACGACGGACACCCCCGACGACAACGGGGTCTCCCGCAGCCGTGAGCGGATCCGCGCCAGAAGCTCCTCGAAGGTGAAGGGCTTCGGCACGTAGTCGTTGGCGCCGCCGTCGAGCCCCTCCACCGTGTCGCGCGTGCTGGAGCGGGCCGTCAGCATGATGACGGGGATGGCCGAGCCGCGGGCGCGCAGCTCGCGCAGCACCTCGAAGCCGTCCATCGTCGGAAGTCCGACATCCAGCAGCACGAGGTCGAACTCGCCGCTCATCACGCGCTCGAGGCCATCGGCGCCGTCGTCCACGATCTCCGTCGCGTAGTCGGCGGACTCGAGCCCACGGCTCACGAACGCCGCGATTCGCGGCTCATCCTCGACGATCAGGATCTTCGTCATTCGGCCGCCTCGCGCTGCAGGACGACGTCGCCGGCCCGCACCGGTGCGGGAAGTTCCGCGGCGGTGGGCGGCGGCAGGTGGACGGTGAAGGTCGCGCCGCCGCCGGGCGTGTCGGAGACGATGCACTGGGCATTGTGACCCTTGGTGATGGCATCGACGATGGCCAGTCCGAGTCCGGATCCGCCGATGGAGCGCTTGCCGTGCGCACGATCGAACCGCCGGAAGATGCTATGACGGGCGGCGGGCGGGATGCCGGCACCGTGGTCGCTGACCCACAGTCTTGCTCCCGTGGCGTCGGAGTGGCTGCCGATCTCGATCGGACTGTCGACGGGGGTGTACTTCGCGGCGTTGTCGGCGAGCTGGAGCCACGCCTGCAGCAGACGGTCCTGGTCGCCCAGGACGACGCCCTCGCCCACTTCGGTGACGCTCCACGAGTGGTCGGGGATGACGGCGACGAGCTCCCCGACCCGCTCGGTGAGGGCCCCGATATCCACGGCCTTCATGGTGTACGTGTCGCCCTCGATGGTGGCCAGCAGGTCGATGTCCTCGACGAGTCGCGTCATCCGATCCAGTTCCGAGATGCCGATCTGCCGCGCGCTCGCGACATCCTCGGCGTCCGAGGGATCCATGAGCTCGAGGTAGCCGCGAACGATCGTGATCGGGGTCTTGAGCTCATGGCGAACGTCGTCGAGCAGCTGCCGCTGCACGTCGACGGAGCCCTCGAGCCGGTCGAGCATGGAGTTGACGGTGCGGGAGAGATCGGAGATGTCATCGTTGCCCTCCGTCGGCAGGCGGGGCGACAGATCCTCGATCGTGATCGCGTCCGCGGTCTCGCGCATATGCCGGATCGGCGAGAGGAGCCGGCTGGTCACGAACCACCCCACGACCCCGATCGCGCCGAGCACGACGATCGCCGACATGATGTAGGTCGTCATCGCCGCCGTCACGGGCTTGAGCTCGGCGCCGAGATCGATCGCCCGGAGGTAGATGCCCTGCTGCGGATCTCCGGCGACCGAGACCGGGATGGCGATGTAGCGCAGCGATCCCTGATCGGTGACCGCCGTGCCCCGCTTGGTCTTGCCGTCGGCCGTCTCGGCGACCGCCCGGTCGATCAGGGCCCGATCCTTCGAGATGTCGAAACCCGAGAGGGTGGCCGGCACGTATCGCGCGGAGCCGTTGATGATGCCGACGGATGCCTCGTTCCGTCCGGGGACGAGTCGCCCGACCGCCGCTTCCAGGTATTGCGACACCGAGGTGTAGTCCTGCGGATCGAGAGGCTCGCGTGCGGTGGTCGCGCCGACGTCGGTGGTCGCGCCGTTCTTTCCCGCGTTGGCGACCGTCTGCATGCTCGCGACCTGCGCGTTCAGGCGGGCGTTGACGTCCTGGATGATCCGCTCGCGCTGCACCAGGAACGTGACGCTGCCGACGATCGCGAACCCGATGCAGGCCACAGCGAGGATCGCTCCCAGGATCCTGACGCGGGCCGAGATGGGCCGAGGTGCGCGAGCCACCCCATGATTATCGCCCAGGCTCGACCCCTACGCGCAGCAGGCTCATCCCGGGTGGGTCATCGAGAGCAGGTCCAGCTTCTCGTCCAGCTGCGCCAGGGTCACTTCGCCGCGTTCCACATAGCCCAGATCGATGACGGCCTCGCGCACGGTGATGCCCTTGGCTACCGCGTGCTTGGCGATCTTGGCGGCGGCCTCGTAGCCGATGAGCTTGTTGAGGGGTGTCACGATCGACGGCGACATCCCGGCATACGCGGCCGAGCGCTCGACATCCGCCTCGAGTCCGTCGATCGTCTTGTCGGCGAGCAGGCGCACGGCATTCGCGAGCAGCTCGATCGACTCGAGCAGCGCGGTTCCCATGACCGGAATGGCGACGTTCAGCTCGAACGAGCCGGACGCCCCGGCCCATGCGATCGTGGCGTCGTTGCCGATCACCCGCGCGCAGACCATCAGCGTGGCCTCGGGGACGACGGGGTTCACCTTGCCCGGCATGATCGACGAACCCGGCTGCAGATCGGGGATGTGGAGCTCGCCGAGGCCGGTGTTGGGACCGGAGCCCATCCACCGGATGTCGTTGTTGATCTTGGTCAGCGAGACGGCGATGGTGCGCAAGGCGCCGGATGCCTCGACCAGGGCATCGCGATTCGCCTGGGCCTCGAAGTGGTCCTTGGCTTCGGTGATGGGCAACTCGGTGTCGGCGACGATGAGCTCGAGCACCTTCTGCGGAAAGCCGAGGGGAGTGTTGATGCCGGTGCCGACGGCGGTGCCGCCGAGCGGCACTTCTGCGACGCGCGGGATGACGGACTGCACGCGCTCGATGCCCAGGCGCATCTGGCGGGCATAGCCCCCGAACTCCTGTCCGAGCGTCACCGGCGTCGCGTCCATCAGGTGCGTGCGACCTGACTTGACGACGTCCTTCCACGCCTCGGCCTTGCCCTCGAGGGCGACCGCGAGGTGGTCGAGGGCCGGGATGAGGTCGTCGATGAGCTCCTGGGTGACGGCGATGTGGACGGATGTCGGAAAGACGTCGTTCGATGACTGCGAGGCGTTCACGTGGTCGTTGGGATGCACGGCCGCGCCGAGATCATGCGACGCGAGCGAGGCGAGCACTTCGTTCATGTTCATGTTCGACGAGGTCCCGCTGCCGGTCTGGTAGACGTCGATCGGGAACTGGTCGGCGAACTCGCCCGCGATGATGCGGTCGGCGGCACGCGCGATGGCGTCCGCGATCGCCGCGTCGAGCGTGCCGAGATCCTTGTTCGCGAGCGCTGCGGCCTTCTTGATGCGCGCGAGGGCGACGATCTGGGCGGGCTCGAGGGGGTCGCCGGAGATGGGGAAGTTCTCCACGGCGCGCTGCGTCTGTGCAGCGTAGAGCGCGTTCTTGGGCACTCGCACCTCACCCATGGTGTCGTGCTCGATGCGGTATTCGATGTCGCTCACTGTGGTCGTTCCTCCGTCGTCTCTCACGTCATGTCTCGTCTTCGGCCGCGCCGATGATGATGTCGGGCACTGCCGTTCCCTCGGCCAGCCGGTAGTTCGCGCCCACGATCGCCAGCCGCCCATCCGCGACCGCGTCGCTGATGAGCTCGGAGGAGTGCAGCAGGTCGCCGACGGTGTCGCGCAGGTGCTCGCGCCCGACCTGCTCGGCATCGATGTGGCCGAGTGCGCCCGCGTCGGCCGCGCTCTGGCGCAGAACGCGGCGGACCGCGGGCACGATGGGGGCGATCTGGCGCCAGATGTGCGGGGGCAGCGCCGGGGCATCCAGCTTCGTGCTCTCGATCGCCGCGCTCACCGCTCCGCATTCGTCGTGCCCGAGCACGACGATCAGCGGCACGCCCAGCACGGCGACGGCGTATTCGAGGCTGCCGATCACGGAGTCCGAGATCACCTGGCCCGCGTTGCGCACGACGAAGAGATCGCCGAGCCCCTCGTCGAAGATGATCTCGGCGGCGAGCCGGGAGTCCGAGCATCCGAACAGCGCCGCTCGCGGTGTCTGGCCGGCCGCGAGTCGATGGCGATCCTCGACATCCTGGCGCGGATGCTTCGGCTCACCGGCGACGAAGCGGGCGTTGCCTCGCTGCATCTCCTGCCACGCTCGGCGCGGGCTCGGTCTATCGGACGTCACGGAGTCTCCTCGCGGAGCCGGACGACCTGAGCGGACACCGCCGCGGCGGCCCGCTCGAGTGTCTTCTCGCCGGCGGAGCCGTAGATCAGCACGATGTCGGGACCCGCGTGCACCCCGAGCGCGCCCGAGACGTTGCCCGCCTTCGACGGATCGGCGATGACGTAGCGGTCCCATTTCACACCGCCGATCGTGACCGTGCCGTCCGTGCCTGCGCCCCCGAGCACACGGGCCGGCCACGCGTCGTCGGCGTCGAACGCCTGCGCGATGCGAAGGAACCCCTCGCTGGGGGCATAGACGACCGTCCAGGCGGGGGTGGAATCGCCCTCGACCGCCGCGCTGTTGACCACCCAGTCATCGGGTGCGGCAGGCACGATCACGGTGCGGCCCTCGGCCTGCTGCACCTCGTGCGCGATCGCCGCGACGTTGATCGGTTCACGAGCGGGCGGCGTGCCGCGCGGGACGCCGAGGACGATGACCGCGACGACCCCCAGGGTCGCGAGCAGGGCCGCCACGAGATTGCGCGTGGTCTTGCTCGCGCGGTACGCCTCTGACGACGCCGCCTTGCGGTCGGCTGTCTCCTGCGGTGTCTCCGGCCTGCCGAGCTCGGCGACCACACGGGGCGCCTGCGCCATCAGCGCACCGGCCCTTCCGTTGTGGATCCGCTCGTCGGGTCGGCACTCGGCGAACGTGCGGCGTCGAGGCGGCGCTTCGCGCCGAGCAGCCACTCCTCGCACCGGGCGGCGAGCGACTCGCCGCGCTCCCACAGTGCCAGCGACTGCTCGAGCGTGGGCGTGCCCTGCTCGAGTTCCGCGACCACCCTCACGAGCTCGTCGCGTGCCTGCTCGAACGTGAGCGATGCCACGTCGGCGGCGGATTCGGTCATGAGTCCCATCTTAGTTCGGCTCGAACGCGGCGCCCGTGGCGTCTCGATCCTGCGCCTCGCCCGGTTCGCCGCCCTCGGCTATCCGCCCCTCGGAGCGCGCCGCGAACGAGCCTCGTCCGACGGTCACCAACAGTCCCATCCCGGCGGGCGCCTGCTCGGCATCCCGCACGATCACACCGTCCCCCAGGTGCGCGATGGCGTAGCCGCGCGCGAGGGTCGAAGCGGGTGAGAGCGCCTGCAGTCCCGCCCGCAGCTCCGCGGTGCGGCGCACACCCGCCTCGAGCGCCCGATCGACCCTGTCTCGACCGCGCGCGGATAGCAGGTGCACCTCGTGGGCCCGATTCGTCAGCAGCGACTCCGGGTCGCGCAGCGCCGGGCGCGAGCGCAGCTGCTCGAGCTGTGCGATGTCATGCGTCACCCGCTGGGCGAGACGCGAGGTCAGCCGCGAGCGAAGCTGGGACACGAGCGCACGCTGTTCGGCGACATCCGGCACCACCCGCTTGGCGGCATCGGTGGGCGTCGACGCGCGCAGGTCCGCCACGTCGTCGAGGAGCGGATGGTCGTTCTCATGCCCGATCGCGCTCACAACGGGGGTTGATGCCGCGGCCACCGCGCGCAGCAGGCGCTCGTCGCTGAACCCCAGGAGGCTCTGCGGGTCGCCGCCGCCACGGGCGATCACGATGACGTCCACCTCGGGATCGGCATCCAGCGCCTTCAGCGCCCCGATGGTCTCGGGAACGCACCGGTCGCCCTGGACGGCGGCGTATGCGGTGCGAAAGCGCACCTGCGGCCAGCGCAGCTGGGCGTTGCGATGCACATCCTTCTCGGCATCCGATCTCTGGCCGGTGATGAGTCCGATGACGTGCGGCAGGAACGGGATGGGCTTCTTGCGGGCCGAATCGAACAGCCCCTCGGCGCGCAGCTGGGCGCGCAGCCGTTCGAGCCGCTCGAGCTGATCGCCGAGCCCGACGTGCCGCATCGACGAGACGCCGAAGCTGAAGTCGCCGCCCTTGACGAAGTAGTCGGCCTTGACACACGCGATGACGTGATCGCCCACCTTGAGGTCGTCCGCGAGCCGTTCGCGCGTCGACGACCAGACGCGGAAGGCGAGCGTCGCGTCGGTCGAGAGGTCTTTCAGGCGGCCGAACACCGCGCCGCCGCGCAGGTTCCACGTCGTGATCTCGCCCTCGACCCAGACCGAGCCCCAGTTCGCCACGAAATCGCGGATGGTCTCGTTGAGGCGTGAGACCGAAGTCGGCGCCTGGGGCGTCGAGTCCCGTGGACGGACCGAATCCGGCGGAGGCGCTTCGCCTGGCGCGGTCTGCGGCTGGAAGGTCGTCATGCGGTCCTTTCGTGCCGGTGCGGCCGGGGCCGCGTCGGTGGTCGGCCCGCGCTCAGGGGCCGCCCGTAGAATCGAGGAGTGAGCACCAGCACCATGGGCACGACCTCGGTGAGTATGCCCGTTCCGCGTATCCCGCGGCGGCGCGAACCGCTCCAGGATATCCCCGCCGATCGACCCAAGCGGGTGCTGCTCGCGTCGCCGCGCGGATACTGCGCCGGTGTCGACCGCGCCGTCATCGCCGTCGAGAAGGCGCTCGAGCGCTACGGCGCTCCCGTCTACGTCCGCAAGCAGATCGTCCACAACATCCATGTCGTGACCGAGCTCGAGCGCCTCGGCGCGATCTTCGTCGACGAGGTCGACCAGGTGCCCGCCGGGGCGCACGTGGTGTTCAGCGCTCACGGGGTGTCGCCGATGGTCGTGGCCGCGGCATCCGATCGAGGGCTGCAGGCGATCGACGCGACGTGCCCGCTCGTCACGAAGGTGCATCGCGAGGCCGTGCGCTTCGCACGCGACGACTACGAGATCCTGCTCATCGGCCACGAGGGCCATGAAGAGGTCGAAGGAACCGCGGGGGAGGCGCCCGACCACGTTACGATCGTGAATTCGCCGGAGCACGCGGATGTCGTCGAGGTGCGCGATCCGTCGAAGGTGGTGTGGCTGTCGCAGACCACCCTGTCCGTCGACGAGACGATGGAGACAGTGCGGCGCCTGCGTGAGCGGTTCCCCCAGCTGCAGGATCCGCCGTCCGACGACATCTGCTACGCCACCCAGAACCGTCAGGTCGCCATCAAGAAGGTGGCGAAGGATGCCGACCTCGTGATCGTCGTCGGTTCGGCGAACTCGTCGAACAGCGTCCGCCTCGTCGAGGTGGCGCTCGAGTACGGGGCGAAGGCCGCGTACCGCGTGGACTACGCGGACGAGGTCGAGCAGTCGTGGTTCGACGGCGTCGCGACCGTGGGGGTCACCAGCGGCGCCTCCGTTCCCGAGGTGCTGGTGCAGCAGGTCCTCGAGGACCTGGCCCTCGCCGGATTCCGCGAGGTCGAGGAAGTGCGCACGGCCGAGGAGGATCTGCTCTTCTCGCTTCCGAAGGAGCTCAGGCACGATCCCGAAGGGCGACGCGACGACCGGGCCCTCGGGGGGCGGACGCGTCCATGACCGACCAGAGCCCCGACACTCCGCCTCGCCCGCAGTACGGCGAGTACGCGACCCCCGAAGAGCAGCGCGCCCGGATCCGGCAGCCGGCACCCTCCGCCGGGCCCGCACCGACTCCGGCCGCCGCGGGCTCGCCATCGCCGGTCACGACGAACCCGTTCGCCCCGCCCGCCAAGACGGCCGGTCGCGTTGATGCCCAACCCCACCCGCACCCCGTCGATCGCATCGTGACATTCGCGCTGCTCGCCTACGGGCTGATCAACGTCGTCTCGTCGATCCCGGCGCTGGTCGACTACGCCGCCTACACCGACACGATCTTCCGGCTTCTGGGCGTCGACGCGAAGCTGTCCGATCCGGCGGCCGGCAAGCCGTGGGGATTCGCCGCGGCAGCGGTGCTCGCGGTCGGCTGGCTGATCACGGCCGTCGTGTCGCTGTGGAACATCCGCCGGGGACGCGTGACGTGGTGGATCCCGGTCGTCGGGGGCATCGTCTTCACGTTCCTGGTGGGCACGCTCATGCTCATTCCGCTCATGTCCGACTCGGCCGTGTGGAGTGCGCTCGTGGGTCGAATCCCCTGACGCGACGGCACCGCGCCGACCTGCCGTCCGGGGTTCATACTCGGATGAGGAGCCGGATGCCGGTGGGGGAGTGAACCTTCGACGGCGGTGTCTCGTGTCCACTGCGGGAGGTGACGATGCCACGCGACGACGCGACGCGATTGAGTGCGCTCTACGATGCACACGCGGCGCCGGTGTGGCGATATGTGGTGCATCTGACAGGCGACCGCGCCGCGGCTGACGACGTCGTGCAGGAGACGCTGCTTCGGGCGTGGCGCACTCCGCGGATCCTCGAACAGGACCCCGCGAGCACCCGGTCGTGGATGTTCACGGTCGCACGGCACCTCGTGATCGATGACGCGCGCAGCGCCCATCGCCGACGTGAGATCGCGGTCGCCGAGACGCCGGATGTCGCGACATCCGACCTCACGGATGCGCTCTTCGAGGCGATCCTCGTCGAAGAGGCCCTCGCCACCCTCTCGGCCGATCACCGCACCGTGATCGTTCGCGCCTACTACGGCGGCCTCGCCATCGCCGAGATCGCCGCCGAGCTCGACATTCCGCCCGGCACGGTCAAATCCCGGCTGCACTACGGGCTGCGTGCCCTTCGCCTCGCCCTGCAGGAGAAGGGGGTGACGCGATGACCCACCCCGACCACGCGCAGTTCGCGGAATGGGATGCCGCCTACGTGCTGGGTGCGCTGAGCCCGACCGACCGTCGACGCTTCGAGGCTCACCTCGCCGACTGCGACGCGTGCCGCGGTTCGATCATCGAGATGGCCCCGACGATCGGGCTGCTCTCCCGTGTCTCGCCGGAGCGCGCCGAATCGCTGCTCGACCCGCCCGCGGACGAGGGGCCCGACGAGTCGCGCCGCCGGGATGTCATCGCTCTCGGCACCCGGCAGTCACGCCGTCGCCGGACGGCCTGGTGGGCCGGCGGAATCGCAGCAGCGGCGGCGATCCTCGTCGCCGTGGTGCTGGCGGCCACGCTCGCGATCGCACCCGCGATGCGAAACGTGCAGGTCGTCGCGCTCGATCGGGTCGTCGACCTGCCGCTGACAGCGACCGTCGAGCTGACCGACGTGGCGTGGGGCACGCGGATCGAGATGATCTGCCGCTACACCGACAATCCCCATCCTGACGAGCCCGCGGCGGGGCACCCCTACTCGCTCGTCATCGAGGCGAAAGACGGCACGACCAGCGAGGTGTCGAGCTGGCTGGCGTTCCCCGGCGCGACCGCCCGACTCGGTGCGGGCACGGCGCTGGATCCTGATCAGATCAAGGCGATCGAGATCCGGTCGGTCACGACGGGGCGGATCCTGATGCGGAGCGAGCTCGGGGGCTAGGTGCTCCCCGTGAGGTACCGCTAGGCGGCCAGGCTTTTGCCGTGCGAGCCCAGCTGCTGGGTGGCCTCGACGACACGCACCGCCATCGCCGACTCGGCGACCTTGCCCCAGGCGCGCGGGTCGTAGGCCTTCTTGTTGCCGACTTCGCCGTCCAGCTTCAGCACGCCGTCGTAGTTCGAGAACATGAACCCGGCGACGGAGCGCGTGAACGCGTACTGGGTGTCCGTGTCGATGTTCATCTTCACGACCCCGTTCGAGACCGCGAGGGCGATCTCGTCGGCGGTCGAGCCGCTGCCGCCGTGGAAGACGAGGTCGAGCGGCTTCGGGCCGGTGCCGAAGCGTGCCGCGATGCCCTGCTGGATCTCGCCGAGGAGTTCGGGGCGCAGTTTGACGTTGCCCGGCTTGTAGACGCCGTGCACGTTCCCGAACGTCAGCGCCGAGATGTAGCGACCGTTCTCGCCGAGTCCGAGGGCTTCGACGGCCTTCGTGACATCGGCGACCGTGGTGTACAGGGCCTCGTTCGAACCCTCGTGCTGCACGCCGTCCTCTTCGCCGCCGACGACGCCGATCTCGACCTCGAGGATCGCATTGATGTTCTTGAGGCGGGGGAGGAGATCCTTCGCGATCTCGATGTTCTCGTCGAGGGGCACGGCGGAGCCGTCCCACATGTGCGACTGGAAGATCGGGTTGCGGCCGGCTTTGACCTCTTCCTCGGACGCCTCGATCAGTGGCAGCACGAACCCGGGAAGCGCGTCTTTCGGACAGTGGTCGGTGTGCAGCGCGATCGTGATGGGGTAGTTCTTCGCGACCTCGGTGGCGAACTTCGCGAAGGCGAGGGCGCCCGTGGCGCGGGCCTTGACGGTCTGGCCGGCGAAGTAGTCCGCGCCGCCTGTGGTGACCTGAATGATCCCGTCGGACCCGGCCTCCGTGAGACCCTGCAGCACGGAGTTGATCGTCTGCGAGCTCGAGACGTTGATGGCCGGGTAGGCGAAGCCGCCTGCCTTCGCGCGGTCCAGCATGTCGGCGTACTGCTCAGGGGTGGCGACGGGCATGAGGGCTCCTTGGTCGTTTCGGACGTCAGGGCCACTCTAGCGAAGGCCTCACGCCAGGACAGGATGCCGGGTCTCGCGTCCGCTCGGGTACCGACTTCCCTGGCATGGGTGAAGGAATCTCGATTCCTTCGAGCTGACGTGGTGGGAAACCAGGTTGCCGGGCGGGCGCGCTGGATAGGCTGGCGCCATGGTGAGTCTGACCGCGGACCTGAGCCCGCTGCATCCCGACCGAAACCTCGCATTGGAACTCGTGCGGGCCACCGAGGCCGCCGCGATCCGAGCGGTGCCGTTCATCGGGCGCGGTGCCAAGGAGGCGGCGGACGCGGCGGCCGTGGACGCGATGCGCGCCTTCTTCACGACCGTCAACTTCGACGGCACGATCGTGATCGGCGAGGGCGAGAAGGATGAAGCGCCTATGCTCTACAACGGAGAGCATGTCGGCAACGGACGCGGGCCGAAGGCGGATGTCGCGGTCGACCCGATCGACGGCACCTCGCTCACTGCGGCCGGCCGGAACAATGCTCTGTCGGTCATCGCCGTCTCCGACCACGGCACGATGCTGGACGCGTCGACAGTCTTCTACATGGACAAGCTCGTGACTGGCCCCGCCGGAGTGGGCGTGGTCGACATCCGCCTTCCGATCGGCGAGAACATCCGCCTGCTGGCGAAGGCTCTCGACAAGCCCGTCGAGGAGCTGGTGGTGTCGGTGCTGCATCGGCCGAGGCATGACGAGCTCATCGATGAGATCCGCGCGGCGGGCGCCGGGACGCGCCTCATGAGCGACGGCGATGTCGCCGGCGGCATCAACGCGGCGAGGCACAACGCCCGCACCGACATGTGCGTCGGCATCGGGGGCAGCCCGGAGGGGATCGTCACCGCGTGCGCGATCAAGGCGCTCGGTGGTCACATCCAAGGGCGTCTCTGGCCGCGCGACGACGACGAGAAGCAGCGGGGCACGGATGCCGGACTCAAGCTCGACGGGTACGTCTACGAGGCGGACGAGCTCGTCCAGGGCACCAACACGATCTTCGTCGCGACCGGCGTGACGGACGGCCAGCTCGTGGCCGGGGTCCGGCGCGAGGGCCACTATCTCTACACCGAGAGCGTTGTGCTGCGCGGGTCGTCCGGCACGCTTCGTCGCATCTCATCGGAGCACCTGGTTTCGAAGTGGCTGTGATGTCTGCCGTGTGACGAGTGTGACTGGTGCGCTCGATGTGGTGGATGTGACCGGTTCGTGACCGCGACTCGCAGGGTTCTCTGGCACAATCGAAGCGGCGTCATCGAGGACGCGCTCTTGTCTTCAGGTGCCCAGGGGGAGGTTCTCGATGTCTGCACAGTTCAGTGGCCCGTCACCACAGACCGGCGCTCAGGCCGTGATAGCCGATGCCCACGACCCGGCCCGCCGACCCGACGTGCTGCTTCGCGTTCGTCGCGACGAAGGGCACGAGCTCAGCGCGTGGTGGATGATCGGAGCCTTCGTGGCGGTGTCGGCGGCCGTCATCGCCCTCCTCAGCTTCGTGCCGGGCGGCGCGTGAGCTGACTCGTTCAGTCGGCCGTCACCCCCTCGGTCGCGTCGGCGATGCGTTCGCGCAACTCGCCGAGATCGGCGATGACGGGCGCCTCGTCGAGCGCGAGGGTCGCGTCGAGGAGTTCGGGCGCCGTGAGCCGTCGCGGGGTCTTCTCGATCGCCGCGGGCACGGCGAGCGCGTCGAGCTTGGTCTGGTCGATACCGGGGAATCGGCGGGCACTGACCAGCACACGCGACTCGAGCGATCCGGCAAAGCTGTTGTAGCTGTCGACGGTGCGCTCGATCGCCCGCCGCAGGTCATCGGCATGCTTGGCGAGACCCCCCAGTCGTTCGTAGAGCTGGTTGCCGAGGTCGAACAGGGTGCGAGCCTCGCGTGACACATCCTGTTGCGTCCAGGTGTACGCGACCGTCTTGAGGACCGCCCACAGATTCACCGGCGAGGCCAGAGCTACCCGCTTCGCGAAGGCGTAGTCGAGCAGTGACGGGTCCTCTTCGAGCGCAGCCGCCAGAAGCGACTCGCTGGGCAGGAAGCAGACCACGAACTCGGGGCTCGAGGGCAGGCCCGCCCAGTACGTCTTCTTCGCGAGCGCATCGACGTGGGCGCGAACCGCCTTGACGTGCTTCTCGAGAAGCGTCTTGCGGCGCGCTGCCTGGGCTCCCTGCGCGGTCAGCGCGATGGCGCTCGCTTCGAGATAGGCGTCCAGCGGCACTTTCGCGTCCACGGCGATCGCCTTGTCGCCGGGGAGCCGGATCACCATGTCCGGGCGTCCGTTCCCGGCATCTGACGCGATGGACGTCTGCGTGTCGAAGTCGACGTAACGGGTGAGGCCGGCGGCCTCGACGACGCGACGCAGCTGCGTCTCGCCCCACACACCCCGTGTGCTGCCCGATCGCAGTGCGCTCGCGAGCGATTCCGTGGTCGCCCGCAGCGCCTCATCGGACTCGTTCGCACGCCGGAGCTGCTCGGCGAGTGTGCCGAACTGCCTCTGCCGATCGCGCTCGAGCTCGTCGACCTTCGCCTGCATCGAGTGCAGGGTCTCCTGCACCGGGGCGAGGGCGCGCAGCACCGACTGCTCGCGCCGCTCGCGCTCTTCGCGCGCGGCCTGATCTGAGCGCGCCTGCCCGGCGAGCTCGTGGTACAGCAGCTGCTGGTGGTCGAGCTGGGCCTGCACACCCTGCCGGGCGGCCTCTGCGGCGGCCAGGCGTGCCCGCAGTTCGGTGTGCTCGCGGGTGGTGCGGGCTGTGCTGCGGGCGATGCCGAGCACCCATCCCGCGAGCGCGCCGAGCGCCAGGCAGGCGATGACCACGCCGGAGAGGATGAGTGCGTCCATGTGCCCAGGATGCCGACACCCTCCGACATCCGCCGCGCGCCACGGCGCGGCATCCGCTCGATCTTCGTCCTGGACGGCGTCAGGCGACGGCGAACGAGATCGCCGGAGCCTCGGTGATCGCGATCTGGCACACCCGGACGGCGGCCGCCTCGGCGAGCCCCTCGATGTCGTGCGCTCCGACGCGTCGAGCGGCATCGATCATGATGTGGGCGCAGGCGACGGAGTCGGCGGTGGCGTTGTGGTGCGGAAAGTCCGCGAAGCCGGCCTCGGCCGCGACGAACGGCAGCCGATACGACTCGAGCTGGTAGACCTTGCGCGCCACCTGCAGGCTGCAGGCGTAGCGGTAGGGCGGGCACTCGTCGCCCGTGGCCTCGCACGCGCGCTTCATCACCGCCATGTCGAAGCCGGCGTTGTGGGCCACGAGCACATCGGCGCCCGCGAACGCTGCCAGATCGCCGAGCTGCTCGGTCCAGTCCTTGGCGCCGATGACGTCCTCGGCGCGGATGCCGTGGATGCGCGTGTTCAGCTCGAAGAAGCGATCGTGGCCCGCCGGCGGATGGATGAGCCAGCCGGTGGTGGCCACGATCCGGCCGTCCCGCACGCGCGCGAGCCCGACCGCGCAGGCCGAGGCGTTGCTGGAGTTCGCCGTCTCGAAGTCGATCGCGGTGAAGTCCAAGGGCACGTGGTCAGCGTCACCCGGGTGCCGCGGCCGCGGGCGGAGGCGCGCCGTGACCGACCCCGACCCACGTCGTAGGCTCTTCGCATGGCCAGTCGCGAAGAGATGTCGACCTCCTTCGGCGGCGAGGCCGGTACGTACGAGGCGGGTCGCCCCGACTACCCGCCGGAAGCGGTCGCGTGGATGCTGCAACCCGTCCATCACGAGGGTCGCGCGCTGCGCGTGGCGGATGTCGGCGCCGGCACCGGCAAGCTCACCCGGGTCGCGGTGGAGCTCGGGGGCGAGGTCGTGGCGATCGACCCCGACCCGGCGATGCTCGCGGAGCTGCGCGCGCAGGTGCACGGCGTGCCGACCTTCGTCGGGTCGGCGGAGCGGATGCCGCTGCCCGACGCGTCCGTCGATGCGCTGCTGTTCGGCCAGGCGTGGCACTGGGTCGACGTCGACGGTGCCTCGACCGAAGCAGGGCGCGTGCTGCGCTCGGGCGGCGTG
Source organism: Microbacterium deminutum (assembly GCF_039530205.1). Lineage (NCBI taxonomy): Bacteria > Bacillati > Actinomycetota > Actinomycetes > Micrococcales > Microbacteriaceae > Microbacterium > Microbacterium deminutum. Next base: position 71,808 of record NZ_BAAAOG010000003.1, read on the forward strand.
CTCGGCCTGATCTGGAACATCCGCGACGAGTCGGTGCCGTGGGTGCGCCGCCTGACCGAGATCATGCACGGCAGCCACGCGGAGCTGCTGCTTGCGCAGGGGGATCCGCGTGTGGAGGAGCCGTTCGGCGTGCTGCAGGCGCGCGAGTGGCGGTGGTCTCGCCGGATGACCCGCGAGTCGCTCCTCGCCATGGCGGCGTCGCGAAGCTACATCATCACCGCTTCGGAGTCCGACAGGGCCCGCATCCTCGCGGAGGTGGGGGCATTGTTCGACACCCATCGGCGAGTGGATGATGCGGGCTCGGAGGTCGTCGACCTCCGGTATCGCACGCTGGCGTATCGCGGCATCCGTCCGTAGCCCGGCGTCCGTGGTGCGGGCTACCGTGGGGCGATGCGCACGCTCACCGTCTGCAACTTCGTCACCGTCGACGGCCGCTACGAGGACGACGACCACGACATCGGATCATTCTTCGAGCATCAGCATCCCGATTACGACGGCGCCGACAGCTTCGACCATCACACGGCCGGCCTGCTGCGAGACTCCGCGACGCTGATGCTGGCGGGCCGGCGCTCGTTCCTCGGAAACATGGAGTACTGGCGCAGCGTGCAGGGCGACCCGCATGCCACCGCCATCCGCCGGGAGTTGGCCCGACTCATCATGGATGTCGAGAAGCTCGTCGTCTCCGACACGATCACCGACGCCGACATCGCGCCGTGGCCGAACACACGGATCGTTCGCATCGCTGATTCGCGCAGCGAGGTGGCGGACGCCAAGCAGGGCGACGGGCCCGGCATCCTGATCCTGCTGAGCCGCCTCCTCTGGAACGATCTGATGCGCGCGGGCCTCGTCGACGAGCTTCATCTCGTCACGTTCCCGCTGATCGCGGGAGGCGGCGTGGCGCTGTTCGATGAGCGTCCGCCGGTCGCGCTCAAGCTGCTCGGAACGCGGGTGTGGGAGGAGTCCGGCAACGTCCTGATGCGGTGGCGCGTCGACCCGATCGCGTGACTGAAGCTCGAGTGGGACCGCCGGGAATCCGCGCGGTGGGGCGTCGGCGGGATCCGAATCTCGGAGTATCGCGAGGGTTTCGGCCTGCCGGCTCGCTGTGGTTCCGAGAACCCGGCCATTGGCCGAACTTCGGAGTCGCTGCGAAGGCGCGTGCGCCCGCGGCCGCGCCGGGGCACGGCATCCGCCGCACGTAGACTGGATGCCCGTGGCTCTCACTATCGGCATCGTCGGCCTGCCCAACGTCGGCAAGTCCACCCTGTTCAACGCACTCACCAAGAACCACGTGCTCGCGGCGAACTACCCGTTCGCGACGATCGAGCCCAACGTGGGCGTGGTGAGCCTGCCGGATCCCCGACTCGCGACGCTCGCGGAGGTCTTCCATTCCGAGCGCATCCTGCCCGCCACTGTCTCGTTCGTCGACATCGCCGGGATCGTGCGCGGTGCCAGTGAAGGCGAGGGGCTCGGCAATCAATTCCTCGCGAACATCCGTGAGGCGGATGCGATCGCCCAGGTCGTGCGCGGATTCACCGACGACGACGTCGTGCACGTCGAGGGCGCGGTGAACCCGAAGGGCGACCTCGAGACGATCAACGCCGAGCTGATGCTCGCGGATCTGCAGACGCTCGAGAAGGCGATTCCCCGCCTCGAGAAGGACGTGAAGAGCAAGCGAGCGGATGCCGCGACCCTCGAAGCAGCGGTCGCCGCGAAGGATGCGCTCGAGCGCGGCGTGCTGCTCTCGCATTCGGGACTCGACCTGGCGCCCATCCGGGAGCTGGGCCTGATGACCGCGAAGCCGTACATCTACGTCTTCAACGTCGACGAGGCGGTGCTGACGGATGCCGCGGCACGGGCTTCGCTCGAAGAGCTCGTTGCGCCGGCGCACGCGGTCTTCCTGGACGCCAAGATCGAGTCCGAGCTCATCGACCTCGATCCTTCCGATGCCGCCGAGCTGCTGGCCTCGACAGGGCAGGACGAGTCGGGCATCGACCAGCTCGCCCGCATCGGCTTCGACACCCTCGGGTTGCAGACCTACTTGACCGCGGGCCCGAAGGAGGCCCGCGCCTGGACGATCGGCAAGGGCTGGAAAGCACCGCAGGCGGCAGGCGTCATCCACACCGACTTCGAGAAGGGCTTCATCAAGGCCGAGGTCATCTCGTTCGAGGACCTCGTCTCCGCCGGGTCGGTGGTCGAGGCCCGCTCGCGCGGCAGGGCGCGCCTGGAGGGCAAGGATTACGTGATGAAGGACGGGGATGTCGTCGAGTTCAGGTTCAACGTCTGACGCTGTCCCGTTCCGCTCCCCGAGAGGACTCCCGCATGACCGACCCCCAGATCTTCGAGCCCGAGGGCCGCGCGATTCCGTACGCTGTAGAGGGCCACGGCCCGGCTGTCGTGCTGATCCCGGCGCACGGACTGAATATCAGCTACCTCGGCGCACTCGCCCACTCGGTCGCGATGGCGGACTTCCGCGTCATCCGGATCGGCTCGCGTCGCCCATCGGGTGACCGCGCCTCGATGGATCACCTGGCGCAGGATGTCATCGACGTCATGGACCATCTCGAGATCGACCACGCCTGGGTCGGCGGCCACGCGTTCGGCGGATCCGTCGCTCGCACGGTTGCCATCGACCACCACGACCGCGTCAACGGCGTATTGCTGCTAGGGGTCGAGGGAACGGATCAGGCCACGGTCGCCGAAGTCCCGTCGGAGGTTCGCGATGCCGAGGTCGAGCATTTCCAGCGCGCCGCGTGGGAGGTGCCGGGGGCGCTCGCGGAGGGGCTGCCGGTGCTGGTGATCCAGGGCACCGAGGACGACGTCACTCCGACCGCCAACGGCGTCGCCCTGCGGGATTCCGCGCCCGACCGGGTGAGCGTGGTGTCGGTCGACGGCGGAGGTCACCTGTTCCCGACGACGCACATGGGCGCGACCTCATGGGCCATCGAGGACTACCTCGACTGGGACTGAGCGAAGCGGCCCGCCCGGGGCGGGCTGGTCACCTTCGCAGCACGGCACCGGCTCAGTTCACCTGCTGGATCCCCGACGTACAGCGGTGGTACACGCACGAGGCCTGCGCCGGGTGTGACACTTGCCGCCATGGGTATCGACGAAATCTGGGCTGAACTCGCTCCCGAGACACGCGACTGGCTGGTCGCCAACAACGGAGACGCCATCCCGGCGGACATCGCGGCTGAGATCGATGGAGCTGTCGACGCTGTCGTCGCCGACGATGTATGGGCGAGCGACTCCGAGAGCCCCGGAGCCGACGCAGCCGACCACGACGAGCCGGATGACGGGGACGACGAGCTCGGCGCCCGCTACCTGACGGATGAAGCGGTCGACTGGATCGAAGAGCTCGCGAACGAGGACGACATCGAGTAGTTCCGCTTCGACCGGGACCGCATCGGTGTAGCAGACGTGCGGAGCGGGACGACCATCTGCTCGAGCGCCACGTGCTCAGGAATGCCCACTCGTGCCGCCAAGCGTTGCCCCAAGAGTCTCATCTGGCGTATAGCAGTCCTATAGAATTCGTATAGGCACACATAAGACGCGATCAAGCGGTGCGATGCCTACGTAGACTCGACGGCCTTCACGTCTCGGCCCGTCCTGGGTCTCGTCCCTTTCAGCCATCACAACGCCCCAAGGATCCTGATGACGTCGACTGCCGCTGGGTGGTTCCCCGACCCCCTGGACCCCAGCCGGCTGCGGTATTGGGACGGGGCGCGGTGGACCGAGCAGCTCGCTCCGCTCGCCCCCGCGACATCCACGCCGCCCGTCGCGGCGACCCTGCCGAAACGGGCGCGACGTGTGCCGGTGTGGGCGTGGATCCTCATCGCGCTCTTGGCGCTGCCATTCGTGGCGCTGCTGTCGCCCGTGTTCGCGCCGGTCTCGCTGGTGGTCCTGATCACGGGGATCGTCGCGCTGTCCAAGAACACGCGGACCTGGCTGCGACTGCGCAGTCGCAGTGCCGCGATCACCGTGACCGCGGCATCCGCCGTCGCCTTCCTGGTGACCGGCAGCATCACCGCGTCTGCGTTCGCGCGGGCGATCACCGCGCCGGTCGCTGTGGCGGAGCAATTGCCTGCCGTGGATGACGGGGCCGCCATTCATGTGTTCAATGGCAAGTCGGCCACCGCGACGGACACGTCCGCCACGACGGGTCAGACCGCGCTCGCATTGCTCGCGACGCTCGAGATCAAGGGACGTGCCCCGAAGACCGGTTACGACCGCGACCGGTTCGGTCAGCGCTGGCTGGATGTCGACCGCAACGGCTGCGACACCCGCAACGACATCCTCGCCCGCGACCTCACCGACACCGTCGAGTCCGGCCCGTGCAAGGTCGTCACGGGCACGCTCGCCGACCCGTACACCGGCGAGACCATCGCATTCCAGCGCGGCCTGGACACCTCTGCGCTGGTGCAGATCGACCACGTCGTCTCGCTCTCGGATGCCTGGCAGAAGGGGGCGCAGAACCTCACCCCCGATCAGCGCGCCACGTTCGCGAACGACCCCCTCAATCTGCTCGCGGTCGACGGGCACGCCAACATGCAGAAGGGCGACGGCGATGCGGCGACGTGGCTCCCCAAGAACAAGACGTTCCGGTGCGGCTACGTCGCCCGGCAGGTGTCGGTGAAGGCGACCTACCACCTCTGGGTCACGCAGGCCGAGCACGACGCCATCGCCCGCGTCCTCGGCGACTGCCCCGGCCAACCCGCGCTGACGTCGGACTACTCGGCGAAGGCCACCAGCCGCGAAGAGGTCGCCACCGAGCCCATCGCGTTCGAGGAGACAGCGGTCGAGGACGCGTCGCTGCCGTCGGGACAGACGCGGATCACCACCGCCGGCAAGAACGGCGAACGAACGCGCACCTATCGCGTCAACCTGATCGACGGCGAAGAGGTCAGCCGAGAACTCATCTCCGACGAGGTCACCGCGCAGCCCATCACCCAGGTCACCACGGTCGGCACCTACGTGGCACCACCACCACCGCCGCCTGCCCCTCCGGCACAGCAGCCCTCCGGCTGCGACCCCAACTACGCCGACGCCTGCGTCCCCGTCGCAAGCGACGTCGACTGCGCCGGAGGCAGCGGCAACGGCCCCGCCTACTTCGACGGAGTGGCCCGCGTCGTCGGCAGCGACATCTACGGCCTCGACCGCGACGGAGACGGCTACGCCTGCGAAACCCGGTGAGCAGGACACTCCGAACCCGCGCCACGACTGACCTGACCTGCGCCTGCAGGAACGGTCGCCAGCGTTATCTACGACGGTTCGCTGCCGTCGGCGCGCCCGACGCGAGTGCAAGACGGAGATACATCCGCTGCTCGGGATAGCCTGATCGCGACGCCGCAGGAGTGCCGCCGCGACTGCCGAGATCGATCCGGAGGATGACGATGCCCGAGGCTCAGAGCATCGAGCTGTATCGATCGGCGAGCGGCGAGTTCGAGCTCGCCGTTCGCGCCGACGCCCAGACTGTCTGGCTGTCCGCGGATCAGCTCGTCGAGCTGTTCGGCCGTGACAAGTCCACGATCTCGAGGCACCTGCGGAACGTCTTCGACGACGGTGAGCTGGAGAGAGATGCAGTTGTTGCAGATTTTGCAACAACTGCGGCCGACGGCAAGAGCTACCAGGTCGCGCACTACAACCTGGATGTCGTCATCTCTGTCGGATACCGGGTGAAGTCGACAGAGGGCGTGAGCTTCCGTCGCTGGGCGACCCAGGTGCTGCGACAGTATCTGCTCGAAGGGGTCGCGCTCAATGAGCGGCGACTCGCCCAGCTGGGATCCATCGTGCGGGTGCTCTCGCGATCGAGTGATGAGCTCGTCGCGGGCGTCGCCGAGGTCGTCGCGAACTACCTTCCCAGCCTTCGCACCCTGCGCGCCTACGACGAGGGCGAGATCGCTCCGGCAGTCGGCGACACCCCCACCTGGACGCTCAGCTACGACGAGGCCCGCGCGGTCATCGACGAAGTCGGCGCCGAGTTCCCCGACGACACGTTGTTCGGCGGTGAACGCGGCGGGGCGCTGCGGGGCATCGTCGAGACGATCTACCAGGAGTTCGGGGGAGTGGAGCTGTATTCGACGCTGCAGGAGAAGGCCGCGAACCTGCTCTATCTCGTCATCAAGGATCATCCGCTCACCGACGGCAACAAGCGCACCGCGGCGGCGCTGTTCGTCCACTTCCTGGCACGCAACAGGGCGCTCGAGGGCGTGGGCGGCGTGACGCGCATCTCGAACAATGCGCTCGCGGCCATCACGTTGATGGTCGCGATGAGCGATCCTAAGGAGAAGGAGCTGATGATCGCCCTGCTCGTCAGCATGCTGTCCGAGCAGGCGTCGTGACCTCGTGACTCGCAAGATCTGACTGGCTCGCCGAGCCAGGCATCCATCGCAATCGACTGCGTGCCTTCGGACGACTGCCTCCCGGCAGCCCGCGTTCGGCGTCTCGGTCCGCCGCGCGCAAGCCTCGACGTCGGCGATTCCATCGACTTCTCGTTGCGCGCGCGCCCTATGAAGCCGACGGCCGTGACTTGGCGAACCGCGCGACGGTCACCAACTGCGCCACCGCGAGGATCGCGGAAAGTCCCAGGTACACACCTCCGAGAGAACCCAGGAGGACGGGACCGGTCAAGGCCAGGGCGGCGATCGGTATCCAGGTCGCCCACCACGCCCACCACTCGAGCCGTCGAAACGGGATCACCAGCACGAGCACGCTCAACGCCTGCAACGCCGCGAAGACGATGAACATCATGCGTTGATCGTCCGACGGCGAGAAGACCAAAGTGCGGACTGCGTCGTTGAGGGCGAGCAGCGCCGTCACTCCGACCAGAACCCACCAGCCGATCCAGAACATGACCCGGGTCGGTCCTTCAGATGCAGCTCTCGAATCCCCGTTCATGTGTTTCCCCTATCTCAATGCGGGCCTCGGCGAACTCTCCAGCATGCACCCAGGTGAAGTCCGGGCATTCCCGGGGCGATGTCACAGCTCGCGCCCCAAGGTCAACTCTGGCCGTACAAGATCTGATGGACCGTCCCGTCCGGATTCAGGAGATGCAGTTCGAGGCTGATCGGAATGTCAGGATCGAGGTAGCCCACCCGGTACGGCCAGGAGCGCGGCCCGTCATCCGATGCGGTCTGGGGGTAGAGCGCCAGTACGCCGTCGGCGCTCTCGACGTACCCCTGCTCCTGCGACAGGATGCTGCAATCCGTCGAGGAACGGCACTCCGCGAAGGTGTACTGGTAGAGCCCGTCGGCCGTGAATCTGTAGGTCGCCGACAGGGCGTGGGAGCCGGTGTTGTCGAGCCAGTCGCTCACGCCCCACTCGCCGACGAGCGCAGGGTCCAGTGCTTCGAGGACTGTCGGTAGTGGGCTCGGCTGCGACTCAGACGGTGAGGGCAGTGGCGGCGCCGGAGATGGCGAGCATGCAGACAGCAGGAGCGTGAGCATGAGCGCGAGCGGAGCGATTCGCCGGACTGCGCGAGATGTGTTCATGATCCCTCCCTTTGGGGTGATGAGACTTTTGGGGCGGACGGTGATACAGGTCGGCCGGACAACTCATCGACGTGCCCGCGCTCTTCTCACTCCGGGTCGAGCGGGTCAGCGTGGGCGGGAGCATCGCCCGCGCCGCGCTCAGCCTGGTCGAGCGGGCAGGCAGGGATCTGCTGGACTCGGGGCCATCGGCTATCTCGCCGGCGCGATCGGCTATGGCGACGTGCAGCGACGTTTCGGCCCCTGAGCTGACCCCGGCGCCGCTGGACGTACTCTCACGCCGCAGCGAGCAGCCAGCAGACCTCCACATCGACCTGGCCCGTCGATCGGTCGGGATCGCCGTAGATCTCCCAATGGGGCCCGACCCGCCGGTAGGCACTCTGCGAGATCCATTCATCGAGCGCGCGATACGTCAGATCGAGCTCGGCCATCGGGCCGGTATGAGTCGCCGTGGCCACGAGCCCGCCAGGAAGCGAAGACGCCACCACGCGACCGTGCGAATCGAACCCACCCACCACCTGGACGCCGATCTCGACCGACGGGACGGCGTCCTTGTAGAGCATGATGTTGTGGCCATTCCGGTAGAGCCCGGACGGGGCCTCGTTGCGCAGGAAGTGCCAGACCTCGTCCAGCATCGGGCGCCAGGCCGAGGGGAACTCCTCCCAGGTCGTGACCGCCGCGACCACGGCCGTCGGAGTCGGCTCGACCGTCCTCAGGGTCACCTCAGCGGCCACGTGGGGTAGCGTACTCCGGCCGTGTCCAGCCTGGCCGAGGACTCCGGCCTCGTGCGGACCGCGATCTCGGCCTGTGCGGGCCGGTCACGGGATGCGCCACCCGATCCGTCAGCCCGGCGTGCCGGGAGGCCCGTCGAGAAGGGTCGGGATGTAGTCGAGGAGCTGGATCCGACCATCGAACGTCCGGCTTTCGATGAGTTCGAGACCGACATCCGGGTACCCGTCGTAGATGCGCTCGCGGCCGGTCTCGCCCGTGATGACGGGGAACACGACGACGCGGAACCGGTCGACGAGCCCGGCACGCAGCAGCGAGCCGCAGAGCGCGAGGCTGCCGATGGTGCGGAAGGACTCGCCTTGCGCCTTCATCCGTCGTACCTCCTCGACCGCATCGGTCGAGACCAGACGGCTGTTGGCCCACGTCAGCGGCTCATCCAGGGTGGTGGAGAAGACGACCTTCTGTGTGGTCGTGAGCTCGATCATCGAGTCCTCGTCGGGCGCTTGGGCCGCGAAACCCGACATCAGCCGGTAGGTCGACGCTCCCATCAGGATCGTGTACGCGCGCTCGGGCTGATCGTTCAGCCACTGGAAGTACTCCGGGCCTTCCAGTCCCCACCACCCGGGCCACCCGACCGCAGACGCATATCCGTCCAGCGAGGTGATGAAGTCGATCATGAGCTGGGATGATCCAGCACCGTCGTGCGGCATCGGTCCTCCTTGCGTTCGCGGGGCGACCCCGGGTTGGGCGGCGCTCAGGCCTTCTCGTCCTCTTCCGGTTCGAACGTCGACGCCGTGCCGGTGTGACCGGCCGCGAGTCCGTCGGGGTGCGCGGGAATCGTGCCGTCCTGACCCAGTCCGCCGGGCTTCTCGGTCGCATCCGCGCCCGTGGGCTGCTCCGGCGTGGGCTGTTCGCTGTCGCGCTCGGTCATGGGTTGCCTCCTCGGCAGGCGTTTCCCTCGACGTTAGGCGGAGTGAGGCGCCGATGCCACGGGGTTGACAACCCGGATGACTGCCGTCATCCGCTCGCCTCGCCGCCGACCCCGTCGAGGACGAGCCGGTAGCCCATCCCCGACTCGGTCAGCAGATGCGCCGGGCGGGCGGGGTCGGCCTCGAGCTTCCTCCGCAGCTGCGACATGTACAGCCGCAGGTAGCCGGAGTCGGTCACGCTCTGGCTCGCCCAGATCTCCTTGAGGAGCGTCTGGCGCGTCACGAGGGCGCCGGGATTGCGGGCGAGGTACTCGAGCATCCGCCATTCCGTGGGAGTGAGGTGCACGCGGGCGCCGGCGCGCGTCACCTCCTTCATCGAGAGGTCGATGACGACATCCGCAAACGACACCACCGGGTCGCCACCGGACGGCGTCGTCCGCCGGGAGAGCGCTCGCAGTCGGGCGAGCAGCTCGTCGATCTGGAACGGCTTCGTCACGTAGTCGTCGGCGCCGGCGTCCAGAGCCTCGACCTTGTCGGCGGAGCCGGTTCGACCCGACACCACGATGATCGGGGCGGACGTCCACCCGCGGAGCGCCTCGATCACCTGCACGCCGTCCAGACGCGGCATGCCGAGATCGAGCAGAACGATGTCGGGATGGGTCTGCGCCGCGAGCGCGATCGCGGCGGCACCGTCCGGGGCGGCGACCACGTCGTATCCGTGCGCCGCGAGGGTGATCCGCAGCGCCCGCACGAGCTGCGGGTCGTCGTCCGCGACGAGGATCTTCATCGGGCTGCCTCCGGCGACCGCTCATGAGGGACTTCGGATGTCGCAGCCACCGGCAGCGCGATGACCATGGTGAGGCCGCCGCCCGGGGTGTCCTCGGGCGTCAGCGTGCCGCCCATCCCCTCGGTGAAGCCCTTGGACAGCGCAAGCCCCAGCCCCAGTCCGGTCGTGTTGTCGGTGTCGCCGAGCCGCTGGAAGGGGGCGAACATGTCGTCGCGTCGCTCCGGCGCGATGCCCTCGCCGTGGTCCACGACCCGGATCTGCGCGATGCCGCCGAGCCGGCTGGTCGCCACGCGGACGCGCCGGTCGAGGGGCGAGTGCCTGGCGCCGTTCGCCAGGACGTTGACGAGCACCCGCTGCAGCAGCACCGGATCGGCGCGGAGGTCGGGAAGGTCGGGATCGAGCGCCAGTTCGAGCCGGTCGGGCCCCAGCCCGAGTTCGTCGACGGCTGCGAGCACGGCGCCGGCGGCATCGACCGGTGCCAGCGACACCGCCAGCACCCCGGCCTGCACGCGACTCACGTCGAGCAGGTCGGTGACCAGTGAAGAGAGCGCGGCGAGGCTCTCGTCGGCGGTGTCGATCAGCTCGGCCCGGTCGTCGGGCGACAGGTTCGCGCCCGCACTGCGCAACCCGCCTACAGCGGCAACGGCCGCGGCGAGCGGGCGCCTGATGTCGTGGCTCACGGCCGACAGCAGCGCGGTGCGCACCTGGTCGGTCTCGGCCAGGACGCCCGCTTCCCGTGCAGCCCGGGTGAGCTCGAAGCGCTCCAGAGCGGCCTCGAGCTGGGTCACGATCACATCCAGGAGGCGCCGCTCCGAGGCATCCAGTTCGCCGCCGTGCAGTTCGAGGGTCCCTCGGGTGGCGTCCTCGGGTCCGACCGTGACGCGGATGACGCGTCCGTCGGGCACGGGTTCGCCGTCCGTCGCGATGACCGTGCCGTCGGGTGCGACAAGGCGCGCGCCCGTCATGCCGAACGCCTCCCGGGCGCGGCTGACCAGCGCGAGGACGGCGCTCTCGCCGCGCAGGACGCTCCCGGCGACGGTGGCGAGCAGTTCCGACTCCGCGGCCGCGCGCTGCGCCATGCGCGTGCTGCGAGCGGCCTGGTCGACGATGTAGCTGACGAGCATCGCGATGATGACGTACAGGACGAGGGCGATCGCGTGAAGCGGATCGGCGATCGTCACGGTGTAGAGCGGGTCCACGAACAGGAAGTCGAGGGTGAATCCGGAGAGGATCGCGGCGAACAGCGCCGGCCAGATGCCGCCGATCAGCGCGACGATCACCACGAGGAGCTGGTACGCCAGGACCTCGGAGGTGATCGACCCCTCGGTGCGGAAGCTGTAGAGGAACCACGACAGCAGCGGGCCGAACACCAGGGCGACGGCGAAGCCGAGGACGCGCCGCTTGACACTGAGCGCGCCGCCCGTCATGCGGGGGAGTGCGAACCCTCCGCCGGCCGCCGAGTGCGTGACGATGTGCACGTCGATGTCGCCCGACTCGCGGACGACCGTCGCGCCGATCCCGGGTCCGGTGAGCGCGGCCGCCAGGCGCCCGCGACGGCTCACGCCGATCACGAGCTGCGTGGCATTCACTGATCGGGCGAACTCGACGAGCGCGATCGGCACGTCGTCGGCCACCACCTGGTGATACGTGCCCCCGAGCGACTCCACGAGAGCCCGCTGGCCCGCGAGGGCGCCGGGAGCCGAGGTGCGCAGCCCGTCCTGGCTGGAGACGTGGATGGCGAGCAGCTCACCACCGGCCGAGCGCGCTGCGATGCGGGCTCCCCGTCGGATGAGCGTCTCGCCCTCGGGGCCTCCGGTGAGGGCGACGACGACCCGCTCACGGGCGTGCCAGGCACCCGTGATGCCGTGTTCGGCGCGATAGAGCTTGAGGGCGCTGTCGACCTCGTCGGCGAGCCACAGCAGGGCGAGCTCCCGCAGCGCCGTGAGGTTTCCGAGCCGGAAGTAGTTCGACAGCGCGGCATCCACCCGCTCGGCGGGATAGACGACGCCGGCCGCGAGACGGTCGCGCAGCGACTGCGGCGCGAGGTCGACGACCTCCACCTCGTCGGCGGCGCGGACGACCGCATCCGGAACGGTCTCGCGCTGCACGATCCCGGTGATCTGCTCGACGACGTCGTTCAGCGAGGCGATGTGCTGCACGTTGACGGTCGTGATCACATCGATGCCGGCCTCCAGGAGCTGCTGGACATCCTGCCAGCGCTTCTCGTTGCGGGAACCCGGGGCGTTGGTGTGAGCGAGCTCGTCCACGAGCGCGAGCTGTGGATGACGCTCCAGCACGGCGTCGACATCCATCTCGGTGAGGTCCACGCCACGGTGCGCGACCGTGCGACGCGCCACGACCGGCAGCCCCTCGGCGAGGGCAGCGGTCGCCGCGCGATCGTGCGTCTCGACGAAGCCGATGACGACGTCGCGGCCGGCGGCGCGCAGCCGGCGACCTTCTTCGAGCATCTCGTAGGTCTTGCCGACGCCGGGCGCGGCACCCAGCAGCACCCGCAGGCGACCGCGCTTCATCTGACGATCCTCCGCTTTCGCCGTCAGCCCCGAAGGGCGTCCAGCGCCAGGTTGAGCTCCAGCACTTCGACCCTCGGCTCGCCGAGGAATCCGAGGTCCCGCCCCTGAATCCTAGACTCCACGAGATCGCGCACGGCCCTAGGGTCGAGGCCGCGCGCCCGCGCGACCCGGTCAACCTGCAGGAGGGCGTACGCGGGGCTGATGTCGGGGTCCAGACCGGATGCCGAGGCCGTCAGTGCGTCGGCGGGGATCTGGCCCGGGTCGACGCCCTCGAACGAGGCGATCGCCGCGCGCCGATCCTCGATCGCACTGATGAGGTCGGGATTCTCGGGTCCGAGGTTGGAGCCGCTGGACGCGCCGCCGTCGTACCCCTCGCCGGCGGCTGAGGGGCGCGGCTGGAAGTATCGGGGCGAGGGGGCGCCGTCGGCATCCGCGAAGGACTGTCCGATCAGGGCGGAACCGACCACGCGGCCGTCTGCCTTCACGAGCGATCCGTTCGCCTGCCAGGGCAGGGTGACCTGGCCGATGGCGGTGATGAGCAGTGTGTAGCCGACGCCGAGGACGAGCGTGAAAACCAGCATGGCGCGGAGGGCCACGTTCGCCTGGCGCAGGGTGGTGCGGGCGGTGGACATGAGGGTTCTCCTTCTGAGCTCAGAAGCCGGGGATGAGGCGCACGACGAGGTCGATGAGCCAGATGCCGACGAACGGGGCGATGATGCCGCCGATGCCGTAGATCAGCAGGTTGCGGCTGAGGATGCGCGAGGCGTTGGCGGGCCGGTACTTGACGCCACGCAGCGCGAGCGGGATGAGCACGACGATCACGATCGCGTTGAAGATGATCGCGCTCATGACGGCGGATGCCGGCGAGTGCAGCCCCATCACGTTGAGCACCGCGAGCCCCGGGAACACCCCCATGAACATCGCCGGGATGATCGCGAAGTACTTGGCGATGTCGTTCGCCAGCGAGAAGGTCGTGAGGGCTCCGCGCGTGATCAGCAGCTGCTTGCCGATGCGCACGACGTCGATCAGCTTGGTGGGGTCGGAGTCGAGGTCGACCATGTTGCCCGCCTCCTTGGCGGCCGAGGTGCCGGTGTTCATCGCGACGCCGACATCCGCCTGAGCGAGGGCGGGTGCGTCGTTCGTGCCGTCCCCGGTCATCGCGACGAGGTTGCCGCCCTCCTGCTCGCGCCGGATGAGTGCGAGCTTGTCCTCGGGTGTCGCCTCGGCGAGGAAGTCGTCCACCCCCGCCTCGGCGGCGATCGCCTTCGCCGTCAGCGGGTTGTCACCCGTGATCATGACGGTGCGGATGCCCATTCGACGCAGCTCTTCGAAGCGGTCGCGCAGGCCGTCCTTGACGATGTCCTTCAGGTGGATGACGCCCAGCACCCGTCCGGTCGGCTCGCCTGTCGACGCGCCGTGTGCGCTCCGGGTCGCGACGACGAGGGGAGTTCCGCCGGACTGCCCGATCGCGCCTGTCTCGCGTGTCAGCCGTGCGCGCACGTCGGGGTGGACTTCGCCCTCCTCGTCCAGCCACGCGACCACGGCCGAGCCGGCGCCCTTGCGGATCCGCGAACCGTCCGCGAGATCGAGCCCGCTCATCCGGGTCTGCGCCGTGAACGGCACGACGATCGCGCCGGCGGGCTGGGCGATCCGGATGCCGCCTTCCGCGGCCAGCTCGACCACCGAGGTGCCCTCGGGTGTGGGATCGGCCAGCGACGACAGTGCGGCGGCGCGTGCGAGCTCGTCCTCGGCGACCCCCGGCATCGCGATGAACGCGCTCGCCCGGCGGTTGCCGTAGGTGATCGTCCCGGTCTTGTCGAGGAGGAGCGTCGTGACGTCGCCCGCGGCTTCGACCGCGCGCCCGGACATCGCGAGGACGTTGCGCTGCACGAGCCGATCCATCCCCGCGATGCCGATGGCCGACAGCAGAGCGCCGATCGTGGTGGGGATGAGGCAGACGAGCAGCGCCACGAGCACCGTGATGCTCACGGGGGACGCGGCATAGGACGCCATCGGGTTGAGGGTGAGCACGACGATCACGAAGACGATCGACAGGCTCGCGAGCAGGATGTTCAGCGCGATCTCGTTCGGGGTCTTCTGACGGCTCGCTCCCTCGACGAGCGCGATCATGCGGTCGACGAACGTCTCGCCCGGCTTCGACGTGATGCGCACGACGATCCGGTCCGACAGCACCCGCGTCCCACCGGTCACGGCACTGCGGTCGCCTCCGGATTCGCGGATGACGGGCGCCGACTCGCCGGTGATGGCCGACTCGTCGACCGTGGCGATGCCGTGCACGATGTCGCCGTCGCCGGGGATCAGCTCGCCCGCGGCGACGATCACGACGTCGTCGAATCCCAGCTCGGATGACGCGATCTCGGTGATCGCGGCGTGCTCGGCGTCGGCGTCGGCCGATCCGTCATAGCGATCGACGCGATGCGCCATGGTGCTGGTGCGGGTCTTGCGCAGGCTCGCGGCCTGCGCCTTGCCGCGCCCCTCGGCGACGGACTCGGCGAGGTTCGCGAACAGCACGGTGAGCCAGAGCCACACGGCGATGCCCGCCGTGAAGCCGATGGGCACGGCGCTGCCGCCCGATGCACCCGGCCCGCCCGTCAGCGGTTCGAAGATCGCGATCGCGGTGGTGAGGGCCGCGCCGATCCACACCAGGAACATGACCGGGTTGCGCCACAGGGCGGCCGGGTTGAGCTTGCGCAGGGCTCCGGGCAGCGCCTGGACGAGCTGCGCCCAGGTGAATGCACCTCGGGGGCGTTTCGTCTCGCTTCGCTCGCTCAACGACCAGGGCGCCGGTTCCGGTCGTTGAGCGTGGGAGCGAGGCGACCGAGACGAAACGTCGTGAGTGGAGATGTTCATGGTTCAGACGAGCCCTTCCGCCAGGGGACCCAGCGTGAGTACTGGAAAGTAGGTGAGTGCGGTGACGACGATCGCGACCCCGCCGAGCAGCCCTGCGAACTGCGGCGTGTAGGTCGGCAGGGTGCCCGCGGTCGTGGGGACGCGATCCTGTTTCGCGAGCGAGCCCGCCAGGGCCAGCACCAGCACGATCGGCACGAACCGGCCGAGCAGCATGGCGACCCCGAGTGCGGAGTTGAGCCACGGCGTGTTCGCGGTGAGCCCCGCGAACGCCGACCCGTTGTTGTTCGCCGCGGACGTGAAGGCGTAGAGCACTTCGCTCAGACCGTGGACTCCGGGGTTCAAGATCGACACCGATTCGACGTCGTCTCGCACGCCCGGCAGGGCGAAGCTCAGGGCCGTCCCGGTCAGGACGAGAAGGGGCGTCACCAAGATGTAAAGGCTCGCGAGCTTGATCTCGCGTGGCCCGATCTTCTTGCCCAGATACTCGGGAGTGCGGCCGACGAGCAGGCCGCCGACGAACACGGCGATCACCGCGAGCACCAGCATCCCGTACAGACCCGATCCGGTGCCGCCGGGGGCGACCTCGCCGAGCATCATGTTGATCATCGGCAGCATCCCGCCCAGGGCCGTGAACGAATCGTGCATGGCGTTCACCGCCCCGGTCGACGTGAGCGTCGTGGCTCCGGCGAACAGGGTCGAGCCGAAGATGCCGAAGCGCTGCTCCTTGCCTTCCATGGCGCCGCCGGCCAGCTGCACGGCCGTGCCCTGTCCGAACGCCTCGAGGACGGAGAGCACGGTGATGCTGACGAGGAAGATCGCCGCCATCACGGCGAGGATCGCGTACCCCTGCCGGTTGTCGCCGACGATCCTGCCGAACGCGCGGGGCAGGGCGAACGGGATCGCAAGCAGCAGAAGGATCTCGAGCATGCTCGACCACGGCGTCGGGTTCTCGAAAGGGTGGGCCGAGTTGGCGTTGAAGAAGCCGCCGCCGTTGGTGCCGAGCTCCTTGATCGCCTCCTGCGAGGCGACCGGTCCGCCCGGCAGCACCTGCGTTCCGCCGGCGAGCGCATGCACGTCGGTGAATCCGTTGAAGTTCTGGATGACGCCGGCCGCCAGCAGCGCGACCGCGGCGATGATCGACAGGGGCAGGAGAAGCCGGAACGTGCCGCGCACGAGGTCGACCCAGAAGTTTCCGAGGGTGTCGCTGCGCCGAGCCGCGAAGCCGCGGACGAGTGCGATGGCCACCGCGATTCCGACGGCGGCGGAAACGAAGTTCTGCACCGCGAGTCCGGCGAGCTGAACCGTGTACCCGAGCGTCAGCTCGGGCGAGTAGGACTGCCAGTTCGTGTTCGTCACGAACGAGACGGCGGTGTTGAACGCGAGCCCTTCGGGCACCGGCGGCAGCCCGAGCGAGTACGGCAGCACCGCCTGCAGGCGCTGGAGCAGGTAGACGAAGACGACGCCCATGGCCGAGAAGACCAGCACACCGCGCAGGTACGCCTGCCAGGTCTGAGCGGATGCCGGATCCACGCCGATCACGCGATAGATGCCGCGCTCGAACCGCAGGTCTCTGCGGCTCTGGTAGACGTAAGCGATGTAGTCGCCGAGGGGCCGGTAGAGCAGGGCGAGGATCAGCACCAGCGTGGCGAGCTGGAGGATGCCGAACCAGACCGCCTCGGAAGTGACGCCGCTCATCAGAAGCGCTCCGGCTTCACCAGGGCGAAAACGAGGTAGACGATGGCCGCCAGCGCGAGCGCAGCGGCGATCCAGCCGAAGACGATCACAGTCTCTCGACCCCCTTCGCGAGGCCGACGAGCGCGAAGAGCGCGAGCGTCGCCGCCAGGTAGATCACATCGAGCACAGGAACTCCCGTCGGGATCCCGGCGAGGCCGGGGCGGTCCGCGCGACAGCCGCGCGGGTGCCCGTCGTCGGGCACGAGTCCGATGCAACACGCGCTGCAGGGCCGAGCGCGGCATCCTCACGGAATCCATACGGACGGGCGACGGATCCTAACGTCGCGCACCCGCCGCGCTCAGCGGGCGAGCTCCGCCCGGTCGGGGCGGAAGAACTCGCAGATCGACGAACCCATCGTCTCCGTCAGCCCCGCCAGCACAGGCGGACGGCACCGGTGGCGCGGCTATGCCGCGTCGGGTTTCGGCGTCAGCCTGATCACGGGCACCTCGCGGTCCGTGACGGTCTCGTACTTGGCGAACCGAGGCGCGATGGAGACGATCCGCGCCCAGGCCTCCGCTCGATCGTCGCCATGCAGTTCCACGGGCTCGACGGCTGTCGTCCTGCCGGCGAGCTTCACATGGACGGCATCCGGGTGGGCCGCGATGTTGTAATACCAGGACGGGTTGCGCGGCCCTCCCGCGGCCGACGCGACGATGATCCACCCGCCACCGGAAGCCGGAAACCACGCGACCGGTGTCTGGCGCTGCTCACCACTCTTCTTGCCGAGGGTCTCGAGAACGAGGGCGTCCATGCCCATGAACTTGCCGCCTCGGCGACTGAGCCGGTTCACCATGCGAGTGGTGAACCAACGTGCCATCGGGGTTGCCCGGGGCTGGCGGGCTCCGTACGTGCCGTTGCGTGCCGTGAAGCTCATTGTGGAATCCCTTCGCTCACCTCGATCCTCCACCCGGGGGCGGGGGCCAGGATGGGAATGACCGCTGCACGGACGATTCGGCATCCGCGCAGTGCCGGCATTCCGCGAAGCGCCCCGTTGCAGGTACCGCCCGGACCTCGCGGCCGAAGGGCGAGGCACGGTTGACTGGTCGCAATATACCGAGAGGAGAAGCCATGGCGAGCTTCACAGTGCGCGAGCTGGACACGATCGGCGGGGCCGACCAGCTGCAGATCAGCTCCCGCCGCTTCAACGGCACGATGCGCCCGTTCGTGACCATCTGGGGCGTCCGCGACGGAGACCACATCTACGTGCGATCCGCTCACGGAGCCACCAACGGATGGTTCCGTCGCGCGGTGACGAGCGGTCACGGATGGATCCGCGCCGCCGGAGCGCAGCGGCGGGTCACCTTCGATCGCGTCGTCGATGCAGCGACGCAGCAACGGCTCGACATCGAATACCACCGCAAGTACGACAAGTACGGTCCGCTCATGGTCGGCCCGGTCGTCGGCCCCGGAGTCTGGGCAGTCACGCTGCGCCTGATCGCCGAGTAGCGTCCGGCGCTCGAACCCGTTCGCGCGCGAAACGGACGGCAGAGCGCGGATGCCGATAGCCTGACCGCACTATGGACGGTTCACTCCTCGCCAACCTGATCTGGATCATCGCCTTCCTCGCGGACCTCACGATCAAGGTCCTCGCCCTGATCTTCATACCGCGCCATCGCAAGCCCACTGCGGCCATGGCGTGGCTGCTGGCGATCTTCCTGATCCCGTTCATCGGCATCGTGCTGTTCCTGCTGATCGGCAACTTCCGGCTGCCGAAGAAACGGCGCGATGAGCAGGCGCGGATCGACGCGCTGATCAAGGAGCGCGTCGGCGCGACGAGCGACGTCGTGGCCGACGAGTCGACCTGGCCCCGATGGTTCCAGCGGGTGGCGCAGCAGAACGAGGACCTCACCGCCCTGCCCGCAGTGGGCGGGAACGGTGCGAGGCTGTACGGCGACTATCAGGCCTCGATCGACGCGATGGCGACCGAGATCGACACCGCACGGAGCTGGGTCCATGTCGAGTTCTTCATCGTTTCGTGGGATGACACCACGCGCGGGTTCTTCTCCGCGATGGAGCGTGCGGTCGCCCGTGGGGTGAGTGTGAGACTGCTCGCCGACCACATCTCGTCGCGCAAGATGGCCCATTCCAAGGAGACGTTCGCCGAGCTCGACCGGATCGGGGTGAAGTGGGAATGGATGCTGCCCGTCATGCCGTTCAAGAGCAAGTACCAGCGCCCGGACCTGCGCAACCACCGCAAGATCGTCGTCGTCGATGGTCGAGTGGCGTTCATGGGGTCGCAGAACCTCATCGACCGCACGTACAACTCCGAGAAGAACATCAAGCGCGGCCTGAAGTGGCAGGAGCTCGTCACCCGGCTCACCGGGCCGGTCGTGGCATCCGTGAATGCGGTGTTCCTCTCGGACTGGCTGATCGAGACGGGCGAGAACCTCATCGGCACCGAGCACGTGCCCGTCGCGGAGCTCACTGCGTACTCCGGTCCGGATGCCGTCGTCTGCCAGGTGGTGCCCTCGGGTCCCGGCTACCAGACCGAGAACAACCTGCGGCTGTTCCTCTCGCTCATCTACGGCGCGACGGAGAAGGTCATCTTGACGAGCCCCTACTTCGTGCCCGACGAGGCGATGGTCTACGCGATCACCACCGCGTGCCAGCGAGGCCTCGAGGTGCAGCTGTTCGTGTCCGAGATCGGCGACCAGGGACTGGTGTATCACGCGCAGCGGTCCTACTACGACGACCTCCTCGACGCCGGCGTGAAGATCTTCCTCTATCCGGCGCCGTTCATCCTGCACTCGAAGCACTTCTCGATCGACGACCGGATCGCCGTGATCGGATCCAGCAACATGGACATCCGGTCGTTCAGCCTCAACATGGAGGTCTCGCTCATGGTCCTCGGCGAATCGTTCGTCGCGGCCATGCGCGAGGTCGAGCAGGGTTACCGGGACGCCGGCCGTCAGCTCACCCTCGAGGAATGGCGCCGCGAACCTGCGAAGGCGACCTTCCTCGACGGCATCGCGCGCCTCACGTCCGCGGTGAACTGACCCGTCGCCGGAGCGGCATCGATCACCCGGGCAGCAGCGCCGCGGTGCGTCGCAGCCAGAGCAGATCGTCCGTCTCGTGGTAGATCCGCTCGTCGGGCTCGATGTGGTCGAGGAAGTGGCGGTAGATCACCGCCTGTCGCAGGGCGCCGACCGGGGAGACGAGGGATGCCGCGTGCCCGGCGTCCGAGCCGGGCACCTCGCGCTCCCAGCTCTGGATCCAGTGCGCCTCGACTGCGGCCCGCTGCGCGGGCGGCATCCGTTCCGTGAACGCCGCCATGTCGAGAAGCGGATGCCCCACACCGCTGTCGCCCCAGTCGAGGATCGTCAGGTCGACGGCCGTGCCCCGCGTGTTGCCCGGGTGGAAGTCCCCGTGCACGAGGGTGTCGGGGATGCCGCACGCCGCCAGGTCGCGCAGGCGACCGTCGAGCCCGTCGATGAGCTTCTCGAGCGATCGCCGTTCCTGCGCATCGAGGTCGCGCGCGCGCAGGCGCAGCACATGGTGCGCGGGCGCGGCGAGTGACGGAAGCCGCCAGTCAGGCAGGCCGAGCCCCCGCAGGGCGTCGACGTCGGCGCCGGGTCCCCGTTGGATCGAGATGAGCGCGTCGACCATCGCCAGCGCGCGATCGGCAGCGGGAGCGTAAAGATCGTCGCCCGCGACATCCGCCAGCAGCACGACCCCGTCGCCGTGCCCCAGCAGCTGCGGCACGGCATATCCGGCGACGCGCTCGAGCACGCGACCTTCGTGCGCGAAAAACGGCGGCACCGCCTTCAGCCAGACCGTCCCCGCTGTCGTGGGGACCCTCCAGATGCTCGAGAGGTTCCACGTGCGGACCTGGATCGGCGGTGCAGTGCGGCGGATGCCGCGCGCCGCCAGCTGCTCCTCCGCCCAGGCGAAGTGCGCCGCAGGTCCGCCGGGGCGTGCCCACGGCATCCGGAACCGCCGCGGCCGCAGTGCCTCGTCGAGGAGGCTGGGGGAGACCGGGGTGAGGGCGGGGTCCAGGCCGGAGTGCTCCGCGAGGTAGGTGGTCCGATCGGGTTCGCCGCCGGCGCCGCGCTCGACGGTGAGCAGTCGCAGCACCACGATCGAGAGGCCGAGGTCGTCGCGGGCGGCGGCCACGAGCGGCTCGACGTGCCCCCAGTACGGTGAGGCCACCGCGAAATCCGGTGTCGTGCCGAGCGGCGCACCGTCGGCGTCGCACACGATCAGACGCGCGATCCGGGTGGAGGGGTCGTCGGCCACCCTGGCAGGCTACGGCATGGGCGGTTCGTGGAATCATGGGCGCATGCCCGAGTCCCCAGAGGTGCAGGAGCTCGCGAACTTCCTCAACGCGCACGCGGCGGGTCGCACGATCCGCACCGTCGACGTGCTCCTACCGAAGGCGTTGAAGACGGCGACGCCGCCGATCGGCATGCTGGTCGCCGCGCGCGTCGCCGAGGTCAGCCGCATCGCCAAGATGCTCGACATCGCGGTCGAATCGCCCGAGGACGGCATCCGGCATGTGATCGTGCACTTCGGTCACGACGGCTGGGTGCTGTGGCACGACTCGGCACCCGACGACCTGAAGCGCGCCGGCGAGGCCACGCTGGTGGCGCGCCTGCGCCTTTCGGGCGACGTCGCCGCCGGCCCCGGATTCGATCTGACGGATGCCGGCCAGTGGAAGGCGCTCACGATCCATCTCGTGCGGACGCCGTCCGATGTTCCCGCCGTCGCGAAGCTCGGACCCGATCCGACGGCGCCCGGGTTCACGGAGGCGGAGTTCGCCGAGATCGTCGCCGGCCGCCGCAAGCAGATCAAGGCCCTGCTGCAGGATCAGACGGCGCTGGCGGGCATCGGCAACGCGTACTCGGATGAGATCCTGCACGCCGCGCAGATCTCGCCGGTCGTTCATGCCGCGCTCCTCTCGGGGGAGCAGGTGTCGCGCCTGTACCGCGAGACCCGCGCCGTGCTGCTGGGCGCGACCGAAGCGCGGCGGGGCGTGCCTCCCGCCGAGCTGCGGGCGTCGAAGATCGCCGCGCTGCGCGTCCACCGTCGCACCGGCCAGACGTGCTGGAGATGCGGCGGAACGATCCACGAGTACTCGTTCTCGGGTGCCGCCGCGCAGTACTGCCCGACGTGCCAGACGGACGGCGTGCTGCTGGAGGCCGGTTAGCATGGGGAGATGACGACTTCGCCGCTGCCGACCCCGACCCCGACCCTCCAGCCGATCAGCGACGCCAAGGTGCTGCTCACGGTGATCGAGTCCGCCGGATCCTGCTGCGGCGGCTCGTCCTGCGCGATCGACTGAAGCTCCTGCCGACTCAGTCCGTCACGGGTGCCAGCAGTGCCGCCGCCAGCTCGGCGCTGAGCCCGGGCACATCCTCGACCGGCACCGCAAGCGCCTGCAGGGTTCGGCTGAAGTAATTGCGCGCCCCGGCAGCGAGTGCGATGTCGACGATCTGGCGATCGGTGAAGCCGTGGTCGCGAAGCGACTGCGAATCCGCCTCGGTCATGCTTCCGGCATCCGACGACAGCCTCTCGGCGAACCGCATCACGGCGACATCGGCGTCGGCGAGGCCCGCGGTCTCGTAGTCTCGCGCGACTCTCTCGAGCTGCTCCGCGGTGAGAGCGTCGGCTCGCAGCGTCTTGCGGCCGTGCGCGAGCAGGCAGTGCGGCGACGGGATGGCGCGCGCGGCCGCGAGCGTGGCGAGCTCGTACGTGCGCACGCCGATCGACGGGACGATCGCCCGGATCAGCGCCTCGAACGCCTGATGGGCCTCGGGATTGATCGCCATCATGCGGGTATGGCTGAAGACGAATCCGACGTCGCGCAGGTCTGACTGGTACATGTCGGCGACATGGCCTTCGGCATCGTCGAGGGTGGGTGGAACAACGATCATGCGGCCCTCCTTGCGGCCGGCCGATTCGCGCCGGCCCTCGCCGTTCAGCCTGCCACTCCCGCCGAGCGCAGGACGGTTCCCTCAGCGAACACTCAGTGGGCCGGCGGCGGAGGGTACTCGCCTTCGTCCGGCTTGCGGATGAAGAATGCGCCGACGATGAGTGGCAGCGACACGATGGCGGCGATGACGAACGCGGCGTGAGCGCCCGCGGCGTTCGCAGCGACCTGCGAGGATCCGGCGGCGGCTGCATCTGCCGACACCGCCGAGTAGATCGCGATCAGCAACGCGATCCCCGCTGCGCCCGCGACCTGCTGCACGGTTCCTACCACCGCGGAACCGTAGGAGTAGAAGCGGCGCTCCAGTGATGCCAGGGATGCAGTGAACAGCGGCGTGAACGACATCGCGAGGCCGAGCCACAGCACGGTCTGCGCAATGGCGACCTCCCACACCGGAGTCGTCTCATCGAACGCGGTGAACACCCACAGCAGGGCGCTGGCCACGATCGACCCCGGCACGAGCAGGACCCGCGTGCCCCAGCGGTCGTAGATGCGACCGATCAGCGGTCCGCTGAAGCCCATCGCCAGCGCGCCCGGAAGCACCACGAGCCCGGTCTCGAAGGCCGAGACCTCGAGCACGTTCTGCATGTACAGCGGGATGACGGTGATGGCTCCGAAGAAGGCGATCGAGAGCAGCACCATCTGCCCGATGGCGAGAGAGAAGTTCGCGGAGCGGAAGACCCGCAGATCGAGCAGGGCGTCGTCGACCTTCTGCAGCCGCAGCTGGCGCCAGACGAAGAGTCCCAGTGCGACCACGCCCACCGAGAGAGACACGATGAGCGCGACCGTCGATGCCGCGCCCGCGGCCGCCTCGGCCGCATTCGACGTACTCGCGGCGGCACCGCCGATCTGGCTGAGCCCGTACACGATCCCGCCGAACCCGAGGGCCGACAGGATCACGGACAGCACGTCGATCGGCGCCTTTGTGGTGTCGCCGAGGTTGTGGATCCACCGCGCGCCCGCCGCGAGCGCGAGCAGGGCGATCGGCAGCACGACGGCGAAGATCGACCGCCAGCCCACGGCGTCGAGGAGGAACCCCGAGAGGGTGGGCCCGATGGCGGGAGCGAGCGAGATCACGACGCTGACGCGCCCCATCATCCGCCCACGGGACTGCGGCGGCACGACCGTCATGATGGTCGTCATCAGCAGAGGCATCATGATGGCCGTGCCCGAGGCCTGGACCACCCGGGCAACGAGCAGCACCGGGAATCCGGGAGCCAGCATCGCGATCAGCGTGCCCGCCGAGAAGAGGCTCATCGCCGTCACGAACATGGCCCGCGTGGTGAAGCGCTGCAGCAGGAAGCCCGTGATGGGGATGACGACCGCCATCGTCAGCATGAACGACGTGGTGAGCCACTGCGCCTGAAGGGCCGTGATGCCGAGATCCACCATGAGGTGGGGGATAGCGACGCCCATCGTCGTCTCGTTGAGGATCGCCACGAAGGCGGCGGAGAGCAGCAGCCAGATCACCCGGTTCTGCTCGCGCGTGAGCATCGGGGCGCTGCTCGCCGCGATCCGAACCCTGTCGGTGCCCGGATTCGTATCGGTGGCGGCCATCGGTCGTCTCCTCATCGTCGTGCGGCGCCGACCCGCGCGCGGAGCGCGAGAGGTAGCGGGAATCACTGACGGTAACCGGCCCCGCAGGCGTCGCATTCCCCGATCGCGTGCGAACATTCGGATATGGCAACGGCACCCATCCATCACCGAGTCCTCATGCGGGGGATCGTCGCACTGGTGGTCGGGGTGATCGCGGGGGTGATGGTCACGACGTTCCTGGGGCTCGCGGCGGGTGTGCTCGCAGGCTGGGCCGCCGTGTGCGCCACGAGCGTCATCTGGATCCTGACGATCGTGTGGCCGATGGATGCCGCGGCGACCCGCGATCACGCGACCTCCGAGGATCCCGGCCGCGCCACGGCCAGGCTCGTCGCGGTGATCGGCAGCGTCGCCAGTCTGGGCGCCGTCGCGATCGTCCTCCTCCAGACCAAGACGGCGGGCCAATTCATCGCCTACCTCCTCGCGGCCACCGCCGTGATCGCCGTCGCCTCATCCTGGGCGCTCATCCAGCTCGACTACATGCTGCGGATCGCCGCCGTCTACTACGCGGATCCGGTCGGCGGGATCGACTTCCATCAGTCCGAAGACCCCATGTACAGCGACTTCGCGTATGTCGCGTTCGGGCTCGGAATGACCTACCAGGTCGCTGACACCGACCTCGGGTCGAACCAGCTGCGGCGGATCGTGCTCGCCCAGACGCTGCTCGCGTACCTGTTCGGCGCCGTCATCCTGGCCACGGTCATCAACCTCGTGACGAACCTCGGCTGACCGTCGGCGCAGCCGGGATGACGTCCGCGGCGGCCGCGACGTCCTCCGCGCTGATTAGGCTTGCGCGCATGAGCACGGCAGGACGAGGGGCGGGAGCCCGAGGCGCGGGCGGGGGTCACCCCGGGTTCTGGGGAGTCGACATCGCGGCTCAGAAGAAGCTCAACGCGGCAGCCCCGAAGATCCCCAACCTCGGCGGCCGTGTGGTCGCGCTGTTCCGTCCGTACTGGGGCCGGATCCTCTTCACAGGGTTCCTCGTGGTCGCGGGCGCCGCGATCGCGGTGGTCCCGGCGCTCATCGTGCAGCGGATCTTCGACGACGCGCTGTTCCCCGTCGACGGCGGGGCACCCGACATCCCGCTTCTCTGGCGGCTCGTCACCATCATGATCGCCCTGTTCCTGCTGTCCGCTGGCCTCGGGGTGGTGCAGACCTACCTGACGTCGACCGTCGGCAACCAGGTCACCGGAGACCTGCGCGTGCGCCTTTTCGAGCACCTGCAGGCGATGGAGCTCGGCTTCTTCACCCGGACGAAGACGGGCGTCATCCAGTCCCGCCTGCAGAACGACGTCGGCGGCGTCTCCGGGGTGCTCACCAACACCGTCACGAGCATCCTCGGCAACCTCGTCACGGTGATCGCCTCACTCGTGGCGATGATCCTCATCGACTGGCGCCTCACGCTGATCGCCGTCGTCATGATGCCGTTCCTGGTCGTGGTGCAGCGGCGCGTCGGCCAGGTGCGCGCGCGCATCGCGGGCGAGACGCAGGAGTCGCTGTCGGAGCTCACTGCGATCACCCAGGAGACGCTGAGCGTCTCAGGCATCCTGCTGTCCAAGTCCTTCAACCGCCAGCGCACCGAGTCGGCGCGCTACCAGGACGAGAACCGCAACCAGGTGCGCTTGCAGGTGCGGCGGGCGATGAGCGGGCAGGGGTTCTTCGCCGTCGTGCAGGTGCTGATGGCGAGCGTGCCGGCGGTCATCTACCTGGTGTCCGGGTTCCTCATCGCGGGCGGCACCGACGGGATCACCGCGGGGACGATCGTCGCGTTCACCACGGTCCAGGCGCGCCTGCTGATGCCGCTGATGGGCCTCATGCGCGTGGCGCTCGATCTGCAGACGTCCGAGGCGCTGTTCGCGCGCATCTTCGAGTACCTCGACTTCGTGCCCGCGATCCGCGACGCCCCTGGTGCTATCACGGTGCAGCGGGCTCCCGGCCCGATCAGCCGGATCGAGTTCCGCGATGTCGTCTTCCGGTATCCGGATGCCGCGCCCGACACCCGTCCGACGCTGAGCGGGGTGACGTTCGCGGCCGAGCCGGGGCAGCATGTCGCGTTCGTGGGACCCTCCGGCGCCGGGAAGACGACCGTCCTGTACCTGACGCCCCGCATGTACGAGGCATCCGGCGGTTCGGTGCTGTTCGCAGGCGCCGACGTCCGCGACCTCACCCAGGAGTCGATCATCGACAACGTCGGGATCGTGTCGCAGGAGACGTACCTGTTCCATGCCACGATCCGCGAGAATCTGCGGTACGCCAAGCCCGATGCGAGCGACGCCGAGCTCGAGGACGCGTGCCGGGCCGCGAACATCCATCACGTGATCGAGAGCTTCGAGGACGGCTACGACACGATCGTGGGCGAACGCGGCTACCGCCTGTCGGGCGGTGAGAAGCAGCGGATCGCCATTGCCCGCGTCCTGCTGAAGGACCCGCCCGTGCTGCTGCTCGACGAGGCGACGTCGGCGCTCGACACCGTCTCGGAGCGCGTCGTGCAGGAGGCGCTGGATGCCGCCGCGCGCGGCCGCACCACGCTCTCGATCGCGCATCGGCTGTCGACCGTGATCAGCGCCGACGTCATCCACGTCGTCGAAGGGGGCCGGATCGTCGAATCGGGTACGCACAGCGTGCTCCTCGCGGCGGGCGGCCTCTACGCCGAGCTCGCCGCCGAGCAGCTCGCGGCTTCGCGGATCCTCGAGACCGAAGAGGCCGTCCCGGTCGCCGACCACCCGGAACGGCGAGCCGACCAGCCGCCCATCGATGTGACGGCATCCGACAGCTCCCTCGTCGGCGGCCCGGTGTTCGTGCCCGACGTGCCGGGGGCTTAGCGCGTCGACCCTGTGCCGCTGGGTCGGCGTGGCCGCGCGCTTGTGGGCCGACCTCGAGTTGCCTCGACCGGTTGAGATGCGGGTGCGGGATACCGCCGATCGGGGTATCTGGTGACAAGCGGGCGCGCCCGCGGGGTCGGGGCGGGGCGCTGGCTTGGGGGGCGTGGCCGGGCGCTTTGCGGCTGTACGCCGAGTTGCCTCGATCGGTGAAGATTCGGGTGCGGGATACCGCCGATCGGGGTATCTGGTGACAAGCGGGCGCGCCCGCGGGCTGCGGCACCTCTATGCGGGTGCGGGGCTTCGGGATGAACGCTCCGGGTCTTGTGGCGGGACGCCGTTGAGTTGCCTCGATGGGTCGGAAGGCGAGTGCGGGATGCCGCCGCTCGCGCCGGCTCACCGCTCCATGGCCACGCGAAGGTCGGCGAGGAAGTCCTCGGGGCCGTCGAGGTCGGCTTGTGTGACGCTGAGGTAGGTCCATCCGAGCGCCTCGAGCCGCCGGCGTCTCTTCAGGTCTGCCCGCCATTGGTCCTGCTGTCGGTGATAGTCGCCCTCGTACTCGATGGCGATCTTCAGTGCGGGATACGCAAGGTCGACGCGGCCGACGAGACGCCCTCGCCCATCGAAGACCGACTCGTTGCACGTCGGCGTCGGAAACCCAGCCTCGATGATCGCGACGCGCAGCTCGGACTCCTTCGGTGACTCGGCATCCTGGTCGAGCAGTTCGAGTGCGCGGCGCAGGCGCCGGATGTTGCGGCGTCCCCGATAGCTTGCGACGTTGCGCTCGAGGTCTTTCCGAGTGAGCAGACCGCCGTGACGCCGGATGAGCGTGTCACCGACAGCGACCAGCTGCCCTAGCGTGAGACACGCCGCCAAGTCGCAGAACGTGCGTTCGGGAGTCGTCGCATGGACGCCGGTTCGCTTGTCGACATCCTTCGGTCCCAACTGCGCCTGGTGGCCGCGCACGGCATTTCCGCGCGGCGCCCGTTGACCCCGCGGGACTGTGATCTCGAAGATGTCGGCACGCTCGTGCTCCGCTGGAAGAGGCAGGCCATGCAGCCGTGCTGCCGTGAGGTGGCTGAATGCCGCCTTGCCGGAAAGCCGCGTGGCGCGCGCACTGCACCGTTGCGCGAAACTCAGCTTCGCCTTGGCCGGAACCCGGACACCGTAGTACGGCTGCGACAAGTCCTTGGCTCTCGTCCTGGACCGGGAGACCCCGGCGGCATGAGCACGTGAGACGGAGAAGGACCGACCGCGGAACGGTTCTGGGAGGGGATCGGGGCGACGTGGCATCCCGAAAGCCTCCGCTCTCGGGTGTCGGCTCCGGCCCCTTCAACAGCGATCGGGGATGGGCTCGTATCGGACCGCCGCTGTGGAGGACTCGACGGTGACGTCGGCAGTTCGACCGGGGACTGGTGGTGCCCAGTTGCCCAGATCGGTCGTTCTCAGGAGCGGGAATGCCGCCGATCGGAGTACTTCGGCGAGGAGGGCGAAAAGCGCTACCCCGGGTACGACGGGAGACGGCCGATCACGCGAAACGCTCCAGTTGCCCCGATCGGTCGGTCTCACCGACGAGGATGCGGCCGATCGGGGGCAACTCGGGCGATCGCAAGCGTAGCGAGGCTTCCGGGTGGACGAGGCCCGGCCCCCGGCGCCCGTGGCTCGACGCCGGATTGCCCTGATCGGCGGAGATGCGAGTGCGGGATGCCGCCGATCGGGGCATCTCGGCGGATCACCGCGCTGCGGTCGGCGGGCTGCCGAGCGGCCGCGCACCGCGCGGGCGCGGACCCCCCTACCAGAGCCGGGCGGCGCCGAGCGCGGTGGAGACCTCAGGGTCGAGGTCAGGGCGATCCGCCTCGGCCCGATCCCAGAGCTCGCGCGTGAAGGCACCGACGCCGCGGCGGTAGGCGTCGTCGGGGTGGTCGCGCGCGATCGCGATGAGCGGGGGCAGGTCCATCGCGAGGATCAGCCGCACCCGGGCTGACGCTGCCGCCCGCTGGCCGGCTGTGTCGAGCACGGCGATCCCTCCGGCGAGCGCCGCGAGGTAGTCCAGCAGCACGCTCAGCTGGTCTTTGTGCTGGGTGATGGACGAGCCGTCGGCGCGCTCCCGCCACTCCACGACGACATCCGGGATGACGTCGAACGCCCGAGCCCGCGTGTACATCTGCTGCGCGACGATCTGATCCTCGTACGCCACGCCGACCGGGAAGCGCAGCCTGGTGCGCTGCCACAGCCCGGTGCGGCTGACCTTCGACCACGCGACGATGTTGGCGCTCACCTCCGGGTGATGCTCGAGGGTCGTCCCGGTGCGCGCCGGGTCGGTGGATGCCGCGACCCAGGGCTGCACCGCACCGGAGACGTAGCCGCCGTCTGAGTCGGGCCGCAGCCGGACGTACGCGCCGACCGCGAAGTCGCTCCCGCTCGCGGAGACCGTGCCGACGAGCCGCTCGAGCGCCCGAGGCGTCAGCCGATCGTCGGCATCCAGGAACGCGACGAACGGCGTGTCGACGAGGTCGAGCCCGGTGTTGCGGGCGGCGCCGAGGCCCGCCCGTGCTGCGTGGTGCACCACGCGGAACCGCCCGTCCGCAGCGGCGGCGGCGTCGAACATCGCGCCCGTGTCGTCGGTCGAGGCGTCGTCGATGAGGATCGCGATCCAGTCGTCGCGCGTCTGCGCCCGAAGCGAATCGAGCGCGTCGACGGCGTACTCCGCGACGTCGAACCCGGGAACGATGACCGTGACGGCGGGCGTGGCGAGGAGGGTCACTCGCCCGATTGTACGGCGAGGACGGATGCCGCGACCGCGTCGGCGACGCCCTCGAGCGACTCGCGCTGAGCGTGCGAGAACGTGAATCGCACCGCGGTCTGCGCCACCTCGGCGGGGACCCCCAGGGCGACGAGGACGTGCGACGGCTCGTCGCTTCCCGCGGCGCACGCCGACCCGCTCGACGATACGACGCCGCGCCGCTCGAGCTCCAGCAGGATCGCCTCGCCGCTGGTGCCGGCGAACGTGAAGCTGGCCACGCCCGGCAGGCGGTGGACCGGGTCGCCGGTCAGCCGCGCCGACGACACCTTCGCGAGGACGCGGTCGACGAACCGGTCCCGCAGCGCGGCGACGCGAGCGGATGCCTCGACCCGCTCCCGTTCGGCGAGTTCGAGCGCGGTCGCGAGGCCGACGGCTCCCGCGACGTCCTCGGTGCCGCTGCGGCGCCCCCGCTCCTGGCCGCCGCCGTGCAGGAGCGGTTCGAGCGGGATGCGTCCGCGCACCGCGAGGACCCCGGTGCCCTTGGGCGCTCCGAGCTTGTGACCGGCGATGGAGACGGCATCTGCGCCGAGATCGTCGGCCGACAGGGTCAGCCAGCCCGCCGCCTGCACCGCGTCGATGTGGACGGGGATGCCCCGCGCATGCGCGACCGCGGCGATGGCCGCGACATCCTGGACGGTGCCGACCTCGTTGTTCGCGTAGCCGAAGGTCACGAGCAGCGTGTCGTCTCGCAGCGCGGCGGCCACTGCGGCAGGATCGATGCGTCCGCCCTCGTCCACGGCGACGCGTGTCACATCGAAGCCGTGGATGCGCCGCAGATAGTCGACGGACTCGATGATCGATTCGTGCTCGATCGCCGTCGTCACGATGTGCCCGGCATCCGCCGCGCCCTTGGCCGCGCGCAGCGACTTCGCTGCGATCGCGATGCCCTTCACCGCGAGGTTGTTCGCCTCGGTGCCGCCCGATGTGAACACGATGTCGCCCGCCCGCATGCCGAGCACCCGCCCCACCCGCGCGCGTGCATCGGCGAGCGCGTGGGCAGCGGCCTCGCCGACGGTGTGGTGGCTCGAAGGGTTGCCGAACCAGCGCGTGAGGTACGGCATCATCGCCTCGAGCACCTCGGGGCGCACCGGGGTGGTGGCCGCGTTGTCGAGGTAGAGCATGCTCACGCGGGGGACCTCACGAGATCCGGATGTCGAGACCGAGGTCGAGCGCCCGCGCCGAGTGGGTGAGCGCTCCGACGGAGATGACATCCACCCCGGTCTCGGCGATCGCCCGCACGGTCTCGAGCGAGACGCCGCCCGATGCCTCGACGGTCGCCCTCCCGCCGATCTGGGCGACACCCGTGCGGAGATCCTCCAGCGAGAAGTTGTCGAGCATGATGGTGCCGATGCCGGCCGCCAGCATGGCCTCGATCTGATCCAGCCGATCCACCTCGACCTCGACGTGGGTGGTGTGGGGGAGTCGCGCGATCGCGCCCTGCAGCGCGGCCGTGATCGAGACCCCGGTGCGGGTCAGCACAGCGAGGTGGTTGTCCTTGGCCATGACCGCGTCCGAGAGCGAGTAGCGGTGGTTGTGGCCGCCGCCGTTGACCACCGCGTGACGCTCGAATGCCCGCAGTCCCGGCGTCGTCTTGCGGGTGTCCGCGATGCGCGCGCCGGTGTGGGCGACCTCGGCGACGTATCGGGCGGTGAGGGTGGCGATGCCCGACATCCGCTGCGTGAAGTTCAGGCCGATGCGCTCGGCGGTCAGCACCGAACGGGCGGGGCCGGTCACGACCGCCAGCACGGCGCCCGCCTCGAACCATTCGCCGTCTTCGACGATCGACTCGACCTCGGTGCGCGGGTCGGTCAGCCGGAAGGCCGCCGCGAACACCTCACCGCCGCTGAACACGCCGTTCTCGCGTGCGACCAGGTCGGCACGGGCCATCGCGGTCTCGATGATGAGGTACTCGCTGGTGATGTCGCCCCAGGGCGCGTCCTCTTCGAGTGCGGCCGAGACGACGCGGTCGATCGTGGCCCTCGTGAGCATCAGGCTGCCCCGACAGCGACCGCAGCAGGGCTGGATGTCGCGGCATCCGTCGACGACACGCCCGGGTCGTCGCTGCGGAAATGCGCGCCGACCGAATGCGTTCGGCGCAGCGCAGCGTCGACCAGGCGGGTCGCGACGAGCAGGAGATTCTCGTCCTCGAACTCGGTCTCGGTGCGCGGCGTGCGGGGGATCTCGTTCCACGCGGCGAGCATTCCCGCGGCGTGGGTGAGCCCGGCCTCGTCGCGTACGAGTCCGGCATCCTCCCACATCAGCCGCTGCAGCGCCGCCCTCGAGAAGGCCGGCGGATCCGCCCGTTCCGCTGTCATTACACGCCGATCGGACTCGGCGTATTGCGACCGGTGAGCGGGGGTCGGGGCGACGGGCCAGCCGCCGGAGGCCGTGTCGGCGGAGGTCGGGATGACGGGCCAGGCGCCCGACGCCGCGTCCGCGGCGAGCGCGTCGCCGGCCCGGGCGCCGAACACGGCGCCCTCGAGGAGCGAGTTCGACGCCAGGCGGTTGGCACCGTGCACTCCGGTGTGTGCGACCTCGCCCACCGCGTAGAGCCCGGGCAGGCTCGTGCGACCGACGAGATCCGTCGTCACGCCGCCCATCAGGTAGTGCGCGGCCGGGGTCACGGGAATCGGGTCGCGCGCCCAGTCGAGACCGCGGTCGCGCACGGCACGGTCGATCGTCGGGAAGCGGCGAGCCAGGAACTCGCGGCGCTCCTCGTACGTCGGGCGCAGGCCGGTCGCGTCGAGGAAGACGGACCGGCCGTCCTGCGCGTCCATCTGCCGTGCGATCGCGCGGGCGACGACGTCGCGCGGGGCGAGCTCGCCGTCGGGGTGCGAGTCGAACGCGAAGCGGCGGCCGCGCTCGTCGACGAGGATCGCGCCCTCGCCGCGCACGGCTTCGGACACCAGGAACGCCTCGCCGACGCCGCCGGCCTCGAGTACCGTCGGGTGGAACTGGAAGAATTCCAGGTCGCGCACCCCGGCGCCGGCGCGGACCGCGGCGGCGATGCCGTCGCCGGTGGCGACGTGCGGGTTCGTCGAGTGCGCGTACAGCTCGCCCGCGCCGCCGGTCGCGAGCACGACCGCGTCGGCGTCGACCAGTTCACGCTCGGCGTCGTCCACGAGCAGCTCGACACCGCTCGCGCGACCGTCTCGCATCAGGATGTCGATCAGGAATGCGTGCTCGATCACCCGGACGTCACTGGCCCGCAGCCGGGCGACGAGCGCTCTCTCGATCGCGGTACCGGTCGCGTCGCCGCCGGAGTGGAGGATCCGGGGGTAGGAGTGGGCGGCCTCGAGCCCCTTCACGAAGTCGCCGTGCCCGTCGCGGTCGAACGCGACGCCGAGGCCGATGAGCTCGCGGATGCGGGCAGGACCCTCGTCCACCAGCACGCGGACGGCCTCCGGATCGCTCAGGCCGGCTCCCGCGATCAGCGTGTCGCGGATGTGGTCCTCGGCGCGGTCGTCCGCGAACATCACGCCCGCGATGCCGCCCTGGGCGTAGCGGGTGTTCGCGTGCTCGAGCACGTCCTTCGTCACGAGGGTGACGCGGCATCCGCTCTGCACGGCGTGCAGCGCCACCGTCAGCCCGGCGATGCCGCTTCCCACGACGACGGCGTGGATCTTCTGCTCGGTCGTCGGGCGAGCGAAGCGAGACGAATCGCGGCGCGTCATGAGGCGTGCTCCCAATCGGAGATCGGCGCCGCCGGCGGCTTGGCCGCCAGCATCCGCTCGAGGGCCAGACGTGCCGGGT
Organism: Microbacterium deminutum; assembly: GCF_039530205.1. Lineage (NCBI taxonomy): Bacteria > Bacillati > Actinomycetota > Actinomycetes > Micrococcales > Microbacteriaceae > Microbacterium > Microbacterium deminutum. Next base: position 105,770 of record NZ_BAAAOG010000003.1, read on the forward strand.
CTGCGACGTCGGAAGGCACGAGGATGCGGTTGCGCACCTCGCCGTCGACGAGACCCTCGAGCACCCAGGCGAGGTAGCCGGGGTGGATGCGGTACATCGTGGAGCACGGGCACACCACGGGGTCGAGGCAGAAGATCTCGTGCTGCGGGTTGTCGGCGGCGAGCCGCTGCACCAGGTTGACCTCGGTGCCGATCGCGAAGGTCGTGGGCTCGGTCGCGGCCTCGATCGCCTTGCGGATGTAGTCGGTGGATCCGGACTCGTCCGCGGCGTCGACGACGGCCATCGGGCACTCCGGGTGCACGATGACCCGCACGCCCGGGTGCCCGGCGCGCGCCTTCTCGACCTGCTCGACGGTGAACCGCCGGTGCACCGAGCAGAAGCCATGCCACAGGATCACGCGGGCATCATCGAGCTCGCGCGCGGTCGAACCGCCCAGGGGCTTGCGCGGGTTCCACATCGGCATCTGCTCGAGGGGCACGCCCATCGCCTTGGCGGTGTTGCGGCCGAGATGCTGGTCGGGGAAGAACAGCACCCGGCGCCCGCGCTCGAACGCCCACTCCAGCACGGTGCGCGCGTTCGACGACGTGCAGACGATGCCGCCGTGGCGCCCGACGAAGCCCTTGATGGCCGCCGAGGAGTTCATGTACGTGACGGGGATCACGGGCACGAGCCCGTTCGCGTCGACGCCGTCCATGTCGCCGTAGACCTCTTCGAGCTGCTCCCAGCACTCCTCGACCTGGTCGATGTCGGCCATGTCGGCCATCGAGCAGCCCGCCGCGAGGTTCGGCAGGATGACGGCCTGCTGGGGCCCCGACAGCAGGTCCGCGGTCTCGGCCATGAAGTGCACGCCGCAGAACACGATCGCCTCGGCCTCGGGATGCGCCTTGGCAGCGTTCGCGAGCTGGAACGAGTCGCCGACGTAGTCCGCGTGCCGCACGACCTCTTCGCGCTGGTAGAAGTGACCGAGGATCATCACCCGGTCGCCGAGGATCCGCTTGGCGGCACGCACCCGCGCGTCGAGCTCGTCCGCCGCCGCCTCGCGGTACTCGGCCGGGAGCTCGCCCTGACGGGGGGAGCCGGTCGGGATGACGTCGCCCATCGACGAGCCCGGACCGTAGCCGGGTCGCGCGTCGAAGTTCCACGGTCCGGCGGCCAGATCGGTGTTGCAGGTCTCGGCGGTCGACGCGCCGGCCACGATCGCCTGGATCGCGTGGTCGACGGAGGGGTCCATCGGCCGGGGCTGCAGGGTCAGGGATGTCGCGCTCATGAGGTGCTCGATTCGCTCTCGGTCAGTGTCGGACGAGCGGGCCGCGGTCAGCGAGCTCGACGTCCTGGTTGTAGCGGTACAGCCGCGCGGGACGATGGCTGCCCGTGCGGAAGCGGTCGGTGGGAAGGAGGTTGCCGGAGTTCTCGACCTGACGGCGGAAGTTCGCCGGATCGAGTCGTCGGCCGAGGATGGCCTCGTACACCTCTCGCAGTTCGGCGAGGGTGAACTCGTCGGCGAGCAGGCCGTGGGCGATCCGGCTGTAGCCGACCTTGTTGCGCAGTCGCCACAGCGCGTACTCGACGATCTCGTTGTGGTCGAACGCGAGACGGGGGAGGGATGCCGCATCGAACCACGACGTGTTCTCGAACACGCTTGCGGGCGTCATCCGGGTCGGCTCGTCCGCGTCGGAGGCGTCGACCTCGTCCGAGCGAAGCAGCGCCCAGTAGACGATCGACACGACACGGCTGGGGGAGCGATCCACCGCCCCGAACGCGTACAGCTGCTCGAGGAAGCTGGGTGCCAGCCCGGTCGTCTCGGCGAGGGTGCGGGATGCCGCGGCATCCAGGCTCTCGGCGATGTCCAGCCATCCGCCCGGAAGCGCCCACAGGCCTTCGTACGGGTCGCGCGTGCGGCGCACGAGGGGGATGACCACCGTCGCCCGATCCGCTCCGGGATCCCGCCCCAGGGTGAAGATCACCGTGGAGACGGCGACCCGCGTCGTGTCCTCGGCGTGAGCGGAGGACGTGTTCGCGATGGTTCCCATTGTTTGTGTCATGTTGACCCTAAGTGGTGTACCCATCTTATAGTCATTCCGACCTGAAGGTCAAATCCCGGTTGCCCGCGGGACATCCACAGCACGACCGCCTACTCTTGCGGCTGACCGGACTGTGGAGGACACCGAGTGCTGATCGTGGATGTGGTGATCGTCGTCATCCTCGTCATCGCGCTGGTCGCGGGCGTGCAGCGGGGGCTGCTCGCGAGCCTGGGCACGATCGTCGGCCTCATCCTCGGGGGCGTCGCGGCGTTCTGGCTGCTGCCGCTCGTGAGTGCATGGCTGCCGTCCCCGGTCTGGCGCGGCGCGGCGGTGCTCGGGGTCGGAGTCGGGCTGCTGCTATTGGGCGCAACGGTCGGCTCAGTGGTCGGAGCAGCGCTGCGAAAGGGCGTCGATCGCACTCCGCTGAAGGGATTCGAGCGCTTCCTCGGCGGCGTCGCGAGTGTCGTCGTCGCCGCGCTTGCGATCGCGCTGGTCGCACCGACGATCGCGATCGCCGGCATGCCGGCCGTCTCGACGGCCATAGCGTCGTCGCGGATCCTGCAGGGCATCGATGCGCTGATACCCCCGCCGATCGATGCGACGATCGCCCAGCTGCGCGCGTCGGTGATGGGCGATGGCCTGCCTCGGCTGCGCGCGCTGCTCGGACCGGATGCCGGCGTCACCGCCTCACCCCCGATCGCGATGGACGATCCGCAGCTCGAGAAGGCTGCGGCATCCGTCGCCCGCATCTCGGGAGTCGCGTATGCGTGCGGCACCGGGATGACCGGATCGGGCTTCGTGGTGGCGAAGGATCGGCTGATCACGAACGCGCACGTCGTCGCGGGCGTCGAAACCCCGATCGTCGAACTGCCCGGACGCGCCGCACGCGAGGGCCGGATCGTCTACTTCGACCCGGTGGAGGATCTCGCGGTGATCTCTGTCGACGGCCTCGACGCGCCGCCGATCGATCTGTCTCCCGTGCTCAGGGCGGGCGCCGCCGCAGCGGTCGAGGGCTACCCGAACGGCGGCCCGTTCACCGCGGTGCCCGCGACAGTGCTCTCGGTCGGGACCGTTCCGGTGCCGGATGTCTACGACCAGAGCGCCGCGCCGCGCGAGATCTATGCTCTGGATGCCGCCGTCCGCCCGGGAAACTCCGGCGGCCCGCTGCTCGCATCCGACGGGCGCGTTGCGGGGCTGGTGTTCGCGCGGGGCGTCGACGACGAATCCCGGGGATACGCCATGACCACCAGCGAGCTCGCTCCGGTCATCGCCGGTGCCGAGGATCTTCGATCCGCCGTCGCTCCGGGGCACTGCACGCGGTGAGCGGCGCGCGGTCGGCGCCGTCCAACGGTCGGCGCCCCGGGTATGCTTGACGCGCAACTGAAGACAAGGCCGAACGACCCCCGCGGGAGAGCCTCGACAGCACCATCGTCGGGCACCGAAGGAGCAAGCCTCCCCGCCAATCTCTCAGGTCCCGTACCGCCCGGGTCCGGCCGCTCTGGAAAGCGATTTCGAGCGAGCGAAGCGAGCAAGAAATCGGGTTGAGCAGGGCGCGCGCAGCGCCCCTGTCGAAACCCCTTACCGCCAGCCGACCCCAACGCGTCTCCACCTCGGAGTCCTGTAGCCAGGCCAGCGTCCGAAATCCGCCGAAGGTGAAAGCCCACGGCATCCCGTCATCCGACGCGATGCCCGCGGCGAAGCTCTCAGGCCCATGACAGAGGGGGAGTTCTCAGACGCCGTCCGGCGTCTGCCCGATCGCCGACGGGAGAACTCATGACCGACCCCCGCACCACACCCTTGCACGCGCGCCACGAGGCGCTCGGCGCGTCCTTCACCGACTTCGGCGGATGGCTCATGCCGGTGCGCTACTCGTCCGATCTCGCCGAGCACCACGCCGTGCGCACCACGGCCGGACTCTTCGACATCTCGCACATGGCCGAGTTCTTCGTCTCGGGAGAGGGGGCGGGCGCCTTCCTCGACTACGCCCTCGCGGGTCGCCTCTCGACGCTCGCGGATGACCAGGCGAAGTACAGCCTGCTGCTCGACGTCGACGGCGGGATCATCGACGACGTCATCGTCTACCGGTACCACGCCGAGCGGTACATGGTCGTGGCGAACGCCGGCAACCGGGATGCCGTCGCCCCCGCGCTCCTCGACCGCTCGCTGGGGTTCGAGGTCGAGGTCGACGACGCCACCGAGCGCATCGCCCTCATCGCGGTGCAGGGGCCTGCCGCACAGGCGATCCTGGCGGCGACGGCAGGGGTCACCGGCATCCGCTTGCCGCTCGACGAGCTCAGGTACTACCGCATGACGCACGCCGAGTACGCGGTCGCCGGCGCGGATTCCGTACCGGTGGACATCGGCCGCACCGGTTACACCGGCGAGGACGGCTTCGAGCTCTACCTCGACGCGTCGGCGGCGGGAGCGCTGTGGGACGAGGTGCTCGCTGCGGGGGAACCGCACGGGCTGGTCCCCGCCGGTCTCGCCGCCCGCGATACGCTTCGCCTGGAGGCGGGGATGCCGCTCTACGGCCACGAGCTCTCGCGCGACGTCGTGCCCGCGCAGGCCGGCCTGGCGCGCGTCGTCGCCGCCGACAAGGACGATTTCGTGGGCCGCGCAGGGCTCTCCGCAGTCGTCGCCTCGGATGCACCCGTCCTCGTGGGACTCGTCTCCGACGGCAGACGCGCGGGCCGGGCGGGCTACGGGGTGTACGACGGCGACACCCGCGTCGGCGAGATCACCAGCGGGGCACTCAGTCCCACGCTCGGATACCCGATCGCCATGGCGTTCGTCTCGCCGCGTGCGAGCGAGCCCGGAACCGAACTGACCATCGACGTGCGGGGGACGCGCATACTCGCGACCGTGACCGCGTTGCCGTTCTACCGGCGTGCCCGGTGATCTGCGCGCCCCTATCCAGAATCCACCGACCGGAGGAACAAGTGACCGACCTCAACAGCCTCAAATACACTGCCGAGCACGAGTGGATCGCCTTCGACGGCGATGTCGCGACCGTCGGCATCACGGATTACGCGGCCGACAAGCTCGGCGACGTCGTCTACGTGGACCTCCCGAGCGGCGACACGGGCGTCACCGCCGGCCAGGTCTGCGGCGAGATCGAATCGACGAAGTCCGTCGGCGAGCTCTACGCGCCGCTGACCGGAGAGGTCGTCGAGGTGAACGACGCCGTCGTCGACGATCCGTCGCTCGTGAACTCCGATCCGTTCGGCGACGGCTGGCTCGTGAAGCTCCGCGTCGACGCATCGGCCGCGGCCGACCTCCTCGACCGCGAGGCCTACCTCGCCCTCACGGGCGGCGAGGAGTGAGCGCGCGGGGCTTCGCCGAGCGTCACATCGGAACGGATGCCGCAGCCCAGCGCACCATGCTCGACGCCCTCGGCTACGCCGACGTCGATGCGCTCGTGCACGCGGCGGTGCCGGCATCCATCCAGGTCTCAGCACGCTCGACGAGCGACATCCCGGCCGCCGCGACCGAGGCCGAAGCGCTCGCGGAGCTGCGCGCGCTCGCGTCGCAGAACCGTGTCGCCCGGCCGATGATCGGCCTCGGCTACTACGACACGCTGACCCCGTCGGTGATCTCGCGCAACGTGCTCGAGAACCCTTCGTGGTACACGGCCTACACGCCGTACCAGCCCGAGATCTCGCAGGGCCGGCTCGAGGCGCTCATCAACTTCCAGACCATGGTCACCGACCTGACCGGGCTCACGACGGCCAACGCGTCGATGCTCGATGAGTCGACGGCGGTCGTCGAGGGGATGCTGGTGGCCCGTCGGGCCTCGAAGTCGGCCTCGCGCGTGTTCGCGGTGGATGCCGACGCCCTGCCCCAGACCAAGGCGCTGCTGCGCGCCCGCGCCGAGGCGGTGGGCATCGACCTCGTCGAGCTCGATCTGGCCCACGGCGCGATGCTGCCGGATGAGCTGTTCGGCGTCTTCGTGCAGTACCCGGGTGCCACGGGCAACGTGTGGGATCCGGCCGGAGTCATCGACGCCGCGCACCTGGCGGGCGGGCTCGCCGTGGTGGCGGCCGATCTGCTGGCGCTGACGCTTCTCGCGTCGCCCGGCTCGCTCGGCGCCGATGTCGCGGTCGGCACCACCCAGCGGTTCGGCGTGCCGCTGGGCTTCGGCGGCCCGCACGCGGGGTACATGACCGTGAAGCAGGGACTCGAGCGGCAGCTGCCGGGGCGCCTGGTCGGTGTCTCGCAGGACGCGTCGGGGCATCCGGCGTACCGGCTCGCACTGCAGACGCGCGAGCAGCACATCCGTCGCGAGAAGGCGACCTCGAACATCTGCACCGCGCAGGTGCTCCTCGCCGTGATGGCGTCGATGTACGCGGTGTACCACGGCCCGGACGGGCTGAAGGCGATCGCGATGGATGTCGCGCGAAAGGCCGAGGCCCTGGCCCAGCGCCTGCGCGAGTACGACCTCAATCTCGTGTCGGACTCGTTCTTCGACACGATCCGCGTCGTCACCCCCGGCCCGTCGCAGCGCGTCATCGATCGGGCGCGCTCGAAGGGCTACCAGCTGTTCTGGGTCGACGACGCGACGGTCGGCATCTCGGTGGACGAGACCACGACCGCCGCCGACGTCGCCGCCGTGGCGTGGGCCTTCGGCTTGCCGGAGACCGACGAGCACGGGGCGCGCGACATCCCGTTCACGGATGCCGCACCCATCGCGCGCGTGCCGTCGGACCTGCATCGCACCGACGAATACCTCACCCACCCGGTCTTCAACGCGTATCGCTCCGAGACGGCGATGATGCGCTACCTCAAGCAGCTCGCCGATCGCGACTACGCGCTCGACCGGGGCATGATCCCGCTCGGGTCGTGCACCATGAAGCTCAACGCCGCGACCGAGATGGCCGCGGTGTCGTGGCCGGAGTTCTCGCGGGTGCACCCGTTCGCCCCCGAGGCGGACGTCCGCGGCTACCTGGCGATGATCGAGCAGCTCGAGGTCTGGCTCGCCGAGGTCACGGGCTACGACGCGGTCTCGCTCCAGCCGAACGCCGGCTCGCAGGGCGAGCTCGCGGGCCTGCTCGCCATCCGCGGCTACCATCGCGCCAACGGCGACCTCGACCGCACGGTGTGCCTCATCCCGTCGTCGGCGCACGGCACGAACGCGGCATCGGCGGTCCTCGCCGGCATGAAGGTCGTCGTGGTCGCGTGCGACGAGGCAGGCAACGTCGATCTCGACGATCTGCGGGCGAAGATCGCGGTTCACGCCGAGGCGCTCGCCGCGCTCATGATCACCTACCCGTCGACGCACGGCGTCTACGAGCACGACGTGCTCGAGATCACGCAGGTCGTGCACGACGCGGGCGGTCAGGTGTACGTGGATGGCGCGAACCTCAACGCCCTGCTGGGCTACGCCCGGTTCGGCGACCTCGGGGGCGACGTCTCGCACCTGAACCTGCACAAGACCTTCGCGATCCCGCACGGTGGCGGCGGGCCGGGCGTCGGACCGGTCGCAGCGAAGGCGCACCTCGCTCCGCACCTGCCGGGGCATCCGTTCTCGCAGCGCAAGGACCATGCCGGTGGCGTGTTCGAGGGCGGACCCGTGTCGGCGGCCCCGCACGGCTCGGCCGGCATCCTGCCCATCTCGTGGGCGTATGTGCGGATGCTGGGGTCCGAGGGGCTGCGCTCGGCCACCGCCGCTGCGGTGCTCGCCGCGAACTACATCGCTGCGCGCCTCCGCGACCACTACCCGGTGCTCTACACCGGCGAGGACGGCCTCGTCGCGCACGAGTGCATCCTCGACCTGCGACCGCTGCGGGATGCGACCGGCGTGACCGTCGACGATGTCGCCAAGCGCCTCATCGACTACGGCTTCCACGCGCCGACCATGTCGTTCCCGGTCGCCGGCACGCTCATGGTCGAGCCCACCGAATCCGAGGACCTCGCCGAGATCGAGCGGTTCATCGAGGCAATGATCGCGATCAAGGCCGAGGCCGTCGCCGTCGCCGCGGGCCAGTGGCCGGCAGACGACAACCCGCTCGTGAACGCGCCGCACACGGCATCCTCCGTCATCGAGGGCGAGTGGACCCATCCGTACTCGCGCGAGATCGCCGTATACCCGGTGCACACGCTGGTGCGGTCGAAGTACTGGCCACCCGTGCGCCGGATCGACCAGGCCTACGGCGACCGGAACCTGGTGTGCGCGTGCCCGCCGATCGAGGCTTTCGCCTGACGTCGCGCTCTCCTCGGATGACGGAGGTCAGGGCGAGGGCGATAGGGACGGGGACGGGGACGGCGAGGGCAGCGGGCCGAACAGGCCGGGCCAGAGGGCCACGGCGAGCGGGTACCCGACGAACGCGATGATGTCGATCAACGTGTGCGCGATGACGAGAGGCATGACCCGGCCCCAGCGGCGGTAGCACCACCCGAAGACGACCCCCATGGCGAAGTTGCCGAAGATCGGGCCGATGCCCTGGTACGCGTGGTACATGCCGCGCAGCGCGGCGGTGGAGAGGATGATCGTCCACCATCCCCAGCCGAGGCGTCGCAGCCGGTCGAAGAGGTACCCGATGAAGATGACCTCTTCAGTGAGACCGGCACGCAGGGCCGACAGGAGCAGGAGCGGCACTGTCCACCACGACGGGTCGAGCGGAGCGGCGTCCACCTGAACAGTGATGCCGAGAGCCCGCCCTCCGGCGTAGAGCGCGAGCCCGGGTATCCCGATGACGGCGACGAGAACGACGCCGAGACCGGCGTCCCTGCCGAATCGACGGAAATCGAGCCCGATCCGGCGGAAAGCACTGACGCCGGGTTCCCAGAGCAGATAGATCGCGAGGGCGATCGGCGCAAGGCTGAAGAACAGGGCGAGGAACTGGTACAGCACGTCCCAGAACGCCTGGGCATTCGCGGCGGGATTCAGCGACGCCGACTGATCGCCCAGCGACTGCTCCCGGCCCAGCGCCTGGACGAGGGCCAGGACCGAGTAGAGCGCCGACCGGCCCACTGAGAGGGCGAGGACGATCGCGATCTCCCACCACAGGCGCGCACGGTCGACCTGGGGGGATGCCACAACGTTCGTGCTGTCTGAGGCGCTCACCTTGTCAGAATGCCACGTCCGCGTGCAGTTGAGTTAAGGATCTGTAACGTTTTGGCCGATCGTTTTGACCAACGCACCAAGTTTACTTAGGGTCTCCCTATCCGTGTCCACGAACGAACGATGTTTCGTCATGGGCGCATACACCCCTTGCACAGGAGGACCATTGAAGAAATCACGCGTGGGAGCGCTGGTCGCAGTCGCGGCCGCAGCGGCTCTCGTACTCTCTGCCTGCTCCGGCAGCACCGGCGGAGGCGGTGGCGGGGACACCATCGCGAAGGGCACGTCCGTCACGGTCGCCCAGAACAGCTCGTTCTCGTCGTACAACTCGTCGTCCGGCAACGGCAACTCGACGTACAACAGCAACATCACCTACATGACGGGCACCGGCCTGGGCTTCAACTACTACGACTCGACGCCCAAGCTCCTCAAGAACACCAAGTTCGGCACGTACGAGAAGGTCAGCGATGACCCGCTCACGATCAAGTACACCGTCAACAAGGGTGTCAAGTGGTCCGACGGCGTCCAGGTCGGCGCTGCCGACCTGCTGCTCGCCTGGGCGGACGGCAACAGCAAGTACAACGACACCAAGGGCGTGAACTTCGCGTCGGCGAGCTCAGGCACCACCGACCTGATCACCGAGACCCCGAAGATCAGCGACGACGGCCGCACGCTCACCGTCGTGTACTCGAAGCCCTACATCGACTGGGAGCTCAACCTCGCCGTGCAGCCGATCGCCGCTCACGCCGCCTACACCGCGGCGTTCCCGAACGTCACCGGCGACAAGGCGAACGACGCGTTCGTGAAGGCGATCCAGGATGACGACACCGCGACGCTGACGAAGGTCGCCGCCGCGTGGAGCACCGGATTCGACTGGACCGACATGCCCAAGGACAAGAACCTCTACCTGTCCTTCGGTCCCTACATCGTGTCGGCCGCCAAGAAGGATCAGTACATCACCCTCTCGGCGAACAAGGACTACAACTGGGGTCCGATGCCCCACCTCGAGAAGATCACGTTCCGCTTCATCCAGGACCCCACCGCTCAGGTGCAGGCACTGCAGAACGGCGAGATCCAGGTCATCTACGGCCAGGCGACTTCTGACACCGTGGCGGCGCTGAAGGGGCTCAAGGACGTCACGACTTCCACGGACTCCGCTGCGACGTACGAGCACGTCGACCCGACGATCAACAACGGGGGCCCGTTCGACCCGAAGACCTACGGCGGCGACGCCGCCAAGGCGCAGAAGGTCCGCGAGGCGTTCCTGCTCACGATCCCGCGCGATCAGATCATCACGAACCTGATCCAGCCGATCCAGCCTGACGCCAAGCCGATGAACTCGCTGGTATTCCTCCCGGGTGCCGACGGGTACGACGCATCCGTCGCGCAGAACGGCTCGGACGTGTACGCCAAGACCGACATCGAGAAGGCCAAGTCGCTTCTCGCCGAGGCCGGCGTCACCACCCCGGTGGACGTCCGGTTCATGTACGGCAAGAGCAACACGCGTCGTGCCTCGGAGTTCGCGCTCATCCAGGCCTCTGCCAAGCAGGCCGGCTTCAACGTGATCGACAAGGGTGACGACAACTGGTCGTCGCTCCTGGGCAACGGCAGCTACGACGCGATCCTTTTCGCGTGGTCCTTCCCTTCGCTCGCGGTCCTCGGCGCGCAGTCGCAGCTGATCACCGGCGGCGGCAACAACTTCAACGGCTACTCCAGCAAGCTGGTCGACGACACCTACAACTCGGTGCAGTCGAACTTCGATGCGACGCAGCAGAAGGCAGACCTCGCCACGATCGACAAGCAGCTGTGGACGGACGCGTACAGCCTGCCGATCTTCCAGTTCCCGGATGTCACGGCGCACTCGAACAGCGTCACGGGTGTCAAGTACTCCCCGCTGGTGCCGAACGTGTTCTGGAACTTCTTCGACTGGGAGCTCAAGAAGTAGCAATCGGGTTCACGGACCCTGTGTACCCGGCCGCGAGCCGGTGACACAATGCTCGTAAAGGGGCGCCGAGGGCGAATGCCTTCGGCGCCTCTTGCGAGCGAAGCTCGATGCGACCCACGCACCGGGCCTCTGACCGGACTTCTCCGAAGGAATCCCATGATCGTCATCCGATCGCAGTCACACAGGGGTGGTGCGCCATGCTGACGTTCCTTTCCCGCCGACTCATCGCGTCCGTGCTGGTGCTCTTCGCCGCCTCGTACATCGTGTACGTGCTCACCGCGACAGCCGGCGACCCCCTCGCGGAGCTGCGCACCAGCACCGCACGCAACAAAGAAGCGCTCATCGCGCAGCGGATCATCGAGCTGAACCTGAACGTACCTGCACCGGCGCGGTACTTCATCTGGCTCGGCGATGTGCTCCACGGCGATCTGGGCGTGAACCTCCAGGGTCAGTCGGTGAACGTCGAAGTCGCCAACGCTGCCGGCGTCACCATCCAGCTGCTCACCCTGAGCCTGCTCCTGGCCGTCACCCTCGGCATCCTGATCGGCATCACCTCCGCACTCCGCCAGTACAGCGGCTACGACTACTCGGTCACCTTCCTGGCGTTCCTGTGCTTCTCGCTTCCGTCGTTCTTCATCGCCGTGGTGCTGAAGGCCTACGTGGGCATCGCGTTCAACGACTTCCTCCAGAACCCGTACATACCGTGGTGGGCTCTGATAATCCTGCCCCTGGTGGCCGGAGTGATCTGGATGGGGATCATCGGCGGCCCCGCAAGGCGGCGGTGGCTCGTCTTCGGCATCGCGACGCTCGCCACCTTCTCGTTCCTCCTGGTCATCTCGCTGACCGACTGGCTGAACTATCCCGGGCTCGGCGTCATCGGCGTCGGCATCCTGTCGATCGGATCGGGCATCCTCGTCCATCTGCTGACGGCGGGTTCGTCCAACAAGAAGTCGCTGTACACGGCGATCACCGTCGGGGCGCTCGGGATGGTGCTGTACTACCCGTTCATGCTCGTCTCCGACGTCTTCAACTTCTGGACCCTGCTCCTCGCGGGCATCATCGCCATCGTCGTCGGAGCGCTGATCGGTCGCCTGTACGGCGGGTACGACCCCGGCCAGTCCGCTCGCACGGGGGCCATCACCGCGTTCTTCACGGGCGGGTTCCTGGTCATCGACCGCCTCATGCAGGCCTGGCCGGTGTACACGCAGAGCTCCTACATCAACGGGCGCCCGATCGGCACCGTCGGGGCGGTCACCCCGAATCTGGCCGAGGCCACCAGCAGCTTCTGGATCCTCTCGCTGGACTCGCTGACCCACCTGATGCTGCCGACGCTCGCGCTGATGCTCATCTCGCTCGCCGCGTACAGCCGCTACTCGCGGGCGAACCTGCTCGATGTGATGAACCAGGACTACATCCGCACCGCGCGCGCGAAGGGCGTCAACGAGCGCACTGTCGTGATGCGTCACGCGTTCCGCAACGCGCTCATCCCGCTGACCACGATTGTCGCCTTCGACGTCGGCGGCCTCATCGGCGGCGCGATCATCACCGAGACCATCTTCGGCTGGAAGGGCATGGGTGTGCTCTTCAACAACGCGCTGAAGCAGGTCGACGTCAACCCGGTGATGGGGTTCTTCCTCGTCACCGGCGCCGTGGCGATCACCTTCAACATCCTGGCGGACCTGGCATACTCCGCCCTCGACCCCAGAATCCGGGTGACCGTATGAGCATTCCGCCGCCACCGCCCGGGAGCCGCACTCCCGACCTCCACCTGGACCCCGGCACGAACGAGCCCAATCTGGGTGATCAGAACGCTCCGATCAGCTTCGACGTCGTCGAAGAGCTCAACGCGCGCACCGACGGCAATATCGAGGCGTCCGAGAACGCGATCGAGCTGAAAGAGGTCGAGGGCCTCAGTCAGGGCAAGATCGTCCGCCGGCGCTTCTTCCGCCACCGCGGCGCGATGATCTCGCTGTTCATCCTGGTCTTCATCATCCTCCTGGCGTTCACCTCAGAGGGGTTCACCCTGTGGGGCTTCCGCATCCAGGGCTGGTGGATGTGGGACTACACCGAGCTCGCGCCGATCGTCAACGGCGGTCACCCGACCTGGACGATCGTTCCGTTCAACTTCGGCATCCACCCGTTCGGTCAGGATGACCTGGGTCGAGATGTGTTCGCACTCGTCATGCGCGGCGCGCAGCAGTCGCTCATGATCGTCTTCGTCGTGGGAATCGTCGCCACGCTCATCGGCGTCCTGATGGGGTCCATCTCGGGCTTCTTCCGCGGCTGGACCGACACGGTCCTGATGCGCATCACCGACATCGTGATCATCATCCCGCTCATCGTGCTGACGGCCGTGCTCGGATACAAGTACGGCGCCAACGGCTCGATCGTCCTGGCGATCGTCCTGGGTCTCGCATCGTGGACCGGCCTTGCCCGGCTCGTCCGCGGTGACGTGCTGGGACTTCGTGAGCGCGAGTTCGTGGATGCCGCCCGCGTGGCGGGTGCCAGCAACTCGCGCATCATGTTCGTGCACATCCTGCCGAACGCGATCGGCGTCATCGTCGTGAACACGACGCTGCTGATGTCGGCCACGATCCTCGTCGAGGCGGCGATCTCGTTCCTCGGCTTCGGCGTGCGTCCGCCCGATGTCTCGCTCGGCTCGATCATCTACCAGTACCAGGCGGCATTCGACACGCGGCCGTGGCTGTTCTTCTGGCCGGCCATCTTCATCATCGCCATCGCGCTGACGATCAACTTCATCGGCGACGGCCTGCGCGACGCGTTCGACCCGCGCCAGAAGCGCGCGCTCGGCGCTGCGGCACGCAAGTCCGCCGCCGCGGCACGCGAGAAGGCCAACACCGCGACCCGCGACCAGAAGAAGGCCGATGAGGCCGAGGCCAAGCAGATCGCCGAGGCGAAGCTCGCCGCCGAGGAAGCCGCGAAGACCGCCGGCGGCTCGTGATGGGGGAGTACTCAGGGCACGAGCAGCAGCGCAGCGAGGGCCACGACAGCCAGCACGCTGACCGTCACGATCTCGCCGCGCAGCCAGTGCGTCCGAACGCCGGTGCCCTCGACGCCCTTGTCGAGGAATCCGCCGTCACGCAGCTGCTCCCAGAACCGGCGCACGTAGAGCGCGGCCAGTCCCGATTCGGAGCTGGGGATGTCGCTCGGGCGGATGCTCCGCTCGGCGGCGTACGTGGACTCGGGCAGCCCCTTCAGCTCGGGCGACGCGACCCTCATCGTGGCGTGACGTCCCGGCGCGGGCGCGCTCCACGCCGTGATCGTGCCGCCGGCGGTGAACAGCTGCAGCGCGTACTTGGTGTCGATGCGCTCGATCGCGGGCCACGTCACCTCGTGCTCGCGCACGACGTTGCGGACGATGACCCCCGACGGGGCGATCGTGACGCACGGGGCCCAGTACAGCATCCAGATCACATACTCGGCCAGGATCGCCAGCGCCCCGAAGCGCAGCAGCGCTACGATGCCGGTGAAGGCCAGCGAGACCAGGAACAGCAGCGCGATCGCGCCGCAGACGACCACCAGCACCCTGCCGAAACGCGGACGGAGGGTCTTCGAGTCGGTCGACGCATTGATCATCCGGTCGTTCCCGTTCGCATCCATGCTTCGAGTTTCTCAGACAGAATCGGGATGCCGCACGTGCGCGCCCGTGATTGGAAAGCCGCATGACCGACACCACAGTGACCACCCTCGGCCGCGACGCGACCAGCGAGGTCCCCATCCTCGAGGTGACGGACCTCGGAGTCGACTTCTGGGTCGATGGCACGTGGTACCCCGCAGCCGTCCACATGACGTACGACGTGCGGCCGGGCGAGGTGCTCGCGATCGTCGGCGAGTCGGGTTCGGGCAAGAGCTCCAGCTCGATGGCGCTGCTCGGACTGCTGCCGTCCAACTCGCGCACGTCGGGCAGTGTCAAGCTCCGCGGCCGCGAGGTGCTGGCCCTGAGCGACCGTCAGCTGCGCAATGTGCGAGGCAATGACGTCGCGGTGATCTTCCAGGAGCCGATGACGGCGCTGAATCCGGTGTACACGGTCGGCTTCCAGATCATGGAGACGTTGCGACTGCACCTCGAGATGAGCCCGGCCGACGCGAAGAAGCGGGCGATCGAGCTTCTCGAGATGGTCGAGATGCCCGATCCCGAGACGTCGTTCCGCAAGTATCCGCACCAGTTCTCGGGCGGCCAGCGGCAGCGCGCCATGATCGCGATGTCGATCGCCTGCGATCCGGTGCTGCTGATCGCCGATGAGCCCACCACTGCGCTGGACGTCACCGTGCAGGCCGAGATCCTCGATCTCATGCGAGACCTCCGCCACCGTCTGAAGAGCGCGATCGTCCTCATCACCCACGACATGGGGGTCGTCGCCGACCTCGCCGACAAGATCATCGTGATGAAGGACGGCGAGATCGTCGAGGCCGGCCCGATCCACAAGATCTTCACGGCGCCCGACCACCCCTACACACAGCAGCTGCTGGCGGCGGTGCCGCACCTCGGCGTCGCGACGGTCGAGGTGACCGAGGCGCTCGTCGAGGCCGAGAAGAAGCACCTCGAGCCGGTGCTGAAGCTGCACCGTGTCGGCATCGAATACCCCAAGCACGGGCGCATCCCCGCCTTCCGCGCCGTCGACGACGTCACCTTCGAGATCAACCCCGGAGAGATCGTCGGACTCGTGGGCGAGTCGGGCTCGGGCAAGACGACCATCGGCCGGGCCGCCGTGGGACTCCTCCCCGTGGCTGACGGCACCCTCACGGTCAACGGCCGGGATGTCGGCAAAGCATCGGGGCGCGAGCTGCGCGACATCCGCCGCCAGACCGGCATCGTCTTCCAGGACCCGGGCTCCTCGCTGAACCCGCGCTTCCCGATCGGCCAGTCGATCGGCGAGCCCCTGCTGCTGGCCGGTGAGGCCAAGGGCAGGGATCTCGACCGCAGGGTCGAGCAGCTGCTCGACCAGGTGGAGCTGCCACGCACGTTCCGCAACCGCTACCCGCACGAGCTGTCCGGTGGGCAGCGCCAGCGTGTCGGCATCGCCCGAGCCCTCGCCCTGCACCCGTCACTGCTCATCGCGGACGAGCCCACCAGCGCCCTGGACGTCTCGGTGCAGGCCCGGTTCCTCGAGCTGCTGCAGTCCATCCAGCAGGAACTCCAGTTCGCCTGCCTCTTCGTGAGCCACGACCTCGCGGTCGTCGACCTGCTCGCCCACCGCATCGCCGTGATGCACCACGGGCACCTGGTCGAGTTCGGCACGCGCGACGAGATCCTGCGAGCGCCGAAAGAGGCCTACACGCAGCGGCTGATCGCGGCGGTGCCGATTCCCGACCCCTCCGAGCAGAAGGTGCGCCGCGAGGCGCGCGCGGAACTGCTCGCGGCGGAGGAGCGCGAAGAGGCCGAGCGCAGGAGGAACCAAGGCGACAGCTGACGCCCGCAGGCCGGCGGACACAGGAAGCAGGCAGGCGGGGCCGGTAGACTGGAGACGGCCCGCATCCGGGCCGTCTCCCCACTCGCAAGGAACCTCCCATGGCGCGCGCCCTCCGTCCGGACCTCCGCAACGTCGCGATCGTCGCGCACGTCGACCACGGCAAGACGACTCTCGTGGACGCGATGCTCCGCCAGACCGGCTCATTCGGCTCGCACGAGCACATGGAAGAGCGTGCCATGGACTCGAACGACCTCGAGCGTGAGAAGGGCATCACGATCCTCGCCAAGAACACGGCGATCACCTACAACGGCGTCCATACCGACGTGCCCGTCACCATCAACGTCATCGACACCCCCGGCCACGCCGACTTCGGCGGCGAGGTCGAGCGCGGCCTGTCGATGGTCGACGGCGTGGTGCTGCTCGTCGACGCGAGCGAGGGGCCGCTGCCGCAGACCCGATTCGTGCTGCGCAAGGCGCTCGAGGCGAAGCTCCCCGTCATCCTGCTGGTGAACAAGACCGATCGCCCCGACGCGCGGATCGCCGAGGTCGAAGAGGAAGCGCACGATCTGCTGCTGGGCCTCGCGTCCGATCTCCACGACGACGTGCCTGACCTGGATGTCGACGCTCTGCTGGACGTGCCGGTCGTCTATGCGAGCGGACGCGCGGGCGCGGCATCCCGAACCCGCCCTGCGAATGGCGAGCTGCCCGACAACGACGACCTCGAGCCGCTGTTCGAGGCGATCCTCGAGCACGTGCCCGCCCCGGCATACGACGACGACGCTCCGCTGCAGGCGTGGGTCACCAACCTCGACTCCAGCCCCTTCCTCGGCCGGCTCGCGCTGCTGCGCGTCTTCAACGGCACCCTCAAGAAGGGGCAGACGGTCGCGTGGGTGCGTCACGACGGCTCGACGCACAACGCCCGCATCACGGAACTGCTCAAGACCCGCGCTCTCGAGCGCTACCCGGCCGAGAGCGCGGGCCCCGGCGACATCGTCGCGATCGCCGGCTTCGAGGACATCACGATCGGCGAGACCATCGCCGATCCTGAGGACGTCCGGCCGCTGCCGCAGATCCACGTGGATGACCCCGCGATCTCGATGACGATCGGCACGAACACCTCTCCGCTCGTCGGCAAGGTCAAGGGGCACAAGCTTACGGCCCGCATGGTCAAGGACCGCCTCGACCGCGAGCTGGTCGGCAACGTCTCGCTCAAGGTGGTCGAGATCGGCCGCCCCGACGCGTGGGAGGTTCAGGGCCGCGGTGAGCTCGCCCTCGCGATCCTCGTCGAGAACATGCGCCGCGAAGGCTTCGAGCTGACCGTCGGCAAGCCCCAGGTGGTGACGAAGAAGATCGACGGCAAGACGTACGAGCCGTTCGAGCACCTCACGATCGACGCTCCCGAGGAGTACCTCGGCGCGATCACGCAGCTGCTCGCCACACGCAAGGGGCGCATGGAGGGCATGACGAACCACGGCACCGGCTGGGTGCGCATGGAGTTCATCGTGCCTTCGCGCGGGCTCATCGGCTTCCGCACCGAGTTCCTCACGACCACGCGCGGCACGGGTATCGCCAACGCCATCTCGCACGGCTACGAGCCGTGGGCGGGTCACATCGTGACGCGGCAGAACGGCTCCATCGTCGCCGACCGCTCGGGGGTGGTCACCCCCTTCGCGATCATCGCGCTGCAGGAGCGGATGTCGTTCTTCGTGCAGCCGACGCAGGAGGTCTACGAGGGCATGGTCATCGGTGAGAACTCCCGCAACGACGACATGGACGTGAACATCACGAAGGAGAAGAAGCTGACGAACATGCGTCAGTCGACCTCCGACACGTTCGAGTCGATGACGCCGCCGCGCCGGCTCTCGCTGGAGGAGAGCCTGGAGTTCGCGCGCGACGACGAATGCGTCGAGGTGACTCCTGAGATGGTGCGCATCCGAAAGGTCGAACTGGACCAGACGCTTCGCGCTCGTGCCACCGCGCGGGTCAAGCGCCAGGACGCCAACGCCTGACCGCCCCGCAGGCTCGGGGCGTTGTGTGCGCGTCGTCCCCCGGGTCGTTGAGCGAGCGCAGGGAGACGAAACGGCTTGGACCCGGCGGCAACCAGCGGAGCGGTATGCCCGCTTCCACGAGCCGGCATCGGGTTTGGCGGGAGGCGACCGAAGGCCGCCGGGGGAATGTCTCGTGGAAGCGGGCATGCCGCGCAGCGGCGGGAGAGTCGCCGCAGGGACGGCTGGGTCGGAAGCACGCGGGCCACAGACCTCGCGGTGGAACCACAACTCCGGTCCGCGCGCTCGGTAGCATCGGGCGGGTGACCCTCGACCCGCAGTTCGATGGCGCGCACAGCGCCGGCGAAGCCCGCCGCGCGGTGCGCCAGGGTCTCGGCGTCGCCCTCGCCACGAGCGCGTACGGCATCTCGTTCGGCGCGCTGGCCGTCGCGGCCGGACTCGACGTCTGGCAGACCTGCGTGATGAGCCTGTTCATGTTCACGGGCGGATCGCAGTTCGCCTTCGCCGGGGTCATCGGGGCAGGCGGCATCGTCGCGGCTCCGGCCGCGATCGCCTCGGCGTCGCTGCTCGGTGTCCGAAACGTCGCCTACGGCATGCGGATGTCGCCCGTCATCGGCGCGGGATTCTGGCGCCGCGCGGCCGCCGCGCTCTTCACGATCGACGAGTCGACGGCGGTGTCGCTCGCACAGCGCACGCTGCGGGCCCGGCGGGTGGGCTTCTGGGTCACGGGGCTCGCGATCTACGTCGGCTGGAACATCTCCACGCTCGCCGGCGCGCTTCTCGGCGATGTGCTGGGCGACCCGCGGGCGTACGGGCTGGATGCCGCGGCCGCCGCCGCGTTCCTGGCGCTGCTGTGGCCGCGGCTGCGCCGTCGCCAGCCGATCGCGGTCGGTGTCGCGGCTGCGGTGATCGCCACCATTCTTACACCGGCGCTGACGCCCGGCATCCCGGTCATCGTCGCCGCCCTCGTCGCGATCGTCGTCGGCTGGACGAACTGGCTCGGGGCCCCTGACGCTGCTCCGGAGGAGCCCGAGGACGTCGCAGAACGGGAGGGTCTGCCATGACGATGTGGACCGCGATCCTGTCGGCCTCGATCGTGTGCGTGGCGCTGAAGACGCTCGGATACCTCGTCCCGCCCCGATGGCTCGAAGCGCCCCGTCCGGCCCGCATCGCGGACCTTCTGACGGTAGCGCTGCTGGCCGCGCTCGTCGCGGTGCAGACGTTCGGCGCCGGTCAAGCCGTCGTCGTCGACGCCCGGCTGCCTGCCGTGCTGGTCGCCGGAGGACTGCTGCTGCTGCGCGCACCGTTCCTCGTCGTGGTCGCCGCAGCGGCGCTCGTCGCGGCGCTTCTTCGACTCTGGGGCTGGGCGGCCTGACCCGTCGGCGCCGGTAGAGTCGAGCAATGCGCCCCTCGGTCCTGGTACGTCTCGGAACCTGGCTCATCGCCTTCGTGGTGGGGGCGGTCTACGGCCTCGCCGGCACGATCGCGCACTCCTTCGAGGTCGGCTGGTTCCCCCTCGGGCTCGTCCTCGCCGTCGTCGGCTGCGCGGCCCTGCTGCTGGCGGTGCGCCTCCTGACCGGTGACCGGTGGGCGGTCCTGGCGACCGGGCTCGGCATGGTGGCGGCCACTTTCGTGTTCTCGGGGCGGGGTCCTGGCGGCTCGGTGATCGTCCCGCAGACGACTCTCGGCACGGTGTGGACGATCGCCGTGCCGGTCCTGGTGGTGGTCGCGGTGGTGTGGCCCGACCGCATCCGCTCGGTGCGCGGGAACTAGACTGAGCCCGTGACGTATGTGATCGCCCTGCCGTGTGTCGATGTCAAGGACCGCGCGTGCATCGACGAGTGCCCAGTGGACTGCATCTACGAAGGCGATCGGATGCTGTACATCCACCCGGACGAGTGCGTCGACTGCGGCGCCTGTGAGCCGGTGTGCCCGGTCGAGGCGATCTACTACGAGGACGACCTGCCCGACGAGTGGTCGGACTACTACACCGCGAATGTGGAGTGGTTCGAGGGCGTGGGCTCTCCGGGCGGCGCGGCGAAAGTCGGCGTCATCCACAAGGACCACCCGGTCATCGACGCACTGCCGCCCCAGGCGCCGTGACGCGCACCGCGCACCGGAGGCCCTGACATGGGGGTCGCCGACCTCGCCGACTACCCGTGGGACTCGGTCGCGCCGTACGCCGCGCGCGCCGCACAGCATCCCGGCGGCATCGTCGACCTCTCCATCGGCTCGCCCGTCGACGCGACGCCGCGTGTCGTCGCAGACGCACTCGCGGCCGCGACCGACGCCCACGCCTACCCGCAGACCGTCGGCACTCCGAGTCTGCGCGAGGCGATCGCCGCATGGTACGCCAGGCGGCGCGGCGTGCCCGGGCTCACCTCGGCGAGCATCCTGCCCACGGTCGGCTCCAAAGAGCTCGTCGCACTCCTGCCGCTGCTGCTCGGCCTGGGGCCGGCCGATGTCGTGGTGCATCCGCGCGCCGCATATCCGACCTACGAAGTGGGCGCCCGCCTGGTCGGCGCAACCCCCCTCGCGGCGGATGAGCCTGCCGAGTGGCCCGCGAACACCAGGCTGGTCTGGGTGAACTCGCCGGGCAACCCCGACGGGCGGGTGCTGGATGCTGCGGCACTGGTCGCGGCCGTCGCCCGGGCGCGCGAACTCGGCGCGGTGCTCGCGTCCGACGAGTGCTACGCCGAATTCGGCTGGGAGGCTCCGTGGGAAACGGAGCTCATCCCGTCGGCCCTCGACCCGCGAGTCACGGCGGGGGAGCTGCGCGGCATCCTGTCGGTGTATTCGCTGAGCAAGCAGTCGAACCTGGCGGGATACCGGGCGGCGTTCGCCGCAGGGGATCCCGACCTCGTCGGCCGCCTCGTCGCGTCGCGCAAGCACCTGGGCCTGATGCTGCCGGCGCCGGTGCAGGCCGCGATGACCGCCGCGCTCGGCGACGATGGGCATGTCGCGGCGCAGAAGGAGCGCTACCGGGCCCGCCGCGCGCTGCTCAAGCCCGCGGTCGAACAGGCGGGATTCCGCATCGACGCCTCGGACGCGGGTCTCTACCTGTGGGCGACAGAGGGCCGCGACGCGTGGGAGAGTCTCGGCCGGCTGGCCGATCTCGGCATCCTGGCGGGTCCCGGGCACTTCTACGGCATCCACCATCCCGACCACGTCCGTCTCTCGCTGACCGCGACGGATGAACGGATCGGGGCCGCCGCCGAGCGGCTGCGCGCGGTTTCGTGAGGGTTCCTCCATGGGATGCCGCAGGCCTTTGGCTCTGTCGGCAGTAGGCGTGGCAGAGCACTAGGCTGTAGGGACGCGGCGGCGCGGCATCCCCCCGTCCCGCGCCGACTCCCCGAGCGGCCGAAAGGCGCGTCCAGGAGCGGGCGACACCCCCGGCACGACCAGAAATCGCGAGGAGGCGCCGTGAGCGACGCGGGCACCCAGCAGGACAGAGCCACCCTCACGATCGGAGACAAGACCGCCGAATTCCCGGTGCTGCCGGGCACCGACGGCGTCCCGAGCGTCGACATCTCGACGTTCACGCGGCAGACCGGGCACACCACGCTCGACTACGGATTCGTGAACACCTCCGCCACGACGTCGGCCATCACGTTCATCGACGGCGATCACGGCATCCTCCGCTACCGCGGCTATCCGATCGAGCAGCTCGCGCAGAACAGCACCTACCTCGAGGTCGCCTGGCTGCTGATCTACGGCAACCTCCCGTCTGCGAAGGAGCTCGAGGAGTTCGACGACCGCATCCGCCACCACACGCTGCTGCACGAAGACCTCAAGCGCTTCTTCTCGTCGCTCCCCTCCACCGCGCACCCGATGTCGGTGCTGTCTTCGGCGACGGCGGCGCTCTCGACCTACTACGAGAACGAGTCCGACCCGAACAACCCCGAGCACGTCGAGCTCAACACCATCCGCATGCTCGCGAAGCTGCCCGTCATCGCGGCGTACGCGCACAAGAAGAGCATCGGCCAGGCCTTCCTCTACCCCGACAACTCGCTGAGCTTCGTCGACAACTTCCTGAAGCTCAACTTCGGCGTGCTGTCGGAACTGTACGAGATCAACCCGGTGATGTCCCGTGCCCTGGAGCGCCTGCTGATCCTGCACGAGGACCACGAGCAGAATGCGTCCACCTCGACGGTGCGTCTCGTCGGATCGACCGGTGCAAACCAGTTCTCGTCGATCTCAGCGGGCATCAACGCCCTGTACGGGCCGCTCCACGGCGGCGCCAACGAGGCCGTGCTGAACATGCTCGCCCAGATCCGGGAATCCGGCGAGAGCGTGCAGCGCTTCGTCGAGCGGGTCAAGAACAAGGAGGACGGCGTGAAGCTGATGGGCTTCGGCCACCGGGTCTACAAGAACTACGACCCGCGCGCCAAGCTCGTCAAGGAGTCCGCCGACGAGGTGCTCGAGGCGCTGGGCGTGCGCGACCCCCTCCTCGACCTCGCGAAAGAGCTCGAGGAGATCGCGCTGGCCGACGACTACTTCAGGGAACGGCGTCTCTACCCGAACGTCGACTTCTACACGGGGGTCATCTACAAGGCGATGGGGTTCCCGACGCGGATGTTCACGGTGCTGTTCGCCATCGGGCGGCTTCCGGGCTGGCTCGCGCACTGGCGCGAGATGCAGAGCGACCCGCAGACCAAGATCGGCCGTCCGCAGCAGCTGTACGTGGGCGCGGAGCGCCGGGACTACCCCGGGATCGCCTAGCCTCCCCGCACGACGGGAGCGCGGGGCGCTCGTGAGGGCCTACCGGCTGGACCCAGAGCGGGCTTCGAAGTCGGACGCGACATCCGGCACGTAGTTCTCGACGTTGCGCGGCGGCCGCTCGTACCCGCCGGGCGCGGGCCTTGCCGGGATGTCCACCTCATCCCGCTCGACCATCTCGTACGGCACCCGCGACAGCAGGTGCGAGATCATGTTGATCCGGCTCGCGCGCTTGTCATCCGAACGCACCTCGAACCACGGCGCCTCCGGGATGTCGGTGTGGACGAACATGGTGTCCTTCGCGCGTGAGTAGTCCTCCCACTTGGTGATCGACATCACGTCGTTCGGCGAGAGCTTCCAGCGTCGCATCGGGTCCTCGGCCCGAGAGCGGAATCGGTTCTCCTGCTCGACATCCGAGACGCTGAACCAGTACTTGAGAAGGATGACGCCGTCCTCGACCAGCATCCGCTCGAAGATGGGCGCCTGGTGCAGGAACCGGTGGTACTGCACATTCGTGCAGTAGCCCATGACGTGCTCGACGCCCGCCCGGTTGTACCAGGAGCGGTCCATCAGGACGATCTCGCCCGCCGCCGGGAGGTGCGAGATGTAGCGCTGGAAGTACCACTGCGTCCGCTCGCGCTCGGTGGGCGCAGGAAGCGCAGCGATGCGCGTCACGCGCGGGTTGAGGTACTCGACCACGCGTTTGATCGTGGAGCCCTTGCCTGCGGCATCCCGCCCCTCGAAGATGACGACGATCCGCGCGCCGGTGGACTGGACCCACGCCTGCATGTCGACGAGCCGGGCCTGAAGCACCTTGAGCTCCCGCTCGTACAGCGTCTTCTTCATCCGCTTGCCCACGGTGTCTCCTTCGAACAGCGAGCCGATGGGGTTGATCCTAGGCGTACGGCGTGCGAGGGGGTGCCTTGACGGCGCTGCACGGGTGCTCTGACCGGCGGTCCGTTACGCGTGAAGCGCCTCGTTCAGGATCACCCCGACACCGGCGCGGCGGACCGCCTCGATGGCGCCCGTCAGCGAATTGCGACGGAACAGGATGCCGTCGCGACCAGACAGCTCGGCGCCCTTGACGACGGGCGCTGAGCCGTCGGCCCGAGGCGCCTCATCGGCGAGGACGATCTTCGATCCGGCCGTGACGTAGAGCCCGGCCTCGACCACGCAGTCGTCGCCGAGGGAGATGCCGATCCCGGCGTTGGCGCCGAGCAGCGTGCGCGCGCCGATCGACACCTTGTGGGCGCCGCCGCCGGACAGCGTGCCCATGATCGAGGAGCCGCCGCCGATGTCGCTGCCGTCGCCGACGACGACCCCCTGCGAGATGCGTCCCTCGACCATCGAGGTGCCGAGCGTGCCGGCGTTGAAGTTGACGAACCCCTCGTGCATGACGGTGGTGCCCGGAGACAGGTAGGCGCCCAGCCGCACCCTGCTCGCGTCCGCGATGCGCACCCCCGGCGGGGTCACGTAGTCGAGCAGGCGCGGGAACTTGTCGAGTCCCTGCACCTGGATCCCGTCACGGGCGAGCACGGGACGCAGCCGGGTCGCGTCGGCCGGATGCATCGGCCCCGCGTTCGTCCAGGCGACGTTGGGCAGGTGGCCGAAGATCCCGTCCAGGTTCACGTCATTCGGTCGGACGAGCCGGTGCGACAGCGCGTGCAGTCGCAGGTAGGCATCGGATGTCGAGACCGGCGCCGCGTCGAGGTCGATCTCGATGGCCACGATCTCGACGGTGACGGCGCGTCGTGCGTCGGGGACGGCGAGCCGGTCGAGGTCGTCCGGAGGGATCGCAGGGTCGAACCCGAGCGGGATCCGTCCTGCCTCGGGGGTCGGGTACCACGTGTCGAGGACGGTGTCGTCCCCGGCGATCGTCGCGAGACCCACGCCCCACACCCATCGCTCTTCGCTCATGGATTCCACCGTAGCGAAGCCGGGCTCGCAAGGTCGGCTCGATAGACTCGGGTAATGCCTGCGCTCGACCTGTCCGCGACATCCGTCGACCTCACCCGGACGATCTGCGACATCCCGAGCGTCTCGGGCGATGAGACCCCGCTCGCGGACGCGATCCACGCCGCAGTGCAGGTGCTGCCTCATGTGGACGTGTACCGGGACGGCGACACCATCGTGGCGCGCACCGACCTGGGACGCGCGCAGCGCGTCGCGATCGCGGGACACATCGACACGGTCCCCATCAACGGCAACGTGCCGACGCGCGACATCCTGATCGACGGCGAGCCGTACGTGTGGGGCCGGGGCACTGTGGACATGAAGGCGGGCGTGGCCGTGCAGCTGAAGCTCGCGGCGGAGCTCGCCGATCCCCGGGTCGACATCACGTGGATGTGGTACGACCACGAAGAGGTGGATGCCGACCTCAACGGGCTGACACGGCTCGCCCGCACCCGCCCCGACCTGTTCGCCGCGGACTTCGCGATCCTGGGCGAGCCCTCGAACGGCACCGTCGAGGGCGGCTGCAACGGCACGCTCCGCGCCATCGTCCGGACGACCGGCGTGCGGGCCCACAGTGCGCGCTCGTGGGTCGGCGAGAACGCCATCCACAAGGCGGCGCCGGTGCTGTCGCGCCTCGCCGCGTACGAGCCTGCGGCCATCGACGTCGACGGGCTGGTGTACCGCGAAGGGCTCAACGCCGTCCGCATCGGGGGAGGGGTCGCGAGCAACGTCATCCCCGACCTCTGCGAGATCGAGGTCAACTACCGGTTCGCGCCGAGCCGCGATGCCGAAGGCGCCGAGGACCACGTGCGCAACGTGTTCGCCGGCTGCGAGGTCGACATCGTCGATCTGGCGCTCGGCGCCCGCCCGGGACTCGACGCCCCGCTCGCACGGGAGTTCGTGGCGGCGGTCGGCGCCGAGCCGCGACCGAAGTACGGGTGGACGGATGTCGCACGCTTCAGCGCCTTCGGAATCCCGGCCGTCAACTACGGCCCCGGAGACCCGCTGCTCGCGCATCATGACGAAGAGCGGGTGTCCTTCGCGCAGGTCGACGCCGTCGAACAGGGTCTCAGGGCGTGGCTGACGGGTCGCTGATCGTCGCGGAAGCCGGCAGCGGCGCGTGGGGGAGGCTTCCTGCGCCGGCAAGGGTCGCGATCGTCTACTTCGGCGCCCGTGTCATCACGACCGTGTTCCTGCTGGTGGCGGCGGACCTGTCGGGGTTCGGGTCGCGGTTCGGGCCCGAGGCCGGGATCGGCGATCTGATCCTGGGATGGGATGCCCAATGGTACTGGTTCGTCGCCGAGAACGGCTACCCGACGGATCTCCCGGTCACCGACACGGGCGCTATCGCCGAGAATCAGTGGGCATTCATGCCCCTCTACGCATACCTCGCCAAGCTCGTCGCGCTGCCCTTCGGCGGCCAGTGGGTGGTCGGAGCGCTGCTGGTCTCGCTCGCCGCGGGGTACGCGGCATCCGTCGTGCTGTACCGGATGATGCGCGACCGGATGGACTCCGGCTCGGCCCTGTGGGCGGTGGCCTTCTTCGCAGCCGGTCCGCTCGCCGCGCTCTTCCAGGTGGGGTACGCCGAGTCGCTCGCGCTGCTCTGGCTGTTCCTCGCACTGTGGTGCGTGATCCGCCGGCGATACGCGTGGCTGTACATCCTGATCCCGCTCATGGCGTTCACGCGCCCCGGCGTGCTGGCATTCGCGCTGTTCCTCGGCTTGTTCGGCCTCTGGCGCTGGTTCTCGCGGCGCCGCGAGCCCCTCCATACGCCGGAGGTGGTCCACATCGTCGCGCTCGGGCTGCTGGCGGTGGTCGCCGGCTTCGCCTGGCAGACGTTGGCGGGCTGGGTCACGGGCGACTCCGGTGCCTACCTCGCGACCGAACTGGCCTGGCGGCGCAACTGGATCCTTGGTGACGCGGCCTTCCTGCCGTTCGAGGGGTTCGGCGCGGGCATCTCGTTCTGGTTCGGCACGACGTGGGGGCTGAGCCCTGTCGCCGGGTTCGTCCTGGTCGGGGCCGGCGTCGCCGCGATCGCCGCCCTGCTGCTGTTCGAGCCGCATGTCCGGCGCCTCGGCGTAGAACTGCGACTGTGGAGCGCCAGCTACCTCGTCTATCTGCTGCTGGTGTTCTTTCCGCAGTCGAGCATCTTCCGCCTTCTCGTGCCGCTGTCTCCGATGTGGGGCGCGTTCGCGCTGCCCAGATCGACGGCCTGGCGCGCGGGAGTCCTCACGGTCGGACTGGTCCTGCAGTGGTGGTGGATCTACAACATGTACTCGCTGGGGAATACGATCTGGCAGGTGCCCTGAC
The DNA here is from genome assembly GCF_039530205.1 of Microbacterium deminutum. Lineage (NCBI taxonomy): Bacteria > Bacillati > Actinomycetota > Actinomycetes > Micrococcales > Microbacteriaceae > Microbacterium > Microbacterium deminutum. The sequence goes on from NZ_BAAAOG010000003.1 coordinate 133,216, forward strand.
GAGGGGATCCGGATGCCGGCTCGGTTCGTGGTTCCACAGGCGAGGGGGTCGGGTTATCCCCCGTCGCGGGCGCACGATAAACTTGGGTGACAGACCCCGACGAAAAGGAGCCGCAATGGCAGCGATGAAGCCGAGAACCGGAGACGGACCCATGGAGGCCGTGAAGGAAGGCCGCTTGATCATTGTGCGCGTGCCGCTCGAGGGTGGCGGACGCCTCGTCGTCTCGGTCAACGACGCCGAGGCCAAAGAGCTCTACGACGTGCTGGGCGGCGTCGTACAGCCCGCCTGAGCCGCGCATACCGCAGAACGGTCGATCTTCGGATCGACCGTTCTTGGCGTTCTCGGGACCGCCGTGCCGACTCAGTCCGTCGCGACGGTCGTCAGCTGGAGCAGTCCTTCGCCGACGATCGACAGGGCTCCGATCACGGCCGACGATGCCTGGGTCTCCTGGATCAGCGACCGGTAGGCGGTCGTGACGGGATCGCGTCGGACGGGATCTGCGACTGCTCCGCCCGCGAGCACGCGCGGCACGAGCACCGTGCCGCCTGCCCGCACCAGCCGCAGGCCGTGCTCGACGTATTCGATGACGCCCTCCGGGTCGGCATCCACGAGCACGATGTCGTACGACGCCTCGTTCATGCGGGGGAGCACCTCGGCAGCGCGTCCGGTGATGAACCTCGCGCGGGCCGCGGGCACCTTGGCGTCGAGGAAGGCCTGCCGTGCCACGGCGAGATGCTCGGGTTCGTTGTCGATGGTCGTGAGGGTCGCCCGCGGCGACCCGTGCAGCAGCCAGAGCCCCGACACGCCCGCGCCGGTGCCGATCTCGACGATGTTGAGCGCCTGCGAGACGGCGGCGATCACCGCGCACTGCGCGCCGACACCGGGGCTGATGGGTCCCGCGCCGATTTCGAGGGCGTGCGCCCGGGCTCGGGAGATGTGGTCCGGCTCGATCGTCGCCTCCGCGGCGAACCGGTAGTTCGCGTCCTGCTCGCCCATCTGTCCTCCGCGGTCAGCCTACGCGGCCCCCGTGCGCCGGCCGCTCAGGCGCGGCGGTAACCTGATCTCATGTTCTTGGGCCTGACGATCGAGAAGCTGCTGCTGATCGGAGTCGTCGCCGCGTTCGTGGTCGGACCCGAGAGACTGCCCCGCTACGCCGAGGCGCTGGCGACGTTCACCAAGCGCGCACGCGAGTGGATGACGACCGCCAAGACGCGCGTGCGCGACGAGATGGGCGACGACTTCGAGGATCTCGACTGGCGCACCCTCGACCCCCGTCAGTACGATCCGCGCCGCATCATCCGCGAAGCGCTGCTCGACGACACCCCGGTGCCGCCGCGCCCGACGCCGTCTCCGCCGGCTGAGCAGGGTCCTGTCCCCACGCCATTCATCCCGGGTGAGGTCCCGCCGTTCGACGGTGAGGCGACCTGACCCGCGGATCGACCCCGTCAGCTCGGTCGGATCGGCAGCGAACGACCTGAAAGTCCTCGTGGCGACGCCGCGATCATCGCCGCAAGGCCCTCGATCGCGATGGAGGCCGGATCGTCCGGATGCGCGACGACGGCCGGGATGCCGGCATCCGCATCGGCGCGCAGCACCGGACTGAGCGGGATCGAGGCCAGCAGCTCCACCGGGTCGGTGCCCTTGGACAGCGCCGCGGCCACAGCAGCGCCGCCGCCCGAGCCGAAGAGCTCGAGCGTCGAGCCGTCCGGGAGCGTCATCGCCGCCATGTTCTCGACGACGCCGGCGATCCGCTGCCCGGTCTGGCGCGCGACGAGCCCGCTCCGCACCGCGATGTCCGATGCCGCGGCCTGCGGCGTGGTGACGACGAGGACGTCGGCGTGGGGGAGAAGCTGCCCGACCGAGATGGCGACATCCCCCGTTCCCGGCGGCATGTCGATCAGCAGCACATCCAGATCGCCGAAGTAGACGTCGGTGAGGAACTGCTGCACGGTCCGGTGCAGCATCGGACCCCGCCAAGCGACCGCGCCGAGGGGTGCATCCGCGCCGGTGCGGCGCAGGAACATGCCGATCGAGATCACCTTCACGCCGTGGGCGACGGGCGGCAGCATCAGATCGTCGATGCGGGTCGGCTGCGGCACGCTGCCGTCGGCGGCGACGAGACCGAGCAGGCCCGGGATCGAGAAGCCGTGCACATCGGCGTCGATGAGGCCCACGGCCAGGCCACGTGCGGCGAGCCCGACCGCGAGGTTCGCGGTGACGGTGGACTTGCCCACACCGCCCTTGCCGCTGGTCACGGCGATCACGCGGGTGAGGCTTGCGGGACCGAACGGCATCTCGCGGGCGGCGCGCCCTCCGCGCAGCCGCTCGGTGAGTGCCCGGCGCTCATCCGCCGACATGACGCCGACGTCTAGCGCGACATCCGAGATTCCGTCGACGGATGCCGCAGCCGCACGCACATCGCGGGAGATGCGGTCCGCGGCGGGGCATCCGACGATGGTGAGGACGATTCCGACGTCGGCCACCCCGCCGGCGACCGAGACGCGTCGCACCATGTCGAGTTCGCCGATGGGCCGACGCAGCTCCGGATCGACGACCGCGTCGACGGCACGCCGGACGGCGGCCTCGAGGGAATCCGTCATCGGGTCGCGCCGTCTGGGGCAGGCTCCGCCCGCGCGTCGACGCGTTCGAGCGCGGCCCTGAGCTCGCTGCGGAGCACCTCGCGCGTGACGACCTCATCGGAGACGTCCGTCAGCGCCATCCGCAGCGCAACGATCTCGCGGGCGAGGTATTCGGTGTCGGCGAGGTTGCGCTCAGCCCGCTGGCGGTCCTGCTCGATCTGCACGCGGTCGCGGTCGTCCTGGCGGTTCTGCGCGAGCAGGATGAGGGGCGCCGCGTACGACGCCTGCAGCGACAGGATGAGCGTGAGGAGCGTGAAGTTCGTGGCCGCGGGGTCGAACTGGTACTGCGGCGGCGCCCAGATGTTCCAGCTCAGCCATACGAGGACGAAGATCGTCATCCCGAGGAGGAACCCCGAGGTGCCCATCCCGCGCGCGAAGGCCTCGGAGAACCGGCCGAATCGATCCCGCGAAGGCTGCGGGGTGCGCTGGAGCATCCCGCCGCGACCGCGAGGCGCGTCGAACGACACCTGGCGCGACTGCCGTGCCATCAGCGCCTCCTCGGAATGCTCGCGGTGGTCGTCGGGACCGATTCCGCACGCAGAACGTCCTCGTCGTGCGACCGCCAGTCATCCGGCAGCAGGTAGTCCAGGACGTCGTCGACGCTCACCGCGCCCACGAGCCGGCGCGCCTGGTCGACGACGGGGAGCGAGACCAGGTTGTAGCTGGCGAGCATCCGGGCGACCTCGGCAGCCGACGCGGTCGCCGGAACGGGGTCGAGGGTGTCGTCGATGATCGCGCCGAGTCGCTCGTGCGGGGGATAGCGCAGCATGCGCTGGAAGTGCACCGTGCCGAGGAGGCGCCCGGTCGGCGTCTCGAACGGCGGCAGCGTGATGAACACGGCCGCCGCGAGGGCGGGATGCAGCTCGTGGCGCCGGATCAGCGCGAGCGCCTCGGCGACGGTCGCGTCAGCGGACAGCACGATGGGCTCGCTCGTCATGAGGCCGCCCGCGGTGTCGGGGCCGTACTTCAGCAGGGCGCGGACGTCCTCGGCCTCTTCGGGCTCCATGAGGTCGAGGAGCTCCTCCGACCGCTCTTCGGTCAGCTGTCCGAGCAGGTCCGCCGCGTCGTCGGGCTCCATCGCATCCAGGATGTCGGCGGCGCGCTCGTCGCCCAGCTGCTCGAGGATGTGCACCTGCTCGTCCTCGGGCATCTCTTCCAGCGCGTCGGCCAGCCGCTCGTCGGAGAGCTCCTCCGCCACCTCGATCATGCGCTCGTCGGGCAGGTCGAGGAGGGTGTTGGCGAGGTCCGCGGGCTTGAGGTCGGCGAACGTCGCGACCAGCTGCTCGGCGGACTGCGCCTCGCCGGGAGCCTGGTCTTCGCGGACGTCGAACCACGACGCGAACGTCGTCGGTCCTTTGGCGAAGGGCGAAGCGCTGGTCCGGGGCCGACGCAGGAACAGCTGACCGACATCCCATTCGCCGAGTCGATTGCGCTCGATGGCGACGTCCTCGATCACGGCGCTCCCGGAGCCGTCGACGAGGTGGACCCGGCGCCCGACGAGTTCGGCCATGACGCGGACCTCGCCGCCGCGCTGCTGGAACCGGCGGACGTTGATGAGGCCCGTCGTGATGACCTGCCCGGTCACGATGGAGGTGACGCGTCCGATCGACACGAAGACATGGCGACGGCCGGGAATCTCGACGACGAGGCCGACGACGCGGGGCGGATCGTCCTTGCGGTAGATGACGACGGCGTCGCGCACCTTGCCGAGGCGATCACCCGCGGGGTCGAAGACGGAACACCCCGACAGGCGCGCGACGAAGACCCTCTGCGTGCTCACGCGTTCCAGCGTAGCCCGCACACCGTGGAAGGATGGAGACATGAGCATGATGGGCGGGAGGATGCCGCAGAGCCGTGACGAGGTCGGCCAGGCGGTGGCGAGCTTCCCCACGTACGAGGCGGCGCAGAAGGCCGTCTCGACCCTCATCGCGGCCGACATCCCGGCCCGGGACATCGCCATCGTCGGTCAGAACCTGCGGTCGGTGGAGCGCGTCACGGGTCGTCTCGGCTACGCTTCGGCGGCCCGTTCGGGGGCGATCAACGGCATGCTGCTCGGGCTGCTGTTCTCGGCGGTCCTGGTGATCGGCTCGCCGTCGGTGCCGATTCAGGCATTCGTCGGCGTCCTGTTCGTGGGCATCGCCATCGGCATGCTGCTGAGCATCGTGACCTACTCCTTCGTACGCCGCCGGCGGGACTTCGCATCGGTGATGCAGGTCGTCGCGGATCGCTACGAGGTCACCGTCGGGGCGGGCAGCATCCAGCGCGCGCGCCAGGTGCTCGGGACGCCGGCGCCATCGCCCACCCCGGACGCGGCGCCCCCGGTTCCGGGCACCCCGGCGACCGAGCCGCCCCGCTTCGGCGAGCGCGTAGCCGTCGCGGGCGAGCCGGGCGAGCAGCCCATCCCCGAGGGCGAGCCGGGCGACGTCGAGATCGGCGGCCCTGCGACGACAGCAGAGGCGCCGGAAGGCGCCGGTCCGTCCGCCGCCCCGGAAGAGGCCGGTCCGTCCGCGTCGCCGGAACGCTGACGATGGATCCCGTCGCCCCTGCCGGGCACCGGCTCGCCGTCGCACTGCCGTCAGGGACGGTCGAGGTGTCCGCGGACAGCAGCGTGCCCGTAGACGCATGGGCGACGCTCGCGCTCGCGCACGGCGCCGGCGCCGGGTATCGGCATCCGTTCCTCCTCGGCTTCGCCGGCGCGATGAACGAGCTCGGCGTCGCGACGGTGCGGTTCAACTTCCCCTACAGCGAGCTGGGCCGACGGATGCCTGGACCCGCCGCGCACGCGATCGCCACCTGGACCGCGGCGGCGGGGTTCGCCGCGGCGCTCGTCGAGGGGGTGCCGGTCTGGGCGGCGGGCAAGTCGTACGGCGGGCGGATGGCATCCATGGCCGCCGCCGACGGGTCGATCCCGCCCGCGGGACTCGTGTACCTCGGCTACCCGCTGCATCCGCCGGGTGAGCCGGCGAAGGCGCGCGCCGCGCACCTTCCGAACGTGGCCCCGCCGCAGCTGTTCGTCGAGGGGACCAACGATCCGTTCGTCGATCCGCATGCTCAGCTCGAGGAGGCGGTGGCGGGCTGTCAGGATGCCACGCTCTCGTGGATCGAAGGCGGCGGCCACTCGTTCGAGATCAAGGGTCAGAAGCGCCCGGCGGCGGAGATCGGGGCCTCGCTCGCTCCGCTCGTGGCGGAGTGGATGCGCGTGCGGACTCCGGCCAGGTAGGCGAGCGGGCACGTCCGGGGCGTCACCGCCCCGCGGCGTACCCCTGCATGCCGCGCGGGTTGGATGCCGCCCACAGCTGCCCCGAGATTGCGTCGCGTCCCACCGCCGACACCCGGCCGAGCGCCCAGTCGCCGGCACGCGTCACCTCGTGACCGCGCCGCTCGAGTCCTGCGATCAGCGAGTCGCCCAGGCGGTCCTCCACGACCGCGCCGGCAGGCGTCCAGCCGCGGGGCCAGAAGGAGTCGAGCAGTGCCGTGGTGTGCAGGGAAGGAGCATCGATCGCCTCCTGCGGCGTGTATCCGCCGACGATCATCCGCAGCAGCACGAGCAGCTGCCATTGGTCCTGCTGATCGCCGCCCGGCGAGCCGATCGCGAACTCGGGAACGCCGTTGCGAAGCACGAGGGTCGGCGTCAGCGTCGTTCGCGGACGGCGACCCGGCTGCAGCGCGGACGGATGGCCGGGCTCCAGCCACGTCATCTGCAGGCGGGTGCCGAGAGAGAAGCCGAGCGCGGGAATCGTCGGCGACGACTGCAGCCAGCCGCCCGACGGCGTCGCCGACACGATGTTGCCCCACCGATCGATCACGTCGATGTGGCAGGTGTCGCCGCGGGTCTCGCCCGTGGCGCGCGTCAGCAAGCCGGGGGTTTGGGGCGGAGCCCCTTTGGGCACTGCCACAGTCGGCTCGCCGGTGCCCGCGGCGGAGACGGCGGTCGTACGCAGCGGCGGATGGACAGGAGCGCGCCCCGCGGGCGCGCCGGGCCGGAAGGTCGTCGCGGCAGCGTCCCCGATCAGCGATCGCCGCTCGTCGAGGTAGTCGTCCGCGAGCAGCGAGTCCACGTCGACGTCGTCGTCGCCGAACCACACGTCGCGATCGGCGAACGAGAGCTTCTGCGCCTCGAGGATGGTGTGCGCGCCCGCCTCGTTCGACGGGTCGAGCAGCCCGTCGGCAAGGGGATCCAGCATCCCGAGCGTCTGGAGGATCGCGGGCCCCTGCGTCCACGCTCCCGCCTTCGCGATCGTGCGTCCGCGGAATTCCCGGGTGACGGCGGCCTCGTAGCCCGCATCGAACGAGGCGAAGTCCTGGGCGGTGATCACCGCGGCGTGCAGGCCGCCGCTGGAGTGACGGTGCGGCTGGGCGAGGAACGCGGATGCCTCGTGGGCGACGATCCCCGTCTTCCACTCGCGTCGCGCCGCATCGATGCGGGCAGCGCGCCCGACCGGACCATCGTCGCGGACGGTGCACGACGCGTGCACCAGGCCGTCGAGGACGGCCGCGTACGCCGGATTGCGCACGACGGTCCCCGCGGCGGGCGGGGCGCCCGTCGGCATCCACAGGTCGGCCGATGTCGTCCAGTCGTCCGCGAAGAGCTGCGCGACGCGGCCGATCGTGGCGGCGGCACCAGGTCCCAGCGCGTGCCCGTCGCGCGCGTAGCCGATGGCGTAGGCCAGCACATCGGCGAGCTCCCACGTGCCGTGGTCGCGCAGCAGCAGCAGCCACGCATCGACGGCGCCGGGGACGGCGGCGGCCAGACCGCCCGCGCCCGGCACCAGCTCGAGGTTCTCGGCCCGGTATCGCTCGATCGTCGCGGCCTCAGGCGCGTGGCCCTGGCCCATCAGGACGGTGGGGGCCGCGGCATCCGCCGTCGCGAAGATGCCGACGAGGTCGCCTCCCGGGCCGTTGAGGTGGGGCTCGACGACGTGCAGCACGAAGGCTCCCGCTACCACCGCGTCGAAGGCGTTGCCGCCGCGTTCGAGGACCGCCTGTGCACTCGCGGTCGCCAGCCAGTGGGTGGATGCCGACATCCCGAACGTGCCCGACAGGGTCGGCCTCGTGGTGAACGACGGGGGAGCGCTGTATGTCTGTCCGGCGCGCTTCTGCTCGCGCCTGCGGCGCTCGCTCAACGACCAGGGGGGCTCAGTCGTGCGACCCAGGCCTCGACCTCGTCGGCCGTGCGCGGGATCCCGGCTGAGAGGTTCGCCGGTCCGTCTCCGGTCATGAGGATGTCGTCCTCGATCCGCACGCCGATGCCGCGGTACTCCTGCGGGACCGTGAGGTCGTCGATCTGGAAGTACAGCCCTGGTTCGATCGTGAAGACCATCCCCGGCTCGAGGATCCCGTCGTAGTACATCTCGCGGCGGGCCTGCGCGCAGTCGTGCACGTCGATGCCGAGGTGATGGCTCGTGCCGTGCACCATGTAGCGGCGGTGATGCCCGCCGGAGTCGGCATCCAGCGCCTCCGCGGCGGTGACGGGCAGCAGACCCCACTCGGCGACCCGCGCCGCGATCACCTGCATCGCCGCTTCGTGCACCGCGCGGAACTGAACCCCTGGCTTCGCCGCCGCGAAGGCGGCATCCGCGGCCTCGCGCACCGTCTCGTACACACGGCGCTGGATCTCGCTGAAGGTCCCGCTCACCGGCAGGGTGCGCGTGATGTCGGCGGTGTAGAGGCTGTCGACCTCGGCGCCCGCGTCGATGAGGATGAGGTCTCCGGGAACCACGGCGCCGTCGTTGCGGGTCCAGTGCAGGTAGCACGCGTGGGGACCGGATGCCGCGATCGTGTCGTATCCAACGGTGCTGCCGTCGCTGCGCGCGCGGTGATGGAACACACCCTCGACGATGCGCTCGCCGCGCGGGTGCTCGATGATCGCGGGGAGATTCGACACGATGTCGTCGAATCCGCGCGCGGTGACCTCGACCGCGAGCTCCATCTGGGCGATCTCGTATGCATCCTTCAGCAGGCGCAGCTCGGACACGAACCGGGTGAGGTCTTCGTCGACATCCACCACCAGGTCGTCCTCGGCCGCTTCGAAGGCGTCGATGTGAGCGGTGGCGACACCGAGGTCGGATGCGACCCCCGCGAGCGGCGGGCGCGGCCCGATCCAGAACTCGCCGATCGACGCGTTCGAGTAGAACTCCGGCGTCGTGCGATCCGCGCGCTCGCGGAAGTAGAGCGTGACGTCGTGCCCGCCCTCGGGGCGCGGATCGAAGACGAGGGTCGAGCCCGGTTCGGAGTCCGCCGCCCACCCGGTCAGGTGCGAGAACGCGGAGTGGGCCCGGAAGGGGTAGTCGGTGTCGTTGCTGCGCTGCTTGAGGTCACCGGCCGGAATGACGAGGCGCTTGCCGGCGAAGGCGGCCGACACCGCGTCACGGCGAGCGGCGGCGAAGGCGGCCTGCTCGCGCTGCGCGGGAGGGGAGTCGGGGCGTTCCGCCCAGCCTGTGGAGATGGTGTCGAGGAAGCCCTGGCCGTACGGCTGACGCCGGTTGACGGAGGTGGAGGTCTTCTCGGGTTCGGTCTGCGCGATCGTGTCGCTGTCAGCTGTCGTGCTCATGCGTCCAGTCTCGCACGCGCGTGCGCGAGGCGCCCGCGTCAGCCGGCAGGCTCCAGCTGCACGATCAGGGGTCGGTGGTCGCTCGTCGAGTCGGCGAGCGAGCGAAGCACCAGCGAGCCGGTGGCCTTCCATCCCGACGACGCCATGACGTGGTCGATCGGCGCGCCGAGCAGCGCCGGCATGTCGACCGCCCACGTGCCGACCGAGCCGTTGCCGGTCTCGCTGGCGGTGTCGTGGCAGCGGCCGAGCGTGCCGCCGTCGACCCCCAGCGCGCCCATGTGGTCGAGGGTCGCGTTGAAGTCCCCGGCGAGGATCACGTTCTTGTCGGCGCACTGGTCGGCCAGCCACTGCAGGTCGTCGCGCCAGTGCTGCATGTAGTTCAGGCGCGGGGCGACCGCGTGCGCCGCGACCACGATCGGGCCGTTGCCGGATGTCGGCATCGCGACCGCGCTCGGCACGGTCGAGGTGTTGCTGGAGCCGTCCTGCGAGGACTTGATCACGGCATAGTCCCCGAGCTTCGGCGAGATGAGCAGCGTGGTGGACCGGGCATCCCAGCCGTCGGTGCCGTATTCCGTGTGGTGCGCCCACATCGGGTGTCCGAGTGCCCGCATGGCGAGGGCCACCTGCTCGCCGGTGTTGATGGTCGTCTCGGGCAGGGTCACGATGTCGGCATCCATCGCCACCGCGATCTGCGCCACCGTCTTCGCCGAGGTCGCCTCGCCGGCCGTGTTCCAGGTCATGACGCGGATGCTGCTCGCGGTCTTGGCGGGGAGCGCATCGGTGCCGAGGCCTCGCGAGACCATCGTCACACCGCCGACGATCACGGCGACCGTTGCGATGAGGGCGATCGAGAGCGCGAAGCCGCGGACCGGCCGTGCGATCGCGAGCAGGAGCGCGACGATCAGCACTCCCGCGAAGGCGAGCACGACGAGGCCCCGGAACGAGACGATCTGGGCGACCGGATAGTGCCTCTCGACCCGGAAGAACGACGGCCAGGTGAGGACGGCTGCTCCGATCGCGAACAGCACCGTCACCAGGATTCCGACGAGGCGAAGCACGACCGCGACTCTATGTCAGCAGTCTGGGAGATCCGTCACTGCGCGCGCCGTGCGCGGCGGGTTTCCTTCGCCGGTGAGCGGATGCCGTGAGACCAGGTCGATGCGACCTCGCACGCTACGCTCGACACGTGCAGGGGACGCGTCGATTCGAAGGCCCGAGCGACCTCCACCTGCACTCCGTCCACTCCGACGGCACCGAGTCCCCGGCGCAGGTGATGGCGGCCGCCCACCGACACGGGCTGCGCACTGCGGCGCTCACCGACCACGACACGACGTCCGGCTGGGCCGAGGCGGCCGAGGCCGCGACATCCCTCGGCATGACGTTCCTGCCGGGCATGGAGCTCTCGGCCCGCCACGAATGGCGCAGCGTCCATGTGCTCGCGTACCTCGTCGATCCCGATGAGGCCGGGCTCCGCGCGATGACCGACCGCATCCGCTCGTCGCGGCTGGACCGCGCGCGCCTCATGGCCGATCGCATCGCGCGCGATTACGACCTGCACTGGGACGACATCCTCGCGCAGACCTCCGCCGGCGCGACGGTCGGTCGACCGCACATCGCCGACGCGCTGGTCGCCCGGGGGCTCGTGCGCGACCGCGCGGAGGCCTTCTCGAGCATCCTGAATCCCCGGGGCGATTACTACGTGGCGCTGTTCGCGCCGGATCCGGTGACCGCGGTGCGGCTCGTCGTCGGCGCCGGCGGAGTCGCCGTCATCGCGCATCCGGCGGGTCGCGCCGGCGTGCTGCCCGCCGATCTTCTCGACCGGATGCTGTCGGCCGGCCTCGCTGGATTCGAACTGGCTCATCGCGAGAACCTCGAGAGCGGCATCCGGACCCTCCGGCGGATCGTCCGCGAGCACGACCTCGTCGTCACCGGATCCAGCGATTACCACGGACTGGGAAAGCCCAACCAGCCGGGCGAGAACACCACGGACGACGTCATGGTGGAACGCATCATCGATGCGGCGACCGGCACCGCGCCGGTCTACCCCTGACCGCCGAATCGGGGTTAGCCGGATGGCGTCGGGGTGAGTCCGGCGCACCGCCTGATCCGGCGACGGATGCCGAGGCTCAGGCCCCGGCGGCGGAGATCCCCGCGGACCCGACCGCGCCCCCGCGGCGACGGCGACGGCGGCGGGCGGGCGCCGGCTTGCCGTCGTGGTGCTCCTTGCCCGCGCCGTCGTGCGTGCCGGCGCCGTCGGCGCCGCGGTTCTCGGCCGCCTCGGACGATGCGGTTCCGGACGCACCGGCCTCCGACCCCTCCGCGAACGTCGAGCCGACGGGGCTCGCCTCTCCGCGACGACGACGGCGGCGACGGGTGCCGCTCTCGTCGGACCCCTCGGCCGCGGCGTCCGCCGCGCGCTCGGGCTGCTGTCCGCGAGGGTTCTGGGTCTTCACGGTCTGGGTCCTCGGCGCCGTCGCGATGCGCCCCTTCGTCCCGGCGGGGATGTCGAGTTCGTCGAACAGGTGAGGGCTCGACGAGTATGTCTCGACCGGGTCCGGCTGACCGAATTCGAGTGCGCGGTTTATGAGGGCCCATTTGTGCAGGTCCTCCCAGTCGACGAACGTCACCGCGATCCCGGTCTTGCCGGCGCGGCCGGTGCGGCCGGCCCGGTGCAGATAGGTCTTCTCGTCGTCGGGGATCGTGTGGTTGATCACATGCGTGACGTCGTTGACATCGATGCCGCGGGCGGCGACATCCGTCGCGATGAGAACGTCGCGCTTGCCGGCCTTGAAGGCGGCCATGGAGCGCTCCCGCGCCTCCTGGCTCATGTCGCCGTGCACCGACGCGGTGTTGAACCCGCGGTCGCCGAGCTCATCGGACAGACGCTGTGCCGCGCGCTTGGTGCGCGTGAAGATCAGGGTCTTGCCCCGACCGTCGGCCTGCAGGATGCGCGCGATGACCTCGTCCTTGTCGAGCGAGTGCGCCCGGTAGACGAGGTGGCGGATGTTGGCCTGGGTGAGGCCTTCATCCGGGTCCGTGGCGCGGATGTGGATGGGGTTCGACATGAAACGGCGTGCCAGCGCCACGATCGGGCCGGGCATCGTCGCCGAGAAGAGCTGGGTGTGGCGGACCGGCGGCACCTTCTGGAAGATCTTCTCGATGTCGGGGAGGAATCCGAGGTCCAGCATCTTGTCGGCCTCGTCGAGCACGACCTCGGTCGCGTGCGACAGGTCGAGGAGGCGCTGGTTGTTGAGGTCGATGAGACGGCCAGGAGTGCCGACCACGATCTGCGCGCCGGCCTTCAGCTGCTCGATCTGGCCCTCGTAGGCCTTGCCGCCGTAGATGGCGACGACGCTCGTGCTGCGGCCCGAGGTCAGCATGTCGATGTCTTCGTACACCTGCACGCACAGCTCGCGCGTCGGCACCACGATGAGCGCCTTGACGCCGGGCGCGGGGTCGAGACCCAGGCGCTGCACGACAGGGATGCCGAAGCCGAAGGTCTTTCCGGTGCCGGTCTTGGCCTGGCCGATGATGTCCTGGCCGGGAAGGCCGAGGGGGATGGTCTGCTCCTGGATGGGGAAAGCGTCGACGATGCCCTTGGCGGCGAGGGTGTCGACGATGTCCTGGTCCACGCCGAGTTCGGCGAAGGTCGTCACGATGAATGCCTGTCTGGGCGGTGAGATGCCGCCCGGGAGGTGGGAATGGTCCACGCCCTTCACTCAGCCACAGGCGCGGGGGCCCCGATCCGTCGCCGGGGACCCTCCCAGGATACCGGGCGGTCGTCCGGATGACGTCCCGACGGTCGGCGCGGAGGCCGACCCTTATGCTGGGGGCCGTGGTCACGTGGTTCTGGCAGCGCCCGAGAAAGGGCGAGCGCGCTCTCAAGCTGCGCTCCCGCGGCGATGCCGGCGACGCGACCCGGGTGGACTTCGAGGAGCTCGCGCCCGACATCGACACCTTCCTCGGACAGGCTGCTTACCTGCAGCTCGGGTTCTTCGAGACGCTGAGCGAGCTCATCGCCTCGACGCCGGAGCTGATGCAGAAGGACTCGCTGTCCCGTGCCGCGGGGGCCGCGCTCACCAAGCACGAAGCGCTGGTCGCGCTCATCCGCGATCGCGGTGACGACCCGACCGACGTCATGCTCCCGTTCCGCGAGCCGCTCGACGCCTTCCGGCGCGAGACGCACGGCGTGCGCTCACAGGAGACGATGCTCGCGGTGCACATCACCGCGGGGATGCTCGACGACTTCTATCTCGCGCTGTCGGCGAGCTACGGCGAGACCGGTCGTCGCGTCGCGCGCGTGCTCCAGGGCGACAACGACCGGGAGGCGATCGTCGACATCATCGCCGCGACGATCGAGAGCGATCCGGAGTGGAAGTCGCTGCTGGCGCTCTGGGGGAGACGCCTGGTCGGCGACACGCTGCTGATCGCGCGGGCGGCGCTGCGGCCGGCGACACTGGGCGCCGAGGACGAGGAGAAGGTCGAGCCGGTGTTCACCGAGCTGATGGCTGCGCACTCGCGGCGGATGGACGCGATGGGTCTCGCGGCGTAGGCCGCGGCATCCGCCGTTCTTCCCGCCTCCGTGGGCCGGAGGGGTCAGCTGATCTTGAGTCGCGCGCGCTCGCGGGTGTCGTGGGCGAGCCGGACGCGGGTCAGCACGATCAGCGTCGGATAGGTGACCGCGATCGGCACGACGATCGCCGAGAGCCACGGCCATGGCGTGTCGATGCCGACGCCCGCCCAGGTGAGGAGCATCCACGCGAGTCCCGCCGACAGCGCGCCGATGACGGGTCCGAGGACGACGCCACGGGTGGCGCGCTCGCGGAGCTGGAGGTGGATGCCGAGACCGATGACGGCGCCGACGATCAGGGCGATGAGGATCTGCACGGCCGTGTCCGGGTCAGGCGACGAAGCCGACGCGACGGGATTCTTCGGTGCCCAGCTCGATGTAGGCGAGTCCGCCGGTGGGGACGATGTACGAGTTGCCCTTGTTGTCGGTGAAGCTGATGTGCGTGGCGCCCGCGTCGAGAGACGTCGAGATCGACTTCTTGACGGCCGCAGCGGCCTCGTTCGTCTCGAAGCTGAGTTCGCGGCCGGTGTTCGCGATGCCGATGCGGATCTCCACGTGACTTGCCTTCCTCGTGCGGGGCGGACTCTCGCCTGCGCTGCAGGCATCCGCCTGCGCTGCGACCCGCGGTGCGGGTGCGCATGGCAACTCTACGACACCCCTGCAGAGGCTCCGGCCGCGCGGCGCACGCTGTCGGCGAACGTCCATGTCGGGCGAGGGCGGTACCGTCGAGGACATGGTGTCGAGGGCGGAATCCGGCGCGGCGCTCGCGCTGGACGAGCGTCAGCGTGCGCTGGTCGAGCTGCCGCGCGAGGCATCCGGCGTCGTGGTCGGCGCCCCCGGCACGGGCAAGACGACAGCGCTGGTCGCGCGCGTGGAGCGACTGCTCGCGCAGGGCGTGGTCACGCCGGACGAGATCATCGTGCTGACGCCGACACGGCAGACCGCCACCGCGCTGCGCGACCGACTCGGCGGCGGGCTCGACCTCGCGACGCCCGGCCCGCTCGCCCGCTCGACGGCCTCGTTCGCCTTCCAGCTCGTGCGCTCTGCCGCCGTCTCGGCGAAGGACGCGCTGCCCCAGCTGCTCACGGCCGGCGACCAGGACCGCATCATCGCAGAGCTGCTCGCCGGAGATGAAGAGGATGCCGCCGCCGGACGCCCCCGCTGGCCGGAGAGCCTCGGCGACCAGGTGCGGCGCTCGCGGGCGTTCCGAGCCGAGCTGCGGGCGCTCTACGCGCAGTGCTCCGAGCTCGACCTCCTGCCGGCCGACCTCGCGCGGCTCGGCGCTCTGCACGAGCGGCCGTCGTGGATCGCCGCCGCCACCCTGTTCGAGGAGTACCGGTACACGCTCGCGCGCATGCGGCCGGCCCACCGGGATCCGGCCGAGCTCGTGCGCGAGGCGGGGGTGCTGCTCGCGACCGCGGCCCCCGAGCGGATCGGACCTGCCGCGGCGCTGCGGGTCGTGCTCGTCGACGACGCACAGGAGCTCACGCGAGGCGGCATCGCGCTGCTCGACGCGGCCCGGCGACGAGGGCTCGCGGTGCTCGCCTTCGGCGACCCCGACATCGGCTCGGGGGGCTTCCGCGGCGCGGGGCCCGAGCTCTTCGACGACCTCATCGGCCTGCTGGGCGCGGTCCACGTTCTCGACCGCCCGCATCGCGCCTCGCCCGCGCTCACGCGCCTCACCCGCACCGTCACGGCGTCGATCGGCGCGGGAAGTCGCGTCGACCACCGCCGTGCCCCTGGCCCGGCGGTGGACGACGACATCTCGGTCACGACGATCATCGCGGCTTCGCCGTTCGAAGAGGTCGACCGCATCGCACGCACGCTGCGCGAGTGGCACGTCATGTCGGGGATGCCGTGGAGCGCGCTCGCCGTGATCGCCCACGACACCCGCCAGATCGCCCAGCTCGAGGTGGAGCTCGCGGCGCGCGAGGTGCCCACGCGCGCCGCGAGCGTGCCGCGGCCGCTCGGCAGGGAGTCCGTCGTGCGCGACCTGGTCGGGCTCGTCCGGCTGGCGCTGACGGCTCCGGCGGAGCGCGATCCGGACGCGCTGGCGGACGCGCTCGTGACGCCGTACGGCGGATTGGATGCGGTCGGGCTTCGCCGCGTGCGCGCGAGGCTGCGCGTCGCCGAGCTCGCCGACGGCCGGTCGCGCTCAGCGCGCGAGCTGCTCGCCGAGGCGATCGCCGAGCCCGCCCAGCTCGCCCTCATCGACGCACCCGAGGCGCGACGGGCGGAGGCGCTCGCGGTGACGCTCACCAAGGTTCGGGATGAGGCGGCGCGAGGGGCGACCATCCACGAGCTGCTGTGGATCGTGTGGGAACGGTCGCGACTCGAGCGCAGGTGGACACAGCAGGCGGCCGGTTCGGGCCCGGCCGCGGAAGAGGCGGGCCGCGCCCTGAATGCGCTCGTCGCGCTCTTCGGCGCGGCCAAGCGCGCCGTCGAGCGAGCGCCTGAGGAGGGTCCCGATCGCTTCATCCGGGAGATCCTCGACAGCGAGGTGCCCGAGGACCTGCTCACCGCTCCCGAGCGCACTGGCGCTGTCGCCCTGCTCACGCCGGCCGCGGCGCTCGGCGCCCAGTTCGAGGCGGTCGTGGTCGCGGGCGTCCAGGACGCCGTGTGGCCCAACACACGGCTGCGTGGCGGGCTCCTCGACGGCTGGCGGCTGGCGGATGCGGCCCTCGCGTGGCGCGGCGGCCGCGAGGCACTCGTCCCGGCCGTGCTGGATCGGCGTCGCGCCGTGCTGCACGAGGAGCTGCGGCTCTTCGTCCGGGCGCTGTCACGCGCGCGGTCGCGGCTCGTCGTGACCGCGACATCCGACGACGACACCGGCCCGAGCGCGCTGTTCGCCTACCTGCCCGAGCCCGGTGAGGATGCCGCGAGCGCCGCCGAGCATCCGCTGACGCTTCGCGGTCTGGTCGCGCAGCACCGGCGAACACTCACCGCCTCCGCCGATGCGGCCGACCGCCGGTATGCCGCCGGCCAGCTCGCCCTCCTGGCCGACGCGGGCGTTGCAGGCGCCCGCTCCGAGCAGTGGTACGGCATGCGCGCCGCCTCGTCGAGGACGCCGCTTCACGACCTCGCGGCAGGCCCCGTGCGCGTGTCGCCCTCGCGACTCGAGGGATTCGAGAAGTGCGGCCTCGACTGGGCGATCCGCGCGCTGGGCGGTGACACCCGGTCGTTCTCCTCCGGCCTCGGAACGATCCTCCACGCGGCGATGGAAGAGGCTCCGCAAGGGGAGCTCGCGGCCCTCCGAGCGGTCGTCGACGCGCGATGGGGCGAGCTCGAGTTCGAGGCGCCGTGGCTCGAGCGTCAGGAGCGCGTCTGGGCCGACACGCTGGTACGGCGCCTGCACTCCTATCTGCGACGGTTCCATCACGAGGGCGGGGTCGCGGTCGGCGCCGAGACGCGGTTCCGACTCGCGGTGGAGCTTCCCGACAGGCCGGATGCCGAACCTCGGGTGTGGCCCGTCATCGAGGGCGAGGACCGTCCCCACGTTCCCGCGGCCGTGCTGAGCGGCTCGATCGACCGCCTCGAGCTGTACCCACCCGGCCGCGGCGAGGGGGTGCCGATCGACGGCGCGGGCAGCCCCAGGGTCGTCGTGATGGACCTCAAGACGGGCCGGTCGGAGTCGCGCGTCTCCGACGAGAAGGTGCGCGAGGACGCGCAGCTCGCCGCGTACCAGCTCGCCGTCAGCGAGGGGCTCGTCGACGGCGTCGAAGGCGCGTCCAATGCCGGCGCCCGGCTGCTCGTCCTTTCGCGGACGCTCAAGAACACCGAGTACCGCATCGCCCACCAGGCCGCGATGGCACCCGACGAGCGCACGGCGTTCCTGCTGCGGATCGCCGAGGACGCGCGCGGGATGGCGTCGGCATCCTTCATCGCCAACGTCGACGCCCACTGCACCGACGATCGGTTCGCCGTCTGCCGGCTTCACACCGTCCGGGCGGTGAGCGCCTCGTGACATCCCCTGCTCCGGTCGCCGCCTGGGCCGGCGACCTCGGGCTCAGTGCGTCCGTGATCGCGACCGCGCTCGGACTTCCCGAGCCCACCGCCGACCAGCGGGCGGTGATCGAGGCTTATCCGAGCCCTGCACTCGTCATCGCGGGTGCAGGAAGCGGCAAGACCGAGACGATGTCGGGCAGGGTGGTGTGGCTGGTCGCGAACGGTCACGTCCGTCGCGACGAAGTCCTCGGGCTCACCTTCACGCGCAAGGCCGCGGGCGAGCTGGCCGAGCGCATCGAGTCGCGGCTGGCGCGCATGGATGAGTACTCCCGGCGGGGGCTGCTGCCGCATCTCGACGGCCTGGCAGCCTCCGGCGTCCTCGGCGAGATGTGGGCCCGTGTCGGGACGCTGCCGGAGCGACGACGTCGCTCCGCGCTCGGCGACGAGCTCGACCGGCTCGCCGATCGGCTCGGCGCCGCAGTCTCGGCAGCCGGAATCGCGCACCCCGTCTCCGAAGACACGCTGCTGCGGCCGCGCGTGACCACATACAACGCGTTCGCCGACGCGATCGTGCGCGAGCACGCCGCTCGCATCGGACGGGATGCCGAAGCCGCGCTCCTCAGCCAGTCCGGGTCGTGGCTCACCGCTCGTCGCGTCGTGATCAAGTCGGTCGATGAGCGGCTCGCGGAGCGCGAGGACCGGTTCGGCACCGTCGTCGATGCCGTGCAGCGCCTCGCCGGGGAGATGCTCGACAACCGCGTGGACGCGGCCGACGTGAGCGCGTTCGGCGCGCGCTTCGCCGCGGCGGTCGCGCCTCTTGTGAACCCCTCGCTGGCCTCTCCCAGCGACATCGAGAAGCTGCACGTCGCGATGAGCGGGCTCCCCGTCCTCGCGGGCCTGGTCGAGGACTACGCGCGGGCGAAGCAGGCAGGCAACTCGCTCGACTTCGCGGATCAGGTCTCAGGCGCCCTCGAGATCGTCACGCGGGCGCCCGAGGTCGCCGCCGAGCTTCGCGACCAGTACCGCGTCGTGCTGCTCGACGAGTATCAGGACACGTCGGTCATCCAGACGGATCTGCTCGCCGCGATCTTCCACGACGCGCCGGTCATGGCCGTCGGGGATCCGCATCAATCGATCTACGGGTGGCGCGGCGCGAGCGCCGACAACCTCGGCGGGTTCCCCCGGGCGTTCGCGCGCGCATCGCAGTGCGACACGTTCGCGCTGATGGTGAGCTGGCGCAACGATCGGACGATCCTGGATGCGGCGAACCGTCTGATCGGCGGTGCCGGGCCCTCCGGGATCGAGGTGCCGCCGCTCGCCCCCCGGCCCCGAGCGGCGGCAGGGCGCGTGACCCGCGCCTTCGAGGCGACCATCGAGGCCGAGGCTGCCGCGGTCGCGGCGTGGTTCGCCGAGGTGCGGACGAACCACTCGGAGGCGCACGACGCGCCCCACTCGGGAGCGATACTGTTCCGCGCCAAACGGCACATGTCGGTGTTCGCCGACGCGCTGGCCGAGCGCGGCATCCCGCACCGCATCCTCGGCCTCGGCGGTCTGCTGTCAACGCCGGAAGTCGTCGACGTCGTCGCCGCGCTGCGCGTGCTCAGCGACCCGTCCCAGGGGTCCTCGCTCATCCGGCTGCTCGTCGGGCCGCGCTTCGCGGTGGGCGTGGCCGACATGGCGGCGCTCCACGAACTGGCGGCGACGCTCGCCCAGCGCGACGAGTCGTTCGCACGACTGCCCGACCACCTGGTGCAGCGGCTTCGCGGCTCGGTGGGCATCGACGAGCAGGTGTCGATCGTGGATGCCCTCGATGTCGTGCGAGTGCTGCCGGCCGACCACGGGCTGCTGTCCGGATTCACCGCGGCGGGAGTTCGCCGGCTGAAGGAGGCGGCTGCCGTTCTGGAGCGGCTGCGCGGCGCCGTCGCCCAGCCGGTGCCCGAGCTGATCCGGGCCATCGAGCTCGAACTGGGGCTGGACATCGAGCTCTCCGCCAATGAGAGCCGGGGCCCTGCTCGCCTCGCGGGGACGCAGCTTCGGTCGTTCGTCGACGAGATCCGGACGTTCCTCGCCGCCGACGACCGAGGTTCGATCGGGAGCCTCCTCGCGTGGCTCGACCACGCCGAAGAGACGGACGAGCTCATGCCCCGGCCCGAGCCGCCCGAACCCGGTGTCGTGCAGCTGCTCACGATCCACGGGGCGAAGGGCCTGGAGTGGGATGCCGTCGCCGTCGTCCGCCTCGTCCAGGACGAGCTGCCCAAGCGGGCCCGCACGACGCTCGGCTGGCTGGGATTCGGCGTTCTGCCCTACCCGTTCCGCGGCGACCGCGCGGCGCTGCCGTCGCTCGCGTGGGATCCCGACCTGCCGACGGATCGCCGCGGGCTGCAGGGTGCGATCGCGGCGTTCAAGGCGCAGAGCAAGGACTATCAGGAGCGTGAGGAGCGCCGGCTGGCCTACGTGGCCGTGACCCGGGCGCGCAGCGAACTTCTGCTGACGGGGTCGCAGTGGGGCGGCCAGAAGGAGGCCCGCAAGCCCAGCGCATATCTCGAAGAGATCGTCTCGGCGCTGGAGCTCGATCCGATCGACCTCGACGATTCCGGTGTGAACCCGTATGAGGGCCGGCTGGGCGCAACGCTGGAGTGGCCCCTCGATCCGCTCGGCTCCCGCGGCGATCGGGTGCGCGCCGCCGCGGCGGTCGTCGAGACGGCGATCGCGGACGCGCACCGCGCCGAGCCGTCGCAGCAGCTCGAGCGCCTGCTCCTCGAGCGGGCGGCTCGTGGTCGTCCGGTGGAGCACGACGCGCCGGCTCGGGTCGCGGCATCCCGGTTCAAGGACTTCGTCGACGACTTCGCCGGAACGGTCCGGTCGATCGCGAGGCCGGTGCCCGAACGGCCCTACGACCAGACGCGGCGCGGCACGCTCTTCCACGCCTGGGTGGAGCAGCGCTCCGGGCTCGCCGGACGCGGCGTGTCGCTCGACGACGGTCTGTGGGAGATCGACGACGAGGAGCACGTCGAGACCGAGGCGTCACGCGCGGATGCGGCCGAGCTCGAACGGCTCACCGCAACATTTCTCAGGTCGGAGTGGGCGGACCTGCGGCCGATCGAGGTCGAGACCGAGATCGACGTCAGGCTGGCCGGAGCCGTCGGCCTCGGCACCGTCGTCTGCAAGCTCGATGCGGTCTACCGGCGCGGGGAGCGCATCGAGATCGTGGACTGGAAGACCGGCCGTCCGCCGACGTCGGCCGCGCAGCGTGACGAGCGGCTGTTCCAGCTGGCTCTCTACCGCGTCGCGTACCACAAGCGGCACGGCGTTCGGCTCGACGACATCGACGTGGTGCTGTACTACGTGTCGGACGACCTCGTCATCCGCTCGGATCGGGTCTACTCCGAGTCCGAGCTCGCCCAGCGCTGGAACGCCGCCCGTGAGGCGCGCTCGGCCTCGCGCTCCTCATCGGCGTCCGAGACGTGATCGGCCCTGGAGTCCAGCGACGACAGATCGATCGGCGCGGTCGAGACTTCGTCGGGGTGCCAGGTGCTCGCGGTTCGGGCGGCCGCGCCGGCCGCGGCATCCGAAGACGTGGCACCGGCGGAGGTGCGCTTGCGCCCACCCGCCACGGGCGCAGTGTCGGCCAGGGCGGGGTCCTGGGCGGTCTCCGCTGGATCGGCCTCGTCGCCCTGCTCGGTGGTGATCCACAGCGACAGCTCTTCGGGATCGTATGCGTCGGTCTGCATCGAGGTGTCCACCGCGACCGGTGAGGCATCCGGCATCCGGTCCAGGAGCGCGATCGCGTCGTCGACATCGAGCGCGTCGTCGGTCAGGATGTCGTCGCCGGCGACTCCCGCGCCGAGCGACTGGAGCAGCGCCACGGCGTCGTCGATCACATCCTGCCGACCTGCTTCGTGGCCGTGGATCAGCCACTTCGCGAACTCGAGCTCGGCGTACAGGCGCGAGCGCTCACGCGTGCGGGCGTCGGGAGCGCGGCCGCTGTGAGCGACGTAGGCCGCATACACGTCGTCCGCCGCGGCGGGCGCCGACGCCAGCCACTGCAGGTCGGCCGCCGGGTCGCCGACCGAGAGTCCGTGCCATTCGAGCAGCCCCGTCACCTGCGGCACGCCGTCGATGTCATCGAAGAGGAACGACGCCGCACCTGCACCGCCGAGAACCACGGCGGACTCGAATCGCCACAGCTCGTCGGCGGCGACGGCCCGCTGCCAGCGGCTGAGGAGTGCCTTCGGGGTGCGCCGGGTGGCCTCTGCCCGGTCGATCAGCCGGGCGGTGTCGGTGCGCACCTGCTGCGGGGTGCGGACCGGCAGGCCCTCGGTGCGCACGATCGACAGCGGCAGCGCGTGGAGGGCGGCAAGGGATGCCCCGAGCGACGTGGCCGCGCCGCGCCCAGGCGGCAGATGCGCCGCGTCGACGCGGTAGCCGGGAAGGAAGTCGACGACGACCGCTCGCGAGTCGCCGATGCCCGCTTCACCGAGCAGCTCCGGTGCTCGGAACGGAAGCAGACCGCGGACGCCGGGGGTCAGCGCGCGCAGTGCCCGCACCTCGGCGGCGAGCTCGGGAACAGCGGTGTCGTCTGCGGGAACGCGTATCACCACGCGGCGACCGTCGTCGAGCTCGGCGATCGCCGCGTCGTAGCGCCCGGCGGCGCCTTCGGTGAGCGCGCCGACTCCGACGACGCCGACCCGGGGAAGAGCCGACGTCACGGACGCGGCTAGAGTGAGGGGTGAGCGTGCCATGTGCCCAGGGTAGGTCGGGTACTCCCGTCCGCCCCCGCGCCACGCCCTGGCCGGTCGACCACGCCCAGGACGATCGATGAAGCGGAGATCCTGCCGATGACGGCGCCCGACAGCACCAAGCTCCCGCCGCTCGCCGGCGCCGCGATCGACCGGGCCGCCGCAGAACGCGCGACGGCGGACCTCATCGAGACCGCTCGGGCGGATGCCGCAACCCGGGTGCTGGCGATCGCCGGCGACGCCGCGCCGCTGGCCGGTGCTGGTGCGCTCCTCTGGTCGCCCGCGCGCGGCATCCCCGACGGCGGTCAGTGGGCCTTCCTCGGGCGCGGCGATGAGGGCGGCGCGCTGCTCGCCGCCGTCTTCCCCCCTGCCGACGAACCCCTGTTCGCTGCTCCGGCCGGGTGGGCGGGGCTGCGAATGGTCGGGGGAGCACTGTCGGCGCCCGACGCGGACGCGTTCGTCGAGGCGCTCAGCCTCGGCCGCTGGCTGCTGGACTCGCCGCACTGCCCCGCGTGCGGCGCGCTGACCGACCTCGCCGACGCCGGCTGGTCTCGCCGCTGCCCGTCCTGCGGCCGACAGCACTTCCCCCGGACCGACCCGGCTGTCATCGTCGCGATCACCAGCGCCGCCGATCCGGATCGGCTGCTGCTCGGGTCGAACGCCCTGTGGGGCGTGAACCGGTTCTCGTGCTTCGCGGGCTTCGTCGAAGCGGGGGAGTCGCTGGAGGCCGCCGTGCACCGAGAGCTGCACGAGGAAGCGGGCGTGGATGCCGTCGACATCCGCTATCGCGGATCCCAGGCCTGGCCCTACCCTCGCTCGCTCATGCTGGGCTTTTACGCCACGGCGGCCGACGACGCCGCGGCCGTCGCTGACGGCGAGGAGATCGTCGCCGTCCGGTGGTTCACCCGCGATGAGATCGGTGCGGGGCTCGCAGGTGAGAACGAGCTGCTCCTGCCCGGGCGAGCGTCCATCGCGCATCGCCTGATCCGCGGCTGGTTCGAGGGGGACGCGTGAGCGAAGGCGTGCTCGCGGGACTCGACGATCAGCAGCTCGAGGCGGTCACGACCCTCCGGGGGCCCGTCGTCGTGCTCGCCGGGGCCGGCACGGGCAAGACCCGTGTCATCACGCACCGCATCGCCCATGGCATCGACACCGGCGCGTACTCGCCCGGCCGGGTCATGGCGGTCACCTTCACAGCCAAGGCTGCGGGCGAGATGCGAGGGCGTCTGCGCACGCTCGGGGTTGCCGGAGTGTCGGCTCGCACGTTCCACGCGGCGGCCCTGGCGCAGCTCAACTTCTTCTGGCCGACTCTCGCCGGTGACACCATGCCGGGCATCGTCGACAACAAGGTGCGGATGCTCGCTCACGCGGCCGACCTCATCGGGATCGGCGCGGATGTCGCCACGCTGCGCGACGTCGCAAGCGGCATCGAGTGGCGCAAGGTGACGATGCGCAGCATCGACGAGTATGCCGCGGCCCGCCCGCAGGGGATCGGACGGCTGACGGTCGAGCGCGTCGCCGATCTGCATCGCGCGTACGAGAAGCTCAAGGACGAGCGTCGCCAGCTCGACTTCGAAGACGTCCTGCTGGCGTGCGCCGGCATGCTCGAGGCCGAGCCTCACATCGCGCGGGCGGTGCAGGAGCAGTACCGCCACTTCACCGTCGATGAATTCCAGGATGTCTCGCCGCTGCAGCATCGCCTCCTCGAACTGTGGCTCGGCGATCGTCGCGATCTGTGCGTCGTGGGAGACGCGAGCCAGACGATCTACTCGTTCGCAGGCGCCGATGCGAGATTCCTGCTCGGCTTCGAGAGTCGCCACGACGGAGCCGTCGTCATCCGGCTGCAGACCAACCATCGATCGGATGCCGCGATCCTCGCGGTGGCGAATGATCTCATGCGGGACCGGCCCGGCGCCCTCCAGCTGGTCGCTGCGCAGGACGTCACCTCGCGAGACGTCGCCGCACCCGCCGGATCACCCGAGACCACCCCCCGCGACACCACCCCCCGCGACACCACCGCTCGCGACACCACCCCCCGCGACACCGCCCCCCGTGGTACCGCCCCGCGCGACGCGCCCCCCCGCGCCGCCCGCACACCCTCGCTGCCCACCGTCACGGCATTCGACGACGACGAGGCCGAAGCCCGCGGCGTCGCACGCCGGATCGCCCAGCAGATCGCAGGCGGCAGCGATCCGCGCACCATCGCGGTGCTCTACCGCGCCCACGCCCAGTCCGCCGAGCTCATCGCGGCGCTCGCCGACGCGGGCATCGCGTCGACGGTTCTCGGGGGGCGGCGGTTCTTCGACCTTCCGGAGGTGCGCCAGGCGGTCATGGAGCTGCGGGCCGCGACGGTCGCCCCGATCGAGACGGGCTTCGTCGACACGGTGCGCGACGTACTGCGTTCGCGCGGGCTGACGGATGATCCGCCCGCGGCAGGGGGAGCCCTGCGCGACGCGTGGGAGGCCCGGGCGGCCATCCTCCGCCTGGCCGAAGAGGCCCCGGCAGGGACGACGCTGCGCGGGTTCACCCACGAGCTGACCGCCCGCGCGCGGACCCAGGACGAGCCTGCGCTGCGCACCGTCACCTTGGCGACGATCCACGCCGCGAAGGGTCTCGAGTGGGACCACGTGCACATCGTCGGCCTCTCCGAGGGACTGCTCCCGATCTCGTACGCGACGACCTTCGAGCAGATCGACGACGAGCGACGGCTCGCATACGTGGGAATCACGCGGGCCGCGCGAACTCTCGCGCTGTCGTGGGCGCGAGGTCAGCGGGATCGGCAGTCGTCCCGTTTCCTGCGAGAGATCGGCAGCGGCAGTCTGCGTGCGGCCGATGCTCCCGCGAAGTCCGATGCAGCGATCCGGCGCGCAGGGTCAGCGACGGCGTCGTCTGACGCGCCGGGCGCCGTTCGCCGTCGCTGATCTGCCTGGCAGCGACGATCCCCGCCTCGCAGAGGATCGAGGGGTCCACCCCCGCCACCGGGCGCCCGATCAGCTGCGCGGCGACGAGCGGCCACGTCGGGTCCGCATCGCGCCGGTGCGCGGCGAGGCACGCGAGGCACGGCGTCCGACCCGGCCGCACGTAAGGTCCGACCTCGGCCCCGGTGCCGGTCAAGACGACCGGAAGGTGCGGGATGTCGTGTGCCATGAGCACCGCCGCGCGCCGCGGTACGACGACGTGCTGAGCGAGGACGACGACGGGCGCGGCATCCCGGAACTGCTCATCGGGTGCATCGTGCCACGCGGTGAAGGCGACCTCGAGTCCCGTCGACGCGATGGCCAGCGCGACGGCGTCGGCGCGGTCGGCGGGAAAGTCCGTCGGCACCTGGACGACGACCCGGCGGGGTGCGGCGGCGTGGGACGCCGCCATCGCGCGCCCGATGCGGCGGACGAAGTCGGTGGCCGCGTGATCGGGTGCCCCGAAGGCCGAGGCGACGGGCTCGAGCGCGTCATCCGGGATGCCGCGCTCGAGCTCGTTCACGAGGCGCTGCTGCCAGGGTGTGGGATCCTCGACGACCGCAACCGCGTCGGCGCCGAACTGTAGCGTCGTGGGGCTGCGCCAGAGCGGAGGATGCGCGGGGTCGAGTCGGAGCATTCCCCGATTGTCGCGACGCGCCAGGCCGTGTCGACCGATTCCACAGCTCACGCGAGGCACATTGCCGCGCTCACGAGGCTGGGGAGGAGAGGTCCTACACAGGCCGGTGGTCGTCCGGGGACGCCCCCGAATCCTCGTCTCCGGCCGAATCGCCGGCGCCGGGCTCCACCGGACCCTCGCCGCGCCCCGCAGGACCCTCGCCGGGCTCCGCAGGACCCTCCTCGCCGGCGAGCAGCCGCGCGAGCGCGTCGTCCATCTCGTCCGGCTCGGGCGCCTCGCCGCGGGCGCGGGCCTCGAGACGGGCGACGAGTCCCGCCGGATCGTCGATGTCCTCGGCCGACGGCATGAAGTCGGGGTAGTCCCACAGCGAGTCGCGCGCGGCGACGCCCACGGCATCCGTCACCGCCCGCCACATCGCGGCGGCCTCGCGCAGCCGGCGCGGGCGCAGTTCGAGTCCCACCAGCGAGCCAAGCGCGCGCTCCGCCGGGCCGCCCACCGCACGACGGCGACGGACGGCTTCGGCCATGCGATCGGCCGACGGGAGGCGGGATGCCGCGTTCTCGGTGACGACATCCACCCAGCCCTCGACCGTCGCGAGGAGGTTCTCGAGACGTGCGAGGGCGGCGTCCTGCGCGTCGGAGCGCGCGGGCAGCAGCGCGCCGCTCTCGAGTGCCCGCCGCAGCTCTTCGGGCTCGGACGGGTCGAAGCGCGACGCGAGGTCTTCGAGCGCCTCGGTGTCGACATGGACGCCGCGCGCGAACTCGGTGATCTGCGAGATCACGTGCAGCCGCAGCCAGCGGGCGTGCCGGAACAGCCGCGCGTGGGCGAGCTCCCTCACCGCGGCATACAGCGCGAGCTGGTCATCGGGGATCTCGAGATCGCGACCGAAGTCCGCGAAGTTCTGCGGCAGGATCGCGGCGATTCCATCCGGCATGATCGGGATGCCGACATCCCCGCCGCTCACGACCTCCTTCGAAAGCTCTCCGACGACCTGGCCGAGCTGCGACGCGAAGAGCGAGCCGCCGACCGTGCGCATGAGGCGCCCAGCGCCCTGCACGAGGTTCTGCATCTCTTCCGGCGCCTGCTCCTGCAGCGCCTCGGTGAGCGCGTCGGCGATGCTCGTCGCGACCGGCTCCGCGAGCTCCTGCCAGAACGGCAGCGTCGCCTCGACCCATCCGCCACGGGTCATCGCCTGGGGTGCGGCGGACAGCTCTGAGATCGTGGTGGCCTCGCTCAGCCACAGCGTCGCGAGGGCGAACGCCTGGTCGAGGTCGGTGCGCTGCCCCGTCGTCACGCCCAGCCCATCCTGGTTGGCGATGTGCAGCGCCTGGCGCTTGGCGAGATCCCACGAGATGCCGCCCTCACCGCCGGCGGCGAAGGCGCCCTGCAGCTGCTGCATGAGGGTCTGCATCATGGCGGGATCGATGTTCATGCCCGAGAGCCGCGAAAGCTGCTCGGCATCGAGTTCGCCGCTTCCGCCGCCGAGGAGCTGCCTGAGCAGCTCCTGGAATTCCTCCTCGGGACTGCGATCGTCGTCTGCCACTTCAGCCGCCTTTCAGACACGTCCTGGCCTCTCGTTCTACGCTAGTCGCACGCATTCCTCGCACTCCCCCGGCGGGGACCCATCCCTTACGCCGGTCGCGAACGACCAGGCAGGAGAGCCCCTCGTGGCGCAGTTCGACGAGAACGTCACCATCACGCCGCCGCCGCAACGGCGGATGTCGCGCGCGACCCTCGTCGGCGTCTGGGCGCTCGTCGTCGCACTTGTCGTGCTCCTGGTCCTCACCTTCCTGCCGACGTCGTACGTGATCCAGCAGCCCGGCCCGGTGTACAACACGCTGGGGACCGCGCTCGCGGCCGACGGCAAGCAGGTGCCGCTCATCTCTGTGGACGGCGCGAAGACCTACCCGACCGACGGCATGCTGGATCTGCTGACCGTGCAGCTCGCCGGCAATCGCGAGAAGACGCCGTCCTGGCTGGAACTCGCGACGGCGTGGTTCGACCCGAGCAAGGCGGTGCTGCCGATCGACGCGATCTTCCCCGTGGGCGAGACCACCGAGCAGCGCAACCAGGAGAGCGCGGCGATGATGGTCGACTCGCAGAACGAGGCGACCGCGGCGGCACTCACCGAGCTCGGCTACGACGTCAATGCGAAGATCGTCGTCCACTCGCTGACGGGCGATTCCGCAGCCAAGGGGATCCTGCAGGAAGGCGATGTCGTCCTCGAGGCCGACGGCACGGCGGTGACGGATGCCGAACCCCTCCGCAAGATCGTGAACAAAGGCGCCGGTGCGCCGATCCAGATGCTCATCGAGCGCGATGGCGCCAAGCAGACCGTGTCGGTGACCCCGAAGCAGACCACGATCAACGGGCAGAAGCTGTGGCTCATCGGTGTCACGCTGACGACCGCCTACGACTTCCCGTTCCAGGTCACCATCCAGCTCAACAACGTCGGCGGCCCGAGCGCCGGCATGATGTTCGCGCTCGGCATCATGGACGTCCTGACCCCCGGAGAGCTCAACGGCGGCAAGAACGTCGCCGGCACGGGCACGATCACGGCCGACGGCACCGTCGGGCCGATCGGGGGCATCCGTCAGAAGATGTGGGGTGCGCTCGACGCGGGCGCCGACTGGTTCCTCGCTCCGGATTCGAACTGCGACGAGGTGGTCGGACACATCCCGGGCGACCTTCGCGTGTTCGCAGTCGACAACCTCGACGACTCCTTGAAAGTCCTCGAGACGATCCGCGACGGCGGCGATCTCAACGCTCTGCCGACCTGCACGACCAAGTGAACCGGGTTCGCTGACGGCGGAGAACGCTATGACTTCCCCCAGCGGACGCTGGGCGATCCCTCAGTACCCCACACCTAGGATGGGACGGTGACCACGACCTCGGCGCCGACCCCGGCCACGCCCTCTCGCACCCGACGGATCGTCGCCATCACCCTCGCGATCATCGTCGCGCTCGTGGTGGCGTTCTTCATCTTCGCGAACCTGTATGCGGACTGGCTCTGGTACAACCAGCTCGGCTACTCATCGGTGCTCTTCACGCAGTGGATCGCCCGCGTCGTCATGTTCGTCGTCGGATTCCTGGGCATGGGCGTTCCGGTCTGGCTCGCCATCCAGCTGGCCTACCGCCTCAGGCCCGTCTACGCGCGGCTGAGTTCGCAGCTCGACCGCTACCAGGAGGTGGTCGAACCGCTGCGGCGGCTGGCGATGTGGGGCATCCCGATCTTCTTCGGCTTCTTCGCCGGTTTCGCCACCTCGGCCCAGTGGGAGACCACGTGGCTGTGGTTCAACGGCGTCCAGACCAAGGTCACCGACCCGCAGTTCGGCATGGACACCGGGTTCTATATGTTCGCGATGCCGTTCTACAGTGCGCTGCTCGGATTCACCTCGGCGGTGCTGATGGTCTGCCTGCTGGTGACGGCCCTCGTGTCGTACCTCTACGGATCCGTCCGCATCGGCCAGCGGGAGCTGCGCATCTCGAAGGCCGCCCGCATCCAGCTCGCAGTCATCGCCGGCCTCTACCTGCTGGTGCAGGGGGCGAGCCTGTGGCTCGATCGGTACAAGACGCTCGTCGAACCGGGCGACCGCATCACCGGACCGGGCTACACCGGGGTGAACGCCATCATCCCCGGACAGACGATCCTCGCGATCATCGCCGTCGTCGTGGCCATCCTGTTCTTCGTCACCGCGGTCATCGGCCGCTGGCGGTTGCCGCTGATCGCCACCGGCCTTCTCATCGTGTCGGCGATCATCCTCGGCGTCGGCTACCCGTGGGTCGTGAACACGTTCCAGGTGAAGCCCAATCAGCTGGCCCTCGAAGGCCAGTTCTACCAGCGCAACATCGACATGACGAAGGTCGCCTACGGCATCGACGGGCTCGACAAGACCGCGTTCAACGCCACCACGAACGTCGAGGCGGGCCAGCTGCGTCAGGATGCCGCCACTACGGCCCAGATCCGCATCATGGATCCCGCGATCATCAGCCCGACGGTCCGCCAGCTCGAGCAGTACCGCTCGTACTACCAGTTCAAGGATCCGCTGGACGTCGACCGGTACCAGATCAACGGCAAGTCCCAGGACACCGTCGTCTCGGTGCGCGAGCTCAACGTCGATCAGCTCGGGGCCGCGGCCTCGTGGCAGAACTCGACACTCGTGTACACCCACGGCTACGGTCTCGTCGCCGCGGCCGGCAACGAGCGCACCACCGACGGCAACCCGGTGTTCCTCGAGCGCGGCATCCCGGCGACCGGCTTCCTCTCCGACAGCGAGAAGTTCCAGCCGCGCGTGTACTTCGGCGAGTACTCCGCGCCGTACTCGATCGTCGGGGCGCCGAAGGGCACCGACCCGATCGAGCTCGACTATCCCTCCGGCGCGAACGGGTCCGGCGAGACCAAGACCACGTTCGACGGCAACGGCGGCCCGAGTGTGGGCAGTGTGTTCAACCGCCTCATCTACGCCCTCAAGTTCCAGTCCGAGCAGATCCTCTTCTCGGACTACCTGAACGCCAAATCGCAGATCCTCTACGATCGCGACCCGACCGTGCGCGTCCAGAAGGCGGCGCCCTACCTCGAGCTCGACAGCGACCCGTACCCGAGTGTGGTCAACGGCCGCATCGTGTGGATCATCGACGGCTACACCCTCAGCGCGAACTACCCGTACTCGACGACGGTGAGCCTGCAGGATGCGATCACGGACGCGAACAACCCCGCGCCGCGGTTCGCCCTCGACGACATCAACTACATCCGCAACTCGGTGAAGGCGACCGTCGACGCCTATGACGGCAAGGTCACGCTGTACGCGTGGGATACGAAGGACCCGGTGCTGCAGACCTGGCAGAAGGTGTACCCGTCGACCCTCAAGCCGATCTCGGACATGTCCGCCGACCTCATGAGCCACGTCCGCTACCCCACGGATCTGTTCAAGGTCCAGCGGGCGATGCTCGGGGTGTACCACGTCGACAACGCGCAGTCGTTCTATCAGCGCGACAACGCGTGGGCGACACCCAACGATCCGCAGACGGATGCGCGCCTGCAGCCCCCGTACTACCTGACGATGCAGATGCCCGGGCAGAAAGTGCCGGCATTCTCGATGTTCACCACCTTCATACCTTCGTCCGAGGGCAACAACAGCCGCAACGTGCTGCTGGGCTACCTGGCGGTCGACTCGAACGCCGGCACCAAGGCCGGGGTCAAGAGCTCTGAGTACGGCAAGCTCCGAATGCTCCAGATCTCCGCGGACACGACGATCCCGGGTCCGGGTCAGGTGCAGAACACGTTCAACTCCGACCCTGTGATCTCCGCCCAGATCAACCTGCTCAAACAGGGGCAGTCGGAAGTGCTCAATGGCAACCTGCTGACGTTGCCCGTCGGCGGCG
Source organism: Microbacterium deminutum (assembly GCF_039530205.1). Taxonomy (NCBI): domain Bacteria; kingdom Bacillati; phylum Actinomycetota; class Actinomycetes; order Micrococcales; family Microbacteriaceae; genus Microbacterium; species Microbacterium deminutum. Next base: position 164,635 of record NZ_BAAAOG010000003.1, read on the forward strand.
GCCTGCTGTACGTGCAGCCTGTGTTCGTGCAGGCGTCCAGCGGCACGCAGCTGCCGGCGCTGCAGAAGGTGCTCGTCGCGTTCGGCAACGCGATCGCGTTCGAACCGACGCTCGACGCGGCGCTCGACGTGCTCTTCAAGGGAGATTCGGGAGCCACCGCCGGCGACACCGGCGTGGAGCCGGGAAATAGCCCATCGCCGACCCCGACGCCCGGTCAGACGAACCCGCCCACGCAGCCGAGCGACCAGTACCAGCAGGCGCTCAACGACGCCAAGCAGGCGATGCTGGATCGGGATGCCGCGCTCAAGGCCGGCGACCTGACGAAGTTCGCCGAGGCCGACGCTCGGCTCACCGCCGCGGTCCAGAAGCTGATCGCGCTCGGCACCCCCTGATCCTCCCGTGATGCGGGGCGCACCCGTCAGCGGATGAGGGCGTACCAGAGCAGCAGCACGGTGACGAGGAAGCCGGCGAGCTGGTTCACCCAGAGGAAACGCCGCCAGCCCCTCGTCGCCTGCGCTGCCGTGTCATCGGTGACGCTCCGGAACGGCCACACGATCGCGAGGTACGGGATGATCGCGACGGCGGCGAGGGGTCCTGGCCACGTTGTGAAGAGCATCGTGATGCCGGCGACGAGGTAGCAGACGAGGGCGAACCTCACGGTCCAGCGTGCTCCGCGCGCGGTCGCGATCGACGAGATGCCCGCGGCGCGGTCGGCCGCGACGTCCTGCACGGCGCCGAAGGCATGCGAGGCGATGCCCCAGAGGGCGAACGCCACGATCACGGCGACGAGCGGCCAGCTCCACGCCGCGCCGGCGAGCACGAGGGCGTACACCGCCGGAGAGAAGAAGTGGATGCTGCTGGTGATCGAGTCGGCGAACGGCACCTCTTTCAGCCGCAGCGGCGGGGCGCTGTAGAAGACGACGAAGAAGAGGCTCGCGCCCAGGACGAGCCACGACCACGGTGAGCCGACGAGAACGAGGTACGCGATGAAGGGCAGGCAGGCGAGCGCCGCGGCCCACAGGGTGACCCGGTGCAGCCGCGGATCCAGCACGGCACCATGAGCACCGCCCTTGCGCGGATTGCGCAGATCGGACTCGTAGTCGAACACGTCGTTGACGCCGTACATGGCGAGGTTGTACGGCACGAGGAAGAACAGGGTGCCGACCACGAAGGTCACGCCGACGTGGTGGGTGGTCAGGAGGTACGCGGCCGCGAACGGGTATGCCGTGTTGATCCAGCTGACAGGACGGGAAGCGACGAGCAGCTGTCGCGCGACAGCCGCCGGATGCAAGGTCCTGGCGTCGGTCATGCGCGCCGCCGTGCCCGCTCGGCGGGAAGCAGTGCGAAGACCGCCGGCACGAGGAATGCCGCACAGACGGCGTACGAGAAGTCCTCGATCGGCGCCAGGCCGATGCGGGCACCGCTCACGTGTCCAGCCGGATACGAGAACAGGCCCGCGGCGATCATGAGGTTGTCGAAGATCGCCGTGAGTGCGATGAGCGCGCCGGCGGCGATCCCGGATGCCGCCATGCGGCGTCCGAACCGCGGTCGACGTGAACTCCACAGCACGACGACCAATGTCACGGCGACGAAGGGCAGGACGATCAGCAGATAGGGCATCATCCCGCCTTCTCGTCGACCGGTGCGGGTGCGGCATCCGCGCTCGCTCTCGCGTCCAGCAGGCGGGCGGCGCCCGACCAGGCGACGAGGGCCGCGTAGCAGAGGAAAGCGAGGAACAGCGGCTCCTCGATCGGTAGCTGCGGTGCGAGGTCGACTCCGAGCAGCAGGGGACTGGCGCCTTTCACGAAGACGCCGGCCGCGATGCCGACGGCATCCCAGGCGAGGAAGAACAGCGTGCCGACCGCCACTGCGACGGCTGTGCGGGCGGGGGATCGCCAGGCGGCGAGCCGCCATCGTGCGTCGAGGGCCGACACTCCGCCCGCGCTCACGAGGATCACCCCGAGATACAGGCCGGGCACGTCACACCCTCGCCGCCTCGCGGAGCGGACCGGGCGAGCGGTCGCCGCGCAGGCGCTTGACGACGAGCTCCGCCGAGATGAGGCACATCGGCAGCCCGATTCCGGGCAGCGTCGAGGCCCCGGCGTAGCTGAGTCCCTCGACCTTCCGCGACGCGTTGCGAGGGCGGAACACGGCGCTCTGGCCCAGTGTGTGGGCGAGCCCGAGGGCGTTCCCGCGCCACGCGTGCAGATCGGCCGCGAAGTCGCCCGGCGCGACGGTGCGGCGCACCACGATGCGCTCAGACAGGTCGGGGATGGCGCACCACGACGCCAGCTGGGCGATCACCCGGTCGGCCGCGGTCTCGATCGCGGGACTCCCGTCGCCGTCGATCCCCCCGCGGCCGAGCAGAGGATCGGCCGGCACCGGTACGAGCACGAACAGATTCTCGTGCCCCGCCGGCGCGACCCTGGGGTCGGTCGCACTCGGGCGGCAGACGTACAGCGACGCGGGCTGGGGGACTCGCGGGTGCCGGCCGAAGATGTCGTCGAAGTTCGCACGCCAGTCCTCGGCGAAGAGCAGCGTGTGGTGGGCGAGTTGGGGGAGAGGGCCTTCGACGCCCAGCATCAGCAGCAGCGCGCCCGGACTCGGCGTCCTCGAGGCCCACCAGCGCTCCGGGTACGTCTGCAGGTGCGGCGGCAGCAGCGCAGTCTCGGTGTGGTGCAGATCGGCCGTCGAGACGACGAGGTCGGCGGGGATGAAACGGCCGTCCGACAGCCGGATGCCGGTGACCGCAGGACGCCGCGTCCCGGCGGCTCCCCGACGTGGCGCGCGCGTCGACCCGTCGTCGGTCGTCTGGATGCCCACCACCGAGGCATCCGTCTCGATGACGACGCCGTTCGCCCGGGCCAGCCGCTCGATGGCCCGGATGATCTCGACGAAGCCGCCGCGTGGATAGCGCACGCCGTCGTCGAGGTCGAGGTGGCTCATCAGCCGATAGAGACTCGGCAGCTGGAACGGCGATCCGCCCAGGAACACGGCCGGATAGCCGAGGATCTGGCGCAGTCGAGGGTCGGTGAAGCGCCGTTCTATCTCCGAGGCGAGGGTCCGTGTGAGCAGCGGGACGAGCTGTGGCAGCCGACGCGCCAGCGCGGGGTCCCGAAGGCCCGCTGTGGTCTCGTAGCTGTCGTACAGGAAGCGGCCCACCGCGAGCTCGTACGCATCGCGGGCCGAGTCGAGGTAGGCCGAGAGGCGCTCGCCCGCCCCCGGTTCGACCCCCTCGAACAGCGCCGTCGCGGCATCCCGACCGGAACGGATGTCGAGCGGCGCCAGCCCGGTCGCCGCATCGGAGTACACCCGATACGCCGGGTCGAGGGTCACCAGGTCGAGCTCGCGGTCCGCGGTGGTGCCGAGCAGGCGGAAGAAGTGATCGAACACCTCGGGCATGAGGTACCAGCTCGGGCCGGTGTCGAAGCGGAAGCCATCGTGCTCCCACAGACCGGCCCGGCCGCCGACCTGCGGCTGGGCCTCGAACAGCGAGACCGACCAGCCCTCGGCGCCCAGGAGCGCCGCGGTCGCGAGCCCGGCGATGCCGCCGCCGACGATCACGGCACGCCCGGGACCGGTGCGGGCGATCATGCGCGCGCGCCTCGCGGCGAGAGTCCGAGCCAGGCGCGGGCGGCCAGCCGGGCCTTGACGCTGTCGGGCACACGCACACGCTCCCGCGACGCATCTGCGACCCGCAGGCGCGCGGAGAGTTCAGCGAAGAGATCGTGGGCCGCCGTGACGGCGCGCCGGCAGTCCGCCGGCAGCAGGGGCACCGCGAGCGCGGCCGCCGCCAGGTCGGCGTCGATGCGGTCGAGCACGGCGTCGTGAGAGGCGCGATCCGATCCGACGCCGAGGTAGTCGCGACCGAGCGCCGATTCGTCGTCGGCGCGATCGCGCAGGAAGTTCACGTCCTGGAACGCGGCGCCCAGGCGCCGGGCTCCGTCGACGAGCTTCCGGGACGGATAGACCGGATGCCGCGCCCCGGCATTCACGAACACCTGCAGGCACATCAGGCCGACGACCTCCGCCGACCCGTACACGTAGGTGTCGTGAGAGGCGCGGTCGTGAACGGTGGTCGACAGGTCCGCCCGCATCGAGGCGAAGAACGGCCGGACCAGGTCCGCGCCGATGCCGCACTCCCGGGCTGTGAGTGCGAACGCGTGGACGATCAGGTTCGCGCTGAAGCCGCGGTCGATCGCCCGCAGCGTCTCGTCTTCCAGGTCGTCGAGCACTTCCCGGGTCGCCTCTCGGTCCAAGCCGGCCGCCGCGGCCGAACCGTCGACGATCTCATCGGCGATGCGGACCAGCGCGTACACGCTGCGCACGTGAGGTCGCGGTCGGGCGCCGAGCAGCCGGCAGGCGAGCCCGAACGACGTCGAGTACCCGGCGATGACGGTGGCCGCGGCATCCCGAGCCGTCCTGTCGTACAGCGCGAGGGCGGTCGTCTCGCGCGCCGGCGAGTGCGTCGTCCCGGTCACGGGATGCGCTTCTCGACGGCGTCTGCCAGCGCGTACAGCAGGGCTGAGGCGTCGTGGGTCAGGGCGCCGTCGCGGGCCTGGGCGCGCACGTCGTCAAGCGTGTCGAACACGAGGTGGCGCAGCCGGACGCGGGCGCCGCTCTGCTCGAGCGCGACCTGTGCCTCGCGCACCGCGATAGGCCCGGTGTGCGCCACCGCCAGGGCGTCGCTCACGCGCGGCCACAGCGAGCTCTCGCGCGCCAGCGCCACGAGCGGCGTGCGCTTGGACTCACGCAGGTCGCCCCCCGCATCACGGCCGGCCTGCACCGTGGAGCCGAACGCGCCGATCAGGTCGTCCACGAGCTGGAACGCGAGGCCGAGGCGGCCACCGGCGCGGTCGAGCACCTCGATGGCGGGCGCGGAAGCTCCCGCCATCACCGCCCCCGCGCACAGGGGCGCGCTGAACGAGTAGACGGCCGTCTTGTTGAACGTCGCTTCGAGGATGCCGGCGGGATCGGCGGGCTCCGCCGCGACGCTGTTCTCGACGTCGGCGAGCTCGCCCGCCGCGGACACGAAGACCGCGTCGTCCAGCAGGGCGAGGAGACGCTCGCGGGTCGGCGCGTCGACGTCCGCGAGGGCGACGAGGCGAATCGCCTCATGCAGAAGCAGATCCCCGGCGAGGATGGCGGCCGCGTCTCCGAGCTGCGCCGCGCCCGCGGCATCCGCTCCGCTGCGACGCCCGCGCATGCGGAACTCGCCGGCCACGTTCGGGATACCGCGGCGCACCGTGTCGTGATCGATGACGTCGTCGTGCACCACGAACGCGGTGTGGAGCAGTTCGAAGGCGGCAGCGATGGAATACAGGCCGGGTGCCGCGGCCCGATCGCCGCCGAACGCGTCGAACGACGCCGAAACCAGCGCCGGCCGGAACCGCTTTCCACCCGCCGCCGCCCGCGACATGGCCGCGGCGAGGGCGGGGAAGCCGCCACCGAGCGCGTCGGCGCGGCCCTGCACCCGCGAGAGGGCGTCGTCGATCGCGTCATCGATCGCGGGGCGCTCGGCAACGGGGATCATGAGGCTCGTCGATGATCGCGGACCGCGTCGAACAGGTGCAGCTGCTCGGCCTGCAGCACGAGCCACGGGCTGAACGCCCAAGGCGTCGCGGCGAGCGAGATCGCGAGATCTTCGGGGTCGACCCACTTCGCGTCGACGACCTCGAGCGGGTTGAGCACCGGCTCGTGGGTTGTGCGAGCGGTGTACACCGGGCACAGCTCGTGCTCGACCATGCCGTTCGGGTCGGTCGCGCGATAGCGGAACAGCGGCAATGCGAGCTGGATGTCGGTCAGCGTCAGCCCGAGCTCGTATTCGGCGCGTCGCCGGACGGCCGCGAGCAGCGGTTCGGCGGGTCGCGGGTGACCGCAGAAGGAGTTGCTCCAGACGCCCGGCCACGCGGTCTTGCCGAGGGCTCGGCGTGTCACGAGCACCTGGCCCTCGTCGTTGACGACGTGGCACGAGAATGCCAGATGGAGTGCCGTCTGCGTGCCGTGGACGCTGCTCTTGGGCGCGGTGCCGATCGCCCGGCCCTCGTCGTCGAGGAGGACCACCAGGTCGGTATCCATCATCTTCCTGTCCATTTCGCTAGTTTAGCTAGCAATTGTCATGGCCACATGCTACAAGGGAACTACGGAGGTGTCCACATGTCTCAACGATGGTCACCGGAAACGCCTCATGACAAGGCCGTGATGCAGCTGCTGCAGGCGATCCGTGCGTTCAGCGACGCCATGGACCGCATGCACGGCGGTATGAAGGGCGACATGGAGATGAACGCGACCGATCTCGCGACGCTTCGGATGCTGATCATGCGCGAGCAGCGAGGCGAATCGGTCAGTCCGCACGACGTCGCGCGTCATCTGCGCATCTCGACCGCTTCCACGACGAAGCTGCTCGACCGCCTGTCCGCGTCGGGTCATGTCGAGAGGCGGCCGCACCCGAGCGACAAGCGGGCACGGGTCATCGTGCTGACCGATGAGTCTCGCGCGACCTTCTACCGCCACTTCGGTGATCGGCTGCACGATATGCGCGGTGTAGCCGACCGGTACACCGATGACGAGCTCGCGCTGCTCACGAGGTTCCTGGGCGAGCTCGGAGAGGTGCTGGATCCGACCTAGGGGGAGTGTCCCAACCCAGGGACCGGCCGGGTTCGACGCGTTTCGTCTCGTCGCTTCGCTCCTCGCTCAACGACCCGGGCCGAGCAAAGCGGCGTACCGCCGCGAGTGCACCACTCCCGGTCGTCGAGCGAGCGGAGCGAGACGAAACGCGCTCGCGTGCCTGTCGGCGGTGAGGGTCCCGCGAGTCACGAGATCGGCTCGCGATACCGCCTCCGCCGCGGGCGCGGCTCCGGCGGTGGGGACAGGATTCGGCCACGCCGCCACTCCACGATTCGCTCCACGATTCGTGGAGCGTCAGCGGCGCGGAACTGCCTGAGGCATGTCCACGACAACCGTCCACATGACCAAAGAAGAAGGCGCCCCCTTGGGGCGCCTTCTTCTTTTCGTTGCGGGGACAGGATTTGAACCTGCGACCTCTGGGTTATGAGCCCAGCGAGCTACCGAGCTGCTCCACCCCGCGGCACAAGAAGTGAGCCTATCACGGATAGCCGGGGCGGCCGAACGCGGGGCGCCGCTTGCCCGCGACGCGGCGCTGCGGCAAGGATGTGCTCATGGTCCGCGACACCTACCCGGGAGATGACCAGGTCGACGGGCGGGACGAGTCGCCTGCCGAGCGGGCCGACCGCAACTGGAGCGAGGTGCTGCAGGAGCTTCGGGTCATGCAGACCGGCACCCAGATCCTCACCGGATTCCTGCTCGCCCTCGCGTTCCAGCCGGCATTCGCCGACCTGAGCGACGGCGAGCGCACCTTCTATCTCGTGCTCGTGGTGCTCTCCGCGCTCAGTTCGATCGTGGCGCTCGCTCCGGTCGCGCTGCACCGCTTGCTCTTCCGCCGTCACGCGAAGACGGCGGTCGTCGCCTACGGGCACGCGGCTCTGATCACGGCCCTGCTCACGGTGTCGCTCCTGCTCGTCGGAGTCGTCGCCTTCGTCTTCGATGTCGTGGTGGGCCTGGCCGCTGCCTGGGTCGCGTTCTGCGTGCTCGCCCTCGTCATCCTCGGACTGTGGATCATCGCGCCCCTCGTGATCCGCGCACGGCAGTCCGCCCGGGAGACCTCATGACCGCCTCGCACACGACCGCGATCGCCGTCGCGCAGTTCGCACCCACGGCCGACACTGCGGCTAACCTCGCCATCATCGGCGACCTGGTGGCCGCGGCATCCGATCGAGGCGCTCGCCTAGTGGTCCTTCCGGAGTACTCGAGCTATTTCGTCGACCCGTTCGATGCCTCGCTCGCCGAGAACGCGCAGGACCTCGACGGCCCATTCGTCGAGGGGCTCGTCGCGATCGCGGCGGACCGCGGCGTGCAGGTCGTCGCCGGTGTCGTCGAGCGGGCGGATGACGAGAGGCGGGTGCGCAACGCCGTCGTCGCCGTCGACGGCGACGGAGTGCTCGCGCGGTACCGCAAGCTGCACCTCTACGATGCGTTCGGTCAGCGCGAGTCCGACTGGGTCGAGCCGGGCCGGCTCGGCTCACCCGAGACGTTCGAGCTCGACGGGCTGCGCCTCGGACTGATGACGTGCTACGACCTGCGGTTCCCCGAGGTCGGTCGCGTGCTGGCCGACGCCGGCGCCGACGTGTTCGTCGTGCCTGCGGAGTGGGTGAGAGGTCCGCTGAAAGAGCACCACTGGCGCACCCTGATCCTCGCCCGGGCGATCGAGAACACCGTGTTCATCGCGGCCGCCGATCATCCGCCGCCGCTCGGTGTCGGGCTTTCCATGATCGTCGACCCGCAGGGCGTCGAGCTCGCCTCGATCGGCACGGCCACCGACGTCGCCGTCGCCCACCTCGATCGTGAAGCGGTCGCTCGCGTCCGGCGCGTCAACCCCTCCCTGCGTCTGCGACGGTTCACGGTCGCGCCGCGCGACTGACCCCGCGAGCCGCGTCAGCCGGCGGCGGCGAGCCGGGATGCCGCTTCCTCCAGCACCTCGACGCGCTTGCATGCCGCGAACCGCACGAGGGTCGCATACTCCCCGCGGCGCTCAGGCGTGACGAATGCGGTCATCGGGATCGCGACGACGCCCGCACGGTGGGGGAGCTCTCGGCAGAACGCAGCGGCGTCCGTCGCCCCGAGCGGTGCGGCATCCGCCACCGTGAAGTACGAGCCGGACGGCGTCGACACCGCGAAGCCTGCGGCACGCAGACCCCGGCCGAGGAGGTCGCGTTTCGCCGCGAGGGTCTCGCCGATGCCCAGGAAGAATGCGTCGGGCAGACGCAGTCCGGTCGCGATGGCCGGCTGGAACGCGCTGCCGTTCACATAGGTCAGGAACTGCTTCACCGCGAGGACGGCGTCGACGAGATCGGCGGGTCCCGTGACCCACCCGATCTTCCAGCCCGTCGCCGAGAACGTCTTGCCACCCGATGAGATCGACAGCGTCCGCTCCCATGCACCCGGCAGCGTCGCGATCGGCACGTGCAGGGCGTCGAAGACGAGGTGCTCGTAGACCTCGTCGGTCACGATGATCGCGTCGTGGCGTTCTGCGAGACGGACGACCTCCTCGCGCACGGGCGCCCCGAAGACGGCTCCGGTCGGATTGTGCGGGTCGTTCACGAGGATCACGCGGGTGCGGTCGGTGACCGCACGGCGCAGGTCGTCCAGGTCGGGCTGGAAGTCCGGCCAGCGCAGCGGAACGGTCACCAGGCGCGCACCGGCGAGTGCGACGACGGCCGCATACGAGTCGTAGTGCGGCTCGAACACGACGACCTCGTCATCCGGCCCGCCGATCAGGGCCAGCAAGGCGGCGGCGAGCGCCTCGGTCGCACCCGCGGTCACGAGCACATCCCGTTCCGGGTCGAGCGTCACGCCGTAGAACCGGTGCTGATGCTCTGCGACCGCGACGAGCAGGTCCGGGATGCCGCGCCCCGGGGGGTACTGATTGACGCCGTTGGCGATCGCCGCACGCGCCGCCTCCAGCACCTCGGTCGGTCCATCCTCGTCGGGGAAGCCCTGGCCGAGGTTGATGGCGCCCGTTCGCGCCGCGAGGGCCGACATCTCGGCGAAGATGGTGGGGTGGATCGACCCGTCTGAGCCGACGAGTCCGGCGCCCGCCGCAGTGCGGCGCCATGCTCCGGAAATCTCTCGCATCGGATTCACGGTACCCGACTCACTCACGTCGTACGCATAGTGGTGTCCCATGGACGGCATAAGAAACGCACAGCATCGCACGCCATTCTGAGGAGAGCTTGGAAGAAGGAGCATCATGAGCGACAACCAGGGCGATCGCCCCGCAGACCAGACCCCCGACGCGAGCACGCCGGGCACGCCCGAGTCCCATCCTGAGAGCACCCCGGCGGCCCCCGCCGCCGTCACCCCGGCGGCCCCCGCCGCCCCGGCCGTGCCGCCGGCTCCCCCCACCGTGCCCGCTGCCGCGGCACAGGCGCCGCAGCAGCCCGCGGCCCCCGCCGGCTACCCGGTGCCGCAGACGCCGCCGACCTACGCCCCGCCGTACGGCTACGTCGGGCAGCCGGGCGCGTACCCGCAGGCCTACGCCGGACAGCACCAGGGCGCCGCCTTCGGTGCCGCTGCGCAGACCGTGCCGGTCGGAGCGCCGGCATCCGCCCCCGCAACCGGTGTCACCACCACCAAGGCGCCCAGGAAGTCGTCGGGCGCCGGCAAGGTCGTCGGCCTCATCGTGGCCGCGGCCATCGTCGGCGGCGCGGCCGGTCTGGGCGGCGCGTACGCGGGCGTCAACCTGTTCTCGCCCGAGGGCGGCTCGCCTGCCGCAGGGCCGACGACCGTGACCGTCAACGACACGGGCTCGGTCAACCAGACCACGGCGATCGCGGCCAAGGTCGTGCCGAGCGTCGTCACCATCGAGGCGACGAGCAGCAGCAGCGGCGGAACCGGCTCCGGCGTCGTGCTGACCTCTGACGGCTACATCCTGACGAACACGCACGTCGTCACCCTCGATGGCGCCACCGCAGACGCGACGATCCGCGTCACCACGGCCGATGGCCACGTATACGACGCCAAGGTTGTCGGCACCGACCCGACCTACGACCTCGCGGTCATCAAGCTCGTGGATGCCTCGGGCCTCACGCCGGTCGAATTCGGCGACTCGTCGAAGCTCAATGTCGGCGACGAGACGGTCGCCATCGGCGCACCGCTCGGCCTGTCGAGCAGCGTCACCACTGGCATCGTCAGCGCGCTCAACCGCTCGATCGAGATCGCGTCGTCGGCTGCCCCGAACTCCAGCGACGGCACCCAGGGCAACGGGCAGCCGAACGGGCAGTCGCCGTTCTACTTCGACTTCGGTCAAGGACAGACCCCGACGCAGACGAGCGACTCCATCAAGATCGCCGTCATCCAGACGGATGCCGCGATCAACCCCGGGAACTCGGGTGGCGCGCTGGTGAACTCCGATGGCAAGCTCATCGGCATCAACGTCGCGATCGCCTCGGCGGGCGGATCGTCCAGCGGCGGCCAGTCCGGCTCGATCGGCGTCGGATTCTCGATCCCGTCCGACATCGCCAAGCGCGTGAGCGACGAGATCATCAAGGACGGCAAGGCGACGCACGGTCTGCTGGGCGCGAGCGTCCAGTCGGCGGCGGATGTCAAGGGCACCACGATCACCGGCGCGTACATCGCAGAGGTCGTCTCGGGCGGCGCAGCCGAGACTGCCGGCCTGAAGAAGGGCGACATCGTTACCGCCTTCAACGGCGTCCCGATCACCGACTCGGTCGACCTCACCGCCCAGGTGCGGGCCGCCGCCGCGGGAAGCGACGCGAAGGTCACCTACGTGCGCGGCGACAAGACCCAGACCACCGACGTGAAGCTCGGCGAGCTCACCCAGTAGGTCCACCCCCCAGGAGAGAACGCCACCCCGCGATAGGCTCGCGGGGTGGCGTCCTTCTCGTTCGGCGCGGGAAACGCGCGAAAACTCGCGGCCATCCCGCTGTACGCCGTCGGACGCCTCGCCACCCTCGTCATCCCGCGATCGCGCGACGAGTGGGTGTTCGGCTGCGGCGCGGGCATCGGCGACGGCGCCCTCGCACTGTGGGACGTGGTCGTGGCCGAGGGACACACCGCACGGTGGCTGGTGGGGTCGGCTCGCGAACAGGCGGATGCCGCGGCCCGCGGCATCCCGACCGTTCCGAAGCAGTCGCTGCGGGGCCTGTGGCGCACCGCCCGCGCCCGAGTGGTCGTCGTCACCCACGGCTTCGGCGACGTGAACCGCTACGCCGTGTCGGGAGCTGTCGTCGTGCAGCTGTGGCACGGCATCCCGCTCAAGCGGATCGGACTCGACTCGCCCGAGACGCTGCGGCTGCCCGGCCTCCTCGAGCGCGGGCGGATGCCGGGCGCCAGTTTCGCGCGCCGGCTACTGGCCGGCATGTTCCGGGGCGCCGCGCGCCGCATCCGCGTCCTGCCGGCCGCGTCGCACCTGGTGCGAGGTCGCCTCGAGTCCGCGTTCGCACTCGCGGACGACAGCGTGCCCGTCACGGGTGAGCCGCGCGTCGACGTGCTCTCGCGCGGTACACCCGAGGACCGACGCTCGGCCGCGTCGACGCAGCTGGAACAGGCGATCGGCCCTGTCGAACCGGGCGCGCGCGTCATCCTGTACGCGCCGACGTGGCGCGACGGCGCGCCCGACCCGGCGGTGCCGTCGGATCGCGACTGGGAGCTGATCCTCCGTCTGCTCGAGCGATACGAGTGCGTCCTGGTGCTGCGCTCTCATCCGCTCGGCGCGGGAGACTACCAGCCCCCGCCTGAGACAGGGCGGATACGGCGTCTCGGCAGCGACCTGGCGCCCGATGTGACACCGCTCCTCCCGGGGTTCGACGTGCTCGTCACCGACTACTCGTCGCTCGCATTCGACGCCGCGCTCGTGCCGCTGCCGGTGGTGTTCCTCGCCCCCGACCTCGAGGACTATGCCGCACGGCGGGGGTTCTACGGCTCGTACCGGGACGTCGCCGGTGCCGACTGGGCGACGGACTGGCCGGACGCCGTCCGTCAGCTCGAGAGCGTCCTCGCAGACCCGGGCGAGAGGGAGCGCCGCCTCGAGCGCTCCCGTGCGCTGAGTGCACAGGTCCATGCGTTCCGGGATGGCGGCAGCGCGAGCAGGGTGTACCGTGCGATTCTGGCGAGACTCGCCGCCGCGCCCCGCCGGGTGGAAGGACATCGATGACGCAGGCCCTTTTCACCAGCGACGGCGGTCCGGCACTGGTCCTCACCGGCGACGGCCCGCGACCGGCGTCCGTCGAGCTCGTCGGCCCGCGTGCCAAGGTCGCCGGCGTCGTCTCGGGAAGCGATGAGACGTGGAAGGCGGTGCTTGCGCTGCGCGCGGCACGCTGGGGCTTTCCCGAGCTGCCGCTGCCGGTGGGGTCGTACGAGCTGCGGATCGAGGCATCCGATCCTTCCGCCGCCGACATCGCGCCGCTGCCGCTCATGCAGCTCGGGCCGCTGAGGGCCGAGTTCAGCGGGTCGACGGTGCACATCGGACCGCCGATCGATCCCGCATACGACTCGGGCGAGGGTCAGGACGCACTCGAACGGCGTTACGCGAACCGCCCGGGCGGGCTCGAGAACGCCGTGTTCTTCGAGAGCTTCTACGGACGCAACGCGAGCTGCAACCCGCTCGCCATCGACCGCGAACTCGCCCGCCGCGCTCCCGGGGTCACCCGCTACTGGAGCGTCGTCGACCTCTCGGTGTGGGTGCCCGACGGCGCGAAGCCCGTTGTCGAGGGCAGCCCGGAGTGGTGGCGGGCGCGCGGCTCGGCCCGACTGCTCGTCGTCAACGACTGGCTGCGCAGGCGCTTCTCGCGTCGGGCCGGACAGGTGGTGCTGCAGACCTGGCACGGCACCCCCCTCAAACGCCTCGCTCTGCATCGTGCGGGGTTCGATCCGCGGCGCACGGCAGCGGTGCTGAGGGAATCGCGGCGGTGGAACGTGCTGCTGGCCCAGAATCCGTACTCGGCGGGCATCCTCGGCAAGGCCTACGCGTTCCTGCGGCGGCCGATCTGGGTCGAGGGATATCCGCGCAACGACCTGCTCGCGGTCGGCGACGACGGCTCGACGCGCCAGTCGCTGGGTATCGGCCCCGACGAGCGGGTGCTGCTCTACGCGCCGACCTGGCGCGACGATCGCGCCGAGATCGTCGACTTCGTCGATCCGGTCGCACTCGCGGACGCGACCGACGCCGTCGTGCTGGTGCGCGGGCATTCGCGGACGCTTCCGCAGGGTCGGGATGCCGAAGGCCCTCGCGTCATCGATGTGACCGGCTTTCCCGACACGTCGCTGCTGCTGCTGGCCGCCGACGCCCTGATCACGGACTACTCGTCGGTCATGTTCGACTTCTCGGTCACCGGCAAGCCGATGTATTTCTTCGTGCCCGACATGGAGCACTACCGCGGCGAGCTGCGCGGCTTCTACTTCGACCTCGTCGCCCACGCACCGGGGCCGGTCGTCCGCACCCAGGACGAGCTCGTCGCGGCCATCGTCGACGGCGATCCCACTGCGCACGCCGAGCATTACCGGCTATGGCACGACAAGTTCAACGCCCGCGATGACGGCCGCGCGGCCGAGCGCGTGGTGTCGCGCATCATCGATCAGCGGTTCATCGATCCCGACGTCTGAGCCGGGTCGCCCCGGACCCGGCCGTGTGTCGTCAGGGCAGTGGGGTGTTGCGGTCGCCGAGGCGCGACGTGTCGACGGTGTCGTGCGCTCCTCGGAGCACTCCGGTCACGAAGCCCCATCCCCACGCCAGGTGCATCGTCGGCAGCACGGCGACGGTCCACAGCTTGTCCCGCCATCCCTTGCCGCCGCCTGGTCCGAGCGCGACCACGATCACGAGGACCGCGTACGCGATCACCGGCAGGTAGACGACGGATGCCGCGACCGACCACCATCCGGTCAGCACTCCGGTCGCCTGCAGCACGCCGACGACGATCCCCAGCGCGATCGCGACCACCAGCGCAGGCGGGGCGAAGAAGCGCAGGGAGTTGCCGCGTCCGTACCGTCGGACGAGCTCGCCTCGCCACCGGCCCGTCGCCGAGAACTGGCGGATCAGCCGGGTCCAGCTCTCGCGCGGCCAGTAGGTCACCGAGAGGGACGGATCGAACCAGACACGGTAGCCGGCGCGACGGATGCGGAGGTTGAGCTCCCAGTCCTCTCCTCGGCGGATTGTCTCGTCGAACAGGCCCACTTCATCCAGCACGGCCCGCCGCAGCACGCCGAGGTACGCGGACTCGGCATCCCCCTCTTCGGCGCCGCCGTGGTACGCACCGCCTCCGAGACCGACGGGGGAGTTGTAGGCGCGCGCGACCGCACGCTGGAAGGGCGTGCGTCCTTCGGCACGCATGACCCCGCCGACATTGGCGGCGCGCACGCGGTCGAGGGTCGCGAGGGCCCTGCGGGTGTACTCGGGTTCGAGCTCGGAGTGCGCGTCGACGCGCACGATCGTGGGATGCGAGCCGGCGCGGATCGCACGATTGAGTCCGATCGGGATGTCGGCCCCGGGATTGTCCACCAGCACGATGCGGTCGTCGGCCGCGGCGAGCTCCCGAGCGAGCTCGGTGGTGCCGTCCGTGGAGGGCGCCAGCGCGAGGATCAGCTCGGTCGGGACCCCGACATCCTGTCCGAGCACGGTCTCGACCGCGCGCCGGAGGTACGCGTGCTCGTTGAGGACCGGCATGACGAAGGTGACGCCCGACCCGGCGGGGACGACCGGAGCGTCCTTCCGCCCGCGGTCGTCGAGTTGCACCCGTCGATCATTTCATGCGCCCGCCGTCGGTACGCCGAAGGCGTGGTCTGGGCGAGATCGACGTGTGACCTGCGCGGCCGCGTGCCGCTCGAAACGGGGGGCTCTCAGTCGACGCCGGTCGGGCGCTGCAGGAGTCTCTCGATGGCGCTCAGCGGGATCGCCACCCACGTCGGGCGGTTGCGGGCCTCGTAGATTGCCTCGTACACCGCCTTGTCGAGTTCGAGTGCGGTCAGCAGGGGCCCGAGAGCCTCGAGATCGGTGCGGGATCGCTGGGCGTAGCCCGCGGTGAATGCTTCACGCGCCTGCCCAGCCCATTCGCTCCCGGCCGCCGCCGCCCGATCCGGATCCTCCAGGCGTATGGAACCTGCGACGTAGTCGAAGGATCTCAGCATGCCCGCGACATCCCGCAGCGCGAGGTCTGCAGCGGTGCGCTCGGCCATCGGCCGGAGCGGCTCACCTTCGAAGTCGAGCAGCACCCATCCCCGGCCCGGAACCTGCAGCACCTGTCCCAGGTGGTAGTCCCCGTGGATGCGCTGCAGCGGCGGCCACGGGAGCTCGAAGGCATGCGCGTACACGGCCTCGATCGCGTCGCGGCACTCGGCGATCGAGGGCAGCTCGGCGATCGCGATCTCGAGGCGGCGCTGCCAGCTGGTGGCGGTGCTCTCCCGATCCGCGGTCAGTGCCGGCCGGGTGGGGAACAGCTCGCTGAGCGAGACGTGCACGTCCGCGGTGGCCCGGCCGAGGTCACCCGCTCCGTCGCGGAAGTCCTCGCCGTGCGCTGCCGAACGCAGGGCCACCCGCCACGCGTCCTCGACGCCGGGGAGGAACTCCTGAGCCGAGGCCAGCGAGCCTGTCACCGAGCCGTTTCCGGTCTCGGGGTTCGGCCACCGTCCTTCGATCCACCCGATCGCACGAGGCACATGGGGTGACCCGTCGTCTGCAAGCGCTGTCGGCAGCTCGATGTCGGGGTTGAGCCCGGGATGCAGCTGCCGATAGACCTTACAGATGATCGGCATTCCGGTGGAGCGGTAGATCAGCGAGGTGTTGGACTGCTCGCCGCTGAGGACGGTCGCTGTGCGGGGCTCGTCCGGCGGGACGTGCCGGCTCGGATGTCCCGTGGCGGTCATCTGCGACCCGCGGGCTTCGCCGCCGAGCGTCACGAGACGGATGAGCGCCTGCGCGTACGCCGGGTCGAACGGCCCGTCGATGAACATGGTTCCCGGCTCAGGGCTTCCGATGACGTGGGTGGGGTCGGCGGCCACGCTCTCCGTGGGACGCGCGACGACCGGCACCTGGTAGAGCACGGCCGGCCGGGCGTCCTCATCGGCGACGAGGAACGTGCGGATCTGAGCAACCGCGGCGTCGTCCGCCGTCGGCTCGGCATCCCACGATGACACCAGCCGCAGGCGCGGACTACGGCCCTTCGCGGCATACCACCGTTGTTTCGGCATCCAGGCCGCGAGGCACGCCAGCGTGCTGTCCATGATGTGAGGCTATGCCGTTGTGCGAAAGCGCGTCGGCAATGCCGTGACCGCGTCGCGAGACCCATAGCTGCGCGGCGGGATCAGGGCGGTCAAGGGCAACGGATCGGAAGCTCCGCGGCATGGGAGGCTAGGACCATGCGCGCCATCGTCGTCACCGAGTTCGGCGGGCCAGAGGTGCTCGTCCCCGCCGAGATCCCCGACCCTGAGCCGGCCGACGGTGAGGTGCTGATCGAGGTCGACCGCGCCGGCGTGAACTACGCCGACACCCATCAGGCCGAGAACACCTATCTGTCGCGGACGCGGCTGCCGTTCGTCCCGGGCGCCGAGGTGGTGGGGCGGACGCCGCAGGGCCGGCGAATCGTCTCCCTCGTCGACAGCGGTGGGTACGCGCAGCGGGCTGTCGCCGAGGAAGGCCGCGCGTTCGACGTTCCGGATGCCGTGGACGACGCGTCCGCGCTCGCTCTGGTCGTGCAGGGTGCGACGGCGTGGCTGCTGCTGAATCGCATCGCGCGCGTGCAGCCGGGCGAGTCCGTCGTGGTCCACGCTGCTGCCGGCGGCGTCGGCAGTCTCGCGGTGCAGCTGGCGAAGGCGCTCGGCGCAGGGCGCGTCATCGCGACGGCGAGCACGCCCGAGAAGCGGGATCTCGCGCTCTCGCTCGGCGCGGACGTGGCATTGGATGCCGAGACCGATGACCTGACCGAGGCTCTCCGCGACGCGAAGGGCGGTCGCCGGGTCGACGTCGTGCTGGACATGACCGGCGGTGAAGTCACCGATCGCAGCCTCGCAGCGCTCGCACCGCTCGGCCGCCTCGCCTTCTACGGCATGGCGAGTCGGCGCCCCCCGACGCCGGTCGCTCCGGCAAGTCTGCTGGCGCACTCGACGTCCATCTCCGGGATGTGGCTTCCGCATGCGTTCACCGTGCCTGGGCTCATGCCCCGGGTGATGGATGAGCTCTTCACCATGACCGCCGCCGGTTCATTGCGCGTCATCCACGGCGGGGAGTATCCGTTGTCGGAAGCGCGTCGCGCGCACGAGGATCTGCGCGCCCGTCGGACGATCGGCAAACTCGTCCTCGATCCTTCTCGCTGACGCGATCCGCGTGAGCGGGCGGTCCTCTGCACCCGGCCACGCCGGAGTGTCGCGGCGAGCGCTCGACCCCGCGCCATCCTGCTCGCGCGGCGCCTCTGTGTTTTGCGCAGCTCGTACCTGTGTCTGCGCGGCTCGCCCCTGCATCTGCGCAGCTCGTCACGGCCGCCTCGGCGTGCTCGGGGCGGCTCGCTCGGCATCCCGGGCTGTCTACAGGAGTGCGACGATGGCCGCGATGGCGGATGCCGCGCCCAGCACCAGCGCAACGCCGATGAGTGCGCGATGCACGGTGAGGAATCGGGTGGGGTTCCCGTCGGCATCCCGTGCCCGCGGGTCGTTCGCGACGCGCCGATAGAACGTCGGCCACACGAGGAAGTTGAACAGCGCGTTGGCGAACAGGAGAGCGATGAGAACGGCGAGCACTGATCGAGCCTATCCATGACCCGATCCCAGGCTGCTTCGGTGGCCAGTGGCGCCGGCCAGCCATCGCGGACAGACCTCCCCCGGCACGTCACGCGACGAGCTACGACATGATTCATCAGCCCCGCTCATTTAAGATCTCCGAACAGAACATACGTCGTGGAAAAAACGTGGCACCGCTCGCTACCCCTTGCGCTGTCGGGAGGCCGTGGCACGCTCGGAACCATGGAAACCATCACCCCAAAGGAGTTCCGTTCGTCGCCTGGCGTCGAGCAATGGCGAGCGGGTCGCAACGGTGCAGTCGTCGAGTACCGAACCGGCGATTTCGCGACCGGAGCCAGGCTCTTCGCCGCGATCACGGACCTGGCGCAGGCCGCCGACCACCATCCCGACGTCGACATCCGCTATCCGAGCCTGCGGGTGCGCCTGTTCACGCACTCCGCCCACGGACTCACGAGGAAGGATGTCGCGCTCGCCCAGCAGATCTCGAAGGCTGCCGGCACGCTCGGCATCGAGGCCGAGACCCGGCCGCAGCAGCGCGTGATGATCGCCGTCGCCACACCCGACGCGAGCAGGATCATGCCGTTCTGGAAGGCGGCGACCGGCTACGACGCCCTCAGCGAGATCGAACTCGTCGACCCGGCCGGCCGCGGCCCGCTGATCTGGATGCAGTCGGTCGATCGGCCGATCGGCGGCCGCATGCATATCGATGTCGTCGTGCCGCGAGAATCGGTCGAGGAGCGCGTCGCCGCCGCGCTCGCGGCAGGCGGTGTCATGGCGGATGACAGCCATGCGCCGAATTGGTGGACGCTGGCGGATGCCGACGGCCACAAGCTCGACATCACCCCCGCGCGGGCGTGACCCCGGTGAGGCCACTCCGCTCCGACGACCCCATTCGCGGCGCGCCGGTCGTCAGACGACGTCCTCGTCCTCGCCGTCTGGGCCCTCGCCGGACTCCTGATCCCCGGCGATCTCGATCATCGGGGCCACGGGAATGACGATCGACTCCACGCCCCCCAAGCCCTCGAGACCGCCACCGGCAAGCCCGGCCACGCCCAGCCCGGCCACGCCCAGCCCGGCCACGCCCAGCCCGGCAACCGCAAGCCCAGCTGCGTCGACCGGCGTGGCATCCGTCAGCCGCTCGGCTTGACTTTCGGGACGAAGGGGCTCGGACGGGATGCCGGCCCACTCGTCATCCTGTTCCGGCTGCTGTGAGAAAAGGCCCATGCGTCAATGGTGCCACCGCCGCGACGCGCCGGCATCGCAGCAGAGGACCGCCCGGACGGGAGAGGCGACGCGACAGCGTCTGGCAGCCGCCGTGGCGACCCAACTGGGCGAGCCGTTCAGGTTCCTGTCACCGCCGAGAGCACGGCGTACCCGACCTGCCTTCCGGTGATGTCGGAGTGGCCGGTGATGAAAGAGTCGCCGTTGAGCGACCATACCTCGTGTCCGGTGAAGGAGTACGTGCCACCGACATCCAGGAGCGTCGCGGACACGCTTCCCGGCGTCTTCAGAGCGCCGTTGCGCCCGATGCCGCCGTAGGGGTCGTTCTCGTCGCCGAGCGAGACTCCGATCTGCTGCGCCAGCCGCGACGCGATTGGATACGCCAGGCCGACTGCCTTGTCGTTGCGCGTGAAGGTGGCGATGATCGGCCCGTCGACCTTGAGCGGCACCTTCGTGAAGAGTCCGTTCTTGCCGCCGCCGTCCCAGTCCCTCGCCATCCCGAAGTGGCTGTAGGCGGCCTGCAGCAGCGACAGCGACGAGACGGGTGCCTTCGTCGCGAGAGCGGCAGCGGTCACCGCGCGTCCGCCGAAGGAATGCCCGACGAGGTGCAGCCGGGCGTCGGGCGCGGTCGAATGGATGTGATCGAGGAGGGAAGCGATGCCCTTCGTGCCGACCACGCCCGCCCGTTCCTTCATCGTGTAGTACGTCGTGACGTTGACCAGGTTGCGGGCGGCGTTGACGATGCTGTCGAGGAAACCCGCACCGCCTCCCTCGAGGTCGTCTGTCAGCGGCGGGAGTCCCGCAGGATCGATCCCCGCCGCACCTCCGACCTCCGGTGGGGCGTCATCCGTGGCGGCGCCCCCGCGCGCGGCATCCAGGACCTCTTCAGCGGATGCCGTCTTGAGCACCTCGAACGCGCTGTCGTCCTCGCCCTTCGACGTCTTGGGCAGTGTCGATCGCAGCAGCTCGAGGAACTTCTTCTGGGCGTCGGAAGATGTCTCGAGATGCGGCACGAGCGCCAGCAGCTTCTTGCGCGTCGCGGGGTTTTCGATGCGGTCGGCAATCTCCTGCTCGAGCGCGTCCTGCTCGTCCGCGAACCCCGCGCCCGCGCCGGTGTCCTCCGGAGGGGCCCACTGGATCGACGGCCACAGTACTCCCACGACCACGAGGTCCCGATCGTGGGCGCCCGTCACCTGCGGGCGCACCGTGACGATCGAGTCGATCAGCCGCTCGTAGAGCGCCTTGGCGTCGGTATGGCTGTTGTTCCAGCCGTGCGAGAGGATCACGACATCGGTCGGATGCTTCGCAAGCAGCTCGTCGACGGCCTTCACCTGCTGGGCATCGACGACGGCGCCCTTCTTGTCGAACTCGACATCCGCGTACGGCAGTCTCATCGGATTCCCGGCTCTCTCGGCCCTCCGGCCGCTCACACGCTCTGGATCGCGCGCATCGCGTCGACCAGGCCCCGTCCCTGGAAGGCCTGCTCGCGCCCGAGGTCGCTGGCAGAGTCCATCAGGATCCGCTTGACGTCGTCAGGTCGGCCGATGAACTCGCGATGCACCGACAGGAACGCCGCGGCGACGCCCGACACGTGCGGAGCCGCCATCGACGTCCCGGAGTCCTCGACGTAGGTGATGTCGCCGGCCTTCTCGCCCGGCTTGAGGGTGACATTGGCGCGCGCCTTGTCGAGCAGCTCGCCGGCGCCCGCGCTCACGACGCGTTCGCCGGGGGCCACGATGTCTGGCTTGAGCCGGCCGTCGCCGGTCGGCCCCTTCGACGAGAAATACGAGACCCCGGTCGAGTACGGCTTGATGGATGTCGAGCCGACCGTGATCGCCCGTGCGGCATTGCCGGGGTCGTTGATCGTCATCCCGAATCCGAGTCGCATCTCGCGACCGGCGGTGTCGCGGGCTGCGCCGTAGCCGGTGTTGCCGGCCGACACCACCACGCAGACGCCGTTCGCGACGAGTCTGTCGACCTCGCGGCAGACGGGGGAGAGACCCGTGGCGAACCACGACGGGTCGAACGGGTAGCCCAGCGACAGGTTCACGCCATGGACCTTGAGCTCGCGTCCCCAGCGATTGAGCTCCTGGATGTACTCGAGCGCCTCGAGGAGCGAGGCGAGGTCGCCCGTGCGGTCATCGCGGAGGACCTTCACCGAGAGGATCTTGGTCTCGGGTGCCATGCCGCTGATGTGGTCGAGGGTGATGCGCTCGACCCCGGTCTCGCCCTCCGCGGTGCGATACCAGCTCGCAGCGCCGATCTTCTTGCCACGGGGCGTCGTCGTCTGGCCGCCCGCGATGATGCCGGCGACGTGGGTGCCGTGGCCGTTCGGGTCCCGGAGGGCATCGGCATCCGTCGATCCCGCGACGAAGCTCCGCGGCACGAGCCCATCCGGCAGGTCGAGAGTGCCGTACGTGCGGAAGTGGGCGTGGCCCTTCTCGATCCCGGTGTCGAGCACCGCCCATACGATCCCGTCGCCCGTCGCATCGAAGGACCGCACCGCGGCGTCGGCCTTCGTCGTGACGACGGTGCGATGGATGGTGGCGCGAACCTCGAAGTTGGGCCAGATGCGGTTGATGAGGCTGCGAGGCGCGGCCCTCGACTCCTGTCGCCCCGTTCGCGGCCGCGATCCCTTGCCGGCGTCCAGTCGGACCAGCTGCAGGATCTGATCACTGGTGAGTGCGGCCATCACGTAGCTGCCGGTTCGCCAGGATGCGGCATCCGGTTCACCGGCGACCATGGTGATGAGCGTGAGAAGTTCGTCGACGGCATCCTCGCGCGGCAGCCCGCTGTCGGTGCGGGGTTCGATCACGACGCCGATTCTCTCTCCGGCCTCGGCGGAAGCCATCCGCTCGGCGAGCGGACGCGTGATGACCGAGTCGGTGACGAGTGAGACGGTGCTCGGCATGTCGGGCAGGGCGAACGCGGGCCGGCCGGTCACGACGGGCGGTGGCGTCCCGGGCTGGGTGCGCTTCTCGCCCCTCGGTCGCGGCTTCGGGGCGTCAGGATCGAGATCCGGCTCGGGCTCCACGGGACGGTACTCGGACGGAAGATGCGGCCTGCCCTCAGAAGACGCCATCGACCCCCTGCTTTCTCTCCCGCGGTGAGAATACTCCCGACGGCATGCGTCGTCATAGAGGGGGAGCGCGCAGGCTCACCCCTGATACCCGCGCGGGCATGCCGGCGTCAGTCGTCGCCGAGGTCGTCCGGGTCGAGGGGAGTCGGGCCATCAGGCCTCTGGGTCGCTTCCGGCTGGGCGGGTCCGGCGCCAGGTCCGGCCTCGATCTGCCTGCGCCGCACCGTGATCCGCCGCGCACCTCGCCCGACTGCCGTGGCACTGCGCGTGACGCCGCCCGTGATCGCTCCGCCCGCGCGGCGCAGACTCCGCGTCGCGGCGTGCTCGAGCCGAGCCGCGCCCGCCCGCGGCTCCAGCTCCGGCGGCAGCAGGATCGGGGGCGAGCCGAAAGCCCGCCTCGAATTGACCAGGACCCTTCGACCGAGGATGTTGTTGCCGGCTCCGCCGATCGCGGCGCCGATGCCGAAGGGGAGCGCTTTGCCGATCCAGGACGCTCCACCTCGCGCAGCGAACTGACGGATGAACGAGGACTTGAGGCGATCGACCAACGGCCCGACACTCGCGCGGGGGAGGGTCTTGGTGATCATCTCGCCCCAGTACTTGTCTCGCTTGGGTCCGCGGCCGGCAGCCTGGCCGGCGAGCTGCGCGACCAGGTCGACGCCCTCCTTTCCGAGCATCAGGGTCAGCACCAGCGCGCGTGCGCGATCGGGATCCGCGACCGGGATGCCGTGCACCTCGGCGACCGACTGGGCGAACAGCGTCGTCGCTTCGAGGAAGGCGACCGTCTCGACGCCGCTCAGCGCAAGGGTCACACCCGTGCCGATGCCGGGGACGACGGCGGTGGCACCCACGGCCGCGCCGCCCGTGGTGACCGCTGTGAGATAGCGGCGTTCCAGCATCCGGACGATCTGATCCGGGGTCGCATCCGGATGCCGCAGCCTGATGCTGCGCAGGTGCGCCAGCACGACGGGCCGCTGGATGGCGAGGACGCGGTCGAGCGTCCGGATGGTGCGTGGGTGCTCTTCAGAGCCAGTCGGCGGCAGGCCTCCATGCCACGGCGAGTCTCCGGGCAGGGAGTGGATACGGTGCACCTTGTCGGCCATCAGGCCGATCATAGGCGGCTGTCGAGCGATGCGGCCGGGCTTGACACCGATCAGACGAAGAGGTTCGCCCGCTCGAGATCCTCGGCGAAGTCGACCTCGACCGCGTACAGGTCGGAGATGTCGAGGGGCTCGAGCAGGAGGCCGTCCTCGGCGATCGCGAGTTCGAGTCCGCGTTCGAAGTAATCCTGGTCGTCGACGCGCGTGAGCTGGCGCATGAAGGCCTTCTTGTCGCGGCTCGACACGTAGTTGATGCCGACGGCCTCGCCGATCCCGCGCTTCACGGTCTTGGAGAGCTCGTTGATGTAGCCCTCATCGGAGACGGTGTACTTGACCTCTTCGTCACTGACCTTCGAGGTGTTGACGGTGACGAACGACTGGTCGCGCTCGATGAGCTCGATCGCCCGGCCGAGGATGCGCGGGTCGAAGACCACATCGCCGTTCATCCACAGCACCCCGCTCCTGCCTGTGCTTGCGAGCGCACGCAGCAGGCTCTTCGACGTGTTGGTCTGGTCGTACACGTCGTTGTAGACGTAGTCGGCCTCGGGGAAGGCCTCGACGATGGTCTCGGCGCGATAGCCGACCACGGTCGTGATCCTCGCTTCGTCACCGAACACGGCGCGGATGTTGTCGTGCTGCTGCCGCATGATCGTGCGGCCGTCGCTGAGCTCGGTGAGCGGCTTCGGAAGGCTCCGGCCGAGCCGCGAGCCCATGCCTGCAGCGAGGATTACGGTCTGAAGGGTCAAAATCTGCTCCTGGAGTGCGTGTTGGTCACTGTCGGTTCACCGACGCGACACCCCCTCGTGCCTGCCTCATGGTAGCGGGACGACCTGGCAAGGTGCATAATGCTGGTCCGCCGTTGCCGTTTCGTGACATTACGCTTTCCTCATGTTTACCCCAGCGGGTTTGACCGGCCGGACAGACCCGCTTGATACCTTGGGTCGGTGACAGCTTCCCTCCCCGTGCCCCACGACGCCGAACCGGGTGAACCGGACGACAGTCGTGAGGCCCGCGAGGTCGTCTCGATCGCACCCTCCGCCGAGAGTGAAGCGCGGCGGCCGTCCGCCCGCGCCCGCCCGGCGAAGGCCAAGCCCAAGACCCCCAGACCGCCTCGCCGTCCGGTCGCCGAAGATCCTGTTCGGCCGCCCCCTCCGCCGCCGACGCCGGCCGAACTGGCCGCAGCTGGCATCGTGGTGCCCCCCAAGCCGCCGCTTCCGGCGGGTGGGCGACCAGATGCCGCGGCAGAGGTCGACGTGGGCACGGAGGATCCGCCGGCCGAGGCTGCGGTGATCATCGAGTCCGCACCTCCCGACCAGGCGCCCGGGGATGCGAGCGCCATGGACATCGAAGAAGAGGCCGAGATCGAATCGACGATCGTGATCGTCAGGGCTCCCGAAGCGAGGCCCGAAACCGAATCCCCATCCATGGTCGAAGCCGTTCTCGCAGCCGGGCCCGAGGCCGAATCCGCAACGATCCTCGAAGCCGCCCCGGAGGTCGACCCCGCCCCCGAAGTCGCCGCTGCGCCCGAGCCCGAGGTTGACCCCGAGCCTACGCCCGACCCGGGCTCGGACCCCGTGCCCGTGACCGCGCCGGTGCGAGCGGTCGCCACCGCCCTCGTCGCCGAACCCGAGACCGACGTCGCCTCGCCCTCCACCGCCGACGAGACCGCACTCGCGCCGGCGGTCGTCGAGGACCAAGCCGACGATACGTCGGCGGCATCCGGCACAGCCGAGCGGGCGCTCGTCATCCGGGGGATCGCCAAGAGCTTCGGGGACACCCGAGCGGTCGAGGGGATCGACCTCACCGTTCCCGCCGGCACGTTCTATGGGCTGGTCGGTCCCAACGGAGCCGGCAAGACCACCACCCTCTCGATGATCGCGGGCCTGCTGCGGCCCGACAGGGGATCGATCACCGTGGCCGGCGTGGACGCGGCATCCCGCCCCCTCGCCGCGAAGCGCATGATGGGGGTCCTGCCGGACCGGCTGCGCACCTTCGACCGGCTCACCGGCCGGCAGCTGCTCTACTACTACGGAGTACTGCGCGGACTGTCCCCGGCCGTCGTCGAGAGCCGCACGGCCGACCTGGCCCGCGCGTTCGACCTCACCGAGGCGCTCGGTCGCGTCGTCTCGGACTACTCGGCCGGAATGGTCAAGAAGGTCATGCTGGCGGGCGCGCTGATCCATTCGCCCCGTCTGCTCGTCCTCGACGAGCCGTTCGAGTCGGTCGATCCGGTCTCGAGCGCGATCATCCTCGACATCCTCTCGACGTACGTCGCGCACGGCGGCACCGTGATCCTCTCCAGCCACGGGATGGAGCTCGTCGAACGCGTGTGCTCGCGAGTCGCCGTCATCGTCGCGGGCCAGGTGCTCGCCGAGGGCACGATCGACGAGGTGCGCGGCGAACTCACCCTCGAACAGCGCTTCATCGAGCTCGCCGGGGGATTGAGCGACGTGGAGGGCCTGGAGTGGCTGCACACATTCTCCGACTGAGGGTCGCGCTGCTGTTCGGGGCGCTTCGCGGGGACCGCGGCCATGTGACACGGATGGTGATCGGGCTGCTCGTCCTCGTCGGCGGGATCGCCGCGGCATCGTGGGCTCTGCTGTCCCTTCGGGATGCCGAGGCCGACGTCGTCCTGGCGATCACGGTGCTCGGCGGTTCGGCGGTGACGCTCGGTTTCGCGCTCGCGCCGCTCATCGGCGGCGCCCACGACCCGCTCGACCCGCGGCGCTTCACGGTACTGGGCCTCGGCGGAGGCAGGCTCGCAGCGGTGCTCGCAATGGTCGGGTTCATCAGCATCCCCGCTCTCTCGCTGCTCGTCCTCGCGGTGTGCGCCGCGATCGTGTGGAGTGATCACGGCGCCCCGTGGATCGCGAGCGCCGTCGGGGCGATCCTCGGGGTGGCGACGTGCGTCCTGCTCGCGCGAGTCTGCATGGCACTGGGTTCGCTGTTCCTGCGCCATCGCAGGTCGCGGGAGCTGTCCGGCCTCTTCGTTCTCGTGGTGCTGGTGGTCGTCATCCCCGTCGGAGTGTTCCTCGCGTCGCTGGAATGGCACGGGAGCGTCCCCAGCCAGCTCCTCCAAGCGGCATCGACGCTCGCCGTGACGCCGTTGGGCGCGGCGTGGGCGTTTCCTGGTCTCATCGCCGAGGGCGACGACAGCGCCTGGATGTCGCTCCTCGTCGCGGTCGGCACGATCGTCGTGCTCGGCGCGATGTGGGCGTGGCTCGTGCATCGCATTCTCACCACGACAGAGCGACCGGCCCCCGAGCGTGAGCGAGGCGGCCTCGGGTGGTTCGGCGTGGCACCGGGCACCCCGGGCGGGGCGATCTCGGGACGCAGCCTCATGTACTGGTTCCGCGATCGCCGCTACATCGTCAACGTGCTCGTGATCCCGGTGGCAGCCGCCATCACGGTCGTGCCGCTCCTGATCGCCGGCGTTCCGCCCGAGATCGTCGCGCTCGTCCCGGTGCCCTTCGCCGCGCTGTTCCTCGGCTGGCTGCCGCACAATGACGTCGCCTACGACTCGACCGCCCTGTGGATGCATGTCGCCACCGGAGTGAGAGGGTGGTCGGACCGGATCGGCAGACTCGTGCCGGTGCTCCTCGTCGGCCTGCCGCTGCTCGCTGTCGCCGTTCCCGTCGCGATCTCGCTGCACGGCCGGTGGGCGCTCCTGCCCGCACTCGCCGGCATCTGCCTCTCGCTGTTCCTCTGCGGGCTCGGGCTTTCGAGCATCGCATCAGTGGTTGCCCCCTACGCCGTGTCGCGGCCTGGCGAGAGCCCGTTCCAGCACCCGCCGCGGATCGGAGCAGGCGCAGGCCTGTCACAGGGTCTCGTGATGGTCGGCAGCATCGTGCTCAGCGCGCCGGCGCTGTGGTGGGGCTGGATCGCGCTCACCCGCGACATCGACGCCGCGATGCTGGCTCTGTGGGGAGGACTCGCCATCGGCCTCGTCGTCCTGATCCTTGGAGTCGTCATCGGATCGTTCGTCTTCGAACGGCGCGGCGGGCGGCTGATGGAGTTCGCCGAGTCCACGTGACCGCTCGGGTGACGACATCCGCCTGCCCTGCCACGGCCCGTGCGGGCTAAACTGACTGACCATGAGCACCCCCCTCGAAAGCCCGGACCAGGGCGGCCTTGCCACCCTAGATCGCGAGCTCGAAGAGCTCATCCGCGAAGAGAACATCGAGCCCGGAGACCACGAGCGCTTCTCGCACTACGTGAAGAAGGAGAAGATCCTCGAGTCGGCGCTCACCGGCAAGCCGGTACGGGCACTGTGCGGCAAGAAGTGGACGCCCGGTCGCGACCCCGAGAAGTTCCCGGTGTGCCCGACCTGCAAAGAGATCTACGAGTCCCTCGTCGGCTGATACAGCGCTCAGACCGCTTCGATGTACACGGTCGGGATCGCCGGATCCGAGCGGCTGAGCGCGAGCGCGCGCACCGGCAGCTCCTCGAGGACCCGCGCGTGGTGCTGACGGGCGGCGGCGACGCCCTCGCGGCCGAGGTACGCGGCATCCGGTTCGCCCTCGGCGACCAACGGCACCTGGAGTGCGCGGGCATCGGGATGCGTGACCGCGGTCTCGAGCTCTTCGAAGCCGTCCGACACGGCGATCAGCTCGCTCGTCGCCGTTCCCTCATCGAGCGTGCGGAACGCCGCCTTGCGGCCGCCTTTGGAGGACTTGTCGACCGATGCCTTCTCGACCGCGACCCAGCCGCCGGTGGCGTCCTGGCGTGCGACCAGCTTGTAGACCATCCCGGCGGTCGGTGAGCCCGAGCCGGTCACGAGCGACGTTCCCACGCCGTACGAGTCGACGGGGGATGCCGCCAGCGCCGCAATCGCGAACTCGTCGAGGTCGCTCGTCACGGTGATGCGGGTGCCCGTCGCGCCGAGCTCGTCGAGCTGCGCGCGCACCTGAGCTGCGACGATCGGCAGATCGCCGGAGTCGATCCGCACACCCCCGAGCTCGGTGCCGGCGACCCGGATCGCGGTCTCGACGCCTCGAGCCGTGTCGTACGTGTCGACGAGCAGCGTCGTGCCGACGCCGAGCGCGTCGATCTGCGCGCGGAACGCCTCCTCTTCGGTGTCGTGCAGCAGCGTCCATGCGTGCGCGGCGGTGCCCATCGTCGGGATGCCCCAGGTGCGCCCGGCCTCGAGATTCGACGTCGCACCGAACCCGGCGATGTAGGCGGCGCGCGCGGCCGCGACCGCGGAATGCTCGCCTGCGCGGCGCGACCCCATCTCGGCGAGCGGGCGGTCTCCAGCAGCGATGCTCATGCGGGCCGCCGCCGTCGCGATGGCGGAGTCGTGGTTCAGCACGCTCAGCCCGAGCGTCTCGAGCACGACAGCCTCGGCGAACGTCCCCTCGATCGTGAGGATCGGCGACCCGGGGAAGTAGAGCTCGCCCTCGCGGTACCCGGCGATGGAGCCCGTGAAGCGGTACTCCTCGAGGAAGGCGAGGGTCGAGGCATCCACCATCCGCTCATCGCGGAGGAAGCGCAGCTCGTCGTCGCCGAAGCGGAAGTCCCGGATGAGATCGAGCAGCCGCCCGGTGCCGGCGACGACCCCGAAGCGCCGGCCGCCGGGCAGCCGCCGGCCGAACAGCTCGAAAACGCATCGGCGACCGGCGGTGCCGTCTCGCAGGGCTGCATCGAGCATCGTGAGCTCGTACCGGTCGGTGTGCAGGGCGGTGCTGCGCGAGGCGCTGCCTTCTGGGGCGGGGCTCATGCGCACAGCCTAGTGACCGGCATCCGGCGGGTAGGCTGGCTGATCGTGGATGACGCGCCGATCGGGATCTTCGACTCCGGGGTCGGCGGGCTCACCGTCGCCCGGGCGGTGTCTGCGCAGCTGCCTCGGGAGTCGATCCTCTACATCGGCGACACGGCACGATCGCCGTACGGGCCGAAGCCGATCGCCGATGTGCGCCGCTATTCACTGGAGATCCTCGACACCCTCGTGGATCAGGGCGTGAAGATGCTCGTGATCGCCTGCAACACCGCTTCGGCCGCCATGCTGCGCGACGCGCGCGAGCGCTACGACGTGCCCGTGGTGGAGGTGATCGGACCCGCCGTCCGCACTGCGATGTCCACGACCCGCAACGGCCGGATCGGGGTCATCGGAACCGCGGGCACCATCGGCTCGGGCGCCTACCAGGACATGCTCGAGGTCAACGAGCGCCTGACCGTGTTCGCGCAGGCGTGCCCGCGCTTCGTCGAGTTCGTCGAAGCGGGTGTCACCGACTCACCCGAGGTGCTCGCGATCGCCGAGGAGTATCTGGCCCCGCTCCGGCGCGCGGACGTCGACACCCTCGTGCTCGGGTGCACCCATTATCCGTTCCTCGAGGGCGCCATCAGCTATGTCATGGGACCGGACGTGAGCCTGGTCTCGAGCGACACCGAGACGGCGAAGGACGTCTACCGCCAGCTGGTCTCGCGCGACCTGATGGCGGGTCCGGATGCCGCACCCACCCATGTCTACGAAGCCACCGGTGCGTCGGCCGATGAGTTCCTGAGCCTCGCGCACCGTCTGATGGGCCGCGAGGTCCGCGAGGTGCAGCTCGTCCAGACCGGCGCCATCGACCTGCCGCGCTCCGGCATCCATATCTGAGGAGACCCATGACCCTTCCACAAGCTCAGGACGGCGCCGGCATCACCCGAGCCGATGGCCGCGCCGTCGACGAGCTGCGCCCGATCACGATCGAGCGCGGCTGGAGCGCGCACGCCGAGGGCTCGGCGCTCATCTCGTTCGGCGGCACCAGGGTCCTGTGCACGGCGTCGTTCACCAATGGCGTGCCCCGGTGGCTGGCCGGCAAGGGGAAGGGCTGGGTGACGGCGGAGTACGCGATGCTGCCGCGCGCGACGAACGACCGCAACGACCGCGAGAGCGTCAAGGGCCGGATCGGCG
This sequence comes from Microbacterium deminutum, assembly GCF_039530205.1. Lineage (NCBI taxonomy): Bacteria > Bacillati > Actinomycetota > Actinomycetes > Micrococcales > Microbacteriaceae > Microbacterium > Microbacterium deminutum. The sequence continues at coordinate 195,248 of NZ_BAAAOG010000003.1, forward strand.
GCCGGACACACGAGATCTCGCGGCTCATCGGCCGCGCGCTGCGGGCCGTCGTCGACACCAAGGCGCTCGGCGAGAACACGATCGTGATCGACTGCGACGTGCTGCAGGCGGATGGCGGCACGCGCACCGCCGCGATCACGGGAGCCTACGTCGCGCTCGCCGATGCCGTCGAGTGGGGCCGCGCGAAGAAGTTCGTCGGACAGAAGTCGACTCCGCTCATCGACTCGGTATCGGCGGTGTCGGTCGGCATCATCGACGGAGAGCCCATGCTCGATCTCGCATACGTCGAGGACGTCCGCGCCGAGACCGACATGAACGTCGTGGTCACCGGTCGCGGCCTGTTCGTCGAGGTACAGGGCACCGCAGAGGGCGCACCCTTCGACAAACGAGAGCTCGACGCCCTGCTGGAGCTCGGACTCGCGGGATGCGCGTCGCTTCGTGAGCGTCAGCTCGCGGCCCTCGCTCCGGCGGACCCGGCGGCGCCGCAATGACGGCTCGGCCGGACGAGATGGCGTCGGCGATCGCGGATGCCGCGGCGGAGACGGCCGCGGATGGCGGCGTGCGTCAGATCGTGCTGGCCACTCACAACAGGCACAAGGTCGAGGAGTTCCAGGCCATCGTCGCTGCGACCCGGCCCGACCTGCAGGTCGTGTCGTACGACGGTCCCGAGCCGGTCGAGGACGGCGTGACATTCGCCGAGAACGCGCTGATCAAGGCGCGTGCAGCGGCGGCCCATACCGGACTGCCTGCGCTCGCCGACGATTCCGGCATCTGCGTGGACGTGCTCGGCGGCGCTCCCGGCGTGTTCTCGGCCTACTGGGCAGGGCACGCGAAGGATGCCGCCGCCAATCTGAAGCTGCTGCTCGACCAGCTGTCCGACATCCGGGATCCGCACCGCACCGCGCGGTTCATCTCGACGATCGCGCTCGTCGTGCCCGGTGACGCGTCGTCGGAGGAGGTCGTCGAGGGCGTGTGGCCCGGGCGTGTCGCGGTCGCGGAGTCGGGGTCCGGGGGTTTCGGCTACGACCCGGTCTTCATCCCGGACGGCCAGGATCCCGCGGCCGAGCGGACCGTCGGCGAGTGGGCGCCCCACGAGAAGAACGCGGCATCCCACCGCGCACGGGCGTTCCAGGCGCTGGCACCGCTGCTCGCCGCGGTATAGCCTCGTACTCCTCTGGTGGGCGTTCGCGACGACCGCTGAGCTGCTGGCTCCCGTGCCGGTGCTGGTGTCGGCGAAACCGGCGGGTGCCGCGCCGGCGCTCGGCTGATGAGAATCAGACTCATTCCCGACTAGCCGGAACGGCGGTGGTCCGCCGTCCATCGGGCTTAACCTGGCCCCATGCACGACCATGCCCCGACGGGGGTTCGCGGCGCGAGCAACCGCCGGCTGCTCGCGACATCGCTCGCGATCACCACGCTCGTCATGGTCGTGCAGATCGTCGGAGCGGCGCTGTCGGGCTCGCTCGCGCTGTTCGCCGACGCGGCGCACATGTTCACGGATGCCGCGGCCCTCGTCATCGCGCTGGTGGCGAGCATCGTGGCGGCAAGGCCCGCGAACGACCGGCGGACGTTCGGGTATCAGCGCGCCGAGGTGTTCGGTGCGCTGGCGAACGGGATCATCCTCATCCTGCTCTCGGCCTGGGTGGCCGTGGAGGGGATTCAGCGACTCGTCGACCCCGGCGCGGTGCAGGTGTCGGGCGGGCTCATGCTCGTCGTCGCGATCGTGGGGCTCGTCGCCAATGGCGTAGCGATGTGGCTGCTCAGCGCCGCGCAGCGGCGCAGCATCAACATGCGAGGTGCGTATCTCGAGGTGCTGGGCGACCTGGTCGGTTCCGCCGCCGTGATCGTCGCCGCGATCGTGATCCTGCTGACCGGCTGGGTGCAGGCCGACGCGATCGCGTCGCTGCTGATCGCGGCCATGATCGTGCCGAGAGCCATCTCCCTGCTCGGCGAGGTCGTCTCGGTGCTGGCCGAGTCGGCACCCAAGGGCACGCAGGTCAGCGACATCCGCAGCCACCTGCTGTCCACCGCGGGCGTCGTCGACGTCCACGACGTGCACGTGTGGCAGCTGACCCGCGGCGCCCCGGTGTTCACCGCCCACGTCGTGGTCGACGACGCGGCGCTCAGCGACGGACGGGCGGGCGGCATCCTCAGCCAGCTGCAGAACTGCCTGTCCCAGCACTTCGACGTCGAGCACTCGACGTTCCAGCTCGAACCCGCCGGGCACGTCGAGCACGACGCGCACGCGTGACGCCGGCGTCAGCTCTCGCGCACGACCTCGTCGGGCGACTTGTCGGGGCGGAGTCCCCGCCAACGCGAGTGGCGCAGGATGCCGTCCGGCGTGAACTCCGCGAACTCCACTTCGCCGACCACCTCGGGCCGCACCCACAGTGCGTCCGACGCATCCGCCGCGGGGATGCCGACGAACGGGTTCTCGCCGGTGCGCAGCGGTGTGAGCACGGCTGTGAGCTTCGCGAGCGTCGAGTCGCTGAATCCCGATCCCACGCGCCCGGCGTACTGCAGGCCATCGGGACCCGGGATGCCGAGCAGCAGGGATCCGATCGAGCCGCTTCGTCCACCCCGGCCGGGGCGGATCGCGCCGATGACCACCTCCTGCGTGCGGGTGAGCTTGACCTTCAGCCACTGCTCCGAGCGGCGCCCGCGGCGGTACGGCGACGCGGGGTCCTTCACCACGACCCCCTCGAGGCCGAACGTGCGCGCCGCCGCGAGCGCGGCATCCACGTCTTCGAAGACCGGCGGCAGCACGATCGGCGCGGCGGCACGCGCTGCGATCCGCTCGAGGATCTCGCGGCGCTCAGCGAGGGGCAGCGACGCGACGTCCGAGCCGTCGGCGGCCAGCACGTCGTACAGGAAGTAGTGCACCGGTGTGCGCGGTGCTTCGAGGGCGATCTCGCGCGCCTTCGCGAGGTTCATGCGGCGCTGCAGCCGCGGAAAGCTCGGCCGCCCTTTCGCATCGAGGGCGACCACCTCGCCGTCGACGATCGCGGGCTCATCGCCGAGCCCCGCGTCGATCGCCGTGAGCTCGGGGTACTTGGCCGTGACGTCGTTGCCGCTGCGTGCACGCAGATGCAGTCGCCGTCCGTCCCATACCCCGATGGCGCGGATGCCGTCCCACTTGACCTCGACCCACGCGCCCCACCGGCCAGCCGATGCGCGCGCGATCCCCGGCGTGCTCGTCGTCGCGAGCATGGGGGCGAGATCGGACGGGGTCGGTGCCGTTGCGGTGTGCGGGCTCCCTTCGCCCCTCTCGGGGCGAGCGCCTCTGCCGCGGCCTGCGCCGCGCGGCTCGTCCGCCTGCTCGGACGCCTCGACGGACTCGCCATCGGGCTGCGGCCGGCCGTCGGCGTCCGTCTTCATGCGGTGCAGCAGCCACTGCGACTTCTCGCCCGAACCCGACGTGCGAAGAAGCGCCAGCCGCACACGGCCGAGCGGCCCGCCAGGGCGCCCCTCGGCCGTGAAGATGATCTCGTCGTCCCGCCACTTCTCCAGCTCGAAGCGGCCCTCGTCCCAGATCGTGACGGACCCCCCGCCGTACTCGCGCGCGGGAATGGTGCCCTCGAACATCGCGTACTCCATCGGATGGTCTTCCGTCTGGATCGCGAGATTGTTGCGCTTGTATGAGGGGGGCACTCCGCGCGGCACGGCCCAGCTGGCGAGCACGCCGTCGCGCTCGAGCCGGAAGTCCCAGTGCAGCGCCGTCGCGTGATGCTCCTGGATGACGAAGATCGGCAGCTCGTCGGTCGGTCGCTGTGCGGCCGCCGGGTTGGCGGGCACCGGTTCGGGCGTGCGGTCAGCGGATCGCATCGAGATGTAGGTGCTGAGCGGCCCTTCGTCGGCGATACGGCCACCCGCGTGGAACCCCAGCGGCGAGAGCGGGTCGCCGAGCTCTTCCACCCTCTCGAGCACCTCATCGAACAGGAGGTGGCGCAGCCCGGGGTCGTCGAGCTCCTCCCAGGTGCGCGGGACCGCGACCGTCGGATGCGCGCGGCCACGCATCGAATAGGGGGCGATCGTCGTCTTCGCGCCGTTGTTCTGGCTCCAGTCGATGAGCACCCGCCCACCGCGGAGGTCCTTCTTCATGCTGCTCACGACGAGGTCGGGATGATCCGCCTCGATGGACCGCGCCAGCTCGTGGGCGATCGCCGATGCATGCTCGCTCGACTGGCCGGGCGGCAGCGCACTGTAGAGCTGGATGCCCTTGCTGCCGCTCGTGACGGGGTACGGCTCCAGGCCCATCGGGCTCAGGATGTCGCGTGCCCAGCGCGCGACCTCTGCGCACTCGGGCAGCCCCGCGCCCGGGCCCGGATCAAGGTCGAGCACCAGCCGGTCGGCATCGCCGCGTGCGCCGGAGGTCGTGAAGCGCCATTGCGGCACGTGCAGCTCGAGGCTCGCCACCTGTGCGAGGTACACCAGGGTGGCGGCATCCCCGATCAGCGGGTAGTCCTTGGCTCCCGTGGAGTGGTCGATGGGCCTGCGGTGCACCCACTCCGGCGCGCCGCGCTCGAGGTCCTTGGCGAAGAAGGCCTGGCCGGGGTGACCGGTGGTGCCCACTCCATCGGGCCAGCGCTTGCGGGTCACGGGTCGTCCGACAACGTGCGGGATCATGGTCGCAGCGATGCGCGAGTAGTAGTCGATCACCTCGCCCTTGGTGGTGCCGGTGTCGGGGTACAGCACCTTGTCGAGGTTCGTCAGGCGCAGCCGTCGCCCGCCGACGCGCACCACCTGCTCACCCGACCCCGCGGCCCCGGCATCCGCCATGGGCCCATCCTGCCGGAAAAGGTAGCCGTCACGGCTGTGACAGGTGTGTACTGGTGTGATGAGGGCGATCTGGAAGGGTGCGTTGACGTTCGGGCTCGTGAATGTGCCGGTCAAGGTATACGCGGCGACCGAGGACCACGACGTCTCGCTGCATCAGGTGCACAACAAGGACGGCGGGCGCATCCGCTACCAGCGCAAGTGCGAGATCTGCGGCGAGGTCGTCGCGTACCAGGACATCGACAAGGCCTTCGACGACGGCGAACGCACGGTGATCCTCACCGCGGACGATCTCGCCTCGCTGCCGGCCGAGCGCAGTCGCGAGATCGACGTCGTCGAGTTCGTCCCGAGCGACCAGGTGGATCTGCTGACCCTCGATCGGGCGTACTATCTCGAGCCGGACTCCGCATCGCCGAAGGCGTACGTGCTCCTGCGCAAGACGCTCGAGCAGACGGATCGCACCGCGATCGTGCGGTTCTCGCTGCGCCAGAAGACCCGGCTCGCGGCGCTGCGGGTGCGCGGAGACGTGCTGGTGCTGCAGACCCTGCTCTGGGCCGACGAGGTGCGTGAGGCGGCGTTCCCCGCGCTCGATGAGCCGGTCAGGATCTCGGCGAAGGAGCTCGAGCTGTCGGCATCCCTCGTCGAGAGCTTCGCGAGCGACTTCGATCCGTCGGCGTTCACGGACGAGTACCAGGACGAGCTGCGCACCCTCATCGAGGCCAAGATCGAGCAGGGCGACGCGCTGGACACCTCCGAGACCTTCGGCGACCACGACGAAGAGGAGACCGGTGGCGAGGTCATCGACCTGATGGCGGCCCTGCGGGCGAGCGTCGAGCGCTCCCGTGCGGCTCGCGAAGACAAAGGCGGGGGGACGGATGCCGCGGCCAAGCCCGCCGCGAAGTCCACGACCGCAGGCCGCTCGAAGCCTGCGAAGCCTGCCGCGAAGAAGAAGCCCGCAAAGGCGTCTTAGGTCCGGACCCGGCGCCGCGGCCGTCAGACCCGGGGAGCCGTTCCGGCGTCGCCCTTGTCGTGATGATCGTGGTGCTCGATGCCTCGGCTGAAGACCTCGGGATCGAGCACGAGGTGCTTGGCCTCGTCGGCGTCGGTCACGGCATCGCCCTTCTCGGCCGCCTTCCGCGCCTTGCGACGCTCATTCAGGTAGTGCCACGCGGTGATGACGGCCGTGCCGCCGACCGCGATCAGCAGGATCACGTCGATGTACCTCGTCACGAGGTCGGCCACCCACGGGATGAACCCGATCAGGTAGCCGAAGATCGTCAGCCCGAAGCCCCAGAGCATCGCCCCGATGAAGTTGTAGACGGTGTATCGGCGCCACGGCATATGTCCGACACCCGCGGCGACCGGCGCGAACGTGCGGACGATCGGCACGAATCGGGCGAGGATGACCGTGAGGCCGCCGAAGCGGTCGAAGAACGCGTTGGTGCGCTCGACGTTCTTCACGCTGAAGAGGCCGGATTCCTTCCGTTCGAAGACCGACGGCCCGCCCTTGTGCCCGATCAGATAGCCGACCTCGCCGCCGATGAACGCGGCGAGCGCGATGCACAGCGAGACCACCCAGATGTTGAGCCCGAAGATGTTGCTCGTGTTCGTGAGCAGGCCCGAGATAACGAGCAGCGTGTCGCCGGGAAGCAGGAAGCCCACCAGCAGGCCGGTCTCGGCGAACACGATGAAGCACACCACGAGGAGGGCCCATGGCCCTGCCCACTCGATGATCGCGGTGGGGTCGAGCCAGGGAATGAGGGCGGTGGGGTGCACGATGGATCCCGTCGATCGGAGCGGTCGGCGGCCGAGTGCGGCGCGGCGGTCGCTTCAGTCTACGTCGCGCTGGTGGATGCACGCCGAACGGCGAAGTGCGGAAGGAGGGACTTGAACCCTCACGCCCGAAGGCACAGGAACCTAAATCCTGCGTGTCTGCCGATTTCACCACTCCCGCGGGTGCGCCCCAAGTCTAAAGCGGTTGACGGCGGGCGCCCCGGCGTTCGTCAGTACTTGACGCCGAACAGGAAGTAGGCGGCGGGGCCGATCCACTTCACCAGCAGCACCGGCACCCAGGCTGCTTTCGGGCCCTTCACCTCGGCGGCCGGACGGTGCCACAGATCCCACGCCGCAAGGAAGGCGAAGGCCGCCTGCAGGATGTCGAACACTGCCAGTCCGGCGCCGACGGGGGCGCTCAGCTCGCGGTGCTTGTGTGTCATCTCGGCTCCTTCCGATCCGGAAGTCCATCGTGTCACGCTTGGCCGCGTGGGGGCGAGAGCCGGTCCGATTCGGCAGGGTGTCTCCGCATCCGGCTGTGGATAACTATCGGACGCCGATGTCCGGTCTTGCGAGGATGCTTCGATGTCAGCGCCGACCACTCTCGCCACCGCCCCTGCGGCGCTGGTCGCGCAGCGCGTCCGCGAGCGGCTTCGCGCCGAGCGGATGGACCCGGCTCGCGAACCCGACCTCGCCGCGCAGATCGCCCGCATGGAGGTGCGGCGCCACAACGACTTCGCGCTCGCCCGCGGGCTCGCCGCCGTGGATGACGAGACGGCCTGCGTGCGCGAGGTGCTCGCCTCGGTTGCGGGGTACGGTCCGCTCCAGCCGTACCTGGACGATCCGACCGTCGAGGAACTCTGGATCAACGCGCCGGATCGCATCTTCGTCGCCCGCGCCGGCGTCTCAGAGCGCGTTCCGCTCACCCTCACCGACTCGGCCGTGCGCGATCTCGTCGAGCGGATGCTGCATTCCTCCGGTCGTCGTGTGGACCTGAGCCAGCCTTTCGTGGATGCCTCGCTGCCCGACGGCAGCCGCCTGCATGTCGTCATCCCCGACATCACCCACCGGCACTGGGCGGTGAACGTGCGGAAGTTCCTCCCCGCGTTCCGCGACCTCGACCGGCTCGTCGGGACCGGGTCCCTGGCGCCGGCAGCCGCGGACCTGCTCCGCGCCGCCATGCGCGACGGCAGGAGCGTGCTGGTCTCGGGCGCGACCCATGCCGGCAAGACCACCCTCCTGGGTGCGCTCATCGCCGCGTGCCCGCCGCAGCACCGCATCGTCACCGTCGAGGAGACCTTCGAGCTGGCGGTCGGCGCTCCCGATCTCGTCGCCCTGCAGGGGCGTCAGCCGAGCCTCGAAGGATCGGGCGAAGTGACCCTCCGGCGCCTGGTGAAAGAGGCGCTGCGGATGCGGCCCGACCGTCTCGTCGTCGGCGAGGTGAGGGATGCCGAGGCGCTCGACCTGCTGCTCGCACTGAACACGGGCGTTCCCGGCGCGGCGACGATCCACGCGAACTCCGCCCGCGAGGCGCTCGGCAAGCTCGCTGCCCTGCCGCTGCTCGCCGGGCGCAACATCGATGCCGCCTTCGTGCTGCCGGCGGTCGCGGCATCCGTCGATCTCGTCGCGCACTGCGGCCGCGACGCGACCGGCCGCCGCCGGGTGGTCGAGATCGTGTCGCCGACCGGAATCGCGGGCGGCGTCATCGAAGCACGGACCCTCTACCGGGCGGACGCGCCATGACCGTCGTCTGGGGCGCCGCGCTCGCGGCCGGTCTGCTCCTGACGCTCTCACCATGGCTCTGGCCGGCAGGCTCCCCACGACGGGAGGGCATGACCCCCGGCCGGGTTGCCCGCCTGCTCGAATCGGCCGGTCTGCCCCGAGTCTCCCCGACATCCGTCGCGGTCGTTTCGGCGGTCTGCGGAATCGTGGCTGCCGCGACCGCCTGGCTCATCACCCAGGTTGCCCCGCTCAGCATGGTCGCCGCAGCCGCAGGCGTGGCGGCACCCTACGCCTGGCTGCGTGCGCGCCGCTCGCGGTTGCTGCGCGCGAGGCGCGGCCTGTGGCCGGATGTCTGCGATCTGCTCATCGCCTCGGTGCGCGCCGGGATGTCGCTCGCCGACGCCGTCGCGAGCCTCGGCGAGTCTGCGCCTGCGCCGCTTCGGCCGGCCTTCGCCGCGTTCGCTCGGGATGTCGCGGCATCCGGTCATTTCGACTCGAGCGCCGCGCGCTTGAAATCGGCACTGGCCGATCCGACCGCGGATCGCATTGTCGAAACCCTGCGGATGGCGCGCCAGGTGGGTGGCACCGAGCTCACGCCCGTGCTTCGGGCACTTGCCACGTCGGTGCGGGCAGACACCGCTCTGCGCGCCGAAGTCGAGTCGCGTCAGTCCTGGATCCGCGGCGCGGCCGTGCTGGGCGTCGTGGCGCCCTGGGTGATCCTGGCCCTGCTCGCGATCCGCCCCGAGGGCGCCCGCGCGTACGGGAGCCCTGAGGGCGTCGCGCTGATCCTCGCGGGCGCCGCGATCTCGTTCATCGCGTATCGGGTGATGCTGCGGCTCGGCCGGCTGCCCGAACCTCGGCGGTGGTTCGTGTGATACCGCTCGGCGCGGACGACCTGGCGTTCTCCGTCGTCCTCGGAACCGCCCTCGGTCTCGGGGTCTGCCTCGTGCTGTCACGCGCTCCGCGATGGGGAGCCCCGAGCCTCGCGCGGCGCATCGCGCCGTACATCCGCGACGTGACGGATCCCGGCGGTCTCACTCCGGCTCCGGCCTCGGGTCCGCACGACCTGGCGATGGTGTGGCAAGAGGTGCAGCAGCGTCTCGCGCGACTCGGCGGCGGCTCGCAATCGGCGGATCGACGGCTTCGCCAGGCCGGGTGGGCGATGGATGCCGCGGCCTTCCGAGGCCGCCAGCTGGGCTGGGCGATCGCCGGCGTCGCGGCGGGCGGCTTCATCGTCGTTGCACTCGTGCTGCTGGGGCGCGGAGCACCCACGCTCGGCCTCCTTCCGCCTGTACTCGCGGTGGGCGCTGTCGTGGGGTGCGACGCCATCCTCAGCCGCGCCGCCCGCATGCGGGTCGGCCGGATCGAGGAGGAGCTGCCGACCGTCCTCGAGTTCCTCGCCCTCTGTCTGTCGGCAGGCGAGGGCATCCTCGACTCGGTGCGCCGCGTCAGCGAGGTCGGCGCGGGCGAGCTCACCGGCGAGTTCCGCAGCGCGGTCGTGGCCGTTGGCACGGGATCGTCGCTTCCCGAATCGCTCGCGGCGCTTGCGCGGCGGCTCGAGATCCCTTCGGTGGCCCGAAGCGTCGACCAGGTCGTGGCGGCGATCGATCGCGGCGCACCGCTCGCTCAGGTGCTGCACGCGCAGGCGCTCGACGCACGGGAAGACGCCAAGCGCGGCCTGATCGAGCGGGCTGGGCGCAAGGAGATCTACATGCTCGTGCCCCTGGTCTTCCTCATCCTTCCGCTGAGCGTCCTCTTCGCGGTGTTCCCCGGGATCTTCATGCTTCGACTCGGAATCGGCTGACCGCGAGGTCGGAAAGAGAGAGAAATGCTCCACACATTCATAGACCGCGCGCTCGTGCGGCTGCGCGACACGATCGAGGACGACCGCGGCGACGTCCCCGGCTGGGTGCTCATCACGCTCATGACAGCGGGCCTTGTCGTCGTGATCTGGGCTCTGGCGGGACCGGCGCTGTCGGGCCTGTTCGAGCAGGCGATCTCGCGCGTCTCCGGCTTCTGACGCCGTGCGCGGCATCCGCTCCGCCGTGCACGGCATCCGCTCGCGCGTGCGCAGGGCGGTCGCCGACGACGGCGGATCGAGCCCGGTCGAGTTCATCCTCGTCGGGACGATGCTGACGCTGCTCACCCTGGGTGTGCTGCAGCTCGGGCTGTCGATCTACGTGCGCAACGTCGTCCACGACGCCGCAGTCGAGGGCGCGTTCCACGCCGCGCTCGCCGACACATCGCTGGATGAGGGCGCGCGGCGGACGAGGGAGATCGTCACCCGCACCGTCGGCGCGGACTACGCGACAGAGATCGACGTCCGCGAAACCGATCGGCTCGGGCATTCCGCCGTCGAGCTGACGGTGCGGGCGACGCTGCCCGTCGTCGGCCTGCTCGGCGCACCGCTCGCGATGGAGGTGACGGCGCATGCACCCGTCGAGTCGTTCGACTGAGACCCGCGTCGACGATCCCGACCGGGGGTCGGCTGCGCTCGAGTTCATCGTCGTCGGGCTGCTCCTCCTCGTGCCGATCGTCTACCTGATCGTGTCGCTCGGCGTGATCCAAGGGCAATCGCTCGGTGTCGAAGCGGGGGCCCGGCACATCGCGCGCGCCGTGTCGCAGGCGGCGGATGCCGGCTCGGCGCGTGGCGTCGCCGCCCAGGTTCTGGATTCCGTGGTCGAGGAGTACGACATCGACCCGGCATCGATCCACTTCACGATGGAGTGCGTACCCGCCGGTGCGAGGTGCCCCGAGGCCGGCACCACGCTCGTCGTCACACTGCGCACGAGGGTGGCGCTGCCGCTCGTGCCGCCGGTGCTCGGCCTCGATCGCCTTGCGAGCATCCCGGTGGAAGCGTCTTCCGCGCAGAAGGTCTCACGATTCTGGGACGAGAGGTGAAGCGCGTGCGCGACGCCTCGGGCGGCGACGACGAGGGGAGCGTGCTGCTGCTGACGCTCGGCTACGCCGTGCTGGCGATCGCGGTGATCCTGGTCTGTGTCGACGCGACGAGCCTGTACTTGACGCAGAAGCGCCTGGACGCGATGGCGGATGCGGCGGCCCTCGCCGGCGCGGATGGCTTCACCCTCACGGTCGTCGATGGCGGACCTGTCGCGACGCTGACCGATGGCGCGGTGCACAGCCAGGCCGAGGCGCTCGTCACTCAGCTGGGCGGGGGAGCGACCCTGGTGTCCGCGGGCACTCCGGACGGTGTCTCGGCGCGGGTCACGGTCGCGGACGTGTGGCATCCGCCGATGGTCTCGCTCTTCGTGCCGGAGGGCGTCGGTCTGCAGGCGACGGCGACGAGCCGCACCGCGCTTCACTGAGTCCGCCCAGTGACTGCGACCCGCCCTAAGCTCGCGGTGTGAGTAACAGCCCACCCCTCAGGCCGCGGGGGAAGTACGGGATCGACGCCCCCTGGGTGCCGTGGCTGTGGCTCGGGATCGGCGCTGTCGGGGTCGCGCTGGCGGTGTTCTGCCAGACCTGGGGCACCGGATGGTGGGTCGTGGTCACCACCTGGTATTTCGTCGTGCTCGCGGTCCTCGGATTCATCGGCGCCGCGCTGTTCTGGCACGCGTCGCTGCGTGGCAAGTTCGTGATCTGGAATCGGATGCTGCGCCGCACCGTGCTGCCCGATCGTGCGCGAGTGCTGGACCTCGGCTGCGGCCACGCGGCGGTCGCGATCATGGTGGCGCAGCGGTTCCCCACTGCGACCGTGACAGGCATAGATCTCTGGCGCAGCATCGACCAGTCCGGCAACTCGATCGAAGCGGCGCGCCGCAATGTCGAGCTGAATCGGGTCGGCGACCGGGTGAAGCTCGACACGGGCGACATGACGAAGCTCCCTTACACCGACGGATCGTTCGACCTGGTGACCGCCAGCCTGTCGATCCACAACATCCCCACGCCTGAAGGCCGCCGCGAGGCCATCCGCGAGGCGGTGCGTGTGCTGGCGCCACGCGGCCGCATCCTCGTCGCCGACATCCAGCGCATCCGCGAATACGAGGCCGAACTGCGTGCGCTGGGCTTCTCGGTGACCGGTCCCTCGCGTCTCGGCTGGCGGGGCTGGTGGAGCGGCCCGTGGATGTCGACATCCGAACTCGACGCCGTGCGCTGAGACGGGCTCGGGGCCCACCCGCAAGCGGATGAGCCCCGAACCCTGCACAGGGTCAGCCGACGTCGTGCCCGTGGACCGGCCCGTGACCGCCGTCGTGGCCCTTCACCGGCGTGGCCTCGAACGCCTTCGTGATCTCCTGGCTGAAGGTGTTGCCCGCGGCATCCTTCGCGGTCACCCGCAGGTCGACCCAGCCACCTTTGTCGCTGACCGGCACCTGTCCGGTGAAGGCGCTGACGTACGCCCGTGACTTCACGAACGTGCCGCCGTCGCCCGCCACCGCACCCTTGGGCGCATCTGTCCAGGCGGACCTCAGCGAGATCTTCGTCCACTTGCCGCCTGCGGTGCGCGCCTCGAGGGTCGCGCCGGTGATCCTGCCCGAGTCGTCCGCGCCCGCGACATGGCCGAGCTCGAGGCCGAGTGTGACCGACGAGCCCTTGCGGCGATCGGCTCCGACGCGTCCGTCCTTGCCGATCTCGACGTCGTAGTACGCCTGGATCATCGGAAGCAGGTGGAACTCGTAGTCGTCGACGGCGCCCGTCGCCGTGAAGTTCCACTCCGAGACGGTCTTGGTGGATGACGGGATGTGCGAGCCGTCGTGCGTGGCCGCGCTCACCACATGCCAATTGTGCGTACCGTCGGGGATGTCCGACACGTTCGCGCCCTGGTACTTGCTGGCCGCGTGCTGCACGCCGTCGATCCAGACGTCGGTGAGCTGCTGCACCGGGGCGTTCTCGGCATACGTGTCGAACGAACCGGTGTGCGCCGAGTCGATGCCGTCACCCCAGCCGGGAATGTTGACCTGCGCGAACGCCGAGGTGCGGTAAGGCACCCAGTAGCCCGTGGCGACGTAGGGCCGCACGATGCCGCCGTAGTAGCCGGTCTCGATGTGCTGACCGGGCTTGTAGGTGCGCAGCGTGTCGCGCATCTCCCACCAGTCGTCGAGGATCATCACGTCCTGGTTCCACTGGACCTGGTCGGTGTTGACCCATTCCGCACGGGTCATGCCACGCAGCGCCCGCATCGGGTAGCCGCCGCTGTATCCCACCTTCGGCGCGAAGTCGGCGCGGAACTCGCCCATCTCCTCCTTCTTGCCGTAGTAGGTGGTGTCGATGCGTGCGAGCTTCTTCGGCGCGTAGTGCAGGTCCGCCGGGATCTGGCCATCGCTGAAGCGAGCGATGTCGTAGATCACGTCCGAGTACCGCACGCCGACGGCATCCACCGTCACAGGCTTCTTCGCCAGCTCGCCGAGGAGGGCGCGTCCTTCGACACCGCTGATCCCGGCGACCGGGATGGCGACCGACGACTCGAAGTCCTCGGATCCGACCCACGAGCTGAACTCGGCATCCTCGTTGTTCGCGAGGATGACCATCTTCGCGCCCGCGGTGGCCGCGTTCGCGACGGCCCGGGATGCCGACACCTCCTCTGATCGGGTGACTACGGCGATCTTTCCGGCGACCTTGGCCGCCTGGACATCGGCGACGCTGCCCTTGCCGGCGTTGACCGCGCGGCCCGAGAGCTTGCCGTCGAGGAAGGTCGAGCCGGCCTGGATGATGGTGTCGAGCTGCTTCCTGCCGGCTGCGACCGTGAGCATCGGCTTCATCACACGCCAGCGCGTGGTGAAGTCGACGTCGGCATCGGTCGGCTTCATGGGCTGTGCCCACATCTCGTCGGTCCACACCGGCATGATGGCGCTGCCCCGCAGTCCGTCGGCGGTGAAGTCCATGCGACGGAATGCCTCGTCGAGCCCCCTCTTGCCGAGGTCGAGTGTCACCTGCTGGGCTGTGCGGGCGTCGAGGGCGACCGAGCTGTCCTTGTCCAGCGTGATGTGCGGGTCTCCGACCAGCACCTCCGCCTTCGTGTCGGGCGTCCGGTCGAGCTCCATGTAGGACATCACGGAGTAGTTGCCCTTCATGAGGCGCAGTGTGGTCTCCCCCTCGACGGCGACCGGGTCGACGATCTGCTCGTCGGCGTTCCACAGCCACGCGTAGGTGAGGGTCTGCTCGCCCGCGAAGTCGGTCGACGTGATGTGGAGGTCGTACCGCTCCGCCTCGGCGATCGTGCCGAGCGCCGTGCGGGTCACGGGCTTGCCGTCGAACGAGCCGACCAGCACGCCTGAGAGCTGCGTTCCTGCCGGCACCTTCGCCGGGTCGACAGTCATGGTGAGGCTGCGCGTCTCGCCGGCCGGGATGGTCAGGCTGTCGGCATCCATCGTCAACGCGTTGAAGGCCGCGTCGACCGAGAGCGGTCCGGGCCCGCCGTCGCCACCGCTGGGCGTCGTGTCCTTCAGCGACGCGTCGAGCGCGACCGTCACCTCGGCGTCGGAGCGGTTCGTGAAGTCGATCCTGCGGACGACCGGGGTCGGCTCCTCGCCCCACATGAGCATGCCGAAGTCGCCCGAGCCCGACGCGATGACCGGAGCGTCGATCGCCGCCGCGACGTTCACCACACCGGTGCCGCCCTGGTAGGGCGTGTACCCGACGTCGGTGGTGGTGCTGACGAGTGCTGCCCGCAGCTGTGCGGCGGTGTACTCCGGATGCTTCTGCTTGACGATCGCGGCTGCACCGGCCACGTGCGGCGTCGCCATCGACGTGCCGCTCATCGTGACGTACGAGCCGTCGCCGGGGCTGTCGGCGGAACGCGCCGCCGTGACGTTGTTGCCCGGACCCGTGAGGTCGGGCTTCATGGCGCCCGAGCGCGACAGCGGGCCCTGGCTCGAGAAGTACGAGAGCGCTCCGCTCGGGTCGTCGACCGAGCCGACGGTGAGCGCCTGCTCTGCGGCACCCGGCGAGCCCACGGTCTCGGGCGCGCCCGAGTTGCCGGCCGCCACGACGAAGAGGGCGCCGGTCTCGGCGGAGATCTTGTCGAGCGCCTCGGACATGATGTCCTTGCCGTCGGATGCGCCGAACGAGCCGAGGCTCATCGAGACGATGGGGGCGTGCCGGCCCGCCCACTCCATTCCCTCGATGATCCAGGAGTCCTGGCCGGTGCCGTCAGCACCGCCGAGCACCTTGCCGATGAGGAGGGTGGCGCCGTCGGCGACGCCGCGGTTCTTCCCGCCGCTCGCGGCCCCCGTGCCCGCCACCGTCGAGGCGACGTGCGTGCCGTGTCCATGGATGTCGGTGTAGACGTCCTCGCCGGGCACGAAGCTCTTGGAGTCGGATGCGATGTGGCCCTGCAGGTCGGGGTGCGTGTCGTCGATGCCCGTGTCGAGCACGGCCACGGTGACGCCGGCGCCGGTGTAGCCCTCGGCCCACGCCTCGGGCGCGTCGATGTAGGGAACGCTCGAGTCGAGCGTCGCCTTCACCTTGCCGTCGAGGTGGATGGCGGCGATGCCGCCCGCGAGCGAGGGTCCGGCCGAGAGAGAGCGGGCTGTGGGTGCCGTGAGCGCCTGCCACGCCGCAGCGGTGTCGGTGTGGTCGATCGTGGCTGCGGCAGCGTCGATGCTGAGCAGCTCCGCCTGCACGTCGAGCCCTGGGAGGGGAGCGGAGAAGGTGCGCGGGCCGGCGGCATCCTGCTCGACGATGATCGGCGTGGCGGCGACGGACGCGTCGTCGTAGCCGTACTCGATCAGCAGCGAGACGTTGAACAGGTCGGGGTCGAGCAGTCCCGCCGCGACGTAGGGGGTCGCTCCATCGGGAACGACGTGCAGGTCGCCGGCGGCCTCGTACATCTTCACGCCGGCACCGGGCTGGGCCGTCGTAACCTCGACGGTGTGCTTGCCGCCTGCGATGTCGGTGACCTTGACCCGATCGCCGGTGATCAGTGTGACGGTGTGGGAGCTGCCGGCAGCCGCGGCTTCTCGGGGGGAAGGGGAAGGTGGCGCAGCGGCTGCCGGCAGGGCTGTGGCGCCGACGGCTGCGAGCCCGATCGCGAGGCCGCTTGTGGCGGCGACGATCGAGCGCAGACGACGGCCGGATGACGTCGGTCGTGACATGCGAGGGCCTCTCTGGGGAAGGGGATCCACCCGAACCTACGATGGCGCGCGGCGTATGGTTGTGGCGGAGAAATGCCATGGCCGGGATCCGCCACGGTGTCCCATGGCGGAGAGGAGCGGCGTGCTCGAAGCGCTGGGACTCGATGACGCGCACACGGCCGTGTACCGGAGTGTGCTGGGGGTGCCCGCCGCATCCGCGAAAGAGGTCGCGTCAGCGGTCGGGATGCCGGTCGCCAGGGTGAGGGCGATCATCGACGAGCTCGAGCTGCTCGGGCTGCTCGCCCGTCAAGCCTCTCCGTCGGGCCGGGTGGTGGCATCCCCGCCCGCGATCGCGCTCAAGCCCCTGCTGCTGGAGCGCGAGCGAGGGCTCACTCGTGCGCACGAGGCGCTTCTGGACCTGAGCGAGCTGTACCGCCAGTCGGCGGAGCAGCGCAACGCCGCCGACGTGGTGGACGTGATCCTCGGGGTCGAGGCGGTGCGTCAGCGCGTGGCGCAGCTGCAGGCCGCCGCCACTCGCGAGGTTCGGGTCCTCGTGCTGAGCGATGTCGCGTTCATGACGTCGGATGAGAACGTCGAAGAGGATCGCGCGGTCGCGCGCGGCGTCCGCTACCGCGTCATCGTCGAGAGCGCGGTGCTCGAGCGCCCCGGGTTCGTGGCGGCGGCGCGTGAGGCCGCGCACAGCGGAGAGCAGGTGCGCGTGCTGTCGGCCCTGCCTACTCGGCTGTTCATCGGCGACGACGACATGGCGCTGCTGCCGATGCGGTCACGCGGCGAAGGGCGTTCGGCGGGGGCCCTGCTGGTGAATCCCGGCGGTCTGCTCGACCTCGTCATCGCGATCTTCGAGGAGTACTGGTCGAGCGCGACGGACTTCCTCTCGGATGGAGCATCCGTCGACGGCCCGGACCGGCTCGATCGGGACCTGCTCAAGCTGCTGCTTCTCGGCCTCACCGATGCCGTCGTGGGATCCCAGCTGGGCATCTCGGTGCGAACGGTGCAGCGCCGGATCGCCGAGCTCATGACGCGCGCGGGCGTGACGACCCGCATCCAGCTGGGCGCCGAGGCCGTCCGGCGCGAGTGGGTCTGACGACCCTTCGGTCGTCGAGCGCGGGCGCACAGCGCCCTAGGCGAACCACGCACGCCCTCCGGCCGGCGAGCGCATGCCCCGGGACGGCACGCGCACGCCGTCCGGTCGGCGAGCGGCATCCGATATTCGGAGAACGCGCCGGATTTCGGATGCCGCTGCCCGTGGTGACCCGGTATCGGCGGCGATCCCCGAATCTCGGAGGATGGCCAGAGCGCCGGGGGTCGCCCGGGCCCCGGGATGCTCAGCGAGGGACGTCCCGCGGCACGAACCTCGGCACCCACCGCACGAACGCGAGGGCTCCGACGAATCCGAGCACGCCGACGGCTCCGACGGCGATCGAGAGCGACGCGATCGCCGTGATGGCCGAGACCAGCAGCGGCGACACCGCGCCACCGGCATCCGTCAGTGTGCGCCACGATCCGAGGAAAGGTGCGGGGTCCGCCTTGGGTGCCACATCCGCCCCGAGCGTGAGCAGGATGCCGCTCGACAGCCCGTTGCCGACCCCGAGCACCGCGGCGAAGACGCCGAACCAGAGCTCGGCCGATGCGAGGTCGTGCGTGAAGGCGAGCGCCAGGAATCCCGCCCCCATCAGGATCATTGCAGGCAGGGCGGCCCACAGCCGCCCGAACCTGTCCATGACCTGGCCGCTCGCATAGAACAGGGCGAAGTCGATGGCGCCCGAGACACCCACGACGAGCGCGATGGTCTGCGCGTCGAGGCCGATCGACACGCCCCACAGCGGCAGCACGACCTGGCGCGCGGAGCGGACGGCCGAGAGGGATGCCGCCGCCAGCCCCAGCCGTGACAGCACCCGCCGATAGCGCCACATGGTCTTGAAGACGCCATCCCGTCCGCCCTCAGCCCTTCGCAGCGCGGCGGTGGGGATCGATCCGGTGACCGCCTCACCGGTGTCCTCCGCCATGATCGGCTCGTCGCCGGCCGCCTCTGGCTCGGCCCCGATCAGTCGTTCGGGATCGGGCCCGAGCAGCACGAGCAGCACGGTGGCCGCGAGGCATCCGCCGAAGAACCAGATGGCCGCGAGCTCGCTGCCGAACACGGCCAGCAGCCCCGCCGCGATGAACGGGCCGACGAACATCCCGAGGCGGAAAGTCCCGCCGAGCAGCGACAGCGCCCGCGCCCGGAATGCCAGCGGCACGCGGGTCGTCATGAACGAGTGGCGGGCGAGGCCGAAGGCCGCCGCGCAGAAGCCGATGAGGAAGACGGATGCCGTGAACACCCCGAGGGCCGGTGCGAGGACCATTCCCAGCACGCCGATGATCGACAGGGTTCCCGCGATCGCCATGGTGAGGCGCTCGCCGAGGCGGGCGACGGTCCAGCCGGCAGGGATGTTGCCCCAGAGCTGTCCCACGACCAGCGCCGACGCAACGAGGGCGGCGGTTGCGACATGCGCCCCCATCTGCGCCGCGATGACCGGGATCAGCGGGATGACGGCGCCCTCGCCGAGCGCGAACAGCACGGTCGGCCCGTAGATCATCGGTCCGAACCGCAGCAGCACCGTCGAGGCGCGGTCACTCATCCGTCGCCTGGCCGTCCTGCGCCCACGGTCGTCCGGTGGCCGCTTCCGGGTCGTTGAGCGAGCCGAAGGCGAGACGAAACGCGCTCAACCGCCCGACACGCTCCTCGCCGCTTCGCTCGCTCGACGACCGAGAGCCGCGGGCGGGACGAAACGGCGGTCACCTCTTCCACGTTAGTCTGGACTGTCATGCTCGATTTCGATCTGTCCGCCGACATCCAGGCCCTTCGCTCCACATTCGCCGACATCAAGTCCGTTGTCGACGTCGACGCGCTCACCGCCGAGATCGCCCGGCTGAGCGAAGAGGCCGGCGCTCCGGACCTCTGGGACGACACCGACAAGGCGCAGAAGGTCACGAGCGCGCTGAGCCATCGCCAGTCCGAGCTCGCCCGTATCACCGGGATCGAGAGCCGCCTCGACGACCTCGAGGTCATGGTCGAGCTCGCGAACGAGATGGACGACGAGGACGCGGCCGAAGAGGCGCGCCACGAGCTCGCCGAGCTCGAAGACATCGTGGGCCAGCTCGAGGTGCAGACACTGCTTGACGGCGAGTACGACGAACGTCCCGCGGTCGTCACGATCCGCGCCGGCGCGGGTGGGGTGGATGCCTCGGACTTCGCCGAGATGCTCCTGCGCATGTACCTGCGGTGGGCGGAGCAGCACAAGTATCCGGTCACGATCATGGACTCGTCGTACGCGGAAGAGGCGGGCATCAAGTCGGCGACGTTCGAGGTGGACGCGCCCTACGCGTTCGGCACGCTGAGCGTCGAGGCAGGCACGCACCGTCTCGTGCGGATGAGCCCTTTCAACTCCGCAGGCAAGCGGCAGACGAGCTTCGCCGCCGTCGAGGTCATCCCGCTCCTGGACGAGGCTGTCGAGGTCGACATCCCCGAGTCCGATCTGCGCGTCGACGTGTTCCGGTCCTCGGGACCCGGTGGCCAGTCCGTCAACACCACCGACTCCGCTGTGCGTCTGACCCACCTGCCGACCGGGACCGTCGTGTCCATGCAGAACGAGAAGTCTCAGATCCAGAACCGCGCCGCCGCCATGCGCGTGCTGCAGTCCCGTCTGCTGATCCTGCAGAAGGAGCAGGAGGCCGCGATCAAGAAGGATCTCGCCGGCAACATCACGGCGAGCTGGGGCGACCAGATGCGCTCGTACGTGCTCGCGCCGTACCAGATGGTCAAGGACCTCCGCACCGAGCACGAGGTCAACAACCCCTCGGCGGTCTTCGACGGCGATCTCGACGGTTTCATCGCCGCCGGCATCCGCTGGCGCAAGCGTCCGAGCGGGGACTAGCGAGCCTTCCGAGACTCGGCGCGGGCTAGTATCGCCGCATGCGTGAGGTGTGGGGGGACTCCGGACCAGCCGTGCTGCTGCTTCCGGGTGGGGCCGAAGCTGTCGAAGGCTTCTATCCGGGGCTGATCGAGGGGCTGATGGCCGATCCGGGCTGCCGGGTGATCCTGTACGACCGGCCCGGCACCGTCGGCTCGGGCGTCGAAGGAGGTCTGGCCGACGCCACGACCGCCATCCACGCGAGCCTGAGCGAGCTCGGGACGGGCCCGGTCGTGGTGGTCGGGCAGAGCCTCGGCGGTGCGGTGGCGGTCCTGCTCGCGCGCGATCACCCAGAGGACGTGGCAGGACTCGTTCTACTGGACCCCACGCCCGTCAACGATGTGAAGCTCTCCCGGCAGGTGGAGCGCACGGCGCACACCACCGGGCGCCTCTCGACCGTGCCCGGCATCGGCTGGGTGCTGTCCGCGCTCGTGCGGTCGAGCGCCGAGCGTTCGGTGAAACGGCACGGGATGAGTCCCGATGTCGCGGCCGCGATGCGCAAGATGTCGGATGTCGATCTGCAGGGGCTCGGCGAGTCCGCGGTGGGGCTCGAAGCGCTCGCCCGGGGATTCCACGAGTCGCAGCTGCCGCATGTGCCTGCTGCCGTGGTGACGGCGGATCGCAAGTCCGACTCCACGATCCGGGCGGCCCACCAGCGGCTGGCGACTGCCCTCGACACGCCGCTCCTGTCGTGGTCAGGCGCCGAGCACGCGGTGCACCTGAGCCATCCGGAGCAGGTGCTCGAGGCATCCCGAGCCGTCCTGCGAACGGTCGGCGTCGGCTGAGCCGGCGCGGG
The DNA here is from genome assembly GCF_039530205.1 of Microbacterium deminutum. Taxonomy (NCBI): domain Bacteria; kingdom Bacillati; phylum Actinomycetota; class Actinomycetes; order Micrococcales; family Microbacteriaceae; genus Microbacterium; species Microbacterium deminutum. The sequence goes on from NZ_BAAAOG010000003.1 coordinate 216,319, forward strand.
GATTGACCCGCACGCGGATGCCGCGCCCCCGGGTGTCGCGGCCCACCCCCGCGGGTGGCCCGCTTAGGCTCATCAGGCAATGATCCGGTTCGAGAACGTCACGAAACGCTTTCGCGGCACCGCGAAGCCCGCCCTCAGCGATGTCGACTTCGAAGTGCTCCGAGGGGAGTTCGTCTTCCTCGTCGGTCCCTCCGGTTCGGGCAAGTCCTCGTGCCTGCGGCTGATCCTGCGTGAAGAGACTCCGAGCGACGGGCGGGTCGTCGTCCTCGGCCGCGACCTTCGCACTCTCTCGAACCGCAAGGTGCCGTACTTCCGCAGGCACATCGGTGCGGTGTTCCAGGATTTCCGGCTGCTGCCGTCGAAGACCGTCTTCCAGAACGTCGCGTTCACGCTGCAGGTGATCGGCACGTCCCGCGGATTCATCCAGCAGGCCGTGCCGGAAGTGCTCGCGCTCGTGGGCCTCGCCGGCAAGGAGAAGCGCTTCCCGCACGAGCTCTCCGGCGGAGAGCAGCAGCGCGTCGCGATCGCGCGGGCACTGGTGAACCGGCCGCAGGTGCTCCTCGCGGATGAGCCGACCGGAAACCTCGACCCGGGGACATCCGTCGACATCATGCAGCTGCTCGCGCGCATCAACGCCGGGGGCACGACGGTCGTGATGGCCACGCACGAGGCCGGCTTCGTCGACCAGATGCAGCGGCGGGTCATCGAGCTGCAGCACGGCGAGATGATCCGCGACGAGCGCCACGGCGGGTACGGCGATACGTCCGGGCTTCCCAGCCTCGCGCCCGAGCCCGAGCGCGGAGCGGCCGCGGTCGCGGCGCTCACCGCGGTGCTCGAGGTGCAGCGCGAAGCCGCGGCGGCGATCGATCCCAGCCTCGAGCCGATCGACCTCGCGCCCGAGTCCGAGGACGACCAGCTTCTCGCCGCTGACGAGATTCCGGATGCCGTGCACCGCGACCCCGAACCCGAAGACGTCGACGAACCGACGCCGGCGGGCGTGGCATCCCACACCCCGCAGCTGCCCGTCGCAGACATGGCCGACGTCGACGTGGCCGAGCTGGGATTGGCCGACCGGCTGGGTCTCGGCGAGACCAGTCCTGACGACGAAGTGGGGCCGACCTCGTGAGGGCGGGACTGATCCTGTCCGAGGCGTTCTATGGACTGAGGCGCAACGCCTCGATGGTGATCTCGGTGGTCCTGGTTACCTTCGTGTCGCTCACGTTCGTCGGCGCCGCGATGCTCATGCAGATGCAGATCGGCACGATGCGCGACTACTGGGCCAACCGGGCGCAGGTCGCGGTGTTCATGTGCTCCGCGTTCTCGCAGCAGCCGACGTGCACCGGGGGCGTGGCCACGAAGGACCAGCTCGATCAGGTGAAGGCGACGCTCGACAGTGCAGCGCTCTCGCCGCTCATCCGCGACGTGCGCTTCGAGACGCAGCAAGAGGCGTACCAGAACGTCATCGATCTGCTCGGCAAGGACTACGCGAGCGTCATCACGCCGGACCAGCTCAACCAGACCTTCTGGATCAACCTCGTCGACCAGAAGCAGTCCGACGTGATCATCGAGGCGTTCACCGGGATGCAGGGCGTCGAGCAGGTGCAGGATCAGCTGCAGTATCTCGAGCCGCTCTTCTCGGCTCTCACCGTCGCCACCTACATCGCGGTCGGCATCGCCGCACTGATGCTGATCGCGGCGGTGCTGCTGATCGCCACGACGATCCGTCTGTCGGCCTATGCGCGACGGCGTGAGATCGGCATCATGCGCCTGGTCGGGGCATCCAACCGCTTCATCCAGACCCCGTTCATCCTCGAGGGCGTGTTCGCCGCGCTGATCGGATCGATCCTGGCCAGCGGGGCGGTGATCGCCGGCGTGCATTTCGGCGTCGACGGCTACCTGCGACAACGTGTCGACTTCGTGACGACCTGGGTGGGGATCCCGCAGGTCTGGCTCGTCATACCCGTGCTGATCGGAATCGGCATCGTCCTGGCCGCTTTGTCGGCCGGGTTCGCCATCCGGCGGTGGCTGCGCACCTGAGTCGGTTAGACTGACAGGCTGCCGCGCGGGCCCCTCGACACGCCGAGGGGGACCGGCTGAACCATGCGGCATCCGATCGAGGAGTCATCATGCCCAGGGAACGCGGTGAGAAGGTCGTCGCGACCAACCGTCGCGCGCGCTTCGACTACGACATCGAGAAGACGTACGAGGCCGGGCTCGTTCTCACGGGCACCGAGGTCAAGTCGCTGCGGCAGGGCCGCGCGAACCTGACCGACGGCTACGCCTACATCGACGGCGGAGAGGCGTTCCTGGATGCCGTGCACATCCCGGAGTATTCGCAGGGACACTGGACCAACCACGCCTCGAAGCGCACCCGCAAGCTGCTGCTGCACAAGGACGAGATCATCAAGCTCTCGCATGCCGTCTCGGCGGGTGGCTACACGCTCATCCCGATGAAGCTGTACTTCTCGGACGGCCGGGCGAAGGTCGAGATCGCGGTCGCAAAGGGCAAGCGCGAGTACGAGAAACGCCAGACGATCCGCGAGCGCGAAGACAAGCGCGAGGCCGAGCGCGCGATGCGCTCGAAGAACCGCCTCGGCGAGTGACGCGCCCACTCGGTCGTTGAGCGAAGCCGCGAAGCGACCGAGTCGGAACGCGCGGACCGTTGCTCGACGGTTCGGCGCGTTCCGTCTCGCTCCCTCGCTCGACGATTGAAGCGCTCAGCGCGCGACGAACCGTGCTTCGACCCCGGCTGTCACCACGATGTCTTCGGGCTCGAGCTGCACCGACGGTGCCGCGCCCCCGGCATCCATCGCGAACGACGCCTTCGCCATTCGCATCATCTCGGGGGGCCCACCGGCGGAGTCGCGGTGGTCGAGCAGTCCGACATCCGCGATTTCGAGCGGCGAGATCGATGCGAGCCCGACGGCTCCCGCGTAGGCCGTCGCGCGCTCCACCGCGACCTTGACTGCCTGCGAGGCCACTTCGGCCTCGATCCGCTTGGCGGTCGCCGGAGTGAGCCGCCACTCGACGCCGTCGACTTGGATGCCGTCGCGCTCGGCGACGTCGCTCACCCACCACGACAGCGACGCGAAGTCCGCGAAGGTGGCCGTGATCTCGACCGACGCGTACTGCACGAGGGCGAGCTGCTTGCCCTCGGAGTTCCACGGCCGATTCGCCCACACCGACACGTGCTGACTCGACCACTCGGTCACGACGCCGCTGTCCTTGCGCGTCTCGAGGTCGTCGCGAAGCGGAGCGGCGAGGCTCGACATCCGCTCGACCACCTCGCCCCGGTCGGGACCTTCGGTGCGCACGGACAGCCGGACGACGCCCTCCTCAGGGGCGATGCGAGTCTCGTGCTCGCCACGGACGGTGATGACGACTTCGCTCATGAAGTCGAGCCTATCCGCGGCCCCGGAATGGCAAGTGTCGGGCATCCGTTGTAGTCTGATGTGCTCGGATGCCGCGGCATCCGGTCTTGAAACTCCACAGTGTGACAGCGGCCACCTTCGAAAGAGGGATACGGGGATGATCGGTTTCGACATCGCCTGCGATTCTGCGAGAAGCGGGCCGAGGATGCAGGGTTATCTCGTAAACGATCTCTGCAAAACAATAAGTGCCAATGCAAAGCGCACTGAGTTCGCCCTCGCTGCCTAAGCGAGCCTGAACTCCGTCAGACCGTAGGCGTTCCCGCTACGGACCCTGGCGTCATCTAGGGGACTTGCTGTGTGACGGCGTCTGGACGTCACGCGGGACTCTTCCCAGGCTGGGCTCGTCGACTTAGGTGTCTGTGACAAATGTCGGAGCCGAGCAGAACGTCTTCACAGAATGCGCCCGGAGAAGGCGCAGATACTCAGCGATGGACGGGGGTTCGATTCCCCCCATCTCCACCAAGCCGCTGTCACGGTGGGATTCGATGAAGGCCTGGAGGCACGTGCTTCCGGGCCTTCGTCGTGTCCTGTGGGATCCTGCCGGGTCCGCACGTGCAGCGCTCTGTCGGTCTCAGGTGCGCCGGAGTATCGTCGCGGGCGAAGCGGAGGGTCGAACGAAAGGAAGTGGTCACCGTGTTCGAGGGTGCACGCGGTACGGCAGTCATAGCGGCGGCGGACATCGAACGCGCCAGATCGTTCTACGAGGATGTTCTGGGTCTGGCGCCGGAAGAGGTGCTTCCCGACGCGGAGTCAGTGATCTATCGTCTGGGTGGCGTGCCATTGATGGTGTACCGGTCCGGGTTCGCGGGAACGGCGCAGAACACCGTTTTCGCGGTGGAGACGGACGACCTGGATCGGGACATGGCGACGCTGCGGGAGAAGGGTGTGGTCTTCAAGGATTACGACTTCCCGGGCCTCACTACTGTGAACGGCGTGGCCGATCTGCCGGGTGAGAGAACGTCGTGGTTCGAGGACAGTGAGGGCAATATCCTCGCGTTGAATCAGCGACTCTGACTGCCGCGGGCGCGCGCCCCCGTTGCCGCGCCTGGTGCCTCCGGATACGTTGAGGAGGTCGACCCTCGCCACCCAGCTCCTGGGAGGTTGTCATGGTCACCATCGCGCGCCGCTCCGCTCGCACCACCGCGAGTCTGGTGCTCACAGCCGCGCTCGCTGTCGGAGGTGTCGCACTCGCGGCTCCGGCATCCGGGCTTCAGAGCGCACCATCTGCCGCGACCGGCCGCTCGGCGCCACCATCTCCGTCGACGTCCACCGGTTACGGCGGCGCGGTGGCGTCGGTGGATGCCGACGCGAGCAGGGTGGGCCTGGAGGTGCTGCGCCGCGGCGGCAACGCCGCCGACGCGGCTGTGGCGACCGCGGCGGCGCTGGGCGTGACCGAGCCGTACAGCGCCGGCATCGGCGGCGGCGGATACTTCGTGTACTTCGATGCCAAGACCGGCAAGCTGTCCACGATCGACGGACGTGAGACGGCCCCTGCCGCGATGCAGACCACTGCGTTCATCGATCAGGCGACGGGCAAGCCGTATGTGTTCGCCGACGCGGTGTCGTCGGGGCTGTCGGTCGGGGTTCCCGGCACCCTCGCCACGTGGGAAGCGGCACTCGACCGGTTCGGCACGAAGTCGCTGCGGCAGATGCTGGCGCCCTCGATCGCGCTCGCTGCACGCGGCTTCCGGGTCGACCAGACGTTCGCGGACCAGACAGCGGCGAATGCGCAGCGGTTCGCGGCCTTCCCCGCGACGGCGAAGCTGTTCCTTCCGCACGGCGCCCCTCCGGTGGTGGGATCCACCTTCAGGAACCCCGATCTGGCGAAGACGCTCGCCAAGATCGCACTGCGCGGCACCGACGTGTTCTACACGGGCGCGATCGCCGACGACATCGCCGCTGTCGTGCAGCATCCCGTCACGACTCCGGGCACCACGCTTCCCGTGTATGCGGGGTACATGAAGGCTGCCGATCTCGCGGGGTATTCGGTCGTCGAGCAGGCCTCCACGCATGTGGATTACCGCGGGCTCGACATCTACGGGATGGCGCCGTCGTCGTCGGGTGGCACGACGGTGGGGGAGTCGCTGAACATCCTCGAGAACTTCGATCTCTCCGCGGCGAACACTCCCGAGGCTCTGCATCTGTACTTCGAGGCGACCGCCCGCGCGTTCGCGGATCGCGGCGCCCACGTCGGAGACCCGGCCTTCGTGGATGTCCCGACGAAGACGCTGCTCAGTCAGGACTTCGCCGACGCTCGCGCATGCACGATCGATCCGAGCGCGGCTTCGGTGAAGCCCCTGGCTGCTGCGCCGCTCGACGCAGCGGGCTGCGACGCCGCCGCAGCGGCGATGGCCCACGATTCCGAGAACGTCTCGACCAGTCACCTCTCGGTCATCGACAGGTGGGGCAATGCCGTCGCGTACACGCTGACGATCGAGCAGACCGGCGGCTCGGGCATGACGGTGCCCGGTCGCGGGTTCCTGCTGAACAACGAACTCACCGACTTCAACTTCACACCGACGAGCACGACGGATCCGAACCTCGTCGAGCCGGGCAAGCGGCCCAGGTCTTCCATGTCGCCCACGATCGTGCTCGACCACGGCAAGGTTCGCTATGTGGTCGGCTCGCCCGGTGGGTCGATGATCATCACTACCGTCACGCAGGTGCTGATGAACCGCATCGATCTCGGGATGACGCTGCCCCAAGCGGTCGCCGCGCCCCGAGCATCGCAGCGGAACACGGCGACGGTGGCGGCTGAGCAGTCGTTCCGGGATGCGTATGAGAGCGCACTGACGCCGTTCGGCCATCAGTTCACGACATCGCCAGAGATCGGAGCAGTGGCTGCGATCGAGGTCGGCCCGCATGGGCTGCTCACGGCGGCTGCAGAGCCGGTGCGTCGCGGAGGAGGGACTGCGCTGGTGGTCAAGCCCGCCAGGTAGCGCGTTCCGAGGGTTCGAGGGGTTCGACTGTGGATAAGTCGAGTTGTCCACAGATTCCTGCGTGATCTGGGGTTTATGCCTTGGGGTGTCGGAACCCCTCGGCAGAATCGAGGTATGAACTTCCCGCTCGGCGACCTCACCGCGATCGTCGGGGTGCTGGGTGATCTGCTTGCCGAGTCGCTCTCGATGGACGCCCATCGCGCACTCGGCGACGAGGAGCTGATGGATGCGGTGCGCACGGCCGAGCATCTCGGACGGTGGGTGGATGCCGCTCGGCTGACGCTGGCCGGTGAGGTCGGTCGCCGAGCCGACTCGGACTTCGGTGACGACCGCATGACCTCGCGATTCGGGTGCGGCTCCGCCGCGGAGCTGCTCGAGCGCGCGACTCTCATCTCCGGCGCCACGGCTCGGGAGCGCCTTCGGCAGGCGAAATGCATCACGAGCCGCACGACGTCGACGGGAGGGCATCGACCTGCGCCGCTCGACCGCGCACGAGCAGCATTGGCGGCCGGCCGGCTCAGCAGCGACGCTCTGGCAACGGTTGCCGACGTGCTGCGCCCGATCGAGGCGCGCTGCACTGCCGACGATCTCGCGCTAGCCGAGACCGAACTGGTGCTCGCCGCGGTCGGTGACGACACCCAGGCACCGTGCAGCATCCACGAGCTGCGCATCATGGCGACCACGTGGGCCCTGTACCTCGACGCCGACGGCGAGCTCCCGGACGAACAGCACGCCGAGCGCATGCGCGGAGTCCGCCTCGGGCGGTCGCGTCGCGGGCTGCGCCGGTTCTCCGGAGAGGTCACCGACGATGTCGGTGCGCAGCTGGAACGACTGCTCGATGCCCACCTGAATCCGCGCGTGCAAGACCGCGGTCCACGCTTCACCGGCCCGGGTCAGTCCGACGAGGAGGATGACGAGCACATCCTCGATCCCCGCACCGCCGACCAGAAGCGGCACGACGCGCTCGGGAGCATCCTCTCCGCCGCCGCCGCCGCGGCCGAGACCCCGACGCTCGGCGGTGCGGCGCCCACGCTCATCGTGACTGTCAGTGCGGATCAGCTCGAACGCGCCGACGGCGTTGCATTCGTCGATGGACCGGACGGGCAGGCTCCCGTCCCGGCATCCATCGCCCGCCACGTGGGATGCCACGGCACCATCCACCGGGTCACGTTCGGATCGGATGGTGCGATCAAGGCGCTCACCGTGACAGACCGTGTCTTCACCCACTGGCAGAGGAAGGCCGTCGGCGCTCGCGACGCCGGCTGCGTCATACCGGGGTGCCGCGTCCGCGCGGCATGGTGCGAGGTGCACCACGTCATCGACCATGCCAGCGGTGGGCCGACCGATACGTCCAACGGTGTGCTGCTCTGCTGGCATCATCACCGCACGATCGAGACCAGCGGCTGGGACATCCGTATGGGTGCCGGTGTCCCACAGGTGAGACCACCCGCGTGGGTGGACCCGCAGCGAAACTGGCGGTGCGCGAACCGGGTGCTGCATCGAGAACTCGAACGCGCGAGATCGGCATGAACACGCTCATGCGTGGCGCGGCCGGCCGGCGCTCATCCGCGCCGCGGAAAGTTTCCGACCCCTCCGATGTGACGTACGGTACGCGCTCGCTCGACGACGATCGCGAGGGACCCCACGATCCACAGCGGGAACTGCGTGACGAACGCCAAGCGGAACGCATCGAGCGAATACGTCTCGGGTGTGCCCGCGCCCTGTATATCGAGTGCCAGTCCGATGAAGAGGATCGCGAGCAGCGCCGCGAGGAACCCTCCGCCGTTGACGATGCCGGTGGCTGTACTGAGGCGGTGGCTCGGATTGAAGGCACGGGCGTGATCGAACGCGATCATCGACGCAGGACCGCCGGTCGCGAGGGCGAACATGAGCACGATCAGCAGCCACACCGGCGCGGGGCCGGGCCACAGGATCACCACGAGCCACATGAGCGCCTGGAAGACGACGGTCGGCAGTACAAGCCACCGTGATCGCCGGGTGGGATGCCGACTCGAGAGCGCACCGATGATCGGACCGCTGATGACGCCGAAGATGACGAGCGAGGTCATGACGAGCGACGCGGCAGCAGGTGTCAGCCCCTCACCCGCCGTCAGGAACGGGAAGCCCCACAGCAGCATGAACGCGGTCCCCGCGAAGGGCGTCGTGAAGTGCGACCAGAACCCGAGGCGCGTCGCGGGGTGGCCCCACGACGCGCGGAAGCCCTCGCGGAGGTCGGCCGACGATCGCACGACCCGCACGGCTCCGGTGTCGGTGTTGATCGAGACGTCGACAGGGTCCGAGGCGCGTCCGGGTGGACGATTGCGGATCACCGCGAACGTCAGCACCGCGAACAGCACCGCGAGTCCGGCCAGGCTGCCGAATGCCACGCTCCAGGAAGTCGCATGAAGCAGCGCCGCGAGCGGGATCACCGCCACGATCTGACCGAGTTGCCCGATGATTCCCGTGAGCTGCACCAGCACGGGCGCCCGCTGCCTCGGAAACCACGTCGCGATGACCCGCAGCACGCTCGGGAACACCGCGGCGTCGCCCGCACCGATCAGGACCCGCGCCAGGATGCCGACACTCACGACGTCCGCGAACGCCATGATCCCTTGGCCGATGGCCATGAGCACCATGCCCATCGCGATGATCGGGCGCGCGCCGAACCGGTCGAGCAGCAGCCCGACCGGGATCTGCATGGCGCCGTACACGGCCAGCTGGATGACGGCGAACATCGACAGAGTCGAGGCATCCGCGTGGAATCGCAGCTGCGCGTCGACGCCCACCGACGACAGCGACGTACGGTTCACGATCGCGACGACATAGGCCAGGAGGCCGATCGTCCACACCGTCCACGTGCGCCAGCCCGGCGCGACAAGGCCGGTCATGCGCGGCAAACGGGCTCCTGTGCGTCGATGGTGGGGATGGATGCCGAAGCTCGGCCTCCGTCCCCAGGCTATCCCGGCGCAGGGCGCCGCTATCGATCAGTCCAGATCTCGTCCATCTCGATCTGGTGCCCCAGCACATTGGTCGCGGCCCGATGACCCGAGTACAGCGCAGCAGGAACCGTCGCAGGGTCATCCGTCCACGTGGCCTCGCCGGCGAGGTGGAGCACCCCGCCGATCGGCCTCGCGAGATCGTCGTGGTCGGCGGTCCTCGATCCGATGGTCATGTAGGCGTACGCGCCATGAGCGAAGGGATCGTCCTGCCAGTGCGTGACGTGCACGTGCGTCGGCTCCTCGAGACGGTCTCCGTAGAGGCGCCGCAGCTGGGCCAGCACCGAATCGACGACCCGCTGTTCGTCCCACCCGCGCGTCTCGACGGCCGCCCGCCCGGCCGCGAAGGTCAGCAGCGTGGGCGTGCCGTGCAGCGCGGTGAGGTCGTACCAGGAGTGCCACCAGCCCGCCTCGGGGCCCTGCTGCCGGATCGCATAGACCCCGTCATCCCAGAACTTCGTCGGGAACCGGAGGATCACCTTCTCGAACGCGTTCATCTTGAGCCTGCGCAGCGCGCCCGCGACGGGTTCTGGGAGCGGCGGTTCGATGGCGAAGCCATCGGACTGCAGCACGCCGACCGGCACCGTCACCACGACGCTGCCCCCCGAGAACCCGCCCCGATCCGTCGACACGGTCGCGCCCTCCGCCGCCCATTCGACCCGCGAGACGACGTGATTCAGCCGCACATCCAGGCCCTCCGCGAGTCGGGCGGGAAGCCGGTCGTAGCCGTCGGGGAAGACCACCTCGTCGCCGTCGGCGAAGTCGTCGTCGAGACCATGGGCGGCGAGATCCTCGATCCACGCGCCGTACTGCTCCTCCGAGCGGTGTTCCATGTACTCCCGCACACGCTGGGCGCGCTCGGCATGCCACCCCTGCTGAGCGATCGCGATATCGGTCACATCGCGGTACGAGGCATCGGGAGCCGAGTCGGCGACCACCCCGAGAAGCGTCGCGTCGACTGTGTGGATGTCGTCGATGCTGCGCTGGGCGGCGGCATCCGAGAGCCGCTTTCCATCCGGACCGTAGTACGCGATCGGGCGGCTGTCGGGCTGGTATCCGCCGACCGTGAACTCGACGGTGCGCATGCCGAACGCCTCGGCCGCCGCCGCGACCGGACTGTTGTTGATGCCGTGGATCCACGACGCGCCGAGGTCCGTGATGAGCCCGTCGCGGCGATCCGTCCAGACACGGCCGCCGACGCGGTCGCGAGCCTCGAGCACCACGACGCGATGGCCCGCCCTCGTCAGCAGCCGGGCGGCGGTCAAGCCGGCCACTCCTGCCCCCACCACGATCGTGTCGAAGTGATCCACCATCGGCCTTCTTCCGTAGCGCCTGCGTCACCCGCTGTGTCCGACGCTATCGAGCCGCTCGGCTCGGCGCGAGATGGCCCTGGATGGTTCCGTCGGCGCGGCCGTGCGGCAACGGGAGTGTCGGGGCGCAGGTCAGATGTGCCGCGGGTGGGTGATCGTGCTGAGCCAGCGCATGAGCGTGAGCATGACGCGTTCGGCTCGCGTCGTCTGGCTGAGAACCGTCCAGGTCTGCGCGTTGCGCGGATCTGCGATCATGGCCGACCTCCCCTCCTCGAATCGAGGTTCATGACGTGATCCCGAGTCCTAATCTCGGGGTCGCATGAAGGAGGAGTCGGGTGACCCTCTCGTTGGTACATCCGCCCCGACGCGTTCGCGCTGGGCGCCGACGACGGGACCGCGCCGTCAGTCGGGGAGGAAGTACTCGCGGGCGAGCGGGGCGACCTCGACGTCATCCGCGTCGGCCCGTGTGACCCAGCGGAGCTCGGCGATCTCGGCCCCGACGACCGGACGCTGCGACCCGATGTCCACATCGAACACGTCGGCGACGACCAGGAAGCCGGGCTCGTTCGCCGCCCCGGCCGTGAAGCGACCGAGTCCCCGCAGATCGTCAGGATCCACCCGGATGCCGAGCTCCTCCGCCAACTCGCGGCTGAGCGTCTCGCCGGCGGACTCGCCGGGCTCGGGCTTGCCGCCCGGCTGCATGAATGCCGTCGTGCCGGCCTTGCGCACCAGCAGCAGCCTGCCGTCGGCATCCACGATGACCGCCGCTGAAACGTGGATCGATCGAGGCTCGGGCAAGGACGTCACTGTCGCACGCTAACAGGGTCTGCCCATTCGGCCGACGTTATGATCGCGTGTGCCTCCCGAGACCTCTGCCAGTGCAACCCTGCCGCCGGGCGGTATCGATCCGGCGGATCTCCGAGCCACCCTCAGGGTGCTCGACGGCATGGCCGGACTCGACGAGACGCATCCCGACTTCGTCGCCGTGCGCCAGGCCACTGCGAAGATGTTCAAGGCCGTGAAGAAGGTGCGCCGCCGCGAGATCCGCGATGCGATCGCCCGGGCCGACCGCGAAGTCGTCGCCGCCACGGCGACCGGCGCGGCCGACCGGATCGACGACGAGACGCGCGGCATCCCGATCAGCAGCGCGACCAGGGCGCCGACCGCCGGAACGCTCATCAAGGCGCGCGGCTGCTACATCTGCAAGCAGCCGTACACGGTCGTCGACGCGTTCTACCACCAGCTGTGCCCGACATGCGCGGGGATGAGCCATGCCAAGCGGGACGCCCGCACCGCCCTGACCGGCAGGCGCGCTCTGCTCACCGGTGGGCGGGCGAAGATCGGCATGTACATCGCGCTGCGCCTGCTCCGGGATGGCGCGCACACGACGATCACGACCCGCTTCCCGCGGGATGCAGTCCGTCGCTTCAGCAGCCTGCCCGACTCGCCCGAGTGGATCGATCGCCTGAAGATCGTCGGGATCGACCTGCGCGACCCGGCTCAGGTGATCGGGCTGGCCGAGGACATCGCGGCGGCGGGGAGTCTCGACATCCTGATCAACAACGCGACCCAGACCGTCCGCCGCTCTCCCGGTGCGTATCAGCCCCTGGTCGATGCCGAGCTCGCTCCGCTGCCGAACGGTCCGCTGCCCGAGCTGGTGACCTTCGGTCGCACGAACGACCGGCATCCGCACGCGCTCGAGCGGTCCGTGACCGCGCACCCGATCCTCGCCACTGCGGCTGCGCGTGCCGACGAACTCACCGAGCAGGCGATGGCGGCGGGGTCGAGCTCGCTGGAGCGGCTGGCCGCGGGAACCGCGATCGATGCCGGCGGGCTGATCCCCGACATCCATCACACGAACTCGTGGACGCAGCGCGTCGGCGAGGTCGACCCCCTCGAGATGCTCGAGGTGCAGCTCGCGAACACCACGGCGCCGTTCCTGCTGGTCTCGAAGCTGCGGCCGTCGCTCGCGGCGAGCAGCGCGCGGCGCACCTACATCGTGAACGTCAGCGCGATGGAGGGCGTCTTCGGTCGCGGATACAAGGGGCCGGGGCATCCTCACACCAACATGGCCAAGGCGGCTGTGAACATGCTCACCCGCACCAGCGCACGGGAGATGTTCGAGACCGACCGGATCCTCATGACGAGCGTCGACACCGGCTGGATCACCGACGAGCGACCGCATCCGACCAAGGTGCGCCTCGCCGAAGAGGGCTTCCACGCTCCGCTCGATCTCGTCGACGGCGCGGCCCGCGTCTACGATCCGATCGTGCGCGGCGAGGCCGGCGAGGACGTCTTCGGCGTCTTCCTCAAGGATTACGCGCCCGGCGCATGGTGAATCTGCCCGCTCCCGGTCATCGCGTGGTGGTGCGCTATCTGCTGCCCTCCGGGCAGACGACGGATGCGCTCGGGATGCTGCTCAGTGCGGATGCCGAGACGCTCGTGGTCGACGGCAAGCGCGGCGTCGAGCGCATCGCGGTCGAGGACATCATCGCGGCGAAAGAGGTGCCGCCCGCACCCGGCCCGCGTCCGAACCGCCGGGATGTCGGAGACCTCCGCTAGCTTGCAGGAATGGCTGCTGATCCCGACGTGCTCGAGTGGCTGCTCGACTCCGATCCGGTGCTGCGCTGGCAGGTGGAACGTGACCTGGCGGGCGCCCCGCCGTCGACGTGGCAGGCGACGCGTGCTCTGGTCGCGACGCAGGGCTGGGGCGCCCGACTCCTGTCGAAGCAGGACGCGGACGGCCAGTGGGCGGGCGGCTCCTTCTTTCCGGCTGGCTTCTTCGGAAGTGCCGAAGCGGAGCAGCCCGGTCAGCCCTGGGTCGCCACGACGTGGGCGCTGAAAGACCTCCGGGAGTGGGGACTGGATGCCGCCGCGCTTGCCGGGACCGCCGAGAAACTCGCGGCGAACAGCCGCTGGGACTACAACGATCTGCCGTACTGGGACGGCGAGATCGATGTGTGCATCAACTCCTACACCCTCGCCGGCGGCGCCTGGCTCGGCGCCGACGTCTCGGCGCTTGCGGAGTGGTTTCCGGCGCACCGCCTCGCCGATGGCGGCTGGAACTGCGAGGCCGAAGAGGGCAACTCGACCCGTTCGTCGTTCCACTCGACGCTCAACGCCGTCCGGGGCATGATCGCCTATGAACGCATCACGGGCGACACGAGCCTCGGTGACGCCCGCCGGGGCGGCGAGGAGTATCTGCTCAGCCGCCGGCTGCTGTATCGGGCGAGCACTGGCGACGCGGTCGGGGATTTCACACTGAAGTTCGTCTACCCGAACCGCCACCGGTACAGCGCTCTTGCCGCGCTCGATCACTTCCGCGACGTCAGCCGCCTCGACGGCACGCAGCCCGATCCCAGACTCGGCGACGCGGTCGACGTGGTGCGCGGGGCTCGGCGGTCCGATGGTGTGTGGCTGCAGGGAGCCCCTCTGCCCGGACGGACGTGGTTCGACGTCGACGCTCCCGAAGGCGAACCATCGCGATGGCTCACGCTGTTCGGCACGCGCGTGCTCGATTGGTGGGACTCAGCGGATCGTTGAGTTCGTGAACACCGGTTCACCGCTGCCGAGGTAGAAGATCCCCGGATAGTTCTCGAAGCTCTGCGGAGTGGGCTGACCGCTCGCCGCGTAGACGTTGTCACTGCTCACCGATTCGTCGATGTAGAGGTGGCCGGTACGGGAGTTGCTGACGTAGAAGATCGCGCTCCCGCCCGCCTTCGCCGAGTTTCGCTGGATCAGCGAGCCCGGGATGCGCAGATCGTAGGTGCCGCCGTCCGTATAGGTCGCGCCACCGCTGCCACCGCCCGGAGTGCCCGCTTTCGCGGGGTTGGCGCAGCACCCCACCGCATCGCTGTCGGTGATGAGGCTGTTGACGATGGTGATCGGCGTGCGCAGCCCGCTGACGGCACCACCATTCGAGCAGCTGTTCCCCTGACCGTCCGTTCCGCCGAATGTGCCGTGCACGATGGCGACCGGATCCTGGTTCTTCGCCGCGTAGGAGTCGTCGAGGTCATTCGGCGTCGCGGAGTGCTGAGCGAGCACCCGGATCGCACCGCCCCCGAGATCGGCCTCAGCGCGGGGTTGATGGTACGTCCCCCCAAGGGGGCTCCGCCAGTCCCTGGTACAGCCGACCCTGCCGCGCGCACACTGGATCGCGGTTCGATGGACGTGACCGACAAGGAGCAGACAATGCACACACGCACACTCGGCCAGGGCCTCGAGGTCTCGGCGATGGGACTCGGCGCCATGGGGATGTCGATGAGCTACGGCCCGAACCCCGGCGACCGCGACGACATGATCGGCGTCCTCCGCTACGCCGTCGAGCAGGGAGTCACCCTCATCGACACCGCGGAGGTCTACGGTCCCTACGACAACGAAGAGCTGGTCGGCGAGGCGATCGCACCGATCCGCGATCAGGTGGTCGTCGCCACGAAGTTCGGGTTCAACATCGTCGACGGGCGGATGGATGGCGTCAACTCGCGCCCCGAGAACATCCGGCGTGCAGCGGAGGGCTCATTGCGACGGCTCGGCGTCGACTCGCTCGACCTGCTGTACCAGCATCGGGTCGACCCGAACGTCCCGATCGAAGATGTCGCGGGCACCGTCGGCGAGCTGGTCCGCGAGGGCAAGGTGAGGCATTTCGGACTCTCCGAGGCCGGCGGCCCGACGATCCGCCGCGCTCACGCGGTGCATCCCGTATCCGCCGTGCAGAGCGAGTACTCGCTGTGGACGCGGGACCCCGAACCCGAGGTGCTGCCTACCTGCGCGGAGCTCGGCATCGGGTTCGTGCCGTTCAGCCCGCTCGGCAAGGGTTTCCTCACCGGAACGGTCGCGGCCGACGCGACGTTCGCGCCCGGTGAGATCCGCGCCCGCGTTCCGCGATTCGAGGAGGAGAACCTCAAGGCGAACCTGTCGCTGGTCGACCACGTCCGCGAACTGGCCGCCGCCCGCGGTGCCACCCCCGGCCAGGTGGCACTCGCGTGGCTGCTGGCGCAGCATCCGTTCATCGTCCCCATCCCCGGAACCCGCCGCCGTGAACGGGTCGACGAGAACGCGGGCTCGACGGCGGTCGCGCTGTCGTCCGACGACATCGCGGACTTGAACGGGCTGGTGGATACGCTCGGCGTCGCCGGCAACCGCTACGACGACGCCGGAATGGCGGCCGTCGGGCTCTGATCTCGCATAGTGAGACGGCGACGATCCGGGTGCGATGCCCCCGGGCCGTCGCCGCGCAGCTGATCCTCCGGGAGCCGAGCTTCGAGCGGCCGAGCGTCTAGGAGCTGGGCGCCCACTCGATCAGCAGAAGTCCCTGCTTGGTGTCCGCGACCTTGACCCAGCCGTCGCCGAAGAGATACGTCATCCCGTAACCCTCGTCATCCACGGCGGTGGCGGATTCAGGACTCTCGGTGATGTAGGTGCCGTCGACCGAGGTCTCGCGGATCCATCCCTGACCGACCAGCGCGTCCTGCGCGTCCGTCGCGGCGGCCGCGGTGATCGGTGCCCAGCCGAACATCTGCAGATGGTCGCCCGCGGGCCCCTCGAAGTCGGCCCAGACGCACTGCAGCCCGTCGGGCAGTTCGCTGTCGCCGATGTAGAAGGGGTCGGTGCGCGCCGTCCAGCCGATGCTGTGGAAGTCGGCGATCGTCTGCGCCGAGATCAGCGTGTCGCACGTCGGATCCGCGCCGGCGGTGGGGGCTCCGCTCGGCTCGGTCGACGGGTCAGGCGCCGGAGTGCTGGGGGTCGCCGCTCCGGACGCGCTGGTGTCGGGCCCTGTGGGGGGAGTCGAGGTGCACGCGGTCGCGAGCGACGCCGTCAGCGCGAGCACGAGGGCGGCGCCCAGGCGGGCGAGTGGCGTGGTCATCGAGCGGTCTCCGGGGGACGGGATGAGGGGTCAGTCTGCGTGGAGCAGCGAGAGGAACGACTGGTGCAGGATGCCGTTGGTCGCGAGCGAGGAGCGCGCCGCGATCGACTCCTCGCCGTCGAACGACGTGAAGCGGCCGCCCGCTTCGGTGATGATCGGGACGAGCGCGGCGATGTCGTACTCCTTGACGCCGAACTCGGCGACGAACTCGAGCCGGCCCTCGGCGAGCAGCATGTAAGGCCAGGTGTCGCCATAGCCGCGGTCGCGCCAGATCGCCCGCGAGAGGCGCAGGAGCTGGTCGAGCTTCCCGGCCTCGTCCCACTGCGAGATGCTCTGGAAGCTGGCGCTGGCCGCGGAGACCTGGTCCACCGTGGACACCGCGAGTCGTCTCGGCGCGCCACCGGGCGTGTCGGTCCAGGCACCGAGGCCCGTCGCCGCCCACCATCGACGACCTATCGCCGGCTGACTTGCGACGCCGACGCGGGGCACGCCGTCGATCGCGAGGGCGATCAGCACCGTCCACATCGGGATGCCCTTGAGGTAGTTCGCAGTGCCGTCGATGGGGTCGATGATCCACTGCCGTGCGGCGTCGCCCGTGACGCCGAACTCCTCACCGAAGACGCCGTCGTCCGGACGCTCGATCTCGAGCAGCGCGCGGATCGCACGCTCGGTGGCGAGATCGGCTTCCGTGACGGGCGACGTGTCGGCTTTCACCTGGATGTCGAGATCCGCCGCATCGAAGCGAGCCATGGATGCCGCATCCGCCGCATCCGCGAGGCGCAGCGCCAGTTGCAGATCGGCGCTGAGGTCCCCGTCGTAAGGCGCGTCGAAAGGTATCGCGGACGAGGGGGAGGTCACGTGCTCCAGGATATCGTGCGCAAGGGCGCCCCGATTTCCGGGTGACCCCGCCCTGATGGTAATGTTTACCCTCGGTTCGCCCCGTGGGCGGATCACGCACCTCTAGCTCAATCGGCAGAGCAACTGACTCTTAATCAGTGGGTTCTGGGTTCGAGTCCCAGGGGGTGCACCACCACGAACCCCCGGTCGGCGCGCACGCGCGGCCGGGGGTTTCGCCTTTCTGCACGGGTGTGTGACGCGGGAGCGGAAGTCGCGGAGGCGGGCGGGTATCAGACGATCCCGCTCATGCCTCCTCACGAATGACAACCGCAACTCTGCAGGAGGCTCCCATGTCCGGCATCCGGGTCGACGTTCTCTTCGACGACATCCCCGTCCCCGACGCCCACGTCGAGGTCTTTCCCTTCCGCGACCGGAACGCCGGTCTGCGGCTCGACTTCCGTGATGCGGTCGGCGCCTATCAGGGTGAGAAGGTCCCCGCCGGCCCGGCCACGTTGGTCGTGCGGCACCCCGACTTCGATGATCAGACGCGAGACATCGCGATCGGTGAGGGTGAGAACAGCGAGCTCGTGCTGATGGCCAAGCCCGGGACTCCCACGTTCTTCCGCGAGAAGGTGCGCGTCCCCGTGACCGCGGACGCTGATCTCATCGGGGTCACGCTCGCCAGGTCGGCGCGCCGGAGGAACCGGCTCGACGCGGTCATTCAGGATCTTCGGATGTCGGAGATGCCGCTGCCGGAACTCGCACGGCAGGCGGGGATGAGGCTCTACCGCGCCGCCGGCCCGATAGACGAGACCATCGAACGGCTCGACGCGATGGATGACGTCGAGCACGCCGGTGCCGTCGTGATCATGGGACCCGACGGGTTCAGCCACCTGACGCGTGACGTCGTCGTGCAGTTCCGCGGTCCCCGCCGCGAGGAGGCCGCCGCGATCGCCAAGGAACTCGGCTGCGTCCTCACCCGCGAACTGCCCTACGCGAGCACCACGTTCGTATTCCGGCTGCTGCGCGGAGCTTCGCTCGACTCGCTGGATGTGACCGAGAAGCTCGCAGCCCGCGACGACGTCGCGTGGGCCGAGCCGAGTCTCGCCGTGTCGCCCCAGGTTGACTCCGTGACGCCGAACGACTTCCTCTTCCCCGGTGCCTGGGACCGCATTCTGGTCGGGGCCCCCGATGCATGGCAGATCCTGCAGGACAACGGCCTGCAGACCTTCGGCGACCCGAACATCCTCCTCGCCGTGTGGGACTCCGGCGTACAGCAGTCGGGCGGCGTACCCACCAACGCGGACTTCACCGGGACGCTCACCAACGGGCAGCCCAAGGTGTTCGCATCCTTCGACTTCGACACCATGGTCGCGAACAACAACAGCCCGTGGAGCAACCACGGCTCCGGTGTGGCCGGCGTCTCGACGGCGATGGCGAACAACCCCGCCCCAAGCGGAGGTGGGTTCGGGATCGCGGGCGCCGCGCCCAACGTGCAGATGCTCAGCATCGTGGGCCGAACGCCTTACGTCGACATCGAGGTCTCGGATCAGTACATCTGGATGGCGGGCTTCAACCCGCAGAGCCCGATCGCCGGCTTCCCCGCTCCGCTGAGCCGCGGTGCGGACGTCATCACGTGCAGCCTGACGCCGGGTGCGGGTGCACCCCTGTCGGGCACGGCGAGGGCGGCGCTCGACTTCATGACGACATTCGGGCGCGGCGGAAAGGGCACACTGTGCTTCTTCTCGACCGGCAACGCCAATGCGAACAACGTCACCGCGCGGCCCTGGGGCGCGTACGAGAAGGCGTTCGGCATCGCCGGCACGACGCTCGACAACGACGGGGTCACCGAGATTCGCGCGTCCTTGTCGGGCTGGGGGCAGATCGCCCTCTCGTCGCCCACCGAGGACTACTCGGGCGTCTTCAACCCGCCTACCGGCTACACGACCTGGGGCGCCGACCACGCCGGCTCGGGCAACGTCCCGAGCTATCCCGCGATCGCCACCGCGATGACAGGGGCCAGTGTCGCCGGTGCGACGACGATCACCGTGTCGAGCGTGGCGGGCCTCGCGGCCGGCCAGGTGATCCACCTCGGCCCGATCGGCGCCGTTGGAAGCGAGCCCGCGAGGATCGTGTCGGTGAACGCCGCGACCAACGTGCTGACCATCGAGGGCTGGCCCGACTACTTCACCCAGTGGTCTGGAGGCATGCTCAATGCGCACGCCAACGGCACGACGGTCGCACAGGGTCCGGCCGGGCACACGAACGCGTTCGGAGGCACGTCATCCGCCACCCCGCTCGCCGCCGGTGTCGCGGCTCTCGTGCTGTCGGCGAAACCGGCGCTGACCTGGGTGCAGGCGCGTCAGGTGCTGCGAGACACGGCAGTCAAGTTCGACCTCGGCAACACCGACCCGAACGGGCAGTGGCTCGACGCGGCCGGCAATCCGTCGGTGACCTCGGGCCTGCCCGCGGTGCGCAGCGGCTGGTACGGCTTCGGGCGTATCAATGCGGCGGCAGCAGTGCAGGGGGCCATCAGCTTCGGTGCGCTTCCAGACATCGTGCTGCGCGACAACCTCGCGGACAACGGCAACGTCCCCTCGTCGGGTGCGTTCTGGAACACTCCTGACATGTGGTGCCGAACCACCACACCGGCATCCGACCCGGCCGCGCTGCCCGCGACGTATGCGGATGCCGGACCCCACGAGTCGCCGATCCGCGGCCAGGCCAACTGGGTGTATGCCCGGGTGCAGAACCGCAGCTCGGTGGCTTCGAACGAGGCGTGGGTGCGGGTGTCGATCACGCACTGGCCCGGCACGGAGTTCGTCTGGCCGGCATCCTTCATCCCGACGAACGGCCCCGGCGACCCGATCCCGTCGCCGATGACGCCCGGCACGTACTTCATCGGCGAGGCCAAGGTCGGTCCGCTCGCACCGGGGGCCGAGCAGACGGTGTCGATCGAGTGGCCGGCGGGGCTCATTCCACCGGACGAGGTGATGGTTTCGGGGTCGCCGGTGCACTGGCATCCCTGCCTCCTCGCAGAACTCACGCCGCACGATGGTCCTCTCGCCACCGGCAGTCATGTCTGGGACGACAACAACCTGGCGCAGAAGAACATCTCGATCGTGGATGCCGACTCCGGCAGTGATTTCGCCGGCGGTTTCGTGATCGGTGAGGAGTTCAATGGCGCGAAGTCGCTGACGCTCGAGATCCTTCGCGGCGACCTGCCGAAGACCGTACAGCTGTATCTCGACCTGCTGGACCCTGTGCTCCGGCGCCGGATGCGTGTGCTGGCCGAGCGCCAGAACACGGAGCCCGTCGAGACGCCGTCGCGGCTCAAGCCCGTTCGACTGCCCGGCACGCTGGTTCTGGAGCGCATGCCCGATCGCCTCGTGGAGGCCATCCGGCTGCCGCAGCGCACGACCTGGTCGCTAGGCCTCGAGGGCGGCCGCGAAGTCGTGGAACTCGCACCCGTCAAGCGGGTGCGCGTCCCGGTGCCGACCCCCGCGGATCGCTTCACCCTGCTCGTGCTCGGGGGCATCGTCGGACCCGACACCCCTGCCGGCGAGTATGAGGTCGTGGTCGTGCAGCGCGACGACCGCGGACGCGTCGGCGGTTCGGTCGGCTTCGTCATCCGGGTCGGTAAGGGCTGAGTTCGCCGTGGCCACTTACCGGTGCACGGTGCCCGCCACGCCGGCGAACGAGCTGGTCGTCGCCCAACTGGACGCAGAGGGCCGCATCGCCGCGGACCACCGGAGGGTGGCCGACGATCTGATCCATCTGACGCTGACGGATGCCGAGATTGCGGTGCTCGAGGGCCTCGGGCTGCCGGTGACCCGCGGTGACCCCCTGCAGGTGCGCGACCTCCGCGACGACGTCGGCGATGCGGGCGGTGGCGGAGTGGACATCGTCACCGGCTTCGTCAGCGCCTATCTCGACGGTCCCGGGATCGCCGCGGCGATCACCGCCCTGGCGGCCGCACACCCGACCCTGTGCACGCTCACGACGTTGCCCGAGGCGACGCTCGGCTACGACGGTGGCTTCGCACCCGCGGCCGGGCCGGCCTCGGTGCAGCTGCTTCGGATCACCACGACCCCCGCATCCCATGCGAAACCGGGCTTCCTGCTGATCGGTGGCACACACGCGCGCGAGTGGATGAATCCGCTGATCGCAGCGGAGTTCGCGTCTCAGCTGCTGAACAACTACGCACCCGGCAGCGTCGATCCCGGCGTGCAGGCGATCAACGCCCTGGTCGATGGGCTGGATCTGCTGATCGTGCCGGTCCTCAACCCGGATGGGCTGACCTACTCGATCCACGACGACGCCGGCTGGCGCAAGAACCGACGCAGCAACGGCGGCGGATGCTTCGGCGTGGACAACAACCGCAACTACGAGGTCTACTTCGGCGGGGCCGGTTCGTCCGGCCTGCCGTGCGACGAGACCTACCGCGGGGCGTACGCCTTCTCCGAGGCCGAGAATCGGAACATCCGATTTCTGCTGGACGAGCATCCGAACGTGCTGGTCGGTGTCGACCTGCACTCGTACGGCCAGCAGATCCTGCGACCGAACCCGATGGGGGGCAGCTTCATCGCGTCTGAGCCGGTCTCTGCGGCAGACGACGCCATCTACGTCGGGCTGGAGTCGACGCTGCGCACCGCGATCCAGACGGTCAACGGACTCGCGTACTCGCTGGGCAGCACCTCCAACCACGCCGGGCCGTCGGATGAGTACATGTTCTTCGCCCATCGGGTGTTCGGATTCAACACCGAATGCGGTCTGGACTTCCAGCCGCCGTGGTCGGACGCCACCGGAGTCATCGCCGAGATGACCTCCGGCCTCCGAGCGCTCGCCGAGTCCACCAGGACGCTGGCGCTGACCACCCCGACTCCGCTCAGCGTCGTCCAGTGCATCGACCGCACCGGCAGCATGATCGCGTTCGGGTACGAGGCGCCCGCCCGCCAGAATGCGAAGCGATTCATCGACCTGCTGTCGCTCGGGGACTCCACCGCTGTGGTGAGCTTCGCCGACCCGAACCCGGGGGTCACCCCGCCGGCAGACCGGGCTCATGTCGAGGCACCACTGACCCTGCTCGACGACCCCGGAGACGCGGCATCCGTGCAGGCCGCCGTCGACGGCATCACGTTCGGCGGCTGGACCCCGATCGGGGCAGGGCTGCAGGCATCGGGCGCCCAGCTTGCCGGCATCCCGGCCCCTCGCGCGGTGCTGCTCATCTCGGACGGCTTCCAGAACGTGGATCCGACCGTGGCATCGGCGCTCACTACGCTGCCGGCTGGGCTGCGGGTCTACACAGTGGCGCTCGGCCCCGCCGCCGACGCTCCGCTGCTCCAGTCGATCGCGACCTCGACGGGCGGGATGTTCCTCAACAGCCCGACGGCGCTGGATCTGCACCTCGCCTACAACGACATGCGGGCTGGGATCACCGATCAGGGGCTGGTGATGAACCAGGTGGACAGCGTGCCGATCAGCGACATCCCGGTCGAGGCAGGCGCCGACGAATTGACCGTGAGCGTCTCGACTCTCGAGGCGAAGCAGAGCGAGGTCGTGCTCATCAGCCCGTCGGGCCGCCCGGTGAGCGCGGATGACTGGGGAGCCACGGTGACCCGGGGGGAGGGCTATACGAACATCTCGGTCCTTCGCCCCGCACCCGGCGTGTGGCGTCTCAGGCGTGGCGAACGCGGTTCAGCGTCCGCGGTGGCCGCGTTCGTGCGCTCACCGCTGCGTGTGCGGCTGTCGGCGCCGTCCTTCGTCGAGAAGGGCGCTCCGGTCACCATCGGGCTGCGTGCACGCTTCGACAAGCGGGTGCTGCGCCCGCCGCGTCTTTCGATCGAGTCGGTCTGGCAGGATCGGCTCGCGCTGCCCGAAGGCCTCGACCCCGACCGCGACGCTGAGAAGCTGCAGGCGCTGCTGCGCCAGTCCAGGCCCCGCGCACGGCGCAGGATCTGGGAGGGCCCCTCGGCCACCCTGCCGCAGGGCTTCTCCACCGTGACGATCCGCGCTGACGGGCGGCTCCCCGGTGGGTCTCCCTTCGTGCGCGTACTGCGGCGGACTATCCAGGTCCCCTGATCTTCGGCAGATCGGATGCCGCGCACTCCGCGTCTGCCGTGGCTACACTGCGCATCATGGTGAAGCGCTGGCTTCAGGTCGCAGCCCTCGTGCTCGTCGCCGCGGCCTCGACCGTGCTGCTGCTGGTGCCGACCTACGAGTCGGCGACCACGAGCTCGAACGGCACCGAGACCGTCACGACGCAGTCGATGCTCGAGGTGAACGGCCCCTGGCTGCTCGTGGTGCTGGCCGCGCCGATCGTGCTCGCCGTGCTTCCCGTGTTTGCGCGCGGTCGCACGTGGGTCGTGCTCTCCATCGTGAGCGCCACCCTGCTGTGGGTCGGTGTGATCCTCGGGTCGCTCACGATCGGGATCTTCTTCGTACCGGGCGCCATCCTCGCGCTGATCGCTGCCTGCCTGCCGGTGCGTTCGAACCGAGCCGCGGCGGCTCCGGCATAGCGGGCGGACGACTCAGGCCGCGTCACCCACCAGCACCGCGACGGCCGTGTCTGCGGCATCCACCTCCCGCTCGTCGAGACCCGCGAGCGCCCGGCGGCCGAACGCGAGCACCGCGGTGGCCACGGCGACGGATGCCGCGGCGAACAGGTACGGAACGGTCGGGCCGTAGAGGTGCCACAGCAGGGCGGCCAGCGGGGGAGCAGCGGCTCCGCCGAGGAAGCGGACGGCGGAATACGAGGATGACGCCACCGCACGGGGGAGGTCGGTGGCCTCCATCACGGACTCGGTGAGGACGGTGTTGAGCACCCCGAGCAGCAGTCCGCCCACGACGATGCACGCGACGAGGGCGGGCGGACTCGCCACGAACACCCCCGCGGCCACCAGGTCGAGCGCGAGGAGCGGCAGGACCATGAGCAGCACTGTCGTGCGCGGCATCCGCCTGGTGAGGATCGGAGCCACCCAGACGCTCGTGATCGCCAGCGCCACGCCCCACCCGAAGAAGGTCAGGCCGATCCCGATCGCGCCGAACCCCAGCGGGAACGGCGAGAACGCCAGCAGAACGAAGAAGCCGATGTTGTAGAAGAGGGCGACGATGGCGAGCACCGCGAGTGCGGGATTGCGCAGTGCCCGGATGGGGGCCGACAGCGGCACCGGATCCCGCCTCTCGCCTGGACCGCGCAGCAGCACCGCGATGGCGATGAAGGCGATCGCCATCAGCACGGCGACGCCGAAGAACGGTCCGCGCCAGCTGATCGAGCCGAGGAGTCCGCCCAGCAGCGGACCGACGGCGATGCCGAGGCCGAGGGCGGCCTCATACAGCACGATGGCCGCTCCGCTGCCGCCGGTCGCGGCGCCCACGATCGTGGCGAGAGCCGTCGAGATGAACAGCGCGTTGCCGAGCCCCCACCCACCGCGGAAGCCGATGACCGCGTCGACGCTGCCGCTCAGGGCGCAAAGAGTGGCGAAGACGACGATCAGCCCGAGCCCGACGAGCAGGGTCGCCTTGGCGCCGATGCGGCTTGAGATGAAGCTGGTGATGAGCATCGCAAGTCCGGTGACGAGCAGGTAGCTCGTGAAGAGCAGCTCCGTCTGCACCGGAGTCGCCTGAAGCTGATCTGCGATGACGGGAAGGATCGGGTCGACGAGCCCGATGCCCATGAATGCGACGACGCACGCGAAGGCGACCGCCCAGACCCGCATGGGCTGCTTCCACACGGAGACGGCGGGGGAGTGGGTGGTCATCGGGCGACCTCCACGCGGGGCGCGGTCTTCACGGCGAGGATCTCGGCCGTGCGCGCGAGCGCGGCCCAGTCATCGGCGGACAGGTCGGCGAAGTGCGGCTCGAGCGCATCGCGAAGCTGCACGCGCCACGCGGCGAGGGCGCGGGCTCCGGCATCCGTGATGTGGATGACGCTCGCACGCGAATCGGCGGGGTCGCTCTCGCGCGAGATGAGCCCCGCATCGTCGAGCTGGCCGACCAGGCGGGTCATGCCGGGCTGCGTGACGCGGCTCATGACGGCGAGTTCGCCGAGCCGGCGGGGACCCTCGCTCTGCAGGATGCTCAGCGTCCGCCACTGGGCCGCAGGGGCTTCGTTGCGTGTCTCGAGCGCTGCGATGCGGGTCAGCGCGTGAGCGGCGACGACGATCTGCTCGATGTCTTCGGCGTGTGTCATACGCAAAGCATACCGCAGTTATATAACAATGGCATGTAACTGGCTCGTGCTGCGGTGGCATGATTCGACTCATCGGCATTCCGGCGCGATCGAAGGAGCTCACACGATGACCGAACCCGATCTCAGCGGCAAGCGCGCCCTGGTCACCGGCGGCGCGAGCGGCATCGGCCTGGCCTGCGCGCACGAGTTCGCGCGGCGCGGCGCGCACGTGACCATCGCGGACCTGAATCCGGATGCCGCAGCAGCCGCCGCGGCATCCGTCGCGGGGGAGGCGTGGGTCGTCGATCTGTCGGACACCGCATCGCTCGAGGATCTGACGCTGGATGTCGACATCCTCGTGAACAATGCCGGGATCCAGCGCGTCAGTCCGATCACCGAGTTCGATCCGGACGCGTTCCGGCTGATCCTGCGGCTCATGCTCGAGTCGCCGTTCCTGCTGATCCGTGCGGCGCTGCCGGCGATGTACGAGCGGGGGTGGGGACGGGTCGTGAACGTCTCGAGCGCTCACGGCCTGCGCGCGAGCGCGTTCAAGTCGGCGTACGTGGCGGCGAAGCACGGACTGGAGGGCCTGTCGAAGGTGACCGCCCTCGAGGGTGCCGAGCACGGCGTGACGAGCAACTGCATCAACCCCTCATACGTGCGCACCCCGCTCGTCGAGAGGCAGATCGCCGACCAGGCCCGTGTGCACGGCATCCCCGAAGAGGAGGTCGTCGAGAAGATCATGCTGACCGAGACGGCCGTGAAGCGTCTCGTCGAACCCGACGAGGTGGCCTCGCTCGCGGGTTGGCTGGTGTCCGACAAGGCGGGCATGGTGACCGGCGCCTCGTACACGATCGACGGAGGCTGGACCGCGCGCTGATCGCGCCGGCTCGGGCCCGCGCGGTCGTTGAGCGAGCGAAGCGAGACGAAACGGGCGTCAGAAGTCGCGGCGCCGCCTCGCGAGGACCAGCGCTGTCGCCCCCAGGGCGAGCAGGGCGATCGCTGCGGCGAACAAGGCTCCCACCTCCCCGCCGCCGGTCGGCGCCAGCGCGTCCGTCGGACTGGGAGTCGGCGTCGGAACGGGCGGCGGTAGGGCCGCTGCGAAACGTCACGGCAGCGGATGCCGGGGCCAGCAGTCCGTCGAGGGCGAACGCGGTCGGCTCAGACGTGTACACCCCGCCGACTCGCTCGTGACATCGACGGTGAAGGTGCATGAGACATCCGCGGCACCCAGATCGCCGCCGATCCTGAGTGCGCCCGGCGCCGAGGATTCCAGAGTGCCGTCGTCGCAGTCCGTCGTGAACCTTGAGCGGGGCGGCGACGACGAGCCCGGGCGGCGGCGAGTCGGTGGCGGACCAGCCCGGCTTCGCTCCGGACGGTGTCGTCGGATCCAAGGGGAGGTGCGTGTTCGTCACGGTCAGGGTGAGGGGGGCCCGTTCACCGGCGGGCCACGCCCCACCGACCGGACCGACGCCGAACGACTGGTCGAGCTGTGCCGTGACGTCGAGCACGATGAGGTTGTCGTAGGCGGAGTCGTTGCCACCGCCTCCGCCCTGCAGATCGCTCAGGACGATGTTCATGTCGGCAGTGCCGATCCGCACAGCCTGCGAGCCGAAGAAGGTATCCACGTACTCGCCGCCGATCTGGACGACCGGTGTGCTGCACGTGTTGATCGGGCCGGGAAAGACGGTTCCGCCGACACCGTCCGTGCCGACGAGTGCGATCGTCGCCGCTGCCGGGTCGCTCGCCCAGCAGTCGGTCTGCGTCGCGTCGAGCGACGCGGTGTGGTCATGGCCGGCGGTTGCCGCGGGCGATCGTCGGTGCCGCCATCACACCGGGTGAGCCGGCGGCGGCATAGGATCCGGCGGCGGGGGCGAGCACCAGCAGGATGACGCACTCAGCCCGCACGCCGTGATGCGCTGGACGGGGCGGCGCCAGTCAGCTCGGGCGTCCATCCGTCCTCCTTCCGGGCACCGTCGGGCCCGAGAGTAGCCCAGAGTCCAGCCACCGTCCGTCCGACGGGTCTTGTCTCGGTCGCTTCGCTCCCTCGCTCAACGACCGAAGTCCGCTCGCTCCAGGCACTCAGCGGCCCGCGGCTCCGACCCGCGTCGTCAGCTGATGCGCGTGCGCGAGCAGGGTGCGGCCGAGTTCCGGCAGGCGCTCCGGGCCGAATCGGAACTCGACCCCGGTGAGGCTCAGCGCCCACTGCGGGTGGCCTTCGCGGGTGAAGACGGCGGCGCCGAGCCCGTAGCTGCCTTCGACGATCAGCCCGGGGTTCAGCGCGTACCCCCGGGACTGGGTGTCGCGCAGCCGGGCGCGCAGCCGCTGCTCGCCGTGGGAAGCGCCCCAGCGCTCCGGCAGCTCAGGATGCCGGTCAAAGTAGGCGTCCACATCGTGAGGCGGCAGGAAGGCCAGGATCGCAAGCCCCGCCGATGCCACGCCGAGGGGGAACCGCACCCCTTCCGAGAGCACGAACGAGCGGATCGGGAAGCTTCCCTCCTCCCGCAACAGGCACACGGTCTCGTCGCCACGCCGCACCGAGAGGAACGCGCTCTCTTCGGTGCGCACCGCGAGCGAGCGCACGATGTCGCGGGCGATTCCGGTGATGTCGTAGCGGGATGCCGCGACCGTGCCCATCAGGTACAGCTCGGGTCCCGGCATCCACCTGCCGGTGCGCTCGTCCTGATCGACGAGGCCCTCGTGTCGCAGGGCGGTGAGCAGGCGGTGGGCGGTCGGGCGGGTGAGCTCGGCGCTGCGTGCGAGGTCGGCGACCGCGAGACCCTCCTCGCCCGCCGTCGTCACCAGCCGGAGCAGCCGCGCTGCCCGGGCCACCGACTGCGCCCCAGGGACGCTTGGTGCTGTGTCCACGATATGGACAGTATGCCGCCCGGCATCCACATCGCAACCGTCGACGGCGCCGCGCCCACCCCGCGGGCGCAGGATGGAAGCGCGTCGGGCCGATGCCGGCGCGCCACGGCAGCACGAAGGAGTGACACGTGATCGACAAGACCGTCGGGTCGGCCGCCGAGGCGGTCGCCGACATCCCGGATGGCGCGTCCCTCGCCGTCGGCGGATTCGGCCTCTCGGGCAATCCCATCGCGCTCATCGAGGCGCTGCTCGCGCAGGGGACCACCGACCTGAGCATCGTGAGCAACAACTGCGGCGTCGACGACTGGGGGCTCGGCATCCTGCTCAACGCGAAGCGCATCCGCAAGATGACCTCGTCGTACGTGGGCGAGAACAAGGAGTTCGAGCGGCAGTTCCTCTCGGGCGAGCTCGAGCTGGAGCTCACACCCCAGGGGACGCTCGCCGAGAAGCTGCGTGCCGGTGGATCGGGCATAGCGGCGTTCTACACGCAGACCGGCGTCGGCACCCAGGTCGCCGAGGGCGGGCTGCCGCGAAAATATGACGGGGCCGGCGGGATCGCGGTCGCGTCCCCCGTGAAGGATGTCCGTACGTTCGACGTCTCGGGCGCGCCTCGCGAGTATGTGCTCGAGGAGGCGATCGTCACGGACTACGCGCTCGTCCATGCGCGGCGCGGCGACCGCTACGGCAACCTGATCTTCAACAAGTCCGCCCGCAACTTCAACCCGCTCGCCGCGATGGCGGGGCGGATCTGCATCGCCCAGGTCGAAGAGCTCGTCGAGCCCGGCGAGCTGGACCCGGACTGCATCCACCTGCCGGGGATCTATGTCCACCGCGTGCTCGAGGTGGGCACCGGCATCGAGAAGCGCATCGAGCGCCGCACGGTCGCGGCGGCGACCTCGGGAGGAGACTGACATGGCCCTCACCCGCAACGAGATGGCCGCGCGCGCGGCCGCCGAGCTCGCAGACGGCTCGTACGTGAACCTCGGGATCGGGCTGCCGACGCTGGTCCCGAATTACGTGCCGGCCGGCGTCACGGTCGTGCTGCAGTCCGAGAACGGCATCCTCGGCGTCGGCCCGTATCCGCGTGACGCCGACGTCGATCCCGACCTCATCAATGCCGGCAAGGAGACCGTCACGACCCTTCCGGGCGCAGCATTCTTCGACTCGGCGACGAGCTTCGGCATGATCCGCGGCGGCAAGATCGACGCGGCGATCCTCGGCGCCATGCAGGTGTCGGCGACGGGCGACATCGCGAACTGGATGATCCCCGGGAAGATGGTCAAGGGCCCGGGCGGCGCGATGGACCTCGTGCACGGCGCGGCGAAGGTGATCGTCCTGATGGAGCACGTCGCGAAGGACGGCACGGCCAAGATCGTCCACGAATGCTCGCTGCCGCTCACCGGCAGGCGCGTCGTCGACCGCATCATCACCGACCTGGCCGTGATCGACGTCACCGACGAGGGGCTGGTGCTCGTCGAGACCGCCCCCGGCGTCACGGTCGACGAGGTCGTGGCGGCGACCGAACCCGAGCTGATCGTCCCGGAGCACGTCGGCTCCGTCGAACTTAAGGTGGAAGCATGAACCACGACGACGTCGTCATCGTCGCAGCTGCGCGCACTCCGCAGGGGCGACTCAAGGGTCAGCTCGCGTCGCTCACGGCGGTGCAGCTCGGCAGCATCGCGATCCGCGGCGCCCTCGAGCAGGGCGGCGTTCCGCCTGAGGCGGTGGATGCTGTCTTCGTCGGGCAGGTGCTGCCCGCCGGAGCAGGCCAGAACCCGGCCCGTCAGGCGGCGGTCGGCGCCGGCATCCCATGGTCGGTGCCCTCGGCATCCGTCAACAAGGTCTGCCTCTCGGGACTCACCGCGATCATCGACGGGGCTCGCATGATCGCCGTCGGCGACGCGACGGTCGTGGTGGCGGCCGGCATGGAGTCGATGACCCGGGCTCCGCATCTGCTGATGGGTTCGCGCGACGGCTGGTCGTACGGCACCGTCGAGGTGCTCGACCACATGGCCTACGACGGGCTCACCGACGCGTATGACCGCGAGAGCATGGGTGCCTCGACCGAACGGCACAACGGTCCGCTGCACATCACGCGCGAGATGCAGGATGCGGTAGCCGCCCGATCGCACCGGCGCGCTGCTGCGGCGACCGAGGCCGGGGTCTTCGAGGCCGAGATCGTGCCGGTCGAGATCCGGCAGCGCAAGGGGGACCCCATCGTGCTGACCAAGGACGAAGGCATCCGCCCGGACACGACGGTCGAGACCCTCGCCGCCCTGCGCCCGGCCTTCGCCGATGACGGCACGATCACGGCCGGCAATTCGTCGCAGATCTCGGACGGGGCATCCGCCGTCGTCCTCACCTCCCGCTCCCACGCCGACGAGCACGGCTGGCCCGTGCTCGCGGTCGTCGGGGCGTCGGGTCAGGTCGCGGGACCCGACAACTCGCTGCATTCGCAGCCTGCCCGGGCGATCGAGAAGGCGCTCGCCAAGCAGAAGATCGGAGCGGCGGACCTCGACATCGTCGAGATCAACGAGGCCTTCGGCGCCGTGGTCGCCCGATCGCAGCAGGAACTCGGCCTCTCGGACGACATCGTCAACCCGCACGGCGGCGGCATCGCGATCGGGCACCCGATCGGGGCATCCGGCAACCGCCTCGTCGTGCACGCCGTCCACGAGCTGGTCCGCCGCGGCAGCGGCACGGCCGCGGTCGCCCTCTGCGGCGGCGGCGGACAGGGCGATGCGCTCATCCTGACCCGCTGACCCGAGCTCCGGGGGTTCGGGGCGCCTTTCGTCCGTCGGGGCGTACTATCCGCGCCCCAACCGACCGAACGCGCCCCGAACCCGGAAACCCCGGACCGAACGCGCCCCAAACCCGGAAACCCGGACCGAACGCGCCCCAAACCCGGAAACCCCGGACCGAACGCGCACGAAACCCCGGAAACCCGGGGCCGGGCCGACATCAGGACGCGCGGGCGCTGTCGAGGCGCTTCTTATACAGCTTCTCGGCCTTCGGGGCGATGGGGGAGTCCTCGGCGACCTCCCGGCCCCGCCGTGCGCGGCGGGTGTCGACGGCGGCGCCGACGGCGAGGGTCACGCTGATGCCCCAGCTGAGCCATGCGAGCGCCGTCCGCCAAGTGAATGGCTCCTTCTCGCGCATGCTCCGCAGCAGCGCGAGCCCGCTGAGGATCGCTGAGAAGAGCCCGGTGCTGAAGAGGTACCTGCGCATACGCCCACGCTACTCGTCGCCGCGCAAGGGGCCCAAAGCATCGCCGGGCGCACTGTTAGCCTGAAGGCAACCGGGGTCAGGAGCGCGTGTGGAGAAGGCCGAGTTCGTCGTCGTCGCGAATCGTCTGCCTGTCGATCATGCGACCGGAGAAGACGGCGAGCCGAGCTGGGGCCGTTCACCCGGCGGCCTCGTGACGGCACTCGACCCGGTGATGCGCCAGGCGGACGGCGCCTGGGTCGGGTGGGTCGGCAAGCCCGACCTCGACATCGAGCCGTTCGAGATCGATGGGACGCACCTCGTGCCGGTGCGGCTGAGCGCCGAAGACGTCGAGCTGTACTACGAGGGCTTCTCGAACGACACCATCTGGCCGCTGTACCACGATGTGATCTCGCCGCCCCGCTACCGCCGCGTCTGGTGGGAGGCCTATCAGCGGGTGAACCGGCGATTCGCGGATGCCGCCGCCGAGGCTGCGGCGGTCGGCGCCGTCGTCTGGGTCCAGGACTACCAGTTGCAACTCGTGCCGCAGATGCTGCGTGAGTCGCGGCCGGATCTGACCATCGGGTACTTCCACCACATACCGTTCCCGGCATACGGTCTCTTCTCGCAGCTGCCCTGGCGCCGCCAGGTGCTGCAGGGACTTCTCGGTGCCGACGTGATCGGCTTCCAGCGCGTGGCGGATGCCGGCAACTTCGCGCGGGCGGTGCGCCGCCAGCTGCGCTATGACACGAAGGCCTCGGGCATCACTGTCCCGAACGACGACGGCACCACCCGTCGAGCCCTCGCGAAGGCATTTCCGATCTCGATCGATGCCGCGTCGTACATCGAGCTGGCGCGGCGCGCGGACGTTCGAGCGCGCGCCGACGAGATCCGAGCGAGCCTGGGCAATCCCAAGCAGATCCTGCTCGGCGTCGACCGGCTCGACTACACCAAGGGCATCCGCCACCGCATGAAGGCGTATGGCGAGCTGCTCGACGACGGCCGCCTCGGCGTCGAGGACGTCACGCTGGTGCAGGTCGCGAGCCCGAGCCGGGAGCGCGTCGAGGCCTACGTCCAGCTGCGTGACGAGATCGAGCTCATGGTCGGCAGGGTCAACGGCGATCACGACACGATGGATCACACGGCGATCCGGTATCTGCACCAGAACTACCCGCGCGAAGAGATGGTCGCCCTGTACCTCGCCGCCGACGTCATGCTCGTCACGGCGCTCCGCGACGGCATGAACCTCGTCGCGAAGGAATACGTCGCCGCGCGGGTGGACAACCGGGGCGTCCTGGTGCTCAGCGAATTCGCCGGCGCGTCCGACGAGCTCGGCAGCGCCATCCGGATCAACCCGCACGACATCGGCGGCCTGAAGGATGCCATCATGCGCGCCATCGAGATGCCCGCCGCCGAGCAGGGGCGACGCATGCGCGCGCTCCGCCGCCGTGTCCTCGATCACACCGTCGAGGACTGGTCGCGCGATTTCCTCGACGCCCTGGACGCCTTCCATGAGCAGGAGCAGTCACAGTGAACGAGGTGTGGCGTGACGCGCTCCGCGAGGTCGCGGCATCCGATCGGCTTCTCGTCGCGCTCGACTTCGACGGGACTCTCGCGCCGCTCGAGGACGAGCCCATGGACGCCCGGATGCTGCCTGCCGCGCGCAACGCCGTGAACGCGCTTCTCGACGCGCCCCGAACCGTGGTGGCGCTCGTCTCGGGTCGGAGCCTCCGCGACCTGCGGACGATCGGCGAGCATCGCAACGACTCCCGGGTGCTGCTCGCCGGATCGCACGGCGCGGAGTTCTGGGTGCCCGGCGAGGGTGCGATCGTGCACCCCGACAACCCCGCCGACGCCGCACTGCGCGACGAGCTGCGCGCCCGCGCCGAGGCCGCGACCCAGCAGCTCGAGGGCGTCTGGATCGAGCCGAAGACGTTCGGCCTGGGCGTGCACACCCGTCGCGCCACGGCGGAGGCCGCCGAGGATGCCAATCGCATCGTCGACGCGATCGTGCAGGCGGATGCCCCGCACTGGCGGCGCCGGACCGGTCACAACATCGTCGAATACGCGTTCCGGCATGAGGGAAAGGATTCCGCCGTCGCGGAGCTGCGCGAGCGCACCGGTGCGACGGCCGTGCTGTTCGCCGGCGACGACGTCACCGACGAGGACGCCCTGCGAAGCCTCGGCCCGCACGACCTCGGCGTGCACGTCGGCGACAAGCCCACCGCGGCCCGGCTCTCCGTGGCCGGCATCCCCGCTCTCGCCGGCCTGCTGAGCCTGCTCGCGACCGAGCGAGCCGCCGTGCGGGAATAGACTTCCAAGATGCCTGAGGCCCGCCAGACCAGCAGCGAATCGATCGACATCAAACCCCGCAGCCGGGTCGTCACCGACGGCATCGAGGCGACGACATCCCGCGGGATGCTCCGCGCGGTCGGCATGGGCGACGAGGACTGGGACAAGCCCCAGATCGGCATCGCGTCGAGCTGGAACGAGATCACCCCCTGCAACCTGAGCCTCGACCGGCTCGCGCAGGGCGCCAAGGAGGGCGTCCACGCGGGTGGGGGCTACCCCCTGCAGTTCGGCACGATCTCGGTCTCGGACGGCATCTCGATGGGCCATGAGGGCATGCACTTCTCGCTCGTCTCGCGCGAGGTCATCGCCGACTCGGTCGAGACCGTCATGATGGCCGAGCGCCTCGACGGATCCGTGCTCCTGGCCGGGTGCGACAAGTCGATCCCCGGCATGCTGATGGCGTCGGCGCGGCTGGACCTCTCGAGCGTGTTCCTCTACGCCGGCTCGATCGCGCCGGGATGGGTGAAGCTCAGCGACGGCACTGAGAAGGACGTCACGATCATCGACTCGTTCGAGGCCGTCGGCGCGTGCCTCGCCGGCAGGATGAGCGAGGCCGACCTGAAGCGCATCGAGTGCGCGATCGCCCCCGGTGAGGGCGCGTGCGGTGGCATGTACACCGCGAACACCATGGCCTCCGTCGCCGAGGCGCTCGGGCTCAGCCTTCCCGGCTCCGCCGCGCCGCCGTCGGCCGACCGCCGCCGCGACTACTTCGCGCACCGCTCCGGCGAAGCGGTGGTCAACCTGCTCCGTCTGGGCATCACGACCCGCGACATCCTCACCCCCGAGGCGTTCGAGAACGCGATCGCCCTCGCGATGGCGCTCGGCGGCTCGACCAACGTCGTCCTGCACCTCCTGGCGATCGCGCGCGAGGCCGAGGTCGAGCTGGACCTCCACGACTTCAACCGGATCGGCGACAAGGTTCCCCATGTGGCCGACATGAAGCCGTTCGGCAAGTACGTCATGAACGACGTCGACCGCCACGGCGGCATCCCGGTCATCATGAAGGCGATGCTCGACGAGGGACTGCTCCACGGCGACGCGCTCACCGTGACAGGCAGGACGCTCGCCGAGAACCTCGCCGAGCTGAACCCCGATCCGGTCGACGGCACCGTCATCCACACATTCGACAACCCGATCCACGCGACCGGGGGCATCACGATCCTGCACGGCTCGATGGCGCCCGAGGGTGCGGTCGTGAAGTCGGCGGGGTTCGACGCGAACGTGTTCGAGGGCCCCGCTCGCGTGTTCGAACGCGAGCGCGCCGCGATGGACGCGCTCGAGACCGGCCGGATCGAGGCGGGCGATGTGATCGTCATCCGCTACGAGGGACCGAAGGGCGGCCCCGGCATGCGCGAGATGCTCGCGATCACCGCCGCCATCAAGGGCGCAGGGCTCGGAAAAGATGTACTACTCTTGACGGACGGCAGATTCTCAGGCGGCACAACCGGCCTGTGCATCGGCCACATAGCACCCGAAGCGGTGGACTCCGGTCCCATCGCCTTCGTGCGCGATGGTGATCTGATACGGGTCGATATCGCGGCTCGCACTCTCGACCTACTCGTCGACGATGCAGAGCTCGACTCCCGCCGCTTCGGCTGGGAGCCGCTTCCTCCGCGCTATACCCGTGGCGTCCTTGCCAAGTACTCCCGTCTCGTGCGCTCCGCTGCGGAGGGCGCGGTCACGGGTTAGCACGGCTTCCGACATCCCGCTCTCGATAGAGGATCATCACCATGTCTGCCGAATCCGCCACGGCCGTCCCACGGCCTCCCGCCCGCACCGCCGCTGCGCCCGTGCTCACGGGGGCGCAGGCGGTCGTCCGCTCGCTCGAGCTGCTCGGCGTCACCGACGTCTTCGGTCTGCCCGGGGGTGCCATCCTCCCCGTCTACGACCCGCTGATGGACAGCACGGCTCTGCGCCACATCCTGGTGCGGCACGAGCAGGGCGCCGGTCACGCGGCCGAGGGCTATGCCGCGGCATCCAACAAGGTCGGCGTCGCGATCGCGACCTCCGGCCCCGGCGCCACCAACCTCGTCACGGCGATCGCCGACGCGTACATGGACTCGGTGCCGATCGTGTGCATCACCGGACAGGTCTTCTCGAACCTCATGGGCACGGATGCCTTCCAAGAGGCCGACATCGTCGGCATCACGATGCCCATCACGAAGCACTCGTTCCTCGTGAAGCGGCCGGAGGACGTGCCCGGCGCCATCGCGGCGGCCTTCGAGATCGCGGGCACCGGTCGACCCGGACCCGTGCTCGTGGACATCACCAAGGACGCGCAGCAGGCGGAGGCGCCGTTCGTGTGGCCGCCGAAGATCGACCTTCCGGGCTACCGCCCGGTCACGAAGGCGCACGGCAAGCAGATCCAGGCCGCGGCCCAGCTGCTCGCCGCGGCCAAGAAGCCGGTGCTGTACGTCGGCGGCGGGGTCATCCGCTCGCAGGCGTCGGCGGAGCTGCGCGCACTCGCCGAGACCACCGGCGCCCCCGTCGTGACGACGCTCATGGCACGCGGCGCCTTCCCCGACTCGCATCCGCAGCATCTCGGGATGCCCGGGATGCACGGCACCGTCCCCGCGGTGCTCGCGCTGCAGGAGGCCGACCTGCTGATCTCGCTGGGTGCCCGCTTCGACGATCGGGTCACGGGCAAGGCGTCGCTCTTCGCGCCGAACGCGCAGGTTGTGCACGTGGACATCGACCCGGCCGAGATCGGCAAGATCCGCGCGGCCGAGGTTCCGATCGTCGGCGATCTGAAGGACGTGCTCGTCGACCTGGATGCCGCCTACCGCGCAGCCGCGGCGACCGTCGCGCCCGACATCGCAGAGTGGTGGTCGTTCCTCGACGGGCTGCGCGACGAGTTCCCCCTCGGCTACTCCCAGCCCACCGACGGGCTGATGTCGCCGCAGTACGTGATCCAGCGGATCGGCGAGCTGACCGGGCCCGAGGGCGTGTTCGCGGCCGGAGTGGGCCAGCACCAGATGTGGTCCGCGCAGTTCATCAAGTACGAGCGGCCGAACTCGTGGCTGAACTCGGGCGGTGCGGGCACGATGGGCTACGCCGTTCCGGCCGCGATGGGCGCGAAGGTCGCCGAGCCCGATCGTCAGGTCTGGGCGATCGACGGCGACGGCTGCTTCCAGATGACCAATCAGGAGCTGGCCACCTGCACGATCAACAACATCCCGATCAAGGTCGCGATCATCAACAACTCGTCGCTCGGGATGGTGCGCCAGTGGCAGACGCTGTTCTACGACGGCCGCTACTCGCACACGAGCCTCAACACGGGTCACGGCACCATGCGCGTGCCCGACTTCGTGAAGCTCGCCGAGGCGTACGGCTGCCTCGCCATCCGCGTCGAGAAGGAGGAGGACGTGGATGCCGCCATCCAGACCGCCCTCGCCACCAACGACCGGCCCGTGGTCATCGACTTCGTGGTGAGCGCCGACGCGATGGTCTGGCCGATGGTGCCGCAGGGCGTCAGCAACAGCTACGTCCAGTACGCGCGCGACCACGCGCCGGCGTTCGAGCAGGAGGACTGAGGGGCATGTCGACGCATGTGCTGAGCCTCCTGGTCGAGGACAAGCCCGGCCTGCTGACCCGTGTCGCGGGGCTCTTCGCCCGCCGGGGCTTCAACATCGAGTCCCTCGCCGTGGGCGTGACCGAGGTGCCGGGCCTGTCCCGCATCACGGTCGTCGTCGACGTCGAGGCGCTGCCGCTCGAGCAGGTGACCAAGCAGCTGAACAAGCTGATCAACGTCATCAAAATCGTCGAGCTCGACCCCGTCGCTTCCGTTCAGCGCGAGCACATGCTCGTCAAGGTCCGCGCCGACAACGCGACCCGCTCGAACGTGCTCGAGGTCGTGAACCTGTTCCGCGGCTCGATCGTGGACTACGCGCCCGATGCGCTCGTCGTCGAGGTGACCGGCGACAAGGGGAAGGTCGAGGCATTCCTGCGCGCTCTCGAGCCCTTCGGCATCAAGGAGCTCGCCCAGTCCGGACTGCTCGCCCTCGGGCGCGGCGGCAAGAGCATCACCGAGCGCGTGCT
Source organism: Microbacterium deminutum (assembly GCF_039530205.1). Lineage (NCBI taxonomy): Bacteria > Bacillati > Actinomycetota > Actinomycetes > Micrococcales > Microbacteriaceae > Microbacterium > Microbacterium deminutum. The sequence goes on from NZ_BAAAOG010000003.1 coordinate 254,327, forward strand.
GCGGGGCTGACCAAACGACCACGCCGAACCAGAAACACAAGGAGAAACACCCCCATGGCTGAAATCTTCTACGACGACGACGCCGACCTCGCGCTCATCCAGAGCAAGAAGGTCGCGATCGTCGGCTACGGCTCGCAGGGCCATGCCCACGCGCAGAATCTTCGCGACTCGGGCGTCGAGGTCGTCGTCGCGCTCAAGGACGGCTCGAAGTCGGCCGCCAAGGCCGAGGACGAGGGCTTCGAGGTCAAGTCCGTGGCGGATGCGGCCGAGTGGGCCGACGTCATCATGATCCTCGCGCCGGATCAGCACCAGCGCGGCATCTACAACGACCACATCAAGGACAAGCTCGTCCCGGGCAAGACCCTCGCGTTCGCGCACGGGTTCAACATCCGCTTCGGCTACATCCAGCCGCCCGAAGGCGTTGACGTCATCCTCGTCGCACCCAAGGCGCCCGGTCACACTGTGCGTCGCGAGTACGTTGCGGGCCGCGGCATCCCGGACATCATCGCGGTGGAGCAGGATGCCTCGGGCCAGGCGTGGGACCTCGCGAAGTCGTACGCGAAGGCCCTCGGCGGCACCCGCGCCGGCGTCATCAAGACGACGTTCACGGAAGAGACCGAGACCGACCTGTTCGGCGAGCAGACCGTGCTGTGCGGTGGCGTGTCGCAGCTGGTCCAGTACGGCTTCGAGACGCTGACCGAAGCCGGCTACCAGCCGCAGATCGCCTACTTCGAGGTGCTGCACGAGCTGAAGCTCATCGTCGACCTGATGTGGGAGGGCGGCATCGCCAAGCAGCGCTGGTCGGTCTCCGACACGGCCGAATACGGCGACTACGTCTCGGGTCCGCGCGTCATCGACCCGCATGTGAAGGAGAACATGCAGGCGGTGCTGGCCGACATCCAGTCCGGCGCGTTCGCGCAGCGCTTCATCGCGGACCAGGATGCCGGGGCTCCCGAGTTCTACGCGCTCCGCGAGAAGGGCGCCCAGCACCCGATCGAAGAGGTCGGCAAGGAACTGCGGGCACTGTTCGCCTGGAAGCAGACGGACGAGGACTACGTGGAGGGTTCAGCCGCGCGCTGATCCGACCTCACGAGCTCTCGGCGCCATCCGCCGAGCCCGGCTTCACAGCCACTAGAGCCCGGTCCCCAATAGGGGCCGGGCTCGCGGCGTTCGCGCGTCAGGACGCCAGCTCGGCGCATGTATCGATCTGCTCCTCGCCGGGGAAGTAGGTCGACCACTCCTTCTCGGTCAACTCGCGGCCGGCGAGCGCACAGGCGCTCAAGGCCTGCTCGTTCGGACGAAGGTCCCACACGCGGATTCCGTCTGAGACTCTTTCGAGCAGGGTGCCTCCGTCGGCGCTGAGGAACCCGCCGACCCGGAAGCCGACATTCACTCCACCGCTGAATTCCAAGCTCGACAACTCGCTCCGAAGTGGTGAGGCGAGCGCGATGTCGGCCGTCAGGTCGTACAGGGTGAGTGCGTTGTTCCAGCCGACGTTGAGGAGTGTGCGACCGTCGGCGCTGACCGAGATCTTCTGGCCGCCGCCGATCGCGCGGGGGAGGGGCGAGACAGGATTGAGCGTTGCGATGTCGTAGAGCTGCGCCTGGCTGTCCGAGACACCTACCACGAGATGGTCGTTGACGACGTGGCTGGCTTCGAGGCCGTACAGGCCGCCGACGAGCTTCGCGCCACTCGCGATGTCGAAGAGAGCTGTCTCCGTGCGGCCTTCCGTCTCATACGTGAGGACAGCGCGCCGCCCATCGTGCGTCTCGCTCAGCGACCAGACGACGAAGTGGTCGGCCGCGATGGCCAGGCGATCCCCCAGCGGCTCGCCCGTCGCCGGGTCGAAGGCCACGATGCCCGTATCCCACACCGCGAAGGCGGGACGTCCCCAGGCGCCAGCCATGACGTCGAACTCGTCCGGCAGACCAGTGATTCGCAGCGCGATCTTCTCCTCCGTGGTTATGCGCTCGAGCTGCGGCCGGCCCGATCCGTCATAGCGAGCGGCGATGCCTGAGCCGAGGAGGACGATCCGATCCGACTCGTCGCCGACGGGGACGTCGCGCTCGAAGTCCCACAGCCGCATGCGCCCGCCGTCCCTCGCACGCGTAACGACGAGTGAACCGCCCTGTTCGGGGCCGTCGATGAGCTCGCGCCCCTTCGCGATGATGCCGGCGCCAGCCCCGCCTCCGTCAATCCGCCATCGCATCCAGATAGGGGGCGTCTCGATGGAGACGAGAATCGACTCATCATCGATCGTCGCCAAGTACGGCGACCGATTGAGTTGGAGCGCCGTCCGAGTGTTCGTCGTCTCACCGGTGGCGAGGTCGAGGAGCGCGAGGCCGAGGAACGATCCGCACGCCACCGTACTCCCGCTCGCGATGTGGAGCACGCCACAGTGGGCCTCGCCCTTCACCAGCCGTCGCCAGAGCGTCGCTCCTGTTGCGACATCTATCCGCACCGTGCCGCCCAGTCCGGTGCTGACGAGGCCGCCTTCGTGGTCGGCGACGATGTCCCCGCTTGTAAAGTCCCCTTCGAGCGGAATCGTACGCGCGAGCGCGAGTGTCTCGCGGTCAAAGATGCGGATCTGATCGACCGCAGCGACCGCCAAGAGACCGCCGTCGATGAGCGCGATCCCGAAGCCGGAATCCCCGGGGTGGTCGCCGGGCTCGTCGAAGACGCCCGCAGCCGACTCGCGAACCTCTCCGGTCGTCATGTCGACAGCCATGACATCGCCGGTGATGGGTTGTGCGACGTAGAGGCGTCCGCCTTCCCCGTCGAACGCCATGTGACCCGCCATCTGCGCCCGCACGAGGCTCGTTCCCGGCAGCGTGTCGCCGGTCGCGATGTCCAGGAGGGTGAGCATCCTGCGGCAGCACCCATCGGCGTCCGACGGATCCGGCACCGGAGATTGGATCGCCGCCGCCGAGCCGTCGGGACTCACAGCGAGTTCGTACCACGTGTTCGGCGGCACCTCTGGAAGGACGAGGTCGAATGCGCGGACGACCTGGCCGGTGTTGATGTCGACGATGTCGACTTTGGGCGGGCGGCCGGGCTCGGACGACTCCACGCGCAGTGCCGTGGACGTGCCAGGGATGATGTCGAGGACGGGCAGATAGGCATCCGGGTCATGATGCGCGGCGACGAGTCCTCCCGTGCTGATCATGACACCCCACAGGGCCGAGCGTGTGCGCGGATCGTGTGGCCATCGCCGGAACGCCTCCGCAGCGAGAAGCGAGGCCATCTCCCGGTCGTTGTCGATGAGCGAGAGCGATGTCGCCACGACCGCCTCCACGCGTGCGTTCTCTGCGGCGACTTGCGCCTCGCCGCCCTGCACTGCGGCGAGTCCACCGGCGGCAAGAGCGACCACGAGCAGCACGGCTGCGCCCGCGAGCGCCCATCGCAGCCGACGGTTGTTCCGCTTGTCGCGGGCCGCGCGGTCGGCGAGCTCGCGGACCTCGCCGCGCTCCCGTTCGGCCGCAGCGTCGAGGAATCCCTGCTCCACTGCCGTGAGGTCCGGCTCGGATCGGTCCCGCCAGTCGAGCGCTGATTGCAGCCGGGCACCGCGGAGGAGGTCTTCGTCACGCCGACCCGACCCGTTCCACAGGTCGGCCGCCGTAGCAACGGTCGCCACGAGGCGCGCACCCTCGGCATCCTCTTCCAGCCAGCCGTCGAGTCGCGGCCACGCCGTGGCGATCGCCTCATGCGCGACCAGTATCGTTTCGCCGTCCAGCGTCAGCAGCCTCGTGGCGACCAGCCGCTCCAGGACGCGACGGCGCTGCGGATCGGCGAGCAGCGGCGCCAGCTGAGCCGGCCGCCGGACCGACCGGCCGCCGGCATCACGCTGGATCAGCCGCAGCATGAGCGCCCGGCAGACCACGGCATCCGCGTCGTCCATCGACTGATACACATTCTCGGCGGACTGGCCGATGGCTCCCGCGATTCCGCCGGACTCCTCGTAGCCGTCGACGGTGAGCGTGCTGCCCTCGCGGCGGATCCACGTCTCCAGCAGCGCGTGCGACACGTGCGGCAGCGTTGTCTGCCGATCGCCGGCATCGCGCACGATGAGCTCGACGAGGCCCGGTTCGAGCCGCAGTCCGGCCCGCGCGGCCGGTTCGATGACGGCTTGCCGAAGGCCCTCTTCCGAGAGCGGGCCGAGGGCGTAGAGGCCGCGCGCCACGTCGGGACCGATGTGAGGCAGGGCGATCGCCCGATCGAGGAAGTCCGAACGCAACGTAAGGACGAGCGCGCCGCCCAGACGCAGAGCTTCCTCGAACAGAGCGCCGGTCGCCTCGATCTCGGGTTCGTCCAGTTGGAAGATCGCCTCCGCCTGGTCGACGACTACGATCTCGGGCGCGCCGAAATGATGAAGCGCCGTGCGAAGGGAGTTGACGAGCGTCGCACCGCCGCGCAGGATCTCGACTCTGCGCCCGCTCTCCCGTTCTCTCGGAATGACCCCGGCGAGCACCAGCGACGATTTGCCGGATCCCGAGGGGCCGACGATGGTGAGGATCGAGCCGGAATGGACGCGGGAGAGGATCGCCTCGATCGCATCCTGCCGACCGAAGAAGTCTTCGGCATCGTCGGGGCCGAACGGCACGAGCCCACGGTAGGGGCACAGATCGTTCGCGGGCGGCGGCGCGGGGAGGGCATCGAGAGTGGGATCCTGCCGCAGCATCGCCGTCTCCAGCTGGCGCAGGCGGGAAGACAGTTCGACGCCGAACTCGTCTGCGAAACGCTCACGCGCCTCGCGGATCGCAGCAAGGGCCTCGATCTGGCGGCCGGCGCGATAGTTCGCCACCGCGAGGATCGCCCACCGCTCTTCTCGGAGCGGCTCGATCGGCACTGCCTGCTCCGCCTCCGCGATGATCTCGCGATGCGCGCCGATGTGGAGGCGCTCTTCGAGCAGCTCCTCTTCGGCGCTGCGCCGGATCTCGGACAGTCGGCCTGCCTCCTGCCTGGCTGGCTCCCAATCCGCGAGCTCGGAGAAGGCCCGACCACGCCACAGCCCGAGTGCCCGCCGGTACGCGTCGATCGCGCGATCGTGATCGGAATGGAGCGCGTGCTTGCGTGCGCGAGAGACGAGCCGCTCGAACTCGAAGGCATCGATCGCGCTGTTGTCGATGCCGAGCACATAGTCGGAACCGCGGGTGAGCACCGCCTCGGGACCGAGGCGGCCGCGGATGCGTGCGACAGAGGTCTTCACCTGCTGCGACCACGTCCGAGGCGGATTATCACCCCAGTAGGCCTCTGCGAGCTCATCCGACGACACTGACGCGCCGGCCCGCACGATGAGGGCGCTGAAGATCGCCCGCTCCCGCGGGCTGAGTGACTCCTCGGTTCCTGTGTCCAGGGGCCCGAGCACCCGAACGGTCATACCCGAAGTGTGGGACCGCGACTCGTCCGGGTCAATGCCGCAGGTCATGGGCGAGTACCGGATGAGTATCGCGCGGTGACCGGGTGAGTACCGTCCCCTGCGATCGTCAGTGACGAGCCGACGCATTGCCGGCTGATCACGGGAAGGAAACGTCATGGAAACCACCGCATCGAATCCCGCCAGGGGCGGGATGACCGCTAAGCCGACCAACGCAGTCCGCGTCGGCGCAACGGCGATCCTCGTCGCCGCCGGCCTCGCTTTCTTCGGCGTCGTCGGCGCCGGCACCGTCGCGCACGGACCGGCACCCGCCGTCGACATCGGCGCCGGCCATGTAAAGGTCCACCTCTGAAACCGAGACGACTGACCAGAGAACCACGCAGAAAGGGACCCCGATGCTTCACAACATCGACACCGCCTCTCAGCTGGAGCGGCAGCGTATTGCCGAGTTTTCAAGTGCCGCCCAGCTCATCGCGCTGCAGAAGGAGCGCGCCGTGACCGAAAAGCTGCCGGCGCGGCGACGCGACCCGGCGTGGCACCGATTTCTCACGCACTGGCACATCGCGCCGCGCTGGGTCCACTGAGCGCTTGCTGGATCTTCGGGACCGTGTTCCCGGCCTCGAAGAGTCGATCCGGCGCGGGGTTCCGGAGCAGCACGCCGTCTTCAGTGTTCGCGCGCAGCCATTGCTGGATCGAACGCAGTGCGGCCGCGGCAGCCCAGGCCGCCATCGTAGGTCGCTCGCGGTCAGCCGCGGGCTGCCCTTCGCGCGATCCGGCGCGGCGCTACCCTCTGTGCATGCCGACCCCATTCGTCATCGTCTGGCGCTACCGCGTGGCACTCGACCACCGCACCGAGTTCGAGGCGGCGTATGGCGCCAGCGGCCCGTGGGTGCAGCTTTTCGAGCGGAGCCGGCACTACCTCGGCACCGATCTTGTCGTCGGCGAGCAGGGCGACTACCTCACGATCGACCGCTGGGACTCCGAGGACGAGGCGACCGCGTTCCTGACGGCGAACCGCGCTGAGTACGACGAGATCGAAAGCCGCTGCGCCGATCTGACCGAGACCGAGGACCTGGTGCTCCGGGGCACGATGGTCTCGCAGCACTAGACGCGGCATCCGGCGTTCGATACACGCCTATATCAAGCGAGCCCTGCTCCGCTCTTCCCGTTGAGATCGCATCATTCCGAGGCGATCTCAACGGGAAGAAGAAGCATCATGAAGAGCAACTCCCAGCCGTCGCGGACAGCGACCTCCGTACGTCGGGCGCTGGCCGCATTCGCGATCGCCGCGGTTGCGATCGGCCTTGCGGCGTGCCAGACCCCGCCTCAGGCATCGACGGTACGGCCACCCACGTCGTCGTGTCGGCGCCGAAGTCGGCCGGCATCCATCTGCCGATCGACCGGATCAAGGCGCAGCTCGAGCATGACGAGCAGGTAAAGTCAGCGTCGCAGACCCCCAAGGTCACCGCGACCCCGCACGACTTGCAGCTCGTCATCGACGATCCTCCCGTCGCTCAGGCCGCTCACGCGAAGACCGGATCGATCCGCGAACGCGTGCTGTGACCGTGAGACTCGCCATCGCAGCGAGTGGGGGACTGCTTCCGAGCGCGGAGGCACGTCCCGCTCTCGTCTGCTGCCCGTGTTCGTGTGCGGCTGCTGGTCACCGGCGATAGTCGGGTCGATAGGGTGGGAACCATGCCCGCGCGCCCCGATGACGATGCCCTCGCATGGGACAGTGACGACGACCCCACCCTCGACGTCGGATCGCCTGTCGCGACAGGCGGATCGTCGCTTCCCGAGGGGTTCACGGCGGTCGGCAAGGATTCCGAGACAGTCGGAAAGGACGCCGACACGGTCGGCAGGACGTCCGAGACGGTCACCACGGCAAGCGACGCCGGCGCCGAGCTGCACGAGCGGCAGCCGCTGGGCAATGCGGCACTCGTCACACTGGGCATCCTCGGAGGTTTCTACCTCCTCTTCACGATCGGCTGGGTGATCGGCGGGTTCCGGTTGCAGGGCCGCGCACAGTACCTCTTCGCCGACGTGATGTTCCAGGGCTCCTTCTGGCTCGCCGCGCTGGCACCGGCGCTCTGGTTCGGCTCGGTTTTCCTGCTCACGCGGCGGTCAGCGGTATGGGTGCGTATCGTGTGGCTCGTCGCCGGAGCGATCCTGCTCGTGCCATGGCCGTTCATCATGGTCGGGACGGTGGGTCAATGAGAGAACACGTGACGGATGCCGCGGCATCCGTCCCCCGCAGGAACCCGACATGGCTCGTCGCGACGATCGCCGGCGGGTTCGGGCTCTTCTACGCGTACGCCGTGTGGAATGCGCTCGGCAACCTGACCCAGGCCGCGCCGCTCGGCCTCAACGCGCTCGGGTGGATCATCTGGATCTTCGCGACCGTGTTCCCGATCCTCGCGTTCATCGCCGCATTCACGGTGGGATACCGCGGCCCCGCACTTCACCTCGCACTCGTGATGCTCACCGGGCTCGCACTGACGGCGGTCTTCTGGCTCGACGTCGTCGCCTACACGACGACGCGCACGTCGTCGTTGCTCGCCTGACGGCCGCATCCTCGGGGGGTCGGTATCAACGAGACCCTTACGACCTCCTCCTCTCGAGGAGTATCGTCCGGCTCGAGGACGGTCCGCCGGCGAAGGAGAACATCGTGAACGTCAAACCATGGAGTACCGTCCGGCAAGGAGTCGACAACTCGGTCGTCACCGGCATCCAGTATCTGCTGCGCGCAAGGGGACATGCCGTCGCCGCTGACGGACAATTCGGCCCGGCCACCGCCGCTGCCGTGAGGGCATTCCAGACCGGCGCCGGTCTCACGGCCGATGCGGTCGTCGGTCCTCAGACGTGGGAGGCCCTCGTGGTGACCACGCACTCGGGGTCGACAGGCGATGCAGTCCGCGCCGTCCAGCAGTTCGGCTTGGTCTCGTCGCCCGGACTGCCCCCGCTCGTCGTCGACGGCTCCTACGGACCGCTCACCGCCGAGCGGGTATCAGAACTCCAGCGCCAGTGGGGCCTGACGATCGACGGCCAAGCAGGCCCCGAGACCTGGTCGTTCCTGAGCACCTTCCTGCCCGGTCCGCGCCCGTGGGGCCTTGTGAAGCAGGGGGCGAGGCAGGCGGACAACTGGCGTGTGCTCGCCGCGCAGTATCTTCTTCGCGCGCATGGCTCGGGCATCGTCGCTGACGGGGTGTTCGGTCCTGCGAGCGGCGCGGCCGTCGAGGCCTTCCAGCGCACGCTTCGCGCCACCGAGATCAGCACGACCCTCGGGCAGCTGGACTGGCCGCGCCTGATCATCACGGTGCGCAGGGGCGACCATGGGGACGCGGTGCGTGCGCTGCAGACGCTGCTGACCGATCTTGCCGTGGACGGAGACTTCGGACCTCTCACCGAGACCAAGGTGCGTGACTTCCAGGGTGTGTTCCTTCCGCCCGCCGATGGCATCGTGGGCCCGATCACGTGGCAGGCGCTCACGTCGCCCATCTTCGACTGACCTTCGTCGTCGGCGACGGGTGACGGCGTCCGGCCCGATGCCGTCGTCCTTCTCCTGTCGTCAGCCGAGCACGCCCTCGCAGATCGACTTCTGAGCGCCGAGATCGCCGAGGTAGGTGGCCCACTCATCGCAGGGTCACGAGAACGCCGCCGCCGCGCTGCAGGTGCGCCTGTAGCAGTTCGCCGAACTCCTCGAGTTCGATCTGGCTGAGATCGAGCGAGAAGAGCTCCTCGAACTGGTCGACCACCACGAGAGGCTGATCGTCGCCCGCGCTCAGCGCCGCGCAGGCCTGGTCACCATGGACGGACGATCTCGGCCGTCCAACCACGAGCCTTGAACATCGGGACCACGCCTGCGAGCGCCAGCGACGACTTGCCCGACCCGGACGCGCCCGTCAGAGCGAGGAAACGACGGCGTGCGAGACGATCGACCACCGCCTCGATCTCGGCATCCCGCCCGAAGAACTCGTCGGCATCGTCAGGGCCGTACCCACTCAGGCCTCGATATGGACAGTCGTCGCCGACTCGCGATTCGTGCCGAGCCGGCGCCAGCGCGGGATCGTGACGCATGATGGCAGTTTCGAGGTCGATCAGCCGTTCACCGGGCTGGATGCCGAGATCGTCGTCGAGCATGTGCCGGGCTGATCGCAGTGACGACAGTGCTTCGGCCTGCCGCCCGGACTGATAGTGGGCCGGCGCCAGCAGGCACCATCGCTCCTCGCGCTGCGGGCTGTCGCGCACCAAGCGCTCGGCCTCGGCGATCGCCGCGCGATGCTCGCCGCTGGCGAGTCTTGCCGCCAGAAGCTCCTCTTCGGTCGCTTCGCGCACCGCGTCCAGGCGTCCGATCTCGGCGCGTGCAGGCTCCCAGTCCGCGAGTTCCGCGTAGGGCGCGTCGACGGGTCCGAGCACGTGCAGGGCCACATGCGGATTGTGTGACACGACAGCCGTGCGCGTCAATTACTCGGACCGTCGTGCATACCGTGCGTATATCGCGTGGTCGTGTGCGCATACCGGATGCCGGGACGCACGTCGCATCGACCCGGCACGTCACACGGACAGGGCCGCTCCGCACGAGCGGATAGAGTGTCTGTGATCGCGCCCCCACCGGCGTGCGGCGCATCCACTCCCGTTTCAAGGCGCTCCGCGCACCCGCACCGAAGGTCACCCACTCCGTGTCGAACATCGCGTCGAAGCCCGTCGTGCTCATCGCCGAAGAACTCTCACCCGCCACGATCGATGCACTGGGCCCGGACTTCGACGTCCGTGTCGTCGACGGCACTGATCGTCCTGCGCTGCTCGAGGCGCTCCAGGACGCGCATGCCGTCCTGATCCGCTCGGCGACGAAGATCGACGCCGAGGCCATCGAGGCGGCGCCGGTCCTCAAGGTCGTCGCTCGCGCGGGCGTCGGGCTCGACAACGTCGACATCAAGACGGCGACCACCGCGGGTGTCATGGTGGTGAACGCCCCGACGTCCAACATCATCTCGGCGGCCGAGCTCACCGTCGGCCACATCCTGAGTCTCGCCCGTCATATCCCGCTCGCCCACGCCTCGCTGGCCGCGGGCGCGTGGAAGCGCAGCTCGTACACCGGCACCGAGCTGTTCGAGAAGACGGTCGGCATCATCGGCCTCGGCCGCATCGGCGCGCTGATCGCAGCGCGACTGCAGGCTTTCGACATGCGCGTCGTCGCGTACGACCCCTACGTCACGAGCGCACGGGCCCAGCAGCTCGGCGTGCATCTGCTCTCGCTCGACGAGCTGCTCGAGCAGAGCGACTTCATCACCATCCACATGCCGAAGACGCCCGAGACCACGGGCATGATCGGCGCCGAGGAGTTCGCGAGGATGAAGCCGACGAGCTACGTCGTCAACGTCGCACGCGGCGGGCTCATCGACGAGGAAGCGCTGTACACCGCCCTGACGACCGGCGAGATCGCCGGCGCGGGGCTCGACGTCTTCACGAGCGAGCCGCCGGCCGAAGGCGGCCCGGCCGCGCGCCTGATCGACCTGCCGAACGTCGTCGTCACGCCGCACCTGGGCGCCTCGACCGACGAGGCACAGGAGAAGGCCGGAGTCTCCGTCGCCCGCTCGGTGCGCCTCGCGCTGGGCGGCGAGCTCGTTCCCGACGCCGTGAACGTCGCCGGCGGGGTCATCGACCCTTACGTGCGGCCCGGCATCCCGCTCGTCGAGAAGCTCGGCCAGATCTTCGCCGCGCTCGCGCATTCGCCGCTCACGAGCCTGGATGTCGAGGTGCACGGCGAACTGAGCTCGTACGACGTGAGCGTGCTCAAGCTCGCCGCTCTCAAGGGGCTGTTCACGAACATCGTAAGCGAGACGGTCTCATACGTGAACGCGCCTCTGCTCGCAGACCAGCGCGGAGTCGTCGTCCGTCTGATCGTGGACGACGTGAGCGATGAGTATCGCAACGTCATCACCCTGCGCGGTGCGCTCAGCGACGGCTCGCAGCTCTCGGTCTCCGGGACGCTCACCGGCACGAAGCAGATCGAGAAGCTGGTCGGCATCAATGACTATGCGATCGAGCTGCCGATCGAGCAGCACCACATCGTGATGATCTACACCGACCGTCCGGGGATTGTCGCCATCTACGGTCAGAAGTTCGGCGAGGCCGGCATCAACATCGCGGGCATGCAGATCGCCCGTCGAACGGCCGGGGGCCAGGCGCTGTCGGTGCTGACGGTCGACTCGCCGGTCGCGGACGACCTGCTCGACGAGGTGAGCGCCGAGATCAAGGCAGACCTCTTCCGTCAGATCGAGATCACCGAGTCCTGAGCGGGGACCATCCGGCAGGCCGCTCCGTCGCCCCGCTACGCTGGCAGGGACAGAAGGAGAGCGATGTCGCGTGTGGTGAAGCTCGCCGTGATCCCGGGTGACGGAATCGGGCCCGAGGTGATCGCCGAGGCGGAGAAGGTGCTGGATGCCGCGACCGCGGGCAGCGGCATCCGCCTCGAGAAGACGCGCTTCGCGCTGGGAGCCGGTCGCTTCCTCGAGACGGGCGACACGCTGACGGATGCCGACCTCGACGCCATCAAAGACCACGATGCGGTCCTGCTCGGCGCCGTAGGGGGAGTGCCGGGAGATCCGCGCCTCAAGGATGCCAACATCGAGCGCGGGCTGCTGCTGAAGCTGCGGTTCGAGCTCGACCACTACGTGAACCTGCGTCCTTCGAAGCTGTTCGAGGGCGCCCCGGGACCCCTCGCCGAGCCGGGGGACATCGACTTCGTCGTGGTGCGGGAGGGCACCGAGGGACCATACGTCGGCAACGGCGGATCGATCCGCCGGGGCACGCCGCAAGAGGTCGCGAACGAGACCTCGGTGAACACCGCGTTCGGCGTCGAGCGCGTTGTGCGCTACGCGTTCGACCTCGCCGAGCGGCGCCGCAGAAAGCTCACCCTGGTCCACAAGACGAACGTGCTCGTGAACGCCGGTGGCCTGTGGCAACGGATCGTGAACGAGGTGGCCGCGGAGCATCCCGAGGTCGCCGTAGACTACCTGCACGTCGACGCGGCCACCATCTTCCTGGTCACGAACCCGAGCCGATTCGACGTGATCGTCACCGACAACCTCTTCGGCGACATCCTGACCGACCTGGCCGGCGCCGTCACCGGTGGCATCGGCCTCGCCGCATCGGGCAACATCAACCCGGACGGCGCGTTCCCCTCGATGTTCGAGCCCGTTCACGGCTCGGCGCCCGACATCGCGGGACAGCAGAAGGCCGACCCCACGGCCGCGATCCTGTCCGTCGCCCTGCTGCTCGACCATCTCGGGCTGCGGGACGAATCCGACGCCGTCACCCGCGCGGTCGAAGCGGACATCGCCGACCGGGGTGCGGCATCCCGCCCCACCGCGCAGATCGGCGACGCGATCGTCGCACGCCTCCGGGCGTAACCTGGAACCCGGCAGCGCCCACCGAACCGCAGCGGCGTCGCCCGCCCACTCAGTCAGGATGTGACATGACCCTCATCGACATCGAGACCGGACTTCCTTCCCTCGAGTTCGCCGTCACCAGGAATCTGGCGGCCAAGTCGCCGGCGCAGCGCGAAGAGCTTCTACGCGACCCGGTCTTCGGGACCGCGTTCACTGACCACATGGTCGACATCTGCTGGTCGGTCGGCGGCGGATGGCACCGCCCGCGCGTCCAGCCGTACGGGCCGATCTCGCTCGACCCGGCAGCCGCGGTCCTGCACTACGGCCAGGAGATCTTCGAAGGCATCAAGGCCTACCGTCACGAGGACGGCTCGATCCACACGTTCCGGCCGCGGCAGAACGGGCTGCGTCTGCAGCGGAGCGCGCGCCGGCTCGCACTGCCTGAGCTGCCCGTCGACTACTTCATCCAGTCGCTGAAGGCACTCATCGCCGTCGATGGCGACTGGGTGCCATCGTCGGCGGACCAGAGCCTGTACCTTCGGCCGTTCATGTTCGCCAAGGAGGCGTTCCTGGGCGTACGGCCGGCGAACAAGGTCAACTACTACGTCATCGCGAGCCCCGTCGGGCCGTACTTCAAGGGCGGCGCGAAGCCGGTCTCGATCTGGCTCAGCGAAGAGTACGCGCGCGCGGGCAAGGGCGGCACCGGCGCGGCGAAGACCGGCGGCAACTACGCGGCGAGCCTGCTGCCGCAGGCGCAGGCCTACGAGGAGGGCTGCGACCAGGTCGTGTTCCTCGACCAGGACGGCAACGTCGAGGAGCTCGGCGGCATGAACATCGTGTTCGTCTACAAGGACGGCACGGTCGTGACCCCGCAGTCCGACTCGATCCTCGAGGGCATCACGCGCGACTCGCTCCTGCAGCTCGCGGTAGACCGCGGACACAAGGTGGTCGGGGGCAACGTGTCGCTCACGGAGTGGCGCGAGGGCGTGGCATCCGGCGACATCGTCGAGGTGTTCGCGTGCGGGACGGCGGCTGTGGTGGCTCCGATCGGTGTCCTGAAGGGCAAGAGCTTCTTCGACGAGCAGCCCATCGGCCCGCTCGCCCTTTCGCTGCGCGAAGAGCTGACCGACATCCAGTACGGTCGCCGCGAAGACAGGCACAACTGGCTGGTGCGCCTCGACGCCTGATGTCCTTTCCCGGTCGTTGAGCGACACTGCGACTCGCTTCCCTCGCTCAGTGCGAGCCTCCGCGAGACGAAACGCGCGAACCCCGGTCGTTGAGTGAGCGAAGCGAGACGAAACGCGTCGGAGCTGCTCGGTAGGCTGAGCCGGTGAGGATCGCGCGCTTCAGCCACAACGACGCCATCAAGTTCGGGATCGTCGACGGCGGTGAACTCGTGGTGCTCGACGGCGACCCGATGTTCAGCGGCTACGACACGACGGGCGAGCGCGTGCCGCTGTCGGACATCGCACTGCTCGCGCCCGTCATCCCGCGCTCGAAGATCGTGTGCGTCGGTCGAAACTATCGCGAGCACGCGGCTGAGCTCGGCAACGAGGTCCCTGTCGAGCCGATGCTCTTCTTCAAGCCCAACACCTCGGTCATCGGACCCGGCGACACCATCGTGCGGCCGACCCAGTCGACGTTCACGAGCTTCGAAGGCGAGTTGGCGGCCGTCATCGGGCGAATCGCGAGGAACGTGCCGGCAGAGTCCGCGCTCGACTACGTCTTCGGCTACACCATCGCCAACGACGTGACTGCGCGCGACCTGCAGAAGACCGACGGGCAGTGGGCGCGCGCCAAGGGATTCGACACGTTCTGCCCGCTCGGGCCGGCCATCGAGACCGAGTTCAGGTTCGATGACGCGCGGATCCTCACGCGCCTGAACGGAGAGGTCGCCCAGGACGGCCCCGTCAGCGACATGATCCACTCGGTCGCCGACATCATCGCCTACGCCTCGGCGGCGTTCACGCTCCTTCCCGGAGACGTGATCCTCACCGGAACACCGGCAGGCGTCGGCCCGTTCGTCGCGGGCGACGTCATCGAGGTCGAGATCACCGGACTCGGCATCCTTCGCAACGGCGCCCGCGACGCCTGACGAGCACGACGATGGCTGAATCGACGGATGCCGCGAACTTTGCGCCGCAGGCGATCGCGGTCGTGCAGCGGCGCACCGTGTGGGTGCTGTCGATCGGGCAGGTCCTCGGCGGACTCGCGTTCGGCGCCAGCATCTCGCTCGGTGCCGTGCTGGCGGCCGAGATCTCGGGCGACGAGGCGTTCTCGGGGCTCGCCACCGCGGCGATCACACTCGGCACCGCCGCGTTCGCAGTGCCGCTCGCGGCCTTCGCGCGTCGCCGCGGACGCCGGCCGGCGCTGGCGAGCGGCATGGTGGGCGCGCTCTTCGGGGTGCTGCTCGTCGTTGTCGCCGCCGGCATCCATTCCTTCCCGCTGCTGCTCGTGGCGTTCGGACTCATCGGAGCCGCGCAGGCCGCGAACCTCCAGACGCGGTTCGCCGCGGCCGACCTCGCCACCGACGCGACTCGCGGCCGCGACCTGTCGCTCGTTGTCTGGGCGACCACGATCGGAGCGGTCCTCGGCCCGAATCTGACCGGCCCCGGTGAAGCCCTCGGACAGCGGTTCGGGATGCCGCACCTCACCGGCCCGTACCTGTTCACCATCGCCGCGCAGCTGCTGGCGATCGCGCTGTACCTCATCTGGCTGCGCCCCGACCCGCTGAAGCTGGCGCAGCGGGTGATCACGCATGCGACCAGTCCGGATGCGCCGCGGATCGCCAAGCCCGATCGGCCCACCATCGCCCGTTATGCGATCTTTGCGGTCGCCGCCGCCCACGGCGTGATGGTGTCGATCATGGCCATGACGCCGGTTCATCTGCTGCATCATGGCGCATCGCTCACGGTGATCGGGCTGACGATCAGCCTGCACGTCGCGGGGATGTTCGCGCTCTCGCCGGTGTTCGGCATCCTCGCGGACCGGCTCGGTCGCGTCCCGACCATCCTGCTCGGGCAGGTGCTGCTCGCGGCCGCGCTCGTCACGGCGTCGTTCGGCCAGGAGTCCACGGTGTTCGTCACGGTCGCCCTGGTGCTGCTCGGACTGGGCTGGAGCGCCACGACGGTGGCGGGGTCGACTCTGCTCACAGAGGCCTCATCCGAGGCACAGCGCACGCGACGTCAGGGTCTCAGCGACCTCACGATGAGCCTCGTCGCAGCCTTCGGCGCGATCCTCGCGGGCGTGATCCTCTCGTGGATCGGCTACGGCGGGCTGGCGCTGCTCGTCGGTGTCGCGGTGATCGCCACCGTGGCCCTGTCGCCGATCACGCGGATCGCGGCGAGCCGGGAGCCCGCCCCCGACAGGGCAGGCTCAGCGGACTGACGGCGAGCGTGTCATCGGCCGAGGGCCGAGACGGCATCATCCACGTCGACCGCGTCGTTGAACACGTGGAACGCGACCCGCGCGCGTCCGGCTCTGCCCGAGGCGACGATCCCGGCAGCGGTGAGCCGGGTGAGATCCTGCCCGTCGGGGTCGCTCCAGGTCACGATCGCACTGTCGCGCGGCGGTCCTTCGAGGTGCATCCGTCGCCGGAACTCGCGCGCGAGCCCGACAGCATGGTCGTGCAGGGCGCTCGGGTCGAGCGATGCGAAGAGCTCCAGAGCCGGCTCCGCGCCGACGAAGGCCTGCCAGGCGGGCGAGACGTCGAAGCGTCGAGCGTTCGTGGCCAGGTCCACCTCGTGGCCGTAGCACGACATCCACGGATCCTCGCCGGCATGCCACCCCGCGAACACGGGCGACATCTCGCCGGCGAGTCGCTCGGAGACCGAGAGGAACGACACCCCGCGTGGTGCGCACAGCCACTTGTACGCATGGCAGATCAGCGCGTCGAAGTCGGATGCCGAGACCGGGAGCCAGCCGACAGCCTGGGTCGCATCGCACAGCGTGAGGGCGCCGGTGCGGCGCGCGGCGGCGGCGATGGCCGCGGCGTCCGCCACCTCACCGGTCGCGGACTGCACCAGAGAGAAGGCGACGAGGGCCGTGTCGGGCCCGATGTGCTGGGGGAGCTCGGCCAGGGGTGCGGTCCGCACTCGCAGTGCCCGTCCCGAGTGGACGAAGGGCAGCACAATCGACGAGAAGTCGCCCGCCGCGATGAGCACCTCGGCGCCGTCGGGGAGGGCGGATGCCACGAGCCCTGCGGCCACGGATGCCTGCGACCCGATCGCGACCCGGGTCGGGTCGACCTCCACGAGCGATGCGAAGTGCCTGCGGGTCCGCTCCACGACGGCCGTGTAGACGGCGGGATCAGCCCGGCCCGCTGCTGCGGCATCCAGATCGGCGATCACTGCGGCCCGGGTCGTATGCGTCGGCAGACCGACGGTGCAGGCCGCCAGGTATCCGCGACCGCCGGCGAACTGCGCTCGCGCGGCTTCGAGGGTGGGGCTGGCAACCAGGGTGGGCATGCATCCATCGTCGACCAATCAGATACCTCGCGTCTACGACAGGTATCGCATGCAATACATGCCGTGCGCTTATGCTCTTGGCATGACCGATCTGCTCGACGACGACCTCGACTTCGACGTGCAGGCACTGCGCGTCGTGAAGGCGATCGCCGACGAAGGCTCGATCACCGCGGCAGCCGCTTTCCTCGGGTACAGCCAGCCCGCGGTCAGCCAGCAGCTCAAGCGCCTGGAACAGCGGCTCGGTGTCGCGCTCGTCGAGCGCGTGGGCCGGACGGTGCGGCTCACCGAGGCCGGACGCATTCTGGCGCGGCACGCCCCCGCCGTGACGACCGCGCTGGATGCCGCGGCGGGCGAGCTGGCCGAGCTGCGGGGACTGCGCGCGGGGCGGGTGCGGCTCGTGGGATTTCCGTCGGCCTCGCCCACCGTCATCCCGCGACTGCTCGCGGATGTCGCGAGCCATCACGCCGGGATCGCTGTGACCTATCTGGAGGCCGAGCCGCCCGAGGCGGTCGAGGCGGTGCGCGAGGATCGGGCGGACATCGCCCTGACGTTCAGCTATCCGGGCGATCGCGACGACCCGCACGGCTCGAGCGCCCGCGGCCTGTCCGTGCGAGCCGTCGGCAGCGACGACCTGCTCGTGGTACTGCCGGTCGGGCATCCGGCCGCCACGTCAACGGGCATCGACGTATCGGTGCTGGCGGGCGAGCGCTGGATCGCCGGATGCCCGCGGTGCCGGGGGCACCTTCTCGAGCTGTGCGCACGTGCCGGGTTCGAACCGCACATCGCGTTCGAGACCGACAACTTCGTCGCCGTCGAGGGTCTCGTGGCGCAGGGGATCGGGGTCGCGACGCTGCCGCGGATGGCGGTGGCGTCCTTTCCGCAGCTGCCCGGAGTCGTGACGCTGCCCCTGCCGCCTGCCGAGGCGCGGACGATCCACGTCGTGACGGCGCACGGCGCCGACCGGGTGCCCGCGATCCGAGCGACGCTGGCTGCGATCGCGCGACTGGTCGGCTCCTGAGCGCCGCGGGAAATGGCGCGACCCTGAGGGCGCGGCATCCCGCACCTAGACTGGACGGCGATGCCTTCTTCGCCTGATCCCCGAACCACGACCGCCACCGGAGCGGACGTGCGCGTGCGCTTCTGCCCGAGCCCCACGGGGCTGCCGCACGTGGGGCTGATCCGCACGGTGCTCTTCAACTGGGCCTATGCGCGTCACAACGGCGGCAAGCTCGTGTTCCGGATCGAGGACACCGACGCCGCGCGTGACAGCGAGGAGAGCTACCTCCAGCTTCTCGACGCGCTGCGCTGGCTCGAGATCGACTGGGATGAAGGCGTCGAGGTCGGCGGGCCGCACGAACCCTATCGGCAGTCGCAGCGTCACGACATCTATCGCGAGGTGCTCGACAAGCTCATCGACAGCGGCGCGGTGTACGAGAGCTACTCCACCGCCGAGGAGATCGACGCCCGCAACGAGGCGAACGGCCGGGCGAAGCAGCTCGGCTACGACAACTTCGATCGCGATCTCACCGTCGAGCAGAAGACCGCGTTCCGCGCCGAAGGCCGGGAGCCGGCCTGGCGCCTGCGCGTTCCCGACGAGGACCTGACGTACGTCGACCTGATCCGCGGCGAAGTGACCTTCCCCGGCGGGTCGTTCCCCGACTTCGTAATCGTGCGCGCGGGCGGTGTGCCGCTGTACCCCTTCGTCAATCCCGTCGACGACGCGGTGATGGGGATCACCCACGTCATCCGGGGTGAGGACCTCATGCCCTCGACGGCGCGTCAGCTCGCGCTCTACAGCGCACTCGTCGAGGCCGGGGTGACCACGTTCATCCCGCGATTCGCGCACATGCCGCTCGTCCTCGGCGAGACGGGCAACAAGAAGCTCTCCAAGCGCGACCCGAAGGCCGACCTCTTCCTGCAGCGCGAGAAGGGCTTCATCCATGAAGGACTGCTGAACTACCTCTCACTGCTCGGCTGGTCGATCGGTCCCGACCGCGACGTCTTCTCGCTGGACGAGCTGATCGCCGCCTTCGACATCGCCGACGTGAACCCGAACCCGGCGCGCTTCGACCAGAGGAAGGCCGAGTCGATCAACGGCGACCACATCCGGATGCTGGAGCCCGCCGACTTCGCCGCGCGCATCGTCTACTACCTCCACGTCGCCGGTCTCGTCGACGAGACGCCGACACCCGAGCAGCAGGCCGTGATCGAGGCATCCGCCCCCCTCGTACAGGAGCGGGTGCAGGTGCTCGGCGATGTCCCGGACATGCTGGGGTTCCTGTTCCGCGACGAGGTCGCCTACCACGAGGATGCGCTCGCGTCGCTGCCGGCCAACACCAGCGAGGTGCTCGTCGCCTCCGTCGCCGCGCTCGCGCTCGTGCCCGACACCGAGTTCACTGCCGCGGCCGTCCAGGACGCGCTCTCTCGCGCGCTGATCGAAGGACTCGAGCTCAAGCCTCGCGTCGCCTACACTCCGCTGCGGGTGGCCCTGAGCGGTCGCCGCGTCTCGCCACCGCTTTTCGAGTCCATGGAGCTGCTCGGCAAGGCCGAGTCGCTCCGCCGTCTGGGGGCCCTCGTCGAGCATCCGCACTGACGCGCTCGGTTTGATCAGGGGCCCGCCGTCGTCTAGACTTGTTCTTCGGCACAGCTCCGGCTGCACGCCTTGGGGTATGGTGTAATTGGCAACACGGAGGTTTCTGGTACCTTTGTTCTTGGTTCGAGTCCAGGTACCCCAGCATCGTGGAAACCCCCGCTCAGCGGGGGTTTTTCGTTTGTCCCCCGGCAAGAGGCGCGATCAGCGGACGGCGTCCGCTCGCGCATCCCGACCGCGATAATGGGGCCATGGATGCTCAGCCGCTGACGCCGGAGCCGTCCCGCGAACTGAAGGATCTGCGCAGGCGCGCGTACGGTCCGGATGCCGACATCCAGCGTGACCCGGAAGCGCTGGACCGGCTGCACGAGCTCGAGGCCCAGGTGCGCCTGGGCGACCTCGGCGATCGCGCGTCACACCTGATCGAGCCCACCCCGGAGGCTGCCGGAGATGCCGACACATCCGGCGCGAGAGAGTCTGTCGCCGAGCCCGAGACGGCCGGTTCGCGTCCGGGGTGGCGGCGTGTGGCGCTCTGGGCATCGGTTGCGGCCGTCGGCGTTATCGGGGTCGGGATGGGAGTGGCGCTGGCCGCATCGATGGCGCCGCACCCCGACGCCACCCTCGCCCCGACCGACCACGTGCAGATCGACCTCGAGGACACCTGGCTGCTCAGCATCTCGCAGTGGCTGACGACGGAGGCGCGGCCGGTGCAGCACGAGCCGTTCCACAAGCTGCAGGTGCTCTCCGCGACCTCCAAGGACGGCGCATCGTGCCTCGTCGTCACGTGGGCGAACCATTGGTCGGACTTCAGCTGCACGCCGCAGGGCCTCACCCCGGTCGTCGACTTCGTGTCGTACCTGGGTGGACCGCAGCCTCTGGATGAGCAGCTCCGCGTCGGCACCGTCATCCGGTTCGAATTGGACGGCGATGTCGTCGACGTGACGATGCGTGTGCCCAGCCCGGGATGACTTCTCGGTGCGCGACGATAATAGGGGCATGGACGCTCCGTCGCTGACGCCAGAGCGAGCCGGTGAGCCGGACTCATGATCGCGTCCCCGGGGGGATCGCGCGAACTCGCCGCGCTCCGACAGCGTGCGTACGGCCCGGATGCCGACATCCAGGACGACCCTCAGGCGCTGCAGCGGCTCAACGAACTCGAGGAGCTCGCCCGTCAGCCCGCCGTGCTTCCGACCCTGGCGGATGCGGACCCGAAGGACGCTTCTCCCTCGGATGCGGCATCCACATCTGTTCCACGCGTGGAGACGGGTGTGTCGTCCGGCGCCGCGGACGCGCCGTCCGCCGAGCCACTCGCCGGGTCCCGTGCCGTGGGCGAACGCTCCGGTGTCGGTGGGGGGCCTGCAACGCCGGCGGGACGACGACCGTGGTGGCGCAGCGGGCCGGTCTGGGCGGTTGCGGCGGTGAGCCTGGTGCTCGGTCTCGTCCTCGGATCAGCGGTGATGTGGCTCGCATCGCCCCCGGTCGACGCGCCCGACCAGACGCTCGCGCTGGTCGGCGACAGCACCGATCGCTCTGCGAGCTGGATCGGGAGCCTGTCGTCGTGGGGTGTGGACCCGAGCTCGGTCAGCAAGTACGAGTCGTTCGACACGCTCGACGTCTGGGTGGGCGAGACGCCGCAGCAGGCACGATGCCTGCTGCTCTCGCACATGGGCCGGATCTTCACGTCGTCGTGTGCGGCGAGGGGCCTCGAGCCGCTGCTCGATCTGACCGTCTCCGAAGGTCTTCCGGTGCATTGGGAGCGTCCGATGCCGGCGGGGACCGTCATCCGATTCATCGCGCGCACCGATCGGGTGGACGTCTGGGTGCGACACTCCCCGGACAGCTCGAGCAACGCCGTGCCCTGATCCGGGCGTTGGCCGTGGTCACACCGTCTCGGCGAGTGCCTCCCCGCCGAGAGCCGCGTAGGCGGGCTCGTCGTCGCTGTGCGCGAGCAGCATGAGCGCCACGGCGGCGCTCCATGCGCGAGCCCGCAGCCACGTCGCGTCGTCGTATCGCCCGGCGGTCGCCGCGATGAACCGCCGCCGCCCTTCCCCATCGAACGCGAGCCAGGCGACGGCCAGATCGTACGCCGGATCGCCTGCAGTGACGTCGCCGAAGTCGATGATCCCGGCGAGCCGGGGTCCCTGCGCCACGAGGTTGGCGGGGTGCAGGTCGCCGTGGATCCAGACCGGTGGGCCTGTCCAGGGCGCCGCCGCGAGTCCTTTCGCCCAGACGGACACCGCCGCATCCGAATCCTCCTCGCTCAGCGTGGCGTCCGCCTTCAGATGCGCGAGGCGCTGTGCGACCGCGTCCGAACGGGCCGCCAGCGGCACCCCGCGGAACGGATTCGGCGGATAGTCGTCGGGGGCTGCGGCGTGGAGCGCACCGAGGGCCGCGGCGAGCGGTTCGGCCCACGCGGAGCGTTCCGCGCGGGGGATGTCGATGCCGCGGCTTCCCTCGATCCACGCCACGACCGACCACGGCCACCGGAATCCCGCGGCGGGGGCACCGCAGATGACCGGCGCGGGAACCCGGATGCCGGTCGGCTCGACCCGTGCCGCGATCGCCGGAAGCACCTGCTGCTCGTTGATCACGAGCGTCGCCGCCGCCGAGCGACGGGGGAGCCTCGCCGCCCATGCATCGCCGATCCGCCAGACCGAGCAGTCCCAGCCGTCCGCCTCATGCGCGACGGGCAGCGCGGCTGAGTAGATCCCGCCCGCCTGCTCCGCCAGCAGCATCCGCACGAGACCCTCGTCGATCGTGACCTCGGCTCTCGGCTTGTCAGGCATGAGTTTCTCCTATGTCAAGTCTTAGGCCGCGAGGGGGAGGCTCGCGGGGATCTGGCTCGGTTGCTGGTCGGCGGTGAGGGCGTTGAAGACCGTGCGGGCGAGGCGGCGTTTCAGGCAGCGTAGGGCTTC
>NZ_BAAAOG010000004.1:0-271154 GCF_039530205.1 Microbacterium deminutum
AGATCGTGAAGCTGCTCGCCGGGAACGTCGACTTCATCGTGCTGGCCCGGTACATGCAGATCCTGTCGGAGTCGTTCCTCGACGATGTCGGCGTGCCGGTGATCAACATCCACCACTCGTTCCTGCCGGCGTTCATCGGCGCCGCCCCGTACCGCAAGGCGAAGGAGCGCGGTGTCAAGCTGATCGGCGCGACCAGTCACTACGTGACCAAAGACCTCGACGAGGGCCCGATCATCGAGCAGGACGTCGCCCGCGTGAACCACGCGATGTCCGCTGGCGACCTGCAGTCCCGCGGCGCCTACGTGGAGCGCGCCGTGCTGTCCCGGGCCGTGCAATGGCACGCACAGGACCGCGTCATCCGCCACGGCAACCAGACCATCGTCTTCACGGACCGACCGTGACCATCACGGACGCCTCGACCTGAGGCTCCCAGCGAACAGAGAGGTTCACCCCCAAATGGCATCGAAGAATCTGCAGGACGTCATCGACGCATCCGGCAACCCCGTCGAGCTGCTGCGCAATTCGCAGATCGGCTCTTACATCTACCCGGTCGTGCCCTCCGACTTCCAGAACTGGATCAAGGAGCAGAAGGCGTGGCGTGACACCGCCGTGCTGTACGACCAGTCGCACCATATGGACAACCTGTTCCTGAGGGGCTCCGACGCGATCCGGCTGATCTCCGACACGGCGATCAATTCCACCTCGGTGTTCCCGGTCGACAAGGCGAAGCAGTATGTGCCGACGACCGCGTCGGGTCACGTGATCGGCGACGGCATCCTGTTCCGCGAGGGCGAGGACGAGTACGTGTACGTCGGCCGCGCCCCGGCGGCGAACTGGCTGCTGTTCCACGGTGAGACCGGCGGCTACCGGAACCTCGACATCACCGTCGACCGCCGGTCGCCGTCGCGGCCGTACGGTCACGAGGTGACCCGGCAGTACTACCGCTTCCAGATCCAGGGACCCAACGCCTGGTCGGTCATCGAGAAGCTCAACGGCGGCCCTGTCGAGCAGCTGAAGTTCTTCAACATGGCGACGATGACCATCGACGGCACCACGGTGCGCACCCTGCGCCACGGCATGGCCGGCGCCCCCGGGCTCGAGATCTGGGGTCCGTACGCCGATCACGACCGGATCTGGGCCGCGATCGTCGAGGCCGGCGCGGAATTCGGGCTCGTTCCGGTGGGGTCGCGCGCCTATCCGTCGAACACGCTGGAGTCCGGCTGGATCCCCTCACCGCTGCCCGCCATCTACACCGGCGAGGCGGAGCGGGCGTATCGCGAGTGGCTGCCGGCCGACGGCTACGAGGCGACGGGCACGCTTGCAGGGTCGTTCGTGTCGGAGAACATCGAGGACTACTACCTGACGCCGTGGGAGCTGGGATACGGCAACTTCGTGAAGTTCGATCACGACTTCATCGGGCGCGACGCCCTGGAGCAGATCGATCCCGCATCGCAGCGCAAGAAGGTCACTCTCGCCTGGGATGCCGACGACCTCGGCAAGGTCTGGACATCGCTGCTGGATGTCGACGGGCCGAACTACAAGTTCTTCGACCTGCCGCTGGCGAACTACGGATCGGCGAACTACGACGCCGTCGTGGACGGCGACGGCACCGTGGTCGGCTACTCCATGTTCACCGGCTACAGCGCGAACGAGCGTCGCGGGCTGTCGCTCGCGACGGTCGACCCCAACGTCCCCGAAGGGACTGAGCTGAAGGTCGTCTGGGGCGAGCCCGACGGCGGCACCACGAAGGCGAGCGTCGAGCCCCACGAGCAGACCGAGGTTCGCGTCGTCGTCAGCCCCGTGCCCTACTCGACGGTCGCCCGTTCCAGCTATCAGGGCGGCTGGCGCACGAGCTATCAGCCCGCGTGAGTCGGAGAGGAGACCTGTGAGCCTGCGCTACGCACTCCTGGCGATCCTCCGCGTCGGGCCCCTCTCGGGATATGACCTTCAGAAGCAGTTCTCGCAGTCGGTAGGCCACGTCTGGCACGCGCCGGACTCCCAGATCTACCCGGAGCTTCGGAAGATGGAGGAGAGCGGTCTCGTCGAGGGCGAGGATCAGCTGCGCGGCGAGCGCGGCCGTCGGCGCGTCTACCACGTGACCGACGCCGGCGAGCGGTCATTCCTCGAGTGGATGAACAGCCCGATGGAATACCAGCGCGTCCGCGACCCCGCCCACCTGCGTGCAGCGTACCTGGAGGCCGTGTCGCACGAAGCGGCACGCGCGTTCTTCACCGCGCACATCGCGGAATGGGATGGCGAGCTGGTCCAGTGGCGCGGCGAGCTGCGGCACATCGAGCTGCTCACCAACCCGATGCTGGTGCGCCGCCTTCAGGTCACGGCCGAGGCGGACAAGGTCCGCACGATCGCCTACAAGCGCATCGCCTACGAGGGGCTCGTCGAGCGCGCGCTGTCCGAGATCGCGTGGGCTCGCCGCGGCCTCGACCTCGTCGAGGAACTCGAGCGGGACGAAACGATCGAGGCAGCAGTCTGACTTGCCGGCGCTCTTCGTGAGCCGCGGGTGACACCAAGGGGCCCGGCCACCGCGGATGCGGCGGCCGGGCCCCTCTCCTACGACGACGTCAGTGCGCCATCGCCGCGAGGGCCTCGGGGTCGATGGTCGCGATGGCGTGGGTGTCCTGGAACGCCCGGACGCCCTCGATGCCCTGCTCGCGACCGAAGCCCGACTGCTTCATGCCGCCGAACGGCGCGCGCAGGTCGAGGCGTGTCGCGCCATGGTCGTTGACCCAGACATAGCCGCAGACGAGCTGCGAGCCCACGCGCTGGGCCGCGCCGGGGTCGCCGGTCCACACCGATCCGCACAGGCCGCCCCACGTGTCGTTGGCGAGCCGGATGGCCTCCTCCTCGCTGTCAACGGGGAGGATCGGGATGACGGGACCGAACTGCTCCTGTGTCACGACCCGCAGGCCCGGGTCCGGGTCGACGACGATCGCGGGACGTACGAAGTTCCCTCCGGCGAGGTCGCCCGCCGGGAGGTCGCCGAACTCGCGGACGTCGGCTCCGGCATCCTTCGCCTCCTGGATGATGTCCTCGACGAACGCCTTCTGAACCGGGGAGTGCAGCGGACCCATCGTCGTGCCCTCGTCCAGGCCGTAGCCGAGCTTCGCCTGCTCGAGCCGCTGCGACAGCCCGGCGACCACTTCGTCGAGCCGTGAGCGGTGCACGATCACCCGCTTGGCGTTCATGCAGATCTGTCCGCTGGTGTCGTAGATCGCGGCATAGAGCCGGTCGAGGTGCGTGTCGTCGAGGATCGCGTCCTCGAGGAACACCGCTGCATCGTTGCCACCGAGCTCGAGGGTGACGCGTGTGAGGGTCTTCGAGGCGAGCTCCATGATCCGCTTGCCGCCGCCTACCGATCCGGTGAAGCAGACCTTCGCGATGTCGTAGTTCTGGATCAGCCCTGTCATGTTCTCGTCCTTGCCGGTGACGACGTTCAGCACTCCGGCCGGAAGCTTCTCGGCCACCCGCTGGACGAGCCGTGTGGTCGCGAGCGGGGCGGTGGGCGGCGGCTTCACGATGGCGGTGTTGCCCGCCAGCAGGGCGTGCGGCAGCGAAGCCCCGAGGATCGCGATCGGCCAGTTGAAGGGCACGATCACCGTGACCACTCCGAGCGGCTGGTACGCCACCTCGGTGGTGACCGGGATGCCGGGAGCCACCGGCAGCGTCTTGCCCGTGCCCACCTCGTCCGCGAGCATCAGCGCGAGCTGCCAGCGGATCTCGAACACCAGGCAGTCGACCCAGCCCTCGAAGCGCACCTTGCCGTTCTCCTGCGAGAGGATCGCGGCATCCTCATCGCGATCGTCCGCGATGCCGGCGATCGCCTCGGCCATCTGCGCCGCCCGCTCCTGCGGGGTGAGCGCCGCCCACGCCGGGAATGCCGCCTTGGCCGCGGCCACCGCGTCCGCGACATCCTCCTTCGATGCGGACGCGGCATGCCCAACGATCACGCCGGGCTTTCCAGGGTCGGCGATCGCGAGCGTCTCGGCCGTCTCGCGCACCTCGCCCCCGATGTACAGCCCCGTCCTGACCGGGGCATCTGTCACTGTGTTCGACAACTCGACCACCTCTCTGTGTCTGCTGCGGCGCGCGCGTCGAGCATTGCGCTTCGATCTCGGGTCGCTTCCCTCAAGCGTGCATCGCCAGGCTCGCAAGGGCAAGATTGCCGACAATATCCACGCGAATCTCGTAGGCAATATCGTGCCGGCGACTAGTCTGAAGGCAGCAACAGTGGAGGGGACGGCGCATGACGGACACCGCCTTCGTCGATGTCGAAGAGGCCGGGGTGCGCCTCGATCTGACCCAGCAGCTCAGGGATGCGATCCTCGACGGCGAGTTCGCCCCGCACCAGCGGCTCATCGAAGCCGACCTCAGCGAGCGCTACCACGCGTCACGGGCGGCGGTGCGCACGGCGCTGCTCAACCTCACGAGCGAAGGCCTCGTCGAGCGCGTCCCGAACCGGGGTGCCCGCGTCCGCGCGATCAGCGTGGACGAAGCCGTCGAGATCGTCGAGGTGCGCATCGGCCTCGAGACGCTGTGCGCCCGCAAGGCGGCCGAGAACCTCACGGATGCGGATGCCGAGGGGCTGCGTCGGCTGCGCTTCGAGATCGAGGATGCCGTGGCATCAGGAAATCTCGTCGAGTACGCCCGCCTGAACCAGGACCTGGATCGGCGCATCCGCGAGCTGAGCCACCATGCCACCGCGACGCAGCTGCTCGAGCGGCTGCGGGCGCAGTCCGCGCGCCACCAGTTCCGGCTGGCCTTCCACCCCGGCCGGGCGAGCCAGTCCGCACCAGAGCACATCGCGATCATCGACGCGGTCCTGGCACGGGATCCGGATGCCGCAGAAGCAGCGACCCGCGCCCACCTGCAGGGGATCGTGGGCGTGCTGCGCGGCCTCGACTGACCTCCCTCGCGCGGGCGACGAACTACGGACGCACCGCGGCCCGGCCGGAACGAGTCCGGCCGGGCCGCGGCATCCATCGCCTCAGCGGATGGGGGAGATCACCCGAAGGCGTCCGCGTTCGCGTAGCCCTTGCCGTTGTACTTCTGCACGATGACCGACGAGACGGCGGGCTGGCCGTCCTTCGTCGTGTCGACCGACGTGCCTTCGAGCATGAGCGGCGCCTGGAAGCCCGAGATCGTGCGCAGCTTGCTCATGAAGTCGTCGCGCGTCGGCGCGGTCATCTTGGCGAAGACCTGCTCGAGGGTCGCACCGATCATGTAGCTCCACGCGCAGTGCGGGAACGCCGGGGTGTCCGGGTAGTTCGCGTACTGCTTGAGGTCGGCGAGGAACTTCACCACGTCGGGGTCGGCCGCGAATGCGGGGCTTGCGGCCGCCTTCGCGAACGAGACCGTGTAGACGCCCGGGAACGCCTCTGCGCCACCCGGCTGGAGGATCGCCGTCGGGCTGGAGGTGTTCGAGGGCAGGAACCAGCTGGGCAGCCACTTGAGCTCCTGGGCCTTCTGCAGCGACGAGATCACCAGCGGCGTGATCGACATCGCGTTGAAGAAGACATCGGCGCCGGTGCCCGCCAGCTCGGTGAGCTGGGCGTCGACCGAGCTGTCGGTCGCCTCGTACGTCAGCTCCTTGACGATCTGGATGTTGTCGTGTCCTTGGATGGCGCTCTTGAAGCCCTCGACGTATCCCTTGCCGTAGTCGTCGTTCTGCGACAGGATGGCGACCTTGTGGTTCTCGCTGGATGACGCGAGCAGGTCGCCGAACGCGGCACCCTCGTTCTGGTAGATCGGAACGAAGCCCAGCTGCCACGGGCTCTGCGACGAGTCCGAGAAGATGGGGTCGCCGGTCTCGATGAGCACCTGTGGCACCTTGTCGGCGATCGCGGCCTCACGCCACGCCCGGTTGGTCGGCGTGCCCAGGCCCGCCGTCATCGCGAATACGCTGTCCTTCAGCTGGTCGTAGTTGGCGGCGGCCTTCTGGGGGTCGTACGCATCGTCGAGCGCCTTGATCTCGACCTTGCGGGTCTTGCCGTCGCCGAATTTCACGCCTCCGTCGGCGTTCTTGGCGCCGAAGTAGGCGGTGATGCCGGCGACCGTGCAGGTTCCCGGCCCGGCGGTCGGACCCGACAGCGGAGTGGTGATGCCCAGCGTGATGGAGTCGTCGGTGATGCCGGGGCTCGCGGCGGCGGTCTCGGTGCTGCCGCCGCCTCCGCCGCGGGCGCAGCCGGCGGCCAGCAGGGCGACGATGCCGATGCCGGCGATCACCGACACGGCCCGCATCCTGGAGCGGTGTGTGCTCATGTGTCTTGCCTTCCTTCTCTTGACTCTGTGGGTGGTTGGGTGTGGTCTGCGGGACCGGATGCCGCGACGACGGCGGGTGCGGATGCCGCGGCCGTCGGGCCCTTGCCGCCGCGCCGTCGGCCCGCGCGGCGCCACAGTCGCGGCAGCGACACGAGTCCGCCCGGCAGGATGAACAGCACGAGCAGCAGAATGGCGCCCTGCAGGACCGCCGTCAGTCCGGGGTCGATCAGGTTCGTGAGCTGCGGGATGAGCACGTAGTACGCACCGCCGAGGAGCGAGCCGATGATGCTGCCGGCACCCCCGATGACCATCGACGCCACCAGGGTGATGGAGTGGCCGAAGCTCAGGGTCTCGGGCGAGGTGTACTGGATGACGACCATGTACAGGAATCCGCTCACGCCGCCCAGCAGCGAGGCCACCGTGAACGCGAGCACCTTGTAGCGGTACGGCGAGATCCCCATCGACCCGGCGACCGATTCGTTGGCCTTGACGATCGCGAATGCGCGGCCGTACTTCCCCCGCACGAGGTTGCGCGTGAGCAGGAACGAGATTCCGCCGACGAGCAGCACGATGTACAGCTGCCACTGGTCGTCGTAGAGGCCCGTCCAGGACGGGGCGGCCGAGAAGCGCGCCGACACCCCCTCGGACCCGCCGGTGAAGTCCGACAGCCGCTTCGCGAGCGGCACGCCCACGATCGGGAGGGCGATCGTCACCATCGCGATCGCGAGTCCGCCGAGCCGCGCCGCCGCCAGGGCGACGAGCAGTCCCACGACGGCGGGGATGAGGCAGGCGAGTACGAAGACGAGCAGGATGTTCCAGCCCTGCTCGACGCCGTAGGCGGTCACGTACGCACCGAGGCCGACGAAGAAGATCTGGCCCAGCGAGACCTGGCCGGCGTAGCCCATGATCACGTTCAGACCGAGCACGGCGACGGCGAAGACGCCGACCCGCGCGATCGTGGTGTTGGCGAGCTCGGGCAGGATCAGCGGCAGCACGATCGCCAGCACCACGATCAGCGCGGCCCCGGTCCAGCGGACCCAGGGCTTGTCGAAGAAGGCGACGGTCGCGGACATCAGACGCGCACCACGGCCTTGCGCCCGAACAGGCCCTGCGGCCGGATGACGAGGACGACGAAGATCAGGATGAACGGCACCGCGATCTTGAGGTCGTGGCCGATGAAGGGGACGTAGACCGCGGCGAGGTTCTCGAGCACGCCGATCATCCAGGCCGCGATGACGACCCCGATCGGGCTGGTCAGGCCGCCGATGATGACGGCGGCGAGCGCATAGACCAGGGCGGAGTCCATCATCCCGGGCGTGAGGGTCAGCTCGGGGGCGACGAGTGCGCCGGCGACGGCGCCGAGTCCTGCCGCAAGTCCCCAGCCGATCATGAGCAGCCGCCCGACGGGCATCCCCGAGAACGCCGCGGACTGCGGGTTGATCGCGACGGCCCGCAGCGCCAGCCCCAGCTTGGTGCCGACGAACAGCAGCTGCAGCACGACCATGATCCCGACGATCACGAGGAAGGTGCCGAGCGACCGGACGCTGATGACGGCGCCGCCGATCGTGAAGGTCTCGAGGGGGAAGAGCGAGGGGAACAGCTTGTTGTTGTACGTCCAGATCCACGCGCACACGCCGGTGATGAGCGTCAGCAGGCCGATGGTCACGACGACAGCGGTGTCGGGGTCGCCGCCCTCGAACTTGCGGATCAGGAAGCGCTCGACGATGGCACCGATCCCGGACGACACCACGATCGACAGCAGGATCGCGAGCAGCAGCGGAACGCCGAACTGCGTGAACTGCCACGCGACGTATGCCGAAAGCACCGCCATCCCGCCCTGCGCGAAGTTGATGAGACCGGTGGCCTGGTTCACGAGGACGATCGCCAGCGCCAGCGCCGCGTAGATCGACCCGGTCGAGAGGCCGTCGATGACGAGCTGGATGAAGGTTCCCACGCGTCAGCCCCCCAGGTAGGCGCGGCGGATCTCGTCCATGCCCTTGAGCTCGGCCGACGAGCCCGTGATGACGTTGCGCCCCGTCTCGAGCACGGTCGCCGAATCGACGAGGGTGAAGGCCAGGTTGGCGTTCTGCTCCACGACGACCATGGCGATCGCCGACTCGGCGCGCAGGCGCTTGATGGCCTGGTACACATCCTTCGCGGTGCTCGGGGCGAGGCCGAGGGATGCCTCGTCCAGCAGCAGGAGCCGCGGGCGGGCCATGTACGCGCGGGCGACGGCGAGCATCTGCTGCTCACCGCCGGACAGGGCCGATGCATTCGAGGTGATGCGCTCCTTGAGCTGCGGAAAGAGGTCGAGGCAGTAGTCGATGTCGGACTGGATGGCCTTGCGGTCCCGGCGCCGGTAGGCGCCGACGCGCAGGTTCTCGCGGACGGTGAGGTCTCCGAGGGTGCCCCGTCCTTCGGGTACATGGGCGATCCCGAGGGCCGCCACCTGGTCGGGGCGGAGGCCCCGGATGTCGATGCCGTCGAAGACGATCGAGCCCTCCGCGCGGACGGTCCCGCTGATCGCGCGGAGCGTCGTGGTCTTGCCGGCTCCGTTGGCGCCCAGGATGCCGACCGCTCCGCCGTCGGGCACGGTCAGCGAGACGCCCTCGAGCACCTGCACCGGCCCGTAGAACGCGGTGACATCGGAGAGTTCAAGCAGCGTCATCCGCGGCATCCCTCCCGATGTACGCCTCGATGACGCGAGGGTCGGACTGCGCCTCGGCGGCACTGCCCTCCATGAGCTTGCGGCCGTGGTCCAGCACCACGACACGGTCGGTGAGCGCCGCGATGAGGCCCATGTGGTGCTCGACGACCACGACGGTGATGTCGTCGTCGGCGCGCACGCGCCTGACCGTGGCGATGAGCTGCTCGACCTCGGTGTGGGGGAGGCCTGCGGCGGGTTCGTCGAGGAGCAGCAGGCGGGGCTTCATGAGCAGCGCGCGGCACAGTTCGATGCCCTTGTGAAGTCCGTGCGAGAGCTCGTCGGCCGGAAGCTTCGCGGCCCAGCCCAGACCGTGCCGTTCGAGCAGCGCGAGCGCCTCGTCGCGCAATGCGCGCTCGGCACGCGATGTGCGCGGCAGCCGCAGGGCCCATTCGACGGGACCGCCCGGAAGGCGCGTGTGGGCGCCCAGCAGCACGTTCTCGAGCACCGTCTCATGCAGTCGCAGCGCCGGGTGCTGGAAGGTGCGCGCGAGCCCGTGGCTCGCGAGAGTGGCCGGACGGGCGCCCCGCACCTCGGCGTCGTCGATCCTGATCGAGCCGGCGCTCGGCCGGTAGTGGCCGCTGATGCAGTTGAAGAGCGACGTCTTGCCCGCTCCGTTGGGGCCGACGAGACCGAATATCTGGCCGGGCTCGACCGTGAATGACACGTCCTGCAGCACCTTGATGCCGCCGAACCGCAGACTCACATCCTGCAGTGTCAGCTGAGCGGCCATGCTCACCCTTCGCTTCGTCGCGTCGTCCGGCTCGGGCACAGGTCAGGCGAGGCGGGCCCGCGTGTCCCGTGATTGGGACGGTACGGATTCACGCGCAGATTGTCAACGATTTTGGCGCGATTTACGGATGGTGTGTCTGAATCGTGACCGGGCCATCGTGATCCACCCCGGGAGCGGTCTGCTGGTGACTTTCTGTTCAACGGAAGTCGCCATGCGTCGGCTCTCTGGGCTTCGTAGCCTGAGGACGCACCCGAATCAGGAAGGTCGATGATGACATCCGAATCCCTCGCTCAGGCGATCGCCCGAGTCGGAAGCCCCGTGGAGCTGCTCCGCAATCAGGACTGGCCGGCATTCACGTTTCCGGTCGCTGCGGAGTTCACGAACTGGCGCGACGAGCAGCGCGCCTGGAACACGAGCGTCGCGCTGATGGATCAGTCGCACCACATGACGCAGCTCTTCCTCGGCGGCGAGGACCTCATCCCCATGCTCGAGCGGATCTCGCCGAACACGTTCGCGACGTTCCGGCCGGGAGTCGCGAAGCAGCTGATCTCGGTCAACAGGGACGGCTACCTGATCGGCGACGGCATCCTGTTCTACAACTCCGAGGATCGTGAAGGGCTCGTCCTCATCGGCCATCACCTGCTCATCGACTGGGTGCGCTTCAACGCCGAGAAGGCCGAAGCAGCCGGCGCCGACGTCCATCACCGGCTCGAGGGCAACTCGCACATGCGTCAGGGGCCGCCGACGTTCTACCGTTACGAACTTCAGGGGCCGCACGCCAACGAGGTCATGTCCAAGCTCTTCGAGGGGCCGGTCCCCGAGGTGAAGTTCTTCCATATCGGCGACTTCCGCATCGCCGGCAGGGATGTGAAAGCACTGCGCCACGGAATGGCCGGCCAGCCCGGATTCGAGTTCTTCGGACCGTGGGAAGACGGCGAGGCTGTGCTGCAGGCGCTGCTGGACGCAGGCGAGGAGTTCGGCATCCGTCGCGTCGGCGCCAAGGCGTACTCGGCGACCCCGCTGGAGTCGGGCTGGGTGCCCACGCCCTTCCCCGCGATCTTCGACGAGGACTTCGCGGAGTACCGCGACTGGCTCCCCGCGGCGCGCGCGGGATCGATCGGCGGGTCGCTGTACTCCGACGACATCCACGACTTCTACATGACGCCGTACGATCTCGGCCTCGGCAAGTCGGTGCGCTTCGACCACGACTTCCACGGCCGCGAGGCCCTCGAGCGCCACGCCGCGCTGCAGCGTCGGCATAAGGTCACGCTGCTGTGGAACGCGGAGGATGTCGCGGCGGTCGTCCGCTCGCAGCTCGAGCCCGGCATCCCGGCGAAGTTCCTCGACTTCCCGAAGGCGCGCTACGGGCTGTTCCAGATGGACGAAGTGCGCCAGGGCGATCGACTCGTCGGCGTCTCGACCGATGCCGGCTACGTCGCCTACGATCAGCTGTACATGTCGCTCGCCACGATCGACGTCGAGGTTCCCGAGGGTGCCGAAGTCGAGGTGGTGTGGGGCGAGGACCCCATCAGCGCCAAGCCGCAAGCCGACGCCGCGCATCGCCAGGTGCGCATCCGCGCGACGGTGGCTCCGGCGCCGTACCACGACTACGCCCGCACGGTGTATCGCGCGAACGACTGAGCCGCGGCAGCAGGCCTCTCAGGCCTTCCGCTCAACGGAAACGCCGGCTTACCATTGCCGGGTTGCCGGAAGGGGCAGGATGGCGCGCGGATCAGCCGGTGAGTCGGTGCTGCACAAGCACTTGCGGGTGCTGCAGGCGTTCGACGCGCTGCGGCCGTTCCTGACCCTCACCGAGATCGCGGATGCCTCGAGCATGCCCCTCTCGACGACGCACCGGCTCGTGGCCGAGCTGGAACGCGAAGGGCTGCTCGAGCGGATGCCGGACCGCAGCTACCGGCTCGGGGTGCGGCTGTGGGAGTTCGCGTCCCGCACGCCCGGCGCGCTCGGACTGCGCGAGCTCGCGCGCCCATGGCTCGCCGCCGTGCACGCACGGGTTCGTCAGCATACGCAGCTGGGGGTGCTGAACGGGCACGACGTGCTCTTCATCGAGCGCCTTTCCACGCGGGACGCCGTGCTCAACGCGACGCTCATCGGCGGACGCACGCCGCTGCCGGTGAGTTCCAGCGGACTCGTGCTGCTCGCGCACGCTGCGCCCGAGCTCGTCGACGAGGTGATAGCCGCCGACTGGCCCGCGTACACGGCCACCACGATCCGCGGCGGTGACACGCTGCGCGCGAAGCTCCGGCACATCCGTGCCGACGGGTTCGCGGTCGCCGACGGGTACATCCACGAAGAGTCCCGGGGGATCGCGGTCCCGGTCATGGGTCCGCACGGCATCGTCTACGCCGCGATCGGCGTCGTCGTCGCCAACGACGGCGCCTCCCCGCAGCCCGCGATCGAGCTGCTGACCATGGCGGCCGCAGGCATCACCCGCGCTCTGGAGGAGGCATATCTGCCCGACGGCACCGCCGCGCCCGACGCAGCCCGCGGCATCCGAGCGCTGGTCGGCTCGTCTCAGCGCTCGCTCGACTACTTCGCGTCGCTCGAGGGAAAGAGCGGCCTGGTTCACGAGTGGTCGGCGGTGAACGGGCGATGACGGGGATCGCCATCCTGGGACTCGGCGAGGCCGGTCGCCTCTACGCCCGCGGACTGCGAAAGGCGGGCGCCGAGGTGCGCGGCTACGACCCGCATCACGAGCTCGGCGACCCCGACGTGCGGCAGTTCCCGGTGCTGGCAGACGCATTGGCGGGCGTCGAGGTCGTCATGAGCCTCGTGGGCGGCGGCGCCGCGGCATCCGTCGCCCGTGACGCGCTGCCGCTCATGCCGGCCACCGCGGTCTACGCCGATCTCAACACGGCATCGCCCGAGGTCAAGCAGGAGATCGCCTCGCTCGCCGCATCGCAGGGCGTGTTGATGGCCGATGTGGCGGTGCTCGCGCCCGTCGTGCGCGGCGGGCATCGCACCGAGCTCCTCGCCAGCGGGACGGGCGCGGGCACAGTCGCCGAGCGCCTCGCCGCCTTCGCGGTGCCGATCGCCGTGTTCGATGGCGCGGCAGGCGAGGCCGCCCGCCTGCGGCTGCTGCGGTCGGTGTTCATGAAGGGCCTCGCGGCGCTCATCATCGAGGGCGCGGGCGCGGCGCGCGTACTCGGTGCCGAGGAGTGGCTGCGCGATCAGATGGCGCGGGAACTCGGCCCGGACGGGCCGGGGCTGGTCGACCGGCTCGTCGACGGGACCTACCGGCACGCGGTCCGCCGCGAGCACGAGGTGCGGGACGCTCTCGC
Organism: Microbacterium deminutum; assembly: GCF_039530205.1. Lineage (NCBI taxonomy): Bacteria > Bacillati > Actinomycetota > Actinomycetes > Micrococcales > Microbacteriaceae > Microbacterium > Microbacterium deminutum. The sequence continues at coordinate 13,016 of NZ_BAAAOG010000004.1, forward strand.
GGTGGTCGAGGCATCGGGCGAACCCGCCGACATGACCCGCGCGACATTGGCGTGGTTCGCGCGGATCGTCGCCGATCAGCAGCGCTGACGCGGAGCCGACCGCTGGACCGCCGTGCCTCCGCTGGGCGGAGGGTCACGGCCGAGCGGAGGGCCGGCCGTTTCACGATGCACCTCCGCCCGCCGCTGGTCCTCCGCCGGGCGGAGGATCCAGGCGCAGGCGCCGCCCACCGCAATTCGGCGGGCTCGGATGCCGATGGGCGGCGCGGACCGCGGCGGATCAGTTCTTGCGGTAGTTCTCCCGCGCGAAGGACGAGTACGGCGCCGGGTAGACGGTGGCGCGGACCTCGACCTGACGATGGGGCTCGACGGCGGGCTTGCGGGAGTTGGGGTCCTCGCCCCACACGACGACCACCTCGGTGCCCGGCTCGGCGTGCTCGGCGTCGACGCTCGCGAGCGAGACGAAGACCTGCTCGCCGGTGATGTAGCCGGCATCGTGCGAGATGCCGACATCCCTCCCGTCCGCGAGCACGCGGTCGACCTGATACACCCCGTAGCGCGCCTTGGGGAAGTCGATGTACTTCGCCGGAGTGCCCGGCTCGTACAGCGAGCGCTGCGCGGTGGCGACGTCGTCGGGATTCCAGACGAGGGTCACCTTCGCCCGGCGGGGCGCCTCGGCGTGCTTCTCCAGCGCGGCGCGGCCGATGAAGTCGTGATCGAACGCGACGCTCCGGCCGTAGCCGAGATCGTACGGCGTGAGGTAGTAGTCCTCGATGTCGTCCGATACGAAGCTTCCGGCGAGCGAGCCCGCCCGCGCCGCCGGGAGCCAGGCCAGGTAGTCGGCCATCCCCTCGCCGGTGAAGATCGCAGGAAGCGGGGATGGCACCCACGCGGACTCCAGATTCGCCGACGAGTAGGCCTTCGCCCCGACGAGCACCAGCCCGAACTCCTCGCCGGCTGACACGATCGCACTGCGGACCCGCTCACCCTCATCCCACGGCCCGAAAAGCTCGAACCCGGGCTGGCCCGCCATGCCATGACGCAACGACCGCACTTCGAGTCCGTCGATCGTGAAGGTCGCCATGTGGAAGAACCTCGTCTGCGGCACCGGCGCCCCGGTCAGCTTCTCCATGACCGCCAGGGCGTGCGGCCCCTGCAGCTCGTACCGGAACAGCTTCGGCGGAACACCCGGTTCGCGCATGAGGGAGTTCGCATCGCGCTCGAAGGTGACGTCGTAGTCGCCCGTCTCGCCGAGGTACTGCACCCAGTCGAGCACCATGAACCAGCCCACGAGGTCGAAGGAGTCCTCGGCGAGGTGGAACAGGATCGCGTCGCCGATCAGGTAGCCCTCGTGGTTGACCGCGACGAACTGCTTCGCCCGGTCCACCTCGAAGTTCGCGAAGCTGTTGACCCCGGTGTCGCTCAGCAGCTTCAGCGCATCCGGACCCGAGATGAACAGATCGGTCATGTGGTGCGACTGGTCCAGCAGCGCCACGGACGTGCGCCACGACAGCTGCTCCGATCGCCAGTTCGTGAACTCCGGCGTGACGGGGAAGATCGTCGGCCTCGCCTGGGCGTTGCGCAGCAGGTCGACTGGGCTGCCGACGCGCGCGACGGCATCGGATACGGATTCCGGCATGGATGTGCCCTTCGGGAGCGGTGGGTGGGAGGTCAGAGCGAGCCGCCGGAGCGCCATCCGCCGTGGTACTCGAGCCGTGCCGTCTCGGCGTACGGCACCGGACTGACGACCGCCCGGACGGCGATCTGCTCGTGCGGCTCCACCGTCTTCTTGTCGGACCCGCCGTCGGGTTCGCCCCAGACGACGCGCACTTCGGTGCCGATCGGGATGTCGCGATCGACCGTCGCGAGCGACAGTCCGCGCTTCTCATTGGCCGTGATGCCGGTGAACAGCGACAGCCCCACGTCGGTGCCGTCCGCGTCGATGACCGCGTCGTAGTTCGACGAGCCGTAGTTCGCGTTCGGCAGGTCGAAGAACTGATAGCCCGGGCCTTCGCGGTCGATCACACTCGTGAGGATCCTGGCGAGGTCCTCGTCATCCCACGCGAGCGTGACCTTCTTGCGCTGCTGCTCCGGGTCGACCTGCTCGAGCGCCTCGCGACCGATGAAGTCGTGGTCGAACTTCATGAACGACCCGTATCCGAGCTCCCAGGGGGTGAGGTAGTAGTCCGCGATGTCGTCCGAGACGAACGAGCCCGCGAGCGCGTTGGTCGCCTCGTAGCTCGTCGCCGGCAGCCACTCGCGGTAGGCGCGCTCGCCCTCGCTCGAGTAGATCGCCGGCAGCGGCGAGGGGATCCATCCCGATTCGAGGGTGTTCGAGGAGTACGCGCGCGAGCCGCACGGCTCGATGCCGAACTCGGCCCCTGTCGTGAGGATCGCGTCCCTGATCCTGCCGTGCTGCTCGTACGGACCCCACAGCTCGAGGCCGGGCGCGCCGGCCATGCCGTGGCGGAGGGTGCGCACGTGCTCGCCGTCGATCGTCAGCTCGCCCATGTGGAAGAACTTCACCGGGTCGAGCGTGCCGCCGTTGAGCCGTTCGATGATGGGCCACGCGCTCGGCCCCTGGATCTGGAACCGGTAGTACTCGCGATGCACGGCCTCGCCGTAGGGGCGCGACGGCGAGCGGTCGTCGTAGCGGACCTCGACGTCGTATCCGCCGGTCTCCGCGTGGAACTGCAGCCAGTTCGCGGCAGGAGCACGGCCGACGTACACGAACTCGTCCTGCGCCAGGTGGAACAGGATGCCGTCGCCGATGACGCCGCCGTTCGAGGCCGTCGGCACGAACTGCTTGGCCGTGTTCACCGGGAAGTTCGCGAAGCTGTTGATGCCCGTCTCGCGCAGGAGCCGCAGCGCATCCGGACCCGAGACGAAGAAGTTCACCATGTGGTGCGTCTGGTCGTAGAGCACCGCCGTCTCGCGCCAGGCCTTCTGCTCGCGGCGCCAGTTGCTGAATTCCGCGGGAACCACAGGGTAGATGTAGGTGCCGAGCTGCGAATTGCGCAGCATCTGGACCACGCTTCCCCGCTCGTCGATCAGTTCCTGGAGATTGCGTGCCATGAGGCACCTCGACTTCCTTGTCTGTGGTTCGGTCTGACGAGAATGATACGGGGGTCATTTACCTACGTCCAGAGGGATACCCGTCGCCAATATTGTAGACAGAATCTTGACCAAAACGCGAGTAGTGTGATTCGATGACCCCGTGGCGCTGATCGAGGTCGATGCGCGGCCGGCTGCCGCGGGGGCGGGAGCCCGACGCGAAGAGGAGTTCCATGGCTGAGAGCGCGCCCTGCGTCCTGGTGGTCAGCGCCCACGCCGGAGACTTCGTCTGGCGGGCGGGCGGCGCGATCGCGGCGGCGACCATGCGCGGCGAGCGTGCTGTCGTGGCGTGCCTCTCCTACGGGGAGCGCGGGGAGTCAGCCAGCCAGTGGCTGCAGGGCAAGAGTCTCGACGAGATCAAGGCCATCCGCCGCGGGGAGGCCGAGGCCGCGGCATCCGCTCTCGGCGCCGAGATCGAGTTCCTCGACCTTGGGGACTACCCGCTGACCGAGTCCGCTGAGGCGGTCGCGAGACTTGTCGACGTGTATCGGCGAGTGCAGCCCACGGTCGTGCTGACGCACCCGCTGTCCGACCCGTACAACGGCGACCACCCGGCGGCGGCGCGTATGGCTCTGCAGGCCCGGATCCTCGCGCAGGCGATCGGCGTCGCGAATTCGGACGGCGCGTTCCCCAGCCAGAGCGAGATCATCGGCGCGCCGCCGGTGTTCTTCTTCGAGCCTCACCAGCCCGAGCAGAGCGACTTCAAGCCGAACGTGCTGCTCGACATCACCGCGGCGTTCCCGCGCAAGCGCGCCGCCATGGAGTGCCTGCCCGCCCAGCAGCACATGTGGTCGTACTACACCGACCTCGCGGTGCGCCGCGGCGTCCAGGTAAAGCGCAACGCGGGCCCGAACCTCGGGCTGGCGCACGAGACGATGGGCGAGGCCTACATGCGGTACTTCCCCCAGGTGACGGACGTCCTCACGTGAGCGGAACCCGCCGATGAGCCATGTGATCGTCACGGAGATCGTGCGCGCCGACCCCGCGGTCGTGGACGCCCTCGCCGAGTTCGGCTCGGCGACGGTGCATGAAGCCCTCGGGCGCATCGGCTATGCGGGTGCGCGGATCCGCCCCATTCAGCAGGGGACCGCGGTGGCGGGCAGCGCCGTGACCGTCCTCACGGCGCCCGGCGACAACCTCATGGTGCACGCCGCGATCGAACAGGCGCAGGCGGGCGACATCATCGTGGTCGTACCCGTGGCGGACTCGGCATACGGGTACATCGGCGAGCTGATGGCCACCCAGATGCAGGCCCGTGGAGTGCGGGCATACGTCACCAGCGGGGGGGTGCGCGACACCGGCGAGCTGCGGACGATGGGCTTCCCGGTGTGGACCGTCCACGTGAGCTCCGAGGGCACGGTCAAGGACACGCCCGGCTCGGTGAATGTGCCGGTGATCCTCGGCGGCGTCGTCGTCAACGCCGGTGACGTCATCGTCGCCGACGACGACGGAGTGACCGTCGTGCCGCGCGAGCGCGCCGCCGAGGCCTTGGAGGCCTCCCGAACGCGGGCCGCGAAAGAGGCCGCAAACCGTGCGAGGTACGAGGCGGGCGAGATCTCGATGGACGTCAGCGGCCTGCGCGGCATCCTCGACGATCTCGGGGTCACGTACGTGACGCAGTCGGAGTACCACGATGGCGGCCGCTGACCCGGAGCGCGACGGCATCCGGTGCATGCTCATGCGCGGCGGAACGTCCAAAGGCGCGTACTTCCTGGCAGAGGATGTGCCGGCCGACGCCGCCGTGCGCAACGATCTGATGCTGCGGATCATGGGGAGTCCCGATCCGCGCCAGATCGACGGCATCGGAGGGGCTCACCCGCTGACCAGCAAGGTCGCGATCGTGTCGGCGTCGACCGATCCGGATTTCGACGTCGACTACCTCTTCTTGCAGGTCGTGGTCGACGAGCCCGTCGTCAGCGACGCGCAGACGTGCGGAAACCTGCTCGCGGGCATCGGCCCGTTCGCCGTCGAGCGGGGGCTGGTCGCCGCCGGCGCCGAGTCCACCATGGTGCGCATCCGGCTGATCAACACGGGGGATGCCGCGACCGCCGTCTTCGCGACTCCGGGCGGCCGGCCGGACTACGCGGGAGACACCGCGATCGACGGCGTGCCGGGGACCGCCGCGCGGATCTCGCTCGAGCTGGCGTCGGACAGGCCGCTGCTGCCGACCGGGAACGTCGCCGACGAGCTCGCCGGGCACCGCGTCACCCTCGTCGACAACGGGATGCCGGTGGTGCTGCTGCGCGCGGAAGAGTTCGGCGTCGACGGCACCGAGACCCCGGCCGAACTCGAGGCGGACATCGACGTTGCCGACACCGTCGAGGACCTGCGCCGTGCCGCGGGACCCCTGATGGGGCTGGGCGACGTGTCCGGCCAGACGGTGCCGAAGATGATCCTGGTGTCGGCTCCGCGTGGGGGCGGCGCGATCTCGACGCGTGCGTTCATCCCCCGACGCGTTCACACCTCGATCGGGGTGCTCATGGCCGCGTCGGTAGCCGCGGGCATCAGCATCCCGGGCGCTGTCGGCTCCGATCTCGCGCGGCTTCCCGGCGAAGGGTCGATCGACATCGAGCACCCAACCGGCTCGTTCCCAGCCCGCGTGTCGGTCGGTAAGGATGCCCAGGGAGTCTGGCGCGGAACCTCGACCTCCATCCGCACCGCCCGAAAGCTGTTCGACGGCACCGTGTTCCCGCGCCCCGCTCGGTGACGCCGTCGCACGTCAGAGAGGACTGTCATGACCGACCACACGTCGTTCGACGTCGCCCACCTGGGCAACGTGGAACTGCTCACCCCCGAGTTCGACAAGAGCCTGTGGTTCTTCCGCGATCTGCTCGCGATGCGGGTGGTCGCGGATCGGGGCGACTCGGTCTTCCTGCGCACCTGGGACGAGTACGAGCTGTACACGATCAAGCTGACGCGGTCGGATGCCGCGGGCGTCGGCCGGACTTCGGTGCGGGCTGCCTCGCAGCAGGCACTCGAACGCCGGGTCGCCGCTATCGACGCACTGGGACTCGGTGAGGGCTGGGTCGACGGCGAGGTCGGGACCGGCCCGACCTACCTGTTCCGGGATCCCGACGGACACTCCTTCGCGGTCTACTACGAGACGCAGCGGTACGAGGCCACCGACGAGGATCGCCCCGCGTTGAAGAACCAGGCATCCGCGTTTCCCGGTCGCGGCGTGAACGCGCGCCGGCTCGATCACATCAACTTCCTCGCGAAGGATGTCGAGGCGAACGGCCGGTTCCTCGCCGATGCGCTCGGGATGCGCGAGTCCGAGCGCATCCGCCTCGACAACGGCAGGTTCGCGGCGTGGTGGTTCCACTTCTCGCTGAAGTCGTACGACATCGTCTACTCCGACGACTGGACCAAGCACGGCAACCGGCTGCACCACATCGCCTTCGCCCCCGATACCCGGGAGGACATCCTCAAGGCGGCCGACATCTTCCTCCAGAACGGCATCCACATCGAGTCGGGTCCGCACAAGCACGCGATCAACCAGACCTTCTTCCTCTACGTCTGGGAGCCCGGCGGCAACCGCATCGAGTTCGCCAACGCCGGAGCGCGGCTGCTGCTCGACCCCGATCAGCCGGTGGTCGAGTGGAGCGAGGAGGAGCGCAAGAAGGGTCAGGCGTGGGGCATGAAGACGATCGAGTCGTTCCACACACACGGCACGCCCGTGGTGGATGCCTCGGCGCACGACTGACGCCGACGCGTTTCGTCTCGTCGCTCCGCTCCTCGCTCAACGACCTGAGGAGGACGCCGTCGCGTGGCGCGCCACCGGGGCATCGAGTCCCCGGTCGTTGAGCGAGCGAAGCGAGGTGAAACGCGCCGAACGTCCGCGGCTCAGCGCCAGACGTCGTCGGCGATCGCGACGACCTCGCGGATCTTCGCCCACTGCTCGTCCTCGGTGAGGAGGTTGCCCTCCTCCGTCGAGGCGAAGCCGCATTGCGGGCTGAGGGCGAGCTGGTCGAGCGGGGCGAAGGCCGTCGCCTCGTCGATCCGCTTCTTGGTGGCGTCGATGTTCTCGAGTTCCCCGCTCTTGGTCGTGATGAGCCCGAGCACGACTGTCTTGTCACCCTCGGGCAGGAAGCGCAGCGGCTCGAAACCTCCGGCACGGTCGGAGTCGTACTCGAGGAAGTAGCCGTCGTAGTCGACGACGCCCAGCAGCTGCTCGGCGACCGGCTCGTAGCCGCCCGACGAGATCCACGTCGACCGGAAGTTGCCGCGGCACACATGCGTGGTCACGACGAGATCGTCGGGCTTGCCGTCGAGCACGCGATTGAGCAGCGCCGCGTAGCGCTCGGCGATCCCATCGGTGTCGATGCCGCGCTCGCGGGCCTTCTCGAGCTCGACGTCCGAGCAGAGATACGCCCACGCGGTGTCGTCGAACTGCAGGTAGCGGGCGCCTGCGTCGTAGAAGGCGTGCACGGCATCGCGATAGGCGGCGACGAGGTCGTCGACGATGTCTTCGCGGCCCGCGTAGAACGCCGGGTCGATGTGGCCCGGTTCGAGCCGGAAGTCGAGCACCGTCGGAGACGGGATGGTGAACTTCGGCGTGGCTCCGGTGGTGCGGGCGAGCGCATCCTTGAGGTAGCGGAAATGCGCGAGGAACGGATGCGAGTCGTCGAAGCGGATCGGACCCGAGATCTCGACGCCCCTGGGCTTGGTCTGCACGCCCTGGAACTGGATGCCGTGATCGAGCTCGACGATGTCCACGCCGCCGAGACCGCCGAAGAAGTCGAAGTGCCACCACGAACGGCGGAACTCGCCATCGGTCGCGAGTTTCAGGCCGGCATCCACTTCCCTGATCAGCAGCTCGCCGATCGCCTGATCTTCGATCTCGGCCAGTGATCCATCGTCGAGGCGGCCCTCGGCATGGGCGGCGCGAGCCTCATGCAGGACGTCGGGGCGGAGGAAGCTTCCGACGATGTCGGCACGGTACGGCGGGCTGTGGGTCACTCCGCGAGTGTATTGCGCGGATGCCGCGCCCCGCTCGGTCTCGGACGCGAAAAGACACAGGGGGTTCGCGCCCTGAGCCCGCACGACGAAAGCGCGTGAGAACAGGCGCTATCCCGTCTGGCCGGAGGCCTCGATCTGAGTGCGGAGCTTCTTCACGTCTTTCGCGGTCTTGGAGACCGTCCGAGACAGCCGCAGCACCTCGGCCATCACGTCATCCAGCCGCACCTCCGACCTGTCGAAGCTGGTCGGTCCGGGCGGCGGCTCGGGCACCCCGCCTGGCGGGAGTCCGCCGTCGGGATCGTCCAGCCGCACCGTCCGAAGGATATCGATGAGGTCCTGCGGGCGGTTCTGCAGATCGAGCGTCGGACCGAACTTCGCGATCACACGCTTGACGACATCCTCGTCGGCCATGTTGCGTCCCTTCCGCCACCTCGGGCTCCCCGGGGGCAGGCTACACCCGCCCCGGCGCGCTGTCAGAGCAACCGCTGTCGCGCATCGGCATCACCCCGTGCGGGGCTCGTCCGCCGGAACCTGCTCGGCCGTCACCGGGCGGGGGACGGCGTGCTGACGCGACCACGTCGTCAGCATCACCTTCCGGCCCTGATGCACGGGCGTCGCGGCGTGCCGCATCCGCTCGTCGATCTCGCCCGACGGCGTCAGGTTCTGCCAGACGATGAGCCTTCCCACGACGGGCGGAACGACCAGGTCGAGTTCGGGGAAGTACGTCGCGCCACCGGCATCCGGCGCCTGCAGGCAGAGCAGGAAGGTGAGCACGCGCTCGCCCGCCGGGTCGTCCGCGAACGATCCGCCGTCGTGATGGATGCCGAAGCGCCCGCCCGGCTCGTAGCGAACGGCCTGCCACGGCTCGAGCCTCTCTGCCTCGACGTCCAGTTCGAGGCAGATGCGCTGCTCGATGCGGGCGACGCGCTCCCGGAGCTTCGGAGTGAACCAGCGCTCATTCGTCGATTCGCTGGTGCGCTCGGTGCTCTCCCGCGAGTGGAGACCTTCAGGACCGCGATCCAGGACCTGGCTGCGCTTCCAGAACGTGAAGTCGAGCTCCTCGCGGATCCGCCGCGCGTCACGCTCGTCGAGCCAGTCGTCGGCCCAGGCGATCCCGGTTCGTGTGAGATGCGCGGCAAGACTCATCGCACCACCAGCCTCGTCATGATGTGTCGTTCGTAGTCGGCCACCGAGCGCTCGCGACCGAGCAGCCGGCGGTAGGCGGGATCTTCCGCGAAGAGCCCGCGCAGCCGGTCCAGGGTGCTGAGATGCGCCGCGTGCCAGTCCCGATGCGTCTCCCAGTGCGGCACCCGCGTGGAGCGGTCGTAGGCGTGCCAGCCGATGACCCGATGCGGATGCCACAGCGTCCAGCCGTGCGTGTAGGCGCGGCATCCGAGCGCCACCTCATCGCCGAAGAAGTAGATCTCCGGGTCGTGTGGGACGGCTTCGTTGAACTCTCCCGGCGCGAGGACGAAGTGCAGCGACAGGTACTCGGCTTCGACGGGCGCATCCAGCTGCCGCCAGAAGGGCAGGACATAGCTGGTCAGGCGGGTCAGGACGCCGTCCTGCCGATGCAGCGGATAGATGCGTGTGGGCTGGGTGCGCCGACCCCGAGCACCTGCCCGCGGAATGAATCCCGGCAGATAGCCGGTGAGCAGCGTGCGGTCGCCGCTGCGCGCCGATGCCGTGGCCAGCATTCCGGTGGCGGCGGCGTCCCATCCCTGCTCGAAGCGCATGTGCGAGTCGAGCATCAGCGTCAGCTCCTCGCCCGAGTACCGGTGCTGGATCTCGTGGCGCGCCCAGTTCGGTCCTCTGCTCTCGGCAGCCGGGGACTCCAGGATCTCGAGGCCTCGCCTCTGCAGCAGGTCTTCGGGAAGGTCCTCCTCGCCGGGCGCCCGCTGCCAGGCGATCACCGTCCGCAGCCGGCCGGGGTCGTCGGCGCGAGCGTAAAGGCTGCGAACCGTCGGCGCGAGCTCGGAGTCGCAGTAGGCAGGGATCTGGACGAATATCCATGGACGAGACAACGCAGACACGTGACTCTCTCCGAGTGCTGGGGCGAGTCAGTCGCTCGCTGACGAATGCGCGCTCAGCTGGGACAGCACCGCGCCGGCGACGAGGTCGGCACCGACATCCGTCAGCATGAGGCTGTAGTGATTCAGCTCGGGCGCGCTGATGACGACGAGCTGCGGGAGCAGCTCGATGCAGGCCGCGACGGTCTCATCGCCGAACAGCGGCGTCGGCTCGTTCAGCAGGTTGTGGCCGGCGCGGACGAGTGTCACCGGGCAGGTCAGCTCGGACAGGCGCTGCAGGTCCTTGTTGACGAGCTGGTCCCTGCCGTCCTGCACGACGGCCGTTTCGGACACGACCGATCGGAATCGCGGTGCTTCACCGGTGAGATCGGCGTCGACGTAATCGTCGAGGTACGGATTCCACACGTCACGAAGGGCCGGGTGGTCCTGCCAGAACGTGCGATAGGCGTCGCGGGATTCGAACGTCATCCGCAGCCGCGCGAGCGCGGGGCCGAGGATCGCCGCGATGGCGGCATCGGGATCGGCGAGCAGCGCCTCGGGGATCGGCAGGGGGAGTCCGCCGTCGACGAGCACCAGCCGCTCGACGCGCCCCGGATGCGAGACCGTCAGCTGCACCGCGACGTATCCGCCCATCGACTCTCCGATGACCGTGGCACGTTCGATCCCCAGGTGATCGAGCAGCGCCACCATGTCGGCGGCGTGCGCAGCCATCCCGAAGGGACCCGGAAGCCGCGCACTGCCCCCGCGGCCGCGCAGGTCCGGCGCGACGAGGCGGTAGCGCGAGGCGAGGCGGTCGGCCAGCGGCTGGACCGACACCGCCGAGGCGCTGATCCCGTGGATGGCGACGATGACCTCGTCGCCGGAGCCCCAGGTGAGGGCGTGCAGCTCGCCGCCCGTGACGGGGACCTGCAGGTGGTCGGGGGTGACCTTGGTGATCATGGGTGGGCAGCCCTCTGCTGTCGGCACGTCGCTGTTCGCCGCCATCGGCGCGGCAACAGCGTAACCGAATCGACCCGTCCCCGGTCAGGTCAGCCTGTGAACCACTCGCGCGGACGGTGCGACACGGTCGGCAGCTCGCGCGGGCTCTGCGGCTGCGCCCAGACGGCTGCATTGGCGAGCACACGGCGGATGTCGGCCCGGTGGTAGATCGGATACTTCTGGTCGCCCGGGCTGAAGTAGAAGATGCGGCCGCGGCCGCGCCGGTAGGTGAGCCCGGATCGGAAGACCTCGCCGCCGCTGAAGTTGCTGACGAACACGAGATCGTCGGGCGGGGGGACGTCGAAGAACTCCCCGTACGTCTCGTGCTCGCCCAGCACGAGCGGATCGGGCACGCCCGCGGTGATGGGGTGCCCCGGGGCGACGTTCCAGAGCACCTCGCGGTCGCCGTCGTCACGCCAGCGCAGCGAGCAGGTCGTGCCCATCAGGCGGATGAAGATGCGCGAGAAGTGCCCCGAGTGCAGGACGACCAGGCCCATGCCCGACAGGACATGCTCGGCGACGCGCTCGACGATAGCCTCGTCGACCTCGTCGTGCGCTCCGTGCCCCCACCAGAACAGCACGTCGGTCTCGGCCAGCCGGGCGTCGGTCAGGCCGTGCTCGGGCTGCTCCAGCGTGGCGGTGACCACTGTGGCGTCGGGCAGAGACGCGCGCAGGCCCTCGGCGATCGCACCGTGGATGCCGTCGGGATAGATCGCGGCGATCGGCGCCTCATGGCGCTCGTGGACGTTCTCGTTCCAGACCGTGATGCGCGGTGCGTCCGTCACAGCACCTCCCCCTCGGCGTGCAGGCGTTCGTACAGATCGAGGCTGAGCGCCGCCGTCCAGCTGAATCGCTGGGTGCCGCGGGGCTCGCCGCTGTGAGGATCAACGTACTCGGGGAAGTCGTGGTCGAGGCCGAGATCGGCCATCTGCGTCGCGAGCGCGCGTGCGGCATCCGAGAATCCGCGCTCGTGGAGGGCCTCGGCGATGAGCCACGCGGTGTTGAACCACGACGGTCCCCGCCAGTACCGCGCCGAGTCGAATGTCGCTGCGGTGAGGTCGTGGCTGGGGACGAGCGCCGTGCCGCCGAGGCGGAAGTGCTCGGACGACAGGGTGCGCAGCAGCTCATCGGTGCGCGGCAGATCCGGCACGAGCAGCGGGATCAGCCCCGAGACGGTGCGGAATCGCTGCTTCGCTCCGGCGACGACGTCGTTCGCCACGTAGCAGCCGAGTTCGTCGTCCCACAGCGACTCGAGGGCGTCGGTGAGCTCACGTGCCTTGCGGCGATGGCCGGCGGAGTCGGCGCCCAGCAGATCGGCGAGCTGCGCCATCGCCCATTCCGACCGGATCAGCAGCGCGTGGACCGCGGGATCCTCGAGGATGAAGGGGTAGGCGTCATCCCGGTCATCGCAGTCGTGGTCGCGATACCTCGCCGCGAGATACAGGTACTTGCCGTACTCCGCGTTCGACGGCCGGTGACTGGCGTCGGCATGGTTCAGATCGGGTCGCGGGATGTCGCTGCCGAACGACGCTCCGATCGCCGCGAGCGGCGCGTCCCAGAACGGCGAGTTGTCCATGCCGCTCTCCCAGGGGTGCACGATGTGGACCAGCCCCGAGGCGCCGGTCCGCCGCTGCTCGAGGTAGTCGTGCCAGCCGAGCAGCGACTCGTACGACCGGGAGAGGAACCGGCGGCGCTCCGAGGTCTCGGGATCGGACTGGTGGACGAGCAGTGTCGCGAGCGCATGGTTGGGCGGCTGGATGAGACCGGATGTCGGAACCGCCGGGCTGCCGGGGATGCGCTCGCTGTGCCAGAACGACGCTCCCGGCGAGTACTGCACATCGAGCCTGGGGTTGAAAACGATCTGCGGCAGACGCCCGTCATCCCACTGGGCGCTGAAGATCGCATCGAGCTCCTGCTGGGCCCGTCTCGGCGAGATGTGCCGCAGTCCGATCGCGATGAAGGCCGAGTCCCAGCTCCACTGGTGCGGGTACAGTCCGGCGGCGGGCACGGTGTAGGTCCCCCTCCAGTTCTCGGCGAGCACCTGCGTCGCCGCCCGGAGGGCGCGGTCGCTCACAGGTACCGCCGGAGCAGCGGCGGAACCGAGGGGAGGACGTCCTCGGCCGGGCCCGACAGACGGCTCTCGACCGCGATCGCGCCGTCGTAGCCGATGGCCTGCACGGTCGCTCCGAACAGCGCCCAGTCGATGTGTCCCGCGCCCGGCTCGAGCCGGTTGGAGTCGCTCGCCTGGATGTGGCCGATGTAGGGGCCGGCGGCGATCAGCGAGGCCGCCGGATCCGCCTCCTCGATGTTCATGTGGTACGTGTCGGCAGCCACGCGCACGCTGTCCAGACCGACGAGCCGGATCAGCCGCACGGCGTCCGCCAGCGAGTTCACCATGTGGTCCTCGTAGCGGTTGAGCGGCTCGAGGAAGAGGGCGACGCCCTCGGCGGCGGCGATTTCGCCGAGTGTCAGCAAGGACTCCGCCATCACGGCGGTGTCCTCTTCGGGGGAGCGGGGCGGCTCGAACGGGGGCAGTCGTCGGGAGAACATCCCCCACGACGCGGGCGTCATCGCGCCGCGACCCCCGAGCGCCGCGATGACACGCAGCTGATCGGACATCTGCACGACCGCATCCCGCCGCAGGTCGGGATCGAATGCGCCGATGAAATGGCTCATCTCGACGCACACCGTGGGCGTGTTCACGCCATTGGCCACGGCGCGCCGCAGCTCGGGCAGGCGCGCGACGAACGCGCCGTCACCCTGTGCGCGAAGTTCGATGCCGTCGAAGCCCCATGACTGGGCGAGCTCCCATTTGGCCTCGAGCGTGTCGCCCCACAGCACCTGCTCCTGCACGCACACGGCGTTCATCGGGCGCCTCGCATGTCGATGACGACCTGGAGTGCGTCGCGGGGGTTGTCGTCCAGCATCCGGTACACGTCGGCGACGTCGTCCAGCGCGACAGTGCTGCTGATGAGCGAGAGCGCGTCGACCCGACCGGATGCCGCGAGCCCGATGACCGTGCTGTTCAGGCGATAGCGATCCCAGCGGTGGCTCACGGAAGGTCCCGAGCCCGAGATCTGCGAGCACACCAGCTGGACGCGGTTGTGGTGGAACTCCTCGCCCATGCGAAGGCCTACGGCATCCCCCTGCAGGAAGCCCGCCGCTACCACCCGCGAGTTGTAGGCGACCGAGCGGATCGCCTCGTGCAGTGCGCGGGCGTTGCCGCTGATCTCGATCGCGACGTCGGCGCCGCGCCCACCGGTGAGCTCGCGGATGGTCTCGGCGACGGGACTAGAGGGGTCGAGCGCCTTCTCGGCACCGAGGCGCAGCGCGAGCTCTCGCCGCGAGGCGATGCCGTCGACGACGATGACCCGAGCGCCGTTGAGGCGCGCCAGCTGTGCGACCAGCTGCCCGGGCACGCCCAGGCCGAACACCGCCACCCACTCCCCGACGTGGATGTCGGCGTCGATCACCGCGTTCAGGGCCACCGCGCCGATGTGGGAGAAGATCCCGACGCGCGGGTCGGCGTCTGCCGGGAGCGTCCGGGCCGCGGCATCCTGCGACCGCAGCACCGCCGACGTGCGATGCCCCCAGGTGCCCCACACGCGGTCGCCGATCGCGACCGGCGCGTCGGCGTCCGCGACCTCGACGACCTCGCCCACCTCTTCGTAGCCGAGTGTGGTGACAGGGAACGCCGCCTCGGCCGCCCCGTCGGCGAACAGCCGCGACTGCGCGTCCCAGTGCTTGGTCACGTGCGGACTCGTGCCGCGATACGCGGTCAGCTCCGTGCCGGCGGAGATTCCGGAATAGAGGGTGCGTACCCGCACCTCCCCTGGCTGCAGTGCCGGTTCGGGATCATCGACGACGGACACCGTCCGTGCTCGGGGAAACGTGACGCGCAAGCCCATCGGCCCACCCTCTCTGATCGTGTCGGTCGCAACCATAGGCGCAATCGGCGGAAGTGACAAGTGTTATTCCCACAATCAGACATAAATAAGTCCATCAAGATGAGGCAATCGAAGTCACCCGAATCAAATTAGGTCTTGTGGAAAGACATAAATAGATGCTTCAATGACCATAGCGCTCCCGGTTGTGGATCCGAGTCGATGACGACCAGGCAGTGCTCCGCCCTCCAGCGGACCTTGACCCCCACACACTGAAAAGAGAGACCATGCGCAAAGCTCGCGCAGGCGTCATCGCCGCCTTCACTGCCAGTGCCTTGCTGCTCTCCGGCTGTTCCGCCGGCGGAGGGCAGAAGGCCGACGACAAGCTGCTGATCTGGACCGTCGAAGACACCGCCGAACGCGTCCAGGCGCAGCAGGCGATCCTCGATGCGTACACGAAGAAGACCGGCACCAAGGTCGAGCTCGTCGCGATCGCCGAAGACCAGCTCGCTACCGTGCTCGCCTCGGCTGCGGCATCCAACCAGCTCCCCGACGCCATCGGCGCGGTCTCGCTCAACGCGCTCAACCAGCTCGACACCGACGGGGTCGTCGACTCGGATGCCGCAAAGGCCATCGTGGATGACCTCGGCGCCGACACCTTCTCGCAGCGCGCACTCAAGCTGACGCAGAACGCCGACGGCAAGCAGATCGGCGTGCCCAGTGACGGATGGGCGCAGCTGCTCTTCTACCGGAAGGACATGTTCGCCAAGGCCGGCCTCGCCGCTCCGACGACGTACGACACCATCACCAAGGCTGCGACCGCCCTGCAGACGTCCAAGGTCGCTGGCATCGTGGCCGCCACCGCGCCCGCCGATTCGTTCACGGCCCAGACGTTCGAGCATTTCGCCCTCGCCAACAACTGCCAGCTCGTCAATGACTCGGGCGACGTCACGCTCCAGAGCAAGGAATGCGTCGACGCGATCGACTTCTATACGAAGCTCATCAAGGACGGTTCGGTCGCAGGCAATCAGGATGCCGACACCACGCGCGCCACGTACTTCAGCGGCGGGGCGGCCATGGTCGTCTGGTCGTCATTCCTGCTCGATGAACTGGCGGGCCTGCGCAAGGACGCGCTGCCGACTTGCCCCGAGTGCACGGATCCGTCATTCCTCGCCAAGAACACAGGGATCGTCAGCGCAGTTCAGGGACCGGACGGCAGCGAGCCGGCCTCGTTCGGAGAGATCGTGTCCTGGTCGGTCATGACGGGCGCCTCCAAGGGCACGCAGGATCTCATCAAGTACATGATGAATGACGCCTACCCCGACTGGCTGGCGATCGCTCCTGAGGGCAAGATCCCCACGCGCCTGGGCACCGCCGACGATCCTTCCAAATTCACCGACGCGTGGAAGGGCATGAAGGTCGGCGTCGACTCGAAGGAGCTGCTGTCCTCCATCTACGGTGAAGATGTCCTGAAGTCGCTGGTCGAAGCACCGAACTCGTTCAACCGGTGGGGCCTGCCCCAAGGTCAAGGAGCCCTCGCGGGCGCCGTCGGCGGACAGTTCGTGCTTCCGGGCGTGCTGTCTGAGACCATCAACTCCGGCCTGAGCGCGGAAGACGCCGCGAAGAAGGCCGCGGACCAGGCCAACTCCATCAAGGGAGACCTCGGCCTCTGACCGAGGCGTGTGGCGCCCGAATCCCTCAGGTTCGGGCGCCACACGGGAGAGAACATGATGGCTGCAGACACGAACCTCGAGCCCGCCGCGACCGGCACGGTACCGTCCCCGCCGGCCGGCACGAAGCCGACCAGGACCAAGCGGCGGGTGACCCTGCGTCAGCACGACGCGCGCACGGGCCTCTGGCTCATGAGCCCAACGCTGGTCATCGTCGTCATGGTGGTGGTGGTGCCGCTGATCTGGTCGGTGCTCCTCGCCTTCCAGCACGTCAAGCTGATCCAGATCGGCACCGTGAACCCGTTCGGCAACTTCACCCTGGACAACTTCCGCGTCGTCTTCGCAAACGGAGCCCTCTGGACCAGCCTGTTGACGACGATCGAGTACACCATCGGCTCGGTCACCCTGGTCATCATCTTCGGACTCATCGCGGCGATCGTCGTACGTCGCCCGTTCCGGGGTCGTACGCTCGTGCGCGCCGCGTTCCTGTTGCCGTATGTCGCCCCCGTGGTGGCCGTGACCTTCGTCTGGAAGGTCATGCTGAACCCCGAGTTCGGCATCGTCAACCAGTTCGGCCAGAACGTCCTCGGCTGGGACAAGCCGATTCCGTTCCTGTCGCAGGCAACAGGCACGTGGGATCTGCTCGGAATGCAGATCCCGGTTCCGACGGCGCTGCTGACGGTGATCGCATTCGAGGGCTGGCGCTACTTCCCATTCGCCTTCCTGTTCATCATGGCCCGGCTCGAGGCGCTCTCAACCGAGCCGGAAGAGGCGGCCCTCGTGGATGGCGCTGGCCCCTGGCAGACGTTCCGGTACATCATCTGGCCGCAGCTCATCCCTGTGATCGGCGTGCTCGCCGTACTCCGGACGATCTGGACCTTCAACGAGTTCGACGACATATTCCTGCTCACTGGCGGAGCCGCCGGAACCCAGGTCGCGAGCGTGCGGATCTTCGACCTGCTGACCGTGCAGCGTAACGTCGGCGCGGCCTCGGCGATGTCGGTCGTCCTGGCGGTCCTGCTCATCTTGATGCTGGCGTTCTATACCTTGATGATGCGTCGGAGGGGGGAGAAGATATGACCACCACAGCCTCCATCGTCGCGGCCGAAGAAGTCATCATTCACAGCCGCAAGCGGGGCCGTGCGCCGGGATCCGGGCGACAGCGGACCCTCCTCGGTATTCTGCGCTGGGTCACGATCTCGCTGTTTCTGATCGCAGTCCTCGTGCCGTTCGCGTACATGGCGATGCTGTCGGTGCGTCCGATCGAGAGCCTGCTCCGCAACCCGGACCAGTTCTTCCCGGCATGGAACGAACTCACTTTCGACACCTATCGGACGGTGCTCGCCCCGGTCTCAGAGGGCGGCCAAGGCTTTCTCACCTTCCTCGGCAACAGCGCGATCGTGGCGATCTCGTCCGTCATCCTGGCCCTTCTGATCGCAATCCCCGGTTCCTACGCGATCGCGCGGCTGCCCTTCTTCGGGCGGCGGCAGGTCAGCGGGCTCTTCCTCGCGACCTACCTGTTCCCGGCGATCGTCATCGCCATCCCGCTGTTCGTGATCTTCACGCGACTGGGACTGCGCGGGTCGCTGCTCGGGCTCGTCCTCGTCTACACCGCGCAGACGGTGCCGGTCGCGATCTACATGATGCGCAACTACTTCGAGACGGTGCCCGAGTCGATCGAGGAGGCGGGGCTCATGGACGGGCTCTCCCGCATCGGGGTGCTGCGGCGGATCACCATCCGCCTGGCGACGCCGTCGATCATGGCGACGGGGCTGTTCGTCTTCATGATCGCGTGGAACGAGTTCCTCTTCGCACTGCTCTTCCTCGTCGATCGACGCCCGCTGTGGACCGTCTCGCTGGGGCTCGCGCAGCTGTCGGGGAGCATCGAAGTGCCGACTACAGTGCTGATGGCAGGGTCCGTGGTGCTGACGCTCCCGATCATCGTGCTGTTCTTCCTGACGGAGCGACTGCTGACCGGCGGATTGACCGCGGGCGCAGAGAAAGGCTGATGCGACATGGCGGCCGCATCCACCAGTGCCAGCGCGGGGGAGATCCTCGAACTCGTGCGATCCGGGCGGGCGCGCACGCGGCGTGAAGTGCAGGAGCTCACCGGACTCTCGCGATCGACGCTGTCGCTGCGGATGTCGCAGCTCATCGCCGCCGGCTATGTCCGTGAGTCCGGCCAGGCGGCCGCGGCGACCGGCCGGCCCGCGCGCATCCTGAGCTTCGACGAGGCACGGCAGCTGGTGCTGTCGGTCGACATCGGTGCGACGCACGCCAACCTGGCGCTCCTCGATGCCGGGAGCCAGATCATCATGCAGGCGCACGCCGAGATCGACATCGCGGCGCCGCCCGAGGTCACACTCCGTGCGCTGTCGAAGCGCCTGACCGAGCTGCTCGCGCGGTCGGGTCGCTCGATCGCCTCCGTGGTCGGCGTCGGCGTCGGCATCCCGGCCCCGGTGCGGTTCTCCACCCAGCGACCCAACCATCCGCCGTTGATGCGGGCCTGGCACGACTTCCCCATCGCTGAGACGCTGCGGGAGCACTTGGGCGTGCCGGTGTTCGTCGACAACGACGCGAACCTCATGGCGATGGGCGAGGCGCGGGAGCGCTATCCGGACGCGCCGAGCCTGATCTTCGTGAAGGTCGGCACCGGCATCGGTGCCGGGATCATCCTGCGGGGCCAGCCGGAGCGGGGCATCGCCGGCGGTGCAGGCGACATCGGCCACATCCGGATCATGGAGGCGGATGTCGGCCACCGCTGCACGTGCGGAGCCGTCGGGTGCCTCGCCACCGAGGCGAGCGGCGGGGCGATCGTCAGGATGCTGCGAGAGGAGGGCCAGGACGTCCGTTCTGCCGGCGACGTCAATCGGCTCGTCAACCTCGGCGACCCGCGCGCCGTCGAGCTGACCCAGCGTGCCGGCCGGCTGATCGGCGATGTGCTCGCGACCTCCGTCGCACTGCTGAACCCGTCGGTCGTCGTGATCGGCGGCATCATGGCCGATCCGGGAGACGTGCTCGTCGAGAGTGTCCGGGATCGGATCTACGAACGCACCATCCCGCTCGCCACCCGCGAGCTGTTCGTCGCCGCGAGCTCACTCGGGGCCGACGCGGCCATCCAGGGAGCCAGGCACATGGTGATAGACCAGACGTTCTCGGCCAAAGCGGTCGACGACAGATTGCGGCCGGCGAGTTGACGCATGCATGACCCCTTGGTCCCTGTCGACCTGGCACTTGCCGAGGTCCGGCAGCGGCGTGAGTCCGGGTACGACGTTTCGACGGTGGCCGAGCTGGCGGCCGGATTGGATCCCGGCGACATCGCCGCCGCCGAGCTCATCCTTCGCGAGGTCGAGGACGCGCCGAGACTGGCATCCTGGCGTTACGACGAGCCGGACGCGCTCGAGGACATCCTTCCGCCCTCGATGCCCGAGCAGCCCGCCCCCCTTCCCGACGCGGATCGCTACCTGGGAGCCTGGCTCGGCCGGATTGCCGGATGCAACCTCGGAAAGCCCGTCGAGGAGGGCACCGCCTGGCCGAGCGCGCGCATCCGCGAGTATCTGGAGCTCGCCGGCAGCTATCCGCTGCGCGACTACATCCCTGCCCTGTCCCCGATGCCCGCAGGTTTCGAGTTCAAGGAGAACTGGCCTCACACCACACGCGGCAACATCGACGGCTCGGATCGCGATGACGACATCGACTATGCCATCCTCGGCATCCTGCTCCTCGAGCAGCACGGTCCGGGGATGACGACAGCAGACGTGGCGCAGGGCTGGCTCGCGTACCTTCCGTACGCACGGGTCTACACAGCCGAACGCGCGACCTACCTGAACCTCCTCCACGGCGTGCCGGTCGACCTCGCGGCCGAGCGGCGCAATCCGTATCGGGAGTGGATCGGGGCGCTCATCCGCGGCGACGCGTTCGGGTGGACGCATCCCGGGCGTCCCCTCGCCGCGGCGCGGCTGGCGTACCGCGACGCCCGCCTCTCCCATCGAGCGAACGGCGTCTACGGAGAGATGTGGAGCGCGGCGCTGACCGCCTGCGCGCTGGTCGAGAGCAGTGTGGATGTCGTCATCGAACGATCGATGGCGGTGATCCCGCCCGGGTCGAGGCTGGCGGAGGCGATCGGCCGGGTGCGTGAACTGCACCGCACGGGTGCCTCCTGGGACGAGGCTCTCGCCGCGATCCAGCGCGACAACGCGCAGTACGACTGGGTGCACACCGTGAACAACGCGGCTCTGATCGCCGCGGGGCTGCTCTGGTCCGAAGGAGATTTCGCGGTCGGAGTCGGCAACACGGTGCAGGGCGGATGGGACACCGACTCCAACGGCGCCACCGTCGGGTCCGTCCTCGGCGGAATGCTCGGCGCGTCAGCATTGCCTGCGCAGTTCAGCGACCCGCTCCACGACCGCACCCGGTCGGCGGTGTTCGGATTCGACCAGTCGCGCATCAGCGGGCTCGCAGCCCGCACTCGTCTGCTCGCGTCGACGTTCGCCGGCTTGTGATGCACGGCGACCGGCGGTACCTCGTGGCGCCCGACAAGTACAAGGGCACGCTCACCGCGATCGAGGCGGCGAAGGCTCTGGCCGACGGCATCCGGCGGGCCGACCCGGGCGCGGTCATCGTCGAGCTGCCGTTCGCGGACGGGGGCGAGGGCACCGTCGACGCGGTCGTCGCCGGTGGCGGCGAGCGCCGCGTGACGACCGTTCGCGGACCCTTGGGCGACCCGGTGGCCGCGGCCTGGGCGATCCGGCACGACACCGCATTCGTCGAGCTGGCTGAGGCGAGCGGGCTGCGGCTCGTGTCGCAGCCGGACGGCGCGACAGCCCTCGCCGCGGACACCTGGGGCGTCGGTGAGCTCATCCGCGCGGCGCTGGATGCCGGGGTCGCGAAGATCGTGATCGGCGTCGGCGGATCTGCGACGACCGACGGAGCATCCGGGGCCCTCCGGGCACTCGGCTTCCGATTCGTGGACGGCGACGGCGCGGACGTGAACCCGGTCGAGTCGGACTCGGCGATCGCCGTCGACTCGTCGCGGGCGGATCCCCGGCTGCGCGACACGCAGTTCGAGCTGTGCGCCGATGTGCTGAGCCCGATGACCGGCGACCGGGGTGCGGCACGGATCTTCGGTCCGCAGAAGGGAGCGGATGCCGCCACGGTCGAGGTGCTCGACGAACGCCTGGAGCTGCTCGCCGGGCTCTACGCGACCGTCTCGGACGCGGACATCCTGGCCACCGGCGGCGCGGCCGGTGGCTTCTCGGGCGGAGCCATGGCAGTGCTGGGCGCTCACGTGCGCAGCGGCGTGGACTCGCTCGCCGAGATCCTCGGGCTGGAGCAGCAGCTCGGCGCGGCGGATGTCGTGGTCGTGGGCGAAGGGTCGATGGATGAGCAGTCCCGGTTCGGAAAGACCCCGGTCGGGATCGCCCGGAAGGCCCGCGCCCACGATGTGCCGGTCATCGCGGTGCCGGGCATCTCGCCGTTCACCGGCGATGACCTCGCGGGCGACGGCATCGTCGTGATCTCGACGGCGGCGGCTGCGGCTCGCGCCGACGGCGGCGACTCGCTCGCCGAGGCCGCGAAGTATGTCTCGAGCGCTGCCGAGGCCGGTGTCACGGCGTATCTGTCGATGCTCAGTCGTCGATCCACTCCGAGCGGGGCGGAGTGAGGGACTCCAGCTCCGCCCACAGCTCATCGGGGATCGAGTGGCCCGCCAGCGCGATCGTCTGCGCGATCCGCTCGGGGGATGAGACGCCGACGACGGTCGAGGTGATGCGCGCATCCCGCAGCGAGAACTGCAGCGCCGCCGCGGCGAGCGGAACCTCGTAGCGCTCGCACGCCTCCTGCATCCTCATGGCGGCGCTCTGCGCGTCGCCGCGCTCGCCGTACGCGTACCGGTTCGTGGTCGCGGGACCTTTGGCGAGCATGCCCCCGCCGTACGGAGCGGCGTTCAGCACGCCCATGCCCAGCGTCTGCGCACGGGCGATGAGAGCGTCGGCCGAGCGATCCAGCAGCGTGTACCGGTTGTGGGTGAGCACGACATCGAAGATCCCGGTGTCGACGAGCTGCCGCATGACGCTCAACGTCCCGCCCGCCACGCCGATGGCATCCACTCGGCCGGAGTCCTTCAGCGCACGCAGCGCCTCGACAGGACCGCCTGCGGCGACGGATGCCGCGAACCCGATCCGTTCCGGATCATGCAGGTGCAGGAGCGCGACGCGGTCGAGGCCCAGCCGGTCGAGGCTCTCGTGGAACGAATCGTAGACGCGCGCGCCCGAGAAGTCCGAGAATCCCGAACGCGGATCGACCTTCGTCGCCACGACGTAATCGACGGGCAGACCTCCGGCTTCGCGCAATGCCGCCCCGATCCGCAGCTCGGACTCGCCGTCCCGGCCGTAGCCGTTGGAGGTGTCGAGAAACCGCACCGGGCTCTGCAGCGCCGCGCGCACCGTCGCGATCGCCCGCTGCTCGTCGACCTCGTACCCGTAGAGTCCGGGAATGTTCGCGAGCGGGCTCGTCCCGAAGCAGAGGTCGGTGACACGGATGCCGGTGAGGCCGAGGTCCCGAAGGGTCATGGCGTTCATTATGGCGGGGGAGCGGCATCCCGTCATCGGGTCGGCCGACCCGACCCCCGTCCCACCGGACGAGGCCGATGGGACCGGAGTCGGTGGACGTCAGAGAGTCGCCGCGAACGGGTCGAAGTCCGCGGGAAGGGACCCGACCTCGTCGACGGTGCTGGCCACCCGAACGAACTGGCGGGCCTCGGCGGACTCCTCGATCGAGAGCAGCGTGTCGAGCACGTGGTAGCCGAAGCGGCCGGTCGCCACGTGCGGACGGTTCTCGCGGATGGACCGGGCCATGTCGAGCACACCGAGTCCGCGACCGACCAGCACGCCCTCCTGGGGGACGTCGTCGACCTGCTGGATCACCGGTGCGGGCGGCACGAACACCTCGGCGAGCGGACGCGTGATGCGGATGGCACCGCCGAACGTGTTCGGGTCGGGGATCACCATCGTGCCCTCGGTGCCGGTGATCTCGACCACGCCGTGACGGAACAGCGGCGAGTCGAAGCTGTACAGGCTCTGCGCCTGCCCGCCCTCCTCGAACTCCATGAGCACCGACACCGTCGATGGGACCTCGACGGGGAAGTCGTCGCCCGTCTGGGGCCCGGCCTGCACCAGCCGCGACTCGGAGGCCTTCAGCCCGAGCGCCGCGACAGCGGCAACCGGGCCGAAGAAGTGGATGAGGGCCGACACGTAGTACGGGCCCATGTCCAGCAGCGGTCCGCCGCCGCGGGCGTACAGGAACGCGGGGCTGGGGTGGAAGAGCTCCGGTCCCTGCCACTGGAACGAGGTGTGCGCGAACAGCGGCCGCCCGATGTCGCCGCGCGCGATCGCGCGCTTGGCGGTCTGGACGCCGGGGCCGAGCACCGTGTCGGGGGCGATGCCGACACGCAGACCGGCGGCATCCGCCTTCTCGAGCAGACCCAGCGAGGATTCGCGGTCCACGCCGATGGGCTTCTCGCTCCACACGTGCTTGCCGGCGGCGATGATGGCCTCGGAGACCTCGACGTGGGCGGCGGGGATGGTGAGGTTGACGACGATCTCGATGTCCGGGTGCTCCAGCACGGACGGGATGCCGCCGCCTGTCGGGACGCCATAGGCGTCGGCCTGAGCCTGCGCGCGGTCCTCGAACAGGTCGCCGATCGCGAGCAAGCGCACATCGGGGAATTTCGTGAGGTGCGTCAAGTACTGATCGCTGATGTTCCCGGCGCCGATGATGCCGACGCCGACGGTTCCGGCCGCCATCAGCGGGCCGCCCGCTCGTCGAGGAACACCCGGCTGGCTTCGATGCCGTCGAAGATGTCGCCGGTGTAGTGGTCGAACTCCACGACGGCGAATTCCAGAGCTGATGCCGCATCCAGCGCTTCCGCCAGTGGCACCGCACCCTGGCCGGCGGGCACCTGGTCGGCCGGCGGGTATGCGGCGATCGCCTGGGGGTCCAGCGTGCCGTCCTTGACGTGGACCGCGACGACGCGGTCGCCGAGCTTCTGCAGGAGAGTCGGGGAGTAGACACCGGCGCGGGCCGCCCAGTACAGGTCGACTTCGAGCACCACGCGGGGGTCGAGCAGGCTCGCGAGCAGCTCGAGCCCGGTGACGCCGTCGAACTGCGCCTCGAGCTCATGCGCGTGGTTGTGATACCCCACGCGGATTCCGTATCCCGCTGCGGCTTCGGCGGCGGCGTTCAGCAGCTGCGCGGTCTCTTCGACCTGCTCGGTGGTGGTCCACCGGTCGGGAGCAACGTACGGGTCGATGACGGTCGACATGCCGAGCGTCTTCGCGGCGGTGAACGTCTCGTCGTGGGAGGGGACGGGGACCGTCGTGCCGCTGCCGTCGGGACGGACGAGCGACTCGGACGCGAGGAAGGCGTGTCCCGTCGGGGCCGTGAGGCCGTGCGCCTTGAGGGATTCGGCGAGGGGCTCGGCCCGGCGGACGAAGTCATACGGCTCGACCGCGGTGAATCCGCGGGCGGCGATTTCGGCGAGCGTGCCGTCGAGGTCGGCTTCGAGTGCCGTGTTGACGGTGAACAGCTGGACGGAGGTGAGGACCGGCATCGGTGAGTGCTCCTTGAGTGTCGTCGGTGACCTTGCTGCGGCAGGGCCGCGAATTCACCGTACCACAAAAACCTCCAGGTGGAGGTTTTATCCACTAGGATGGAGATATGCCCGACCAACCCTCTCGCCCACCGCAGTCCCGCGGGTCGTACGCGAAGGGTGTCGCGCGCAGGCAGGAGATCCTCGACCGCGCGATCGAGGTCTTCGCCCAGCGCGGCTCCGACCGGACGAGCATGCGTGCGATCGCACGCGAGGTGGGCGTGACGCATGCCGCTCTCGCGCATTACTTCGGCTCGCTCGAGGAGCTGCTCGTCGAGGTGTACCGCGAGTCCGAGCGCCAAGGCGGCGCACGCAAGCCGGTGGATGCCGAGGCCACCCCCGTCGAGATGATGAGACGATCCGCCGCAGCCAACCGCGAGGTCGTCGGGCTCGTGCAGCTTTACTCCACCCTCGTGGCCGCGGCGCTCGAAGAGGGGCACCCGGCTGCGCACGAGTTCGCGACGACGCGGTTCGCTCGACTGCGACACGATCTGGCAGCCCGGGTGAGACAGAACCAGTCCGCCGGTCGCATCCGCGCTGACCTCGATCCCGAGGCGATCGCCGCTCTCGTCATCGCCGCTTCGGACGGTCTGCAGGCGCAGTGGATGCTCGATCCCGACGCGCCACAGGACGCGGCCCTCACCCTGCTGGACGCCCTCGTCTCACCCCCGCAGATCCCCGGCACGCCACCGAAAGGCTGGCCCCGGCTTACCCTGCGGCGGGTGGTTGTCAAGCCCCGCGACGCGCGTCGATCGGGCCGCTAGCGTCCGTTCCGGGAGGGGCCCGCAGCAATGGACGAAGCGCAAGTGAGGGGTCGACGATGAGTCGCCGCCCAGGTGCAGCAGCCCTCCTCCTGACGGCGGTCCTCGCGCTCGCCGGGTGCTCGTCGGCGCCGATCGACCCCGCGTTGACTTCGGCTGTGGCGGCTGCGATCAGCTCCGGCGCCTCCGCCCAGCTGGGGCTCGAACTCGACGATAAGGGCGGCATCCTGCCCGGCACGCTCACGGCACTCCTCGGCGACATGGCCGACAACCTGTCGGGCACCGAGAAGGAACTCGAGATGCACCAGGCGGCGGATGCCGCTGACGCGGAGTACCGCGCCCAGGCGCTGTCGGGCGTCCGGGCATCTCTCGAAGCGGTGCACGTCGCGCAAGGCGGCGACCCGTCCGCCGGGCTCGACGCGCTCACCGCCTCCGTCGAAGACCTGCGTGCGCTGGAGAAGACCGGATGAAGGGTCTCTTCGCCGTCGCTCTCGGCATCCTCACCGCCATCGGCGGGTTCGTCGACATCGGAGATCTCGTCACCAACGCCGTGGTCGGCGCCAAGTTCGGCCTGGGCCTCGCGTGGGTGGTGCTCATCGGCGTTTCCGGGATCTGCCTCTACGCCGACATGGCGGGGCGGGTGGCCGCGGTGAGCGGGCGCGCGACCTTCGAGATCATCCGCGAACGGCTGGGGCCACGCGTGGGGCTCGCGAATCTCGGCGCCTCGTTCCTCATCAACCTGCTCACCCTGACGGCCGAGATCGGCGGCATCGCGCTTGCGTTGCAGCTGGCCGCCGGTGTGGGCCCGGGCCTGTGGATCCCCGTCGCGCTGTTCGGGGTCTGGATCGTCATCTGGCGGACGAAGTTCAGCACGATGGAGAACGTCGCGGGGCTTCTCGGGCTCACGCTGATCGTGTTCGTGGTGGCGCTGTTCCTGCTGAAACCGGACTGGGGGCAGCTCGGCACCCAGGCCACCCAGCCCTGGGGGCCGGCATCCGACAGCCCCGTGTCGTACTGGTACTTCGCCGTCGCGCTGTTCGGGGCGGCGATGACGCCGTACGAGGTGTTCTTCTTCTCGTCGGGAGCCGTCGAAGAGAAGTGGACGAGCAAGGATCTGGCGACCGAGCGCGCGAACGTCTTCGTGGGGTTCCCGCTGGGTGGCATCCTCTCGCTCGCGATCGCCGCGTGCGCCGCCGTCGTCCTTCTGCCGCAGGCGATCGAGGTGACGACGCTGTCGCAGGTAGTGCTCCCCGTGGCACAGGCAGGCGGGCAGCTCGCACTCGCCTTCGTGATCGTGGGGATCCTGGCTGCGACGTTCGGGGCGGCGCTCGAGACGACCCTGTCCAGCGGCTACACGCTCGCGCAGTTCTTCGGCTGGAGCTGGGGCAAGTTCCGCCGGCCGGCGCAGGCCGCGCGCTTCCACGTGGCGATGATCATCTGCCTGCTGATCGGCGGCGGTGTGCTCGCGACCGGGGTCGACCCCATCACCGTGACCGAGCTCTCGGTCGTGTTCTCAGCGGTGGCGCTGCCGCTCACCTACTTTCCGATCCTCGTCGTCGCCAACGATCCCGGCTACATGGGCGACGAAGTCAACGGAAGATTCAGGAACGGCGCCGGGATCGTGTTCCTCGTCATCATCCTCGTGGCCGCCGTCGCGGCCATCCCTCTTCTCATCGTGTCCGGAATGGGATCAGCATGACCCGCGCGACCAAACCCCAGCATCCCCTCGAGTGGTACCGCGATCCCGACGGCCGCGGCGTCGACGCACAGCTGCAGGTGCTCGACCGCCAGATGCTCGACCCCGACGGGGTGCCGGTCAGCACCGTCGACGACGTCGAGCTGTCGGGTATCGAGCTGGGCGAGGCGGTCGACCACTCCACGCCGCCCACGGTCTCGGCCCTGCTCGTCGGGGCCGCGGTCCTGCCGCGCATCTTCGGGGGACGGATGCCGCGCTCGCGCCTGGATCCGATCCCCTGGGACGACGTCACGCGTCTCGACACCGTGATCGAGCTCGCCGTGCACGCCGACGACCTCGACGCCACCTGGCTTGAGCGCTGGTTCCGCGACGTGATCATCGCCCGCATCCCGGGAGGTCGCCATGCTCCTGAGTGAGCTGTTCGATCAGCCCGTGCGCGCGCCGCACGGCGAGTCGCTCGGTCGGGTGGTCGACGTGCGCTTCCGCCGCGGCGCCCGCCGCGGACGCCGCGAGGGCGACCTCGAACTGATCGCCCTCATCGTCAGCCCGCACAGCAGGCTGTCGTACTACGGCTACGAACGTGGTGCCGTCAACGCGCCCGCCGTCATCGCGCGGATCGTCGAGTGGCTGCACCGCGACTCG
This sequence comes from Microbacterium deminutum, assembly GCF_039530205.1. Lineage (NCBI taxonomy): Bacteria > Bacillati > Actinomycetota > Actinomycetes > Micrococcales > Microbacteriaceae > Microbacterium > Microbacterium deminutum. The sequence goes on from NZ_BAAAOG010000004.1 coordinate 41,394, forward strand.
CGCATCATCCCGTGGGAGTGCGTCGCGCGCATCGACGATAGCGGCGTCGCGCTCGGAGTGATGCCGCCGCGCATTCCGCTCAACCCGCGATCGTCGATCGAGAGCGACTGAACTCAGAGCAGCGCGCGCGCCCCGTCGATGAAGTCGATGTAGTCCTCGGTGCTGTCGGCGGGTGTGATGGCGCGCAGCACGACCTCGTCCACGGCATCCCGGTATGCCTCGAGGCGCTGCGAGACCAGCTGCCGGCTCGCGTCGAGCACCGTGTCGCCGACCGGCATGCTGTGGCGGGCGAGGTTCGCGGTGTACGAGGGGATGGCGGCGTAGCGCTGCGCCTCGGCATCCAGCCGCTCACGCGCGGCGGGATCGAGAGCGGTGCGGGCATAGAGCGCGACATGGGCACCGGATGCCGCGCCCCGCGCTTCGGCTCCCTGCTCGCGTGCGACCTCGGGCGTCAGCCAGCTGAGCAGCACGCCGTCGGCCGCGGTGACGGCGAGCCGGCGCATCCGTGGACCCAGTGCTCCGACGACGACCCTCGCCGAAAGAGAGTCGCGAAGCTCGGCGACCGCGTCGCCCACGAGGTCGAGCGCGCCGGTCGTCGCGAGGCCCGCGCCGACCCCGATCGTCAGGCGCTCCTGCGGAAGGCCGCGCTCGGCCACGTCGGCGATGATCCGCGCGGGGGAGCGGCGATCCACCGGAAGCACGCCGGTCGCGAGCCCGAGGCGCGTCGTGGCCTTCGCCGCCGCCTGGAGCACCCCGAGAGCGTCGGCCCCGGGGATGTCGTTCACCCATAGCGCGTGGAAGCCCGCCTCTTCGATCGCCGGCGCCAGCCACTCGACGAGTTCCGGCCCGACGGCCGCCGCGACCCCGATGGAGACCAGCCCGCGCGTTGTCACGGTTCCAGCATGCACCCTGACCCGGTGGCTGTACGTGGTGAGGTGCCCGCATCGGGCCCTTCGACGGGTCAGTGACAGGCGTTGACTCCTCCCCAAGTGTGGCTTTATCCGGACTATGAACAGGGAGTAAATCCGGCCTGAACTGGGCCCTTGGCGGCCCGGAATGTCGGAGGCCCTCGCCAGGATGGGTGCGTGGACAACCTCGAAGTCGCCGATCTGGCGAGGCTCGCCGGCCAGGTCGGAGAGGTCGTGGGCCGGTTCGCGCGAGTCGGATTGGAGTCGCTCGCCGACGCTGACGCTGTGCTCCTGCTCACCTTGGCCGGTCGACTTCTGCGCAACACCGAAGCTCTGCTCATCGAGGGCGTCGGCCGGGTGGCAAGTCGCTCCGAGACCGGCGACCGAGAGGCTCGGCTGACATCGCGGTTCGGGTGCCACGACGTGATTGAACTGGTGCAGCGCACCACTCTCCTCAGTGCCCAGTCCGCGTCGCGGCTGCAGCGGGCGGCCCGAGCAGTTGATCGCGAGACATCGACAATCACGGGTGGGAAGCTGCCTGCTCGACTGCCTTCGATCCGCGAGGCGCTCCTCGACGGTGTGGTCGGCGTCGACGGAGTTCTCGCGGTCGCAGGCGCGCTCGCCGATCTCGAGCGACGTGTCGAACGAGATGCCGTGCTGGCCGCCGATCAGGCGCTTGCGGCGACGGCTCGGGGTGACGGTCCGGATGCCGCGCCCGCGGCGAGTGCCGACATCCTCCGCTTGCACGCGACAGCGTGGGCGAGCGCGCTCGACCCAGACGGCAGCGAACCCCGCGAGCGCGAGGCTCTCCATGCGCGCACGATTTCGCTGGGCCGGCCTCGCAGTGGGGTCGTCCCCATCCACGGCGCCCTCCTGCCGGAGGTCGCCGCGCAGTTTCAGCGCATCTGCGACGCACTCTCCCACCCTCGCGGGGATGACGACACAGGCGGCGTGCGCTTCCACCCCGAGGCGGATGGCGCCGCTGACGGGTCCGACTTCGTCCCGCCCGATGAGCGACGCCCGGCACAGCGCCGTCACGATGCGTTGGCCACTGCCCTGTTCGCAGCGGCCGCGAGCGGCACGTTGCCCACCATTGGCGGCTCGGCACCGACGCTCGTCGTCGCGGTTCGCGAATCCGATCTCCTGGACGGGCGTGGGCTGGCGCATTCCGACAGCTGCATCGAGCCGATGCCGATAGGTGCCGCCCATCGAGTCGCCTGCGCCGGCGCGATGCAGCGAATCGTGATCAGCGAAGACGGGCGCATTGTCCAGATCGGCACATAGGAGCGGGTGTTCAACCGCCATCAGCGGCGCGCGATCGCTTTGCGCGACGGTGGCTGCATCATTCCAGGGTGCGCAGTTCCGGCTGCATGGTGTGAAATCCACCATGTCGTCGAGTCCGCGCACGGCGGCCCCACGCACACCGACAACGGCGTGATGCTCTGCTGGTTCCATCACCGATTCCTCGAGTGGCACCAGTGGAAGATCCGCATGAATCGCGGCGTGCCCGAGGTGCAGGCACCGCCGTGGAATGACTCGTCGGGCAGGTGGCGCCCGGTGACGAAATCCGCGATACGCCTGACGGAGCTTCTGGTGAGACGGACGTGATGAAGGCACGCGCGGGCGGGCAGCCTCGGGCCCCAGACGCTTCGGCAGGCTCGGGGATCGCCATCGGGAGGCTCAGGGGATCGATGCCGGGCTACTCCCCCCGCGCCTCGCGCACCAGCTCGGCGTACACCCCGGCGCTCGGCTTCGGCGTGCGCTCGAAGGTTTCGCGGTCCACGCTGTGCAGCCCGAGCTTCGGTCCGTACCCGAAGATCCACTCGAAGTTGTCGATGAGCGTCCAGTGGCAGTAGCCGAGCACGGGGACGCCGGCATCCATCGCCTGCTTGAGCCCCACCAGTGAAGGCTCGATGAAGCCGGCGCGGCGGCTGTCATCCTCCGTGCTCATGCCGTGTTCACTGACCAGCACCGGCCGGCCCGTGACCTCATAGGTGTACTCGACGGCTCCTCGCAGTGAATCGGGTTCGACGCCGCCGTACAGGCCCACGAGTCCTGTGGCCCCGTCCGGCGCGGGCACTGCACCGTCGGGTCCGTAGTAGTAGCGCTCGTAGTTCTGCACGCCGACGAAGTCGTCGTCGCGTGCCAGCTCGAGCCAGTGCTCGTACACCTCGGCGCGCTTGCGGTCGCGGGTCGCCTCGCCTCCGGGAATCGCCACATCGTCCACCATGGCTATCGAGAGTCCGACCGGGAGGTCGTCGCGACGCGCCTTGATCGCGGCTTTGGCCGCTCGGTGTCCGGCTGTCATTCCTGCGCGCATGCCGGCGAAGTCTTCGCGCAGCATCACGTTCGCAGCGCGGTACTTCTCGACGCCGGCCTCGCGAGTGGCGGCTTCCAGCGTCTTGCGCTCGAGCTCGACGACGAACTCGGGCAGGCGGGCCCACGTGAGCATCTCGGGCAGGTCGGGCTCGTTGAACGTGATCGCCAGTGCGATCCGGTCGCCGAAGCGGTCCATCACGACACCGGCATACCGTGCGAACAGGGCGGGCGCCTCGGGGTCGAGCCACGCGCCGCGCCCCGCGAACCAATGCGGCGACGTGAAGTGGTTGAACGTGACGATCGGAGCGAGGCCGCGGGCGCGGCATCCATCGACGACGGCCTCGTAGTGTGCGAGGGCGTCCTCGGAGAATTCGCCTTCGACGGGCTCGATGCGCGCCCACTCCACCGAGAAGCGGTAGGCGTTCAGGCCCATGCCGGCGACCAGGTCGAGATCGGATTCCCACAGCTCCCATCCGTTCGCGGCCTTGCCGGAACGGTCCTGGAACACCGAAGGGGTCACGTTCTCGAGGAACCACGTGTCGCTGTCGACGTTGTCGCCCTCGTTCTGGTGGCCGGCGGTCGCCACACCCCAGAGGAAGTCAGCGGGGAAGGTGGGAACGGTCATAGTGGTGCCTTTCGAAGGGTCAGTATGGGAGTTGGAACGACGGCGTGCGGATGGTGTCGGGGATGCCCACGCGTGTCGAGGTGAACAGGGCGCTGCCGGCATCGCCGATTGCGGCGAGGGCGAAGTTCACGTTCGTGAACCACTCGATCGCTTCGGCCGACAGCAGGCGGGCGCCGCCCGTGCCCACGGGCAGCCAGCTGTCGTCGAGCTGCATTTCGAAGATGTACTCGAGCGCGGATGCTGTGATCCGCAGCCGGATCGCGTGATCGCCCGGTAACGCCGCCCAGGTCTCGGTCGAGAGATCGTCGACGACGCGACGGAACCGGATGCGGCGCTCGTCTCCGTGGCCCGTCACGAGCGCGGAGTAGTGATGCGTGGAGTTCGCGTAGACGGCCACGCCCGCGATCACCCCGGCATCGGACTCGATCGTCGACTCGAAGGTCTGGTCGTACTCGGATTGCGCGCGCAGCAGCGCGCCGAGCAGGGGGCGGGCCGTGAGATCGGCCCCGGCCGGCAGACGGATGGCGCGGTCGTCGGCTCGTGGATCGAGACGCGGATCGGGTCCGCCCAGCGTGCGCCAACCGCGCAGCCACAGGGAGTCTCGGACCTTGTGGTCCGTGTCGGGCCGACCGCCGCCCGGCAGTGTCACCCCTTCGTAGGCCGGTTCGGTGCCGCGGTTGACGGCCGAGGGCCAGCCGCCGTCGGGCCACTCGATCGGGGTGAGAAAGGTCTCGCGACCCAGCAGATGGTGGCTCGCGAACGGCGATTGCCGGGTGCCGAGCGACAACGCCCACCAATTGCCTGCCCCGTCGTCGATGAGCTCTGCGTGGCCGACCGTCTGGATCGGATGCGCGACGCGGTGGCGGTGCGTGAGGATCGGTCCGTCCGGCGCGGGCTCGAATGGGCCCCACGGCGTGCGGCCACGGCCGATCGTCTGCATGTGGCCTTTCCAGCTGCTGCCTTCGGCGGCCGTGAGGTAGTACCAATCACCGCGACGGTACAGGTGCGGTCCTTCGATGTCGTTGCTCTCGAATCCGCGGTTGTTCGCCGTGATCGCGTGGAACTCGCCCAGGGCGCCGCTGTCGAGGTCGATCGTGGTCTGCACGATGGGGCCGAGATCGCCATCCGGGCGGAACTCGAGTGTGCGCCGCGTGTAGTACCACTGCCCGTCCTCGTCGCGGAAGAGGGACGGGTCGAAGGCTTCGCGGTCCAGCCACACCGCATCGGACCACTCGCCCGCCGGGTCGTCGGCGCGCAGCAGGAAGTTCCCCTGTTCGTCCGCCTGGTTCGTGCACACGAGGTGGAACACACCGTCGTGGTGCCGGAGCGTCGGCGCGAACAGGTTGACAGGGCCGGATTCGCCGTCGCGGCGATACTGAGCAGGCCGCGTCGCGGCGAATCCGATCGTGCGCCAGTTCACGAGGTCGGTTGAATGCGAGATCGGTATGCCCGGCAGGAATCCGAAGCTCGAGTTGGCGAGGAAGTAGTCGTCGCCGACGCGGACGGCGCTCGGATCGGGGGCATGGCCACGGATCACCGGGTTGCGGTAGCCGGTCATGTGGCCTCCTCCGATCGGGCGGCCGGATTGAGGAGGGATGCCGTGAACGCGTGCCGCCCCTCCGCCACCGTGCGGCGTGCTCCATCAGGCAATGCAACGGTCGCCATCGTGCTGTCCGGGATCTCGACCTCGAGAGTGAACGTGCCGTCGTCGACGCGCCACTCCGAGCGGAGGGGGCCGCGGGGCGTGTCGATCGCGGCGCGCGCCCACGCCAGCCCCCCGCCGGGGACGGGCGCGATCCGCACGCGACGGAACGCAGCGGATGCGGCATCCGGGTTCGCGTCGAGGCGGATGCCGGCCACGTGCGTGTACAGGAATGAGACCACGGCGGCCTTGCTGTAGTGATTGAGCGAGCCGCGCACGGCGCCGTCGTCGCCGACGGCATCCCACCACTCCCACGCCGTCGTCGCGCCCCGATCGAGCATGCCGAGCCACGACGGGATGCCGGTCGAGAGCAGCGTCGCATACGCCGTCTCGACCTGGCCGTTGTCGGCGAGGGCCGGCAGCAGCTGCCCGGTGCTGAGGAATCCGGTGCCGAGGTGACCGCCGGCCTCGGCGATGAGCTCGGCCAGCCGCTCGGCGGCGAGCGGACGGTCCTCGGAGGCGAACAGCTCGAATGCGAGACCCCGGGTGTAGTTCGCCTGGGACTCGATGGCGAGGCGGCCAGGCGTGGTGACGAACTCGGCGCGCCACGCCGCGAGGGCACCGGCGGCGATACCCTGCGCCCAGGTCGCGACCTCGCCGTCGCCGACGACGGTGGCGCTCGCCGCCAGCAGCGCCGCCGACCGGTGCAGGAACGCCGTGGCGACGATGCTGTGGTCGGCGGTCGGATCCGGCCGTGGCGGCACGCCGGGCTCGAGCCACTCGCCGAAGTGGAACCCCGTGTCCCAGAGGTACGGCTCGTGAGGGGCCGCCTGGGGGCGGGAAGATGAGCGTTCCGGATGCCGGCCCCCGGCCGCCGCGCCGGCGGCGTACTCGACCCAGCGGCGCATCGACGGCAGGCGGCGGCGCAGGGCTTCGAGGTCGCCGTAGTGACGCCAGAGCTCCCACGGCACCAGCACCGCGGCATCCCCCCACCCGGCGGAGCCTGCCGACAGGTCTTCGAACACGACGCCGGAGGGGCCGTCGCCGGCAGGGTTCGGGATCACGGTCGGCACCCGGCCGTCGGGCCACTGATCGGCGGCGAGGTCGTCGAGCCACTTCGCCGAGAAGGCCTCGACGTCGTAGAGCATCGCGGCCGTGTCGACGAACACCTGCCAGTCGCCGGTGAACCCCGAGCGTTCGCGCTGAGGGCAGTCGGTCGGGATGTCGCACGCGTTGCCTCGCAGGCTCCACACCGCGAGGTCGTGCAGCGCGTCGAGTCGCTCGTCGCTGCAGGCGAATTCGCCGGCGGGCCGAAGATCGCTGTGCACGACGACGGCGCGCACGGCCTCGGCATCCCAGCCGCCCGGAACCCCGTCGATCTGCACATAACGGAAGCCGTGGGTCGTGTGCCGCGGCTCGAAGACTTCGCCCTCGCGGCCCGCCGAGACGACGTCGTCGACCTGGCCGGCCGGCAGCCGCTCGCCCGTCGCGAACACGAAGGCTCGCAGGTTCTCCATCGACACGAGCCCGTCCGCGTCGAGCACCTCGCCGTGCGTGAGCCTGAGATGGGTGTTGCGCGGGCCGAGGTCGGCGATGCGGAGCCAGCCGTTGATGTCGCGCCCGACGTCGATCACGACTGTTCCCGGTCGCGGGCGGGTGGCCGCAGTGGGGGCGAGCGTCTCGATACGGCGGACGCGGACATCGGATGCCTCGACCAGCCGGTCGCGGTCGTCGTAAAGTCCTCCGGCGGCGACGGAGACCGGAGACCACGGGCGGTCGCCCTCCACGAGCCGGAAGTCGGTCGCCTGCCCGTCCATGAGGTCGGCCCGGGTGATGGCGCTCGCGCGGGACTGCCATGCGGCATCCGTCGCGACGCGGACATTCCCCGCCTCGATCGCGAGCAGCAGGGCGGTCTCATCGCCGAAGCCGTCCGGGCGCCGCTCGAAGCCGTGCCGGCCGCGGAACCAGCCGTCGCTGAGCAGCGCCTCGACGCGGTTCGAGCCCGGCCGCAGCAGTGCCGCGATGTCGTACGAGAACACCTGCAGGCGCTTGCGGTACGACGTGAAGCCCGGGACGAGTTCGTCGTCACCCACCCGCACCCCGTTGAGGAACACCTCGACGAGTCCGTGCGCCGTGACGGCCATGGTCGCCGATTCGGGGACCATGGCGAGTTCGAAGTCCCGGCTCAGCTCGTACGCAGGACGGAGCCCGGCGGCGGGCGCGTCCTCTTCGTGCGGGCGGATCCAGGTGGCCGACGCGATGGTGTCGACGCTCACAAGCCCAGCTTGTCTCTCAGATACGCGACCGCCCGCTCGATCTGGGGCATCGGGTCGGTGCCGAGGAACACGTGATCCGCGCCCGGCACCCGCACGAGCTCGACCTCGGCGCCTGCAGCCTCGAGCGCGGTGAGAAGCTGCTCGCTCTGGCCGATCGGCACGAGGGCATCGTCCTCCCCGTGGATGAGCAGGAACGGGGGTGCGTCCGCCGTGACGTGCGTTACCGGCGAGACGAGCCGACGCGCCTCGTCTCGGGGGAGTGGGGAAGCCGCGAGCAGCACGTCGATGGGCTCAGCCGCCCCGGGATCGCCTTTCGCCCTCAGCTCCTCGATCCACTCCTGCGGCATCGCATCGAAGAACGACGGCAGGATGTCGACATCCGCGACCCCGTAGAAGTCGACAACGACGCTCACAGAGCTGGCCGGGCCTACGACTCCGTCGGCCCCCTCCAGCTCGGGGTCGTCGATCAGGGCGACGAGCGCCGCGAGGTGGCCGCCGGCGGACTCGCCCCAGACTCCGAGCCGGGTGGGGTCGATGCCGACCTGGCCGGCGAAGTGCCGGAGATACCGGATCGCGGCCTTCGCGTCGTGCAGCTGCGCCGGGAACGGCGCTTCGCGCGAGTGCCGGTAGTCGATGGACGCGACGGCGAGCCCGGCATCCACGGCTGCCTGGAAGAGCGCGCCCGCAGGCCAGTAGTCCGGCGGCGCCAGGCGGGTGCCGAAGAGCCATGCTCCACCGTGGATCCAGACGACGCAGGGCACGGGTCCCGAGCGATCGGCCGGCACGTACAGGTCGAGCTGCAGGGGACGGTACCCGTCAGGCATCGAGTACGTGAGTGCGCGATGGATGTCGGCTCGCGACGGATGCTGGAGCTCGGCCTCGCCCGGGGCGAAGAACGCGGGCGGCTGGAAGCCCGGATCGTCCTCGTTGACGGCGTAGCGTGCAGCATCCGTGTCTGTCATTTCGCTCCTTCGCGACGGTGGTTGTTCTTGTTGATGGTGCGAGGTGTGATCAGATCCGGAATACGCGCAGCTGCAGCGCGAGGAGCGCGTAGTACCCGACGAGCGTCGCGAGTTCGAACACCGTCTCGTGCGAGACGGTCGGGGCGACATCCGCCCACAGCGCATCGTCGACATCACCACGAGCCATCGCGTGGGCCAAGCGGGTGCAGGCGTCCTCACGCGGATCCTCGAGGGAGGGGATGCCGCCGTTGCGGACGGCGCTGAGCTCGTCATCGTCGAGCCCGGCCGCCCGGCCCACGGCCTCGTGTGCCATGCGCTCGAACTCGCTGTCCCACCGCGCGGCAACGACGAGGATCGCGAGTTCGCGCTCGCGATCGGTCAGCGACGTCTCGTACCTGACGGCGGCGCCGAGCGCCTGCACGGCCCTCCCGAGCGGAGGAACGAGGAGGAGGGCGTTGAAGGGGCCCGTCAGCGACCCGTCCGGGTTGGTCAGCGCGAAATGCTGCGGCCCCGCGGCGCGCGGACCGCCGACGATCGCACCGTAGAGTTCGTGCTGTTCGGGGGTCATCATGCCGGGTGTCAGCAAGGGGAGTCGCCCGGAGATGTCCACCATATCGAAAGCATAACGCATCGCTTCACCTGGTGAAAGTGCTATTCAAACAATGAAAAGTCTGGTAGAAACGACTGCAACAGCTCGGCGCCCGGCCGATCGCGACGCAAAGGTGCACGCCATGTCCCGCAGCAAGAGTCCCGTCCGTTCCGTCCTGCGGCCACTGGCCGTGGCCCTCACCATCGCCGTCGGCCTGTCGCTGGCGGCCTGCAGCAGCGGTGGAGGCACCGCCGCCCCGTCCGCGAGTTCGTCCGGATCCACCGCCGCCAAGCCGCTGCGCATCGGCTTCTCGCCGTTCTCGATGCAGATCCCGGCCTTCATCGGCATGTCTCAGGGCATGACCGCCATGGCGCAGGCGCAGGGCGACACGGTGATCACCGCCGACGCCAAGGGCGACCCCTCGACACAGCAGCAGCAGATCCAGCAGTGGGTGGATCTCGGCCAGGTCGACGCGATCTGGGTCATTCCGCAATCCGCTCCCGCCGTGGCGTCGGCGCTGAAGTCGGCGCTCGACAAGGGGATCGTCGTCCTCGCAGCGGGCGTCCCGGCTGACTACGGCATGCAGGACGGCGCCGCCGGCATCACCTTCAGCAACACCGACAACAAGGCGTACGGCACGCAGATCGGCACCCTCACCTCGGACTGCATCAACAAGCGGCTCGACGGCAAGGGCCAGATCATCTTCCTGAAGAGCCCCAGCGGCGCGCAGAGCACGGCCGCGATCAACGACGCCATCAAGGCCGCGGTGGCGGCGGGCTCGCCCGACGCGACATTCGTCAACGAGCAGGATGCCAAGGACCGCCTCGGCTCGCAGCAGATCGTCTCGAGCGCCCTGCAGGCCTCGCCCGACGCCAACTCGATGATCGCGACCGACGACGAGTCGAGCCTCGGCGGACTGGATGCGTTCAAGGCCGCGGGCAAAGACCCGTCGAAGCTGTGCATCGTCGGAGCCGGCGGCAACGATGAGGCCAAGGCCGCCGTCGCCAACGGCGAGTTCTACGCCGAGGTCGCGTTCGACTTCCAGAAGGACATCGCACAGAACCTCGCCGAACTGCACACCCTCGCCGCAGACCCGTCGGCACCCGGACAGCAGCTGACCATTCCGATCACCGTCATCCAGAAGTAGACGGTCCAAGGGAAGAGACAGGATGACGATGACCGACCAGCAGAACGACGCCACCTCCGCGGGGGCCACGCCCCGCGGAGGGGTGGCCAGCGAGACGCGCGCGTTCCCCGCCATCGACACGAGCGGTGGCACCGGAGTGAAGGTGCTCATCTTCTTGCGCAACTGGGGCATCCTCGTGCTCTGGCTGCTGCTGGTCGTCATCTTCGCCTTCTGGGCGAGCCCCTATTTCTTCACCATCGCCAATGCGGCGCTCGTGGCGAACGCGGCGGCGCTGACGGCCATCTTCGCGGCGGCGGTCGGCTTCGGCATCCTGAGCGGCGCGCTCGACCTGTCGATCCCCGGCTCCGCGACCATGGCGGCCGTCGTCGCCGCGCTCATCATCAAGTCGGGTGCGCCGGTCTGGCTCGGCCTCGCCGCCGCGATCGCGGTCGGTGTCGCCGTCGGGGCGGTGAACGGCACCCTCGTGCAGCGCGGCCTCAACCCGCTCGTGGTGACGATCGCGTCGCTGACGGTGCTGACGGGCCTCGCACAGGTCGCATCCGGCGGCGTGCCGGTCACCGGGATCGACCAGCTCACCTGGATGGGCAACACCCGCTACTGGGGGATTCCCGCGCCCGTGATCGTCGTCGGCGTGGTCTACCTCGTCGGCTGGTTCTATCTGACGCAGACCCGCTCGGGCGTGCGCGTGATGGCGGTCGGCGGCAACATCGAGGCCGTCCGCCGCGTCGGCATCCGGGCGGATCGCTACCGCATCCTCGGCTTCATCCTCTCCGGCATCTGTGCCGCGATCGGCGGCGTGCTGGTGATGGCGACGACGACGCAGGCATCTCCGAACCCGAGCGTCGACCTGCTGTTCAGCGCCATCACGGCGGTGGCTCTGTCGGGCATGCCACTCACCGGCGGCCGCGGCAGCCTGCCGCGGGTCCTCGTCGGCGCGATCATCATCGCGACGATCGCGAGCGCGCTCATCATCCGCGGCATCCCGCCCTACTGGGCGACGATCGTCACCGGCGTGCTGCTGATCCTCGCGCTCTCGTTCGAGCGGGTGATGTCGGCCGCTGTCGCGAAGCGGCTCGCGCCGCCGCCGAGCGCCACTCTCGCGGACCCCAAGCCGGCATCCGTCGTCACCCCTCAGGAGGCATGACATGGCCGTCATTTCGACCACGCCAGGGCTGCGGCTCACCGGCATCGACCTCAACTACGGCTTCGTCAAGGCGCTCGACGGCGTCGACTTCGAGGTGCACCCTGGTGAAGTCGTCGCCGTCCTCGGCGACAACGGCGCGGGCAAGTCGACGCTCCTGAAGGTCATGTCGGGGGCTCACCGCCCCTCGGCAGGACAGATCGAAGTCGGTGGCACGCCGAAGGACTTCCGCTCGCCACGGGATGCGGCCGACGCCGGGGTGCAGATGGTCTATCAGGACCTCGCGCTCATCGACGCCGCCGACATCGCGACGAACCTCACGCTCGGGCGCGAACCGGTGCGCAAGGGTCCGCTCGGCTGGCTCGGCATCCTCGACAAGAAGGCCATGCGCCGCGAGGCGCGACGCGAACTCGAGGCCCTGCGGGTGACCACGGCGCCGGTCACCCGGCCGGTCGAGATGCTCTCCGGCGGACAGCGGCAGGTCGTCGCGCTCGCACGTTCGGCCGTGAGGGTCAGCTCGAGCGGTACCGGCGCACTGCTGCTCGACGAGCCGACAGCGGCCCTGGGCTACGCGCAGACCAGGCAGGTCGAGGACCTCATCAAGCGGATGGCCGAGCGCGGCATCGCCGTGGTCGTCGTCACCCACAACCTGCCGCTCTGCTTCGAGGTCGCGAACCGCATCGTGGTGCTCAACCGCGGACGCAAGGTGGCGGACGTCCCGATCACCGAGACCGACAACGACGCGGTCGTCGGCTGGATCACCGGCGCCAAGCCGCCGCAGCCCGACCTCGTCCGCGCCGACGTCTGACATTCCCCATGCGAGTGCTGGGGCTGTCCGCCGGCAATGCGGGCGGGAGCGCTGAGATCCTCCTCAAGGAGGCGCTTCGCGGTGCGTCCGATGCCGGCGGCGAGGTGGACCTCGTGCGGATCGGCGATCTCGACCTCAGCGCGGGCCCGAGCGCGGCATCCGACGATGCCGACTGGTTCTGGGATCGCCTCATGCGCAGCGACGGGCTCGTCGTCTCGTCGCCGATCTACTCGCGCACGATTCCCGGGCTGCTGCGACTGCTCGGCGACAAGATCTCCGGCCCGCAGGCGGATGTCGCCTTCACCTCCGAGCTGCTGCGGATGCGGGACGAGGGCGTGCCGATCGCCGTCGACTTCGCCATCGACGAGCGGGTGCTGCGCCCTCGGGTCGCCGGGTTCATCGCGGTCGGCGGGTCGATCCCGCCTCGCTGGAAGACGCTCGCGCTGCCCCTCATGCACACGCTCACGGCATCGGCGCAGATCGCCGTGGTCGACCAGGTCGAGTTCGCGGGAGCCGGGAGCCCGGCATCCATCGTCCTCGATCCGGCGGCGCTGCAGCGGGCCCGAGCGCTCGGCGGCCATGTCGGCTCGCAGCTCGGAGCAGCCTACGACGATGCCGTCTACCGGGGCGATCCCGGCGCGTGCCCGCTGTGCCACCTGTCGGTGTTCGCGCTCCGCGCCGACCGCGCCGAGTGCGCCACATGCGGAGCCGTCGGGCGCCTCCGCGACACCGGTGGCGGCGTGGAGTTCGAGCTGACCGACGACGGGCGACGGCAGTCGATCCTGGCATGGGACGAAAAGCTCGACCATTTCCACGAAGTGCAGCAGACCGCCGCCCGCCACGCGCCGGAACGGGCGCGCATCGCGGAACTCGCAGCTCGCTATGCGGAGTGGGACCCTGTCATCCGTCCACCGCGCGTGTGAGTCGAGCGGGCCTACTCCGCCCGCATCCGGGTGGAGATCTCGGATGCCGCCGCTCGCGCCTGCTCGAGGATCGTGCCCTTCAGCGATGCGAGGTCGTGACGGCTCACCGATACGGCCACGTTGATGGCGGCGATCGGGTCGGGTCCCCGCCCGTATACCGGTACCGACACCGATCGCAGGCCGCCCGCGAGCTCCTGGTCCTGAATGGCGTACCCCTGCGCGCGGATCTCGGCGAGCTGTGCGTCGAAGTCGGCGCGACTCGTGACGGCGTTGGGTCCGAAGCCCGAGGCGAAGGGGTCTTTGCCGATCCGGCGAGTGACCTCCGAGGCCGGCAGGTAGGCGAGGAGCAGCTTGCCCATCGAGGTGTAGACGGCGGGCAGCGTCGACCCGACCTGGATGTTGGCGGTGACGATGTCGGCGTTCCGGTAGCGCGCCAGGTAGAGCACCCGGTCTCCCTGGAGGACGCCGAGGTTTACCGTCTCGCCGGTGGCCTGGCCGAGCGAGCGCAGCGGGCGTTCGCTCGCCTCGACGACCCCCGAACCGCGCAGGGCCGCCGAGCCGAGGGTCAGCACCGCGACACCGGGGTGCAGCAGTCCGTCCTCCGTGCGGTCGAGGAACCCCTCTTCTTCGAGCGTCGCGACGATGCGGAACGCGGTGGGCATCGGGATGCCGGTCCGCTCCGAGATCTCGCGCAGGCGCAGCGCGTTCGAGGTCTCGTCGAAGAGCCGCAGCACCTGGAGGCCCTTGGCCAGTGCCTCGATGCGGTACTGGCTGCGCCCGGAGGCACTGGCCGCGTCATCCGTCACGGGGACACCTCTCTGCCGCGGCGGAGAGCCCCCGCACGACGCTTCGCTGAAGCACGCTTTCACCTGGCACAACCGACGGTAGGGCCGTGCGGCGACGGTGTCAAACGCGCCGGAGTGCGCGCGAGCCGTCCGATTGACACGATCCGGCGTGGCGGCTACGCTTCTCATTAGTAGAAACTCACTTTCAAACAATGAAAGTCTAGTGACAGTGAAGTTGAGGACGACGCCGATGACGACACAGGCGATCAACGTCGAGACCAGTTCCTGGCTGGGGCTCGAAGGAGCCCGGGTGCTGATCGCCGGTGCGGGCGGGATCGGCGGCGCGTGCGCCCTGGCCTACCTCGCCGAGGGGGCTCGAGTGCTCGTCGTCGATCTCGACCAGGAGGCTCTCGACGCACTCGCGGGGGAGCCTGAAGCGGCGGAAGGCGACGCCTCGTTCCTGCGCGCCGACCTCACCGAGCATGGCGCCGGCGAAAAGGTGGTCGCAGCGGCCATCGAGGCGCTCGGCGGCCTGGACATCATGCTCCACGCCGTCGGCATCAACGACCGTCGCCCGATCCTCGACTTCAGCGAGGACGAATGGGACCACATCCTCCGGGTGAACCTCTCGTCCCTGTTCGGGCTGGCGCAGGCGGCCGGGCGCCACATGGTCGAGCAGGGTCACGGCCGTGTGCTCGCATTGTCGAGCGTGTCCGGGCTGCTCGCCCACCACTCGCACGGTCCCTACGCGGCGTCCAAGGGCGGCATCAACCAGCTGCTGCGGGTCATGGCGCGCGAGTGGGCCTCGTCCGGCGTGACGGTCAACGCGCTCGCTCCCGGCTACGTCGAGACGCCGCTCACGGCGCATCATCTCTCCAAGCCGGGCAAGCGCGAAGAGCTCGAGGGCCTCGTCCCCGCCGGGCGGCTCGGCACGCCCGATGAGCTCACCGGACCCGCGCTCTTCCTGTCCTCACGGCACGCCGGGTTCATCACTGGGCACGTGCTCTACATCGACGGTGGCCGTACCCTCGTCTGAGTCCGGGCCACGGCCCGACAGAACGGAGCAGAACATGACGGATGCAGCATCCGCCCCCCAGATCTTCCCCCGCTTCGCGGGCAAGACCGTGCTCGTCACGGGCGCCGGCACCGGCTTCGGCGCCGAGATCGCCGTGCGCGCCGCGCAGGAGGGCGCCAAGGTCGCGATCCACTACAACTCCTCTCGCGCCGGCGCCGAGCGCACGCTCGAGCGGGTTCGCGAGGCCGGCAGCGACGGCATCCTGGTGCAGGCGAACATCTCGACGTGGGACGCCATCAAGCGCATGGCCGACGAGGTCTGGGCGGCATTGGGCACACTGGACGTGCTCGTCAACAACGTCGGCGACGTCTCGAGCGAGCAGATGAACTGGGACGAGCTGACCCAGGAGGCCCTCGACGCCGTCATCGACATCGACGTCAAGGGCACGCTGCTGATGACCCACGAGTTCGGCGCCCGGATGCTGGAGCAGGGCCACGGCAGCATCGTCCAGGTCGGCTCGACCGTCATCGTGCGCGGTTCCGCCCGGGCGCCGCAGTACGCGGCTGCCAAGTACGCCATCCTCGGCATCACGAAGTCCTACGCCAAGGCGTTCGCCCCCGCAGTGCGCGTCAACACGTTCGCTCCGGGATTCATGGAGACCGAGCGTCTGCTGAACCGCGAGGACTGGAAGAGCGGACGCCGCGAGGTGCTGCTCTCGCAGACGCCGATGGGCGTCATCCCGCCTCCGGAGTTCGTCGCCGGCACGTGCCTGTGGCTTGCGACCGACGAGGCCGCGCACCTGACCGGCGGCTACATGCTCGCCGACGGCGGCTTCAACATGGTCGGAGCCTGACCGCCGCTCGCTCCGCCCCGCACCTGTGTCCGGTCGTTGAGCGAGCGAAGCGAGTCGAAACGCAGAGACGAAACGCATTCAATCAAGGAGAAACGCATGAAGCTCATCACCTTCGACGGCGGCCGAGTCGGCCGTCTCGAGCTCGAAGAAGGCACCGTCATCGAGCTCGACGTGCCCTCGACCCGCGAGTACTTCGAGCGCGGCGGCGACGTCCGCGAGACCGGTCAGCGCCTCGCGTACGCCGACGTGAAGCTCGAGGCGCCGATCCGCCCGAAGAAGTTCTTCCACACCGCGGGCAACTTCGCCGACCACCACAACGAGCTCGCCGCCGTGGACTGGTCGCACCCCGTGCACAAGGGCATCGTGTTCTTCCAGAACGTCGACGCGATCATCGGCCCGGATGCCGACATCGTCTACCCTGAGGGCCTGACGAAGGAGCTCGACTACGAGCTCGAGCTCGCGATCGTCATCGGCAAGTCGGGCAAGTTCTTCGGGCCCGACGAGGCCGAGGACTACATCGCCGGCTTCACGGTGTTCAATGACATCACCGCGCGCGACATCCAGCGCAAGGAGATGGAGTCGGGCGTCTTCTCGTTCTCGAAGGGGATCGACACCTTCTGCCCGATCGGGCCGTGGATCGTCACCAAGGACGAGGTGCCCGACATGCACGAGCTGCCGATGCAGCTGCGCGTGAACGGCGAGGTGCGCCAGCAGGGCAACACGAACCAGACGCGCATCAAATTCCCGCACCTGGTCGCCTATCACTCGCCGCAGATCTACAGCGCGGGCGACATCATCACGACGGGCACGATCTCGGGTGTGGCGGCGGTGCAGCCGAATCCGTTCGACTTCTACCTGCAGCCCGGCGATGAGATCGAGGCCGAGATCACGGGCATCGGCACCCTTCGGAACAAGGTCATCAGCTGGGAGGAGCGCTACGGCGAGCCGGCCCCGCAGCGGGTCGACTGGTGAGACTGGCCAACCTGGCCGGGCGTGCGGTCATCGTGACGGATGACGGAGCGGTCGACGTCGCCGGGGCTTCGGATGGCCGCTTCGGCCCCGACCCGCAGGCGCTGTTCGACGACTGGCCCGCGTTCGCGGAGTGGGCGGCTGGTCCGGATGCCGGGGCTGCGGCATCCGTCCCCTTCGAGGTGTCCGCGCTCGGCGCTCCGGTGCCGCGGCCGCGCCAGGTCTTCGCGATCGGTCTGAACTACGCCGAGCACGCCGCCGAGGCGGGGTACCCACCGGACTCGATGCCCGTGACGTTCACGAAGTTCCCCTCGTCGATCGTCGGACCCGACACCGTGGTCGAACTGCCTGAGGGCAACGTCGACTGGGAGGTCGAGCTCGTGGTGGCGATCGGCCGCGAGGCGCACAAGGTCGCCCGCGAGGGCGCGTGGGATCACGTCGCCGGGCTGACGATCGGGCAGGACCTCTCCGAGCGCATCACCCAGATGCAGGGCTCGGCCCCGCAGTTCAGCCTGGGCAAGTCGTTCCCGGGTTTCGGGCCGACCGGGCCGTGGCTCGTGACGCCCGACGAGTTCGCCGACCCCGACGATCTCGCGATCTCGTGCGCCCTCTCGGGCGCGCAGATGCAGTCGTCGCGCACGTCGATGATGCTCTACGACGTGCCCGAGCTGCTCGTCCGGCTGTCGGCCGTCTGCCGGCTGCTGCCGGGTGACATCATCTTCTCGGGCACGCCGTCCGGCATCGGCAACCGCCGGACTCCGCCGCGCTTCATCGGCGCGGATGACGTGCTCGTGAGCCGCATCGAAGGAATCGGCGAGCTCGAGACCCGATTCGCCTGACCACACCCGCTCTACAAGGAGGTACAGCAATGACCACTTTCCCCGCCGACGACCCCGACAAGGCCGCATTCACGGGCATCCTGCCTGCCGCTCCGAAGCCGTACGTCCTCGGCAACGGCGAAGGCGAGAAGTCGCTCGTCTTCGACCAGCTGTTCACGATCCTCGCCTCGGGCGACGAGACCGACGACCAGTACGGCTGCTGGACGATGAAGGCGCGCCTCGGCGATCGCATCCCGGCGCATCGCCACTTCAAGACGCACGAGTTCTTCTACGTCGTCGACGGCGAGATCACGGTGTGGATGGACGACGAGTCCGACTACCACAGCAGGACCACGCTCGTGACGGGCGACTTCGCGTTCGTGCCGGCGAACATCGTGCACGCGTTCAAGATCGAGAACACCACGACCGTGTTCGGCGCGGGAACGGCCGGATTCGAGCGGTTCTTCCACGCCATCGGCCAGCCGACGGACCTCACCGAGCCGCAGGGCGTCTACATCCCGGACTTCCCGGTCATGCGCGCCGCGGGCGAGAAGTACTGGACGCAGTTCATGCCCGAATTCCAGTTCCGGGACTGAGTGGCCGGACGCCTGAGCACATGACGCGCGTCATCCGCGACATCCCGTTCGCCTCCGACGCGGGATTCCGACCGCTCTCCCTCGACCTGCACCTGCCGGCAGGGGGTGGCGAGCCGATCCCCACGATCATCGAGCTGCACGGCGGAGGGTGGCTGCGGGGCAGTCGGCGCGAGTTCACGCCGCTGCTGTCGGACGCGGATTCGTTCGGCCGCATCACGGCAGCCGGCTTCGCGGTCGTCGCGGCAGACTATCGGCTGAGCGGTGAGGCGCGCTTCCCCGCTCAGCTCGACGATGTCCGCCGTGCGATCGATTGGGTGCACGGGCCGGGTGCCGAATTCGGGTTGGATGCCGGCCGCATCGTGCTCTGGGGCGGATCGGCGGGTGGCACACTGGCGGCGCTGGTGGGGCTGGAGCCGGCCTCGCGGGTGCGCGGGATCATCGACTGGTACGGCCCCGCGGATCTCCTGGCGATGGAAACGCACACCCGTGCACTCGGCGTCGACGCGCCGGGCGAGTCGCGCGAGGATCGCTGGCTCGGCGGCTGGGTGAGCGACGTGCCGGATGCCGCGCGCGCCGCGAGTCCGGTGAACCATGTGCATGCCGGGTCTGCGCCGTTCCACCTCGCGCACGGCGATGCCGATGATGCCGTGCCGCTCGCTCAGAGCGAGGCGCTGGAGGCCGCGCTCCGCGCGGCCGGCGTGGAGGCGGAGCTCATCGTCGAGCCGGGCGCGGGTCACTTCTGGCGGGATGCCGCGCCCGAGCGCGTCGCCGCGCTGTTCGACCGCGCGATCGCCTTCGCGGCCCGGGTCACCGCCTGACCCCTTCGGGTCGTTGAGCGAGCCGAAGGCGAGACGAAACGCGCCGGACCTCCGGTCACGGTCATTGACACGGAGATGTGTTGCATACAAAACTATGTGGACAACATCGTCGACAGTGGAGTCGCGCATGAGGATCGCCATCATCGGCGCCGGGATCGGCGGACTCGCCGCCGCGCTGAGCCTGCACGCCATCGGCGAGACCGACATCCGGGTCTACGACCGCGTCAGCGAACTTCGTGCCCTCGGCGTGGGCATAAACCTTCTGCCGCACGCGATGCGCGAACTGACCGAACTCGGACTGGCGGACCGCGTCGAGCAGAAAGGCGTGGCGCCCTCGACGCTCGCGTACTTCAACCGCTTCGGCCAGCCGATCTGGAGCGAGCCCCGCGGACGCGAGGCCGGCTACCGCTGGCCGCAGGTCTCGGTCCATCGCGGTGAGCTCCAGCTGGTGCTCGCCGACGCGGTACGCCGGCGGCTGGGCGACGATGCACTCCAGCTCGGACACCGCCTCGTCCGCGTCGAAGAGGGGGCGGATGCCGCAGCTGCGGTCTTCGCGAGGGCCGAGGGCGAGGCATCCGTCGCCGCCGATCTCGTGGTCGCGGCCGACGGCATCCATTCCGCGGTGCGTGCTTCGCGCTACCCCGGCGAAGGTGCTCCGATCTGGAACGGCCTCACGCTGTGGCGCGGCACTGCGCGCGTGCCCGCCTATCTCGACGGCCGCACCATGATCATGGCCGGTGACGGCGAGCAGAAGTTCGTCGCGTATCCCCTCGGCGCCCCGGATGCCGACGGACTCGCCCGCGTGAACTTCATCGCCGAGCGGCGCGGCGTCGGCGCCGAGACGGTGGACTGGAACCTCGCGGTCGACGCGGGTCCGATCGTCGAGCTCTTCCGCGACTGGAGCTTCGCCTGGCTCGATGTGCCCGCACTCATCGCCGCGGCCGACGAGCTGCTCGAGTATCCGATGGTGGATCGCGATCCGATCCCACAGTGGACGTTCGGGCGGACGACGCTGCTGGGGGATGCCGCGCACCCGATGTACCCGAACGGATCCAACGGCGCATCCCAGGCGATCATCGACGCCCGCACGCTCGCATTCCACGTGGCCACCGCCGAGTCGCCCGCCGATGCGCTCGCCGCGTACGAGGCGGATCGACGTCCGGTCACCTCGGAGCTCGTGCTGAGCAATCGGCAGCAGGGGCCCGAGCGCGTGATGCTGCTCGCACACGAGCGGGCGCCGGAGGGCTTCGCCGACATCCACGACGTCATCTCGGCTGACGAGCTCGCCGAGATCTCCGCGGGCTACAAGCGCGCTGCCGGGTTCCATCCGGATCTGCTGAATGAACGCCCCTCCCTGACCGCACCGTCACCCATCCCGCCGTCCCCGACGCCGCCGCGATGAGCGCCGACCTGGATCCTGCCCGGCTGGCGGCGGTCATCTCGCCCCTGCGCCGGGCGCTCCTGGCCGGAGCGCGCGCCGCCGAGCACCTGCCCGAGATCCCCGACGCGCAGATCGAGGTCATCCGAGCGCTGCCGCGAGGCGTGGTCTCGTCGCCCGGCGACCTCGCCGACCGACTGGGCGTGAGCCGCTCCACCGTGAGCAACCTGCTGACCGCGATGGAGGAGCGCGGGCTCGTCGCCCGGCGCCCGTCCGCCGACGATCGTCGGCGCGTGGAGGTGCTGGCCTCGGCGCTTGCCCTGACGCTCTTCGAGCGATTCGACCGTGCCAGCGCGGCGCTCGTCGGCCAGGCCGCGGCATCCCTGCCGACAGCGGATCGGGACGCACTCGCCGTCGCGCTTCCGGCCTTGGAGCACCTGCGTGATGCCCTCGCCGCACAGCGCGGGGCTGCGGCATCCACGGGTCGTCGACGACCCGACCCGAAATCCCCCCAGACCCGCAAGGAGGCGGAATGACCACGCTGCGCCAGCGTCTCACGCGTTCGATCGACGCACGAACCCGGAAGGGCGTCGAGCTCGGCCCGTTCGACATCACGATTCAACGCGATCTGCGCGTGCCCATGGACGACGGGGTCGAGCTGCTCGCCGACCTCATCCGGCCCGTCGGCGCGAGCGTGCCGACGCTGCCCACCGTGCTCATCCGCGGGCCGTATGGCCGCCGAGGCATCCTGGCCGGCTCGGCGCGAGCGCTCGCGTACGAGGGCTTCACGGTGCTCTTCCAGAGCTGCCGCGGCACGTCGGGTTCGCAGGGGCTCTTCACCCCGCAGATCGATGAGCAGCGCGACGGCATGGCCACGATCCGCTGGGTGCGCGCGCAGCCGTGGTTCACCGGCCGGCTGGCGACCTACGGACAGAGCTACATGGGCTACACGCAGTGGGCCGTCGCCGGCCGAATGCAGCGAGAGGATCCCGAGAACGCGCCCGAGGCGCTCGTGCTCGTCACGACGATGCCCGACTTCGGACCCATCACGTGGGACAACGGCGCGTTCGCGCTGCGCAACGCCCTCGGATGGAGCCGCATGATGCACCGGATGCGCCGCGGCGGAATCGCTCTGATCGGTATGGCGCTGCCGGACCGCAAGCTCGACAGGGCGTTCGGCGTCCTGCCGCTGAGCAAGGGCGACTCGGCGGCGACGGGAGAGCAGATCCACTGGTATCAGGACTGGACCCGCTACGAGAGCCTCGAGCACGAATACTGGACTCAGCAGTCCCACACCGCCTCGGTGCCGGATGTCGCAGCCCCGGTCTCGATGATCACCGGGTGGTACGACATCTTCCTGCCCTGGCAGCTGCGCGACTTCGCTCAGCTCGTCGAGGCCGGCCGCTCACCCCGCCTCATCATCGGACCCTGGGGCCACATCTCTCCGGGGATGGGCGAGCCGACCCACGTCGAGAGCATCGCGTTCCTCAAAGAGACCTTCGCCGAAGCCCCTGCGTCGAGGCCGACGCCGGTGCGGGCCTTCGAGACCGGCGCAGACACGTGGCACGACCTCGAGACGTGGCCGCCCCCGGGTTCGGCGGCTGAGGACTGGGTGCTCGCCGCCGGCGGCGGTCTGTCGACGGATGCGGCGACCGGCGGCGTGACGACCTACACGTACGACCCCGACGACCCGACGCCCGCGGTCGGCGGCCCGAGCCTGCTGCCCAAGACCGAGCCGTCCGAACCGACCACGGTCGACAGCTCGCCGAGCTGGCGGAGCCGATCGAAGTCGCTCGCGTCCGGGGCGACGTGCAGCATGCTCGTCATCCACCAGGAGAAGTGCTGCGCCTTCCAGATTCGCCGCAGGGCCGTCTCGGCGTAGGCGTCGATGAGTCGCTCGTCGTCTTCGAGCAGCAGAGCGCGCAGCGCGCGCTCGAGGATGACCACGTCGGCGACGGCCAGGTTCATCCCCTTGGCGCCGGTGGGCGGCACCGTGTGGGCGGCGTCCCCGACCAGCGCCGCGCGCCCGTGACGCAGCTCGTGGGCGACGAAGCTGCGGAACCGCAGCACATCCCGCTGGAAGATCGGACCCTCCTTGAGGTCGACGCCCGGCACCCGCGCCTGCAGCGCCTCCCAGAGCTCGGCCTCGCTCAGCGCCGTCGGATCGACGTCGGGGTCGCACTGGAAGTACATCCGCTGCACGGTGTCGCTGCGCTGGCTGATGAGGGCGAACCCGTCGGGCGAGTTGCTGTAGATCAGCTCCGGTGCGCTCGGAGGTGCTTCGCACAGGATGCCGAACCAGGCGAACGGGTACTCGCGGAAGTATCCGCCCGTCGATGAGCCGGTGACAGCGGACCGTACGACGCTCCGCGATCCGTCGGCGCCCACGACGAAGTCGGCCTCGATGACCAGCGAAGCGCCTTGCGCATCGACGGCGACCACGCGCGGTCGCGCCGTCTCGGCATCCTCGACCCGCTCGGCGGTCACCCCGAACCGCAGGTCCTGCCCGGCGGCCAGCCGTGCCGCGATCAGGTCCTTCAGCACCTCGTGCTGCGGATACAGCCACACCCCGCGACCGACCAGCGCGGCGAAGTCGATGCGGTGCCCCTCGCCGGCGAAGCGCAGCTCGATGCCGTCGTGGCGGTGGCCGACCGTGCGGACCCGGGATGACGCGCCCGTCGCGTCCAGGATCTCGACGGTGCCCTGCTCGAGGATGCCCGCCCGAATGGTCGTCTCGATCTCTTCGCGGGTGCGCTGGTCGATCACGACCGACTCGATGCCGGCCTTTGAGAGCAGGTGCGACAGCAGCAGCCCGGCGGGGCCGGCGCCGACGATCGCGACGCGGGTTCGGACGGTGGCGGTCATGTTCACGTCTCCTTCGACAGGGTTTCCCCATTGTCGCGGCGATCCGCGCGACCTCACTGCCCCGCTCTCATTCAACGGGATGCGGCGTCTTCAGCCGCGGAAGCCGAGAGCCCGCTCGATCTCTCGGGCCGCGCGGTGCAGCTCGACGAGAGCCGGATCGACCGCAGCCTCGCGGGGGAGCACGACCGACAGCGCCGCAGTCACCGTGCCGGTCTCGTCCCGCACCGGCACGGCCACGCCCGTCGCGACGCTCTCGATGTAGCCGGGCGCGACGGCATGCCCGAGCCGCCGCACTTCGGCCAGCTTGCGCCGCAGCACTCCGGCATCCGTGATCGTCTCGGGCGCGACGCGGGCGAGCTTGCCCGCAAGGATCCGCTCCTGCAGGTCGCGGTCGGCGAAGGCGAGCAGAACGAGCCCCGACGAGGAGGCATGCACCGGCAGGCGCCCGGCGATCCGCGTCACGTTCGAGCCCGAGTCGGGGCCGCTCAGCCGTTCGAGGAACAGCGCCTCGTCCTGCTCCAGGATCGCGAGCTGGGTGTGCTCACGGATCCGCGCCTGCACCCGCTCCATGGCGGGCATCGCGAGCTGGCGCAGTCGCAGGGCGTGGGAGGAGCGCGTGGCGAGCTCCCAGAGCCGCAGGCCGATCCGGACGCGCCGGTCGTCGTCGCGTTCGAGCAGACCGGCCTCGATGAGGTCGCCCACGATCCGGTGCGCGGTGGACGGCGGCAGACCGGTTCGGCGTCCGATCTCGGCGGCGGTCTGGACCGTCCGGGTCGGCGTGAAGGTCTCGAGCACGCGGACGATGCGTTCGGTCACCGATTCGCCCGAGTCCGAGTTGGCCATACGTCGAGCATCGCACATTCGCGGCATCCGATTCCCACCCAATGGGAATCAGCGCCTTTCACACCCGCTGGTGGCGCACGATAGCCACACCCCCGTTGTGAGATGGATGTCGAGGGAGACACCGTGACCGAAGACTCAGCCGCCCGCTCCGCCGACGAGGCCTTCTCGTCTTCCGTGGTGCTGGAACAGAGCGCCGCCGCCCCCGAGACGCTGCTCGCCTCGGCGGACATGCCGCCGCAATCTCAGATCAACGACGAGATCGCGCAGTTCCACCGAGAGGCGGGGGAACGCGAGGCAGCGGGCGAGACTGTTCCCGCCACGCTGTACGACTTCCCGCCGTATCGCTCGAGCATCCTGCGGCATCCCACGAAGAACCCTCGGCTCGTCGATCCTGAGACCATCGAGCTCTTCTCGCCCGCGTACGGGCAGCGGGATGTCGCGGCCCTCGAGTCCGACCTCACACTGCAGCACCGCGGCGAGCCGCAGGGCGAGCGCATCACGGTGACGGGCAGGCTGCTCGACAGCTGGGGTCGCCCGCTCGCGAACCAGCTCGTCGAGATCTGGCAGGCGAATGCCGCCGGGAGATACATCCACCAGCGCGACCAGCATCCGGCGCCGCTCGACCCCCACTTCACTGGCGCCGGCCGCACCGTGACCAACGACCACGGTGAGTACTTCTTCACGACGATCAAGCCCGGGCCCTACCCGTGGAAGAACCACATCAACGCGTGGCGGCCCGCGCACATCCACTTCTCTCTGTTCGGGACCGGGTTCACGCAGCGCATCGTGACGCAGATGTACTTTCCAGGCGATCCGCTGTTCGCTCTCGATCCGATCTACAACACGATCCGCAGCCAGCAGGATCGCGAGCGGCTCATCTCGACCTACGACCACGACCTGACCGTTCCCGAGTTCTCGATGGGCTACCGCTGGGACATCGTCGTCGACGGCCCGGACGCGACCTGGTTCGAACCCGGGGGGGAGCACTGACATGACCCACGACACCGCTGCTGCCATCGCCGCGCGCGAGCCGAGGAGCCACGAGGCGACCGCCGGCCAGACCGTCGGACCGTTCTTCGCGTTCGGGCTGAGCTACCCCAAGATGCACGAGGTGGTCTTCCCCCATTCGCCCAGTGCCATCGTGCTGGGAGGCACGGTGTACGACGGCGCGGGGGCCCCCATCCCCGACGCAGTCGTCGAGATCTGGCAGGCCGACTCCGACGGATCAGTGCCCCGAGACCGTGGTGCACGGCGTCGCGATGATCACACGTTCACCGGCTTCGGCCGGTCGTTCACGTCGGACGAGGGGCGCTACGAGTTCTGGACGCGCAACCCCGGGTCGGTCGACGGCGAAGCCCCGTTCTTCGCGGTCGTGGTGTTCGCGCGCGGACTGCCCGACAAGCTGCACACCAGGATCTACCTGCCCGACGACGAGGCGCTGCTCGTCGATGACCCGCTGCTCTCGTCGCTCGACGGGAATGAGCGCGCTACGCTCATCGCGACCCGCACGCCGGAGGGCCATCTCCGCCACGACATCCGGCTGCAGGGCGAGAAGGAGACCGTGTTCCTTGCCTTCTGAGACTCCGCCCGGCGACGCGTTCGACGTGGGGCTGCTGTCCCCGGTGACGGTCGGCCGCGATGAGGTCGTCTCGGATGCCGCCATCCTCGACGCCCTCGTCACAGCCGAAGTCGCGCTCGCACGTGCGTACGGGTCCCTGGGAATCGCACCGGCTGGGGCGGTGGACGCCATCGAGGAATCGCTGGGCTGGATCAACCCCCTGGAGGGATGCCGCGGCCACGGCGTGTCGCCGTCGGCACTGGCCGCGGCGGGTGTCGACGGTGGCAATCCCGTCATCCCGCTCGTCGGACTGCTCAAACAGCGCGTGCCCGCCGACGTGCGCGAGTGGATCCACCGCGGGGCGACGAGTCAGGACATCCTGGATTCCGCACTGATGACCGTGGCGAGACGGGCGGCCGCGCGCGTGGACGGGAACCTCCGCGAGCTGGAGTCGGCGCTCCGCGGCTTCGCGAAGGACGCCCGTGACACCGTCGCGGCGGCACGTACCCTCACCCAGCACGCGGTGCCGACGACCGTCGGCCTGCGCGCGGCGAACTGGCTGCACGGCATTCGTCGTGCGGCCGATCGCGTCGAGGCGGCCTCCGCCGCCCTGCCGGCGCAGCTCGGCGGAGCGGGGGGCACCCTGGCATCGTTCGTGGAGCTCACCGGATCGCCCGACGCGGCGAGGCGACTCGCGGCGCCGTTCGCGGCTTCACTCGAACTGTCGGTCCCCGCCGCGCCCTGGCATACGGACCGCTGGCCCGTCACCGAGCTCGGCGACGCTCTGGTGCGGGCGCTCGACGCGGTGGGCAAGATCGCCGCGGATGTCGCGACTCTCAGCCGCACCGAGATCGGCGAGCTCGCCGAAGGCTCGGGCGGGGGTTCCTCGGCGATGCCGCAGAAGAGCAACCCCGTGGCATCCGTTCTCATCCGCTCCGCCGCGCTCCGCGCACCTCAGCTCGGGGCCACCCTGCATCTCGCAGCCGCGCTCGCGGGCGACGAGCGACCGGACGGCGCATGGCACGCGGAGTGGCCCACGCTGCGCGAACTGCTGCGGCTCGCGCTCGGTGCGACTGCACACGCGACGGCCCTCGTCGAGGGGCTGAAGGTCGACGGCGATGCGGTCGCGCGCAATCTGGCACTCACCCGGGGCCTCATCGTCAGCGAGCGGCTGTCGATCGTGCTCACGCCGATCGTCGGGCGCGAGCGGGTCTCCGCACTCATCGCCGAGGCGTCGGCCGGAGGCGACCTCGCGGCGCTCGTGCGCGCGCTGCCCGAAGCAGCGGATCTCGACGTGGCTGCACTGCTCGACCCTGCGCAGTACACGGGCCTCGCCGGCGTCCTCACCGACGAGGCTGTGACGGAACGCGGGCCCGAGACGGAGCAGCCCGGATGACCGTGCCATCACTTGCGTTCACCGAACCGGTAGGGCCGGACACCGCTCCGCTCCTCGTCCTCGGTCCGTCGCTCGGCACCTCGACGATCCTCTGGGAGAACGTCATCCCGGCGCTCGCCCGCTCATACCGCGTCATCGCATGGGATCTCCCGGGACACGGCGCGTCCGCCCCGGCCCGCGACCCGTTCACGGTGGGGGAGATCGCCGACGCCGTGGCCGACGCCATGGGGTCCGGCCCAGATCGGTCGTTCTATGCCGGGGTCTCGCTCGGGGGTGCCGTCGGACTCGAGCTGCTGCTGCGGCATCCGGCCCTCGTCGACGGCGCCGCGATCGTCGCGTCTGGTGCGCAGATGGGCGAAGCCACAGCATGGCGAGAACGTGCTGCCCAGGTGCGTGCGCAGTCGACCTCGTCGGTGATCGTCGCGTCCGCAGAGCGATGGTTCGCTCCGGGGTCGATCGAGCGCGAGCCCCAACTGTCGGGACGACTGCTGCACGCCCTGCAGGATGCCGACGACGAGAGCTACGCGCTTTGCTGCGAGGCGCTGGCCGAATTCGACGTGCGGGAACGGCTTGGCGAGATCGGCGCGCCCGTGCTCGCCGCGTGGGGCGAGCACGACGCCGTGGCTCCCGAGGCGAAGTCCCTCGAGATCGCGTTCGGCGTCCGCTACGGCACAGCGGTGCGCATCGACGCGGCCGGGCACCTGCCTCCGGCTGAATGCCCCGAGGCGACGACGCGCGCGATCCTCGACTTCTTCGACGGACTGACCCGAATGGAGCACCGATGACACCGGATGCCGGACTCACCGACGGCGAGCGCTACGAGCGCGGGATGACCGTCCGCCGCGAAGTGCTCTCGGACGCCCACGTGGATCGCGCGATCGCCGGCACGACCGAGCTGACCGCGGACTTCCAGGACTACATCACGCGCGTCGCGTGGGGTGACATCTGGTCGCGGCCAGGACTCGACCGGCGCTCGCGGTCGATCGCTGTGCTGAGCACACTCATCGCGCTCGGCCACCACGAGGAGCTCGCGATGCATCTGCGTGCGGCGGTGCGCAACGGTCTCACGATCGACGAGATCCGCGAGGTCATCCTGCAGGGCGGCCTGTACGCGGGCGTGCCGGCTGCGAACACCGCGTTCCGCATCGCCGGTGAGGTGTTCGGCGAGGCGCTGACGGAGGAGTCGCGATGATCGACAAGACGGTGGCGGATGCCGCGACCGCGGTCGCCGGCATCCCCGACGGCGCGACCGTGATGATCGGCGGGTTCGGTCGCGCCGGTCAGCCGGTGGAGCTGATCGGTGCGCTCATCGCGCACGGCGCGCGAGAGCTCACGATCGTGAACAACAACGCCGGCAACGGCGACACCGGGCTCGCGGCGCTGCTGGCGGCCGGGCAGGTGCGGCGGATCGTGTGCTCGTTCCCGCGGCAGCACGACTCATGGGTGTTCGACGGGCTCTACCGGGCGGGCGAGATCGAGCTGGAGATCGTGCCGCAGGGCAACCTCGCCGAGCGGATCCGCGCCGCCGGGGCGGGGATCGGCGCGTTCTTCTCGCCGACCGGGGTCGGCACCGAGCTGGCCGAAGGCAAGGAGGCCCGCACGATCCACGGCCGCGACTACGTGCTCGAGTATCCGATCCGTGCCGACTTCGCGCTGATCAGCGCCCTGAAGGCCGATCGCTGGGGAAACCTCGTCTATCGCAAGACCGCCCGCAACTTCGGCCCGATCATGGCGACCGCCGCGGCGGTGACCGTAGCCCAGGTCGACGAGATCGTGCCGCTCGGGTCGCTCGACCCCGAGACCATCGTGACCCCGGGGATCTTCGTGGACCGGGTGGTCGCGGTGGCGGAGCGGACGTGGCTCGAACACGGCGAGTTCATCGGCGGCGTCGATCTGGAGGGCGTTCCGACGGCGACGACGGGAGGGGACCGATGACGACGCGCATCAGCCGGGAGGACCTCGCGGCCCGGATAGCCGCCGACATCCCCGAAGGCTCGGTCGTGAACCTCGGCATCGGCGCCCCCACCCTGGTGGCGAACTTCCTGCCCTCGGACCTCGAGATCATCCTGCACACCGAGAACGGCATGCTCGGCATGGGCCCGGCTCCGGATGCCGCGCACATCGACCCCGACCTCATCAACGCCGGCAAGCAGGCCGTCACCGAGCTGCCCGGCGCGGCGTTCTTCCACCACGCGGACTCCTTCGGCATGATGCGCGGGGGCCACCTCGACGTCTGCGTGCTCGGCGCCTTCCAGGTGGCGCAGACCGGCGACCTCGCGAACTGGTCGACTGGCGCGCCGGGCGCGATCCCCGCCGTCGGCGGGGCGATGGACCTGGCGATCGGCGCGAAGAACGTCTACGTGATGACGGATCTGCTCACGAAGACGGGCGAATCGAAGCTGGTCGAGGCGTGCACGTACCCGTTGACGGGTGTCGGCTGCGTCACCCGCGTCTACACCGATCACGCCGTGTTCGACGTCACGCCCACCGGGTTCGCCGTGCGCGAGACATTCGGCGACAACACCCCGGAATCCCTGGCCGAGCTGACCGGTTTGGCTTTCGTGAATGCTCCGGAAGGGACCTGACATGCCGGCCACCCACATCTACGACGCCGTCCGGACCCCGTTCGGTCGTGCCGGCGGCGCGCTCTCGAGCGTGCGGCCGGACGACCTGGCCGCAGTCGTCATGAAGACCGTCGCCGAGCGCACCGGCATCGACCCGGCCCGGATCGACGACGTGATCTTCGGCGACGCGAACCAGGCCGGCGAAGACAACCGCAACGTGGCCCGGATGGGAGCCCTGCTCGCGGGGTTTCCGTCGAGCGTGCCCGGCGTCACGGTGAACCGGCTCTGCGGGTCATCGGTCGAGGCGGTCATCCAGGGCAGTCGGGCGATCGAGGCCGGCGACGCCCACCTCATCCTCGCCGGCGGGGTGGAGTCGATGAGCCGTGCCCCGTTCGTGGTGGAGAAGTCGTCGAAGCCGTTCCCCGCCGTCGGCAACCAGACGATGTGGAACACCTCGATCGGGTGGCGGATGACGAACCCGGCGCTGCGGAAGGACTGGACGATCTCGAACGGCGAGTCCGCCGAGAAGCTCGCTCAGATCTACGGCATCTCGCGTGACGAGCAGGACGCATTCGCGCTGCGCAGCCACAGCCTCGCGGCTGCCGCGTGGGCGGCGGGCTTGTACGACGGCGAGATCGTGCAGGTCGAGGGCCACCCGCTCGCGCGGGATGAAAGCATCCGCGACGACACCACGCTCGAGGTGCTCGGGGGCCTCAGGGCCCTCTTCGCCAAGGACGGCACCGTGACGGCGGGCAACTCCTCGCCGATCAACGACGGTGCGTCGGCGGTGCTCCTGGGCGCGGAGGGGGTGATGGATGCCGAGCCCCTCGCTCGCATCACGGGCCGCGGTGTCTTCGGCAACGACCCCGACGTCTTCGGCGTCGCCCCCGTCGAAGCGGCTGATCGTGCTCTCGCACGCGCGGGCCGGACCTGGGCGGATGTCGACTTCGTGGAGCTCAACGAGGCGTTCGCGTCGCAATCGCTCGCCTGCGTGAAGCTGTGGGACGGACTCGACCCCGACGTCGTCAACATCCACGGCGGCGCCCTCGCGATCGGCCACCCGCTCGGAGCCTCCGGGGGTCGGATCATCGGGCACGCTGCGCACGAACTCGTCCGTCGCGGCGGCGGCGTCGCGGTCGCCGCGATCTGCATCGGCGTCGGTCAGGGCCTTGCGGTGGTGTTGGAGCGGTAGAACCGGCACCGAGGATCCGGCGCTCCGCCCCGATCGTCGCGATGGACAAGACTCTCGCCGCACGTCGAGCCCTTCCTCCGGTGCGAACGCCCTGCTTGCGCTGACGCACGAAACGCTGCAGACGGGCGGATGACGCGTCCGCACACGCAGGTGATCGCCGACGAAGGCGCGCGGCTCTCCGATGACAAGGCCCGCGCTGAGTACGAGACGTCAGTCCTTGAGATCTCGCCGCATCTGACGACGGGGCGCCTTCGGGTCGCGGCGAGAGCTTTCCCGCGCCCTGCGAGGATCACTGGCGGTCCACCGACCTGGGCTGCTCGCGGCGCAGCAGTGCGGCGATGAGCGCCTCGACCGGCTCGCGCGGAGCACGGGGATTGGTGAGCAGCGCGAAGTCGATCTCGCCGAGCAGCGGCAGGCCTGCCGCTGCGGGAACGGGGGCGAGGTCACCGGGTACGAGCGAGCGGGGGACCACAGCCACGCCGATCCCGGCACGTGCGGCGGCCAGCACGCCGTTGATCTCGCGCACGTGGCAGGTGATGCGCCATGTCCGCCCTGAGTCCTCGAGCGCCTTGATCGCCGCCGCGCGAGACAGACTCGGCGCCTGGTAGGCGATCAGCGGCACGGGTCGCGTGGGATCGAGGTCGAGATCTCGCTGCCCCACCCAGACGAGGTGATCCCGTCGGACCACGCGGCCGTCAGGCAGGCCCGGCTCCTGCTTGATGTAGACGAGGTCGAGCTGCCCGGCGTTGAGCCTGCGCGCGAGCACGCCGCTCTGGTTGACCGTCAATTCGAGGTTCAGCCGCGGATTCGACTGCCGGAAGTCGCGCAGGATCTGCGCTAGGTGCGACGAGGCGAGATCATCCGCCGACCCGAAGCGCAGCCGACCCCACATCGCCGAACCCGTGAAGTAGGCGACGGCCTCGTCGTGCGCGCTCAGGATCTTGCGGGCGAATCCGAGCATCGCCTCGCCGTTGTGGGTGAGGGTGACGGCGCGGGTATCGCGCTGGACCAGGATCCGCCCCGCGGACTCCTCGAGGCGCTGGATCTGCTGGCTCACGGTCGGCTGGCTGCGGTCGACGAGTTCTGCCGCCCGAGTGAAGCTCTGCGTCTCGGCGACCGCCACGAACGTCCGCAGGAGGGTCAGGTCGAACATGCCACCCCATTCACATTTCCGATGCAAGATATAAGTCTCATTCTATGAGCCAATCACCGTGCGTTTCCTAGGTTGGAGGGGACGCTCCGGGTGGTGACGACGTGACGGAAATCGGTGGGGATCCCTCGCCCTTCACCGCACCCATTTCGACGATGAGCCGCCCTCCCGCCTGGCGGGACATGTTCGCGTCGTTCCGGGTGTTCAACTTCCGGCTGTCCTTCGTCGGAGCGCTCTTCAACAGCATCGGCGGATGGATGGCGCGCATCGCCATCGACTGGCTCGTCTTCGAGCTCACCTCGAACGTGACCGCCGTGGGCCTGACCGTCGCCCTGCAGTTCGCGCCGATGCTCCTCCTGGCACCCTGGGCGGGCGTCATCTCGGACCGATCCTCCCGGCGGCGAACGCTCATCGTCACGACGAGCCTGACCACGGCGGCGATCGCCCTGCTCGCCGTGCTGGTCCTCGCCGGCCACGTCGAGGTGTGGCAGGTGTACGTCATCGCGGCGTTCACCGGGGTCACGGCATCCATCGACGCGCCGTCCCGCTCCGCGTTCATCTCGGAGGTGGTCGGCACCGATCGCCTGCGCAACGCGATCAGCCTGAATGCGATGACCTTCCACTTCGGCGGGCTCATCGGCCCCGCGGTGAGCGGGATACTGATCGCCCTCGTCGGGTCCGGCTGGTCGATCGCAGTCAATGCGGTGACCTCGGCGGTCTCGCTCGCGATGCTCTGCTGCATGCGGCGCAGCGAGCTCCGTCCCGTCGAGCGGCAGGAGCGCGCGACCGGACAGATCCGCGAAGCGATCGGCTATGCGGCTGCGAAGCCGACGATCGTGTGGCCGCTGATCCTCCTGCTGTTCGTCGCCGTCTTCGGCATGCAGCTGCCGGTGCTGCTCACGGCGGCGGCGTCTCCGGCGGGCTACGGAACCGGGTCCGCAGGGTACGGCCTGTACAGTTCGGTTGCCGCGATCGGCGCATTCGTCGGCGCCTTCTTCTCGGCGGGCAGGTCCTTCGTGCGACTTCGCTCGCTCGTCGCGGCGGTCGTCTTCTACGGGCTGGTCACCGCATTCATCGGGGTGGCTCCGGCATCCGCTCTGTTCCTCGCGGCGATCGTCGGCGCGGGCGCCACCCGCGTCACGTTCATGGTCTCGGCCGATGCGATGGTGCAGCTGTCGGCACGAGCGTCGATCCGTGGCCGGGTCGTCTCTCTTTGGCTCGTCGTCTTCTCGGCCGGTCAGGCGATCGGCGGCCCTCTCATGGGATGGTCGCGCAGACCTTCGGAGTGACTGCGGCATTCCTGCTGGCGGGAGGGGTGCCGGCCATCGCCGGGCTCACCGGCGGATGCGTGCTCGCGCGCCGCGGAAGGCTTCGGCTGCGCGTGGACGTGCGCTCGCCGCGCAGCCTTGTCAGGATCGAGCGTCGGTGCGAGGTTCAGCCCCCGCAGCTGCGCGCGACGCCGGGCGAGCGCGGACGAAGTCATCTGATGAGCGATTCCCGGCCCGCGCGACGCCCCGCTCGCGCTCACCGGCGGCCGGCAGCGTCCCCGAGCGAATAAGTTGGGAACGACAACTCGCTCATCCTGAGGATCTCCATGACCGCACGCACCGCCCTGATCGTCCGCGGGGGTTGGGACGGACACCAGCCCGTCGAAGCCACCGAGGTCTTCGTTCCGTTCCTCGAGACCAATGGCTTCGACATCCGGATCGAAGAATCGCCCGCGGTCTATGCGGATGCCGATGAGATGGCCGCGATCGATCTGATCGTTCAGTCCGTCACGATGTCGGAGGCCGGCCACGACGAGGTGATGGGGCTGAGGGCTGCGGTCGAGGCCGGCACCGGGCTGACGGGATGGCACGGCGGGATCGCAGACTCGTATCGGGCGTCCTCCGACTATCTGCAGCTGGTCGGCGGGCAGTTCGTCACCCACCCGAGCAGGCGGCCTGATCTGCTCGTCGAGGGCGCGCACGAGAACAACTACCTCGACTACACGGTGCAGATCACCGACCTCGGCAAGCGGCATCCGATCACCGAGGGCGTCGACGACTTCACGCTCACGACGGAGCAGTACTGGGTGCTGCACGACGATCTCAACGACGTGCTGGCGACCACGACGCATCCGACCCAGCCGTGGCATCCCTGGCATCGGCCGATCGTCTCGCCGGCGGTGTGGACGAGGCTGTGGGGCAAGGGCCGCATCGTCGTGACGACACCAGGGCACACGCCTGAGGTGCTCGAGCACCCGAGCGTTCGGACCATCATCGAGAGGGGCATGCTGTGGGCGACCCGCACCGCATCGGCATCGTAGGACTCGGTTCGATCTCGGCCGCGTACCTGAAGACGCTGGTCGAAAGCCCCGCTGTGGTGATCACCGCGGTGGCGGACCTGGATGCGGCACGAGCGTCCACGGTGGCGTCGGAGCTGCCGGCAGCACGCGCGTCGAGCGTCGCCGACCTTCTCGCGAGCGACGAGGTCGACACCGTGCTGAACCTCACGATTCCCGCGGCGCATGCCGAGATCGCGCACGGCGCGATCTCGCACGGCAAGGACGTGTACGGCGAGAAGCCGCTCGCCGTGACGATGGACGACGCACGCGGGATCATGGCTGCCGCATCCCGCGCGCACGTGCGGGTGGGTTCCGCGCCCGACACCGTCCTCGGCACCGGAACGCAGACGGCCCGGGCGGCGATAGACGGAGGAACGATCGGCCGCCCGATCGCGGCCACCGCCATGATGGTCACGCCGGGGCACGAATCGTGGCATCCGAACCCCGACTTCTACTACCTCCCCGGGGGCGGACCGCTCCTGGACATGGGTCCGTACTACATCTCGGCGCTCATCCAGCTCCTGGGCCCGGTCCGCTCGGTGGTGGGCGCTGCGAGCCGCCTCCGGTCGGAGCGCACGATCACGTCAGGCGCCCGCACCGGGGAGCGCATCCCCGTCGAGGTGCAGACCCACGTCAGCGGCGTCCTCGAGCACGCCGACGGCGCACTCTCGACCCTCACCACGAGCTTCGACGGCGTGGCCACGACCGCGGCCCCGATCGAGATCCATGGCGAGGAGGGCACGCTCGCCGTACCCGACCCCAACCTGTTCGCCGGAGAGGTCCGGGTCATTGCACGCGGATCGCGTCAATGGCGATCGGTGGACGTCGCGGCGGGTCTCATCGACGCATCCCGCGGTGCGGGACTGCTCGACTTCATCGCCGCGGGGCGCGACCAGCGACCCCCGCGCGCGAGCGGGGCCCTCGCCCTTCACTGCCTCGACATCATGACCGCGCTGCTCGAATCAGCGCAGACAGGTCGTCGCATCGAGCTGACGACCACGGTCGATCGCCCAGAGGCGGTTCCGCTCACGCCCGCCCCGGCCTGGCGCTCCGGCTCGGCGAGCAGCGGCTTCTGACGTAATGTTCCGTCGTCCGTGACGCCGGAACTCGGCTGACGGCACTACCGGGGAGTCGTCGAGCGGGTGCCGTAAAATCCCAGGTCAGTCTCGGGAATGCGGTGCCGGTGCCAATGCTCGTTCCGCGCGACACCAGCGGTGTCCGACATGCTTCGTCGCACAGCGAAACCTGATGACACGAACGCCGGTCGCCCCTCGAACCGCCTGCGTGATTGTCCATAGTCTGGCTGGACCAACCCCGACCGACAGGATGAACGCCATGACCCCCGCAGCGAACCCCGCACCCCTCGAAGGTGTCGCGGCTGCATCGCTGCGTGACGCGTGTCGCGTCGGCCGAATGTCGGGGCTGCGCCGAATGAGCTCCGCGGCCTGAGCGCCGCCGCTCCTCGCAATCCTCCGCCGCAGCATGCGGCCTCGCTTCCGAATCCTCCGAACGCAGGAGAACCATGTCCGACGTCCTCATCTCGCCCGACGAACTCGCCCGGCGCATCGGCGGCGGCGACCCGGTGCGGATCCTCGACGTGCGCTGGCGCCTCGACCGCCCCGACGGCAGACCCGAATACCTCGACGGCCACATCCCGGGCGCCGTGTACGTCGACCTCGACAACGAGCTCGCCGAGCACGGCGCGCCGGCCGACGGCCGCCATCCGCTCCCGTCGCTCGAGCGGCTTCAGACCGCGGCACGCCGATGGGGTCTCGACGACGGCGACGCCGTCGTCGTCTACGACGACCTGAGTTCATCAGCGCGATCAACGTCCGGGAGGGCGACGAACTCAACCCGCAGCGCGAGGGGCGACGGCTCGACCCTGCCTATCTGAGTCGCTACGCCCGCACCCTCGAGGATGCCGGGTTCGACTACACCCTCGTCCCCTATGGCAGCGCGTCCGCCGACTCGTTCGTCGTCGCGACCGCTGTGGCGGCGGCGACCGAGCGCATGAAGCCGATCGTCGCCGTGCGGCCCAACACCGTCTTCCCGACGGTCGCGGCGCAGCAGCTCGCCACGCTCGACCAGCTCTCGGACGGGCGCGCGGTCGTCCACATCACCTCGGGTGGCAGCGACGCCGAGCAGGCGCGTCAGGGCGACTTCCTCTCCAAGGACGAGCGGTGGTGGACTCGCGGCTGATCGAACTGACCGAGCTCGGGCCGTCGCTGGCCGGTGTCCTCCATCGGGAAGACCTCCCGCCGCACGTCGAGGAGGCACTGGTGGACATCGAGACCGCCGACCTCCTCGTCGCCGCGTCGCCGGTGTACCGTGCCTCGTTCACGGGGCTGTTCAAGCACCTCTTCGATTTCGTCGGCCAGTACGCCCTCGTCGGGCAGCCGGTGCTCGTGGCGGCCACGAGCGGCGGCGAGCGCCACGCGCTCATCATCGAGCACCAGCTGCGACCGCTGTTCGGCTTCTTCCAGTCGCTCACGCTGCCGCTCGGCGTCTACGCGAGCACCACCGACTTCGACGGGCATCGCCTGCGCGATGGCGGATCGATCCATCAGCGGATCGATCAGGCGGTGACGCGCGGGCTTCCGCTGGTCGAGCAGGCCGCGCGTCAGCGCGTCTCGCCGCACGTCTCCACCTGGTAGACGACGGGGGCTGGGGATGCGCGATCCCCAGCCCCCGTCGTCCGTGCGTCAGTTGCCGTGCTTGGCCTTGAGCTCGTGTCCGTGGACGGTCAGCGCGTAGATGATCAGGATGTCGACGGCGAGGATGATCAGCGACAGCCACGGCTGCTGTGAGAACAGCGTCAGCTGGCCGATCGCGTTCAGGATCACGAGGATGATCGCGACGACACGCGCCCAGGTCATGCCGCGGTACAGCGAGAACGACACGATGATCAGCAGGACCCCCGAGAGGATGTGCCACCATCCCCATGCGGCCACGTCCACGGCGAACAGTCCGTGTTCGGTGACGACGAGAGTGGAATTCGGCCCGATGACAGCGGCGAGGCCGAAGATCAGGTCGAAGATGCCGGCGATGAGCAGCAACACCGAGGCGAACACGCCCCAGCCTGTCCAGCCGGTCACGTTGGTGTCGGTCATGGCGAACCTTCCTCTTGTGGGGGCGGCAGGATGCCCACCGCAGGCAAGCCGATTCTGGCCCTGCCGGGTCGACGGGGGTATCACCCCACGCGGGTGATCTGAGAACTGCCGGTCAGCGCCCGCGACCCGCGCGGCCGGCGGCATCCTCACCGCTGGACGGCGGGAGTGAGACGTCGAGCCGATCCTGGCCGAAATGCGATGACCACGCGCTTGCGAGGCCGGTCGCCGCGTGCGTCGCCGCGCGTACCGCGCGCTCGTCCGCCCACGAATTCAACCGGTGGCCGGAGTGGCCGCGGACATGCTCGAGCACGACATCCGGCAGCCCCGCTGCGCGGCGGGCGTCGCGCGCGGCGATGAGCTCCTCGAGCAGTCCGCGGTTCTTCGTGGGCTGGCCGGCGGAGGTCTTCCAGCCGCGTCGACGCTGCGCGTCCATCCACGAGCGATACGTGTTGATCGCGTACATGGAGTCGGCCTGCACGGTCAGGCGATCGACATCCGGGTGATCCGTGATCGCCCGGAGGAGTCCCAGCAGCTCGCCGACGTTGTTCGTCCCCTCGGGGATCGAACCCGCCGCCCAGTGCCCGTCCTCGGCGACCCATGCCCAGCCGGCCGGTCCCGGGTTGCCCTGGCAGGCGCCGTCGGTCGCCACGACGTAGCGGGAATCCTCAGTCACGCCCGCAAGGCTAGCCTGCCGCGGCGGTCATGCCCGCTCAGCGCGGGCGTGTGGACGCCCGCACGACGAGCTCGGGCTGGAACACCGTCTGGCGAGGGATGCTGTCCGGATCCGCCGCCTCCTCGAGCACGATCCGCAGCGCGGTGCGCCCGATCATGCGGCTCGGCTGGCGGATCGACGACAGCGGCACGGCCGCCGCGGCCGCGAACGAGATGTCGTCGAAGCCGATGATCGCGATGTCGTCGGGCACCAGCATCCGGCCCTCGA
The DNA here is from genome assembly GCF_039530205.1 of Microbacterium deminutum. Classification (NCBI taxonomy): domain Bacteria; kingdom Bacillati; phylum Actinomycetota; class Actinomycetes; order Micrococcales; family Microbacteriaceae; genus Microbacterium; species Microbacterium deminutum. Next base: position 79,910 of record NZ_BAAAOG010000004.1, read on the forward strand.
CCACGAGGGACTGCAGCAGCCCGAGGGCGAGCAGATCGTTCGCGGCGAACAGCGCATCGGGCCACTCGCGCCGCGGGCGGGCGAGGATGCGCGCGCCCGCGGCGACGCCGTCCTCGACCGTCATCGCCGACGTCGCGACCACTTCGAGGTCGATGTGGGCGCCGGAATCCTCGGCTGCCACGCGCGCCCCGGCGAGCCGATCATTGACCTGGCGGATGTCGAAAGGTCCGCCGACGAATGCGATGCGCCGCCGGCCCGCTTCGATGAGATGCTCCACGGCCATCCGTCCGCCGACCACGCTGTCGACCGACACCGACGAGAAGCGGCCATCCCCGCTGAATCGATCGACCAGCACCGTCGCGATGCCGCGAGCCCGCAGCTTCTGCAGCCGCGCTGTGATGTCGCCGTACGGGGCGATCAGCACGCCGCGCACCTGCTGCTCCTCGAAGAGGTCGAGATAGAGCCGTTCGCGGGCGGGGTCCTCGTCGGTGTTGCCGTAGAGGACGGCGATGCCGTGCCGGGAGGCTTCATCCTCCGCGCCTCGCACGACGTCGTTGTAGAACGGGTTCTGGCCGTCCAGGACGACGAACCCCACGGTCGTGCTGACTCCCGCCCGGAGCTTGCGCGCGGCGTCGTTCCGGACGTACCCCAGTTCTTCTATCGCGCGACTCACCCGCACGACGGAATCCGCCGACACCTCGTCGGGGCGGTTGAGCACGTTCGACACCGTGCCGACCGAGACGCCCGCGCGCAGGGCGACATCACGGATGCTGACCGGCAACCTCGCCCCCACTTCCTCGTCGGATCACGATTCGATCACTGTCGCCGGGCGACTTGACCGCGTTCGTCGGTTGTACCTAGAGTAGCCTGAAACGGACCTGAATCGATTCATCTATTTTCACCTCAATGAGGAGGATGCCGTGCCAGACGAAGCCGCCGACGCCGGACCCCAGCCGGCGCTCGAACTGCGTCGGGTGGTCAAGGCGTTCGGGCCGGTCATCGCGCTCCGCTCCGGGAGCCTGGCGCTGCACCGCGGATCGATCCACGCCCTGATCGGCGAGAACGGCGCGGGGAAGTCGACGCTCGTGAAGATCATCGCGGGGCTCTATCGCCGTGACGCCGGCGACTTCCTCCTGGACGGCGACTCGGTGGACTTCTCGAGCACCGCACAGTCGAAGGCCGCCGGCATCGCGGTGATCTATCAGGAGCCGACGCTCTTCCCCGATCTGTCCGTCACCGAGAACATCTTCATGGGCCGCCAGCCGACCCGCTCGCTCGGACGCATCGACCGCAAGCTCATGCGCGAACAGGCGCTGGAGCTCTTCACGCGTCTGGGCGTTCGGCTCGATCCCGACCGGCCCACGCTCGGGCTGTCGATCGCCGACCAGCAGATCATCGAGATCGCCAAAGCGATCTCGCTCGATGCCAGGGTGCTCGTCATGGACGAGCCGACCGCGGCTTTGAGCGGCGTCGAGGTCGAGCGGCTGTTCGCCGTGGCGCGCAGCCTTCGCGACGAGGGTCGCGCACTGCTGTTCATCTCGCACCGGTTCGACGAGGTCTTCGACCTCTGCGACACGGTCACCATCATGCGCGACGGCTCCTATATCGCCACCAGCCCCATCGCCGACACGACCGTCGCCGAGATCGTGCGCCAGATGGTCGGCCGCGACATCGCGACACTGTTCCCCAAAGAGCCCGCCGAGATCGGCGACCCGGTACTCGTGGTCGAGGGGCTCACCGAGCCGGGCGTCTTCCACGACGTTTCATTCACGGTGCGCTCGGGTGAGATCGTCGCCCTCGCCGGACTCGTCGGTGCGGGCCGAAGCGAGATCGCCCGCGCCATCTTCGGGGTCGATCCCTACGCCTCGGGCACGGTGAAGATCGGCGGGGCGACCGTCCCCCCGCGCAGTCCCGTGGCCGCCATGAAGCTCGGACTCGCGCTCGTTCCGGAGGATCGGCGCCGGCAGGGTCTGGTGCTGGGCACCTCCGTCGCCCGGAACACGACGATGGCGATCCGCACCGCACTGGCGAAGCTCGGCATCCTGACCTCAGCGGCCGAGAACGCGGCCGCGCGCGTGTGGGACAGCCGGCTGCAGGTGAAGACGGCGGCGCTCGATGCGGAGGCCGGAACGCTCAGCGGCGGCAACCAGCAGAAGGTCGTTCTCGCCAAGTGGCTCGCGACGAAGCCGAGCGTGCTCATCGTCGATGAGCCGACCCGCGGCATCGACGTCGGCACGAAGGCCGAGGTGCACCGCCTGCTGTCACAGCTCGCCGGCGAGGGGATGGCGATCCTCATGATCTCCTCGGAGCTGCCGGAGGTCCTGGGCATGGCCGACCGTGTGATCGTGGTCCGTGAGGGTCACGTCACCGCCGAGATCGAACGCGCCGACGCGACGGCCGAGACAGTGATGTTCGCCGCCACCCACAAAGCGGAAGAGAGCGCCCGATGAGCGCCGCAGTTCCTGATGGGGCTCCGCCCCGAACCCCCGGCTCGCTGTCGCACGCCCCCGCCCAGCCGAAGAGCCGCCTGGCGACTGCCGCCTCGTCGCTCGTGCGTGCGCGTGAGACCGGCATCCTGCTGGCCCTGCTGCTGGTGATCCTCGCAGCCACCATCAAGAACCCGAACTTCCTGTTCAGCGACGACGGCTTCCGCGACCTCCTGCTCACCCCCGCGATCCTCATGCTCGTGGCGGTCGGTCAGGCGATCGTGATCATCACGCGGAACGTCGACCTCTCGGTCGGCTCGGTGCTGGGGCTGTCGGCCTATGCGACGGGGCGACTGTTCATCGACCTGCCCGACATCCCGATCATCGTGGTGTTCCTGATCGGCATGGCGTTCGGCGCCCTACTCGGCCTCATCAACGGGGCCCTGATCGCCTTCGCCAAGGTGCCGGCGCTTGTGATCACGCTCGGCACGCTGTACGTCTATCGCGGCATCAACGTGGTGTGGACCGGCAGCGATCGCATCAACTCGAGCGACATGCCGGCCGAATTCCTGGCCCTCGGCACCGGGTCGGTGCTGTTCATCCCGATCCTGACGACCATCGCGGTCGTGGTCCTCGTGATCGCCGGCTGGTACATGAAGAACAAGCGCGGCGGGCGGGAGCTGTACGCGATCGGCTCGGATCCGGCTGCGGCCAACCTGTACGGGCTCAAGGTCACCCAGCGAGTGCTCGTCGCCTTCGTCGTCTGCGGCGCGCTCGCGGGCCTCGCCGGAGTGCTCTACGCCGCGCGTTACGGCACGGTCAACTCGCAGGCCGGCAGCGGGTTCGAGCTGCTCGCGGTCGGCGCCGCGGTGATCGGCGGCGTCGCGATCTTCGGCGGCAGCGGCTCGGTGTGGGGAGCGGCGATCGGCGCCTACCTCCTGCTGACGATCAACCGCGCGCTCCCGATCCTCGGCGTGCCCGACTTCTGGCAGCGCGCCGTCGTGGGCGTGCTCATCATCAGCGCGATCGTGCTCGATCGCCTGCTCGCGATTCGACAAGCCCGGCAGCTCGTGGAAGCGAGGGACATCTGATGACCGCTCTCGCATCCGCGGCCACGCGGACGTACAAGGACTACGCGCATCCGTACTGGCGCCGCGTGCTGTTCACGCGCGAGATGGCGGTCATCGCGGCCCTGATCGTCGTGGTGATCGTCGCGAGCCTCCTGGTTCCGCCCTTCTCCAAGCCGATCACCCTGACCTACCTGCTGCTCGACATGGCCCCGATCCTGCTGATCGCGCTGCCGATGACGCTGATCATCATCACGGGAGAGATCGACCTGTCGGTCGCGAGCATCGTGGGTCTGTCGAGCGTCATCGTGGGCGTGCTTCACCAGGGCGGGATGCCGCTCGAGATCGCCGGTCTGATCGCACTGGTCGTCGGCGCCCTCGCGGGGGCCGTCAACGGGTTCCTCGTCACCGTCGTCGGCCTGCCCTCCCTCGCCGTGACGATCGGCACGCTTGCGCTGTATCGCGGCCTCGCGGTCGGGCTGCTGGGCACGAAGGCGGTGACCGACTTCCCCGAGTTCTGGAAGGACCTGGTCAAGTCACGTTTCGTGGGCACGCCGATCCCCGCCGTCACGCTGCTGGTCGTCATCCTCGCGGTCGCCTTCGCCGTGGTGCTCCACTTCACCCCCTTCGGGCGCGGCATCTACGCGATCGGACTGAGCACCGAGACCGCCCGCTTCTCGGGCGTGCACGTCGAGCGGACGAAGTTCATTCTCTTCGTGCTCGCCGGAGTCGTCTCCGCGCTCGCCGGAATCTACTTCACGCTCCGGTTCAGCAGCGCGCGCGGCGACAACGCGACGGGTCTCGAACTCTCCGTGATCGCCGCGGTCCTGCTCGGCGGCGTCTCGATCTTCGGAGGCAAGGGCGCGCTGCACGGTGTTCTCGCGGGTGTCCTGCTGATCGGCACCATCGCGAGCGCGTTGCGGCTCGCGGGGGTCACGTCCGACGTGATCAACATCGTCACCGGCACCCTGCTCATCGCGTCGGTTGTCGGTACAAGCTTCCTGGCATGGCTGCGCGAGCGGCGCGGCCGACCAGGCGGAAGAAAGACGGGTGCCCTGGCGATCGCCAAGGACTAGGACACCCCGAACGGCGTCGATGCGGTCACGTCGGCTGGAACCACAACAACAAGGAGAACGATGATGTTTCTGAAATCACGCACGGTCAGGCTCGGCGCGATCGCCGTGCTGGCCGCGAGCGTCGCAGTGCTGGCAGGATGCACCACGACCGCCCCAGACAGCGGCGGCGGAGGCAGCACCGGCGACGCGAGCAACCTGAGCATCACCTTCCTGCCCAAGAACCTCGGCAACCCGTACTTCGACACGTCCGACAAGGGCGGTGCGGACGCGATCGCGGAGTTCAAGGGCACCTACGCCGAGGTCGGTCCCGCGACGGGGTCGCCCGACGGTCAGGTGAGCTACATCAACACCCTCACGCAGCAGGGCGTCGGCGCGATCGCCATCTCGGCGAACGACCCGACGGCGCTGTGCGACGCGATCAAGGACGCACGGAATGCCGGAGTCAAGGTCGTCACGTATGACGCCGACACCAGCGCCGGCTGCCGCGACATGTTCATCCAGCCCGCCGACGCCGCCGGCATCGCGAAGATCCAGGTGGATCTGATCGCCGATCAGATCGGCGACGCGGGCAAGGTCGCCATCCTGTCGGCGACGGCCAACGCGACGAACCAGAACGCGTGGATCGACCTGATGAAGAAGGACATCACCGCCAATCACCCCAACATCGACCTGGTCGATGTGGTCTACGGCGACGATGACGACCAGACCTCGTTCGACAAGACCGCGGCGCTGCTGCAGACTTACCCCGACCTGAAGGGCATCATCTCGCCCACCACGGTCGGCATCGCCGCCGCGGCGCGCTACCTGCAGACCTCGGACTTCAAGGGCAAGGTGGCACTGACGGGCCTCGGCACGCCGAACCAGATGCGCGACTACATCACCGACGGCACCGTCACCTCGTTCGCGCTGTGGAACCCGGCGGATGTCGGATACCTGGCGTCGTATGCGGCGAAGGCGCTCATCGAGGGTGGCATCACGGGCAAGGAAGGCGACAAGTTCGACGGCGGAAAGCTCGGCTCGTTCACGGTCGGCCCCGACGGCGTAGTGCTTCTCGGCGACCCCTACGTGTTCGACAAGAAGAACATCGGCGACTTCCACTTCTGAGTCGTCCCCGGCGCGGCGCCCGGACTGCTTCGGCAGGCCGGGCGCCCCGCCGTGCTCAGGGCGGCCGGTGGTCGATCCAGTCACTCGCCCGCTACCGTGGAGTGACTCAAGGAGGGGCCGTGACCGCACCTGTGCCTGATGGGGCTCCGCCCCGAACCCCCGGCTCGCCGGCGCACGCCTCTGACCGGATGCATGCCATCTCGAACGAGACCAGGGCCACCGTCGACGAAGTGCTCGACTACGCGCGCCGGCGGGCGGTGTACGAGGACATCCCGCTCGACAAGCCCCTCACCCCGCGCGATCTGTCCCGGCTCGCGTCGGGCTCGATCACCGCGTCGGGCATCGGGGCGCGGCGCGCGACGGCGCTGTTCGAGAACGTGCTCGCTCCGGCCTGCGTGACGACCGATCACCCCGCGTACCTGTCGTTCATCCCCTCAGCGCCGACCAAGGCGGCGATCGCGTTCGACCTCGTGGTGTCGGCATCCTCGATCTACGGCGGCTCGTGGATGGAGGGCTCGGGTGCCGTCTTCGCCGAGAACGAGGTGCTGCATTGGCTCGCTGCGGAGTTCGGACTGCCCAAGGGCGCGGGCGGGGTCTTCATGCAGGGCGGCACGATCGGCAACCTCTCGGCGCTCGTGACGGCACGGGATGCCGCGCGGCGGCGCAATCGCGGGGCCGGCCGCCCGGATCCCGGCCGGTGGGTGGTCGTGTGCAGCGCCGAGGCGCATTCGTCGATCGCCTCCGCGGCTGAGGTGATGGATGTCGATGTGGTCGGCGCCGCGCCGGGCGCCGACGGACGCCTGCACGGCGACACCGTCGCCCGTGCCCTCGACGAGAACCAGGGTGCCGTGTTCGCCGTAGTGGCCACCGGCGGCACCACGAACTTCGGGATCGTCGACGACATCGCCTCGATCGCCGCCGAGACGAAGGCGCGGGACGTCTGGCTGCACATCGACGGCGCCTACGGTCTCGCGGCCATGCTGGTGGAGCGGATGCGCCCCGCCTTCGCAGGGGTGGAACTCGCCGACTCGCTCATCGTCGATCCTCACAAATGGCTCTTCGCACCGTTCGACGCGTGTGCGCTCATCTACCGCGACCCTTCAGGTGCCAAGCTCGCACACACGCAGAAGGCGGAATACCTCGACACCCTCACCGAGACGGCCGACTGGAACCCGTCGGATCTCGGCATCCAGCTCACGCGACGCGCGCGCGGCCTGCCGCTGTGGTTCTCGCTCGCGACCCACGGCACCGACCTGTATCGCGAGGCCGTCGACCACGGCATCACTCTCGCGGGACGGATCGCCGACGAGATCACCGCGCGCGAGGGGCTGTCGCTCGTCCGCGATCCGCAGCTGTCGGTCGTGGTCTTCCGCCGCGACGGCTGGTCACCCGCCGATTACCAGGCGTGGTCGGACCGGCTGCTCGAAGACCAGGTGGCGTTCGTCGTCCCGAGCTCGCATCACGGCGAGACCGTCCTGCGATTCGCGATCATCAGCCCGCTCACGACCTTCGAGACGCTCACCGCGATCCTCGACACGCTCGCGTAGGCGTCATCCGAGTCCAGCGATCAGCCTCTCCACGCGCCCGCGGATCTCGTCGCGGATCGGGCGGACGGCCTCGATGCCCTGCCCGGCGGGATCGTCGAGCACCCAGTCCTCGTAACGCTTTCCGGGGAAGATCGGGCAGGCGTCGCCGCAGCCCATCGTGATGACGACATCCGACTCGCGGACGGCATCCACGGTGAGCAGCTGCGGGATGCCGCCGCCGATGTCGATTCCCACTTCGGCCATGGCCTCAACGGCGATGGGATTGATCCCGTCGGCGGGTTCGGAGCCGGCCGGGAGCACTTCGACCAGATCGCCCGCCAGGGCGCGCAGGAATCCGGCGGCCATCTGCGAGCGTCCGGCGTTGTGGACGCAGACGAACAGGACGGTGGGGGTGCTGTCGGACATCCGGGCCTCGCTCTCGGTCCATGGAAAGTCTGCCATCCTGGGGCGTGGGCGGCGCGTGGTGCGATCGCCGACGGCGAAGGGTGACCCATGGCAGGCAGGTTCGACCTCGAGACGACGACCCTCGGGACGCTTCTCGATGATCCCGATGCGCGGAGCATCATCGTGGAGCTGGTCCCGGAGCTTCCCGACCACCCGATGATCGGGTTCGCGAAGGGGATGCCGGCCGCCGCCGTGCTCAAGATGGCCGGAGGCCAGATCCCGGCCGACGTCGTCGAGCAGCTGCAGACGCGCATCGCCGCACTCTGACCGGAGTCACGTCATCCGCGCGTCGAGCGTTGCGAGGAGTGCCCCGGACGGCCGCGCGTAGTCGCCGAGCCACCGCTGCTCGATCGCGACGATCGGCAGCACGTCGAGGTGGTTCCAGCGCTCGCGCCCTCGGCGCTCGGCGACGACGAGACCGGCGTCCTCCAGCACGCGGAGGTGCTGCATGACCGTGCAGCGGTCGAGCTCGGCGACCTGTCCGCACAGGTCGCCCGTCGTTCGCGGGTGATCGCGCAGGAGGTCGAGGATGCGGCGGCGGGTCTGCGATGAGAGGGCCTTGAACACGCGGTCGGCGGCATTCTCGTCGATCGCGGTCTTCCCAGACATGTTGTGATCCTATAACATGTCTGCATGAACACGGATGATGAGACGATCCTGCGATTCTCCATTTCGGGCCGGATCTCGAAGCCTGTGCACGAGGTGTACGAGGCGGTCGCCGACCCCGCCGTGCTGTCGGAATACTTCACCACGGGCGGTGCGCGCGGCCGGATCGAGCCGGGTGCCGTCGTCACGTGGGACTTCGCCGACTTCCCCGGGGCGTTTCCCGTCGAGGTGATCGACGCGGTGCCCGACGAGCGCATCGTGCTGCGGTGGGACGCCCCCGACACCGGCGACGGCGCGCTTCGCACGACGGTGACGATGACGTTCGCGGCACTCGAAGACGGCCGCACGCTCGTCACGATCGCGGAAGAAGGCTGGCACGACACCGACGGGGGACGCACGGCCTCGTATGGAAACTGCGAAGGCTGGACCGGCATGCTCTGCGCGATGAAGGCGTGGCTGGAGCATTCCGTCAACCTCCGCGCCGGCTACTACGCCTGACACGTCCGAACGGACACATCCCGCCGTGATCGGTCACGACAACGGGGCCGCCGGAACGCGGAGCGTGTGTTCGACGCGATCGACGGGGATCCCTGCCGTTGTGCACGCGAGACCCGCCGTTGTGCACGCGATGCCGGTGGCCGCACGCCTGCAGTCGGTTCAGGCTCCCGCCCGCCGAGGCCAGATAGACCACCGGCGGCGCACGCGGTCATCCGGCGGCGCCGCCGTCTGCGACATCCGCTCCGCGCGCCGTTCGCGCCACGACCGCACTTCGGCCTCGACGTCGCGCGTCGGCGTCACCACCGGCGGGCCGCCGAGCAGCTGTCGGCGGGCCTCGATGACGCGCCGGTTGAAGTCCTCCAGCGCCGCGCGCACGTCCTCCTCGTGGCCCAGCTGATCGAGTCGCGCGGGCAGTTCGGCGCTCTCGACCCGGAGCGTCAACGCTGGAGGGCCGAGTCCCGTCAGCTTCTCGGTCTCGATCTTGCGCTTGATCCACCAGTCCGGGTCGTGGTGGGTGCCGAGTCCCGGGAGGGGCTTGCCCGCACCGGGCAGATTGTCGAACTCACCACGGCGGATCGCCTGCTGGATGGAGACCTCGACGAACGCGGCGCGCTGCGCGGCCGTGCTCGATCGCGGCTGCTCTTTCGGCGGCGACGGCTCCGCGGCCTCAGGCCCCTGCGCATCGGCCGGGTCCGCGGCATCCCGCGCCAACTGCTCCACGCGATAGCGCGCGGCGGCGACACGAGGGTCCTCAGTCATGCCTCACCTCCTCACGCCGAGGCTGATTCCAGCCTAAACGGGCGTCCGCGAAGGTGCGAGAGACCCCGAGCCTGCCTCAGGACTGATGGTCCCGCCACGAGAACTGCGGCGCGTACCCGAGCAGCCGCCGCGCTTTGGCGATCGACAGCAGCGTGTCGTGCTCGCCGATCTCGCCGGTGATCGGCACGCCGGGGAAGACCTCGGCGATGAGCTCGGCGTTGGGCCGTGACATGACGGTGTCGGCCGCCGCGATGATGAAGCGGTCGAAGCCCGGCGGGGCGACCTCGAGGGCACGCTCGATGGCGTGAGCGCCGTCGCGGGCGTCGATGTAGCCCCAGAGGTTCCACTTGCGCAGACGCGTGTCGGAATCGAACGACGGGAACTCCGCATAGTCCTCGGGCCACATCACATTCGAGAATCGCAGTGCCGTGATCGAGAGGTCGGGGTGCCACCGGACGAGCTCGGTCGCGAGCTGCTCTTCGAGCACCTTCACGATCGAGTAGACGCTCTCGGGCCGTGCCGGGTATTCCTCGTCCACGGGGATGTACGGCGGCGGCACGTCGAACGGCAGACCCAGCACCGTCTCGCTGGACGCGTACACGATGCGACGGATGCCGACACGCGCGGCCGCCCAGAACACGTTGAACGTGCTCGTCATGTTGTTGTGGAAGGTGGCGACGTCGCTGCGGAGGCCGGGCGCCGGGATCGCCGCGAGATGGACGACGGCGTCGAACGGCTCGGAGCGGTCCACGCCGGCGAGGGCGTCCACCACCTGGCCGTAGTCGGTGAGGTCCACCTGGACGAAGTCCGGTTCGCGAGGGCCGACGACATCCAATCCGATGACGATGTGACCCGCCGATCGAAGATGGCGAGCGACGACGGACCCGAGCTTGCCGGTCGAACCGGTGACAGCGATGCGCATCCCCCCAGCGTGCCACGATCAGGGCGGCCGGTGTGCGTCGAGGAGCTGGGTCTAGCCTGGGGCGCGGAGGACCGATGACCACTGACGAGCCGTCACGCGGCGCGGCACGCGCCGGAGTGCGCGAGGTCGCGCGGCTCGCGGGCGTCTCGTCGCAGACGGTTTCGCGGGTGATCAACGACCACCCGAACATCCGGCCCGAGACCCGCTCGCGGGTGCTCGAAGCCATGGCAGCGCTCGACTACCGCGTGAACAACGCGGCGCGCGCCCTCGGAACGCGTACCACGCGCACCCTCGGCATCATCGCGTCCGACGCCACGCTGTACGGGCCGTCCGCGGGCATCGGGGCGCTCGAGGCAGCCGCCCGAGAGGTCGGTCGGTGGGTCGCAACGGCATACGCGGATGCCGCGGACGCGGGCTCGGTGGAGGGTGCCGCACGGCACCTCCTCGGGCAGGGGGTGGACGGCATCATCGTGGTGGCGCCGCACGCGCGGACGCTTCCGACCCTGGCGGAGCTGACGCCGGGAGTCCCCCTCGCGACCCTGCACGGCGGCCTCGGCGCGGAGCGGCAGGCCGATGCCGCCGCCCTCGCGGTCGAGCACCTCGTGGCGCTCGGTCACCGCCGGATCGCCCGGCTCGCCGGGCCCGAGGACTGGCTCGAGGCGCTCGCACGCGACGCGGGCGCGAGCCGCGCCCTGGCGGATCGCGGCCTGGCCGCGTCGGCGGGCTGGGTGGGGGATTGGAGCGCACGCGCCGGCGCCGCCATCGCCGCTGCGGTCGCCGTGGCCGTGCGCACCGTCGACGGGCCGACCGCGGTGGCGGTCGCCAATGACCAGATGGCGCTGGGGCTGATCGCCGGTCTCCGAGCCACCGACGTCGCCGTGCCGGGCGACGTGAGCGTGACCGGGTTCGACGACAATCCGGATGCCGCGTTCTACAGCCCTCCGCTCACGACGGTGCGTCTCGACCTCGCCGGAGAGGCTCGGCGCTGCGTCGCAGAGGTGCTCGGGCACCCGGCATCCGCTCTTCCCGCCCCGCCGGAGCTCGTCGTCCGGGAATCCACGGCTGCCCCACCCTGATCGCGCGCTCGGCTTGCCAAAACGAGTGTTACCGGTAACATTGTTCGCACACGAGACCGATGGAGGACCCCGTGAGTACCGAACCGGCCGCGACGCCGCCCACCCGACCGATCTACTCCGCCGATGTGCAAGCCGCGATCGACGCCGTGCGGACTGACGTCGCGAAACTGCACAGCGAGCTCGTCCGCTACGGGCTGATCGTCTGGACGGGCGGCAACGTCTCGGGTCGCGTACCCGGCGCGGACCTCTTCGTCATCAAGCCGTCAGGCGTCTCGTACGACGACCTCGCGCCGGAGAACATGATCCTCTGCGATCTCGACGGAGTCGCGGTGCCCGGCGCACCCGGCAGCGAGCGAAGCCCCTCGAGCGACACCGCCGCCCACGCATACGTCTACCGGCATATGCCCGATGTCGGAGGCGTCGTGCACACCCATTCAACGTTCGCCGTCGCGTGGGCCGCGCGCGGCGAGGGGATCCCGTGCGTCATCACAGCGATGGCGGACGAGTTCGGCGGCCCGATCCCCATCGGGCCTTTCGCGATCATCGGCGACGATTCGATCGGCCGGGGCATCGTCGAGACGCTCACCGGGCACCGCTCGCGCGCCGTGCTGATGCAGAACCACGGCCCGTTCACGATCGGGGTCACCGCGAAGGACGCCGTGAAGGCAGCCGTGATGGTCGAGGATGTCGCCCGCACGGTGCATTTCGCACGTGAGGCTGGTCCGCTCATCCCGATTCCGCAGGAGGCGATCGACAGCCTGTTCGACCGCTACCAGAACGTCTACGGACAGAGCGGGGAGGAACGGCGATGAACGATGTCGGCGGCACCGATGCCCGCGACGCCATCCTCGCCGGCCGCACGTCACTCGGCATCGAACTGGGCTCGACCCGCATCAAGGCGTGCCTGATCGGTGACGATGACCCGAGCACGGTGCTCGCCGTGGGCAGCCACGACTGGGAGAACCAGTTCGTGGATCGGGTCTGGACCTATTCGCTCGATGCCGTGTGGTCGGGCCTGCAGCATGCGTACGCCGATCTCGTGGCCGATGCGCAGGCGCGCCGTGGCGTCGAGGTGTCGACGCTCGGCGCCATCGGGGTGTCCGCGATGATGCACGGCTACCTCGCGTTCGACGCCGACGGCGAGCTGCTCGTGCCCTTCCGCACATGGCGCAACACGACGACCGGTCCCGCATCAGCGGAGCTGACCGAGGCCTTCGGGGTCAACATCCCGCTCCGCTGGTCGATCGCCCACCTCCATCAGGCCGTGCTCGATGAAGAGCCGCACGTGCCGGAGGTGCGATTCGTCACGACCCTCGCCGGCTACGTCCACTGGCGGCTCACCGGACGCAAGGTGATCGGGGTCGGCGACGCGTCCGGGATGTTCCCGATCGATGCCGCGACGATGGACTACGACGCCGATCTGCTCGGCCGGTATGACAGGCTGGTCCACGGCCGGGCACCCGGGCTCGACGTCGCATCCCTGCTGCCCGAGGTGCTGGTGGCCGGGCGCGCAGCGGGGGAGCTCACGGCCGAAGGCGCCGCCCTGCTCGACCCGGCCGGCAGGCTGCAGCCCGGCATCCCACTCTGCCCGCCCGAGGGCGACGCCGGCACCGGGATGGTCGCGACGTGCTCCGTCGCGCCTCGCACGGGCAATGTCAGCGCCGGGACGAGCATCTTCGCCATGGTCGTTCTGGAGCATCCGCTCGCCCGGGTCCACCACGAGATCGATCTCGTCACGACACCGGCCGGCGACCCGGTCGCGATGGTGCACTGCAACAACGGTGCCAGTGAACTGGCCGCCTGGGCGGGAGTGTTCGGCCGATTCGCCGCGGCGGCGGGGACCATCGTCGACTCCGACGCCGTCTTCGAGACCCTCTTCGGCGAAGCGCTCGACGGTGAAGCGGATGCCGGAGGACTCGTGGCCTACAACCACCTCGCCGGCGAGCCGATCGCCGGGCTCGCCGAAGGCCGGCCGCTGTTCGTGCGGATGCCCGACAGCCGGTTCACGCTCGCCAACTTCGTGCGCGCCCAGCTCTACGGGGTGTTCGGAACGCTGGCTCTCGGCATGCAGGTGCTCGCCGACGAAGGCGTCGCGCTCGACCAGATGTTCGCGCACGGCGGCATCTTCCGCACCGCGGGCGTCGCCCAGCGGTTCCTGGCGGGGGCCCTCGGCGCTCCGGTCGCGGTCGGCGAGACGGCGTCGGAAGGCGGGGCCTGGGGGATCGCCGTGCTCGCGGCATACTTGTCGAGCGCGTCGCAGCTCGATCTCGGCGCGTACCTCCGCGAGCGCGTCTTCGCCGATGCCGGGTTCGACACTGTCGCACCGCACCCCGACGACGTCGCCGGCTTCGCCGCCTACCTCGACCGCTATCGTGCAGGGCTCGCCGTCGAGGCCGCCGCCGTCCAACACCTTCCCCCCGCTCGCTGACCCGCTCCGCTCCTCCCCGACGGCCGGGCTCGATCAACAAGGAGACACCGATGACCCGCACACCCCTGTCCAGCTCGCTCGACGGGTACGAAGTCTGGTTCGTCACCGGCAGCCAGACGCTCTACGGTGACGAGACCCTGCGCCAGGTCGCAGAGCAGTCGCAGGCGGTCGCCGACGGCCTGGCAGGGATGCCCGTGAAGGTCGTCTGGAAGCCGGTGCTGAAGGATTCCGACAGCATCCGTCGCCTCGCCCTCGAGGTGAACACACGGGATGACGTGATCGGCGTGATCGCATGGATGCACACGTTCAGTCCGGCCAAGATGTGGATCGCGGGCCTCGACGCCCTGCACAAGCCGCTGCTGCACCTGCACACCCAGGCGAACGTAGAGCTCCCGTGGGCCGACATCGACTTCGACTTCATGAACCTCAATCAGGCCGCGCACGGCGACCGCGAGTTCGGCTACATCCAGACCCGGCTCGGCGTCGCGCGCAAGACGGTCGTCGGCCATGTCTCGAACCCCGCCGTGGTGCGGCAGGTCGAGGACTGGCAGCGCGCCGCGGCCGGGTGGGCGGCATCCCGATCGCTGAAGCTCGCGCGATTCGGCGACAACATGCGCTTTGTCGCCGTCACCGAGGGCGACAAGACCGAGGCTGAGCTGCGGTTCGGCGTGCAGGTCAACACCTGGGGCGTCAACGAGCTCGCGGCGGCGGTCGAGGCCGTCGCCGAAGCGGATGTCGACGCCCTCGTCGCCGAGTACGTCGAGCTGTACGACGTCGCAGCGGAGCTGCTTCCGGGCGCCGAGCGCCACCAGTCGCTGCGCGACGGCGCCGCCATCGAGCTGGGCCTGCGGTCATTCCTCGAGGAGGGCGGCTTCGGCGCGTTCACCACGTCGTTCGAGGATCTCGGGGCGCTGAAGCAGCTGCCCGGACTCGCGGTGCAGCGGCTCATGGCCGAGGGCTACGGCTTCGGCGCCGAGGGCGACTGGAAGACCGCCATCCTCGTGCGGGTCGCGAACGTCATGGGCGCGGGCCTTCCGGGTGGCGCGAGCCTCATGGAGGACTACACGTACGACCTCGTGCCGGGCGCCGAGCGGATCCTCGGCGCGCACATGCTCGAGGTGTCGCCTTCGCTGACGACCGCGAAGCCCCGCCTCGAGGTGCATGCGCTCGGGATCGGCGGCAAGGAGGACCCGGTTCGACTGGTGTTCACGGCGGATACGGGTCCTGCGCTCGTGGTCGCGCTCTCGGACATGCGCGACCGGTTCCGGCTCGTCGCGAATGTCGTGGAGAACGTCGACGCGCCGGATCTGCCGAAGCTGCCCGTCGGCCGGGCGGTCTGGGAGCCGGCGCCGGACTTCGCGACATCCGCCGCCTGCTGGCTCGCGGCGGGCGCGGCACACCATACTGTGATGACGACAGCCGTCGGCATCGAGGTGTTCCGCGATTTCGCGGAGATCGCGAAGACCGAACTCGTCGTCATCGACGAGGACACCACGGTTCGGGGCTTCCAGCGCGAACTGAGATGGAACCAGGCGTACTACCGACTCGCTCAGGGGATCTGACATGCCACAAGTCCCGGCCTCGGGCGTGCAGCATGCGCTGCGCGCCGGGGACTACGAAGCCGTGATCGCGAGCGTCGGCGCGACGCTGCGGTCGCTCACGTACGATGGCCGCGACCTCATCGTGCCGTTCGACGCCGATGAGGTGCGGCCCTCGCATCGTGGGGCGACCCTCGGCCCGTGGCCGAACCGCGTCGTAGACGGTCGCTACACGTTCGAGGGGGTCCAACGGCAGCTCGCACTGACCGAGCCCGCCCGCGGTCACGCACTGCACGGGCTCATCACCTGGCTCGACTTCGAGGCCATCGACAAGGGCCCGGACCATGTGACCCTGGCGCAGCGGATCGAACCGCAGACGGCGTATCCGTGGCGGATCGTCGTGAAGACCACCTTCACGCTCGCTTCCGACGGTCTGACCCAGTCCGTATCGGCCCGCAACGAATCCGACGGGCCGGCGCCGTGGGGCACCGGCCCCCATCCGTACCTCGTCGCGGGCGCCGGACACGTCGACGACTGGACGCTCGAGCTTCCCGCGGCGCAGGTGCTCGCCGTGACCCCTGATCGCCTGATCCCGACCGACCTCGTCGCGGTGGATGCCGACGAGCCCGAGCGCTTCGACTTCCGGGTCGCCCGTCCGATCGCGTCTGCCGCGATCGACCATGCCTACACCGGGCTCTCGCGTGACGATGCCGGTCGAGCGACCGTGCGGGTGACGTCCTCCGGCGGCAACGGCGTCGCGATGTCGTGGGATGCCGCGTGCCCGTGGGTGCAGATCCACACCGCCGACCGCCCCGGACTGCCGATCAACCGGATCGGGCTCGCGGTCGAGCCGATGACGTGCGCCCCCGACGCGTTCAATGCCGACACGTACGCGTTCGACGCCGGTCTCATCGTGCTCGAACCCGGCGCCACGACGGAGGCGTCCTGGCGGATCTCCGCCATCTCCTGACCGGGGCCGCGTGGGCGCACGGTTCAGTGCTGGTGGCCCGGCACGACCAGACCGTGCCCGCTGTGGTCGGGCGCGAGCCGCCCCGCCTCGGTGGCGCCGAGCGCCGGAGTGACGACGGCCGCCACGATCACCGCCGCGACAAGAAGCGCCGACAGCCGGGGCTGCGCCGTCCGGACCGTGCCGCGCCGCTGTCGGCGGACCACCCAGCCGCACGCGAGCGCGACGGCCACGAGCAGAGCGGATGCTGCGCCCACCGCCGCCACACTGGTTCGGACCGGATCGATCCCCAGTGCGACCACGGCCGCGATGAGCCCGGCGAGCGCTCCCGCCATGCTCGCCCGCGGCGCGATCACGCGCCCGCGGGCGAGCATGGCAGCCCCCCACCCGATCGCGCCGGCGCCGATGATGATGAGCACGGCGCCGGCCCCCCGGGCGGCACCCCCCGCTTCGGTCATCATCCCCGCGCCGAGCGCGATCTCGAGCAGCCCGGCACCCCACGCGCTGACCGCCGCCCAGGAAGGGGCGGAGGAGCGGGAGGGGGCGGCATCCATCGACATCGGCGTCAGGCGGTGCGGCTCGAGAGCGTCGCGCGCGCCCCGCGCTCAGCGGCCAGTCCGACCCCGAGCAGCACGATGGCGCTCGCCAGGTGCAGGAAGTGGTCGAACGTGTTCAGAGCCAGGACGTTGAGCGCGGTCCCCACCAGGAAGAATCCCACGATCCCGAGCAGCAGATAGGCCGCGCCGATGATGATGTTGACGGTCTTCGCCGCGACCACCGAGACCAGGCCGGCGATCAGCAGCGCGGCGCCGATCAGCAGGTGGGCGATGTTGTGAGCGGGGTTGACCGCGAAGATGCCGAGCAGCAGTCCGCCGTCGGTGGCGAAGAAGCTGACGCCGCCCGTGACGGCGAAGCCGAGCGCTCCGACGACGAGGTAGACCGCGCCGAAGATCGTGGCGACGAGGCGGTTCGGTGACGTACGCATGTGGGTCCTCCTGTTCGTGCGCGGCCAGGCGCCGCGTCTGAGAACTGTTCGGAGCACCGCACGGATCGGTTTGCCGACGTGCACCGAAGCCGCCCCGAGCGGGACAGGCCAGAAGGCCCCCGAGTGATCTCGAAGGCCCTCCGGATCTCGTCCGCGTGTGGCGGGGCGAGGATCAGCTGTCGCGCAGATCCTCCTTGACCTCGTTGCGCTTTTGGACCGAGTCGCGCTCGGCTTCGGCCTTCTTGACGTCGGCGTCGGCCTTGACCTCGTCGGCCTTGTCGCCGATCCGATCGGTCGTGTCTTCCCAGGCTCGTTCGACCTTCCGGCCGACGGCCTCGGCCGTCTCCTTGGCGTCATCCGCGAATCCCATGGGCAACTCCTCTCGTTGAAGCACTCTGCCTTCGAGGCTATGGGGCGCGGGCGATCCGGCCAGGGGCTTGCATGCGGCATCCCGCTTTGCTAATCCTCAGAACGGATGCCGCGGTCGCACGAGCAGCCGGCATCCATGGCACACTCGGCCCATGCGATTCGAGACGACCCTGCTCCAGACCGGCAACAACACCGGCATCGAGGTGCCCCCCGACCTGCTCGAAGAGCTCGGCGCAGGCAGGCGTCCGGCCGTGAACGTGACGGTCAACGGCTACGCGTACCGCAGCACGGTGGCGGCGATGCGCGGCAGGTTCCTCATTCCGTTCAGCTCCGACAAGCGGGCAGAGACCGGACTGAAGGGCGGAGACCCGATCAGCGTCGAACTGACGGTCGACACCGCACCCCGAACGGTCGAGGTGCCGGCGGATCTCGCGGACGCGCTCGCCGGAGCAGGCCTGCGTGCGGCATTCGACGCGCTGCCGCCGAGTCACCAGAAGGCGCACGTCACGAGCGTCGAGAGCGCGAAGGCCGAAGAGACCCGCGCCCGCCGTGTCGCGGCCGTGATCACCAAACTGCAGGAGTGAACGGGGGAGCCGCTGGCACAGCTGCGACGTGGATCTCGTCGCCGGTCGCGGGATCGCCCGGGAATCGCTCCCACTCCTCGACGGTGACGCCCCAGCCGGTCTAGGCCATCGGGGTCGTGGTGTCGATCGCGTCGCGCAGCGGCCGGCGCATCGCGCTCCAGTACCGGGTCGGCGCGACGCGTGAGAGGACGTCGACGAGGCGCGACTCGCGGCCGATCATCGTCCGCGGGCGCCGCCGCACGGTCGCTTCGACGATGCGGTGCGCGGCGTCCGCGGGTTCGGTGTGATACATCGCCGCCTGCGCCGCCGCCGCGCGCTGAGCGATGGCGGGATCGATCGTCGCGGCATACCGGCCGTGCAGGATGATGCCGGTCTTCACGCCTGCCGGGTAGATCGCACCGACCGTCACGTTCGAGCGCTCGAGCTCGTGGCGGAGCGATTCGGTGAACCCTCGCACCGCGAACTTGCTCATCGCGTAGGGGATGCGTCCCGCGGGGGCGGCGAGGCCGTAGATGCTGACGAGGTGCGTGATGTGGGCCGCGGGCTCGCGCCGCATCGCGGGCAGCAGGGCTTTCGTGATGTTGACGGTGCCCCACAGGTTCACGTCCATGAGCCAGCGCATCTCGGCCATCGTGAGCTGGTCGATGTCGCCCAGCATGGAGGATCCGGCGCAGGTGATGAGGGATTGCACGTGGGGATGGGATGCCGCGATCTCGGCCGCCAGCGCGAACACGGCGTCGTCATCGGCGAGGTCGACCACGTGGGTCGTGTGCCCCGTGCCGGATAGGTCGTGGAGGAGTGCGGCGAGGCCATCCGCGTTGCGATCCACGAGCGCGAGGCGTGCGCCTCGGCGGTCGAGCTCCCGCGCGATCTCGGCGCCCATTCCGCTCGCCGAGCCGGTGATCACGGTGGTCCGCCCGCGCACGTCGAGGTGCGGCATCCTGGTCATATCGTTCTTCCTCCTGCGCTGTCGCCCCGTCGATTCTCGCCGACTCGGATGACCGGCGCCGACCGTTACGCTCTTCTGGGGAGGACGACGACGATGGGCAAGACCGCCGACGCGATCGTAGAGGGCGTCTCCATCGCGTCCGCCGCCGCGCGACTCGCCGTGCGCAACCACATCCTGGTCGAGACCATCGCCCATGACGAGCCGTACACCGTCGATCGCTTCGCCGGACTCGCGCACGAGACGCTGATAGGCCTGGCGGATGAGCAGGATGCCGCCGCAGACCTCGCGCGTCGGCAGCGGAAGAACGCATGGGGCAAGTTCACCGATCCTGACAGCACCCACGACTATCGCGACCGCGACACCCGAAACCTCCGCAAGCGCCAGCGGCAGTACCGCGGTGTCGCGAAGGAGCTGCGGCGCAGAGCCGAAGACTCGGAAGAGGTCCAGCTGCTGGTGAAGGAGTCGAGGGATGCCGCGTGGGGCGATGTCGAGGCCAACCTGCTGCGCCGGCTGGCGGTCGAGGGGATGCGGGCCGGTGTGGATCCCGATTACGACATGCTGCGCGCGGCGAGGATGCAGTCGCTGCGGCTGATCGACCTGTCACGGCTCGCCGCCCATCGCCGCCACCTGGGTGATGGCGAGGACGGGGAGCCGGATCCCTCTTCGAACGATGAGCCCGACTTCGTCACGGGCCCCGGCCCTGCCGGGCAGCCTGTCGACGTGTCCGACGCCGTGGAGTGAGGCTCGTCCGATGAACTTCGCCCCCGAGCATTGGGATCGTCTGGCCGAGCTCATCGACACGTCGTACCGCAGGGTGGCTATGCGGCGACAGCTTCGGGCGCTCGACGACCGCGGAGCCGCGGCATCCCCCTCGATTAGTGAAGAGCGCGGCCGTGGGGTATTCTGGACGCTGGTTTGCGCGCGAGCATGAGCCATGCGCCCGTAGCTCAATGGATAGAGCATCTGACTACGGATCAGAAGGTTGGGAGTTCGAGTCTCTTCGGGCGCACACTGTGTTGAGACAGTAAACCCACGAAAACCCGCGGATTTCCGCGGGTTTTCGTGTTTCCGCCGAACGGTCGTGAGACACGCGGCGCCACAGCGCGCCACACCCCTGTGTGCACCTGTGTGTGCACCGAATCGAGGTCGGGCTGGCTCCGTGACTGGGCGCAGTCGTCCGCGCAACGAACCCGAGCCGCCGAACCCATGCGCGGCAATCAGTGCTCCTCGCTTTCGCACGAATGTCTACGAGGCGCCTCGCCGCGTCCAGGTGTCAGTCGCGTGGACTGCGACTCTGGGGACCAGTTGGGGAAACCTCGTCGACGTTCTGGTCGGAGATCGACACCGCGATCGTCAACTTCATCTCCTCAGGAGCGACTCGAGGCGGGCGACGCCCTCGCGTGATTCAGATTCATCGTCGCTGCGCAGGCGGGTTCCGCCGCCGAGTTTCCGGCGGCATGGAAGTGGGATGATTGGAACGAGTTCCGTGTGCACATCACGGGAGCCAAGCCCCGCGTCTCGACCTGGGTGGACGGAGTTCCGGTGGCCACGCTGGATGCCGCGACCCTCGGGTTTCCGAACTATGACGCCGACGCGGCTCCGGACCTCTTGGGCACTCGCGGGCACATCGCGCTGGAAGTGCATGACGATGCACACCGTATAGAGGAGAGACGTGGACTACACACGCAAGCTGCTGCCCGGGCAGCTCAGCCGCATCCACATCGGCTACACGGATGGCCGGGAGTCCGCGGTGGTCTTCGAGACGGACCAGATTCTCATCGAAGCACCCAATTGGACCCTCGATGGCACGCGATTGATCGTCAACGGGAACGGACTGCTGTGGTCGATCGCCGCTGAGCCCGGGGGGGAGCTCGAGCTGATTCCGCTCGATGGCGCGCCGCCTTTGAACAACGATCATGTGCTGGCCCCCGACGGTGAACGCATTTTCGTGTCGGCCGATGACTGGCACATTTACGAGGCGAGTCTGGAGGGCGGACCGGTCCGCCGGATCACGAGCGTCAATGAACCGGAACGCCTCCACTTCTTGCACGGAGTCAGCCCTGACGGTGAAAAGCTCGCCTACATCGGGTTGAACGCGGGCGGCGAAGACGTCTGGGCGAGCGGAAATGTCTACACCGTTGCGGCAACGGGCGGTGAGGACGTCCAGCTGACCTTCGGCTCACGACACGCCGACGGATCGGAGTACTCGCCCGATGGCGAGTTCATCTACTTCAACACCGAGGCATTCGAGATGACGCCCGGTCACGCGCAGATCGCGCGCATGAAGCCCGATGGCTCCGACGTGGAGCAGCTGACGTTCGATGATCAGGTCAACTGGTTTCCGCACATCGCACCCGACGGGAAGAGTGCGGTCTACATCGCGTTCCCGCCGGGTACCGAGGGCCATCCCGAGAATATGTGGGTCGAGGTCAAGCTCGTCACCGAGGACCGGTGGCTGCACCCTCGAACGGTGGAGCGACTGCACGGTGGTCAGGGAACAGTGAACGTCAACAGCTGGGCTCCCGACAGCCGGCGGTTCGCATACGTCAGCTACCCGATCGCCGGACTCGACGACTGAGCTGACAGCTCCCGGCGGGACTACCCGATGAGAACCCGGGACTCCGTGTCGTTCGGCCGGATCTGAAGCTTGCGTCCCTGGCCAGCACGGAACATCGCCAGCGCGTCGGCGTAGTCGTCGAGCGTGAACGAGTGGCTGATCATGGCGCGCGCATTGATGGCGCCGGTCTCGAAGAGCTCGACCGCGCGGCCGAAGGAGTTGTGCACCGCCATGCTCCCGACGATCGTCAGTTCGTCGCGGTACACCCGGAAGGGCGAGAACTGGGCTTTGCGATCCGCGGGGGCCACTCCGAAGTCCTGAAAGCAGCCCGCCGGCTTCACCCGCGTGAGCGCATCCTCGATCGCGCGGATGCTGCCTGTGCAGTCGATGACGACATCCCACTTGTCGCGGTCTGCCTCGTCAGGTGACGTGTGGCGAAGATCGATTCCGCATTCGGCCGCGGTCTGAAGGCGATCCTCGTTGAGGTCGACGATGGTGACGGTGGCGGCGCCGGCACGCCGCCCGAGCTGGGCCATCAGGAGACCCATGGTTCCCGATCCGTAGACGAGCACGTGGTCGCCGAGCCGACGAGGCAGGATGTCCCAGCCGCGGATGGCGCATGCGAGCGGTTCGATCAGGGCCGCTTCGAAGAGGTCGGTCTGCGGCTTCAGCTTGTACACGTTGCCTGCCGGGGCGATGAAGAGCTGCTGGGCCGCGCCGTCGGACGACACAACCCCGAGGCCGTCCCAGAAACGGCACAGATTTTGGTGCCCGTTCACGCAGAATTCGCACTCACCGCACGTCTTGCTGGGATTGATCGCGACGCGGTCACCCACGTGAAAGTCGAAGACACCCTCATTGACGCCCTCGCCGACGGCACGAATCGTGCCCGTGGCTTCATGGCCGGGCACGAGTGGGAACACCGTGCCCTCGAATTCACCGTCGAGCACGTGCACGTCTGTCCCGCAGATCCCGACCGCGGCGGTCTCGATGAGGATCTCCTTGTATCCGGGCACGGGAGCGGGTCGCTCCTCAAGTGACAGGGTCGCTTCCGAGCTGAATACGAGCGCGCGCATGGTTCTCCTTTCGGCAGCTTCTCAACCTGCCTGGTTGTCGGCTGCCTCGGAGGCCGTGGTGCTGCTCAGGGCTGAGAGGAGTGCCTGGCCTCGTGGGACGCCTAGGCCGGTGCAGGGGTCCCAGCCTCGGCCCGCTTGGTAGGCGCCGTTGTTGCCGACGGTGATGTCGCGGAAGCCGGTCGCAGCCGCGTAGAGCCTGGGTTGCGCGAGTCCGAGCGGTGCACCCAGCGCTTGGGCGAGGCGCGCGATCAGCGCTGCCCAGAGCGGAGCGACGGCGCTGGTGCCTCCGATCACCGAGGTCTTCCCGTCGATGCGCACCAGGTACCCGGTCTGCGGGTCCGCGTCTCCTGCGACATCCGGTACCCCGCGGCCGCCACCGGAGGGTGCGACTGGAACGCCCGCGGTCTTCTGCCAGGTGGGCAGCGGGAACGCGTCGCTGACACCGCCACCGGTGGCCCCGCCCTGCGAGCCGTTGTTCCACACCGTCTCGGACGACACGGTCGTGCCGACGGCTTCGAGGGTGGTGCCTCCGCACGCGAGTGCCGATGGGCTCGAGGCTGGGAAGTCGACATGGGTGCCGCTCTTTTCCCGGTCGGTGCTGCCGTCGTCGCCTGCGGCGACCGTCACCGTCACCCCGAGGGCGGCGGCGTCGGTCAACGCCTCGTCCAGCGCCGATCTCGCCTGTGCTGTCCATTGGTCTTCGCTCTGCCCCCAGCTGACGCTGATCGCGGTGGGTGTCGGGGTGGCGTGCGCGGCATGGGCGACCGCGTCGAGGAATCCGGCATCCGTGTTGGGGGCGAAGTACACGAGGATGTCCGCCTTCGGCGCGAGCGTACCGATCACCTCGATGTCCAGCAGCACCTCACCATCGGCGCCGTTCGGATCACCGTACGGGACGTTCTTTGCATTGTCGACGGACACAGCCGTCACGCGAGGTGATGCATCGAGCCCAAGCGAGGAGAAGTAGGCGGTCAAATCGCTCTGCGCGAAGCCGCCGCCGAGTTCGACGATGCCGATCGTCTGACCTGTTCCGTCCGTTCCCATCGGGAAGTCGTAGATCTCGCCGAGCTGCAACGGGGTGTAGCTGACCGACACCGCCTGCGCGGGCACGGTACGGAACTGCGGACGCGCCTGCGGCCGGTTGTCCAGACCGAGGACAGCGGTGACCACGCCGTCGAGCTCGGCGGGAATGCTGAGACCTCCCGTCCGATACCAGTGCTCCACAACGGGTCCGGCCGGCGAGGCGCTGCGCACCCGGGTCAGCTCGACACCGAACGCCCGCTCGGCATCCGCCACCGTGCCACGAATCCGCACCCGACGAGATGCCCCATCAGCTTCGAGCACCGTGAACCCGAGCCCCCGCATCACCGACACCACGTTCTCAAGCGCCGTCGGTTCGGCTCCGAAACGCCGATCGAGCTCCCCCGGCTCGACGCGGCCGATCGTCTCGGGGTCCAGGGGAGCGCGTCGTCGCAGCACCAGCGTCGCCTCAACCGGCTCATCCGAGCGCAACATGCCGACGACCGGCTCAACGCCGGGTATCGGCGGCCGCTCGCTGCCGAGCAAAGGAACAAGCCGAACCTCAGGAACATTCGCGGACGCCATGCCTCCGGTCTACGCGCACCCCAGGTGGGTCGCAAGAGCGGGAGGCAGCCCCGCAAGAGAGCTCGGGCTGGCGATCCCCGCCGCCACATCGAGCACGATCTTGGGATCGGTGATCTCCTCAGCGGTACCTGCGGATGTGTGCACCAATGTGTGCACTAGGCGACGGAATCCGCGGAATCATGCGGGGTCTTCGTGGTTCTGCGCACGGACGGGGCGGCACGTGGCGCCACCCGAGGCCTTTCGGCGGCTGGAATCGGTCATGGCGTTCCATCCGAACGGGGTACCGGCCGAGCCCGCGACTTCGGGCGTGCCCAGCGTGCGGGGAGATTGTCGCCGTCCCACACCTGCACGACCCCCCAGGCTGCGGCGGTCAGGGGGACTGCGATCAGGGCTCCGACGATGCCGCCGACGGCGGTGCCGACGGCGATGGCGACGAGCACGACGAGTGCATGAAGGCTGACGGTCTTCCCCATCAGGATCGGCTTCAGAACGTTCCCCTCCAGCTGGTTGACGATGACCACCACCACCACGACCAGCGCCGCATTAAGCGGTCCGTTGCTGACCAGGGCCACCAATGCAGCGATCGCGCCGCCAGTCACGGCGCCGATGATGGGGACGAAGGCGAGCAGGAGCGTGAGCACGGCGAGCGGTGCTGCGAGAGGGACCTGCAGGATGAGCAGGCCGATGAAGATCCCCACAGCGTCGAAGAGTGCAGCGGCGGCGGTGCTGCGCATGTAGCCCCCGAAGACGTCGACGGTCTTGCGCCTGATGCGCTCTGCGCGGTCGTAGGCGATTCCTTCCAAGGGGCGGGCGAGGAACTCCCACATCTGCGGGCCGTCCTTGAGCAGGAAGAAGAGGATGATCGCCATCATCCCGACGCTCGCGCTGACTTCCGAGAGCGCGCTGATTCCGCCTATCGCGCCGGAACCGAACTCGGGGCTCGTCAGAAAGCCGCGGATGTGCTCCGTGATGTCATCCAGCTGCCGCTGGTCCGGTGAGAACGGAAGAGTCTGCAGCCACGCGCGGACGTGCTGGACGCCGTCCTGGGTCTTGATGGCGAGCTGTCCCCATTCCTGGGTGACCGATCCCGCGACGAAGAAGAGGGCGCCGGCGATCACCGCGAGCAGGGCGATGAGCGCGAGCGCGGCGCCAAGCCCCGGCGAGTAATGGTGTCGTCGGATCCACTCCATCCACGGCGCGAACGCCGCGGCGAAAATGGCCGCGAGCGCAAGCGGGATGGTCACGATCGAAAGGCGGCTGAGCAGCCAGACCAGCGCCACGGTGACCGTACCGACGAGGAGCACCTGTGCCCCACGGGTTCCCGCGCGCCCAAGTCCGTCGCTCCACAGCCGCGAAACGGAGGCCCGGTGTGCAATGGCCGGCACCGACCCGAACGGCTCCGGATCCGGATTCGGATTCTCCTGCCGTCGTCTTCGGGCCTCCTCCGTCGTGGGTGGGTTCAGATACCTTCGGGATTGCATGGTCATCCTGTTCGCTAGGTGGCTGTCAGGCAGCCCGCACTCTGCGCCTTCATGGTCGTGGTCCGCGCAAGCCCGCTGCTTGCCGATGCCAGGAGGAGTTCGGCGATGGGGGCACCCTGAGCGCCGATGCGCCTCGTGGTACCCCCACCGGCCGGTGACTACGAGACGCCGAGCTTCTCCTTGAGGGCAGCCTTGTGCTCCTCGGCGTTCTGGTGGCGCTCAGCCTTCCGCAGTTCGCGCGCCGCCCGGTCGGCTTCCTTCTGCGCCTCCCGGTAGGCGTCCTCTGCCGACTCGAGCTCGGCGAGCACCACCTCGGCGGGACGCCGATACACGGTCCCGCCCTGATCGGCCATCAGCTTGTCGACGACCTCGATGGCGTATTCGTTGAGCTCGGCGACGACGGCGGTGCCGCCCACCGGGATGTAGCGGCTGATCTCTGCGAGCACGCTGTCGGAGGCGTCGGCACGGCGGATGTCGAAGGCTCCGCCGACCAGCATGCCTCCGGTCCACCCGAACAGCAGCCCGATGGGGCCGCCGATGGCGCCGAGCATGAGGCCGATCAGGCCGCCTCCCAAAGTGGGGACCCCGCCCACGGCGTCGACTCCCTCGGGGGTGTCGAGTCGGCCCTGCTCGTCACGGGTGACGACGCTGGCGGCGAGCACCTCGACTCGGTCCTCGAGCCCCGCGCCCTTGAGCTCGCTGAGCGCCTGATACGCGTCGCTTCGGTCCGCAAAGGAGACGGCGATGACATTGTGTTCGGACATAGTGTGTGACCTCCAGATCACGATGGTGTTGATCGAGTTGCCGCGGCGTTCCGCGACACATCAACGCTCCCGTGGATCGGCATCCGGGTCATCGTGCGCTGTGTCGCCGGCTTCGGCGCGAGCATGTGCACTCTGCACTCCCAGGGCTAGGCTGACCGCGTGCCGACCGCAGACTCGATGGCGAAGGTCATCTCCGCGCTCGATTGGAGCGATGACCTCACCTCGAGCCCGCTCGCGATCAGCGACGCTGAGCAGCTGCGGGCCCGACTGGGGGACGGCGCAGCTCGGTGGGTGGCGGGGGCGGTGGAACAGTCCCTCGCCGTACTCCGGACTCAGATTCACGACTCGCTCGCGCCGTGGCCGATCATCCGGACGTTCGCCCAGCGGGTGCTCACAGCGGCGCTCCTCCGTCTCGCCGGCGAACACAGTCTGCCGGTCGACACGAAGGCGATCGATCGCGATCTCGCCGAAGACATCGTCGCGCGGGACGTTCCTCTTTCGGACATCACCCAGGCATTGCGGACCATGCAGGGTGAATGGCTGTCCCTCCTCATAGAGGCAGCCGTAGGCGTACGTCCCGACGGCGTCAGCGTCGTCCCCGCGTTGGCGAGCTCGGTGACGCGAACGATGGATGCGTGGATCGGCGCAGCGACAGAGGCGATCGTCGAGGAGCGTCGCCGTGTCTACCTCGCTGAGCAGGTACGCATTCGCACCGCCATCGAAACGCTGGTGACGGCAGAGCGGGTGGATCTTGAAGCGGCGACTCAGCTGCTGCGGGTACCGCTCACCGGGTGGCACGTGAGCTGCGCCATCGGAACACCGCCGGGCGGTGCGGTCGAACGGCGAGTCCTTGATGGCATCGTGCACTCGTTCACTCGGTTCATCGGCAGCGAACGAATGCTTCGATACGAGACGAGCACGGGGACCGTTCATCTCTGGGTGACCACTGACCGCCCGCCGCCGACACCCCGAACAGCGGATCTACGTGCGCCGGCCCCTTTGCTGTTGGGCCTCGGTGCGCCCCACCCCGGTATCGATGGATTCCGGAGAACCTTCCTGGAGGCTTCGGATGCGCTGCGGCTGGCCGCCAGGCTCGGCCAGAATGGCGCGATCTCCTACGGGGACGCTGCCCTCGCAATCGTGCTCAGCCAGGACGAGGAACGCGCCCGCTGGTTCGTCGAGCATGAGCTTCGAGCTCTCGCGTCGGACAGCCCCGAAATGGCGGACATGCGCAGCACGCTCCGGACCTTCTTCGACACCCGCATGCGCATCGCGCCGGCAGCGGAACGCCTCTTCGTGCACCGCAACACGCTCATCAACCGACTCGAACGCATTCAGAGCGCTCTCGGACACGGGATCGCCGAACGCTCAGCCGAAACCCAGGCGGCGCTCGTGCTCGCCGAACTGTTCACCCGCGTTCCGACGTTCCAGACCCAAGCGGCGCGGGTCGACTCGCAGCGTCGTCTGCTTCGCGAGGGGGCTGGTGATGGATCGGCTGGGTGAGCCGTTCCCGTACTTGACGAAGTATGCGGCGTCGATCTCGTCGTCGTGCGATGCGTCGAGGGTGAAGGAGACCTCACGGATGATGTTCCCCCAGTGGACGAAACCCTCGAGGTGTCGGGCGACACCCTTGTACCACTGTCCGTCCGGCCCGTTCACAGACCGGAGGTAGAGATCTCCGTCGACGACGACGTGCCAGACGATCGTGAGGGTCCGTGAGGACCCGTCGGCGCGACGGCCCGCCACCCTCACCTCGGACGCGCGATCGAGCTCGGCGAGTTCCTGGCCTGTCCAGGTCATGAATTCGGTCTCACCTTTCGTCTCGGACACCCCGGCCGAGGTATTCCTCATCAGTGATGTGCTCTTTCCAGATCGTGGTTGTCACGGGGTCGTCTCCGGCTTCGAGCATCGCGATGTGCTCCATGAAGCATCCTGGTGCAGCGGCATGCCAGTGGTCTTCGTCGGGTGGCGTATAGAGGGTCTGGCCCGCGGGGACGTCGATGATGGTGCCGTCACGATGCCCGAACCGGGCCACCCCTTGGGTGACGCGCAGGTACTGCCCACGAGCGTGGGAGTGCCAGGCGGTGCGGGCGCCCGGCGCGAACCGGACGGTCGCGACCGTCATCCGCTGGTCGGGCTCGTGCGGGGTCGCGATCGTGTCCAGCCAGACATCCCCGGCGAACCTGTCGGGCGGATTCTTCACAGTGGGTGGAGTCGGTTCGATGTTCATGCGCTCTCCTCCTTCGGTTCCTCGACGGCCGGGTGCGGGATGGCCACGGATGGGTCGCCCGCGTCGTCGGCTTTCGGGGCAGGCGCCTGTCCGGCCAGAGTGCCGTAGAAGAACGCGGCGGTGCCGCCGCCGTCCATGAGGATGTCGCTGCCGGTGATGAACGCCCCCCGTTCGGTCATCAGCAGTTCGGCGACGGTGCCGACCTCGTCGGGGGTACCTGCCCGAGCGGCGGGACTGAGCTCGATCATGCGGCGATATCCGGCGCCGTTCGCGCCGTTCAGCTCGTCGCGCGCCAGCGGGGTGATGATGATCCCGGGACTGATCGCGTTGATGCGCGCGCCCCGCTCACCCCACCGCACGGCCTCAGCTCGGACGCGGAGCACGTTCGCGCGCTTGGAGACCTGGTAGGCGTGCAGTCCGTCGCGGAGTCGTCCCGGTTGCAGCAGTTCGAGGGCGAGCAGCTCATCCACCGGAGTGGTCGCGAGCGCGGCGTCATCCTCCGCGGTGAGGGCGGGGAGGCGATGTCCGGATTGCGAGGCGATGACCAGCCCGGAACCGCCGGCTGCGATCACCGCGCCGAACTCCTCCAGGACGAGGGCCGTGCCGTACAGATCGACGTCGAGGATCTGAGCGATGGATGCCTGACTGGCGGACACCCCTGCAGCGTGGATCACTCCAGTGACGTCGCCGAGGGCCGTCGCAGCGGTCACGAGCGCGTGAACCGATTCGCGGGATGAGACATCCACCACGGCTGTACTGACCTCGAATCCCGCGTCCGCGAGCACCTTGGCCGCGGCATCCGCGTTCTCCTGCCTCACATCGGCCAGCAGGACGTGCTTGCCTGCGCTGATCCGCCGTGCGATCGCCTGGCCGATCGAACCTGCGCCGATCACGACGATGACGGCGCTCATCGCATGCCTCCGGGGGATCCGGTGGTGACGGGGGAGCTGACGGGCTCGGCCACGAGGCGAAGACCGTGGGCGGTGCGCGCGGCACGCTGCAGCGCGAGCACCCAGTCCCGGTTGATCGAGACACCCATCGCCGCGGGGTCATCGAAATCGAACTCCAGTGGGACGTTCAGAGAAAGCCACACCGTGGTGGCGCCGACCTCGTCCTGGAACGTGAACGGGAATCCGTCGTTCCGGCGCAACTCGTCCACGATGACGACCGCCAGATGCGCGAGGGTGCGATCGTCGAGTTCACAACAGTGCTCCGGAGAGCCGAATCTCAACTTTGCCACCGCTGCTCCAGCCTTGCGCATCCGCGAATTCGAGTGGAGTCCACCGGGGTCTGGGGCAACCTTGTTCGAATCTACGTCGGCACGTCCCGACGGACAAGCCCACTGTTCGGGTCCTCACGGTGCATGAGAGGTGCGGAACGAAAGCCACATGCGACGACACCTCACCGAGATGCCCTTGCGCCGCAACCTGCGGAGAGGTAAACCGTCACGGGGGACTCGCGGTCCCAGGCGTCGCTGAAAGGAAAAGAAGCATGTCCACGAGCGTCATTGAGTCGCTGCGAAGCAATCTGGCTGGTGCCCTCGTCGCCGAGGGCGACGCGGGTTATGACGAGGCACGTGTCGTATACAACGCGATGATCGATCGACGGCCCGCGGCGATCGTGCGATGTCAGGGCACCGAAGACGTCGCAGCCGTGGTACGTGCCGCCGCGGAGTCGGGAACCGGCCTCGCGATCCGGGGGGGAGGCCACAGCGTGCCCGGATTCGGCACGGCCGACGGCGCTCTCGTGGCCGATCTCGGGGCCCTCACCTCAGTGGATGTCGATCCCGGGTCCTCCACCGCAGAGGTCGGTGGAGGCGCGACCTGGGGCATGTTCAACGACGCCGCCGCAGCGTACGGTCTGGCGACGACGGGTGGGATCATCTCGACAACAGGCGTCGGCGGATTGACGCTCGCAGGTGGAATCGGCTATCTCGCTCGCGGCCACGGCCTCTCGTGCGACAACCTGCTCTCGGCCGAGGTGGTGCTCGCGGATGGGCGGGTGGTCACCGCCAGCGCGGAAGAAGAGCCCGACCTGTTCTGGGCCCTCCGCGGCGGGGGAGGCAACTTCGGCGTCGTGACCAAGTTCGTCTTCCAGCTGCACCCCGTCGCCGAGATCTACGGTGGCCCGACGTTCTTCGAGCTCTCCGACGCCCCGGCCATCCTGGAGTACTTCGACGCGTACGTCCGAACCGCTCCCCGGGAGTTCGGCGGGTTCCCCGCGTTCCAGATCGCGCCGCCACTGCCGTTCGTTCCCGAGGATCGAGCCGGCGAGCCGTTCATGGCCGTCATCTTCTGCTACAACGGACCCGCGTCGGAGGGCGAGAAGATAGTCCAGGGCTTCCGTGACGTCGCGAAGCCCGTGGCGGAGGCGGTGGGGCCTTTGCCGTATCCGGCGTTGAATGGCGCCTTCGACGCACTCGTACCTCCCGGTCTTCAGCACTATTGGAAGGCCGCCTTCTTCGATGAACTCACCCCGGAGTCGATCGCCGCCCACATGCAGCACGGACCGCTGGTTCCGACCGTGAACTCCACGGTTCACTTCTATCCGATAAACGGAGCGTGCCACGACGTGGCTTCGGATGCGACGGCGTTCGGTCACCGAGATGCCAATTTCGCGGTCGTGATCGCGGGAATGTGGCCGGATCCGACCGAGAACACGGCGAACACGGCATGGGTGAAGGATTACCATGCGGCGATCGAGCCGCTCTCGCAGGGCGGTGGCTACGTCAACTTCCTCTCCCAAGACGACCAGCCTCAGGCGTCGAGCAACTACGGCGCGAACTATGACCGCCTGCGCACGGTCAAACGTGCCTACGACCCTGCCAACGTGTTCCACATCAACCAGAACATCGCACCGTAGCCGATACGCCCGGTCGAGGCGGCTAGTGTGCGACACGCGGAGTCACTCGGTCGGGCTTCGACGGAAGACGGGGCGCTCCTCGAGTGGGCGTCGGCCGGTTCGGGAGAACCGGTGGTGCTGATCGCCGGCCAGGCGGTGACCCGTCGCTCGTGGGACGATCTGGTGCCGCGACTGGCCGCGCTCTTCAGGGTGATCACCTTCGATCAGCGCGGCATCGGCGAGAGCACTGAAGGGGATGAGCCGCCTCGTACGACACGGGAGTTCGCGGGTGATGTTCTTGCCGTCCTCGGGTCGGCGGGGGTCGCGAAGGCGCACGTGATCGGCCACTCGATGGGTGGTCGTGTCGCGCAGTGGCTCGCGATCGACGAGCCGGATGTGGTCGGATCACTCGTGCTGATAGCCGCGACCGGCGGGAACGAGCGCGGCGCTCCGCGCTCTCCGGAGGCGACACGGGACCTTGCGGATTGGGATGCGGCGCGACTTGCCCCTCGGTTCTTCACCGATGCCTATCTGGCGGCCCACCCGTCGGCCATGGATCTGTTCGTGAGAATGGAGGGCTCGCCGCGAGCCCGTCGCCGCGCCTTTGACGCCAGCGCCGCACATGACGCCTGGGATCAGCTGTCGAGCGTTCGCAGCCCCACGCTCGTCGTGCACGGAACCGATGACTCCATCACGCCCGTCGAGAATGGGCGGGCTCTCGCTCAGGCGATCCCCGGTGCGCAGTATCTCGAAATCCCCGGTGGAAGGCACGCGCTGCACCTCGATGATCCCCGCGCCATCGACGCGATTGTGGGCCACATGCTGCGTCACCCGCTTCCCCCCGCTGGATGACGCCGGCCCGACCACCGCGCCGGCCTGGGGGATCCGGCGGCGGTGGTGGGCCTTGGCGCCTCGGCCGGTCAGGATGCCGGCACGAGGACGCGATCGATGGTGTGGATGACGCCGTTGGAGGCTTGGATGTTGATCTTCCACAGCACGAGGTGCGGGTCGGCGAGGGTTGGCGTCTCATCCCGGAGGGTGATGCCGCGCGGGCGGACGATTCCGCCGTTCGCCATCGTGAGCGACTTCGACAGCAGCACCGCGATCGGCCCGAGTTTCTTGCCCGCGACGACGTGGTAGAGCAGGATGTTCGACAGCTGGTCGGTGGTGAACGTGCTCGTGATCGTCGCGAGAGCGGCGGACTCGGAAGCCGGCACGCTGCCGGTGAGGTCCGTCACCAACCGGAGGAACGCACGATCGTTCGGTGCGAAGACAGTGTATTTCGTGCTGGTGTCGGAGAGCGCGCCGTCGAGGCCGGTCGCCAGCAGCGCCTGCACGAGGATGTCGTAGTCCCCTGGGTTGCTGTCGGGGGTTCCGCCGCCGGATGCGGCGACGGCGACGTCGACGATGGTGCCTGTCGGCGCCCTGCCGCCGGTGGCATTCGCCGGGGTGGCGGCGAATATGAGGGCTGCCGCTGCGGTGGCGGCGATGGCGAGGCGGAATCTGTTCTTCATCGTTCAGCTCCTTCGTTGGGTGACGGCGTCCGAACATGACGGCCGGGCGTTAGAGTGTTGTTCCGCGCGACGGACCGTTTCGGATGCAGGTGCCGAGAAGTTTCTGCGAGATCGCGGGCGGGTGCATCCGGAT
Organism: Microbacterium deminutum; assembly: GCF_039530205.1. Lineage (NCBI taxonomy): Bacteria > Bacillati > Actinomycetota > Actinomycetes > Micrococcales > Microbacteriaceae > Microbacterium > Microbacterium deminutum. The sequence continues at coordinate 113,456 of NZ_BAAAOG010000004.1, forward strand.
GCGGGGCGTTGGGGGAACACACTGGGGACGGCGGACGCGGCAGGCGCGGAGCGCCGGAGGCACAAGAAGCTAGGACCCGATGGACGACTCTCCCGAGCGTGAGCTCGACGAACGGTTCCGGACCGGGGACGAGCGTGCGCTCGAAGAGGTGTACCGGCGGTGGTCTCCGGTGGTGTTCACGCTGGCGCTCCGGTCGCTCGGAGATCGCAGCGATGCGGAGGACGTCACCCAGCGGGTCTTCGTCTCCGCCTGGACGTCACGGGCTTCGTATGATCCGGCGAAGGCGAAGCTCTCGACGTGGCTCATCGCGATCACCCGCCACCGCATCGCCGACATGCACGAGTCGCGGGCGAAGGTGCGGGCGCTGCGGGAGCAGTTGGAGCGGACCACCCGGCCCGACGACCTCGTCCGCGAGTCGCCGGATCTCGCGGAGAGCATCCTCGTCGCTGACGAGATCGAGCGACTGGAGCCGGACGCCCGCCACGTCGTGCGGCTCGCCTTCTTCGACGACCTCACACACGAACAGATAGCCCGCAGACTGGACATGCCGCTGGGGACGGTCAAGAGCCATATTCGACGCAGTCTCGTCCGCATGCGCGACAGATTGGAGGTGACTCGTGTCGCACCTTGACCCCGATCAGCTGGCCCTCCTCGCGATCGGTGAGCCGGTCGCATCACCCGACGAGCTGGAACACCTCGCATCCTGTGTCGCCTGCGCGAACGAACTCGCTGAGATGAGGCGCACCGTCCGGATCGCGCGGTCCACGCTCGGCGATGAGGCCCTCGAGTCGCCGCCCGACCACGTGTGGACGGCAGTTGCAGCCGAGCTCGGTCTGACCGCGACTCCGGATGCCGCCTCCGGCGCCGATCGTCCGCGAAAGCGGTCCGTCCGGCGCGGCCGCCGCGCAGTCTGGGCTCTCGTCGCCTCCCTCGTCATACTCGCCGGCGCCGGACTCGGTGCCTGGGCGATCGCTGCGCGGCTCGGGCCGACATCCATTGCCGAGGCATCCCTCGACCACTTCCCGTCACACCCCCACGCGGTGGGCACCGCGGACGTCGAGGAGGCCCGCGACGGCTCGCGCACCCTCGTCGTGACACTCGACGGCGCCCACGTGGCCCACACCTACCAAGAGGTGTGGCTGATCCGCAACGACGCGGGTGCCCTGATCAGCCTGGGCGTCCTGGCCGGTGATCGCGGCTCCTTCCCGATCCCTGCGGGAGTGAACCTCCAGGAGTACAGGCTCGTCGACATCTCCGCCGAGCCCGTCGACGGCAACCCCGCCCACTCCGGCGACTCGATCGTACGCGGCGCCCTGCGATTCGCCTGACGCCCTCTGCTCATTGCCCGGTGGGGGTGAAGCTGGGGCACCGGCACTTCGCCCACTTTCGCTCGACGAAGACATCCGTTCGGCATTCGCCGAAGTGCTCGGAGTCTTCGTGGCTGCAGCGTGCGCAGGTGTCAGCCGGGTTGAGAGCGCCGGCTGCTCGTACATTCTGAGTCATGTGAGCTCCACTCATTCGGCGCGCACAACGGTGGTTTCCACCGGGGCAACGAGGTGATGATGATGCGTCGGGTGCAACTCTGGTCCCTCAAGTCTGAGGCGGGTTCCGGTCTCAGGACAGCGTTGTGTGTAAACAGCTCGTGTCGATTCCCGCGCGGCGCCATTTCGGGAATCGGACATCGCGGCGCCGGTTCGGTGGGCGATAATGCGTCGAGGCCGGTGGTCGGTCGGGGGAGAGGTGCCAGATGGAAGAGGTTCGCGTCGAGGGGCTCCGTGATTACATCGAGCACCTCCGCCAGCAGGGATACTCCGTGCGCGATGGGCACACTCCCGACCCCGACCTGATCGACCCGCAGGGCAATCCGGTGTTCACGTGGCAGGAGGGGTACCCGTACCCGGAGCGCATGGATCGCGACGAGTACGAGTTCGAGAAGTACCGGCTGCAGATCGAGCTGCTGAAGTTCCAGTACTGGCTGGAGGACAACGGCAAGCGTGCGATCATCCTGTTCGAGGGGAGGGATGCCGCAGGCAAGGGCGGCACGATCAAACGGTTCGCGGAGCATCTGAACCCGCGGACGTCGCGCACCGTCGCCCTCACGAAGCCCACCGAGCGCGAGCAGGGCCAGTGGTACTTCCAGCGGTACGTGGAGCACCTTCCCACCGCGGGCGAGATCGTCATGTTCGACCGGTCCTGGTACAACCGCGCCGGCGTCGAGCGGGTGATGGGCTACTGCACCGACCGGGAATACGACGACTTCATGGTCCAGGCGCCGCAGTTCGAGAAGATGCTCGTCGATTCCGGCATCCACGTGACCAAGTTCTGGTTCTCCGTGTCGCGAACCGAGCAGCGGACGCGGTTCGCGATCCGCCAGCTAGACCCGGTCAGGCGGTGGAAGCTCTCACCGAACGATCTCGCCTCGCTGGATCGATGGGAGGACTACACGACGGCCAAAGAGGAGATGTTCCGCCGCACCGACAAGAAGCATGCGATGTGGACGATCGTCCGCTCGAACGACAAGAAGCGCGCCCGGATCAACGCGATGCGGTTCTTCCTCAGGCAGTTCGAGTACGCCGATCGCAACGATCAGGTCGTCGACGCGGTCGACCCCCTGCTGGTGATGCGCGGCAAGCAGGAGACCGCCGACGAGTGACGCGCCGGCTGCGAGCGTCGGCGCGCCATCTAGCGGGATGTAACGTGCTTGAGAGCCCAGTCGAGGGCGAAATCGGCGATGGCCTCCCACTCCGGAACCGCAGGCAGAAGATGTGGTCCGTCGTACTCCACGATCTCGGTCACGGTGTCCGACTTGTAGTGCTTGACGTTCGAGTGGCCGACCTTCGGCGGGAAGAGCGGGTCCTGTTTCCCGGAGATGAACAGGAGCGGCGCGCGGGCGTCGTTGTCGTAGTCGACGTAGGTGTCGTCCTTCCCGGGGTGGATGTTCGCGAGTGCGCTGCCCCAGAAGATGCTGCCGGAAGCAGGGATGTGGTACCGCTCGTAGAGGGCGAGCGACTCCTCCTCGCTGAACGTGTTCGCGAACACGTAATACCACTGCTCCGGGGTCAAGCCGACCGCTCGATGCCGGTTCGCCGGGTTCTTCAGGACGGGGAACGAGGACTTGATCTGCGAGAGCGGGATCACTTTCACGCCCTCGGTCGGCGCCGAGTTGATCGCCACCCCCGCTGCGCCGTACCCGTGGTCCAGCACGATCTGAGTGAACGCTCCACCCGCCGAATGACCCATGATGATCGGCGGGCGCTCGAGGTTCCCGATCAGTCCTTCGAGCATCGAGATGATCTCGGGGACCTGCAGCTTCTCGATCGGGGTCGGATCTGCGCGGAGCGCCTCGACCTCGACCTCCAGACCCGGGTACGCGGGCGTCAACACGGTGAAGCCCTTGGCCTCATAGTGGCTCTTCCAGTGCTCCCAACTCCGAGGCGTGACCCAGAAACCGTGGATCAATACGATCGTGTTCGGAGCCGCGGGGGCCGCCGGTATGGACATGATCCCCCTCCTCTCTCCGCGCTCTGGTCTACACCTCCCGCATACGGTGTGAAAGCCCTGGTCACGGCATCCGACTCAGACGGCGACAGCCGAGGCGACCTTCGCCGCTGCGGTGCGGATCAGATCCGCCACGACCTTCGGCTGCGAGACGTAGATGGAGTGGCTGCCGGGCGTGTCTGCGACGGTCGCTCCGGTGCGTTCTGCCATCGACGCCTGCGCGGCGGGCGGGATCATGCGGTCGTCTGTGACGTGCAGATACCAGCTCGGCTTCACCCGCCAGGCCGCCGCAGTGATCGTTCCGCCGAGGGCGTCCAGCCCCCACGGGACCTGCGAGTCGGCCATGAACGCCGCCTCTTCGGCCGAGAGGTCGCCGGCGAACGAGTCGTGGAACTTCGCCCGGTCGAGGAACAGATAGCCGTTGACGGGCGGCAGGATCGGCGGCTGGGGTCCGTCGGAGGGGAACGTGGCGAGCAGCGCGTTCACCGACTCGCCCTGGTCGGGCGCGAAGGCTGTGATGTAGACGAGTGCCGCGACCGAGTCGTGCGTGCCTGCCTCGGTGATCACCGCGCCGCCGTACGAGTGGCCGACGAGCACGACCGGGCCGTCGATCGCGTCGAGCACGTCGCGGGTTGTGGCGGCGTCGTCGGCGAGGGATTTGGTGGCGTTCTGCACGACGCGGACGTCGAAGCCGTCGCCGCGCAGTTCGTCGTAGACGCCGCGCCATCCGGATCCGTCGACGAATCCTCCGTGGACGAGGACGATGGTGGCACTCATTGCATGTTCCTTTCTCGTGGTGGACACGAGCGAATCTACGGCCAGTGCGCTGCCGAGGAATCCGTCAGATGACGTACGTCAGTGACGCAAGTCCGCGTCTCGCTCGAGGGCGTCGCGCAGGGCGGCGCGCGACATGATGCCGAGCTTGGGGAAGATGCGGGAGAGATGCGTGGAAACCGTGCGCGGAGAGAGGTACAGCCGGCCGGCGATCTGCTTGTTCGTGAGCCCGGTGGCGGCGAGGCGTGCGACGGCGGCCTCTTGCGGGGTGAGCGCGTCGGCGTCGGTCTCGGTGCCACCGGCTGCTCTGAGTTCTCGCAGCGCCCTGTCGGTCCATGGCGCCGCCCGCAGGTCCCGGAACGTGTCGAGGGCGGATGAGAGGTGGACACGTGCGTCTGCAGGCGAGTGGGACCGCCGCAGCTGTTCCCCGTAGACGAGTTCGACGCGGGCGCGGTCGAACATCCATCGCTCACTTCCCGGCGTGGCGAGGGCATCCTCGAAGCGCTCGCGCCAGTGCCTTGAATCGGTCAGGGCTGAAGCAGCGCCGACAAGGAGGTGGAGCCGCGACGAAAGTTCGCCGAGCCCGGCATCCATCGCCGCTTCGACGTGAGCGGCGGCTTCCGCACGTCGACCCGAGCGCGTGGCGGCCTCGACGAGTTCGAACACCACCCAGACTGCGTGACCCAGGAACGGCTCGAGAGTGCCCGCCGGGCTGATGGATGCGGCATGCCGGTACGCGGATTCGAACCGTCCGTGGGGGAGCTGGAGCATGCAGCGGATGTGCGAGGCGTACGCCGCCAGCGTGTACAGGCGCCGCGGGGCCGCCCAGATGAGCAGCTGCTCGGCGGCACTGTCGGCCGCGGCATCCCGCCCCCGCGCCGCATCCACGAGACCGCGCATGAATCGTCCGGGCGCCGACGTCAGCACGTAGCCGAGTTCGTCGCAGAGCCGCAGCCCATCGGTTGTGGCACGTTCCAGCTCGTCCCAGTCGCCCGAGAAGTAATCGTCGTTCGCGAGGAGGAGCAGCGCTTCGATCTCCTTGGTCACCGCGCCGCCGCGGCGACCATCGTCGACGACCCGCCACAGCGCGTCGCGCGCCCGGCCGACGCGATCGAGATACGCGCCGGCGGTTGCGATCCTTGTGATCCGCACCGGGTCCGACGTGAACTGCAGGCTGTCGAGCGCGGCCTCGAGTCGGCTGATCACCGACGCGTCTGCCCGCGCGGGATCGCCGAAGGCGTCGTCGAGCAGTGCGAGAGTCTCGGGAACGACTGTGGAGACCCGAGCGAACTGTCGTCGAGCGTCAACCCAGAACTCAGCTCGGCCGGCGTAGAAGCACACGAAAACCAGCGTCTGCAAGGCCTCCATTGTGGCCTCGTCTGCTGGGTCGAGCGGACCTGGATGCGCGGTGAGCGCCGCGATCAGCAGCCGCTGGGCGCTGGCGGCGTCGCCCTCTCCATTGAGCAGGTGGTACGCGGCGGCCGTCGCGGCCGCGATCGACGCTGCACCGGTCCGGTTCTGCTGTGTTCCGACGAGCAGCTCCGGGCTGGATTGGAGTTCACCGGTGACGAGCGACCCGAGGTAGGCGGCACGGGCAACCCGTCGGGCGCGATCCTCCGGCGCCGGGCTCAGCTCCGCGGCTCGAAGCATCGCGGCCGTGGCACGGGTGCTGTTTCCGGCATGGAGCAAATCGCCCGACACCGCCTCGAGCAGTCCGGCGATCTCTTCGTCCGGGATCGACGCGGACTGCCCGAGATGCCATGCGCGTCGTTGCGGGTCGTCCGCGAATGCGCGCGCGAGAAGCGCGTGCGCGTGTCGGCGCTCTTCGCTGGTCGACAGTTCGAACACGGCGGAGCGGATCAGCGGATGGCGGAACTCTCTGCGACCCGTGCGCGGGTTCAGGCGGAGGATGCCCGCGCGTTCGGCGGGCGGCAGGTCGGCACGCCCTTCGGGCGTCGGGATGCAGTCGTCGATCGCCATGCTGGTCTCGGCCCCGGCGAGGACGACGAACAGCAGCAGTTCGCGGGTACCTGCGGGCAAGTCACCGAGGCGTCGGGCATACAGTTCAGTGAGCCGCTCGGTGAGCGGGAGCGTCTCATGGAGCGGTCCTGGTTCACCTTCGAGCGCGGCGGGCAGGTCCAGCAGCGCGAGAGGGTTCCCCAGGGCTTCGTCGCGGATCCGCCTTCGGACATTGGCCGAAAGTGCCGGGAATCGACTCACAAGCAGTGAATCGGCGCTCGCATCGTCGATGGGCGAGAGGATGTGCGCGTCGAACCCGCTCCGAACGAACAGATTCTCGAGTTCTGACCGCGCGGCGACGAGGAGCAGCACGGTCGTGCCCCGAAGCCTTCGCGCGAGGTACGCCAGCGCCATTCCACTCGCGAGATCGAGCCACGGCACATCGTCGATCACGATGAGCAGCGGCATCGTCCGAGCGACTTCGGTGGTGAGCGCGAGCAATGCTGCGCCGGCGATCAGCTGAGTGGGCGGGGGCCCCAGCTCGAGGCCGCTGATCACCGCGATCGCATGCCGATGGATCTCGTCCAGCGCGGGGAGTGCGCCGAGCAGCGGATGGATCAGCTGGTTGAGCGCCCCAAACGTCAGGTCGGCTTCATATTCGAGCGCAGTGGTCCGCACCGCAGTGCGCCCGGCCTGCTCGGCGATCTCCGATGCTGCGTCGAGAAGGGCCGTCTTCCCCACGCCGGGCTCGCCGCTGAACAGCAGAACCGGGGACGACGACGCGGATCCACCCTGCATGAACTCCGTGATCAGAGCGAGCTCGGCATCCCGACCGAACAGCATTACACACCACCCGTCGCTCGGCGCATCGCTGGCCGATCACCCCCGAAACTACGAGCCGCGCTCCGCCACCGCAACAGGCGGCCGGTTCGACACCGCTGCGGTGATCGCGCCACGTGGGGATCATCGCCCGCGTTCATCCGATTCCGGTATTGTCCGCGAAGGAAACAAATCCGGACGGAGCACGGGATGGCGAGTGGTGCGGCTGTTGGCGCACAGGGCCCTGAGTCAGGATCGATCGTCAGTCGGTGACGCGTGCCCAGCTGAAAATGCCGAAGGTCGTGTCGGTGGACGCGTTGTGCGCTTTCGGGTCGACCGTCAGCCGCAGATACTCCAGCGGAGTGGTGCTGCCGTGGACGACGATGCGGTGGAAGTTCGGTACATGGTAGGAGGGGTGGCTGTTCCAGGCCTCTCGCGTCGAGCCGAGGATCGCGTTGTGAACGTCCGAGGTGCAGATGCTCCCGCCGTTCTCGTCATCCCCCGTGCACGGCGCCCCCTGCAGCAGCGGGTTGTCGGAGCGGTACACGTGAGAGTCGCCGTTGAGCATCAGCACGGGGCGCCGGAACGCCTTCGTCTGATCTGCGATCGTCTTGATGATCGGCTCGAAGTTCGACAGGTGCGCCGTGCCTGCGGGGTTGCCGTCGACATCCCACATGTCTGCCTGATCGACGATCACCACGCCCGCCGCACGGGAATGGCGCGCCTCTTCGAATGCCGCCGTGATCCAACGCGTCGCCGCGCCCGTCAGCGCCGCGCGCAGCTGCGCCTGCTGAGCTGTCTCCGCGGGCACGCCATACCAGGGATCGCCGATGAGGTTCGAGCCGCCGGGCACATTGATCGTGACGAACACGACGTCGTTCCTGGTCCAGCGGACGTTCTCGATGAACGCCCTGTCTTCGGGATGCCTGCGGTCGTAGGCCGTCGCCTGCGACGTGACCCGGAGGGAGTCCGAGCCGAGGGTGTGTCCGGGCTGAGCGAAGAAGATCGATCGCACCAGGCCGAGGTTCGCGGCGGGGTCGCCCTTGGCATAGTCGACCGGCTGGCCGTCGGCGCCGAGCACATAGTCGATGGCGCCGGTCGTCGCGTTGTACGCGCCGCCGCCCTCCTTCTTCTTGTGGCAGTCCGCCCATTCGTTGTCACCGGGGGTGTAGACCATCGGATCCGCGAAGGCGGTCCACAGGTCGTAGATCTGCTGGTCGTAGGACTGCGTGCAGTACTGGGAGCCGGAGTGGATGTCGCCTACATGCAACACGCCCGACACCAGGGGGTCGGCGTTCACCGCCGCGATGAACGCCGGTGTCGCGTCGGTCTCGCTGGTGTCGGTCGGAGATGTGCCATATGGCGCGTCGCCATAGACGGCATAGGTGAACGGAGCGTGCTTGCTGTGGCCGGCATCGCCGGGGCGTGTCGAATCGGCCGAATGCACCGCCGGGAGCACCGCGGGCGAGAGGAATGCGATGGCGGCGACCAGACCGCCCAGGACGCGCGTGTACATGACGACTCCTTTGCCAGGCTTGCACCGGTGCGGGTGGGGGTTGGTCGTCAGCGTAGTGAGGATGTCGCGCGGCCGGTACGCGGCGGCATCCGGAATTCACCACCGCGCCATGCAGAGTTCACCGCTTCCGCATCGGAGAGGAGAATGGCGACGGAAGGCCAGGTGCATGATCACGCCACGAGTCGTCGTCCGCATCGCTCTCGCGGTCGCAATCTGCGCGTACGCGTTCACGACTGTCCTGCCCTGGCTGATGATCGTGGCGTACCGAAGCGAGTGGATGCCGGTGCTCATCTTCCTCGGCAACGCCACCGCGGGCGACGACTGGCACACTTTCCTGCCGCTTCTGCGGGGCACGCCCGGCTGGGTAGTCGGCATCATGATCGCAGCAACCGCACTCCTTCTGATGGGCGGCGCTCTGGCCATCTTGGGCTCGCCCGTCGGACCCTGGATGCTCGTGGTCGCCTCCGCGCTCACGCTCGTGCAAGTCGTCGTCCTGCACGCCGACCCGGCGTATGGCCGAATCTTCCTCGCGAGTGGTGAGGCTCAGGACTGGCTCGCCGTCGCAGTGCTCGCGGCGCTGACGGCGGTCGCATTCGGGGCTTTGCGGCGACCGGGACCCCGCACCCCGCGGCAGTCCCTGGCATCGCGCCCCCGGGCGCCGACGGATGGGGCGTAAGCCCCGAGAATCGCGGAGAACGGGTTCGCTCAGCTGCGATCCCCTTTCGCCCGGCGCATACCTTGTAGTTCTATTTACATGGAACCACAAGGTATGAGGTGAGGGATGTCGACATCCACCGCGCCATCATCGCGGCGCACGCGTGCTGTGCTGGTCCTGGCCTCGGCTGCTGTCGCGGGCGGTCTGCTGGGCTGGCTGTGCTCGACGGTGATTCTCGTGAGCAGCCCGCTGGCGCTGATTCCGTGGGCCGTGGCGGGCGTCGCACTGGGATGGCTCGCGCGCAGCTTCGGCTTCGCCGCCTTAGTCGGCGCAGTGTATGGCTTCGTGCTCGGAGTCGCGTTCATGATCGGCGGGTACGCGGGGGCTGCCCCGCTCGTCGCGGTGCTGCCCGCGTTCGCCGCCCTGGGGCTCGCGGCCGCAGTCGGTGGGCTCGTGTGCTCGGAGCTCGGGGCAGGCGTGAGGAGGATGCTGCGGCGCGGAACAATCGCGGATCGCTGAGCTCGAGCTCGAACTCGAGCTCGAGTATGCCGGTGATCCCTCCTGCCGGATGCCTGCCGCTGACTACCTGTTCGCCGGCCACTCGACGAAGACGGGATGATCCTCCGTCCGCCGCAGCCCTGCGGCGAACGCCCACGTCAGCACCGCCACAGACGCGCCGAGAACGGCACCTGCAATGACGTCGGTGAGCCAGTGCGCCTCGAGGTAGGTGCGACTCCATGCCATCGCCGCAACCCAGATCACGGCGAACACCCACGCGACCCGCGCGCGGATCAGGAGTGCGACCACGACCGTCACCGTCGCGGCCAACGAAGTGTGACCCGACGGAAAGGACGTCATCGCGTCGTTGGCCAGTGAGTCGGCGGGTCGCGGACGAGCAAACGAGAGCTTCAGTACGCCCGTGATCGTCTCGGACACCAGCATCGCTGCGACGACTGCGATGGCGTCCCGCGGACGCCGAGCCGTCAGGAAGCCGATGACGATGGCGATGCCGATCGCGATCATCGAGGCCACGCCGCCGATCAGATCGAGTGCCCAGGCGACCGCGAGTCCGGCATCCGTCCGCCACGCGAGCATCACGTCATGCCACCACGTGTCGACCGCCAGCGGCCCGTTTCCGAGAGCATGGATGACCAACCCGAGCAGGACGACGGCGAGAACGCCTGCCGTCCCGACGACAAGTGTCGCGGACGACGACGGTGCGAATCGTGCGGGCATGCCACCCTCCGTCGCCGTGCCGTCACCGCTGTGGTGATCTCGACCTCCGACGCTAGAGGCGTGGCCCGGCGATTCGCAGTGATGGGCGTGGAGCTGTCTGAGAGAACGCTCAGGAGCCCGGTGGGCACCGCCGCAATCGAGTGTCGGGGTTCTCGCTGAGTCACCTGAGAGAACGCTCACGCCAGCGCGCGCCGGAACATTGGGAACACCAAGCCGACGTCGAGAGGGTGGCGGGATGACGAACACCATGCCCGAACATGTCCGCACCATTCTCTTCAACCGGGTCCCGGAGGTGACCTTCGCCTTCTGGCTCATCAAGGTCCTCTCCACCACCACCGGCGAGACGTTCGCCGACTACCTCAACGTCGATCTGGGCATGGGCCTCAGCATCACGACGTGGATCATGAGCGCGCTGCTCGCCATCGCTCTGGTCGCCCAGTTCGCGACGAGACGCTACAACTCGGGGATCTACTGGACGGTCGTCGTGCTGATCAGCATCGTCGGCACACTGCTCACCGACAACCTGACCGATGTCCTCGGCATCGAGCTGTGGGTGAGCACCGTCATCTTCAGCGTCGTGCTCGCCGTGACGTTCGGAATCTGGTTCTACCGCGAGCGCACCCTCTCGATCCACACGATCTTCACGCGCCGTCGGGAGTCCTTCTACTGGATCGCGATCCTGTTCACGTTCGCGCTCGGCACTGCGGCGGGCGACCTCATCTCGGAGGGGTTCGGCCTCGGGTATCTTTTCGGAACCATCCTGTTCTCGTCGCTCATCGGGATGATCGTGGTCGCGCGTTTCGCGTTCAAGGCCAACGTCGTGTTCTGCTTCTGGGCCGCTTACATACTGACGCGTCCCCTCGGCGCCTCGATCGGCGACCTGCTCTCGCAGAACCCAGCGGACGGTGGACTGGGCCTCGGCACGACGGTGACCAGCGTGGCGTTCCTCCTGGCCATCGTCGCGATCGCCGCCTACCTGGGGATCAAGGTGCGTCGGCAGCGTGCAGAGGCCGTCACGGCCTACCGGGCGTCTGTTCTGGACGCCGATTCCGTCGAGGTGGCCGTCTGAGGCACGTATCCCTCGGTCGTTCGCAGCCCCTTCGCGCGCCGTAGGATCACAGCACGGAAGGAGGTCGGCCCGTGGCATTGCGCATCTTGACTGTGGAAGATGAGCCCGAGATGGCCGACCTCCTGGCCCGCGGCCTGCGCGGCGAGGGCTACGTGGTGGACATCGCGGAGAACGGCATCGATGCACTGACGCTCGCGAAGGACGGCGGATACGACATCGCCATCCTCGACGTCATGCTGCCGGGGATGTCGGGCATCGAAGTGTGCCGGTGGCTGCGCCGCCAGAGCGACGGGCTGGCGATCATTCTCCTCACCGCCCGTGACGCGGTCGATGACCGCGTCACGGGACTGGACGCCGGCGCAGACGACTACCTCACGAAGCCGTTCGAGTTCGCCGAGCTCGCCGCGCGACTGCGGGCCTTGCGTCGCCGGGATGCGATCGGCGCATCACGCCTCGACATCAGCGGACTGCAGATCGACATGCTCCGGCATGAGATCTCCGCCGGGGGAAGGGAACTGCGGCTCAGCAGAACGGAGTTCGATCTGCTGAGGCTGCTCGCGGTCAACCTCGGGCGGGTCATGCCCCGCGCCGACATCCTCGACTCGATCTGGGGATCTGCGTCATACATCGATGCGAACATCGTCGACCAGTACGTCAGCTATGTCCGCCGCAAGCTCGACGCCGTCGGCGCGCCGGTTCGCATCGCCACGAGCCGCGGTGTGGGCTATGAGCTGATCCCGGCCGATCCGTGAATCTCTCGCGGCTCACCATCCGCGCCCGCATCACCGGCGGCAGCCTGCTGATCGCGATCCTCATCTCGATCGCCGCCGGCGTCGTCATCTTCAGCCAGGTGCAGCGCATCGTCAGCGAGGGCCAGGTGCGCCTGCTCGAGGGCATCGAGGGGCCCTACATCACCGCGATCAACGACGGCGACACGCAGGAGTTCGATCTCCCCGGCCCCGGTCAGTTCGTCGCGGTGGTCGATCCGGCAGGAGCCGTCGTCCTCGACACGCTTCCCGCCACGCTGGCAGCCGACGCGACTGCCATCGCCGCCCAACCCGACGGCGTCCAACCGGTCGGGGACTACCTGGTCCGGTCCACGTCGGTGAGCACCGTCGACGGCACGTGGCACGTCATCACCGCGAGCGGCAAGGATGACGAAGTCCTCAACCAGATGGCGCTCCTCCTGATCGTCAGCCTCGCCGTCATCAACATCGCGTTCGGGGCGGCGGCGTGGCTGATCGGCTCCGCCGCGCTCCGTCCCGTGGCCCATCTCCGGCGAAGCGCGGAAGAACTGGTTTCGGCACCAGGCAGCGACCTGCTTCCGGTCGGACCGGCCAAAGACGAGATCTCGGAGCTGGCTTCGACCCTCAACGAATTGATCCGCCACCTTCGCGCCTCCGCCGACCGCGAGCGGCAGATCGTCTCAGACGCCAGCCACGAGTTCCGCACCCCTCTCGCCATCCTCCAGACTCGCCTCGAACTCACGCAGCGGGAGGCCAGCAGTGTTGCGGAGATGCAGGCGGATGTCGCGGCCGCGCAGAAGACGCTCGCTCGGCTGTCGTCGCTCGCGACATCGATGCTCGAGCTCTCGCGCATCGATGCGCAGGCCGGACCGGGCGTCGCATCCATCGCGGAGCTTGCGACGGAGCTTGCGGATGCCGCCGACCGCGGTCGCTTCCACGTCGCGGATCGCGACATCCGCATCGACTATTCGGACGACACGTTCGGCGAGGGGGATCAGGTCCGCGTCAGCGAAGCCGACTTCGGACGGGTGTGCGACAACCTCGTCAGCAACGCGGTCGAGGCGATCGGCGAATCGGGAGTGATCGAGTTGGCGCTGACCCGGGAACCCGCGTGCATCCGCCTGACCGTGACGGATGACGGCGGGGGAATGGATGAGGCGTACGTACCCCTCGCGTTCAACCGCTTTTCGCGAGCGAGCGAATCCCGCACGCGCGGGGGTGCGGGATTGGGGCTCGCGATCGTCGCCGGGATCGTCACGGTCTCCGGCGGAGCCGTCACCCTGAACAACGCGCCCGGTGTCGGACTGCGAGTCGATGCCACCTTCCCGCTCACACGGCACCCAGGTTGATGTGCTGTCACGCTCCGGCTGCGACGAGGATCCCGTCCGTGACGAAGCCGGCCAGGAGTCCGATGAAGACGCCGTACCCGACGAGCTGAGCGCGGCGGGCGCGGGCCACGACGCCGAGGAGCTGGATCACGACGTAGATGATCGAACCGGCGGCCAGGGACAGGAAAAGGATGCTCAGCTGTTCGCTGACGAACGTCCATCCGATGAGAGTGCCCACGAACGTGGGTCCGCCCCCGATCAACGCGAGAAGGAGCAGGAAGCTCCACGACGGACGAGGCGCAGTCCCTGCCAGCGGAGCCACGATGCCGAATCCCTCCGTCGCGTTGTGCAGCGCGAATCCCACGACCAGCACCGTCGCGAGGGCGATCTGACCGGTGGCCGCCGACTGCCCGATCGCGAGGCCCTCCGCCATGTTGTGCAGCCCGATGCCGATCGCGATGAGCAGGGCAAGCCGTCGCGGCGCCGGATCGCTCACGTCCTGCGACCGCTGCGCGAGTCGCTGGAACAGCGGAATCGACAGGAGCCCGACCGCGATTCCGGCAGCGAACAGGAATCCATTCAGCAGCAGCAGCGAAGGGTCCGATCCATCCGCGAGCAACGCGTCGATCGGCTCCCACGCTGCCGAGAGCACATCCCACAGCAGGAACAGCAGAACCCCGACGGCCCCGGCACTCAGCATCACCCGCAGACCCTGCGACGGCGAGCGCAACCGACCGAAAGGCATCCCCAGGAGGATCGTCGCACCCGCGACGACTCCGAGCAGCAACACAGCTCCGAACGACACTCGTATCCTCCTTAGGCTAGGCGTACCTAACCTAATGCAACCACAAGCGGATCCGAGAATCCCACACATCCGGGCTTACGCCTGGTCGGCACGATCGACGAGATCGTCGAGCCGCACGACTCGGCGAGAGCGCTGTCGCTCAGAAGCTGAACTCCTCCGAGTGCAGGTGTCGTTTCGGCAGGCCGGCGGCGAGCAGTGCGATCGTGGTCGCCTTGCTCAGCGCCGGGCCGGCACAGAGGTAGACGTCTCGCTGAGCGAGGTCGGGCACCCGGGAGAGCAGGTTGGCGCTCGTGACGGCACTTCGAGGATCGGATGATCGGCCCGTCCAGTAGACGAGCTCCGCACCGCGACGGCCGGCGATCTCTTCGAGCTCGTCGCGGAACAGGATGTCGTCGCGGGTCGACGCCCGGTACAGCAGCGTGAGTGGTCCGCCGCCCCGCGACATCGTCTCGAAGAGCGTCCGCATCGGCGTGATGCCGACTCCTCCGGCGATGAGGAGCACGCCACTGCGGGTGCGGCGTCGCTCCGTCATCGCCCCATAAGGACCCTCGGCGAGGACGATCGTGCCGGGCGTCATCTCGTGGATGAGTCGGGTGCCGTCGCCGACAGCCTTCACGGTCAGGCGCAGGTGATGGTCGGTGGGAGGCGCCGAGAGCGAGAAGGGGTGGGCCATGTACCAGCTTCCCCCCGTGAGGAACCGCCAGCGGAAGAACTGGCCGGGCTTCGCCGCGAGCTCTTTCAGCGCGCGCCCCGACACCACGATGCTGACGACGCCGGGTCCTTCTTCGACGACGGCGACGACACGCAGCCGATGTCGTGCCGCCTGCAGAACCGGTGCGATCAGCCGGTATCGAACCAGGATGGCGAAGCTCAGCGTGTAAAGGAGACTCCAGACGATCTGCACGACAGGGTGGCCGGCGAGGTCGGGCCCGGCGAGTTCGTGCGCGAACGCGAGGGCGATCGCCAGATATGTCAGCAGATGGATCGCGTGCCACGTCTCATACCTCAGCCGCCTGCGGGCGGCGCGCGCGGAGGCCGCCCCGATCGCGAGGAAGAGGGCCGTCGAGGCACTGGCCGCGACGAGTCCCGGCATCATGAGCACCTGATCGGTCGAGGTCCCGATGGACAGCCGCTGCGCTTCTGCCCACGCCAGCACCGCGGCGACCCCATGCACCACGATCAGGACGATCACCCAAGGTCCGAGCAGGCCGTGCCATCTCGACATCCGGTCCGCGCCGATGTTGTGCTCCAGCAGCGGGGCGCGCGCCATCATCAGGATCATCCCGGTCACGGCGTACCCGGCGAGGAGGCCTGCGGTGTGCGCCACCAGAGGCAGGTTCACCACGATGGGGCTCGGTGCGAGGGTGATCGCCAGAGCCACAACCCCCGCCGCCCCGAGTCCGAAGAGCGCCACGGCGACGCGGGCGGTGAGCACGTGCGGGAGGATGGCGCTGTCCGGGCGCGAGCGAACCCGGCGACCACTCGGCAGAGCCTCAGTCGCCGCCACGGCCTCGTCCTCTTCCGTCTCTCGCGTTACGCGCATCGATACGGCCGCCGGCGTCGCGCGCGACGACGCCCGCCCCCGGCGCGTCCGCGGTCACCGGCGCGACCGCGTTCGCGGCCGGGGCCGCGGCCACCGCGACAGGCGACACGAGCGGCCCGCTGCTGCCGAGGGCGACGCCGTAGATCACCGCTCCGACGAGGAGAGAGAGGGATGTCGCGGACGAGACGGCCTTCCACATGCCCTTCGCGGCTGACCGCGAGGGCCTCACGCCGCCGGCCGTATCGTACGTCTGCAGCGATGCGGCCAGTTCGTGCGCCATTGGTCTGCTCCCTTCCAGTTGCGATGGGCGGCGCCGAATCTCCGCCGCCAGCACCGGGATCATGCTCCGGTGCGGCTTGGTGCCACTCGCCGCGGCCCGGCCGCGGTCAGGGGGTCGGGGTGGGCGAGGGCGTGGGAGTGCTGTCGTCGCCTGTGCCTCCGCGCCCGCGCTGGGTTTCGGATCGCCCCCCGTGACGGGCCGGTTGCCCGCCCGAGCCGTCGGCCTGGTCGGAGCCGCCGCCGCGCGAGCCGGACTCGCGCCCGACCGAGGACCGGTCCGACTCCTCGCCGAGGTGGGCCGCAGCCCACCCGATCCCGATGCCGCCGCCGAGCAGGATGACGGCGACGGCGACGGCGGCGCTCACCCGCACCCAGGTCCGCCGGAAGAAGCCGGGCCTCCTCGTCGGCGTGTCCGGGATGGCCTGAGCGGGTCCGGCCGTCGGCGTGGTGGGTGCCAGTGGGATCGCGCCTTGCGAAGTCTGGGCCGGCGAGTCTGCGCGGAGGCCGTCAGGCCCTGTCTCGTACTGGTTCTCGTTCTCCATCACCTCACTGTCCGCCGCCGGGTCAAAGGCCAGTCCAAGATTCGGCCGCGTTCAGCAACCTCATAAGACGGCGGATGATGCCGGTCGGGCAGTCGGGTTGGGATGCCGCGCCACGGGCAGGACGAGAAGGAAGGTCGTTCCCTGCGGCGAGGTCCGCTCCACGCTCACATGGCCGCCGAATCGTGCGGCGATGTCGCGCACGAGCGCCAGCCCGAGACCGAAGCCGCGACGAGGAGCCTCGGTCTCGGAGCGCACGAATCGCTCGAACAGCCGATCCGGGTCGACTCCTGTGATGCCCGTGCCCTCATCGGTCACTCTGAGTTCGACCATCCGGGCCGTCGCTCGCCCCGAGACCGTCACGGCACCTCCGGGCGGCGAATGTCTGACGGCGTTGTCGAGGAGCGCGACCAGGGCTCTGCCGAGCGCGGTCGGCTCGGCCGCCGCATCCACGTTCCTGGGCGCGTCGGTGACGATGGCGACGCCGGCGTCGGCGGCGCGGAACTGCAGCGCGTCGGCCGACGCTGCGACGACCGAGGCGACGGCGGCGACGGCTTCGGAGTCCTCGGCGCGGGTCCCTGCCGTGTCGGCGGCGAGGAGCAGGTCGGTCAGCACGTCATCCATCACGGCGGCATCCCGCCGCAGATCCCCCAGCGCGGCCAGCACGTCGCCGCCGCGCTCCGCTCTGTGCCGGGCGAGCTGGATCCGGCTCGTGAGCGTCGTCAGCGGGGTTCGAAGCTCGTGGCTCGCGTCGGCGACGAAGGCGCGCTGCACGCGCAGCGCTTCAGCGAGCGGGAGTGCGCTGCGGCGCGCGACGTACCACGCGACCAGGGACAGTGCGACCAGGCCGACCGTGCCGAGCACGATGATCAGCGGCACGACGTCACCGAGGTCGACGACCCGGTCGCTCCACAGGGCGCCGTGGTGACCGGGGCGGTCGTCCGGGCGTGAGCCTGTGAAGATCACCGCGACCGCGATCACGGTGATCAGCACGACGATCGCGACCGAGGCGAGGGCCACAGAGAGCGCGACGCGGAGCGCCGAACGCTGGACCCTCATCCGGTCGGAGACCACGACGGACGGCGATGAGCGCGAAGAGGTCATCGAGGGTCCCCGCTCCGGTACCCGCGGAACCGGACCGTCTCGATGATCTCGGTGGTCGACTTGCGGCGGATGTAGTGCACATACGTGTCGACGGTCGCGGGCGAGCCGCCGTCCGGGAAGACAGCAGCGATGATCTCTTCGCGTGAGAACACGTGCTCCGGGCTCGAGGTCAGCAGCTCCAGCAGTTCGTTCTCCGTGAGGGTCAGCGCGATCCTGCGGTCGGCCGGCGAGTAGAGCGCTTGCGCGCGGGGCGTGAACAGCCAGTCGCCGATCTCCCTGCGCTCGCCGACCGCACGAGTGCCCCGGCGAAGGGCGCGCAGCCGCGCGAGCAGTTCCGCGAAGTCGAACGGTTTGACCAGGTAGTCGTCGGCGCCGATGTCGAGCCCGCTGACGCGATCCTCGACGGTGCCGAGCGCGGTCAGCATCAGCAGCGGGGTCGCCAGATGCGCCGTGCGGATCGCGCGGACGAAGTCCGCACCAGACATCCCCGGCAGCCGGCGGTCCACCACCATGACATCGAAGCGGCGCGCGAGCGCGACCGACAGCGCCTTCTCGCCGCTGGGCGCGTGCTCCACACGGTAATGCCCCGCGAGCATCTCCATCACGATCTCGGCGATGTCGGGCTCGTCCTCGACATACAGCAGGCGCGGCTCGTCACCGTGTGAAACCTCGCTGGATGCAGGCATGGTGTCAGCCTGCAGACGCCGGCTATGCGAACGGCATGGAGTGGCGGTGAATGCGCCGTACGAGAACATTCTCGTGCGCGAGGAGACCGCCCGCGCGCGATCTGGCCCGGATCGCCGCGAGCGCAGGAGAATGCCCTTGTGGACATCATCACCCTCAACAGCGACGTGCGGATTCCCCAGCTGGGCATCGGCGTCTACCAGGTCTCGTCGGCCGATTGCGGCCCTGCGCTGGCCGCTGCGTTCGAAGCCGGCTACCGCTCGGTCGATACCGCGAACGCCTACTTGAACGAACGTGCGGTGGGCGCCGCGATCCGCGGCAGCGGACTGCCGCGCGACGAGATCTTCCTGACGACGAAGCTCTGGCCGCCGGATTACCGGTACGACAAGGCGGTCGCCGCGATCGACGGCACCCTCGAGCGGCTCGGAGCCGACTACATCGACCTCCTGCTCCTGCACCAGCAGTACGGAGACTACAAGGGGGCGTGGCGGGCGATGGAGGAGGCGGTGGCGGCAGGCAGAGTCCGCGCGATCGGCCTCAGCAACTTCAACCAGCAGCGGTTCACCGACCTCACCGACAGTGCGAAGATCATGCCGGCGGTGGCGCAGGTGGAGTGCCATCCGTACTTTCAGCAGCGTGACCTCAAGGAATTCCTCACTCGATTCGGCACGGTGCTCGAGGCCTGGTACCCGCTCGGGCACGCGCATCGCGGGCTGCTCGGCGAGCCGCTCTTCGCACGGCTTGCGGCCGCCCACGGCAGATCGCCCGTTCAGGTCATCCTGCGGTGGCACATGCAGCAGGGTCACATCGCGATACCACGATCGACCGATCCCGCCCACATCAGGTCCAACATCGAGATCTTCGACTTCACGCTCACACCCGAGGAGATGGGGTCGATCGCGGAGCTGGACCGGAACAAGCCGTTCTTCCGGATGCCCGACTTCGTCGGCAACATCGTCTTCCGGGCGGCGCGGATCAACTTCGACAAGCGGCAGCGCTGACCGATCCGGATGCCGACCGATTAAGGCAGACGCTGCCGCTCGGCATCCGCTGCACTCGACGTTCGGATCCCGAACGGAGCGCCGCTGCCCGTGCGGCGCATGACCACCACCAGCACCACCATGACCAGGGCGAAGCCGAGGGACACCCACCCAGACCCGATCCCCATGCCGCCCTCTGCGACGGGCTTTCCGAGCCAGTCCGCCACCGAGGCTCCGAGCGGGCGGGTCAGCACGTAGGCGAACCAGAACGCGAAGACGGCGTTCCAGCCCAGGTACCGGTAGCCGAGCGCGGGAATGAGGATGAGCGTCGCGAAGACCCCGATCGAGGCGAGGTATCCGAGGCCGAGCCCGACCGCGGCGAAGTCGCCGGCCGCCGTGCCGAGCGCGAATGTCCCCACCACGGCGGCCCAGTAGAAGAGCTCACGACGGGTGGTGGTGACCGCGTGCACCGAGAGCGTCCCCTCCACGCGTCGCCAGGTGATGAAGACGCCGGCGAGGATGATCGCGTACATCGTCGCGGATGCCGCATAGGGAAGGCCGACGACCACATGCACCACGTCGGCGGCCATCGTGCCGAAGACGCCCACCATCGCGACCGCGAGCCAGTAGACCTCCGGCACGTACCGCCGGCGGGTGAGCTGGAACACGACCGCGCCGACGAAGAGCGCGAAACCGAGGAGCACCGCCACCACGGGGGGCAGGACATGTATCGAGAAGTCCGACACGGCTTCACCGAGAGCGGTGGAGGCGGCTTTGGTCGCCCAGAACAGGCGCGAAGGATCGGGGACGCGCTGAGCGGGGGTTTCGGTGCGGGTCGGCTGAGGCGGTGCCATGTGATCCCTTCTCATCGAGGCGGCGGCTACGGGAGTTCGGCGGCCGCCTTGCGCACGGCGGCGCTGCGGCGGCGCTTGGCCAGTGCGGTGATGACGACCGGCGCGACGGTCACGGCGATGATCCCGAGCATGATCCACTCGATGTTGGACGCCACCCACGGGATCGAGCCGAGCAGGTATCCGGCGACTCCGAGAACCGTCGCCCAGATCACTCCGCTCGCGGCATTCCAGACGCTGAAGACGGGATGCCGCATCGCCGAGGCGCCCGCCGCGGGTGCGATGTAGGTCCGCACGATCGGTACGAAGCGCGCCAGCACGAGCGCGGCCTTGCCCCACTTCTCGAAGAACGATTCCGTCTCGGCCAGGTACTCGGGCTTGAAGGCGCGCGAGCCGGGGCGGAAGAGGCGGCGCCCGTAGCGGCGCCCGAGGACGAACCCCAACTCGCCGCCGGCGATCGCGGCGACGGCCGTGATAACGACGACGGCGGGCCACGGCACGTTCAATGCCCCGGCCAGGATCGCCGCCGCGAACACCAGACTGTCGCCCGGAAGAAAGGGGAACAGCAGGCCGTTCTCGATGAACACGATCGCGAAGACCACGAGAAGGGCGAGCGGGCCGAAGCCGGCCAGCGTGCCGATGATATCCATGTCTGCGAGCGTCGGGTGCCGCCGCTAAGAAACGACTGATCGAATCCGCTCCGACCACACCGACCTGCGGCCCGCATCCTTAGAGGGTTCTTGGACGCGGCGTCGCCTAATGGTGCTGATGGCCCTCACCGCTCCCGTTCGCATCGCAGACACCGTCTCGGCCCGGCAGTTCACCGGGTCGGCGAGTCTGGGCCGGGCTGCGGCCGCGGTGGGAGTCCTGGCGGCGCTCATCAGCCTGGCGGGATCGTGGATCCCCTCGCTGTGGGGCGACGAGGCGGCGAGCGTGCTGTCAGCGACCAGGCCGGTCGGAAGCCTGCTCGCGATGCTGACGCACGTGGACGCGGTCCACGGCGCGTACTACCTGGGGCTCCACGCCTGGACCGATGTCTTCGGATCATCTCCCTTCTCGGTGCGCCTCCCCTCGGCGATCGCCATCGGGGTGTGCGCTGCCGCGGTCACCTGGCTCTGCGGTCGTTTCGGGTCCCGACGGTTCGCCATCCTGGCCGGCGTCTTCGCCGCGATCCTGCCGCGACTGACGTACGCGGGCGAAGAGGCGCGCGCCTACGCATTCGATGCGGCGATCACGGCGGTACTGTGCGTCATCCTCGCGGAGCTCATGCTGCGACGCGAACCACGCTCGACGCGGATGCTGTGGATGGCCTACGCAGCGACGCTTGCGATCGGCATCTATGCCTTCCTCTATGTCAGCCTCATGATCCTCGCGGCGGGTGTCGTGGTGCTGTGCACCCCGCATCTGCGGCAGGAGTGGCGGCGCTGGGTCGTCTCGTCCGCGGCGGCCGGGGCGATCGCCGCCCCGGTGTTCGTCCTCGCATTCATCGAGCGCAGCCAGATCGCGTTCCTCGCCCACCGCAATGTCGTCAATCCCGACGCCGTCCTTGTGAAGATGTGGTTCGGCGATACGCCGTTCGCTGTGCTCGCCTGGGCGCTGGTCGCGGTTGCGGTGGGCGGATTCGCGATGGATGCCGTGCGCTCCCGCCGAGCCGGCGTCGCCATGGGTGCGCGGCTCGAAGTGATCGCCCTGGCATGGCTCGTCATCCCGGTCGCGATCCTGCTCGTGGCGAGTCCCTTCGTGGCCGGCTACACGGCGCGTTACGGCACGTTCGCGGCGCCAGCCGCGGCGGTGCTCATGGCCATCGGCGTGCGGCGGATCGCGCGCATGCGGTGGCTCGCCGCCGTCGCCATCGCCGCGGTGCTCGCATCGGCCGCTCCGATCTGGGTCGACCAGCGGCAGCCGTACGCGAAGAACCAATCGGACTGGAACGAGATCGCTGCGACGATCCACTCCCGTGCCGTCATGGGCGATGGGATCGTGTTCGACGAGGCGGTGCGGCCGTCTCGAAGGCCGCACCTGGCTCTCGACACGAATCCTGCGGCCTTCGCCGCCGTCCGCGACGTGGCCCTCGAGACTCCCTTCGCGGCGAGCGACACGTGGCATGGCGTCGCATTCACGATCCCCGAAGCCGCACGGCTCGGCCGGTTCGATGGCGTCCGCCGACTGTGGGTCGTGGAATACTCCACCGGAGTCGCGGCCGACACATCCGGCCTGAGCGATCTCGAGGCGCTCGGCTATCACCGGGCGGACCGGATCGAACTCCACCGCAGTGTCGTGTACCTGTACACCAGGTAGCCGGTTGCGGTCACGCTTTCGCGCGGGGGAGCGAGATCGTGAGCGTCGTCCCCTGTGCGGACGTCTCGGTCACCTCGACGGTGCCGCCGAATCGCCCTGCGGTGTCCTGCACCAGCGAGAGGCCGATCCCGAAGCCGGTCCGACCGCTCCCACCGCCGTCCAAGGCCTCGGAGGATCGGGCGAACCGGTCGAAGACGCGATCCGGCGCGATGCCACGGATTCCGGCGCCGTGATCGACGACCGCGAACTTCACATGCGTCCGCGTCGTCGTCGTCGAGATCGTCACGACATCGTTCGCGGGCGAGTGCTTGATCGCATTGTCGATGAGAGCGACCAGCGCCCGATGCAGACTCGTCTCGGGAACGGCGACCCAGGCGTCGTCCGCGTCATACATCGCCGCGAGGTGCACAGCGTGCTCGGCAGCGAGCATCTGCATCGACGACCTCGCCGCCTCGACCGCCTCTCTGACCGACACCGCGGTGTCCGGACTGCCGGGTGCGACATCCATCGAGCTCAGCAGATCGTCCACGACGGCGATCAGACTGCGGCTGTCGGCCCGCAGCTCGGCGACGACCTCGCGGTGCGGGTCGTCCGCCGCCAGCGAGCGCTGCAGCGCCTGCAGCCGCGCGTCGAGAATCGCCAACGGCGTGCGCAGCTCGTGCGAGGCATCCGCGACGAATCGTCGTTGGCGACTGAGCGCGTCGACCAGCGGAGCGATGGCGCGCTGCGTGGCGAGCAGTCCGAGCGTTCCGGCGAGCACGATCGCCAGGATGCCGATGACCACACCGCCGACGAGGATGTCGAGTCCGCCGATGTCGACCATCTCCTCGTGGTGCTGCCGGTCGAGCAGGTCGACGAACGGGACCTGATTGAAGACGAATGTGAAAGCGGCGACGAGCACGGCGATCACCAGGATCGAGACCGCGATCGTGATCCACAGGCCGACGCGGAAGGCGGTCCGTCGCACGAGGCGCGCGTCGGGGTCGATCGGGTCGTGCCCTCGACTCACAGCATCCCCACGCGATAGCCACGTCCTCGCACAGTCGTGACGATATCGGGATCGGTCTTGCGGCGCAGATAGTGGACGTAGGTGTCGACGGTGCCGGGAGTGTCGGTCGCCTCGAAGACGGTGTGCAGGATCTCGTCGCGGCTGAACGTCTTCTGCGGGTGGGTGGCGAGCAGTTTGAGCAGGTCGGACTCGCGCGCTGTCAGGATCATGCGGCCGTCGTACGGCGAGTAGACCGCCCGGGAATCGGGATAGAACTCCCATGGCCCGATGCGGACGAACGGGCCCTCGCCCTCCGACACCCGCCGGATCGCGCGGAGCCGGGCGAACAGCTCTTCGAACTCGAATGGTTTGACCAGGTAGTCGTTGGCGCCTGCGTCGAGGCCCCGCACCTTGTCCTGCACGGTGCCGAGCGCCGTGAGGATGAGGGTCGGAGTGTTCACCCCATCCCGGCGGAGCGCCTCCACGATCGAGACGCCGTCGAGCGTCGGGAGGCGTCGATCGACGATGAGCACGTCGAAGGCCCCTCCGCGCGCGGAGTCCAGCGCGACCCTGCCGTCGGCGATCAGGGTGACCTCGTACACCTCGTCGAGCACTCTGGCCATGATCGGACCCAGCTGGGGATCGTCTTCGGCCAGCATGAGACGCGGCCGGTTCTCGTGCATCGTCGTCCTCTCCGAGTTCACAGTCTGCCTATTTGTCTGAGATCTCTCCAAGAATCGACCGATGTCACGCTGAGTGCCTGACGTCGTCAGCGTGCCGCGACGACATCCGGACTCGCCCGAAGGATCTGCGGACGGCTCAGGGTCCGGTCGACGGCGACGGCCACGACCGCCACGACGACCATCGACGCGAGGACGTCCGTCGGATAGTGCACGCCGAGATAGACCCGCGACCACCCTGTCACGACGACGATGAGAACGGCGGCGGCGATGCACACACGTCGTGCCCTCCCGGCGGGCATGACGAGGACGATCGCGCAGCACAGTGCTGCGGCGAACGCGGTATGGCCGCTCGGATAGCTGAACGTGAGCGGGTGCGGCACCGACATCGGAACGAGGGATGCCGAGTCGGGTCGGGGTCGGTGCACCAGGACCTTCATCAGCTCGGCGAGCGCCCACGAGACCGCGATCACCACTCCGATCCTGACCGTCGGCCGCCATGCCCTGGTGAGCAGCAGCGCCCACGCCAACGCGATCAGCACCACCAGGATCGCGCCGCTCGATCCGAAGACCGCGTTGATCGTCAGGGCCACGGCGTCGAGTCCCGGGAATTGTGCGCTGTGGACGGCATCCACGATCGTCAGCTCCCACGCCGACCAGGCCGGGTGCGCGACGATCCACAGGCCGATGACGAGCACAGCGCCGTATACGACGAGCGCGATCAGCAGCGGCGCGATCAGGGCGGGCTTTCTGGCGGGCGACACCGGTATAAGATCCGGCCCGTCCCCTGAGAAACGACTCAGGATCGCGGGCCCGCCCGTAACGGACGGCTCCCGCCCCCGCCCCATCCGTCCCAGCAATGACCTGGAGCGTCCGGTCTATGATCGCCGAGTGAGACTCAACCGCTCGCACGCCCTCAGTCGCTACGTCGATCGCGCCCAACGGGCACTTGATTTCGAACGGCACGCGTTCTTCCGTTCCCGCCCCCTCCGTCCCGATGTCGTGCTGTACGAATCCTTCGCGGGCAACGGGGTTCTGTGCAATCCGGAGGCGATCTTCCGATACCTGCTGCAGCACCCCGATTTCACTCGCCTGGAGCACGTGTGGTCCATCTCGGATCCCGCGGCCATTCGCAGGTTCCGTTCGGAGTTCGGCGGTGACCCTCGGGTCCGGTTCGTCCGGCGCGGTTCGAGCGCGTACTGGCGCGAACTGGCGACTGCCGGATACCTCATCAACAACGCCACCTTCGCTCCCGAGTTCGGCAAGCGGCCGGGGCAGGTCTACCTCAACACCTGGCACGGCACCCCGCTGAAGCTGATGGGGTTCGACATGCCCGACGGGGCATACGAATCGGCGAACACCTTGCGCAACTTCCTCGCCGCGGACTATCTGCTCGCGGCCAACCCGTTCATGAGCGAGGCGATGTACGAGAGCGCCTATCGCCTGCGCAACATCTACCCCGGCCGCATCATCGAGGCGGGATACCCGCGCATCGACAGGCAGTTCCTCGGTGCCGACGCAGCGGACGAGGCGCGCCGCGAGCTGGTCGATGCCGGCATGCAGATCGGCGACCGCAGGATCGTGCTGTTCGCTCCGACCTGGCGCGGTTCGTCGTTCAGCAACCCCGAGGACGATCTCGACGGTCTTGCGGTGCAGGTCGCCGAGCTCCAGTCCAGTGTGGGCGGGGATTTCGTCGTGCTGCTCAAGACGCACCAGGTCGTCCACGCCCGAGCGGCCGCACGTCCGGCCCTCACGCGGATCCTCGTGCCGAACACCATTCCCACGAACGTCCTGCTCGGAATCGCCGACGGCCTCGTGACCGACTATTCGTCGGTCTTCTTCGACTTCCTGGCGACCGGTCGTCCCGTGGCGTTCCTCACCCCGGATGCCGACGCCTACCAGGGTGTCCGGGGGACCTACCTGCCTCTCGACGAGCTGCCGGGGCCGGTCACACCGGATCCCCGCGAGGCGGGAATGCAGTTGCGCGCAGCGATGGATTCCGCCGTGCCGCACGCTCGGTACCACGAATGGGCGAGCAGGTTCGTCCCCTTCGACGACGGCGGTGCGACCGCGCGGGTCGTCGACATCGTCTTCCGCGGAGATGACCGCGACCGCCGCGGCAGGGCCGCGTTGCGCGACGGGCGCAGGCGCGTGCTGTTCTACCTCGGCGGGATGCGGTCGAACGGGATCACGACCTCCGGACTGAATCTGCTGAGCGCGATCGACCACGACCGATACGACGTGACTGCGCTCATGCCGCTGCTGAGGTCGGAGGCTGCTCGGGCGAATCAGGCGCTCATCCATCCCGCGGTGCGACAGGTGTTCCGAATCGGCGGGATGAACGGCTCGAAGGCCCTCCACCTGCGCCGTCGGCTGGACGGCCTGGTGGGGTCTCCCCTGGAACCGGGCATCGCAGGCTGGCACGAATCGCTCTGGGTGGACGAGTGGGCGCGCGTATTCGGGTCGGCGCAGTTCGACTGGGCCGCGGACTTCAGCGGCTACAGCCCGTTCTGGGCGAACCTGATGCTGCACGCGCCGGGGGTGCCGCACGCGATCTGGCTGCACAACGAGATGGTCGCAGACAGAGAGCGCACGGTCGGAGGCCGGAAGCGGTTCAGGCGCGCCCTCGGGCAGGTGTTCTCGCTTTACGGGTCGTTCGGCAGCCTGGTGTCGGTATCGCCACGACTCACCGAGCTCAATCGCGACGAGCTCGGCGGTTACGCACCGGAAGAGCGCTTCGTCACTGTCCGCAACCTTCCGAACGTCGACCGGGTCATCGACGGGGTGCGCGAGCCGCTGGCCGATCTGCTCACTCCCGACGAGGCGACTCCGCCATGGCTGGTCTTGCTCGGGAGGCGGCATCCCGGCCACAGATGGTTCGTCAGCGTCGGCCGCCTGTCACCGGAGAAGAACCATGCCCGGCTGATCCGCGCCTTCGCGCGGGTGCATGCGCACGACCCCGACGTGCGGCTGATCATCGTCGGCGGCGGCCCGCTGGAGGACGACCTGCGTTCGCAGATCCGCGGAGCGGGCCTCGAACATGCCGTCTTCCTCGCAGGCGAGCGGCGCAATCCGTTCGCCATCATGGCCGCGGCGGACTGCTTCGTACTGTCGAGCGAATACGAGGGCCAGCCGATGGTGCTGCTGGAGGCCGCGCTGTGCGGGATGCCGATCGTGTCGACGTCGTTCGCCTCGGTGGACGACGCACTGCCCGCCGCGACAATCCACATCGTCGACCAGGATGACGATGCGCTGAGTGAAGGCATGCTCGCGTTCCTGCGCGGGGACGTGCCTGCCAGCACGCTCGACATCTCGGACTACATGCGCGAGGTCGCCGGCGAGCTCGACACGCTGATCGACGGCTCGATCGCCGCGGGCGCCCGATGACCGGACGCAGCGGCGCACCGGGACGCCTTCGTTGCGAGGACGACACCCATCGCCCCGGAGGAACCATCTGAAGACCCGCCACGATCGCCGCAGGGGTCGTCGTCGTGGCCGGCATCCTGCTCGGCGTGGTCGAGGTGCTCGCGCGCATGTGCGACGAGGACGAGGTGCGAGCCGATCCCGAAGACTGACGCGATCACGTCGAGGCCCGATCGCGGGCCGTATCGCTTTTCCGGGCGGGTCGGTTACCCTAGGCGACAGCGATGGAATCCGCCTGGTGGGAGGTGCATCGTGGTCGACGGGAATGCGGCGGCGCAGACCATGCTGGGGTTCGGCACGAACACGCCGAGCCACTGCCTCGAGTTCGTGTGGCTGGCGTACAAGAAGAACGGCGCCTCGGTCGACGGCTGGTGGGCGACTGCGCTCGACGGCTGGAAGGGCTCGTCGGGCAAGCACGAGGGCGACCTCGATCCACCGGCAGGGGTGCCGGTGTGGTGGGGCGAGCGTCCGGGTTCGAATGCCGGAGATGTCGTCATCAGCCTCGGGGGCGGCAGAGTGGTGGCGACCGACTTCCCGACTTTCGGACGGATCGGCACGGCCACGATCGCCGAGCGTCAGAATCAGGTCCGCCGCACCTATCTCGGCTGGACCGAGACCATCCTCGGCGTGCCCATCGACGGGATCGCCGAAGCGCTGCTTCCGCAGCGACCGAAGGAGAAGCACATGTCATACTCGCTCGTGCCGCAGGCGCACAGTGAAAAGATCTTCGTCGTGTCCCTCATCACCGGCATGCAGGCCCACATCCTGAATCCGCATCACCTGATGCTGCTCAATCGAGTGCAGAAGAACGAGTTCAACGACGCCATGCTGCTGGCTGAGCTCAGCATCGTGCGCGGCTATCTCACCGCGATCAATCCGCCGCCGGACGTCGTGATCAACCCACAGGCGCTCGCCGACGCTCTCTCGTCGATCAGCGAAGACGTCGACCCCTCGATCGCCGAGAACCTGGTGAACGAGGCGATCACCGCGAACTCCACGACGGTCGAGAAGCCCGGGGACGGACTGAACAACCGGCTCTGAGCCCCGGAAGACGCGGACGCTGACCACACGAACGGCTGCCCCGACCGGGAATCCCGTCACGCCACCGGTGTCACGCGAACCCACTTGCACGCATGCGGCGCCAGCGTGATCCCCTCGCTCAGGTCGAGCGCGGTGCCCGACACGATGTCCGTCGCGTGCGGACCGAAGCCGCTCAGCGTCGGTGGGGCGACCGTCGCCGCGTGGTCCCCGACATTGGCGAGGACGAGGATCCGTGGGGATGCGGCATCCGTCCCCGGCCGCTGGTAGGCCAGCACGGCGGCGTGTCGTGCGTCGAACCCGATGAGCGCGTTGCCGGCGAACTCCGGGGTGTCCCGCCGCGCCCGGATCAGCGCCGTGAGCTGCGCATACACCTGGCCCGCCGCCGTCGCCGGGTCGTCCCGCTGCCGGTAGCGATCGGTGGGATGGGGCGGCCGGTGCACCCAGCGGCTGTCGTCCGCCATGGCGGGGTCCGTCAGATACCCGTAGTCGTTAAGCTGCGCGACTTCGTCGCCGAGATAGATGAGCGGGATGCCGCCTGTCGACAGCGCGATCGCGTGGGCGAGGACCACGCGCTCCACGCCTCCTTCGTCGTCCGCCTCGATGCCCGCGAGCGACGCCGTCGTGCCGGCGACCCGTGCATCGCCGGTCTTCGGGTTCTCCTGGAAGGGCACGCCACGGGCGAACGCCCCGGGGAACCGGCCGACGAAGAAGTCGTTGAGGAACCGACGGTGCGTGTAGCCGTGGATGCCGAGCTCCGAGGCATCCTCGTCGGCGAAGGTCCATCCGATGTCGTCGTGGCTGCGCACGTAGTTCACCCACGCCGTGCCGGGCGGGAGCGCGTGACGACGCTCGATCGCCTGCTGCAGCAGCCGCGCATCCCGCGTGGCGAGCGCCTCCCACGTGAGGGCCATCTGCAGCGGGTTGTACGAGAGCTGGCACTCCTCGGGGGAGATGTACGCCACGACCTCGTCGGGGTGGACGATCGCCTCGGACTTGAAGAGCAGCGAGGGCGCCGCCATCCGCAGCACCGCATTGAACGCGCGCAGCAGCAGGTGCGCCTCGGGGAGGGACTCGCACGGGGTGCCGAGCCGCTTCCAGATGAATGCGACGGCATCCATCCGGAGCACCTCGACACCCTGGTTCGCGAGGAAGAGCATCTCGCCCGCCATCGCCCGGAACACGGCAGGGTTCGCATAGTTGAGATCCCACTGGAAGTGGTAGAACGTCGCCCAGACCCAGCGGCCGTCGTCGAGCTGCACGAACGCGCCGGGGTGGTCGTCGGGGAAGATCTCCCGCACCGTTCGCTCGTAGGCATCCGGCATCGTGCGGTCGGGGAAGATCAGATAGAAGTCCTCGAAGCCGGGTACACCGGCGACGGCCTTGCGGGCCCACTCGTGCTCGTTGCTGGTGTGGTTGAAGATGAAGTCCACCACGAGCGAGATGCCGGCCTCCCGCAGATCGGCTGCGAGCTCGGCGAGCTCATCCATCGTGCCTACGCGCGGATCCACGCGGCGGTAGCTCGACACCGCGTACCCGCCGTCGGAATTGCCCTCGGGGCTCGCGAAGATGGGCATGAGGTGCAGGTAGGTCAGCCCCAGCTCCTGGAAGTACGGGATCTTCTCGCGGATGCCGGCGAGCGAGCCCGCATAGCGGTCCACATAGCAGACCCCGCCGAGCATGCGGGACGACTCGAACCAGTCCGGGTCCGCGTCGCGCTCGTCGTCGAGCGCCTTGAGCCTGGCGGGGCGCGCTCGCCACGATGTGGAGGCCGCAGCGATGACGGCCGCGAGCTGCTCGAGCGAGTCGTCGCGCTCGCCGTACAGCGCGCGGAAGAGTCCGTGGAGGGTCGCGAAGTGGGCGTGGAATCGCGTGGCGAAAGCCGGGTCGCCGATCACGACATCCGCGCCGGCATGCGCCAGGACATCGCGGATGTCGGCCGTCCACTCGGCGCTCAATCGTGACATGGCAGGCCTCTGCTCCGTCGCCTCAAGGGCGACCTCGGACGGTGACCCCAGGCTAACGGCGCGACGGGGCACGATGACAGCGTCGGCGCAACCTGAAACAATCGCAACGACGACTTCCGAGGAGGATCATGAGACTCCAGCAGATCGCCCAGCACGCGGACGACCTGGATCGAGCGGCCGATTTCTACACCGTGCTGCTCGAGTCGCTCCCGACGGCGCGCTTCGACCCGCCGGGACTCCTGTTCTTCGATCTCGAGGGCGTGCGGCTGCTGCTCGACCGCAATGCGCCGTCATCGCTGATCTACCTCGAGGTCGAGAACGTCCATGAGACGCTCGAGCGGCTGGGGGCCCTCGCCGATGTCGTGTCGCACCCGCATGTGATCTTCCACCACGACGACGACACGCTGGGCCCGGTCGATCACGACGAGTGGCACGCGTTCATCAAGGACTCCGAGGGCAACACCGTGGGATTGATCTCGTTCCAGCGACCGTGATGCCGGGCGGGCAGCGAGGGAGAACGAACCGCCGACGCGGCTGGTCGCGTAGCCTGAAACAGTGAGCGCGTACGTCTCGGCGTTCGAGCTGTTCTCCATCGGGGTAGGACCCTCGAGCTCCCACACGGTCGGTCCCATGCGGGCGGCCCGCGATTTCGCGACCCGGCTTCGCGAGTCGGGGCGGCTCGACCAGGTCGTTCGCGTGACCTGCACGCTCTACGGCTCGCTCGGCGCAACGGGGCTGGGGCATGGCACGCCCGACGCGGTGGTCGCCGGGCTGCAGGGACTCGCGCCCGAGACGGTGGACCCGGATGCTGTGCGCGCCGCGTGGCGCGATCGGCCCGAGGGCCGCGCTCTCGAGGTCGACGGCATCCATCCGATCCGATTCGAGAAGTCGGACATCGGCTTCGAGCCCCGCACCCGTCTGCCCGGGCATCCCAATGCGATGACTCTCGAGGCGTGGACCGAGGATGCCCTCGAGCCCGTTTCGCGCGAGACGTACTACTCGGTCGGAGGCGGATTCATCCGGCGTGATGGGGAGCCGCCGCGCGTGCAGGCGCACGCCTACCCGCTGGATTTCGCGAACGCCGACGAGCTGCTCGCACTCTGCGACGAGCGTGGCATCACGATCGCCGAGGCCGCCCGCATCAACGAGCAGGCGCTGCGCAGCGACGAGGAGATCGCGTCGGGCCTCGACGCGATCTGGCGCGCGATGTCGACCTGCGTCGAGGCAGGCCTGCACGCCGACGGGGTGCTGCCCGGGATGCTCAAGGTCAAGCGCCGGGCGTCCGCGATCCGCGCGCAGCTCGAAGAGGCGGAGGCCGGCGGCCACCGTGAGCTGCCGGGCGAGTGGCTGGGTGCTTTCGCGCTCGCGGTGAACGAGGAGAACGCCGCGGGTGGACGCGTCGTGACCGCGCCGACCAACGGGGCCGCCGGCATCCTCCCCGCCGTGGCGATGTACTGGTGGCGCTTCCTCGCTGATTCCGGACTGGGCGCGGGCAACGCCGTCACGCCGTACGGCGAACTCGTCGGCAGCGCGCTTCTCGGCTTCGCCGCGCGCCAGCAGCTCGGGCCGATCATCCCCGACACCCTCGACGAGGAGCTCATCT
Source organism: Microbacterium deminutum (assembly GCF_039530205.1). Lineage (NCBI taxonomy): Bacteria > Bacillati > Actinomycetota > Actinomycetes > Micrococcales > Microbacteriaceae > Microbacterium > Microbacterium deminutum. Next base: position 145,838 of record NZ_BAAAOG010000004.1, read on the forward strand.
CGGAGGCGAACCGGCTGCGCGGCATCCGGCGCATTCTGCTCACCGCGACCGCGCTCGGCTCGCTCTTCAAGGCGAACGCCTCGATCTCGGGCGCGGAAGGCGGCTGCCAGGCCGAAGTCGGCTCGGCGTGCGCGATGGCCGCGGGCGGTCTCACCGCTGTGATGGGCGGGACGAACCGGCAGATCGAGAACGCCGCCGAGATCGCGATGGAGCACCACCTGGGCCTGACGTGCGACCCGGTGGGCGGGCTGGTGCAGATCCCGTGCATCGAGCGCAACGCCATCGCCGCCTCCACAGCGGTCACCGCGGCACGTCTGGCGCTTCGCGGCGACGGATCGCACTACGTGTCGCTCGACACCGTCGTGGAGACGATGCGGCAGACCGGCATCGACATGTCGACGAAGTACAAGGAGACGAGCGAGGGCGGCCTCGCGGTGAACGTCATCGAGTGCTGACGGATGCCGCGTGGGCGGCGTCGGCGCGTTCGGGGTGAGTCGCGCCGCCGCGCCGCGTTGACCCGGCGTTCCGAGCGGCCCCATAATTCGTCGTGTGATGAATAATGCATCCGCGCTGGCGGTCGAAGTGCGGGATCTGCGGGTCCGTCGCGGCAGGACCCAGGTCTTCTCGGGCTTGCAGCTCGACATCCCGCGCGGGCAGATCACCGGGCTTCTCGGCCCGTCCGGATGCGGAAAGACCACCCTCATGCGTTCGATCGTCGGCGTACAGAAGGTCGAGGGCGGCACGGTGACGGTCCTCGGCGAACCCGCCGGCACGCACCCGCAGCGGCGGCGCGTGGCATACGACACGCAGGCGGCGTCGGTCTACGGCGACCTCACCGTGAGCCAGAATCTGCATTACTTCGCCCGGCTGATCGGCGCACCGCGATCCGATGTGGATCGGGTCATCGAACAGGTGGGCCTCGTCGGCCATGCGGACCAGACCATCGCCTCGCTGAGCGGCGGCGAGGAGACCCGTGTCTCGCTCGCGGTCGCCATGCTCGGCTCGCCGGAGCTGCTGGTGCTCGACGAGCCCACCGTCGGGCTCGACCCGGTGCTGCGCGCCGAGCTGTGGACGCTGTTCCGCGCCCTCGCAGACGGCGGCGCGACGCTCATCGTCTCGAGCCACGTCATGGACGAAGCCGTGCGGTGCGATCGGCTCGTGCTCATGCGGGCCGGCCGCATCATCGCGGACACCACACCCGACGGGCTCCTCGCCGACACGGCGACGAGTGATCCGGATGCCGCGTTCCTCGCCCTCGTCGAGCGCGACGAAGCGACCGCCGCAGACGACGCGGAACGCCTCGCCGTGACGGACCGCACTCCAGAGGAACCGGCGAAGCTTCCGCTCCCGGGTGCCGCGGAGTCCCCGGCGATAACGCCCGAGCCGTCCGAGTCGGAAGCGCCGGTCGAACCCGCCGAGCCTCCCGAGCATCCGCTCACGCGACGCGAGCTGCGCGAGGCGCAGCAGACGCACGGCGAGTCGTCACCCGCATCGGACGAAGAGGAGGGCGGACGATGAACGCCACCCTCACGTTCGCCACGGCCGGCCGCGTTCTCCGGCAGCTGAGCCACGACCCGCGCTCGATCGTGCTGATGCTGGTTGCGCCGAGCCTCCTCGTCGGGCTCTTCGCGTGGCTGTTCAGCGAGCAGGAGGGCGTGTTCAACATCTACGGCGGGCCGATCCTCGGGCTCTTCCCGTTCATCGTCATGTTCCTCATCACCTCGATCACGACGCTGCGCGAGCGTCGCTCGGGCACCCTCGAGCGGCTGATGACCACTCCGATCGGCAAGGCCGACTTCATCGTCGGCTACGGGCTGGCGTTCGGGCTCATGGCCACCTTGCAGGCGACCATCACCGTCACGTTCGCGGTGTGGGTCTGCGGTCTCGACGTCAAGGGCGAGGTATGGCAGCTGGGACTGGTGGCGATCGTCGATGCGATTCTGGGAACCGCCCTGGGACTGCTCGCCAGCGCATTCGCACGCACCGAGTTCCAGGCAGTCCAGTTCATGCCGCTCATCGTGTTCCCGCAGATCCTGCTGGGCGGCCTCTTCATGCCGCGAGACCAGATGCCCGAGGCGCTGTACACCATCTCGAAGTTCCTGCCCCTCAGCTACGCGATCGACACGATCAACGCCGTCACGGCGGGCGACGACGGCTGGGAGGTCTGGGGTCCCCTCCTGGTCGTGGTGGCGTTCGCCGTGGGGGCGCTGATCCTGGCCTCGCTGACCCTGCGGCGGCGCACACCGTAGCGCCGCGCGCCGGGGGATCCCTCCGAGGGAGTCAGCACTCGGGACGCTTGGTGCGCAGCTTCGCAGTCAGGTCGCGCAGCTGCGCCAGTTCGTCGTCACTGAGCAGCGACATCCGGTCCGCGATCGCACGTCCGTGCACCGACGCCACCTTGCGGAATGCCGCAGCGCCCTCATCGGTCGCGCGCACGAGTGCACCCCGCCCGTCTTCGGGGTCAGGACACTTCGCGATGAGCCCCCGTGCAGCCATGCGCTCCACGAGCCGCGAGACGCTCGGCTGGCTGATGAGCATGTTCGCGGTGACGTCACGCAGGCGCGCGGTCATGTCGGCGCCCCGGGTGACGGTGAGCAGCACGTCGTACTCGGCCTGCGAGAGCCCTTCCCCGAAATCGCCGCTGATCTCGTCGAACACCTCGTGCTGCGCCCGGAAGAGACTCTCCCAGGCATCGATGGCCAGGCGACGGTCGGTCATACGCACAAGAGTACGGCGAACGCGGGCGTCGTAGGCTGAGCTAATGGGGATGGCAGAGCCCGGCCGCATCCGCGTGGCCCGATGGTGGCGCGCCGTGCTGTTGGCTCTCGCAGCACTGGCAATCCCGATCGGACTTCTGGCGGCGGGCGGCACCGCCGCGTCCGCGACCCCCGCCGGGCTCAGCGTCTTCGCCGACGTCAACGACTTCCGTTTCGAGTCCATGGACGTGCAGTACACACTCGGTCGGGCGGAGGACGGCACGAGCCGGCTGCGGGTGGTCGAGACCTTCGTCGCGGACTTTCCCGAGTCCGACCAGAACCACGGGATGGCGCGGCGCCTCGACACCTCCTACCTGGGCGTGCCGCTTCATCCGCACCTGGTCTCGGTGACCGATGGCGACGGCAATCCCCGTGAATCCAAGGTCGAGTCGGTCGACGACACCTACGTCATCACCTCGCGCGCCGATGACTTCGTGCACGGCAGGCAGACGTACGTCTTCACCTACACGCTCGAGAACGTGGTGCGGCACTTCGCCGACACCCATTCGGACGAGTTCTACTGGGATGTGAACGGCACCCAGTGGCAGCAGCCCTTCGGCCGGGTGACGGCGCACGTCACCGTGCCCGACGATCTCACGGCCGCACTCACGGGGGCGCAGGCCTGCTACGTCGGAGCGCAGGGTTCGACGGCGACCTGCGAGATCGGGACGGATGCCGGCGCCATCGTCGCGACCGCGGCTGCCGTCCAGCCGAACCAGACCATGACGATCGCGATCGGATTCGAGAGCGGCACCTTCACGCCCTTCGATCCGTCGTACCTCGCCTCGCCGTGGGGATGGCTCCAGGTCGCCGCCGGCCTGGCGCTCGCCGGGGTGCTCGTGTTCGCGGGCATCACCAGGGCGCGCAGGCTCAGGGACGAGCCGGGACGCCCGACGATCATCGCCGAGTACACGCCCCCGCCCGGCGTGGACGCCCTGCAGAGTGCCGTGCTGCTGGGTCTTTCGAGCAAGGCCATTCCCGCCGAAGTGCTCGAACAGGCCGTGGCAGGCAGCATCCGGATCGTCGAGGGCAAGCACAGACTGCTCGGAGGGCTGCGCCTCTCTGCCGTGCTCGTGGATCCGACCAAAGCCGACGGCGATGGGCGGATGCTGCTCGACGGGCTCTTCCCGTCAGGGGCGCCGGGTGAGGAGTTCGAGTTCGGCCGCAGCGACACCCGCTTCTCGTCGGCCGCGCAGAAGATCCTGAAGTGGGCGAACCAGGAGCTCGTCACCCGCGGCCTGCGGCGCAGGGTGCCGGCGGGGGTGAGGGCGCTGCCGATCCTGCTCGCGGCCTTCTTCGCCGCCGGAGTGATCGTGTTCGGATTCGCGGCGCTCGACAACGCGGTCGACCCGTTGCTGCCGATCGCGCTCGTCATCGGCGCGATCGTCGCGGCGTTCGTGATCATCGGGATGATGGCGCGCAAGCCGCTGACCGCCGCAGGCGCCGAAGTCCGGGATCATCTGCGAGGACTCAAGGAGTTCATCGAGTGGGCGGAGGCCGACCGCATCCGCATGCTGCAGTCGCCGCAGGGCGCGGAGCGAGTGCATGTCGACACGACCGACGTGCGTCAGGTCCTGTGGCTCTACGAGCAGCTGCTGCCGTACGCCGTCGTGTTCGGCCAGGAGAAGCAGTGGGCGAAGGAGCTCGCCGACCTCTATGGGCCGGACAACTCGCCGACATGGTATGTCGGCAGCGGCGGCTTCAACGCGAGCTCCTTCTCGTCGGGCATCGCCACGATGTCCGCGAGCACGTCGGCATCCTCGTCGACCTCGGGCGGATCCGGCGGCGGCGGCTCGGCCGGCGGTGGAGGCGGGGGCGGCGGCGGCGGAGGCGTGTAGCGCGCCCGCCGGTCGCCCGGAAGGTATGACCGGTGCGGGCGTTCGGTCAGTGGCTGCGGTGCTCTCGGTAGTACTCGAGAAGCGCGCGGGTCGAGGCATCCTGCTCTGCGAACGCCGATTCGTCACCCTCCAGCGCGGGCGCGATCTGCAGCGCGAGCTGCTTGCCGAGCTCGACGCCCCACTGGTCGAACGAGTTGATGCCCCACACCACCCCCTGCGTGAACGTGATGTGCTCGTAGAGTGCGACGAGCTCTCCGAGCACGCGCGGGGTGAGCGCGGGGGCGAAGATCGACGTGGTCGGCCGGTTGCCCGCGAACGTGCGCGCCGCGACGAGCGGGCCGGTCGTGCCCTCGGCTTCGACTTCGGCGGCGGTCTTGCCGAATGCGAGGGCCTTCGTCTGGGCGAGGAAGTTGGCCAGGAACAGTCCGTGCACATCGCGCCCGTCCGTGGCGAGCGGATAGGCGGGATTCGCGAACGCGATGAAGTCGGCCGGGATCAGCCGCGTGCCCTGGTGGATCAGCTGGTAGAACGCGTGCTGGCCGTTGGTGCCCGGCTCGCCCCAGAAGATCTCGCCCGTCCCGGTGGTGACGGGGCTGCCGTCCCATCGCACCGACTTGCCGTTGGACTCCATGGTGAGCTGCTGCAGGTACGCGGCGAAGCGGTGCAGCTGCTGCGCGTACGGCAGCACCGCGTGCGTCTGCGCTCCCAGGAAGTTCGTGTACCAGATGTTCAGCAGCCCCATGATGACGGGCACGTTCTCGGCGAGGGGGGTCATCCGCACGTGCTCGTCGACGGCATGGAATCCGGCGAGCAGCTCACGGAAGGCGTCGGGCCCGAGCGTGATCGCGAGCGACAGGCCGATTGCCGAGTCGACCGAGTACCGGCCGCCCACCCAGTCCCAGAATCCGAACGCGTTCGCGGGATCGATCCCGAACGCCGCGACCTTGTCGAGGGCGGTCGACACCGCGACGAAGTGGTGGGCGACGGCATCCGTTCGGGATGACTCGTCCTCGCCGATCGCGCCGGCGTGCTCGAGCCCGCTCCAGAGCCAGTCGCGGGCGAGGCGGGCGTTGGTCAGGGTCTCGAGGGTCGTGAACGTCTTGGACGCCACGACGAAAAGTGTCGTCTCGGGGTCGAGGTCCGCGGTCTTGAGCGCGATGTCGGCGGGATCGATGTTCGAGACGAAGCGCGCCTGGATGCCGGCATCCGCGTACGGCTTGAGGGCTTCGAAGATCATCGCCGGGCCCAGGTCCGACCCGCCGATCCCGATGTTGACGACGTGCGTCACGGTCTTTCCGGTGATGCCCTCCCACTGGCCGGAGCGGACGCGGTCGGCGAAGGCGCCCATCGCGTCGAGCACCGCCTGGACGTCATGATCGACATCCTGTCCATCGACCGTCAGGGCAGGCGTCGCATCGGAAAGCCTCCGAAGCGCCGTGTGAAGCACGGCGCGGTCCTCGGTCGTGTTGATGTGCTCGCCGGCGAGCATGGCGGCGTAGCGCTCGGCGACTCCGGTCTGCTCGGCGAGCAGCACGAGTGAGGCCAGGATCTCGTCCGTGACGAGGTTCTTCGAAAGATCGACATGGAGGTCGGCGACGGCGAGGCTGAGCCGCCTGGCTCGATCGGGATCCTGTGCGAACCAGCCGCGCAGATCGGGGGTGAACGACGCTCGGTGCGCGTCGAGCTGGGCCCAGGCGGAGGTGGCTGTGGCATCGATGGGAGCACTCACGCTCCCCACGCTAGCCCCGGGGCGCCGAGCTTGTCGAAGTTCCGCCGGCCCTCGACATGCTCAGCGACCCTCGAGGCCGAGGCGCCGACCGCGAATCAATACCAGTTGGTCGCCTGCGAGTGCGACCATGCGCCGCACGGCGAGCCGTATGCGCCGGCGATGTACTTCAGACCCCAGCGGATCTGCGTCACTGCGTTCGTCTGCCAGTCGGAGCCGACGCTCGCCATCTTGCTGCCGGGCAGCGCCTGCGGGATGCCGGCGGCGCCACTGGACCCGTTGTAGGCCTGGTAGTTCCAGCCCGACTCGCGGTTCCAGAGCGACTGCAGGCATGAGAACTGGCCATCTCCCCAGCCGTAGTCGGCGGATGCGATCTGGCGCGCGACGGCCTGGGCGCCCGCGGGGGTGTTGGCGGCGGCGACGGCAGCGGCGGCGGCCTCGGCGTCGCGCTTCGCCTTCGCGGCGGCGTCGGCGGCCGCCTTCTTCGCCTTCGCGGCGGCGTCGGCCGCGGCCTTCTTCGCCTTCGCGGCGTCGAGGTGAGTGCGCAGCGTGGCGGTCTGCGCCGCCACGCTCTTCGTCTCGGTGGCCGCGCCATCCGTCACGCCCGGAAGGAACAGCAGGGGCAGCACATCCAGATTCGAAAGGCGGTCGATCTGCGCGCGGAGCGCGGTCGTGTCGACGGTCGTGGCCGGGGTGCCGATGTCAAGCCGGGATGCGGCGATGTCCGCGCTGACGGAGTGCGCGGCCACGAGTGCGCTCTGCGCCTCGGCGAGGGTCGCCTTCGCTTGCGCGGTGATCTCGCGGAGCGTCTCGGCTCGCGCCGGAGCGTCGGCCGAGGGGATGGTGACCGTCGTCGAGATGAGGGAATCGGATGTCGAGGAGCCGACATCCGCCGAGGCCGACGCGGTGGTCAGCCCGGTCATGGTGATGATGCCGAGAACGGCGCCGGCGGCGACGGAGGCGGTTGCAAGAGTGTGGCGGCGAACGGGGTGGGCAGGGCGAAGCGGGCGTGTGGAACGCATGCGGAGGAGAGGTCCTTCGTATCTGCTGCACCGACGACGTGCATCGGCGTGCGCCCTCGGGTGGGGCACGAAGTCCCGAGTCTGTCAGGTCCTTCCTGGACGAAACCCCGGGCTTGCCTGGCAGGACCATGGGAGCCGTGATTGCGAAAACGGCCGATCAGAGGCGCGGATTTCGAAATGGGGGAGGAGTCGCGGCAAGAGTAAGGGCCGGTCGGAGAGGCTCCCGACCGGCCCTTGTCCCTTGCACCAAGAGTGTCCTGCAATCACATGCGGTGGTTGCCACAGCAAAACAACTACCGTGCTTGCACTCTATAACGACCAGGTAACGGAAGGGAAGAGGCGTCGCGTTATCTTTTCGTGATTCTTTGCTGTTTCATCGCTCGCGCACAGGATGCGCGGGAGGAGTGAAGGTCGAGCGGGGCCACTCGGTCGCGTCCAGAGCCGCGCGTGCCGCCCGACGTCCCTCTTCGATCAGACGCGGCACATCGGCCATGGACCACTGGGCGAGGCCCTCCATCTCGGGCTGGATGAGGACGATCGACGGGTCGTCCTCGAGCTCGGCAGTGCTCGAGACCACGCGCATCATGCGGACGTTCTCCCACTTCGCGTGCAGGCGCACCACGATCACCCTCGTTGCGCCGAGATGGCGGGCGGCGCCGACCGGCACGTTGTCGACCATGCCGCCATCCATCAGCACCTGGCTGCCGCGGCGAACAGGGGGGAGCAGTCCCGGGACGGCGATCGTCGCCCGCAGGGCGACATTGAGCGGACCCCGGTCGATGACCACCGCCCGACGGGTCCTCAGGTCGGTCGCCACCGCCGCGAACCGCAGGGGCAGGTCCTCGATGAGCGGGTCTTCGCCCAGGGTGCGATGGATGGCGTCGGTCAGAGCGCCCGTGTCCAGCAGTCCCAGCCGGGGAGCGAGCGACATCCGGGCGATCGAACTCCACCGGAACGCCCGCGCGGCCCGTTCGATCGACTCCAGCGCGACATCGGCCGCGTAGGCGGCGGCCACCAGGGCTCCCGAGCTGGTGCCGGAGACTACGCGGGGACGGATGCCGCGCTCCCTGAGCTCCTGGAGGACGCCGACATGAGCAGCTCCGTACGCACCGCCGCCGCTGAGCGTGAGGCCCAACGAGCCGTCGCCGATCACGGCCGCCGTCCCCTCCGGGCGTCGGCGCCGGAGGTGGCCGGCTCGATGCCCAGTGCCCGCACGAGGTACATCATGTGCGCCCGCACGTCGATCGAGCTGTCGTACATCCGCTGCAGCTGCAGCCCGTCCCAGCTGGCGAACAGCAGGGACGACACCGCGAGCGGATCGACATCCGCCGCGATCCGCCCCTCGGCCTGAAGCCTGGTCAGGACGTCGCGCACCACCGCGCGGATCGCCGCGTACCGGGTTCGAAGGAACTCGTGGGCGACATGGTCGGGCTCGATCGCCTCACCGGTCACCCGAAGGGCCAGCTGCGTCATGCCCGGTGAGGAGACCTCTTCGTCCACCGCATTCAGGATGCTGTCGACGAGGTCCTCCGCGAAGTCCCGGTTCCCGGCGTCCACCTCGACGGCGATGAGCTCGTCGCGGTGCCGCAGGATCTCGAGGAACAGCGCATCCTTCGAGCCGAAGTAGTGGAGCAGTCCGTTCTGGCTGAGGCCGACGGCATCCGCCAGATGCTTCACCGTGGCGCTGGTGTAGCCGTCGCGTGCGATGACGTCGAGCGCCACGTCGAGGATCTCGGCGCGCTTCGCCTTGCCCTTCGCGTACGGACCGCGTGCTGCCATGAAACAGCATGTTATGCGGTTTTGGTCTTGCGCGCATTGAATCCCGCATGGCATGCTGGTTTCACCGACTCACGCAGGCGCACCACGACCGGTGGCTCGAGGACGGACATCACCGACGATGGGAAACCACATGAGCGAAACACTGGCCGCAGAGGCGAGGCCGAAGACGAGGGGCGACGTCGTCCTCGAACCGGCCGAGCCCGGCACCTCTCCGATCTACATCCGCGGCGCCAGGTCGCGCGCCTACCTGACATGGTTCACGATCCTGACGATCGCGATCACCTCGGTGTGGGGCGCGGTCACCGGCATCCTGCTGCCGAACCACGTGCAGATCCTCGAGATGGGCAACTGGTTCACCGGCGCGGATGCCGGCATCGACCTGCAGCAGCTGACCATCCTGCAGCAGAGCATCGATGCCGGAACCGCCACGGCGACCGCCGAGCAGGCGCGCCAGCTCGAGCTGCTGAGCGGCTTCAACGCGGCTCGTGCACAGTCGCTCGCGATGATCAGCACGATCGGCGTCATCCTCACGATGCTGATCCAGCCGATCGTCGGCGTGTTCGCCGACCGCACCCGCACCCGCTGGGGCCGGCGCGCACCGTGGATCCTGTTCGGCACGGTCGTCGGCTCGCTGCTGCTCGTGCTCATGCGATTCGCACCGTCGATCGCAGTCCTCGCCGTCGTCTTCATGCTCGCGCAGGCCGTGCTGAACACGGCGAGCGGCCCGCTCGCGACGACAGTGGCGGATCGGATGCCGGAGAACCGGCGTGGCACCGCGTCCGCACTCGGCGGCTTCGGCAACTTCTTCGGCGGGCTGCTCGGCGGCCTGCTCGCCGGCGCGTTCTTCGCGACGATCGGGCTCGACTTCTACTTCATCGTCGCCGCGTTCGTCGCCTTCTCGGGCGTGATGTTCGTCCTGTTCGCACGGGACCGCTCGTCGAAGGACCTCGAGGTGACGACCTTCAACTGGAAGCAGTTCTTCGTCGGCTTCACCATCGCACTGCGCTCACGCAACTTCCGCTGGGTATGGGTCGCGCGCATCCTGCTGACCTTCGGGTACACGGTCTCGACCGCGCTCAGCCTGTACATGCTCCAGAGCTATGTGAAGCCCGCACTGAGCCAGGCCGAGGCGACCGCGACGGCGCCGCTGCTGCTGCTGGCCGGTGTGCCGGTCACGATCCTCGCCGTCCTCGTCGCGGGCAGGCTCTCCGACAAGCTCGGCAAGCGCCGGATCTTCGTGATCGTGGCCTCGGTGCTCATGGGGCTCTCGATGCTCATCCCGATCGTCATGCCGACCGTGCCGGGTCTGTTCGTCCAGGCCATCGTCGGAGGCATCGCATTCGGCATCTACCTGCCGGTCGACCAGGCGCTGTTCATCGATGTGCTGCCCGACAAGCGCGCCGCGGGCCGCGACCTGGGCGTCGCCGGGCTCGGCTCGAACTTCGGCCAGGCGCTCGGGCCGATCCTCGCCAGCACCGTTGTCGCCGTGACCGGCGGCTATGTCGGCATCTGGATCGCCGCCGGCATCCTCGTGATCCTCGGCGCGGTCGCCATCCTGCCGCTGAAAGGCGTGAAATGAGCATCGAGCGAACTCTGACGACCCTCACCGAGGTCGAGTGGGTGGGGGATGAGTCGGACGAGCTCTTCCGCGAGCCCTACGTCGACATCGACGAGTGGCGCGATGCGCCGGTGCGGCACCGCTACGTGCACGGCGGATTCCACGGCGCCGACACGCTGTTCTCGTTCTACTTCCCCGAGCCGAAGGTGTTCGGGGGACGCTTCTTCCAGCACGTGACCCCGGTGCCGCAGAGCGAGAACCTCGCGCAGCAGGACCGCGGCGAGTACAGCAAGATCGCCTTCTCGGTCGACAGCGGTGCGTACTTCGTCGAGACGAACGGCGGGGGTCCGGATGCCGCGAACCCGATGTCGGGGATCGACCCGACGATCGGCGCGTTCCGTGCGAGCGCCGCCGCCGCCCGCTTCTCGCGCGTCGTGGCCGCGGAGCTGTATGGAGACACCCGGCCCTACGGATACCTCTACGGCGGGAGCGGCGGCGCCTACCGCACGATCGGCTCGTCCGAGAACACCGAGGGCGTGTGGGACGGATTCGTCCCCTACGTTCCGGGCAGCCCGATGGCGATGCCGAACGTGTTCAGCGTCCGGATGCACGCGCAGCGCATCCTGCGCGACGTGTTCCCCGCGATCGTCGACGCGTACGACGTCGACGGCGACCCGGCATCCCTCGAGCTCACGGCAGAGCAGGCGGCGGCGCTCGACGAGGTCACGCGCATGGGCTTCCCGCCCCGGTCGTGGTTCGGATGGCGCACCATGGGCATGCACGCGTTCAGCGTGCTGTACCCCGGCGTCATGTTCATGGATCCCACATACGCCGACGACTTCTGGAACGTCGAGGGCTACCTCGGCGCAGACCCCTCGGCATCCGTCCACCGCGACCGGGTCCGGCTGACCACGACGATCGCCGAACTGGTCGCCGAGACCGCCACACGCGGCGACGACCTCGTCGCCGGCGGCGTCGACGAGTCGTTCCTGCACACGGCATCCGCGTCGCAGGTGGTGTCGGGGGTGCGTCTCGCCGAGGCCCCGAACGGATGGATCCTCGGAGCGCAGCTCGCCGTGCATTCGGGCGCGGCGGCCGGTGCCGTCATCCGGCTCTCGGGTGTCGAGGGCGACACCGCGATCGTCGAACCCGGTCAGGACGAGATCATCGCCGGCCTCAGGACCGGCGACGAGGTCGTCCTCGACAACTCAAGCTTCCTCGCCGCGCAGACCTACCACCGCCACCAGGTCCCCGGCGCCGAGTACACCGTGTGGGACCAGTTCCGGGCCGCCGACGGCAGCCCGGGTCTGCCGCAGCGGCCTATGCTCGTCGGGCCGCTCATGACCCAGGGCGCGTCCGGCACGGTGCCGTCCGGCCGGATCACGGGCAAGATGATCGTGGTCGCGTGCCTGCTCGATCGTGAGGCCTTCCCGTGGCAGGCGGATTGGTATCGCTCGCAGGTCGGCGCTCACCTCGGCGACGCCGCGGACGAGCGCTTCCGGCTCTGGTACGTCGACAATGCGCTGCACGGCGACGACGACCCGCAGGAGTTCCCCGCGCGCAGCGTCGCCTACGTCGGCGCGCTCGAGACGGCGCTCCGTCAGCTCGCGGCGTGGGTCGAGGACGGCATCGAGCCGTCGCCGACCACGGCGTACGAGGTCGTCGAGGGCCAGGTGGTCGTGCCCGCGAGAGCCGCAGCGCGGCGCGGAGTGCAGCCCGTCGCGACGCTCACCGTGAACGGCACGTCGAGCGCGATCGTTCGCGCCGGGGAACCCGTCGCCGTGCGCGTCGACGCCGAAGCCGCGGGCGACGGCGTGATCGTCGAGATCCTCGAGATCGAGACGGATGCCGATGGCTCTGAACATCTGGCAGCGCCCTTCGTGTTCGAGCCGGCCTCTCGCGTCGTCGTGGAAGCGCAGCGGACGTTCACAGAGCCTGGCACCCGCTTCCTCGCGCTGCGGGTGGCCGCCCAGACCGAGGGCCGGGCATCGGATCCGCATGCGCGCGTGCAGAACGTGGTGCGGGCGCGCGTTACAGTCACACCATGAGCAACATCCGCTGGGTCGTCACGACGGAGGAGTCCGCGTGGCGGCCCGGGGATGAGCCGGAGGTGACCGGCATCGCGGTGATGCCCGACGTCTTCGTGAACGTGGATGACCCGAAGCAGGTCATCGAAGGATTCGGCGCGAGCTTCAACGAGCTCGGCTGGACCTCGCTCGCGCTCCTCGATGAACAGCAGCGCGCCGGGATCCTTCGCGAGCTGTTCGCCCCGGGCGTGGGGGCAGGACTTTCGCTCTGCCGGATGCCGGTCGGCGCGAACGACTTCTCGCGCGACTGGTACTCGTACGACGAGGTGCCGGGCGACTTCGAAGTCGAGCACTTCGACATCGCGAACGACCTCGGGACGCTCGTGCCCTTCATCCGCGCGGCGCAGGCCGAGCAGCCCGACCTGCGGCTCTGGGCCTCGCCGTGGAGCCCGCCGACGTGGATGAAGCGCAACGCCCACTACGCGGGTGCGCTGCCGAACCCCTTCATGGGCGGCGTCGAGAACGGCCTTCGGCCCGACCAGGTCGGCGAGGAGGGCACGGACATGTTCATCCTCGAAGAGCCCTACCTCCGCGCCTACGCCCGGTATTTCGGACGCTTCATCGACGCCTACCGTGAGCTCGGCATCCCGATCGGCATGGTGATGCCGCAGAACGAGTTCAACTCGCCGCAGATCTTCCCCAGCTGCACGTGGACCCCGGACGGATTCGCGCGGCTCCTGCGCCACCTCGGACCCGAGATGGCGCAGCGCGACGTCGAGATCTTCCTCGGCACGCTCGAACGCGGCGATGACCGGCTGCTGGGCGACGTGCTCGACGACCCCGAGGTCGTGGGATTCGTGGCGGGGTTGGGCGTCCAGTGGGAGGGCAAGCGCGCCATCGCGGCGCTGCATCGCCTGCACCCAGAGCTGCGGATCTACCAGACCGAGCAGGAGTGCGGCGATGGCCGGAACGACTGGCGTCACGCGCGCTACGCATGGCGGCTCATGAAGCAGTTCCTGACCAATGGCGCGAACGCGTACATGTACTGGAACTTCTCGCTGCTCGAGGGCGGCCGCAGTCGATGGGGCTGGACGCAGAACTCGCTCGTCGTCGTCGACCCAGACACCGCCTCCTTCGCCTACACGCACGAGTACCAGCTGCTCAAGCACGTGAGCGCATTCGTCCGGCCCGGCGCGCGCTTCGTCGACACGCTGAGCTACTCCGGCTACGACAACCAGCTCGCCTTCGTCAACCCGGACGGCGAGGTCGTTCTCGTCATCCACAACGACATGGACATCGAGCTGACCGTCAACCTCGCGATCGGCGACCGGATGATCTCGCCGACGCTGCCGGCGGATTCATTCAGCACCCTCGTGATCCCGCCTGCGATCTAGCGGTTCCCCTCTCCGACCGCGGATCCGGCGATGACGCAGGTTCGAGTCGACCGTCATCGGCCGATTCTCATCGTTGCGCCCGCACGGCCAGGACGGCGTCCCAGAGGGCATCGGCGACCTCGCGCTTCGATCCGGTCGTCTCGGCGATCACCTGGTCCCCGGCATCGATGATCAGCACCGCGTTGTCGGCGCTCTCGAAGCCCTTCGCCCAGCCGACCTCGTTCACCGCGAGCAGGTCCACGCCTTTGCGGCGGCGTTTGCGGCGTCCGCGGTCGCGGAGCTCGCCGGCATCCGTCGCCGTCTCGGCGGCGAAGCCGACGATGGTCTGGCCGTCGGCACGGGCGGCGACGAGGCCCGCCAAGATGTCCTCGGTCTCGACGAGGTCGAGCGAGACATGCGGCCCGGGGGCGTCTTCCTTGCTGCGCTTGAGGTCGGCGACCTCGGCCACCCGGTAGTCGGCCACGGCGGCCGCCATCACGACGACGTCCGCGCCGGACGCCGCCATCCGGGTCGCGTCGGCGAGCTCGGCAGCAGTGGCCACTCGCTCGATCGCAATGGCCGAGTGTCCTGCGGCGCCGGCGAGCACCCCGTCGTCGACGTGCGCGACGAGGAGGGTCACCTGAGCCCCACGATCGGCGGCGGCGAGCGCGACGGCCACGCCCTGACGACCGCTCGACCGGTTGCCGATGAACCGCACCGGATCGATCGGCTCGCGCGTGCCACCGGCGGTCACGACGGCACGGATGCCGCGCAGGTCGTCGCGGCCACCCACCAGCGCGAGCGCGTGTTCGACGATCGCCTCGGGTTCGCTCATGCGGCCCGGTCCGCTGTCGCCGCCGGTGAGCGGACCGTCGGCCGGTCCGACCACGTGGACACCACGACGTCGAAGAGTCTCGATGCTGTGAGTCGTGGCCGGATGCCGCCACATCTCGGTATGCATCGCGGGGGCGACCACGACCGGCGCGGACGTCGCGAGGAGCGTGGTTCCGAGGAGGTCGCCGGCCAGTCCGGCGGTCATCTTCGCGAGGAAGTCGGCGGTCGCCGGAGCCACGATCACGAGATCAGCCGCGCGCCCGAGCGCGACATGTCTGACCTCGGCGACATCGTCGAAGACGGAGGTGCTGACGGGGTTGCGGCTTATCGCCTCCCAGGTCGGCCGTCCGACGAAGCGGAGCGCGGCATCCGTCGGCACGACGTGCACATCGTGACCAGCGAGCACGAGCAGCCGCACGAGGTGCACCGACTTGTAGGCGGCGATCCCGCCCGTGACACCGACGACGACGAACACGCCCTGATTCTTCCACGCGGTCGCGGCGTTTCGGCGCGCCGAGGCCGGAGCCGGGGTCAGCGGCGGTCAGTAGGCTTGACACGACCGGGCGCACGGCATGCGCGGCCGGTGATCGAGGAGCATCACCCCCGCATGTGCACCGTCATCATCCACGTCGGAGAGTCGGCGTCCGACCCGATCCGGCTGCTCGCGATCCGCGACGAGGATCCGGCGCGGCCGTGGAATCCGCTCGGTCCCTGGTGGCCCGACACGCACGAGGGCGTGATCGGCGTCCGCGACGTCCGGGCAGGCGGGGCCTGGCTCGCCGCCGATCCGGCGACCCACCGCCTTGCGGTGCTGCTCAACCGGAAGGACCTCGCCGACCGGCCCGAGAGCGAGGTCGTCTCGCGCGGATCGATCGTGCTCGCGTCGGTCGCGGGCGACTCGCCCGGCGAGGCCCCGCGCACGCACGGCTTCAACCTGGTCGAGGTCGTGCCCGGTTCCGTCCGGGTGACGATGTGGGACGGCATCCAGCCGCGGGTCGAGGCGCTCGCCCCGGGAACGCACATGATCGCCCACGACGACGTCGACGACCAGTCGACCCCACGCATCGCGTACTGGCTCGACGAGTTCCGCCGCACACCGCTGGGCGCCTCGGCGTCATCGCCGTGGTGGCAGCCGTGGATGTCGATCCTCGCCCGGAGTGCGGAGCTGCCTCCGACCGACGACCGCGCGATCGTCCGGGACAATCGGCCGCTGGGGTACCCGACGCTGTCGACCCTCATCTGCGTCGCGTCGCTGTCGAGCAGCGGACTCGAGGTGCACTACGGCGAGTTCGAGCACCCCGGCCAGTGGAACACGCTCTCGCTGAGCTGACCGGGGCCTCTGCGACCTGACGTGCCAGGAACCAGTCGGCCTCAGGTGGTTCCGAGGAGCGCGATCCCGTCGAGCACCGCCGCGTGCGTCCGCGGCGAGCCGAGCAGGTGGAAGTGCCCGAATGCCGGCACGCGCACGTTCGTGGCGCCCTCGAGCGCGCTGCCGTCTGGGATGTGCGGGTCGTACCGTCCGAAGACCGAGACGATGCGGCCGTTCACCGAGGACTCGCGACCCAGCATGACGATCGTCTCGTTGTCGGGAAGGAATGCCCGGATGCTGGGGTCGAGGACCATGAACCGTGCGCGGCGGGATCCCGCGAAGGGCGTGCAGACGGCGACGAGTCCCCGCACTCCCAACGGGCGGGAGCCCGGGGAGTCGGCATCCGGAGCAGCGGCGCCGGCCGCGGCGTCCCCGGGATCGCCGCCGGAGCGGGCTTCGATCACCGCCGCTGCGGCCGCGCCGGATGAGACGAGCAGATGCTTGCCGATCAGGCCGCCCTTGCTGTGGGCGACGAGCACCCGCCCCCCCGCGGGGGTGGGGGCTGTTTCCAGGGCGCGACCGAGCGCCTGCGAGATCGCGGCGATGTCGCGGCGGTTGATGCCGAGTCCGTGAACGACGCTGACCCGGTGGCCGGCGGCGCTGAGTGCATCCCCGAGCGGCCGAAGGAACGTCCAGTGCTCGTACACACCGGGAAGCAGGATGACTTCGGGAAGAGTGTCGGAGCCGGTGCGCCACGAAGGCGGTGCGGGCCGGTGACGACCGATCGACCAGGGCGCCTGCAGGATCGCCAGCTGTCGCCGGGCGGCGTAGAGGTAGTCGGACGCCCACCACAGGCCTCGTGTGAGCCGCGACGGCTTCGCGGCGTCGTCCGCATCGGCGGGCCGCGTTCCGGATGCGGTCATGGCCGCAGTCTACGAGGCTGTGCCCGGGCGCGGATCAGGCCGATGCGGCTTCCTTCGCGCGGACGCTGTTGTTCCTGGCGTCGTGGGTCAACTCGACCAGGCCGAGCTCTTCGAGCAGCGGCGGAAGGTACATCCCGAAACGGCCGCGGTAGCCCTTGCGCAGCCCGTACCAGCCGCCGACCGGGTTCGACTCGTCACGGCCCCACGCCTCGACGGTGCCGTCGGCCGCGGGCTTCTGCTCGTCCGCCGCTCCGAGCGGAACCCAGTCCGGCTGCGACCGCAGCCACGTCGCCAGGTCGTCGATGGCGCTCAGGTGATAGCGAAGCTGCGTCGAGCCGACCTGGCACACGAGCGCAGGAGGGTCCGCGGCCTCGTCGCGGTACATCGTGTACTCACTGGTCCCCGGCGGCGTCTTCAACCGCCACGGATCGTCCTTGGTCCCGCTGCCCGCCATGGCGTTCCTCCCTCACTCGCTGACGCGAGTCTTCGCTGGAAGCGTGTCGCGCGCAAGAGGCCGGGCACTCACTCCAGTTCGGGCGTCCGCGGGGGCGCCGTCCGGCGCGGACGAAGCGACTCGAAGGCGGCGGCCCACGCCAACAGGTCGCGGTCGCGATACGCCCCACCTACGAAGGTCAGGCCCACCGGCATGCCGATGTCGGCCATCGTTCCCATCGGGACCGTGACGGTCGGGATGCCGAGATGCCGGATCGCGAGGTTGCCGTTCGCGACCCACACGCCGTTGCGCCAGGCGAGCTCGGCGGATCCCTCGTCGATGTCGGCATCCGCAGGTCCGACATCGGCGACGGCGGGGAAGATCACGGCGTCGAGACCGAGCCCCGCCATCCACTCCTCGAGATCAACGCGGCGCGTCTGCTCGAGCCCCTCGAGCCCGGCGCGGATGAGCCCGGACAGCGGGCCGTCGAATGGGTCGATGATGCCGTCAGCGCGGGCACGGGTGACGTACTCCGCGATGTCGATGTCGAAGTCGCCGTATCGGTCGGGGAGTGCGCCCTCGGGGTGCGGGAAGATCCGCGGGCCGTCCACCTCGGCGAGGGAGGAGAGTCCGGGCTGCCCGTTCGCGGCGAGGAAGTCGTGCCACGACCACATCGAGAGGTCCCAGATCTCGGCGTCGAAATACTCCGCCGGCACGATGCCGCGGTCCATGATCGACGGCGCGCCGGCGCGGTCCGCCTCGTAGTTGCTCACCACCGGGAAGTCGATGACGACGACCTCGGCACCTGCGGCCTCGAGGTCCGCGCGCGCCGCGCGCCAGAGGTCGAGCACCGAGGGGCGCGGCTCGATGCGCTCGCCGGTCGGGCCGCCGATGCCGCGGCCGGTGCCGGCATCCGGATCCTCTCCGAGATACATCGCGGGGACGCCGAAGCGCTTTCCTCGAAGCGTTCCGGATGCCGATCTCGGCCCTTTCGCCGCCCGGGCCGCGAAGGGCTCGGGCCGTGCCGCGCTCGAGGCGGGAACCGCGATCCACGGCTGCGCACGCCAGAAATCGCCCCGGGACTGGGAGTCGTCGGCGACGAGCACGTCGAGCACCTCGAGCAGGTCGGCCATCGTCCGGGTGTGCGGGACGACGACGTCCATGGTCGGCACGAGCGGCCAGTTGCCCCGCACCGAGATGATGCCGCGCGACGGCGTGTACGCGCACAGCGCGTTGTTCGACGCCGGCGCGCGGCCGCTGGACCAGGTCTCTTCGCCGAGTCCGAACGCCGCGAAGCTCGCCGCAGTCGCGGTGCCCGACCCGTTCGACGAGCCGGAGCCGAACGCCGATGTCAGGAAATCGGCGCTGTACGGACTCTCCGCGCGCCCGTACAGGCCACGCTGCATGCCGCCGTTGGCCATCGGCGGCATGTTCGTCAGCCCGATGAGCACGCAGCCGGCCGCGCGCAGGCGCTCGATCGAGAACGCGTCACGGGTCGCGACCAGGTGGGCGAAGGCGGGCGACCCGGCGGCGACCGTCATCCCGCGCACCATGAAGCTGTCCTTGGCGGTGTACGGGATGCCGTCGAGCGGCCCGAGCGTCCGGCCCTCGCGTCGGCGCAGATCGGACGCCGCGGCGTCGGACTTCGCGCTCGGATCGAGCTCGATCACGGCGTTCAGGCGGATGCCGCCACGATCGTATGCGTCGATGCGGGCGAGGTACGCGTCGACGAGCTCGACGCTCGTGGTCCGGCCGCCTTCGAGTGCTTCGCGAAGCTGCGCGATCGTGGCCTCCACCACGGGGAACTGCGCAGACATCAGGCGTACCGGTCGGTCGTCTGGTCCTGTCGCATCGCCCGCTCGATCACGGGCAGGGCGAAGGGGGGAGGCGTCGATGGCTGCTGCTGCGTGATGCAGTGGATGCCGCCGCCCCGCGCCAGGATCGGGCGCGCGTCGATCGTGACGACCTCGCGGTCGTAGGCATCGGCCAGGATGCCGGCCGCGCGGCCGTCGCCGGCCGGCTCGCCGTATCCGCACGCGATCACGCCGCCGTTCACGACGAGGTGGTTGGCATAGTTCCAGTCGACGAAGCCGTCATGATCGCGAAGCGTTTCGGGGGCGGGCAGCTCGATGAACTCGAGGCTGCGGCCCGCGGCATCCGTCGCCTCCTGCAGGACGTCGCGCACCTGGCGCACCACCGCGTAGTCGGGGTGCGAGGCGTTGTCCTGCCAGTGCTGCAGCACGACGCCCGGCCGCGCGAAAGAGGCGACCATGTCGACATGGCCGCGCGTGCCGGCGGATTCGTAATCGCGCGTGAGCCCGCGCGGCAGCCAGATGACCTTGGTGGCGTGGAGGGTGCGCCACATCTCCCATTCCACGCGCTCTTTCGTCGCATAGGGGTTGCGGCGCGGGTCGAGCTGCACGGTCTCGGTGAGCAGCACCGTGCCCTCGCCGTCGACGTGGATCGCACCGCCTTCGTTGACGAGCGTCGAAGGCAGATGCACGGCGCCGGACCGCTCGGCGACGAACCCGGCGATCCTGTCGTCGCGCTCCCAGGTCGCCCAGGCGCCTGCTCCCCAGCCGTTGAACGTCCAGTCGATCGCGCCGAGCGCGCCGTCGTCGCCGATGACGAACGTCGGCCCGATGTCGCGCATCCAGAAGTCGTCGAGCGGCGCCTCGACCACCTCGATCTCGCCCGTGAGCCGACGGCGCGCCTCGCCGAGCGCCGACGGGTCGACGACCATCGTGACCGGCTCGAAGCCCGAGACGGCGTTCGCGACAGCCGCCCAGGCGTCGCGTGCCTCGTCGGCCGAGGGGGCGTCATCGCCGAGGGTGTTGCCGACACGGGGGAAAGCCATCCACACACGGTCCTGCGGTGCCCATTCGGGCGGCATCGTCCAGGTCATCGTCATCCGCTCTCTGGCGGCCGACGCACCGCCCTGTGCCGGGTCTACTGTCGGCCCCGACACCGATCATGGCGCAGATGACGGCCTGCGTCAGTCCTCGAAGTCCTCTTCGTCGGGCCAGGCCGCGATGTCGACGCCGTGATTCTCGGGGGAGGCGAGCGTTCACCACTCCGGAGCGTGCGAATCGTCGGCGATCCGGCCACCCGCGGCGAGCGCCGCGTCGACCCGCTTGCGCTCGATCTCGGCCGGGACCGAGACGTCGATATGGATGCGCCCGCGGCCCGGCGCGGGACAGGCCAAGATGGAATCATGCCCCAGATCCCCACCCTGACGCTCAACGACGGCACCTGGTTCCCCGAGCTCGGACTCGGCACCTACAACCTGCGGGGAGAGGAGGGGATAGCCGCCACGGTGGCCGCCATCGAGACGGGCTATCGCCTGCTCGACACCGCGGTGAACTATGAGAACGAGCGCGAGATCGGCGAGGCGGTGCGGCGCAGCGGTTTGGCGCGCGACGAGCTGCTGGTCACCTCGAAGATACCGGGGCGTCACCACGGACGCGAAGAGGCCGTCGCCAGCATCGAGGCGTCGCTGCGCACGCTCGACCTCGAGCGGATCGATCTGCAGCTGATCCACTGGCCTAACCCCAGCGTGGGCAAGTACGTCGACACCTGGCGCGGCATGATCGAAGCGCGCGAGCGTGGCCTCGTGCGCTCCATCGGCGTCTCGAACTTCACCGAGGCCATGCTGACCGAGCTCATCGACGAGACGGGCGTCACGCCGGCGGTCAACCAGGTCGAGCTGCATCCGTACTTCCCGCAGGGGGCCCTGCGCGCGTTCCACGCCGAGCACGGCATCCGCACCGAGAGCTGGAGTCCGCTGGCCCGCCGCAGCGAGCTGCTGACCGAGCAGGTGCTGATCGAGCTCGCCGAGATCCACGCCGTGACGCCGACCCAGGTCGTGCTGCGCTGGCACGTCGAGCTCGGCAGCACGCCGATCCCGAAGTCCGCGGACCCCGAGCGGCAGCGTGAGAACGCCGACGTGTTCGGGTTCTCGCTCACCGACGAGCAGGTCGCCGCCGTCTCGGCGCTCGAGCGGGGTCGGCTCTGGGGTGCGGATCCCGACACCCACGAGGAGATGTAGGCGCTGATGGCACCGACCCCGTTCGAATCCCTCGACGACTACATCTCGCTGCCCCGGATCGAGGCGCTGGCGCTCTCGCCCGACGGCACGCAGGCCGTGCTGACCGTGGCCGTGCTCAAGAAGGATGCCACCGCGTACGAGCGCTCGCTGTGGACGGTGCCGTCCGACGGCTCGGGCGCCCCGAGGCGGCTCACCCGGTCGGCGAAAGGCGAGGCCGGCGCGGCCTTCACGGCGCGCGGCGACATCCTGTTCGTCTCGGCGCGCCCCGATGCCGACGGCGAAGCGGATGACGAGTCCGGACAGCTGTGGCTGCTCCCTGCGGGGGGCGGCGAAGCCCGCGCCGTGACCCGCCTCGCTGGAGGCGCCTCGCAGATCGCCGCCGTGGCCGAGGCCGCGGATCGCCTGGTGATCGGCGCGGAGCTGCTGCCCGGAGCGGACTCGCTCGAGGCCGATGCGAAGCTGCGCGCCCTGCGCAAGGAGAAGAAGGTCTCAGCGATCCTGCACGACGCCTACCCCGTGCGGTTCTGGGACCATGACCTCGGTCCGGCTGAGCCGCACCTGCTCGCGATCGACCTCGACACGCTCGAAGACACCGTCGCCGCGGTGGTCGCCGAGTCCGACGCTTTGGCGACCGCTGCCGCGGCGGCCGACACGGAAACGGATGGCGCCACGGACGCGCCCGCGGATGCCGGAACCCCCTACCCTGTCACCCTCCCGCGACCGCGCGACCTCACGCCCGCTGCCCATCGGACGGTCGATCCCGACCAGGTGGCCGTCTCGCCGGACGGCGCGACCGTCGTCGCATCCCTGCAGATCAGCGAGCAGCGGGGCGGCCGGTTCGCGCTCGTCTCCATCGATGTCGACAGCGGTGAGCGGACGACCCTGTTCGACGAAGGGGATGTCGACCATGAAGCGCCCGCCATGAGCCACGACGGAACGCGCATCGCGTACCTGCGCTCGCCGCGGAGCACCCCGGAAGGACCCGCCGACGTCGAAGTGTGGACGGCCGGCATCGACGGCTCATCCCCCCGGCGCCTTGCTGCCGGATGGGACCGGTGGCCCACCTCGCTCACTTTCGACCGTGACGACGGCGCCCTCATCGCGACGGCCGATTCGGATGGGCGCGGACCCGTCTACCGCATCCCGCTCGACGGGTCGGCTCCGCTGCAGCTGACGAGCGACGACTTCACCTACACGCACGTCGCGGTGGATCGCTTCACGGGCGACCTCGTGGCCCTGCGTTCGTCGTGGATCGCGCCGCCGCATCCGGTGCGCATCGGCCGTGACGGCGCCGTGGCCCCGCTCGCTAGCCCGGCGCCGCTGCCGGCCGCGCCCGCAACGATCGGCGAGGTCGAGGCCACCGCCGAGGACGGCGCCCCGGTGCGCGCGTGGCTGCTGCTTCCCGAGGGGGCGTCGGATGCCGCGCCCGCGCCGCTGCTGCTGTGGATCCACGGCGGACCGCTCAGCAGCTGGAACGCGTGGAGCTGGCGATGGAACCCGCTCCTCGCCGTGGCGCGCGGCTACGCCGTGCTGCTGCCCGATCCTGCGCTGTCGACGGGCTACGGCCTCGAGTTCATCGCGCGGGGATGGAACAGCTGGGGCGGCAAGCCCTACACCGACCTCATGGCGATCACGGACGCGGCCGTCGCGCGGCCGGACATCGACGAGACCCGCACCGCGGCGATGGGTGGATCATTCGGCGGCTACATGGCGAACTGGGTCGCCGGGCACACCGACCGGTTCCGCGCGATCGTCACCCACGCGAGCCTGTGGGCCCTCGACCAGTTCGCAGGCACGACCGACAGCTCGGTGTACTGGCAGCGGATCTTCACGCCGGAGGCGATGACCGAGCACTCGCCGCACCGATTCGTGCGCGACATCCGCACCCCGCTGCTGGTGATCCACGGTGATCGAGACTATCGCGTGCCGATCGGCGAGAGCCTTCGGCTGTGGTCGGAGCTGGCCGAGCACCATGCCGCAGCGGACGGCTCGACCGTGCACCGCTTCCTCTACTACCCGGACGAGAACCACTGGGTGCTCAAGCCCCAGCACGCGGTCGTCTGGTACCAGACCGTGTTCGCGTTCCTCGACGAGCAGCTGCACGGCGGGGAGTGGCACCGACCCGAGCTTCTGGGATAGCCGGGACTATTCGTCGGGAGCGTCGGCGCCGCCCGACGACGCTCCGCCCTGCGCTCCCGACGCCCGCCGATCCGCTCGCGCGCGGGCGTCGTCATAGGCGTCCTGCAGCAGTCTCAGCACCGTCGCCATGGTCTTGTCGGCAGGGACGACCACCGAGACCCAGCCGAGAGCGCCGTACACAGGATGCGGCATCACGACATCCTCAGCCGCGTAGTCGCTCCACGTGAAGGAGCGCGGGTCCTCGCCGGTCAGCTCTTGGAACGCCGCCCGCCCGACGTGGATGTTGACCCGGTAGCGGCCCTCGGCGTCGAGCTGCGACCGCGTGTCGTCGGGGTAGTCCTTCGTGACCAGGGTCGCGAACGGCTGCACGTTCTGCGGCACCTGCCCGTCGGGCGCGTAGTAGAAGAAGCAGTCCCCCCAGGCGATCTCGGGCGCTCCGCTGTCCTCGTCGGGCACGAGGACCAGGATTCCCTCGAGGGAACGGGCAGCGTCGAGAATCTGCGCCATGCTCATACGTCCAGTCTCGGCCTGGCACCCCGACGGCGGAAGACGGCAGGAGGGTGGATGCCGCGGCTCAGCCGTCCGGCAGGGCGGCGAGCCATTCCGCGAAGGTCTGGCGCCCGAGGATCGGGTCGTTCTGGGGCAGCAGCGATCCGTTGCGCTGCGCCCGGCCGAGCGCACCCGGCAGCGAGACCTCCGGGATCCAGCCACGATGCCCGATCGCCCGGGCATAGGAGCGCACCATGTCCGCGAGGCTCTCTTCCCGCGGCCCCGCGAGCTCGCGGACGCGACCCCCGGGGCCGTCCTCGGCGAGGGTGACGAGATGCTCGGCGACCTCGCGCACCGCGATCGGCTGCGTCCGCGCCCGCGGCGCGAGATGCATCGGCCCGGCCTTCGCGGTGTCGAACATGAGCGCCGCGAACTCGTGGAACTGCGTCGCGCGCTGGATCGTCCAGGGGATGTCGCCGGCCTCGATGATCCGCTCCTGGCTGAGCTTGCCTGCGTAGTAGCCCTCGGGCGCCGCGTCGACTCCGACGATCGAGAGGGCGATGTGGTGCGTGACACCGACTTTGCGCTCCGTCGCCAGCAGGTTGCGGGTCGCGCCGGCGAAGAACGACACGGCCACATCGGTCTTGATGCTGCCGATGTTCGACACGTCGATCACCGTGTCAGCACCCACAAGGGCCTGAGGCAGCCCAGCTCCGCTCACGAGATCGACACCGCCGTACCGCGACAGCGGCACGGCATCATGGCCGCGACGCCGTGCGATCTCGACGACGTGCCTGCCGGTGAGGCCGGTGCCGCCCGCTACCGCGATCCTCACGCGACCACTCCCGTTCTGGTGCGAGACGTCATCGGTCGGGTCCCGGGGTCTTCTCGCGCGCCCGCGCCAGGGTTTCGGTGGCGAGTTCGGCGGGCTCCGGCAGCGCGGAACCGGGTGGGCTCGGCTCGATGTCGGGGGCGGCGAGCGTCGCGATGACGACGCCCGTCAGCGCGATGGCACCGCCGATCGCCTTGATCGGATCGAGCGGCTCGCCCAGCAGCAGGGCGAATCCGTACCCGAGCGCAGGGATCGCTGCGGTGGCGACGCCCGACACGGCGGCGGGCAGCCGCTCGGCGCCGTAGTTGAACAGGACGAGCGTCGGCGCCGTGACGACGAGCGCGAGGATCAGGATGCTCACGAGTCCGCGCACATCGCCCGGCACCGCGATCGTGCCGCTGAAGGCCTCCCACGCCAGCCAGGGGAGCATGATGATCGTGCCCCACACCCCCGTCGCTGTGGCCAGCACGATGGCGTCCGGCGCATCCGCCGACCCGGCGTCCTTGCGCAGCAGCACCGTGTACAAGGCGTACGACGCCAGTGCGACGATGTTCAGGAGCACGCCGACATCGACACGGAATCCGGATGCCGCGACCAGGCCGACCCCGAGCGTTGCGAGGGCGAGTCCCCACCAGGTGCGTCGGGTGGGCCGCTCATGGATCAGAAGCACCGCCGCGCCGGCGGTCAGCACCGGAAGGAACGCGGCCGTGAGGGCTGCGGTGCCCGGCGTTGTGAAGAGCAGTCCGATGTTGGCGAAGGAGTAGTACAGCGTGACTCCGGTGAGCCCGAGCAGGATCGTCCGCGGCTGACGCAGCGTCCGAACGAGTCCCGGTCGGCGTGCCGCGAGCGGGATCAGCACGAGCAGCGCGATCGCGAACCGGCCGACCGAGAGCACCGCGGGAGATGTCGTCTCGAGCGCCCAGCCCGACACGACGTACGCCGCCGACCAGAGGACGACCGACACGCCGATCGCGGCGAGCGGAAGCCAGCGATGGGACACGGTCGACCAGTCTAGGCGACCAGGCGGCCGCGCCCTCGTCCGCGACCGCGGGCTCGCAGTGGACGGCACGCTCGACCTCGGCGGTCAGGCCACGTGATGGATCTCGCAGTCGCTTCCGCGCGACAGGATCGACTGATGGCCGTCGTCGTACCGCACCACGAGGAGCGGGTCATCCCCCTCGCCGCGGACCTCGATGACTTCGCCGGAGTGGTCCGGCATCCCGACCGATCGACCGTGGATGGTGACGCGATCGCCTACGCTGACTCGCATCTCGATCACCTCCTGGGCATACGATACGACGCCGTGCGAGGACGTGCCAGGCCTGGTGCGCTATAGTTGCGCGCCGTCGTCGTCCCGGTTCTCGAGCCCTACGTTGCGGCCGCGCCACGACTCGTATGCCATCAGCCAGCCGATCGACACCGCTCCGGCGAGCACGACTCCGAGCCACACGTTGCCCCAGATCATCCCGAACACGATGCCCGCGGCGAACATCACGGCCGTGCCGAAGGCCCAGCCCGAGTGTCCTCGGGTCCATCGCTTCGACGTCGACGCCATGTCGTTCAGACTAGGGCCTGCGCCGCGGCGAGGTCACTCCTGCGCGGCGTTGACGGCCACCATCCAGTCGATTCCGTAGCGGTCGGTCAGCATGCCGAACTTGCCGCCCCACGGCGGGGTGTCGAACGGCATCGTGACCGAGCCGCCGTCGGAGAGCTTCTGCCAGTAGCCCTCCAGCGAGGATTCGTCATCGCCGCTGACCGACACCGAGATTCCGGCCGGCTTCTCGTACTCCATGCGACTGGGGGTGTCGGCGCCCATGAGCACGAAGCCGTCGGGCGTCTCCAGCTGGGCGTGCATGACGAGGTCCTGCTCGGCGGGGTCGTCGGTCATGCCCGGGTACTCGGCGAACGTGCTGACCGTGAGGTCGCCGCCGAACACGCCGCGATAGAACTCCATCGCTTCGCGCGCCTGGTTCTTGAAGGAGAGGTAAGGGTTGAGGCTGGGCATTTCCATACTCCAGAGATCGATTGATTCAGGGTGGATGCCACGCCCGGCCGCGTGGCGCGTCAAGTGTCGCGCGGTCCTCCGACATCCGCAAGGACATGCGGATGTCGGGCATGCGAACGATCACCGATCGCGGTGATCCTGTGGATGCACCCGCGGTCCACGACGGGGCTCCCGCGGTGCGCCGCTCGTGCCGAGGAGGCGGATGACGCGCTGGCGGTGCCCTGCCCAGGGCGCGAGGAGCTCGAGCATTCCGTCATCGTCGACCCGGCGACCGATGAGGGCGTAGCCGACCTCGTGGGCCAGATGGTAGTCGCCGACGCTGACCGCGTCGGGGTCGCCGAAAGCGCGGATGCGCGTTTCAGCCGCCGTCCACAGGCCGACGCCGCGGACGCTCGTGAGCACGCGGTCCCGGCCGGCTCCGTTCGGCTCGGCCTCCACCGCGCGGACGATCGACGCGCCCCGCCGGGCGGATTCGACGACGGTCCGCGCCTGCGGCGGCTCCAGGCCCGCACGATGCCACGCCCACGACGGGATGCCGCGCCAGCCGTCGATCGACGGTGGGGCGAACAGCGGACGCGGCGTCGGTCCCGGTGCGCGCTCGCCGAACCACGTCACGATGCGCCGCCACGCGCCGAAGGCCTGCATCCCGGTCACCTTCTGCTCGAAGATCGAGCTGGTGAGCGCATCGAAGACGAGGTCGGTGCGGCTCAGCCGCAAGCCGGGGCTGCGTCGGTGGGCCTCGGCGATGAGCGGATGGCGGGACGCGTCGAATTCGCGCGGGTCGTCGTGCTCGCCGCACAGCGCCGGAAGCTGCGCCAGCGCCCAGCCGGCGCCCGGACCCCAGGCCGCGCCGCGGATCACGCCGGGATGCGTCTCGCGCAGAGCGAGCGTCGCGACTCCTTCGGGCGTGCGGCTGGCCCGCCAGATGACCCGCCCCGCGACCGTCATCGAGGGGTCCCCGCCGCCGCGGCGCTGATACAGCACCGTCCGGCCCAGGTCGAGCGGATGCCGCGGCCGGTACTCGGTCTCGCGTGGACGGCCGGGGTCCGGGCGAGGGTCCCGTGCCGCCGGCCTCGCCGCGACATCCGCGCCCCGGAGCGGCGCGATACGCGTGAGCGAGGTCGTCATGCGCTCACCCTACGCGCCGTGCTCCGACATCCGGTGCCGTCGACGTCCGGATGTCGACGGGCTGTCTCAGAAGCGGTCCGGTGAAGGCGTGCCGTGGCCGTAGCGGATCGCGACATCCGCGTGACGGTCGAAGCGGTAGCCGACTCCGCGCACGGTGCGCACGATGTCCTCGTAGCGGCCGAGCTTGGCGCGCAGGCGCCGGACGTGCACGTCGATCGTGCGCTCGCCGGGTGCCTCTTCCTCGGTCGCTCCCTGCCACAGCGAGTTCACGAGCTCGGTGCGCTCGATGGTGCGGCCTTCGCGCAGCACCAGGTACTGCAGCAGCTCGAACTCCTTGAACGTGAATGCGGCCGAGTCGCCGTCGATGAGCACGCGCTTGCGCGAGATGTCGACGACGACTCCGCCGGCGGCGCGGTCCTCGTCTTCGGGCTCCTCCTGCTTGGTGCGGGCGATGGCCGACGGTTCGTGCAGCGCGAGGCGCACGACATCCACATCGCGGCCGCCCGAGCCGACCGGCGCGAGTGCGACGGTGGCGTAGGTCTCGGCGTCGGGTGCGAGTTCGGCCAGGGTGCGGCGGAGGGCGTCGACGAGGACGCCGAGATTGACACCGGATGCCGCGGCCTTCTCCTCGTCGATTCCGACGTAGAGCGCGAAGCCGCGCGGTGCCGTGCCGGCGGGCAGGTGCCGCTCGGGCTGGGCGGGGGCCGACGCCGGCTGTTCTGCGGCTTCGACCGTGCGGACCGGGCCCGTGACGGCGCGGAGGTGACGGGAGGGGGCGTGCGCCAGCGAGCCGGGGGTTTGGGGCGTAGCCCCATTGGGGGCGTGCGCCAGCGAGCCGGGGGTTTGGGGCGTAGCCCCATTGGGGGCGTGCGCCAGCGAGCCGGGGGTTTGGGGCGTAGCCCCATTGGGAGCGGACGGTCGTTCGAGGAGAGCGGTGTTCGACATGATGATGGTCCTTGCGGAAGTGAACCCCGGCCGCTGTGCGGCCCGGAAAGGGTTCGGGTGTGCTGCTGACTGCCCGGCGATGCGGGCTGGGTGCGAGGCATCCGGATGTGCGTGATCGACGCATGGACCGATGCTTCGGGGAACTCCTCGTACCGCGATTCAGATGCGGTGCAGGAGTCCGGCCGGGGTCACCGTGCTAGTGGCACATTCGACAACACAGAGCAACACGGCCGGCCATCATCATGCCGGCAGTCCCGTTCGCCTCCCAGGCGGACAGAGAACGCGCGTTGTCAGTCATGTGCCCGATTATGACGGACTGCGTCCCAATGAGTCAAATCGCCCGGATGCGGCATCCCGAACGTGACGAAATGTGTCACATTGCTCAGTCCCGGCGCTGTCCTGTGTTTGGGGCGCGCTTCCTCCATCGGGGCGAAGACCATCCGCCCCAACGGACGGATCGTGCCCCAGACCCGGGGGGCGGATGCCGCCGCCACCGGCGTGCCGGTGCTCCGGCCGCTCCTGCTCGAGTTCCCGGACGACCCGGCGATGCTGCACCTCGACCGGCAGTACCTGCTCGGCTCCGACATCCTCGTGGCGCCCGTGTTCACGGCAGACGGAGTGGTCGAGTTCTACCTTCCGGCCGGCGAGTGGACGAACCTGCTGACGGGGGAGTCCGTGGCGGGCGGTGCGTGGCGGCGCGAGACCCACGGTTTCGACAGCCTTCCGCTGTACCTCCGGCCCGGCGCGGTGCTGCGTGGGGCGCCCGTACCGACCAGCCCGACTACGACTACCTCGACGGGCTCGAGCTGCGGGTCTTCCCCGGCGGCGGAGGTGCGCGCGATATGGTCGTCACGACCCCTGACGGACGAGCGACGGCATTCACGGTCGACGTCGGTGCCGAGTGGGCCCGAGGCGCGCTCCGAGCGGGATGCGGGCTGGGCACTGGCCTGGGGAGCCGGAGCCTCATCGGCGGCTGCGGAGGGCGGCCGGGCGGTGCTGGCGCGATGATCGGTGTCGAACGGATTCGGACGGTGAAAGACGGCGGTCCGTGGTTCGGCGACCTCGCTCGCAGCCGCGTGCTGACCGAATGACGCGCCACGGCGGGGCAGCGGCCCCGGGGTCGCGGTGCGGGCGTACCCTTTCGGGGTGACCGACCTGCGCTTCACCCATGAGCCCGACGCCTCGCGGTACACCCTGCATCGCGGCGACGATCTCGTAAGCGTGCTCGACTACCGGGATGACGGCCGCACGGTCGTGCTGACGCGGGCTTACACGGTGCCCACCTTCCGAGGCAACGGGTACGCCGGCGAACTCGTGGACCGTGCCGTCGCGCACCTCGAACGCCGCGGCGGGCGCACGGTCGTGCCGATGTGCTGGTACGTGGCGGACTGGTTCGAGGCGAACCCGGGCCGTCGCGGCATCCTCCACGAACGGCGCAGCGCCTGATGCAGATGGAAGACGTCTTCACAGCGGTCGCTGTCGGGTTCGAGGTGATCGGCGCGGCCGCGATGATCGTCGGCTTCCTCATCGCGCTCTGGCTGGGCTTCCGGTCGCTGCAGCGGGGCGACGGCGGCCGGGCCGCGTTCACAGTGCTCCGCACGACGCTCGGGGGCGCCATCCTGCTCGGGTTGGAAGTCCTCGTCGCAGCCGACCTCATCCGAACGATCACATCGAAGCCGTCGCTCGAGGACGCCGCGATCCTGGGGCTCATCGTGCTGATCCGGACGATCCTGTCGATGTCGATCCAGGTCGAGATCGAGGGCGTCCTGCCGTGGCGGCGTGCGATGCTCACGAGCGGCGGTCAGCTTCTCGGCCAGGCCATCGGAAAGGATCGCGCGGCCGGCGCCGCCGCGGCCGGCACGCCGCAGACGCCCGCCGGCCAGTAGTCGCGGCATCCGGCTTCGTCAACCCCCCTGCGGATCCCGCGCGTCTGTCCGACCCTGTACAGGATGGAAGGGGTCGACCATGTCGGACGATCGAGAACGACCGCAGGGCGAGGTCAACGCGAACCCGATCGGCGGGTGGGAGGACGGTCGCACGGCCGATTCGACGACCGAGGAGTCAGGCGCCGCTGCGGCGGGATACGGTGTGCCCGGTCCGATCGAGGTCCCGCCGGTGGAAGGCTCGATGACCGACGCGGATCCCGACCTGGTCGCCGATGCGGATCTCGAGCAGGGCCGGGCGCCGGATCCCGCGGTCGATGCCGCCGAGCACGTACGACAGGTAGGCGGAGTCTGATGTCGGGCACGAGCAACGAATACGAGAACCCCGGCGGGAATCTGCCCGACCGCGGTGATGCCGACGGAGCGCCTCCGGCATCCGTGGCTGCGGAGTCGAGGCGAGACGACACGCCCTCACCCGCGGCTGCGGAACCGAGTCACGAAGCCGTGGGCCTCGGGGTGGTGGACTCATCCGAAGGCACTGATCATCACGGTCAGGATGAGGGTCGCGACACACTCTCGGTCGGCGAAGCGCAGCGGTTGCCGGGTGGCCTCGGCACCGAGCAGGAGCAGCGACTGCCCGGGATGGCGCAGAACGACGCATCGGCGATCGACAAGGTGGCGGGGATCGTCGCTCAGACCCGGGCTGACGTCGGGACGGAATCGCTCGATCGCATCGCGGACGTGCTCCGTCAGCGACTGACGCAATCGGGCATCGACCTTCCCGACGCCGACGTGGAGGAACTCGCGCGGCAGGTCTCGACGGGGGACGCGCGCAGTCCTGAGGAGTCTTGATCGGCCTCGCGTAGGTCAGGTGCAGACGGCGGCGGCGCCCGCAAGCTCGAGATTGACTCCGATCGGACGAGGCCACGCGGCCACGGGGCGAGGGGTTCGAACCTGGTGCATCGACGGGGCGACGGCTTCTCGGCGGTCCCGGATCGACCTGGAGATCGCGAGCTCACGCGCTCGTGTCTCTGTGTCATGACGGAACAGCGTTTCAGCGGCCGTGACGGTAGAGAGCATGATTCCTCCGTAGGTTCCGATGGTCAGAACGTACGCCGGGGCTCCGACATTGCCGCCCGGCTCCGATCTGGCAGGAATCATCGCCGGCGAGACCGTTTTCCGTCGTTCAGCAGGATCGTGGGTGGCTTGCGCCGTGCGGGTCCGCGTCACGCAGCGCCGGGCTGATCGCGCAGCCCCACGCGGTCGGGGATCTCGAACTGCACCTGTCGCAGCCACGCCAGATCCGGCCATGGTCGCGACGTGGGGAGTGCGCGCAGCCGGGCGCGCAGCGCGGCGCCCGACGCCTCGACCGGAAGGACGCGAGACGGGGCACGGTGGGCGAGAACCCCCAGCCACCAGTGGCGCCACGTGCCCTCGATGTTCTCCGGGCCCGCGACGAGGTAGTAGTCCGGCATCACCGCAGCGTGAGCGTCGAAGAGCCCGAGCAGGTTCTCGACCTCGAGCTCGAGGGTGCCGAGGGTTGCCCGCTCCTCGTAAAGCTCGACCCACGCCGCCGCGACATGTTCCAGCGGGTCGGCGTCGTGCACCACATAAGGGGTCGAGACAGCCGTCAGCCTGCGGGCCGCGGCGGCCGGTTCGGCCTGCCGAAGCGAGAGGGCGACAAGGGCGGGGACATCGCTCAGACCCGAGAGGAGGGCGTCGCTGTCCTCGCCGACGAGGGCTACTACCGTCGACCGTGGTGCGGTGTCGTGGGATGACGCCATATTCGACGATACTTCCCCACGGGCCGGCTCGGGGCGAGATTCGCCGGCGATGCGGTTCTTCGCGGGCGTGCGCTCGCTCTCGCGGGCGCCGCGTCAGGTCTCGCGCAGGAAGGCTTCGATCTCCCGCGCGGCGGGCGCGGCATCCCGGATCATCGTCTCGTGACCGTGCCCCGCGATCTCCACCGACCGGGCTCCGGGGATCGTCGCGGTCACGAACGCACACCACTCGCGCGAGGCCACGCAGTCCTGCTCGCCGCGCAGCACCAGCTCGGCGAGGGGCATCAGTGCGACGACCCCTGCGCGTTGAATCGAACGGTGCGGGCCGTGCCGCGGCATCCGCAAACCCACCACCGAGGCCTGCGGTCCGATGCGCGAACCTCCGCAGGCCTCGCCGACGATGTCGGAGGTCGCGCATACCGTGAGGGGCATGCGGATCCTGCATACCTCGGACTGGCACATCGGCCGGTCCTTCCACGGACACTCCACGCTCGATGCGCTGCGCGGTGTCCTCGAGGCGATGACTCAGCAGGTCCGCGACCGCGGAGTCGACGTCGTGATCGTCGCGGGCGACGTCTTCGACTCGGCCGTTCCGGCGGCGGGCTGCTACACGCTCCTCTCCGAGACTCTTCGCGGGCTGGCCGACACCGGCGCGCACGTGATCGTGACGAGCGGCAACCACGACTCCTCGGCGCGCCTCGGCTTCCAGTCCGCGCTCCTGCGCGACGGCATCCATGTCGTGACCGACCCGCTCAGCATCGGCACCCCCATCACGATCACCGACGAGCACGGGCCGGTGCACTTCTACGGCATCCCGTACCTCGAGCCGGCGATGGTGCGTCCGCTGTGGGCGGGCGCCGACCTGCGAACCCAGCAGCAGTGCGTCTCCCACGCGACGGGGCTCATCCGCTCCGACCTCGCGGTGCGCGGTGGCCGGGCGGTCGGGGTCGCGCACTGCTTCGCCGGCGCCGTCGTGCCCACGCCCGGCGTAGAGCGCGACATCCAGCAGGGTGGACTCGACATCGTCCCGCTGTCGACATTCGACGGCCTCGACTATGTGGCGCTGGGCCACATCCACGGCGGGCAGAAGCTCTCCGACAACGTCCGGTACTCCGGCGCGCCGCTGCACTATTCGTTCGGCGAGGGCGCGAAGCCCCGCGGGTCGTGGCTCGTCGAGATGGATGCCGACGGCTTCGCCGGGGCGCAATGGCTCGACCTGCCGATCCCGCGCCGTCTGGTGAAGCTGACCGCATCCCTGGAAGAACTGCTGACCTCGCCGGATTTCGCCGGATTCGAAGACGCCTGGGTGAGTGCTCAGTACACGGATGCTTCGCCGCAGCGCGATCCGATGCGCCGACTGCAGCAGCGCTTCGCGTTCTGCGCGACGGTCGCGCACACGCCGGGCGTCGTGCGCGAACACGACGGGCTCAGCTACGCCTCGCGCGTGCGACAGGCGAAAGGCGATGATCATGACCTGGTCGACGGCTTCCTCGCCCATGTGCGCAATGGGGTCGGCGCCACGCGGGCTGAGAGCGAGATCGTCCGAGAGGTCATCGCCGAGCACGCCGCTGCGGTGCCCGCAGGCTCAGCAGGAGTCGTCGAGAAAGCCGAGGCGTCCGCGTGAAGCTGCACCGCCTGGAGCTCGAGGGATTCGGGCCGTTCCGCGAGCGGCAGACGATCGACTTCGACCTCTTCGATGCGCACGGGCTGTTCCTCATCTCGGGCCGCACCGGCGCAGGCAAGTCGAGCATCCTGGACGGCGTCTGCTACGCGCTGTACGGCACGGCGCCGCGTTACGACGGCGGCGACCGCGGCCTGCGAAGCGA
Source organism: Microbacterium deminutum (assembly GCF_039530205.1). Lineage (NCBI taxonomy): Bacteria > Bacillati > Actinomycetota > Actinomycetes > Micrococcales > Microbacteriaceae > Microbacterium > Microbacterium deminutum. Next base: position 180,492 of record NZ_BAAAOG010000004.1, read on the forward strand.
CCACTGCGACCCCGACGAGCCCACCGAGGTGCGGCTCGAGTTCACGGCCGGCGGACATCGCTGGCGAGTGACCCGTTCACCCGAATACGACCGCCCCAAGGCGCGCGGCGACGGCATGACGACCCAGAAGTCGGCTGTTCTCGTCGAGCAGCTGGCGGGTGGCGAGTGGACCGGCCGCACCACGAGGCACCGTGAGGCCGGCGACCTGCTCGACGAGATCCTGGGGTTGAATCGCGACCAGTTCCAGCAGGTCATCCTGCTAGCCCAGAACCGGTTCGCCGAGTTCCTCCTGGCGCGCAACGACGACCGGCAGGCGCTGCTGCGGACGCTCTTCGGCACGCGGCGATACGAAGAGTACGAGAAGGCGTTCGAACAGCGTCGCCGCACGGCGCAGCTGGTGCTCGACGCCGACCGTGCGCTGCTGCACTCACAGCTCGACAACGCCGAGTCGATCGTCGCCGACAACAACCTCGCCGGCGCGTCCGGTGATAGCGCGGCCGCCGAAGACAGCGACCCGCCCGCGCTCGTCGACAGCGACGCAGATCGGCTGAGCGCGGTGCAGCGGGCCGTTCCCCGTGCGCGATACCGCGCCGACGAATCCGCGCGGCGGCGGGGTGAGGCCGAAGACGAGCACGACGCGGCGCTCGCGGCATTCGGCGCACGAAGCGTCCTGCGCAAGCGCCAGGAGGAACGGCTCGCGTCGCGGCTCGCGCTCTCCGCCCTCGAGGCCCGGGGGCTCGATACGGCCGCTGATCGCATGCGGCTCGATCGTGCGCGCTCCGCAGAGGCGCTGCGCGCACCCGTCGAGTCGGCCGCCCACGCCCGCACGGTCGCGGCGCGCGCGGCCGAGATCGAAGGGGCGGCGCGCGCTGCATGGATCGCCGCCGGCGGGGCGGATGCCGACTCCTCCGCCCTCCGGACCCTCGTCGACGCGATCGCGGGCGATCTCGCCGTCTGGGCGAACGCCGCCGCCACCGAGAGGACGCTGCCGGCCCTCGAATCGGCCCGCGCTCGCGCCGACGAGAGCGTTGCTGCGCTCGAGACCGCGCTCTCCGCGCTCGGCGCAGGTCGTGCAGCGAGAGCGGCGCGGATCGCCGTGATCGAACCCGAACTCGCCGATGCGGAGGCCGCGGCACCCGCGCTCGATCCGGCGCGCGAGCTTCTCGAAAGTGCGGTCACGCGCCTCGCCGCGGGGCAGGACGCCGAGCGCCTCTCGCAGGTCGCCCGCACCGCAGAGGTCGCGCACCTCTCCGCTGTCGCCGACCTCGAGCTGGCATCCGCCGCGGTGCGGAACCTTCTGGAGCGCCGCCTCGACGGGTTCGCGGGCGAACTCGCGGACGGACTCACCGACGGCGAGCCGTGTCCGGTGTGCGGTTCGGTCGAGCACCCGCACCTGGCAGCGGCGGCCGCGGAGCCCATCACGGATGACGCGATCGCCCTGGCCGAAGCCGCCCTGGACGCCGCGAATCGCGCCGCATCCGTGGCCTCGGCGAAGGCGCGCACGGCGCGAGCAGCGCACGCGGACGCCGCGGCGCGCGCCGGTGGTCAGACACTGCCACGGCTCGAAGCGGCGCACTCCGAAGCCGAGGAGCGGCTGAAGAGGGCCGTAGCTGCGGCGGACGCGATCGCGCGACACAAACGCGAGCTGCGCGATCTGCGCGAGACCGATGCCTCCGCAGGCCGAGAACGCGAGATCCTCGCCTCACGCCTGTCGGACGAGCGCGAAGCCCGCGCCGAGACGATCCAGCGGCTGAACGCCGCGCATGAGGCCGTCGACGCGGCACGCGGATCCTTCGCCGCAGTCGCGGATCGGATCGCCTCGGCGAAGCATCGCCGCGACATGGCGCGGACTCTTGCGGATGCCGCGGACGATCGGGCACGCGGCGAGGCAGCCGCCGCGGAGGCCGAGATCGATCGAGACGAGCGGCTCACCGGGTCCGACTTCGCGGATGCCGCGGCCGCCGTGGAGGCGATGCTCGACCCCGCCGCCCAGCAGCTGCTCGCAGAGCGCGTTCGCACGCACGAGGTCGCGCTCACGACAGAGCGCGAGCGGCTGCTCGCGCTCGAGACCGAGCTCGCCGGGGCGCCCGACGAGCTGGTGGACCTGGACGAGGCCGCGGCGACGGCATCCCTCGCCCGCGAAACGTGGAATGCTGCGGTCGCGACCGCCGCCCGAGACGCGGAGGTGGCGGCCCAGCTGGCGGATGCCGCCTCCCGCGCGGCGACCGCACACGTCGCCGCCCAGGACCGCCAAGCCGAATGCCGACTCATCGTCGGCCTCGCCGACGCCGTGGCCGGCCGCAACGACAGCCGCATGGACCTCGAGACCTTCGTCCTTGCCGCCGAGCTCGAAGAGATCGTCCAGGCCGCGAACCTGCGGCTCGAGGCGATGTCCTCGGGCCGGTATCTGCTGCAGCACACAGACGCCGTCGGGGCACGAAAGGTGGCGTCGGGGCTCGGCATCGCCGTCTTCGACGCCTACACCGGCCAGGCGCGACCCGCGCAGTCGCTCTCGGGCGGTGAGACCTTCCTCGCCTCGCTCGCGCTGGCGCTGGGCTTGGCCGAAGTGGTGACGGCCCGGGCCGGCGGCGTCCGCCTGGACACGCTGTTCATCGACGAAGGATTCGGCTCCCTCGACGAGCAGAGCCTCGACCTGGCGATGCGCACCCTCGACGAATTGCGTCAGGGCGGGCGCACCGTCGGCCTGATCAGCCACGTCGCGGCGATGAAGGAGCAGCTGCCCGCGCAGCTGGTGGTCGAGCCGACTTCGCAGGGTCCGAGCGTCATTCGCCAGGATGCCGGGGTGCCCGCCTGATCGACGTACGTGCGACGCCGAGGGCACCATTGCCGGGCACGATACACGGGTGTATCGTTCGCCCCAGGTCGCTCCGGGGAGGCTGACCCGCTCACCCACTCGGGCGACCCTGCCGCGGTCCCGTGCCGCGACCGCTCCATCACAACGTCGTCAGGAGTCCTCGCATGCGCATGTCCAACAGGGTGCGGCGCACCCTTGCCGCCCTCGCCGCGGCTGCCCTCGTCGCCATCGGCAGCGTCTCCGGAGCCGCTGCGGCCAACGCCGCCCCTCTGCCGGCGCCGGCATCCATCACACGCATGGCTGCCCTCGGTGATTCGATCTCCCAGGCACTGATGACCTGCAGCAGCCTCTCGGGCTGTCCTGTCAACAGCTGGTCGACCGGGTCGACGGCATCCGTCAACTCGCATCTGCTGCGGCTCAAGGCGGCGGGCGCGACGTCGATCGTCGGCTACAACGATGCGGTGACCGGCTCGCAGTCCAGTGCGCTGGACGGGCAGGCTCGGAATGCTGTGTCGTCGACGCAGGCCGCGCAGTACGTGACGATCGAGATCGGCGCCAACGACGCGTGCACCAGAACGGTCGCCGCGATGACTCCCACGGCGACGTTCAAGGCGAACGTGCAAGCCGCGCTCACCACGCTCAATTCCGTGAAGAACCCTCCGCAGGTGTTCGTGGCCAGCGTGCCCAGCCTGCAGCGGCTCTACGACGTCAACAAGTCGAGTCTGAGCGCCCGGTTCACGTGGAGTCTGCTCGGTATCTGCCAGTCGATGCTGGCGAACCCCACGAGCACGCGCGCGGCCGACGTCCAGCGTCGAGCCGCGGTGCAGCAGCGCGTGAACGAGTACAACCAGGCTCTCTCCGATGTGTGCACCCCGGCGATGAACTGCCTCTACGACGGTGGGGCAATCGCGAACTACGCCTTCGCGAGGTCGGACATCTCGACGCGTGACTACTTCCACCCATCCCTCAGCGGGCAGGCCAACATCGCAGCGGTGACCTGGCCGAAGACGCAGTGGGGCTCTTGAGCCGCTGAGAGCGGGGATCCGCGACCGCGCGTCGCGGCATCTGCCGCATTTAGGCTTGTCTCGTGAATAAGAGCACTGTCTGGACCGTCATCGGCGTCATCGCGGCGATCGCCATCGCCTGGGTGCTCGTGAGCGTGCTGTTCTCGGTGCTGTGGTTCATCGCCAAGCTGGTCGTCGTCGCGATCGTCGCAGCCGTCGTCTTCGTCGTGCTGCGCAACGTGTTCTCGCGCAGCGACGCCGGCGACGAGTGATCCGCCGTCAGACCCCGTAGTCCGCAAGGAAGCGCTCGCGCAGCTGCGCGCTGCACGCGGCGACGGTCGCGCGCCAGTCGGTGAGCGCGTCGTCCTGAGCGCGGTCCGACACGGACTTGAGCACGCGGATCGGAACCCGGAACTGCTCGGCGACCCACGCGTACGCGAAGGTCTCCATGTCGACGAGGCCGGCGCCGAGAGGACGGATGACCGCTACCGCATCGGAGTCGTCGACGAAGTGATCGCCCGTGGCGATCGTGACACCGCCGCGCCCGAACTCGACACGCGGCGGGAGGGACACGTGCTGACCCACGATGCCGTCGATGTCGGTGACGTCGTGCTGGATCGCCGCGGTGACCTCGTACACGAGAGCGTCGAGCCGGGGATCGATCGCGCCCGCCGTGCCGACCACGACGATCTCGTCGTATTCCGTGGCGTCGAGGGCGCGAGTGAGAGCGTGGGCGGCCTGAAGCTTGCCGGGTCCGGTCACCAGCCGGTCGAAGCCGGCGAGGTCGGTCGGGAAGGCGACGAGTTCGGCCTCGAGGGCGGCGACTAGGAGCTTCACGGTCCTATTCTCCCAGGGCGGGTTCGCGCTCAGCCTCGGAGGCGGAGCGGCCCGAGGACGGGACGCCGCCCGTCGCGCGTCCATCGGGCGCCGCTCTCGCGCAGCTGCGCGCGGGTCGTGAACCGATAGCGGTACGCGACCGCACGAATCCACACCGGCGGTGCCCCACCGAACGGATCGTCGGCGAGCAGCCGCAGCGTCGCGGAGTCCGCCTCGAGCAGCTTCACGAGGAAGGCCGTGAACCAGTCGTCGAGCGAATGCCCGAGCGGCAGGAACCACATCAGCCAATCGAGTCTCAGATGGTAGGGCGCGAACTGGCGGGGGATGCGGTTCACATCGCCGGGCTTGCCCTTGAACCCGTACTCATGCCAGGTCCCGGCATCCGGATCCTCGTCCGTCGTTCCCTCGACGACGATCTCTATGCGCTCCTTGGTGACGGTGCCGAAGGCGCCGTAGGCGTTCGCGAGCTGCCACCGGTTGAAGCTCGCGTTCATGAGCTGCCGGTGGGCGAAGAGATTCCGGATGGGCTGCCAGCTCAGCACGACGTAGAGCGCGCCGAGCACCGTGGTGGCGATGAGCCACGGGAGCGGGATGCCGTCGATCAGCCATGGCGGGGCATCGACGGGTTCCGCGATCGGCCTCTCGCCCAGTCGCAGGCCGGGGAGCCCGATCGCCGAGAAGGCGAGCACGATCGTCGCCCAGTTGAGCCACGCGAAGTTGCCGGTCGCGACGAGCCACAGCTGGGTGCCGATCACGATCGCGGCGGCGAACGCCCCGATGATCGCCGGCACGGGCCCGGGCACCCCGAGTCCGAGCAGCGGCGCGAACAGGAACCAGGGCACCACCAGCTGCGCGAAATGGTTGCCGACGACTTCGAGCTTGTGGAACCAGCGAGGCAGCAGATGCGCCTGCCGGCTCAGCGGTCCCGGCATCGGCTGCGTCTCGTGGTGGAAGGTGAGCGCGGTGAGATCGCGCCATTCGCGTCCGCCGCGGATCTTGATCATCCCGGCGCCGAACTCGAGGCGGAACACCAGCCACCAGAACGGCACGATCACGACGGTCGACGGCGGCTGATCGTCCGATCCGAGGAACGCCGCGAGGAATCCCGCCTCGAGCAGCAGGATCTCCCACCCGAACGAGTAGAACGTCTGCCCGACGCTGACGATCGACATGTAGCCGACCCAGAGCAGCAGGAAGCAGAGCATCGGCACCCACGGCGGGGCGAGTTGAGGGATGCCGGCCACGAGCGCCGCCGCGATCGCGATGCCGGCGATGCACAGAGCGACCAGGCGCCGATCGGAGTAAGTCGCGAAGCGGAACACGGTCGGATGCAGCATCCGGCGCGCGCGCTTCGACGACCGCGCCCAGCTCAGGAGCTCCGGCACGGGCAGCAGCCCGCGTTCGCCCAGCAGCGCCGGGAACTGGTTCAGCGACGAGGTGAACGCGACGATGTACAGCGCCGCGATGCCGCGCTGAAGCACCTGCCGAGCGAACTCGAAGTCGACCGCAGCGAAGCCGTGCATGGCGTCACGTCTCGAACAGATCCGAGGGCTCGACGCGCACGTTCGCCGTATCGCGCAGCGCCTGCCGCGCGGCATACCACCCCGGCATGCCCGTGACGCCCGGGCCGGGCGGAGTCGCCGCGGACGCGAGGTACACGCCGCGCAGGGGAGTGCGCCACGGGGTCCGCGAGACGACGGGCCGGCGGAATGCCTGCGCGAAGCTGAAGGCTCCGCCCAGGATGTCCCCGCCGACGTCGGCGGGGTTGAAAGCGGGTCGCTCTGCGGCGGTCATCGCGCGCGAGGCGAGGATGCGGTCGCGGAAGCCCGGGGCGAACCGTTCGACCTGGCGCGTGACCAGGTCTGTCGGATCGAGCGTGGAGTACGCGGGCACGTGCATGTAGGCCCACAGCACGTGATGTCCCGCAGGGGCGCGGGTGTCGTCGAGCACGGACGGCTGGACGGCCAGGACGTAGGGGCGATCCGTCAACGTGCCACGTGCGACCGCGTTCTCACTCGCCTCGATCTCCGCGCGCGTGCCGCCCAGGTGCACGGTCGGAGAGAGTGCGACATCCGGATTCGCCCAGGGGATGGGTCCATGCAGCGCGAAGTCCACCTTCGCGGCCGCCGGGCCGTATGCGTACCGGCGGATGGCTCGTGCGTACGCCGCCGGGAGGGCGGGGTGGGTGAGCACGAGGCGAGGCGAGGTGTCCAGCAGCAGCAGGTCACCGGCATCCGGGTCGCCCCAGTCGAGCTCGGCGAGCGACGTCACCTCGCGATCCGTCCGGACCTCTGCCCCGTGCGCCCGCAGGTCGTCGAGGAGCGCGTCGGAGATGCGCTGGGCGCCGCCGCGCGGGTAGGCCCAGCCGTCTCCGGCGTGTGCGTGGGCGGCGAGGAAGAGACCGGATGCCGCGCCACCGACCGACGGGAGGCTCGTGTTGGCATGCGCGAACACGCCGGTGAGCAGGGCCGAAGCCTCATCCGTCGAGAACGTGCCGCCGCCCAGGCGCGTCCCCAGCTGGAGCGCACGCAATCCGAACCGGATGGTCGTGACGGGATGCCGCGGCACGCGCAGCAGCTGTGATCCGGTGAAGTCCACGACGTTGTCGAGGTGCGCGCTGAGCGGGCGGATCACCGCGCGCCACGCTCTGCCGTCGCGGCCCAGACCCGCGGCGGTCCGCTCGAGGTCTCGCCATGCGATCGCGGCCCGTCCGCCGTCGAGGGGATGGGCATAGCTGACGTCGGGCGAGATCCACTCGATGCGCTCACGCAGTCCGAACGCGCGGAAGAACGGCGATGAGAGCGCAGCGGGATGCACCGCCGATCCCACGTCGTGGTGGAACCCGGGAAGCGTGAGCTCGGCCGTCCGCGCCCCGCCGCCGAGCGTGTCGGACGCCTCGAGGATCCGAACGGCGAATCCGGCACGGGCGAGGGCGACAGCGGCCGAGAGTCCATTGGGTCCGCTGCCGACGACCGTCGCCTGCCTCGCCATGGCCCCATCCTGCCACCGCAGGGTCGCCCACCGCCTGCGGGGTACGGCCGCCGGGCCCGGTCGCCTCCGCGGGGGTCAGTCGTCGACGAGCTCGGGCAGCGCGGCCTTCAGCTCGGCGAGCCAGACGCGCGCATTGCCGTCGGATGGCGCACGCCAGTCCCCCCGCGGCGACAGCGACCCGGCGGCCGAGACCTTCGGACCGTTCGGGATCGCCGAGCGCTTGAACTGCGCGAAGGCGAAGTAGCGCCGCAGGAACACCTGCAGCCATTTCACGACGGTCGGCAGGTCGTAGGCGTAGCGGTCGTGGTCGGGGAAGCCGGGAGGCCAGGCTCCGACGTCCTTCTCGGCCCACGCGTGCCACGCGAGATACGCGATCTTCGACGGTCGGAACCCGCAGCGCAGCACATGGAAGAGCGCGAAGTCGTGCAGTGCGTACGGGCCGACCCGGTCCTCGGTCGACTCCGCTGCGCTGCCGTCCTGCCCCATCGGCACGAGCTCGGGCGTTATCTCGGTGTCGAGCACCGACTGCAGCACGGTCGCCTCGGCGTCGTCGACACCCTCACGGTGCGAGATCACCCAGCGGATGAGGTGCTGGATGAGGGTCTTCGGCACTCCCGTGTTGACGGCGTAGTGGCTCATGTGGTCGCCGACCCCGTAGGTAGACCAGCCGAGGGCCAGTTCCGACAGGTCGGACGTGCCGATCACCATCCCGCCGTGCTGATTGGCGAGGCGGAACAGCAGGTCGGTGCGGGCACCGGCCTGCACATTCTCGAACGTGATGTCGTACACCGGATGACCGTCGCTGTACGGATGGTCGATGGCCTCGAGCAGCTGCGTCGCGACGGGACGGATGTCGATCGTCTCGATCGTCGCACCCACCGACTCGGCGAGTGCCAGCGCGTTCGCCTTGGTGCGCTCCGAGGTCGCGAACCCGGGCATCGTATAGGCGAGGATGTCGCTGCGCGGCCGGCCGAGTCGGTCCATGGCCCGCGCGACGACGAGCAGCGCGTGAGTGGAGTCCAGGCCCCCGCTGACGCCGATGACGGGCTTCGGCGCGCCGATGGCGTTCATGCGCTGGACGAGTCCGGAGACCTGGATGTTGAAGGCCTCGTAGCAGTCCTGGGCGAGGCGGTCCTCGTCGTCGGGCACGAACGGGAACCGGTCGAGAGTGCGACGCAGTCCGACGTCGCGCGCCGGCGGGTCGAGCTCGAAGTGGATCGTCCGGAACTCCTGCGCTCCGGGGACCGATTGGATCGTACGGCGGTTGTCGTCGAACGTCCCCTGGCGAAGCCGGTCCTGGCGCAGGCGGTCGAGGTCGACATCCGCCACAGACCGGCGCGGGCCGTCCGGGAAGCGCTTCGTCTCTGCGAGGAGCGCCCCTCCCTCGTAGATCATGGTCTGCCCGTCCCACGACAGGTCGGTTGTCGATTCGCCCATGCCGGCCGCGGCATACGCGTAGGCCGCCAGGCAGCGAAGCGACTGGGACTGGCAGAGATCCTTCCGGTCCTCGGCGCGCGCGATCGTGATGGGACTGCCGCTCAGATTGAGCAGCACGGTCGCCCCGGCCAGCGCGGCCTGCGACGACGGGGGGATCGGCACCCAGACGTCTTCGCACACCTCGGCGTGGACTACGAGACCGGTCACATCGAGGGATTCGAAGAGCAGATCCGGCCCGAACGGTGCCTCGAGGTCGCCCACGCGGATGTCCTCGAGCGCCTGGTCGTCGCCGGGGGCGTACCAGCGGCGCTCGTAGAACTCGCGATACGTGGGCAGGTACGACTTCGGGGCGACCCCGAGCAGTTCACCGCGATGGATGACGACGGCGCAGTTGTAGAGGCGGTTCCGATGGCGCAGCGGGGCGCCGAGCACGAGCATGGAGAAGAGATCGGCGGATGCCTCGACCAGCCGTCCGATCGCGGCCTCGACGGCCTCGAGCACGGCATCCTGCATCACGAGGTCGTCGATCGAGTAGCCGCTCAGGCACAGCTCGGGGAAGACGGCGACGGCGACGGCGTCCGCCGAGCACTCGCGCACGGTCGCGAGAACGACCTCGGCATTGGTGGCCGGATCGGCGATCGAGATCGGAATCGTGCACGCCGCGATGCGTGCGAAGCCATGCCGGTAGGCGCTCTCGAACGGGAGGGCTGTGCTCACGCACTCAGTCTGTCAGGTGGACGATGATCCGGGCGAATGGCGTCGCCGGGCACGCCGTGGAGCACCTTGGTGTCGTACGCCGTCGGTAGAGTCGCCCCTGAAGGGGAGGCATGCGCTACATACCTGAAGACGGCCGGATCGTGTGGAGCGCGAGCGACCTCAAAGCTGCGGCGGAGTGCGAGTTCGCGTGGCTGCGCGCGATCGACGCGCGACTAGGCCGCGTGCCTCCTGTCGAGGAGCCGATCGATCTCACGCTCGAGCGCGCCGGACGCCTCGGCATGGCGCACGAGAGGCGCGTCCTCGCCGCCTACATCGACGAGTTCGGCGGCGGCGTCGTCGAGATCCCCGAGGCGAGGTCGACGGATGCCGCAGCCCTCGCCGATGCGGTGGCGCTTACGGAGAGGGCGCTCGAGTCCGATGCCGACGTGATCTATCAGGCCGCGTTCTCGACCCGCGACTTCGTCGGCTTCGCCGACTTCCTCGTTCGCGAGCCGTCGACCGGCCCCGCGACCGAGCGGCGCTGGATCGTGCAGGACACCAAGCTCGCACGCCATGCTCGAGTGACCGCTCTCATGCAGCTCGCGGCATACGTAGATCAGCTCGATCGTCTCGGCATCCCGCGCTCCGACCGCGTGGAACTGCTCCTCGGGGACGGCAGCGTCAGCGTGCACGCCGTCGACGATCTGCTCCCGGTGTTCCGGCTCCGGCGGGAGCGCCTCGGGGCGCTCATCTCCGACCGCCGCCTCGATCTCGGGGCCGACGGCCCGGCGATCGCCTGGGGCGACCCGCGCGGACCGCTCGCTGTCGTCGCGTGCGGGCGCTGCACGACGTGCGACGCCGAGGTCGTCGCCCAGCGCGACCTGCTGCTCGTCGCGGGCATGCGTCCGGTGCAGCGCGAACGCCTGCGCGCCGCAGGGATCGACACGATCGACTCGCTCGCCACGGCCCCGACGCCGCCCCACGGCATGAACCCCGACACGTTCGAGATGCTGCGGATCCAGGCCCGGTTGCAGCTCGAGAGCCCGGCCGGCACGCCCGCCCTCAATCCGCCGCGTATGTCGACGACGACTGCCGACGCGACGGTCGAAGGACTTCCGCCCATCCCGACCTACGAAGTCGTCGCTCCGAAGACGCTGATCGGTCTCCCCCGCCCCGATCGGGGAGACCTGTTCTTCGACTTCGAAGGCGATCCGCTGCACACCGAGCCGGCTCCCCACGGGCTCGACGCTCCGGCATTGTGGGGCATCGACTACCTGTTCGGCTGGGTCGACGACCGGGAACGGTACACGGCACTGTGGGCGCACTCGTTCGCCCACGAGAAGCGAGCGCTCGAGAGCTTCCTCGACATCGTGAACCTACGCCGGCTGCAGCATCCCGAGATGCACATCTATCACTACGCCCCGTACGAGCCCTCCCACCTTCTCGCGATGGCCGCCCGCCATGGCGTGCGTGAGTCGGATGTCGATCGGCTGCTCAGCGACGGCGTGTTCGTCGATCTGTACCCGATCGTGCGGCGAGCCCTGCGGGTGGGCTCGCGGTCGTACTCGATCAAGAAGCTCGAGCCGCTGTACATGGGCGAACAGACTCGCACGAGCGATGTGCAGAAGGGAGACGACTCGATCGTCCAGTATGTCCAGGCTCGCGCGCTCGCCGACGACGGTCGGCACGACGAGGCGCGGGCGATCCTCGACGACCTCGCGGACTACAACCGCTATGACTGCGTCTCGACTCGCAGACTGCGTGACTGGCTGGTCGATCGCGCGCGCGATTCGGGGCTGCGGCCGGCCGCCAACCCCGAACCGGGCGAGTCGGCGTACCAGCCCTCGGTGCGCGCGCTCACGCTCGTGTCGCTCTCCCACCAGCACCCGGACGATTCCGACGAGGCCCAGTCGCTGCGGCTCGGAGCGGCCGCGATCGACTACTACCCGCGAGAGGCCAAGAGCTTCTGGGCGGCGCACTTCCTGCGGCTGCGCGAACCCGTCTCGCTGTGGGAGGACACGCGGGATGTGGTGGTGCTCGACTCGCAGCGGTGCCGGATCGTCGAGGACTGGCACCGCGCCGAGGGTCAGCGCACCGAGCGCCGGACGCTCGAGCTGCGCGGTGAGCTCGCACCGGGCACCCGCCTCAGCGAGGGGGCGGACCCGTTCGCTCTCTACGAGCTGCCGGTCTCGTTCCCTTTCGAGGCATCGCCTCGGTGGATCCACGCCGATCATCGGGTCTCCGTGGTGGAAGTCCTCGACGACGGCGCGATCGTCGAGGAGCTCGCCGCCGATGGCGAGACCTGGCAGGAGCTTCCCGTCGCACTCACCCCCGCATCGCCGCCCCGCGCTCTCAATCAGCAGGTAGCCATAGACGCATGGGCGGATGCCGTCATCGCGGCGGCCCCGCAGCTGCCCGAAGACCCCGCGACCGACATCCTGCGCCGCATGCCGCCGCGCACGCGCGCGGGCGCTCTGCCGGCATCCACCGGCGACGACGTCGACGCCATCGTGCGGGCGGTCGCCGACCTCGACCACAGCTACCTCGCGGTGCAGGGCCCTCCTGGCACGGGCAAGACGTACGTCGGATCGCACGTGATCGCCCGGCTCGTCCGCGAACGCGGCTACAAGGTGGGGGTCGTCGCCCAGTCGCATGCGGTCGTCGAGAACATGCTCGACCGGGTCGTCGACGCCGGCATCCCTCGTGAGCAGGTGGCCAAGGCGCCGAAGGATCCGGCGGCCCATGTCTCGTTCACCTCGATCGCCAAGAACGGCATGGCGGGGTTCACGGCTGAGCATGCGTCGGGGTTCGTCGTCGGCGGCACCGCGTGGGACTTCAGCCACGAGGGCCGCATCCCTCGGGGCAGCCTCGATCTGCTCGTCATCGACGAGGCCGGCCAGTTCTCGCTCGCGTCGACGATCGCGGTGTCGCTCGCATCGCCGCGGCTGCTGCTGCTGGGCGACCCGCAGCAGCTGCCGCAGGTGAGTCAAGGCACGCATCCCGAGCCCGTCGATACGTCCGCACTCGGCTGGGTGATGGATGGCGAAGACGTCATCTCGCCGGAGTACGGCTACTTCCTCGCTCGCACCTGGCGCATGCATCCGGCCGTCGCCGGGCCGGTGTCGCGGCTGTCGTACAGCGGCGAGCTCGCCGCGCATCCGGCGACGGCGCTGCGCGAACTCGAAGGCGTGGCGCCCGGCGTGCACCCGATCGAGGTGCGCCACCACGGCAATGCGACGCAGTCGCCCGAAGAGGCCGCGCTCGTCGTCGACATCGTGCGCGATCTCGTCGGGCGGGCGTGGTCCGACATCCGGATCGGCGAACTCGGTGAGGCCACCCGGCTTCCGCCGCGCCCGCTCACGCAGACCGACGTGATCGTGGTGACCCCGTACAACGCCCAGCAGGTCACTGTCGAGGAGGCGCTCACGGCCGCAGGATTCGGGGCGGTGCCGGTAGGCACCGTCGACAAGTTCCAGGGACAGGAGGCCGCGGTGGCGATCGTCTCGCTCGCGGCGTCGTCGGGTCGCGACGCTCCTCGGGGACTGGAGTTCCTGCTCCTGCGCAACCGGCTGAACGTCGCCATCTCGCGTGCGATGCACACGGCGTACCTGATCCACTCGCCGGGTCTGCTCGATGATCTTCCCCGCACGCCCGAGGGAGTCGCCCGTCTGAGCGGATTCGCCCGTCTGGTCGGTCGGGACTGACGGACGTGACACCGGCCATCTCGCCCGGCCGCGCGCCGCCCGCGTAGACTCGCGACACGGTCGAGGGAGGAGGCGCACCATGCCAGACGAGCCGCCCCGGCAATTCGAGATCGATCTGCCTCCCGAGCTGATCGGCGGGGCCTATGCCGACTTCGCGAACGTGTGGCATACCCCCACTGTCTTCGTGATGGACTTCCTGACCCTCGCGCAGCCACCGCGTGAGCAGGTGGATGCCGAGACCGGCGATCTGCACACGGTCGTGCCGGCCCGGGTCGTGGGCCGAATCCGGATCCCGCCCGAGCAGGTGTTCGAATTGGCCAAAGCACTGACCCAGCAGCTCGAGTTCTGGGAACAGGAGACCGGTCGCCGCGCGCCCGGCGACCCCATCCTGCCCGACTGATCATCGCCGACTAGACGGAGCGGTCTGCCCTGTCAACCCCTTTGGACAGGTCTGCGCGTCGACGTAGCCTTTCCCTGCGTCTTCCAGGCGCGGGGCGGTGCTCGTTCGGCGAGGGGCGAGCGCCGCCCCTTCTCGCCTGTCCGCGCTGTATCAGCGCACGCACGCCTTCCTCTGAGTGGGGGAAGGGAAGTGCGACATGACCGCGATCGAGCAGGGCGCATCCGCAGGTGACGTGACCGAGGCGGATGCCGTGCAGTCGCGCACGCGCGGGATCGTGTTCTGGATCGTCCGGTACCTGCCTGCCGAGATCGTCGGCACGGCCGCGATGATCCTCGCCGGCATCGCCGTCACCATCTGGACCGACAGCCCGGCCGTCATCGCCCTGGCAGCCCTTCTCGGCGAGATCGTCGGGTTCTACACCGTGCTCGCCGTGACCATCTACGCCGAGCAGCTTCAGGTGACGCCCGCCTGGCGAACGGCGATCGCTCGCACCGGACTGCTCCTGTTGGCCGAATTCGGCGTCGCCGAGGTGCTCGACACGGTGCTCATCCGTCCGGCCGCGCTCATGCTCGGCATCTGGCTGCTGCCCGACCCGGTGTGGGGGCTGCTCGCCGGCAAGGTCGCCGCCGACATCGTCTTCTACTCCATCGCGGCCGGCGCGTTCACACTCACCGTCAAGGCAGGTCTGCGTGACGGCCACCGCAGCGAGGAGCGGGTCGGATGAGCGCCGAACCGAGGGCGCTCGACGCGCGAGCGACGCGGACCCTCACCGATCTTCGCCGGGCCGAGACATCCGCCCTGCTCGCGACGGATGCCGCCCGCGCCGCCATCGCCGTCCACGGCACGCCGGTGATGCTGCTGGATCTCGAGCGGGTGCGCCGCCAGTACCGGCGGCTGCGCAACGCGCTGCCCTTCGTCCGGTTCCACTACGCCGTGAAGGCGCTCGCCCACGACGCCGTCATCGACGCCCTCGCTGAAGCGGGCTGCGGGTTCGATGTGGCGACGGGTGACGAGCTCGCCCTGCTGGGACGCCACGGCGTCAGCGCGGGGCGCGTCATCCACACGCACCCGGTGAAGAAGGCATCCGAGATCGCGGACGCGATCACTGCCGGCGTGCGCACATTCGTGGTCGACAACGACACCGAACTCGAGAAGTTCGCCGATGCTCCTGCCGACGTGCGGATCCTGGTGCGACTGGCCTATCGGAGCCCGCACGCCAAGAGCGATCTGTCAGCCAAGTTCGGCGTCGGCGCGTTCGAGGCGGCGCACCTGGTGGAGCGGGCGAAGCGGCTCGGCATCCGGATCTCTGGATTCAGCTTCCACGTCGGCAGTCAGCTCGACGATCCGCAGCGATTCGCGGATGCCGCGACCGAGACCCTGCAGCTGATGGCCGACCTCGAGAAGAGATTCCGCGTGCGATTCGACACGCTCGATATCGGCGGCGGGTTCCCGATCGCCTACGACTCGCCGGTGGCCTCGGTCGAGCAGATCGCCGCGCTCCTGCGGCCTGTGCTCGAGCCGCACCTGCGGCGACTCGACATCCTCGCCGAGCCCGGGCGCGTGATGGTCGCCGAGGCGATGACCCTCGTCACGAGTGTCGTGGGCATCGCGGAGCGCGCGGACGGCCGCTGGTACCACCTCGACGACGGAGTGTACGGATCGTACTCGAACGTCATGACCGAGGACGTGCACCCGCTGATCTTCGCCGAGCGCGACCTTCGCCGCGCGGGGACGGATGCCGGCTCCCGCCGGTGGGCGACCCTCGCCGGCCCGACGTGCGACTCATCCGATGTGATCGCGCGGGAGGTGACGCTTCCGGAGCTCGCGGTCGGCGACCTGCTCGCGAGCCCGGTCATGGGCGCGTACACGACCGTGACCGCCACTCGATTCAACGGACGTCCGCTCACGCCGATCGCGGTCGTCGGGCAGGGCATGCCGACGGGTGAGGTCGCGGCCGTCCCGGTGGGCGCCGTGCGTCAGACCGTGCCGTAGAGACGATCGCCGGCGTCTCCGAGACCGGGCACGATGTAGCCGCGCTCGTTGAGCCGCTCGTCCAGCGCCCCGAGCACGAGAGTCACATCGCGGCCGGCCACCTGCTTCTCGATGGCAGCGACACCCTCGGGGGCCGCGAGCAGGCAGATCGCGGTGACGTCCTGCGCGCCGCGCTTGAACAGGAACTCGATCGCGGCACCGAGCGACCCGCCGGTCGCGAGCATGGGGTCCAGGACGAAACACTGGCGGTCGCTCAGGTCGTCGGGCAGGCGCTCGGCGTAGGTCGACGGCTCGAGTGTCTCTTCGTTGCGCACCATGCCGAGGAACCCGACCTCGGCGGTCGGGATCAGCTTGACCATGCCTTCGAGCATTCCGAGCCCGGCGCGGAGGATCGGCACCACCAGCGGGCGCGGCTCGCTGATGCGAAGGCCGGTCGTGGTTGTGACCGGCGTGCGGATCTCGACCGTCTCGGTGCGCACCGCGCGGGTCGCCTCGTACGCCAGCAGGGTCACGAGCTCCTCGGCCAGCTGGCGGAACACCGGCGACGACGTGCGCTCGTCGCGCAGGACCGTGAGCTTGTGGGTGATGAGCGGATGATCGGCGACGTGCAGGCGCATACGCACAGGTTAGCCGGGTCGTAGTCTCATGGTGTGCTGACGGACGCCGCCCACCTCGCCGCGATGGACCGCGCACTTGCGCTCGCCGCCGAAGCCGGCGCGGCCGGCGATGTGCCCGTCGGCGCGGTGGTGACGGATGCCGCGGGCACCGTCCTCGGCGAAGGGCGCAACATCCGAGAGCTCACCCAGGATCCCCTCGCGCACGCCGAGGTCGTCGCGATGCGCGAGGCCGCGGCATCCATCGGCTCGTGGAATCTCGAGGGGTGCAGCCTCGTCGTCACGCTGGAACCGTGCCTGATGTGCGCGGGGGCGCTGCTTCAGGCCCGCGTCTCGCGGCTCGTGTTCGGCGCGTGGGACGACAAGGCGGGGGCGGCCGGGTCGGTGTACGACGTGGTCCGGGATCGGCGGCTGCCGTACCGTGCCGAGGTCGTCGCCGGCGTGCGGGCGGATGCCGCGTCCGCCCTGCTGCGGGACTTCTTCGAGTCGCGCCGCTGACCTGCCGCGGCGCCGCTGCCCGGAGTGCCGCCCTTCAGCGCGGCAGGTAGGGAAGGACCTCGGCTCCGAGGTACTCGACGTGGTCGACATCCTGCAGGTCGAGCAGCTGCAGGTACACGCGGTGGATGCCCAGGGCGTCGTAACGCGCCATCCGCTCTGCGATCTCGCCTGGGCCGCCGACGATGTTCACGCCGTCGCGGACCTGATCGAGCGTCCTCCCGGCGCGGACCGCCCGGCGAGCCACCTCGGCGTCGTCGGCGCCCGCGAACGTCGACATCGCGAGCGAGAGCGACAGGGTCGCGGGATCCCGCCCGATCCGCTCGCACGCGGCTTGCGCGCGGGCGACGCGCTCGGGGATCTCCGCCGGCGACGGAAAGCCCAGGTTGAACTCGGTCGCGAAGCGCGCGGCGAGCTGCGGCGTGCGGTGCGGGCCGTTCCCGCCCACGATCACCGGGACCCGCGCCTGCACGGGCTTCGGGAGGGCAGGCGCATCCGCGAGCGAGTAGTGCGCACCCGCGAAACTGTAGGTCTCGCCGACGGGTGTGGACCACAGGCCGGTGATGAGCTCGAGCTGCTCCTCGAGCAGATCGAACCGCTTGGCCGGGAACGGGATGCCGTACGCCAGATGCTCTCGCTCGAACCACCCGGCACCGAGGCCGAGCTCGACGCGTCCCCCCGACATGGCGTCGACCTGGGCCACCTGGATCGCGAGGATTCCCGGCATCCGGAACGTCACGGACGAGACCAGCGTGCCGAGCCGTATCCGCGACGTCTCGCGCGCCAGCCCGGCGAGGGTCGTCCACGCGTCCGTCGGGCCCGGCAGCGCGTCGCCGTCCGAACCCCGCAGATAGTGGTCGGAGCGGAAGAATCCGTCGAAGCCCAGACGCTCACCGGCCTTCGCGAAGGCGAGCTGATCGTCGTAGCTCGCGCCCTGCTGCGGCTCGGTGAACAGGCAGTACTGCATCGCGGACCCTCCGGGTCAGTCGACCGAGCGGATCACGAACTCCTCGGTCGGCGGATTCGAGTCGCTCGCGCGATAGACGTCGGGCTCGAGGTAGATCACGCGGGCGGTCGGAATCGCCTCGCGGATGCGGCTCTCGAGGGTGTCGATGTCGGCGGCCACCGCCGCCAGTGGCCGATCGCTCGCGAAGCCGAGCTTGGCGGCGACGAGGAGCTCGTCGGGTCCGAGATAGAGCGTCTTGATGTGGATGAGCTTCTCGACGGTCGGCGCTGATTCGATGACATCCACGATCCTGCGATGGTCGGCATCCGTCGCCCCCTCGCCGACGAGGAGGCTCTTCGTCTCGATGCCGAGCACGATGGCGATGATGATCAGCAGCGAGCCGATCATGAGGGTGCCGATCGCGTCGAAGATCGGGTTGCCCGTGATCGCCGAGAGGCCGACTCCGAACAGCGCGAAGACCAGGCCGATGAGCGCGCCGACGTCTTCGAGCAGCACGACGGGCAGCTCGGGCGCCTTCGCGTGGCGCACGAAGGAGACCCACGACTGGTCCTTCTCGCGGATGTGGTTGCTCTCTTTGACGGCTGTGCGCAGCGAGAACGATTCGAGCACGATCGCGATGCCGAGGACGGTCAGCGGGATCCAGAGGTTCTCGAGCTGGTGCGGGTGGGTGATCTTCTCGACCCCCTCGTAGATCGAGAACAGGCCGCCGACCGAGAACAGGATGATCGACACGAGGAACGCGTAGATGTAGCGCTCACGGCCGTAGCCGAACGGATGCTGGCTGTCGGCCTTCCGCTTGGCCTGGCGCCCCCCGACCAGCAGCAGCAGCTGGTTGCCGCTGTCGGCGACGGAGTGGATCGCCTCGGCGAGCATCGATGCGGAACCCGACAGCGCCCACGCGATGAACTTGGCGAGGGCGATGCCCATGTTCGCCAAGAACGCCGCGATGATCGCCCTGTTGCCGCCGGATGCACTCATGACATCGATCCTATGGATGCTTCGACTCGCTCACGCTCGCTCAGCACGAGTGCCGCGGCATCCGTTCGAACGACCGGCTCGGGTCAGTCCGCCGATGGGAGGATGATCGTCTCGGTCGGGGGAGCGGGGTCATGGGGGTGTCCGACATAGCCGATCACTTCGAGCAGAGCGTGGCGGAACTCGGCCGGGCGCTCGAGGTGCGGACTGTGGCCGGTGTCATCGAGGGCGAGCTCGGTCACCTCGCCGCCCGCCGCGGTGTAGGCGTCGAGCACGTCACGGGTCTGCGACACCATCTCCTGCGGTGGTGCGACGTCCGCTCCCGGCCAGCCGGGGACGATCCCGAGCTGACCGAGATAGTTGAAGTCGTAGAAGGAGGTGTCCGAGACGATCGCGTCGAGGACGCCGTGGATCCACAGGATGGGCGGCTTCACGTCGAGGTGGACGATACCCGAGACGTCGAAATACCGCGGTGCCATCGAGTTGACCACGCCGATCGCGCCCGGCGCCATGCCCGGCCAATGCTCGCTGGCGACCGAATCGCCGGGGTAGTTGCCTGTGGCGGTGGAGGTGGTCAGCATGGACTCCACCCAGAGGTCCTCATGGGTCGTGGTGTAGGTGGATGCCACGTAGTGCGCGCGGAACACGGTGCGAGGCGATGTCTGCGCCTCGTCGGTCGTGTCGCGGTCGTTGAGGCGCTCGACGAACTCGGGGTTGGCCGTGCCGGCGCCACAGCCCGCATCGTCGTCGGTGAGACGCGAGCCGTCGCGTCGCGTGCCGCCGAAGCCGTACGGCGAAAGCGGCGACTCGAGCGTGAGGCTCAGCACCGGGTGGTCGAGGGCGTACTGCATGATCACGCCGGCGCCCATCGACCAGCCGACGAGATGCGCGGTCGGGATGCCGAGCTGCTCGAGCGTCGCGTACAGGTCGTCACTGAAGTCGCGGACGCCGCGGGTGGCGTCGACCGGCGCGTGCTCGGTGCCGCCATACCCGCGCAGGTCGACCGCGAGGACTCGGAGGTCGTGGGGCAGATCCTGCATCAGCTCCATCCAGAAGAGCGACGACGACACGTTTCCGTGCACCAGCACGACCGTGCGCTCCACCGGTGTCGAGGCGTCGTCGCCCTTTCTTTCGAGCACATTCACGGCCAGTCGCGGCGTCTCGATGACACGGGCGGCGATGCCGTCGAAGAGGGTCATGGCGGGTCCTTCGCTGTCGGCGCGGGGGACTGCTCCGGCCCCCTGTTCCACGACTATATCGCCGCGTCACGACCGGCCGGCAGGTCTCTGCGACCCGCTCGGCTCAGGCATCCGGCATCCCCTCGACAGACTGTCCGGTGTACATGTGATAGGTGGCTTCGGCGGCCCGCGCGGCGGTGTCGGCATCCGCTCCGTCCTCGACGTGCGCCGCCGCCCAGCCGTCTGCTGCGCCTCGCGCGAAACGACGGCCTTCATCGCTCATCATCCAGGCCATGCCCTCTTCCGGGGTGGGCCCATCGCCGGCGCCGCCCAGGTGCAGGGCGAGCCCGAGGAAGCCGGAGTCCCAGCCGATCCCGGTGCCCGACGGCCCGAACTGAGCCCACATCGCGTCGGGGACGTCCGCGACCTTTGCGATGTGCTCGAGCTCCAGCAGCGTCGCTTCGGCCGAGACGGCCTCGAGCCGCACGGTGACCCACGTGTCCGCGCCCCCGCCGTACGCCCACGTGATGCGGTAGTGCGCGGCGCCGCCGGTGGGGGGTGCGCACTCCTGCACTTCGCCGCCTGCGTTGCCCTCGAGCTGGTAGTGCCCGCCGAGGCGCAGTTCTCCGGAGATCGGCAGGAACCACCGGGGTATCCGCTCGGCGGAGGTGATGGCATCCCACACGTCGTCGATCGGCGCCGGAAAGGTCTGCGCGACCGTCTGCACACGGGCTGGTTCGCCGTCGACATCCATCGTCTGCACGCCGCGCGTCACCGCGTCGATCTGGGCATTCACATCAACCATGTCAGTTCTCCTCGTCTTCGGGGGTGGGTTCGGGTTCGGCTTCGGCCTCCGGCCTGTCCGCGGAGGCGGATGCCGGCCCCTCCTCGTCGGCTACTGGCTCCGGCTGCGGGACCAGTCGTCGTGCGCGGCGGCCGCGTGCCAATTCGGTGCCGAGGGCGTCGAGGTGCGGCAGCCAGAACCGCCGGAACGGGTCGAACCACGCGTCCGCCGCCTGGAGGGGAGCGGGGTCGACGGCGTACAGACGGCGGACGCCCTCGGGTCGCACCGTCGCGAATCCCGACTCGCGGAGCACCCGCAGTTGCTGTGAGACGGCAGGCTGCGAGATGCCGAACTCCCGCTCGACGACCGCGCCGATGGCGCCGGCGCTCAGCTCCCCGTCTGCGAGCAGTTCGAGGATCCGGCGGCGGACCGGATCGCCGAGGACGTCCAGCGCATGCATGGCGATATTCTTGCCTGCTCGCTTATATAAGTCAATACGCACTGATCAAGTTTCCGTAGGATGGCGGCATGGCTTCCGACGCGACATCCCTGCCCGCCATCGCGATCCTGGGCGCCGGTTCGATGGGTGGAGCGATCCTCCACGGTCTGGTCCGCTCGGGTCTGGCCGGTGCAGGAGTCACCGCGACGAACCGCACCGCAGCCAAGGCCGCCGAGCTCGCGTCGCTCGACGGCGTGGAAAGTGTGGCGCTCGAGCAGCGACCTGAGGGCAACGCCGAAGCCGTGGCATCCGCCACGATCGTGCTCATCGGCGTCAAGCCCGCCATGGTGCCGGATCTGCTCCGCGAGATCGCTCCGCATCTGAGGCCGGGGGCGATCGTGGTGAGCCTCGCCGCAGGCGTCACCCTCGAGCGATTCGAATCGATCCTCGGTGACGATGTCGCGGTGCTGCGGTCGATGCCCAACACCCCGGCCCTCGTCGGCAGGGCCGTCACGGGTCTCGCGGCCGGCAATCACGCCTCCCAGGCCGACGTCGCCCTGGTCAGGCGCCTGTTCGAGACGGTCGGCAGGGTCATCGAGGTTCCGGAATCGCAGATCGACGCGCTCTCGACCATCTCCGGCTCCGGGCCCGCGTACGTCTTCCTCCTCATCGAGGCGCTCACCGAGGCCGCCGTCGGCAAGGGCTTCGCCGAGGCCGAGGCGAGACTGATGGCGGAGCAGACCTTCATCGGCGCGACCGCGCTGCTCGAGGCATCCGGCGAGGATCCTGCCGAGCTGCGTCGACGCGTCACCAGCCCGAAGGGCACCACCGAGCGTGCGATCGCCGTGCTGCAGGCCGCGCATCTGGACGGCGTGTTCGCCGAGGCGACGGATGCCGCGCTCGCCCGCGCGCGGGAGCTCGCCGCCGGCGCGTAGCAGCGGCGTCTCGGACCCACCAGCGCTCAGCCGAGCGGCGACCTCCGCAGGCTCAGTGGAGCGGTGGGTGTTCTCGTGGGAGCTGGCATCGGGTCTGGCGGGAGCCGCGCCGCAGGCGCGGCGGGGGAATGTCTCCCACGAGGACACCCACCGCGCAGCGGTGTCATCCGGCCCGGCCCGCGAACCAGGAGCCGGTACCCGCCGTCCTACCGCTCGAGCGCCGCGAACCGTTCGATGTCGGAGTTCGTGCCCGACACGATGATGAGGTCGTGGTTCGTCACGATCGTCACCGCTTCGGCGTACCGGAACGGCTTGCCCGGGCTCTTCACGCCGACCACGGTCACGTTGTACTTGGAGCGGACCCCCGATTCGTTCAGCCCGACGCCTCGGATGAACTTCGGCGGGTACATCTTGGCGAGCACGAAGTCGTCGTCGAAGCGGATGAAGTCCAGCATCCGGCCGCTCACCAGATGCGCGACGCGCTCGCCGGCCTCGCGCTCCGGGTAGATCACGTGGTTGGCGCCGACGCGGGACAGGATCTTGCCGTGCGACTGCGACACGGCCTTCGCCCAGATCTGGGGCACCTTCAGGTCGACGAGGTTCGCGGTGATGAGCACGGATGCCTCGATCGACGAGCCCACCGCGACGACCGCGACCTGGAAGTCCTGCGCACCGACCTGCTGCAGGGCCGAGATATCGCGGGCATCGGCCTGCACGGCGTGCGTGACGCGCTCCGACCACTTCTGCACGAGGTCCAGGCTGTCGTCGATGGCCAGGACCTCCCGTTCGAGCCGATCGAGCTCGCCTGCGCACGCGGCGCCGAAGCGTCCGAGACCGATCACGAGGACGGGCGCGTCGCCCCTGATGCGCTCAACCAACGATGGGCCTTTCCACAGGCAGCGAATACAGCTGCGAACGGGATGTCGCGGCCACGGCCGCGGCGAGTGTCACTGTACCAACGCGGCCCATGAAGATCGTCAGGGCCATGACGTACACGGCGGGATCCGGCAGCTCGGAGGTGACGCCCGTCGAAAGTCCCACGGTGCCGAAGGCCGAGATGACGTCGAACAGCACGTCGCCGACATCCTGCCTGCTGATCTGCGTGACCACGATGGTCGAGAGGGCGACGACGGTCGCGCCCCACGCCACGACCGAGAGGCCGACGCGCTGCACGTCGCTGGGGATGCGGCGCCCGAACACCTCGACCGAACGACGCCCTCTGGCCTCGGACCACACCGCGAGGGCGAGGATCGCCAGTGTCGTCACCTTGATGCCGCCCGCTGTCGAGGCCGAGCCGCCGCCGACGAACATCAGCATGCAGCCGACGATGAGCGAGGATCCGTTGAGGTTGCCGATGTCGATGACCGAGAACCCGCCCGAGCGGGTCATCGCCGACAGGAAGAACGCCTGGAAGGTCGTGTCCCACGCGGGCATCGAGCCGAACGTCTTCGGGTTGTCGAACTCGAGCGCGAAGAACGCGACTGCACCGGCGACGAACAGCGCCACCGTCGTGATGAGGGTGAGCTTCGCGTGGAGCGACCAGCGTCGCACATGCCACACGTGCTTCCACAGCGTGTATATGACCGGGAAGCCGATGCTGCCGAGGAACACCCCGGTCATCAGGATCGTCAGCAGGATGAAATCGTCGGCGAACGGCGCGAGTCCTCCGGGATTGGGCGTGAAGCCGGTGTTGGTGAACGCCATGGCCGCATAGAACGGCGCATACCAGAGGGCATCGAGCGGCTGGATGCCGGCCAGGATGAACGCTGGGAACAGCGCCAAGGCGACAGCGACTTCGATGACCAGTGTCGACATCGCGACGGTGCGCAGCAGCTGGCCGACCTCACCCAGGCGCACGGTCTGGCCCTCGTTGACCGGTCCGGCGTGGCTGCGCAGCGGATTTGTGTCGCTCGCCGCGATGAGTTTGGCGCGCAGGCCGAGGCGCTTGGAGATCACGAGCCCGAGGATCGATGCGAGCGTGAGCACGCCCATGCCGCCGATGTTGACGCCGATGTAGATGATGACCTTGCCGAACGGCGAGAAGAAGCTCGCGACGTCCACGGTCGACAGGCCTGTCACGCAGATCGTCGACACGGCGGTGAAGACGGCGTCGGCGAGCGGAGCGGACTTTCCGGATGCCGTCGCGGCGGGAAGCGACAGCAGCGCGGTGAAAACCAGGACCAGTGTCGAGAAGACGAGCACGGCGAATCGGGCGGGGGACGATGTGGTCAGATTGCGGAACTCGTCGAACATGCGACGCAGTCCTGTTCGGGCGACGAGCGGCCCGCTCGCCTGGCCCTCGTATGCCTTCTGCCGGGTTCGGGTGCCGCTGACGCGTCTGCCCTCCGACATGCACGTCCTCCCTGTGGCCGCCTGTCGGCGGGAACGCCCTCATGGTACTCCGCGGGGCGCGCGGCTAATCTGAGCACATGGCGGACATCTTCGACGTGATCGCGGACGGCACGCGTCGCGACATCCTTCGGCTTCTGCTCGATCGCGCGTCCGCCGGCGAACGGGGCACGAGCGTGTCGCATATCGTGCAGGAACTGGGGGCGAGTCAGCCGACGGTTTCGAAGCACCTGAAGGTGCTGCGCGACGCGCACCTGGTCTCCGTCCGAGAGGATGGTCAGCACCGCTATTACAGCCTCCTGGCGGCGCCACTGGACGAGGTCGACGACTGGCTGGTGCCGTTCCTCGACGACGACTCGAGCGGGGACTACGCGGCTGCGCCGCCGTTGACCGAGTCGGCGGCACATGCCGCAGAGGTGGTCGGCCGAGCCGCGGCATCCGCGAGGTACGCCGTCGCGAGCGCGCTGAAGAAGCTTCCCGGCCGCTGAGCGGCGAGGGCCGGCGAGGGCTAGGGCGTGGTCGGCGCGGGGGTCGGCACGGGTGTCGGCTGCTCCTGGCCGGGTTCCTCGGGTGGGATCTGCTGTTCCCGACCGTCGTGCTTCCCTCGCCCCTGGCCGCCGCCCTGCTGCTGTCCGAATCCGTCCGGACCCTGCCAGATGTGCACCTGTGCGATCTCCCTGCCGGCGTTATGGCTGCCGATCACCCAGCCGACCACACCGCCGGCGCCGAACGCGAGGCCGAGAAGCACCAGGCCCCCGATGATGGCAGCGACGATCACGCCGATGTGACTGCTCGATCCGCGGGCGGGAGGTGCGGGACTCGGCGCGGCGCCGGAGTAGACCGGATACCCGGGGGCAGCGGCCGCGGACGGCGGCGGAACGATGTAGGCGGTGGGGGCGGGCTGCACCGGCTGTGCCGGCCCAGGCTGCTGCGGCTGGTCGGTCGACATGTGTGCATTAAGCGCCTGTCTGCTGTCAGTCCGACCAGCCGCAGCTATGGATCCGCTGGGAAATCCGGCGCTGCGCTCAGCGGCGCCCCGCCTTCCTCCCGAAGAGCCACGCGCCCCAGGCGAAGGCGATTGCGAGGATCGCGAGGCACCATCCGATGGCCCACCAGCCCGCTCCGTCCATCGGGGTGCCCATCAGCAGCGCCCGTATGGCTTCGATGATCGGCGTCACGGGCTGGTTGTCGGCGATCCACTGCAGCCACGACGGCATCGATTCGACCGGTACGAACGCACTCGACAGGTAGGGGATGAACAGGATGATGAACCCGTAGCCGCTGGCGCCCTCGGGACTCCGCGCCGCCAGGCCGATCGCCCCGAACAGGTAGGTGATCGCGAGGATGTACAGCGCAATGAGCCCGATGGCCCCGAGCCACCCCGAGACGCCCGCCGTGGGGCGGAAGCCGAGCAGCAGCGCGACCGTGATCACGACGCCGGTCGCGACGAGGTTTCGCAGCAGGCTCGCCACGACGTGGCCGGTCAGCACCGCGCTCGGGCGCAGCGGCATCGTGCGGAACCTGTCGATGATGCCCGCCTGCATGTCGCGGGCGACGTAGACGGCCGTCGTCGCCGCCCCGAATCCGGCGCAGAGCAGGATGATTCCCGGCACGACGTAGTCCACGTAGCCCCCGGAGGGATCGATCGCGCCGCCGAACACGAACGTGAACAGCAGCATGAGCATCACGGGCAGCATGATCGACATCAGCAGCGACTCGCCGTCGCGCAGCGAGTGCCGAAGGCTTCGGGCGACGAACACGCCTTCGGCCGTGAGTCCCGAGATTCGGGGACGGATGCCGGGCAGTGCCGGAGCGAGAACGGTCATGCGAGTTCCTTGACGGTGAGGGCCTCGGCGCGGCGCGCCTCGGTCGAGGTGAAGGTGAGGAACACGTCGTCGAGGCTGGGCCGCCGCAGCGTGACGACCCCCTCGGCGCCGGACTGGTCCAGGACGTCGAGTGCGCGGCGCAGGTCTGAGACCGATCCGTCGGTCGCCACCTCTCGCAGCAGCCCGCCATGCTCATCGCGCAACTCGATTGCGTCGCCGCCGACGCGTGCCTTGAGCTGGGCCGCTGTCCCGGTCGCGACGATGCGGCCGCCGTCGAGGACGGCGATCCGGTCGGCGAGCTGGTCAGCCTCCTCGAGGTACTGCGTCGTGAGGAAGACGGTCGTCCCCGCGTCCGCCAGCGAGCGGATGACCTCCCACAGCTCCCGCCGGCTGCGGGTGTCGAGCCCCGTGGTCGGCTCGTCGAGGAAGAGGATCTCGGGTGCGACGACGAAACTGAGTGCCAGGTCGAGACGTCGCCGCATGCCACCGGAGTATGCGGCGACGCGTTTGGTGGCGGCATCCGCGAGATCGAAGCGATCGAGCAGCTCGAGCGCGCGTCTGCGGGCGGCCGAGCGGGACAGCCCAGAGAGCCGGCCGAGCATGATCAGGTTCTCGAGACCCGTGAGGACGTCGTCGACGGCCGCCGACTGCCCGGTCAGGCTGATCCGCTGCTTGACCTGCTCGGGATGGGCGACGACATCGATTCCGGCCACGAGGGCGCTGCCTTCGTCGGGTCGCACGAGTGTCGCGAGCACATTGATCGTGGTGGTCTTGCCCGAGCCGTTCGGACCGAGGAGAGCGAAGACCTCTCCGCTGTCGACGTCGAGATCGAGGCCGTCGAGGACGACCTGGCGGCCGAAGGACTTGTGCAGTCCCCGGACCTGGATGGCGGCGGCGGTCGGTGATGGCATCGTGGGCATCCTTTCCTCTGTGTACTACGGAAACTGTTTATGACGGTAACACACTGTTTACGCTCTAAACAGTCCTAGGATGGAGAAATGGTGGAGACCGACGAAGAAGACGCCGACCTTCCGCGCGGCATCGCGCTGGCATGGGGTGTGGCGGCCAGCCCGCAGCGGGGGCCCAAGCGTGAGATGAGCGTCGAGTCGATCGTCGAGGCGGCGGTCGAACTCGCGGATGCCGAGGGGCTCGGCGCCGTCTCCATGGCCGCCGTCGCCGCACGGCTGGGTTACACGCCGATGTCGCTGTACAGGTATGTCACGGCGAAGGACGACCTCATCCTGCTGATGGAGGAGGAGGCGACCGGGCTGCCGCCCGAGAACATCGGCGAGGTCGAGGGGTGGCGCGGGCGGCTCGAGGCCCTCTACCGGGCGACGGTGCAGCTCTATCTGACGCATCCGTGGATGCTCGACATCCAGATCAGCGGATCGCCGACGACGCCCAACAGCGCCGCGTGGATGGATGCCGGGCTCGCCGCCCTGTCCGAGACGCCGCTGTCCCACAGCGAGCGCCTCTCGATCATGCTCTTCATCACGGGCCAGGCACGGTGGTGCGGGTCGATCCTCGCCTCGTATGCGCGCATCGCCCGCGAGGACCACATCGACGACGCCGAGATCAGGCGTCGTGAAGATGCGCTGTTCCGCCGCCTGATCACGGCAGAGGCCTACCCGGCCCTCCGGGCCGCGATCGATGACGGGGTCTTCCTCACCGCGAGCGATCCGTTCGCGTTCGGCCTCGCGCGCGGGCTCGACGGCATCGAGGCGTACCTGCCCGCGGCAGCCGCCGGCATCCACGACCTGCCGCAGCCCTCGAGCGGCGTGGATGACGCCGACATCGCCTTCGACAAGCGTTTCCGCGAGGCGCGTCGTGGCGTGCGAGAGGCCGAGAAGGCGCTGCGCGAGGCCCGCAAGCTGGAGCGCATCGCCGCTCGTGACGCGCGGGAACGTGCGCGTCGGGCACGGGGTGCGTGACCCGGCACCTCGCGCCCCACGAATCACATCAGCCACACCGGTTTACATGCGTCGCTCGAAGGCTCTAAAGTGAGCGCAGCACTTCTCTCGCGACGGCGCGAGCCAGAGGTGCATTTGGGGATTTCGTAGGAGGAACCATGGCGGAGCTGCCCGATGTCCGCTTCCTGACCGTCGCCGAAGTCGCCGAACTCATGCGGGTCTCCAAGATGACCGTGTACCGCCTCGTCCATTCCGGCGAGCTCCCCGCCGTGCGCTTCGGGCGCAGTTACCGGGTTCCGGAATCGGCCGTGACCGAGGCCCTGCAACGGCCGATCGCGGACGTCGGCTAGACTGTCGAGAGGCATTTTCCGCAATCTGCCCTTGCCGGGCGCGACGACACGCGTCCAAACCCCGACTTAGTGAGGTTTTCCGTGGGTTCAGTCATCAAGAAGCGCCGCAAGCGCATGGCGAAGAAGAAGCACCGCAAGCTGCTTCGCAAGACTCGCCACCAGCGCCGCAACAAGAAGTAAGCGGCATCCGACACCAAGCGCCCCCATGCGGTCTCTGTGCTTAGACAAGCTCAGCGGCCGGAAGACGGGGGCGCTTCGTGTTCCCGTCGAAGCGCATCCTGAACACGAGAGGCGATTGATGCAGTCGATCACCGTCCAGCAGCTCCACGACCGGGCCGGCGCCCCGCTCATCGATGTGCGCGAGGTGTACGAGTTCGAGGCCGGTCATGTTCCCGGATCCGTGAATCTGCCGATGTCGACGCTCGGCGCTCACCTGGACGAACTCCCGGCCGAGCCGTTCGACGTCATCTGCCAGGTCGGGGGCCGGTCGGCGCGCGTTGTGGAGGCGCTCGCCGCGCGCGGCTTCGATGCGACGAACGTCGACGGCGGCATCTCCGAGTGGGTGGCCGCGGGGTTTCCCGTCGAGCGCTGAGCGCTCGATGGGTGGAACGGCATCGAGCGCTGAGCGCTCGACCGGTGGAACGGAAACGAGCCCTGACAGCACGGCCGACGCCGGCACGCACCGACTCTAGGATGTGACGGTGACGACGCTCACCCTGATCGGCAAGCCCGACTGCCACCTCTGCGATGTCGCGCGCGAGGTCGTCGAGACCGTCGTGGCCGAACTTCCGGACGAGGCGGTGACGATCGACGAGGTGTCGATCCTCGAGGATCCCGCCCTCTACGAGCTCTGGCGGGAGAAGATCCCGGTCGTGCTCATCGACGGGAGTCTGCACGGGCACTGGCGCGTCTCGCCAGAGCGGCTCCGCGCAGCGCTCGTGGCCGCAGGCTGACGGCCGTCGTCACAGTTCGACGACGGCGGCATCCGGGGCGTTCGTCTTCACGGACTCGATTCCCTTCAGGGCGTTCGCCTTCGAGGCGTAGCCCTGGCTGGTGGCGATCACCTGACCGTTGGACGCCTTGAGGTTGAAACGCCAGTCGCCGCCCTTGTCGACCCAGAGTTCGAACGTGCCAGCCATCATGACTCCCCTCGGATCCGCGTTCCCGGAATGAGCCGGGCGCTCGTGCCCACGCTAGCCGTGGTGGGCACGCCGAGGAAGAGGTCCTCGCCCCGGCGCGGGTGGGTCAGGGAGCGAGACGCGTGGGCCCGCGGAACAGGTACGTGACCTCGCGGATCGAGGACTCGCCGAGCAGCAGCATCAGCACGCGCGCGAGCCCCATGCCGAACCCGCCGTGGGGCGGGGCGCCGTAGCGGAAGAAGTCGAAGTAGAAGTCGAGGTGCTCGGCCCCGAGACCCTTCTCCTTCGCCTGCTCGATGAGCACGTCGACCCGGTGCTCGCGCTGCGCGCCCGTCGTGATCTCGACCCCCTTGAAGAGCAGGTCGTAGCTCTTGGTGAGCCCGGTCTGCTCGTCGCGCATGTGGTAGAAGGCGCGGATCTCGGGGTGGTAGTCGGTGATGAACACGTACTGGTGTCCGAACGTCTCCTCCACGTGGGCGGAGATCTGGCGCTCGCCCTCGGGGTCGAGGTCACCGTCGGTGCGGGGGATGTCGTAACCGCGCGCCTTGACGATCTCGCGCGCTTCGGCGAGCGGGATGCGCGGGAACGGGATGGCAGGCACAACGACCTCGAGGCCGAACAGCTCCTCGATCTCGGCGCCGTGCTTCTCCTTCACGGCTGCGATCGCCGTGGCCAGCAGTTCCTCCTGCATCTTCGCGACATCCTCGTGCGAATCGATCCAGCTGATCTCGGCGTCGATCGAGGTGAATTCCGTCGCGTGGCGCGACGTGAACGAGGGATCGGCGCGGAACGCGGGGGCGATCTCGAAGATCTTCCCGAAGCCGGCGACCTGGGCCATCTGCTTGAAGAACTGGGGCGACTGAGCGAGATAGGCGGTGTCGTCGCCGAAGTAGTCGAGCGAGAACAGCTCGGCGTTCGACTCGGATGCCGAGGCCATGAGCTTCGGCGAGTGCACCTCGATGTAGTCGCGCTCGATCCAGTAGGTGCGCATGGCATGCTCGAGGGTCGTCTGCACACGGAAGATGAGGTTGTTGCGGCGCTGGCGCAGATCGAGGAATCGCCAGTCCATGCGCTTGTCCTGGGCGCTGTCGGCGGCGATCGGCGTCTCGGGCAGCGCTGCCGCGGCGATGTCGAGCGAGACGATCTTGATCTCGACCCCGCCGAGCTTGACGCGCTCGTCGTGCTTCAGTTCGCCGTGGACGGTGAGGAATGTTCCGGTGGTGAGGGCCGAGATGGTGTCGGTCAGGGCGAGCGTGGCGGCATCCTGGTCCGTCGCCTCCGGCTCGGGGCGAGTTGCGGGGTTCACCAGCTGGATCGCGCCCGTCTCATCGCGCAGGATGACGAACTGGACCCGCTTCTGATCGCGGACGGTCTCGACCCACCCGGACACCGAGACGGGTCCGTCGGGACGGGACTGCAGCTGCTGGACGAGGACGCGTTCACTCACGAGCGACCAGTCTACGTTGGCGAGATGCCGGCGCTCAGCCCGGGGGGCATGGGGGGCGGACGCAGTCGGTGCGGTGGTTTGCGCGGGTCGCAAGCGGATTCATCTCGACTGGCTCGAGGGGTCTTCCGCTTACCGGGGGCTCGACGAAGCGGGGACCGCGTCTATCGGCCGATCACGTCGAGCAGCCGCGTTCGGGACTTCGTGGCAGGTCGCCACCGCATCGAGGGGTCGACCCAGGAGGGTGCCTGAACCTCAGGGACTTCCCGACTGATCCGGATCCGCCGCGGCCCGGTGTCGATGAAACGATGTTGGTGCCAACACAGCATCACGCCGTTGTCGCTGTGCGTCGGGCCCCCCTGGCTGCTCGATCCCTTCGGCATGGGCCCAGCCGTGCTCACCCCCTGGGGAGGAGTCGACCGGGGACCCGCAAGGGCACCCGGATTCGCGTGAGTCATCATCAGCGCGGGTTGCGGAGGCCTGATCGTCCTGGCGGTGTGGTTCATCGGCGTCGGCGTCGGAGTCGGCATCGCGAGCGACGGCATCCCACACGCAATGCCGCGCCGGCCGCTCGGCAACCCCACAGAACAGCCCCACGTAGACTGTTCGAGTGCCCGCCGACCGCCTTCATCTCGTGCGCCACGGGGAGGTCCACAACCCCCGCCGCGTGCTGTATGGCCGTCTTCCGGGGTACGGGCTGAGCGATGACGGACGACGGATGGCGCGCCAGGCCGCCGAGTACGTGCAAAGCCTCGATCGCCCCGTCACCTCGCTCGTCTGCTCCCCGTTGCAGCGCACAAAGGAGTCGGCGGAGCCGTTCACCGAGATCTTCGGGCTCGAGCCCGTCCTCGACGAGCGGGTCATCGAGCCCACGAACGTCTTCGAGGGGCGCCATATGACGCGGGCCCTGCTCAACCCGTGGAACTGGCGTCATCTGCGGCGCCCATCGATCCCCAGCTGGGGTGAGCCCTACCTCGACGTCATCGCCCGGATGAACAAGGCGATGACCGAGGCCTGGGAGGCCGTCGATGGCGGGGATGTCGTCATCGTCTCCCACCAGCTGCCGATCTGGGTGACGCATCTCGCCGTGGCCGGAATCACTACGCGTCACGACCCTCGTGATCGGCGCTGCGCGCTATCGAGCATCACGAGCTTCCAGATCGTCGACAGCAAGTGGACCGAGGTCGCATACGCCGAGCCGGCCTCGACCGCCGGCGCCATAGATGTGGGGGCGGTGTGATCAGGCGTCGCGGCCGGGCCGCGGCATCCGTCCTCATCGCCGTCGTGCTCGCCGCCGGACTCGCCGGCTGCGCCGACGATCCGCTCGCCGCTCAATACCGCTCCGGAGACAACAAGGGGTACATCTCGGGCGACTTCCGCGTCGTCGAGATCCCGGCCGCCGACCGGGCTGAGCCTGTGGACTTCCACGGCACCACCGAGACCGGTGCTGCCGTGTCGAGCGCCGACTACAGCGGCAAGGTGCTCGTGGTGAACTTCTGGTACGCGGGGTGCGGTCCGTGCCGTGCCGAGGCGAAGGATCTCGAGAAGGCGTACTCCGAGCTCCAGGGGCAGAAGGTCGCGTTCCTCGGCATCAACACCGCCGACGCCCCGCAGTCGGCGACCGCCTTCGCCGACAAGTACGGCGTCGGCTACCCGAGCGTCATGGCTGCGGATGACGGCGCGGTCAAGCTCGCGTTCGCCGAGCGGACGCCGATCAATGCGACCCCGACGACGCTGGTGCTGGATGGCGAGGGTCGCGTCGCGGCGCGGATCATCGGCCAGCTGCCTGACGCGTCCGTGCTGACAGCCCTCGTGCGGGACACGCTGGGGGAGCTGTGAACCCGGCGGGCATCGTCGCCGACGGATCGCTGCTGCTCGCGATCCCGATCGCGGTGCTCGCGGGGCTGATCTCGTTCCTGTCGCCGTGCGTGCTGCCGCTCGTGCCCGGATACCTCGGCTTCATCGGCGGGGCGGTGACACCGCGCCCAGCGACAGACACGGCTTCCTCGGCCGACGGTTCGGCCGTGTCGCGTGATGGATCAGCCACCGCCGTGGCCCGAGCGACGACCGCCGTCACCGTCGACGCGCCTCCGCGCGGCCGGCTGCTGCTCGGGGTCGTGCTGTTCATCGCGGGGTTCACGCTCGTCTTCATGAGCGTCGCCATGCTCGGCGGCACCCTCGGCCGGTTCCTCGTCGAGTATGCGGACATCATCACGCGCGTGCTCGGGGTCGTCATCATCGCCCTCGGCCTGGTCTTCATCGGGATCTTCGGCATGGCTCAGCGCACCATCCGGCCGCAGGTCCGCAGCAATCTCGGACTGATCGGGGCCCCGCTGCTCGGCATCGCGCTCGGCATCGGCTGGACGCCCTGCATCGGCCCCACCCTCGCGGTGATCCTCGGGATGTCGTTCGACGGCGGGTCCGCCGCGCGGGGCGCGATCCTGGGCCTCGCGTACTCGCTGGGCCTCGGCATCCCGTTCATCCTGCTCACGCTGGGGTTCGGCTGGGCGACACGGTCGGTCGCGTTTCTGCGCCGGCACATCCGCGCGGTGAACCTCATCGGCGGCGCGATCCTCATCGTGCTCGGCATACTCATGGTGACGGGTGTGTGGACGACGTTCATGACTCAGCTGCAGGGGGTGTTCCTCGGTGTCCCGCTCCCGCTCTGACGCTTCGACCGCCTCCGAGATCGGCGCTCCCGTCGAGGGGACGCTCCGCCCTGCCGATCACGCCGACGCCGCCCTAGACGCCGCGGACGAGGCATCCGGTATCACCCAGCCACCCCTGGGCGTCGTCGGCTGGCTCCGCTGGGCGTGGCGCCAGCTCACTTCGATGCGCACCGCGCTGGTGCTGCTGCTGCTGCTGGCGATCGCCGCGGTGCCCGGCTCTCTCGTGCCCCAGCGCGGCGCCGACCCGAACGGGGTCACGCAGTACTTCGCCGACAATCCGGACCTCGCGCCGGTGCTCGACAAGCTGAGCCTGTTCGACGTCTACTCGTCGCCGTGGTTCTCGGCGATCTACATCCTGCTGTTCGTGTCGCTGATCGGCTGCGTGATACCGCGCACGCGGCACCATTGGAAGGCCCTTCGCGCGCGGCCGCCGCGCACGCCCGCGCGGCTCGAACGGCTCGACGCGCACCGCGAGTCGATCGTCGAACTGGATTCCGGGATGGATGCCTCGACCGAGCCCAGCACCAGTGCGGCCGACGCCGAGCGCGCGATCCAGCTCGCCCACGACCAGCTGCGCAAGGCCGGCTACCGCGTCGAGCGCTACGACAGCGGCGCGACCCTCTCGGTCTCAGCTGAACGGGGCTATCTCCGCGAGACCGGCAACCTCGTGTTCCACGCGGCGCTGGTCGGCGTGCTCGTCGCAGTCGGCCTCGGCGGCGGGTTCACCTACACCGGCCAGAGCATCATCATCGAGGGCCGCACCTTCGTCAACACCATGCTCGACTACGCGTCGTTCAATCCGGGCCGTTTCGTCGACGAAGACAGGCTGACGCCGTATTCGCTGACGCTCGACCACTTCTCGGTGACGTACCAGCCGGCCGGCACGACCGGAGCCGGCAACGCGGGGGACTTCGCGGCGCACCTCACCACCGAGATCGCAGGCCAGCCGGCGCAAACCGGCGAGGTGCGGGTGAACCATCCGCTCACCCTGGCGGGCGACCGGATCTACCTGATGGGCAATGGCTACGCGCCGACCATCACGATCCGCAACGCCGCCGGCGACATCGTGTACTCGGAGTCGGTGCCGTTCCTGCCGCAGGACAAGAACATGACCTCGCTCGGGGTCATCAAGGTGCCGGACGGGCTTCCGAAGCAGCTCGGTCTCGTCGGGTTCTTCTATCCGACGCAGGCGCCGCTGGCCTCGGGAGCGTTCTCTTCCGCGTACCCCGCGCTGGTCAACCCGGTCGTCTCGCTCAACGTGTATGCCGGCGATCTCGGCATCGACGACGGCACGCCCCGCTCGGTCTACACGCTCGACCCGACCGGCATGACCCAGCTCACCGGCGGCAAGACCGGGGTCGACTCGATCGAGCTGGCGCCTGGCCAGACGCAGAAGCTGCCGAAAGGCTACGGCACGATCACCTTCGAGAACGAAGCACCAACCGGTGCTCAGGGCTATGACGGCTCGGTCAAGCGATTCGTCTCCCTCTCGATACATCGGGATGTCGTTGCCCCGTGGATCCTCGCGTTCGCCGTGCTCGCCACGGCGGGGCTGCTCGTGGCGCTGTTCGTGCCGCGCCGCCGGGTCTGGGTGAAGGTCGTAGCGCAGGGCCGCACCCTTCGGATCGAGTACGCAGGACTCGCACGCGGCGAGGATCCGCCGCTCGACGGCGCCGTCGGCCAGCTCGCGCAGCGCCACGGCGACGCCCTCGAGTCCGTGCTGCGCACGCGGGCGGCGGATGCGACCGACCCGGCTTCGAAGCCGCGCCCGACGCGGACGTAGGATATCCCTATGCCGGAAACCGCCCCGCTCACCCTCGATTCGGTCTCGGTTCTTCTGGTCTGGACCGCCATCACGATCTATGCACTGGCGTTCATCGCGTATGCCGTGGACCTGGCGCGCCGGTCGGCGCAGGTCGTAGACACCAAAGACGCGCGCGAGCGCGAACTCGTCGGCGCCGCTGCGGGAGCGGTCGGCGCGACCGCGATCAGCCGCGTGCGGGACGAGGTGCGCATCGCCGACGAGGCCCTGAACGCCCGTCCGGCCGAACGTCGCAGGCTGCTGTGGGCACGGATCGGCACCTCCCTCACTGTGCTCGCGTTCCTCTTCCATGTCGGCGGCGACGTGACGCGGGGGATCGCGGCCGGGCGCGTGCCGTGGTCGAACATGTACGAGTTCGCCCTGACGGGCACGATGCTCGTCGTCGCCGTGTATCTCGGGGTGCTCTTCCGGTACGACCTGCGGTTCCTCGGCTCGTTCATCACCGGGCTGGTCGTGCTGCTGCTCGGCGGCGCGACGCTCGCGTTCTACGTCGAGATCGTGCCGCTCATGGATCCGCTCAAGAGCGTCTGGCTCGTCATCCACGTGTTCGTGGCCTCGCTTGCGACGGCGCTGTTCGCACTCGCGTTCGGGCTGTCGGTCGTCCAGCTGATGCAGGCGCGTCGAGAACGCAAGGCGCTCGCGGCGGAAGCCGGTTCCCCGGTGAAGGCCGGGCCCGGATTCCTTCGGACTCTTCCCAGCGCCGAGGCGCTGGAGTCGCTCGCGTACCGGTTCGCGATCCTCGGGTTCATCTTCTGGACCTTCACCCTCATCGCCGGCTCGATCTGGGCCAACGACGCGTGGGGACGCTACTGGGGCTTCGACACCAAAGAGGTGTGGACCTTCGTCATCTGGGTCCTCTACGCCGGATACATCCACGCTCGCGCGACGCGGGGCTGGCGCGGATCGCGGTCCGCATGGCTCTCGATCATCGGGTTCGCGGCTGTGCTCTTCAGCTTCACGATCGTGAACATGTTCTTCAAGGGCCTGCACGCCTACTCCGGCCTGCACTGACCTCGGCGAGGCCCACCGGGCTCCGCGAGCCTGAGAAACCGGAATCCCGCCGAGAATCCACGTGCTGCGTGGTTTCTGGGCGGGATTCCGGTTTGTCAGCGGGCTCGTGGTTTCTCGAGGCCCGAGGTCGCGAGGTCAGGCAGGGGCGGGGGATGCCGCGAGCAGCTCGCGCGCGGATGTCGTCCGCTTGCGGGCGACCGCGATGACGGTCGCCAGGAATGCGAGCAGCGACCAGATCGCGAGGCCGGCCAGTGCCGCACCGACCCCGGATGCCGAGGTGAGCGCCGCGACCATGCCGTTGTAGGCCGGCGCGGTCGGCATGAGGGCCGCGACGCTCGACAGCACTCCCGGCACCGTGGAGACGACGCCCGTCGCGACGGCGAGGACGCCGACGAGAGCCGAGATCCACCGGCCGGCCCCGCCGAACACCGCGACGAGTGCCTGGTTGACGGCGGCGAACGCGATGCCCGCGGCGATCGAGATGCCGGCGAACACCGACCACGAGGCCCAGTCGTAGGATGCCGCGAACTGCACCACTCCGGCGACGAGCAGACCCTGCGCCGCGCCGAGCGCGGCCGCAGGCGCGAAGCCGCGCAGCGCCAGGACCGCGGACGGGGCGCGGGAGGTCAGGGCGCGGCGCGATACGGCCTGGAGCGCCACGAAGGTCGCGAGTCCGCCGAACCACAGCGCGAGCATCGCGAGCAGCGGAATGGCCGATGCGCCGAAGAGCGAGGTTCCGGCACCCTTCGCCGCGACCGGATCGGCCACGACATCCGCGAGGCTCGTGGCCTCGGCATCCGTGTACTTCGGCAGCGACGATGCCGCCTTGTGGAGTCCGCCGGCGAGGTCGCCGGTGCCGGCGGCGATGGACTGGACGCCGGCAGCGAGGGACCGCGCTCCCGATGCGAGCTGGTCGCCGCCGGTTCCGAGCTGCGATGCGCCGCTCGAGAGCGCCACCGCTCCCGAAGCGGACTGGTCGATGCCGCCCGCCAGCTGGGTGAGGCCGCCCGCTAGAACGCGGGTCTGGTTCGCGGCATCCGTCAGCCCGGCACTGGTCTGCGTCGTCAGCTGGCTGATCCCGGACGATGTCGGGGCGGCGTATCCGTTCGCGGTGCCGGCGCTCGTGGCGGCCGCGACTGCACCCTGGGCGGCGCCCCCGGCGGACTGGGCGAGTGCGACCGAAGCCGCGGCGGCATCGGCGACGCGCGCGCAGAACGCGGCAGACCCGCCCCCAGCGACGCAGTCGGCTGCGAGGCCGCCCATCGTCTGGGCATGGGTCTGGGCCGACTGCGCGACTCCGCCCGAGGTCTGGGCCAGCGCAGCGGTCTGGTCGGCCGCCTGCTTCGCATACGTTGCGGACGCGGCCGCCGCGGCGACCAGCTCGGGGCTCTTCACGTTCGCGGCGGCTCCATCCAGTCCCGCGGCCAGCTGGTTCGTCCCTGCTGCGGCATCGCGTGTCTTGCCGGCGATCGTGGTGAGGCCGCCGCCGAGGCTCGAGGCGCCCGATGCGATCCCCCGCGCCCCGTCGGCGAGCTTCGTCGCCCCGCCGGGCAGCGCGGCGGCGCCGTCGGCGGCCGTCTGCGCGCCGGATGCGAGCTTGTGGGCGCCGTCGGCGGCCTTTCCGAGCTGGTCGCCGAGAGTCGTGAACCCGAGGAACACGTTCTCGAGATAGACCTTCGAGAGCTGGTCGCCCATCAGGGATGCCGCCGCCGTCGTCACCTGCGAGGTGATGGCGTCGTCGACGATCAGGCTGTCGGGCGGCGTCTGCACGTTGATGGTCGCCTGGGTCGGAGTCTCGCCGGGCTGGGTCGACGTCGCTGCCGCCGAGAAGTTCTCGGGGATGGTGACCACGGCGGAGTAGGTGCCGTCGGCGAGACCCTTCGCCGCGTCATCCGCATTCGAGAGCGTCCACGTGAGGTTGCTGGGCTCGGAGTCCGAGCCCTTGACGAGCCCTGCGGTGAGCTGCCGTCCGAGCGGCACGTACTGCCCCTTGATCGTGACCGGCTTGTCATCGTTCACGATGGCGGCGTTCAGCCCGTCGAGTCGCTCGACGGGGTTGTAGAGCGCGGCGACGAGGATGCCGCCGATCACGACGGGCAGCAGCAGCACCCCGATCAGGGTCAGCCACGTCACGGGACGACGCGTGCGCGCCCGTTCGAGGGCCAGGGACAGGCGGTTCGCGGTCATGAGAGCACCTCGGAGGGCAGGGCGGAAGCGGAGAGATCGAGGACGGCCGTGCCGGAGCGACGGGCCTCGGCGAGCAGGGCGCGGGCCAGGTCGGGGTCGGTCGCCGAGACGAGGACCGTCGGCGAGCCGGCGTCGCGCAGCACGGCGGCGGCGCGGTCGCGCACAGCCGTCGACGTGAGCGCGTCGGCGCCGTCGACGACGACGATGGGCGCACCGCCGCGGACCGCGCGGCGCAGTTCCGCCACCGGGTCGTCGGCGCCGTCCAGCAGCGCGACGCCGACGTGCGAGCGCACCCACGCGGCGCGCTCCGGCAGCAGATGACCTGCCACGCGCAGCCGGCCGCCGGTGGGGGCGACACGGCCAGCGACCGTGAGCAGCAGAGCTCGCGCCGCGCGCGGATCGGCCGACGTCACGATGAGCGAATCGCCGGGCTCCACGCGCACGCTCGCCGCGCTGTAGAGCTCGATGTCGCCCTCCGCGAGGACGAGGTCCTCGGCGACGACGGCCGCCCGCGTGTCGGGCTCGGGCCAGTCGTGCAGGGCGAGTTCCCGCTCCACGGCCTCGCCTTCGATGTCGAAGTGGGGGAGTGCGCGGTCGAGCCAGCGCGGCATCCACCAGGCCTTCTCACCGAGGAGCGCCATCACGGCGGGGACCAGCGTCATCCGGACCACGAAGGCGTCGATCACGATGCCGACGGCGAGACCCAGCGCAATGGGCTTGAGCGAGGCGTCGCCCTCGGGGACGAAGGCCGCGAAGACCGCGAACATGATGACGGCGGCCGCCGTGACCACGCGTGCGGATGCCGTGAACCCGGAGCGCACCGCATTGACGGCGAGCGCGCGATCGGCACCCCCGGCGCGAGCACGGGCGTGGACGAAGTCTTCCCGCATGCGCGACACGAGGAACACCTCGTAGTCCATCGCCAGGCCGAACAGC
Source organism: Microbacterium deminutum (assembly GCF_039530205.1). Classification (NCBI taxonomy): domain Bacteria; kingdom Bacillati; phylum Actinomycetota; class Actinomycetes; order Micrococcales; family Microbacteriaceae; genus Microbacterium; species Microbacterium deminutum. Next base: position 220,398 of record NZ_BAAAOG010000004.1, read on the forward strand.
ACGCCCATCAGGATGATCGGCATGAAGCTGATCACAGGGCCGATCTTGTCGACGTTGAGCGGCCCTGCGAGCCAGCCCCAGTCGAACACCGCGGCCACGACACCGAATGCGGCGGCCACCGACAGCAGATAGCCCAGGGCGGCCTTGATCGGCACCCAGATCGAGCGGAAGACGATCGTGAGGAGGATCAGTGAGAGCCCGACGACGAACACGCCGAAGGGGAGCAGTGCCCCGCCGAGGCGGTCCGAGATGTCGATCGCGACCGCCGTGAAGCCGGTGACCTTCAAGTCGACGCCGTACTTGTCGAGGAGCCGGTCGTGCTGGGCGCGCAGCTCGCGCACCAGATCCGCGGTCGCAGGGTCGTCGGGCGCCGTCTCGGGCACGATCTGGATGATGCCGGTGTCGGCGGTCTGGTTAGGCGTGGCCAGTGCGACGGTCTTCACGCCGGGGATCTTCTCGATCTCGGTCGCGAGGTCCTTCATCAGCTTGAGCGGGTCGTTCGAGGTGACGATCGTGCCGGTCATGATGAGCGGACCGTTGAATCCGGGGCCGAAATGCTCCGACGTGAGGTCGTACGCCTGTCGCGCCTCGCTCGAGGTCGGCTGCATGCCGGCATTGGGCAGGGCGAGACGCAGGCTGGCGGCCGGGATGGCGAGGACGCCGAGGCCGACGATGACGGCGACCGTCGTGACGACCGGATGCCGCGTGACCCCGGTCACCCAGCGGTCGGCGAATCCCCGCTTCGCCTTGGCCGGGGCCGACCTTCTGGCGGGGACGCTCTCCTCCGTCGCCGCGTCATTCGTGGGCTCGGGGCGTGCCAGTCCGCTCGACGACCGGGAGCTGCGCGAGCGCCGCTTCCAACCCACGACCTGGCCCTTGACGAACCCGAGGAACGCGGGGGTGAGCGTGATCGCGACCAGTACGGCGATCGCGACGGCGACGGACGCCGCGATGCCCATCGTGGTCAGGAAGGGGATGTTGGCGAACGAGAGGCCGATCAGCGCGATGAGCACCGTCACTCCGGCGAACACGACAGCCGAACCGGCCGTGCCGGTGGCGCGGGCGGCGGACTCCTCGGGCCCGACCCCGGCTCGGACCTGGTCCTGATGTCGCGCGGCGATGAACAGCGCGTAGTCGATGCCGACGGCGAGTCCGAGCATGATCGCGAGGAGCGGCGTGGTTGACGAGATGCTCGCGAATGCGGTGGCGACGAAGATGAGCGACACGGCCAGCGCCACCCCGATGATGGCGCTCGCGAGGGGGAACCATGCCATCCGGAAGGACCGGAAGGTCACGATGAGGACGAACAGCGCGATCATGACGCCTACGGCCTCGATGATCGAGATCTTCGGGAGCGACTGCGAGAACAGGTCGCCACCGACCGCGACCTGCGATCCTTCGGGCAGCGACTGCTGCAGCTCTGCGCCGAAATCCTTCAGCGCGGTCTTCGTCTCGGGGGAGACAGCGGTCGCCTGCCCGTCGAACTGCAGGCGCACGATCGCTGCCGAACCGTCATCCGAGACGAGGCCCGTCACCATCTTGTCGAATGGATCGGTGACCGCCAGGACTCCGTCGAGGTTTTCGATCGACGACACCGTGTGCTCGATCGCGGACGAATAGGACTCATCGGTGACCTTGTGGCCGTCGGCCGCGACGACGACCATCTGCGCGCTCGTGCCGCTCGCCTGTGGGAAGGAGCGGCTCAGCTGCTCGATGCCCGCCTGCGCCTCGGTGCCTGGGATCGAGAAGGCGTTGTCGGTGCCCTTCATGAAGAGGGCGGCGCTTCCGCCGGCGATGCCGAGCAGGAGGAGCCACGCAACGAGAACGCGCCACGGGTGACGGTAGGACCAGCGGCCGAGTGCGTAGAGCAGGGTGGACAACAGCGCCTCCGTGGTCGGGATCAGAAGTATTCTTCAGAATCGATACGGCGCTGTATCGGATACATGAGTGTATCGTAGAGCGAACGGGAGGCCCGAACCTGAGTACTCCGTGTGTGTTTCGATAAACTCGGCAGGCGAGGCGTGAGGAGGATCGATGACCGACGTCGTCGCGACCACGCGCCGCCGCGAAGCCACCCGCCAGAAGCTGCTGGACGCCGCCGCACAGGTGTTCGCCGAGGTGGGGCTGGACGCCGCTTCCGTCGAAGCCATCTGCGAGCGTGCCGGCTTCACGCGCGGCGCCTTCTACTCGAACTTCGAGACCAAGGACGAGCTGTTCCTGGAGCTCGCGGGGAACGTCGCTCGCGAGCGGGTTCGAGCCGTTCGCACCCGGGTGCTCGAGCTCGAGAGCGCCGGGGCGCTCAGTGAGCTGCCGACCCTCGCCCTCGACATCGTCCAGCAGGTGCTCGACGTCTCAGCGGACGACCGGCTGGGCGTTCTGCTCAGGAACGAGATCCGCATCCACGCGCTGCGCACTCCTCGGCTGGCCACGGCGTACCTGGCACAGGAGGACGAGATGCGCCGGAGTGTCTCGCAGATCATCGACGACATCGCGCGGGCGAAGTCGCTGCGGTTCCGGATGACCTCGGACGAGGCGGCGCGACTGATGCTCACGGTGTGGGATGGCGCATCGGTGCGCGCGGTGATGGCGGGTCTCGACCACGAGCAGATGTGCGCCCACACCAACGCCGAGCTCGCCCGCGTCGCACAGCTCATCATCGACGTGCCCGAGCACTGACGTCGCCGGCAGCCGCCGCCCGGAGGCGATACCGCGCCTCAGCCGCCGAGCAGCGCATGGCAGCGCGCGATCCGGGCGCGCCACCACTCCTGGCGATCCATGGACGCAGTCAGCTCGTCGAGCCGGGAAGGGTCGGGCGCCACCCGCCCCACCGGCAGGACCCCGCCGCGCGGCGCAAGCGCCGGGCTCGCGACATCCGCCGTGAACAGCGATGCCGTCCCCAGGCCGCAGTCGTAGTCCAGCGCGGGGAGAGCGGCGGCGAGGGCGAGTCCCATCGACAGCCCCACCGATGTGTCGAGTGCGCTCGAGACGACCGCCGGCAGGCCGGCTTCGGCCACGATCGCGAGCGCTCGCCGCACCCCGCCGAGCGGCTGGGCCTTGATCACGAGCAGATCGGCGGCACCGGCCCGCGCGACCGCCGTCGGATCGGCGGCCTTGCGCACGCTTTCGTCCGCGGCGATCGGGATGCCCATGTACTTCACGCGCCGTCGCAGCTCGGCGAGCTCCTCGACCGTCTCGCACGGCTGCTCGGCGTACTCGAGGTCGTACTCGGCGAAGGCGTGAAGCGCTCGCTCGGCCTCGTCGACGTTCCAGGTGCCGTTGGCGTCGACGCGGATCCGGCCCTCCACGCCGAGCGCTTCCCGCACCGCCGCAACGCGCGCGATGTCGTCGGTGAGCCGCTGTCCGGGCTCGGCGACCTTGACCTTCGCGGTGCGGCAGCCGTCGAAGCGCGCCAGCAATTCGGGGACGGATGCCGCAGCCACGGCCGGCACGGTGGCGTTCACCGGGACCTCATTCCGCAAGGGGGCGGGCTGCGGCATCCACCCGAAGTCGATCGCCGCGGCGAGCCACGTCGACGCTTCGTCGTCGCCGTATTCGACGAACGGCGAGAACTCGGTCCACCCCTCGGGCCCCTGGAACAGGACGGCCTCGCGGACGTCGATGCCGCGGAATGGGGTGGCGAGCGGAAGGACCACGACGCGCGCGGAAGCGAGGAGGTCGTCGAGCGGGGGAGGGGATGCCGCGGCGTCGTTGCTCACAGCTCCATCATGCCGTGTCAGGACAATCGGCCTTGGCCCGGTCGAACCACGCGCAGCCAGCGGTATCCGTACGCAGGCAGCTCGATCGTGGCGCGCTTGCGATCATCGAGTGCGATCCGCTCGGGTCCGAGCAGGTCGATCAGTGCCTCGGCCTCGGGTTCGTCGCCCAATGTCAACGTCGACTGCACCGGCACATCCGAGAAGTTGTGCAGCGCTATGGATCGTCCCACATCCGCCGTCAGCGAGTGGGCGAGCACGGCGGAGTGGTCCTGGTCGAGCACGTCGAAGCGCCCCCAGCCGAGCTCGGCCGACGAGCGATACCTTGCGGCGAGCCGCCGGATGAAATGGTGCAGGGATCCGTCGTCGGCGAGCTGTGCCTCCACGTTGACATGCTGCGGCGCGTACCCGTCCGCCGGCGGCGGCGCCACCAGCCGCGAGGGTGCGGCGGACGAGAACCCGCCGTTCTTGCCGGCGGTCCACTGCATCGGCGTCCGCACCGACCGCCTTCCCTCGATCTCGGTGTTCTCGCCCATCCCGATCTCCTCGCCGTAGAAGAGGACGGGCGTGCCCGGCAGCGTGAACAGCAGGCTGTAGACCATGCGGATGCGGCGTGGATCGCCGCTCAGCATCGGGGGGATGCGCCGCGTGATGCCGCGGCCGTAGACCCGCTGGCGCTCATCGGGGGCGAACGCGTCGAAGACCTCCTGGCGCTCGGCATCCGTGAGCTTGTCGAGCGTGAGCTCGTCGTGGTTGCGCACGAAATTCGCCCACTGCGACTCGGAGGCGATCACGGGTCGCCCCGCGAGGGCACGGACGAGCGGCGCCGGGTCGGACCGCGCGAGGGAGAGATAGAGCGCCTGCATGGAGATGAAGTCGAACTGCAGCGTGAGTTCTTCGGCGCCGGCACCGCCGAAGAACTGCAGCTGCTGATCGAAAGGCAGATTCACCTCGCCCAGCAGCACCGCGGCGCTGCGCCGTCGCTGCAGGAACCGGTGCAGGTCGCGCAGGAACTCGTGCGGATCCTTGATGACGACCCCGGGCGGGGCTTCGATCAGGAACGGCACCGCATCCACGCGGAATCCGTCGACCCCGAGTTCGAGCCAGAACCCGATCATCTTCGCGATCTCGTCGTGCACATGGGGGTTCGCGATGTTCAAGTCGGGCTGATAGCGGTAGAAGCTGTGCAGGTAGTACTGCCCGCTCTCCTCGTCGAGCTGCCAGACGCTGGACTCCTCGCCTGGAAAGACCGTCTTCTGCTGCGTCTTCGGTGGCTTGTCGGCCCACACGTAGAAGTCGCGGAACTTCGAGGTGCGACTGCGGCGGGCGTTGACGAACCACGGGTGCTTGTCGGACGTGTGGTTCACGACGAGGTCGACGATGACCCGGATGCCGCGGTCGTTCGCGGTTCTGATGACCTCGACGAGGTCTCCATGGCTGCCGAGTCGAGGGTCGACGCCGTAGAAGTCGGTGATGTCGTAGCCGTCGTCCCGACCGGGGGACGGGTAGAACGGCATCAGCCACAGGCAGGTCACGCCGAGGTCGGCGAGGTAGTCGATCCGCCGCGCCAGGCCCGCGAGATCGCCGACTCCGTCGCCGTCGCTGTCGAAGAACATCTCCACGTCGACGCAGTAGATGACGGCGGTCTTCCACCACAGGTCACTCGTATCGCTGATTCTCATCACGCCTCCCACGGTCGAGTGTTGCGCCCGGATGGCGTGCTCGTCAGGGGCTTGCACCAGCATGCGCGGTAGGCAAGTGGCGAATACAGCTCAAACAACGATGTGCGGTTGACTATAGTGTGTGTCACACAGTATAGTGTGAGGCATGAGCGAGACCGAGGCACTCGACACCCACCTGCAGGAGCTGCGGCGCGGCACGGTCGTGCTCGCATGCCTGCGGCTGCTCGAGCGGCCCGGCTACGGCTACGGGCTGCTCGAGCAGCTCGGCGCCCGAGGCTTCGACACCGACGCCAACACGCTCTACCCGCTGCTGCGGCGCCTCGAGAAACAAGGGCATCTCACGAGCGAGTGGAACACCGACGAGGCGAGGCCTCGCAAGTTCTACCGCACCAGCGCGGCGGGCGCACGCCTGGCCGCACAGCTCACCGAAGAATTCCGGTCGATCGCCGGGGCGATCGACGCACTCCCCCAGGAGAACTGACATGAACGGCAGCACCACCCTCACGGATCGCTACATCGCGGCGGCGATGCGCACGGTACCCGAACAGCAGCGCGCTGACCTCGCAGCCGAGCTGCGCGCGTCGATCGACGACCAGATCGACGCGCGGGTCGAACAGGGCGAGTCGAGGGATGCCGCCGAGCGCGTCGTGCTGACCGAGTTCGGCGATCCCGATGTGCTCGCCGCCGGATACACCGACCGCCGCCTGTATCTCATCGGGCCGCGCCTGTATCTGGTCTGGTGGCGGCTGCTGAAGCTGCTGCTGTGCATCGTCCTGCCGCTCGGGGTCGCGGGAATCACGCTCGGGCAGCTCATCGCCGGGGCCTCCATCGGCGCCGTCATCGGGTCGGCGGTCGTCGGCGCCCTGTCGATCGCGGTGCACCTGTGCTTCTGGGTGACGCTCGTGTTCGCGCTTCTCGAGCGCGCGGGCTCAGGGCGGCCCCGGGGGGCCCTGCCCGAGTGGAGTCTCGATCATCTCCCCGAGCCTCGGCCCGTCGGCGTGGGGGTGGCCGACCTCGTGGTCACGCTCGTCTTCCTCGCCGCCGCCGCGGTCGCCGTGCTGTGGGATCAGCTGATCGGATTCGTCCGCATCGACGGCGCGCCACTGCCGATCCTGAGCCCGGGACTGTGGCCGTGGTGGATCGCCGGCCTGCTCGCACTGATCGTCGCCGAGGCGATCTTCGCCGTCGTGCTGTTCCGCACGCGCCGATGGACGAAGGAACTGGCATTCGCCAATGCCCTGATCGCCCTCTCCGGCGCGGTCCCGGCGCTCTACCTGCTGTCGCAGAACGCGCTGCTGAACGAAGCGTTCTTCACCACGGTGATCCCCGAGGACTCGGCGGCCGAGGTGTACTCCATCGTCTCGATCCTGACCGGCTTCGCCATCGTCGTGATCGCGGGCTGGAACATCGTCGACGGCATCGTCAAGACCTGGCGGATGTCGCGCTCCGCGGCCGCCGGCATGGTGCAGGGCTTCTAGGCTTGCGACATGCTCCTCGACACTCCCGTGCGCCTCGGCGTGCAGCTGCACCCCCAGCAGGTCACCTACCCGCAGATCCGGGATGCCGTCACCCATCTCGAAGACATGGGTGTCGACATCCTGTTCAACTGGGATCACTTCTTCCCGCTCTACGGCGACCGCGACGGTATGCACTTCGAGTCGTGGACGATGCTCGGCGCCTGGGCGGAGCAGACGGAGCGGGTCGAATTCGGCGCGCTCGTCAACTGCAACAGCTATCGCAACGCCGACCTGCAGGCGGACATGGCCCGCACGATCGACCACATGTCGGCGCGCGGCGGCGAGGGCCGGTTCATCTTCGGCACGGGCGCCGGCTGGTTCGAGCGCGACTACGACGAGTACGGCTACGAGTTCGGCACGCCCGGCACCCGTCTCAACGACCTCGCCGAGGGTCTGGCGCGGATCGAGGCGAGGTGGGCGAAGCTCAATCCCGCGCCGACCCGCAGGATCCCGGTGATGATCGGCGGCGGCGGCGAGCAGAAGACGCTGCGTCTCGTCGCCCGGCACGCCGACATCTGGCACAGCTTCGTGCGTCCCGACGGGCTGGCGCACAAGCTTTCGGTGATCGAGCGCTGGGCCGAGAAGGAGGGCCGGGACACGAGTTCCCTCGTGATCTCGAACGAGCTCGAGCGGCGAAGCCAGGACACCGCCGACACACTGTACGACGGCGGCACGCGCATGTTCACGCTCGGGTTCGGCGGACCCGACTACGACTACGACCTCGTCACCTCGTGGCTGCGGTGGCGCGACGCGAAGAACGGCGTGTGAGCCGCGGCATCCGGCGGTCGTAGGCTGAACCCCATGGTCTCGGAGCTCTTCGACGCTGATGAATGGATGCCGCCACCCGGCGACGACTCCTACACCGACATCACCGCGCACGTGTCGAAGGACGGCCGGATCGCGCGCATCGCCTTCGATCGTCCGGAGGTGCGCAACGCCTTCCGCCCGCACACCGTGGATGAGCTCTACCGCGCGCTGGACACCGCCCGCCAGGACCCGCGGATCGGCGCCGTCCTCCTCACCGGCAACGGTCCGAGCCCCAAGGACGGCGGCTGGGCATTCTGCTCGGGAGGCGACCAGCGCATCCGGGGACGCGACGGCTACCGGTACGAGCCGGGCGGCGGCCCCGCCCCGGACGTTGGGCAAGCCGAAGGCGAGACGGAACGCATCGGCTCTCCGACGAGCTCGGGGACCGGCGCCGCACCCGCGGCATCCGTCGGCCGCCTGCACATCCTCGAGGTGCAGCGCCTGATCAGGTTCATGCCGAAGGTGGTCATCGCGGTGATCCCCGGCTGGGCGGCTGGGGGCGGGCACTCGCTGCACGTGGTGTGCGACCTGTCGATCGCCAGCGCCGAGCACGGGCGCTTCAAGCAGACCGATGCGGATGTCGGGTCCTTCGACGCCGGCTACGGCTCGGCGTACTTCGCCCGCCAGATCGGTCAGAAGTTCGCACGCGAGGTCTTCTTCCTCGCCGAGGAGTATTCGGCGCAGCGCGCGTACGAGATGGGCGCCGTGAACCGGGTGGTGGCGCACGCCGATCTGGAGCGCGAGGCGATCGCGATGGCCCGCACGATCCTGACGAAGTCGCCGACGGCCATCCGCATGCTGAAGTTCGCGTTCAACGCCGTCGACGACGGCCTGGTCGGCCAGCAGGTGTTCGCGGGCGAGGCGACGCGCCTTGCGTACGGCACCGACGAGGCAGTCGAGGGCCGCGATGCGTTCCTCGAGAAGCGAGACCCGGATTGGGCGCCTTACCCATGGCAGTATTGACGCGGGCCGGTTCAATGCCGCGGAGCGGCGTTGATGCGGCACGGGTCAAGGTTGAGCGAGCCGCGCGAAGCGCCGCGAGTCGAAACCCCGCGAGCGCCGCCGCGAGTCGAAACCCGGGGCGCGCATGAGACTCGAGCCCGTCATCGGCGACGATCCTCGCGACATCCTGCGCGCTCTCAAGAGCGCCTTGCACGGCGCGGGGCCCGCGCTCGGCCTGGGGGGAGTCAACGTGCTGCCCGGCGAGGTGCGCCCGGGCACCGCCGTCGTGGTCACGACGTCCGGATCCACCGGCATCCCGAAGAGCGTGGTGCTCAGCCGCGACGCCCTCACGGCGAGCGCCCTCGCGACCGCGGAACGGGTGGGGGAGGGCATGTGGTTGCTCGCGCTGCCGGCGAGCTATGTCGCCGGCATGCAGGTGATGGTCCGGTCCATCGTCGCCGACCGTGAGCCCGCGATCCTGAGCGGATCGTTCACTCCGCAGTCCTTCGCGGCCGCAGCGCTCATGATGGTCTCGACAGAGCGCGGCGTCCGCATCCCGACCTTCACCTCGCTCGTTCCCGCGCAGCTGACGAGACTTCTGGATGCCGCCGAGACCGATTCCACTGTGCTCGCGTCACTCCGCTCGTTCGAGACCATCCTCGTCGGCGGGCAGGGGCTGCCCGCGATCGCACTCGAGCGCGCCGAGGCCGCGGGAGCGCGGGTCGTCCGCACCTACGGCTCGACCGAGACGAGCGGGGGATGCGTCTACGACGGTGTGGCACTGCGCGGAGTCTCGGTCCGCATCGTCGAGGGCGAGGTGCAGATCTCAGGCCCTGTCCTCGCGGACGGCTACGTCGGCGACCCCGAGATGACGGATGCCGTGTTCCACCGCACCGCCGACGGCACGCGGTGGTATCTCACCGGCGATGCCGGGCTGATCGAGGACGACGTGCTGCGGGTGCGCGGACGCATCGACAATGTCATCGTCTCGGGCGGCCTCAACGTGTCACTCGACCGTGTCGAACGAGTGGTGCGGGGGATTCCCGGCCTAGAGTCGGCCGTCGTCGTCGGCGTGTCCGACCCGCGCTGGGGCGAGGCATCCGTCGTCGTCGTCCCGCGAGGCGAGGCGCTTCGGCGGAGCGAGTCGGTGCAGCTCGAAGAGGCCCGCCAGGCCGTGTCGAGCGAGATCGGGCCGCACGCACGCCCGAGCCGGCTGGTGCTCGTCGACGACCTCGCCACGCTTCCCAGCGGCAAGCCCGACCGCGAGGCGATCCGCTCCGCGGTGGCGGCGCTGCACTGACCCGGGTCAGGTCTGCACGACGCAGAACCTGTTGCCCTCGGTGTCCTCCAGGACGATCCAGTCGGCATCCTCGGGATAGGAGTCCCACTCGACCTCGCGGGCACCGAGGCTCACAAGCCGCTGGATCTCAGCGTCCTGATCGTCGGCATAGAGGTCGAGATGGATGCGCGGCGGATAGTGCTGCGGATATCCGGTCACCGACAGCGCGATGCTCGCACCGGCGGCATCCCAGCTCTCCTTGTACGGCGGATCGAGGATCACCCAGTCATCCGACGGCTCGCGGCGATTGACGTAACCCAGCGCAGCCCGCCAGAAGTCGCCGGCGCGTGTGATGTCCTCGACCGTCAGGACGGTCGATCCCATGGTCAGCATGCCGCCAGTTTCGACGACGACGTCGACGCACACCAGGGGGTTGCGCATCTCGACTTGTCCACACCGCCGCACCCTGTTACGGTGCGCATCGACGCGCGCCGTAAGATCTGTGCTCGTGGCAGGCACCCCCAGCAAGAAGCGCAAGCGCCCCGGACCCTCCAAGCAGCCGTCGCGAGGCAACCCGCAGAAGGTTCACGAGGCCCGCGATCCGCGGCACGTCGAGCCGGCGACCACCCGGGACTGGATCTCGGCAGCGCGTCTTCGCACGCTGCCGCTCGCGGTGACACCGATCCTGATCGGCACCGGCGCGGCCATGCTCGTGACAGACGTGTTCCACTGGGTCATCGCGCTGTTCTGCCTGATCGTGTCGGTGTCGCTGCAGATCGGCGTGAACTATGCGAACGACTACAGCGACGGCATCCGGGGCACCGATGACGTCCGCGTCGGTCCCACGCGCCTGACCGCGTCCCGGAAGGTCAAGCCGCGTGCGGTGCTGACGGTCGCGCTGGTCTTCTTCCTGATCGCGGCGATCGCGGGCCTTGCGATCGTGGTCCGCACCCAGCAGTGGTGGCTCATCGCCGTCGGTGCCGTCTGCATCCTCGCCGCATGGCTCTACACCGGCGGAAAGCGCCCGTACGGCTACTACGGCCTCGGCGAGCTGTTCGTCTTCGTCTTCTTCGGGCTCGTCGCGACGCTCGGCACCACGTGGGTGCAGGCGTTCGCGCTGCCGCAGGAGGCATGGTTCGGTGCCGTCGGTGCGGGACTCCTCGCATGCGCGGTGCTGCTGGCCAACAACCTCCGCGACATCGACCAGGACCGCAAGGCGGGCAAGCGCACCCTGACCGTCCTGATCGGTCGCACCGCGACGCGGTGGCTGTTCACGGTGATCGTGCTGGTCGCGTTCGTGATCGCATGCTTCCTCGGACTGTTCTACCCGATCGCCTGGCTGACGCTGCTGGCACTGCTGTCGGCCCTGCCGGCGATCCTCATCGTGTGGTCCTACCGTGCGCCGCGCGAACTGGTCGTGGCCCTCGGGCTCATGTCGCTGACCTCGGTCGCGTACGGCGCGTTCCTGTGCTGGGCGTTCGTCGCCTGAGTCCTCAGTCCGCGGCGGCGCGTCCTTCGGCCGCGTCTGCCGCGGCGTCCTCTGCGCTCTCGTCGGTCTCCACGCTCGAGGCAGCACGGGCACGGGCGCGGCGCTCCGCGAGACCAGTCGAGATCTCGTCGAGCGGCCTGCGCAGGAAGATCACCGAGAGGCTCAGGCCGATCAGCGCCGCGAAGATGGCGGCGAGCCAGTAGTACTCGCGCATCACGGGGAACAGCATCAGGATCGCGAACGGCACGATGAACGCGAGCAGCCGCAGCACGGTGTAGACGAGAGCCGAGCGCGCTTTCATCCGTCAAGTCTAAGTCGCGCGTCCGGCCGCCGAATCCGAGCGAACGGCGACGGTTCGGTCACGACCGGGCCACAGGCGCGTGAGCCGCCTAGGATGGAACCGTGGTTCGGGTGCTGCTCATTTCGGCCCTGGTGCTGACGGCCTTCTGGGTCTTCACCATCGTCGACTGCGCCATCCAGCCGCCGATCCGGCATCGCGGCGTCAGCAAGCCGATCTGGGTGCTCATCGTCGTGCTGCTGCCGGTCCTCGGCGGAATCCTCTGGCTTGCGGTCGGACGCGCTCGCGGCGTGAGCAGGACCGCCCGCCGCGCTCCCGACGACGACCCTGAATTCCTCGGCCGGATCGGCACCGTCAGCGACCAGGACGAGCGCATCCGCCGCCTCGAGGAAGAGCTCGCCCAGCTCGACGCCGAAGACGACGACCCGCGCTGGACGCCGCCGGAGGGTCCCGCCGTCTCGGGTGGTGCCGCGGCGACACCGTCACCCGGAGCTCCCGCCACCGAGCCGCCGGCGCGTCCGACGGACGGCGACGACGACAGCCGCGGTCAGCGCGGCGCCGTCACCTGACCGTGACGGGCGAGGCACCGCGACTCGCGTCTGCCGCGACCGATGCCGCTGCGGCGCTCCTCACCCGCCTGGTGGAACTGGGCGTCGAGCATGTCGTCCTGAGCCCGGGATCCCGATCCCAGGCGCTCGCCCTCGTCGCGGCCGAGTTGGAGCGCCGGGGATCCGTGCGGCTGCATGTGCGGATCGACGAACGCGTGGCCGGCTTCACGGCGCTGGGCATCGGACGCGAGACCCGGATGCCGGCCGCTCTGGTCTGCACGTCGGGCACAGCTGTCGCGAATCTGCTTCCGGCCGCTCTCGAAGCTCACCACGCCGGGGTTCCGCTGCTGCTGCTGACCGCGGATCGGCCGCCCGAGCTGCGAGGAATCGGAGCCAACCAGACCACCCGTCAGCCGGGCATGTTCGCGCCGACGGTGCGGTACGAGGCGGATCTTCACGTGCCGGACGAGATCGACCCCACGGGCGACGGAGAGCAGAGCCTCATGCTGCGCCGGGTGGCCGAAGAGGCCGTCGCCGCGGCTCTCGGCGCCGGGATGTGGTCCGCGGGTCCGGTGCATCTGAACCTGCCGTACCGCGAGCCGCTCGCCGGCGCCCTGCCCGGCTGGTTCGGCCTGCCGGCCGTGGAGCTGACCGTCGCCGTCGACGAGGATCCCGACGGCGCGCCTGTCGACATCCCGGCGGAGGAAGAGGCCTCGGGCGCGCTCTACCAGGGCGGCGGCGGCATCGGCGAGGCCGACATCCCGCTCGAACCGGAGAACGAGCCGTACGTCATCGCGCGGGGCCCACGCACGCTCGTCGTCGCGGGCGCGGATGCCGGCGCTCCGGCCGAGCAGCTCGCGCACGCGGGCGGATGGCCGCTGGTCGCCGAGATCGTCAGCGGCGCGCGGTTCGGACGCAACCTGGTGCACGGGTACCGATCGCTGCTGACCGACCCGGCGCTCGGCGGCGCCGTCGAGCGCGTGATCGTGCTCGGCCATCCGACGCTCAGCCGCGAAGCGGCAGCACTCCTGTCCGACCCAGACCTCGAGGTCATCGCGGTACGGGGACCCGGCGAGCCCATGAACCTGAACGGCGCGACGACCGCCGTCGACGCGGTCGCGGTCGCCCCGGGCGACATGGACCGGCAGTGGCTCGGGGCGTGGCTGCAGGCGTCGCGCGCGGCATCCGTCGATCTGGCGCCACCCGCGCCCGATGCCGCCGGGCTTGCGTCGGAGATGCCGGAGGAGCGGCTCGGCGCGATCACGGCCGAGCTCGCCGCCATCCGAGCGCCACTTGACCGGGCGACCCTCGTCGACGCGGTCTGGCGTGCCACCTGGCCGCACGATCGCCTCGTGTTCGGGTCGTCGCGGCTCGTCCGCGTCGCGGATGCCGTGCTCGGCGGAAAGAAGGTGCCGGTCCACGCGAATCGCGGGCTCGCGGGCATCGACGGCACCGTCGCGACGGCCCTCGGCATCGCCCTGGCCAGCCAGGCGCGGTCCGAGGTCGGGATGACGCGCCTGCTGCTCGGCGATCTCGCGCTCCTCCACGACGTCGGCGCGCTGCTGCTGCCGCCGGGCGAACGCGAACCGCGCATCCAGGTCATCGTCGGCAACGACGGAGGCGGCACGATCTTCGACGACCTCGAGGTCGCGGCGCTCGCCGAGCGATCCGACATGGATCGCGTGCTGTACACCCCGCATTCGGTGCGGATCGAGCAGCTCGCGCTCGCGTACGGCTGGGAGTACCAGCGAGTGACGACCCGTTCCGCCCTCGATCAGGCGCTGACCTCGACCTCAGGCGGCCGGCAGATCATCGAGGTTCCGCTTCCGCGTTAGCCCTGAGGCGGCGCGTCCTCGCACGACGGCCCGCACTTCGGGCCGCCCGCGCGACATGATGGGGACATGATCGCGATCAGCCAGAAGCATTGGACGGGGGATGTCGCCGAGCTGCTGCGCGTCGGCGACGGATTCGTCCTGGACGACGTCGACCCCGAGGACACCCCCGGATACGAACGCAGCAAGAAGCACGCCGCCGAGGATCTCGCCTCGGGGGCGCTGCAGCTCGACGAGTACCAGGAGCGGCTGTATGCGCAGAGCCGCGTCGACGCGACCCGAGCGTCGGTGCTGCTCGTCCTGCAGGCGATGGACTCGGCCGGCAAGGGCGGCATCCTGCGCCACGTGGTGGGCTCCGTCGATCCCCAGGGCGTCTCGATCTCTGCTTTCAAGAAGCCGACCGACGAAGAGCGACGGCACGACTTCCTGTGGCGCGTGAAGCGCCGTGCCCCCGAAGCGGGCATGATCGGCGTCTTCGACCGGTCCCACTACGAAGACGTCCTGATCGGGCGTGTGCGCGAACTCGCGCCGCCCGATGAGATCGAACGTCGCTACGGGGCGATCGACCGATTCGAGAAGCGGCTGACGGATGCCGGCACCCGCATCGTGAAGGTGATGCTGCACATCTCGCGCGACGAGCAGAAGGAACGGCTCATGCGCCGGCTGGACCGGCCGGACAAGCACTGGAAGTACAACCCCGGCGACGTCGACGAGCGCGAGCTCTGGCCGAAGTACATGGCTGCGTACCAGACGGTGTTCGAGCGCACCTCGACCGCGCACGCACCGTGGTTCGTCGTGCCGGCTAACCGCAAGTGGTACGCGCGGATCGCCGTGCAGCACCTGCTGCTCGAGGCCCTCGAGGACATCAACCCGCACTGGCCGGCGGCGACGTACATGGTGGACGCCGAGAAGAAGCGCCTCGCGGCCAGCTAGGCCTCGCCCCTCGCGCTCCAGGCGACCGCAGTGATGGTGAAGGGAGCCGCGGGAAGCAGCTCCCGGCAGCGTTCGCGGACGTCGTCGCGCTCGAGGTCGGGAAGGGCGGCCAGCTGCTGCCCGGCGAGAGAAACTCCCACGGTGTAAGGAGCCCACCAGTCCTCGAACGTGGTGTAGGCGACCTCGACCGTGAGTTCGGAGTCCTCGACGGCTGTGCACCCGGCACCGTGCAGCAGCGTGCTCAGATCGCCTGAGCGCGCACCGACGAGGTGCGACTCATCGTTGATTCCCGCGACGACCGAGCCGAGCGCCGCGTAGAAGAGGCTCAGGGGCGCCCTCCCGCCTGCGAAATCCCACACGCACGCCGCGACCACGCCGCCGGGGCGCGTGACGCGCACCATCTCACGGGCGCCGGCCGCGGCATCCGTCATGAAGTGCACGACGAGCTCGGCGAGCGTGGCATCGAAGACATCGTCGTCGAAGGGCAGGCTCTCGGCGACGCCGTGGCGGATGTCCGCCCAGGGGTGTCTCGCCGCGGCGGCGGCCACGAAGCTCTCGGAGGGATCCACGCCGGCGACCTCGGTCTCGCCGAAGCGGGCGGCGAGCTGCTCGGTGAGGGCTCCCGGCCCGCACCCCACGTCCAGTGCGCGACCCTCGCGGGGCAGACCGGCGCTGTCGACGAAACGCGCGGCGAGCGGCCGGGAGTACCGGCCCATGAAGCTGTCGTACGCCTCGGCGGCGACGTCGAACGACATGGCCGCAGTCTACGCTCGCCGGATTGATCGCATAAAGATAGTTGCGTCGTAGAATAGTTGATGTGATACAGTACTTGCCATGACACAGGAAGACGCATTCGCGGCGGATCTGCTGCGAGGACACACCGACACCATCGTGCTCGGCGTGCTGCGTCACGGCGACCAGTACGGCTTCGAGATCTACAAGGCCATTCGCTACGCGACCGGCGGCGATCACGAGATCAAGGAGGCGACACTGTACGCCACCTACCGCCGTCTCGAGAGGGACGGGCTCGTGGAGTCCTACTGGGGCGACGAGACGCAGGGCGGCAGGCGAAAGTACTACCGCATCACCGACGCGGGCCGCGCCGTCTACCGCGGCAATGTGACCGCGTGGGTCGCCACGCGACGAATCATCGACTCTCTTCTCGACGTGAAGGAACAGCAATGAATTCCGACATCCATCGCCTGCTCGACGAGGCGTTCGCCGGCATCGAGATGACTCCCGACGCGCAGGATCTGAAGGAGGAGGTGCGGGCCAACCTCGTCGCCCGCACCGCCGAACTCGAGGCTTCGGGCCGATCGTCCGCGGATGCCGCGCGCCAGGCGATCGCCGAGCTCGGCGACGTGCGCGACCTGCTGAGCGAGACGGATGGCGCGGCGCCGCACACGGCGACTGTCCGTGAGACCTCGCAAGCCGCCTTCCTCCGCCACCGGGTGCGGCCCAAGGCCGGGTTCGTCGTACGGGTGGTCGTCTGGTCGATCCTGCTCGTTGTCGGGCTCACCCTGGCCGTGCTCGGCGCGACCGAAGTGCTCCCGCTGCCGGTCGGTCCGATCATCGCGCTGCTCGGGGTCGCCGCCACCGGTGTCGGGCTCATCGTCGGGGACTCGCTGGCGCAGGAGACGACGACCAACCACCCCATGCCGTCCAGCCGGGCGGGCGGCTACGGCCTCGCCACGTTCCTGGGCTTCTACGGCCTGGGATTCGGCGGCCTGATCGCGCTCGGAACGCTGCCGGTGTGGTGCGTCGTGTTCGCGGCCCTCGGGGTCATCGCCTCGATCATCCTCTTCGCCTTCCTCGGCGCGACGCAGACGAATCGCCACAAGGCGTGGACGCGTGCGGCGTGGCAGCACGACGTGAGCAACCGATTCGAGGACGAGCCCGAGACTGCCGCGCGATTCGGGATCTACACGGCAGTCATCTGGCTCGTGACCTTCGGCGTGATCGTCCTGCTCGTCTTCACGGTCGGCTGGTGGTGGGCGCCGCTCGCGTTCCTCGGCGGCTTCGCCGTGATGATGATCCTTCTCGCCCGCATGATGTTCGGCCCGAGGAAGCCCTCCGCCGAGTAGCCGTCCCGCGCACACACCCCCCGGCGGTCCCCATCGGAACCGCCTGAAACCCACACAAAAGGAAGGGATGCTCCGCCATGCCTGAAAACCCAGAGTCCGCCATCGTCGCGGACGAACTCGTGAAGGTCTACCGCAGCCGCAGGACCGAGATCCGCGCGGTCGACGGACTGAGCTTCACCGTCCCGGAGGGTCGCGTGTTCGGCCTGCTCGGCCCGAACGGCGCCGGGAAGTCGACGGCCACCAAGATCCTCACCACCCTGTCCGCGCCGACCGCGGGCACGGCGCGCGTCGCGGGCCACGACGTGCGCCGCGCGCCGAACGCCGTGCGCGCCTCGATCGGGTACGTGTCGCAGGGCTCGAGCACCGACCCCGTGCTGACCGCCCGCGAGAACCTCGAGATCGCGGCGCGACTGCGCGGCGCGACCTCGGCCGACGCACGTGCCCGCGCCGTTGCGCTGCTCGAGGACTTCGGGCTCAGCGATGCATCGCGCCGACCGGTGAGCACCTTCTCGGGAGGGATGCGGCGCCGGCTGGATGTCGCGGCCGCGCTGGTGCACCGGCCGACCGTGCTCTTCCTCGACGAGCCGACGACCGGCCTCGACCCCGAGGCGCGCGCAGTGATGTGGGCCGAGATCCGGAGGCTGTCGGGCGAGGAGGCGCTCACCGTCGTGCTGACGACCCACTACATGGAAGAGGCCGACCGCCTCGCCGATGAGCTGCTCATCGTGAACCGAGGCCGGGCGGTGGTGCAGGGGACCCCCGAGCAGCTGAAGACCGCCCTGCACGGCGACTCGGTGCGCGTATCGCTCATCGAGCCCGACCCGGTCGCCGTCCGCTCCGCCGTCGCCGGGCTCGCGGGCCTGCGCGACGTCGTGGTGGAGGCATCGGGGGTCGGCGGCACTCTGGCCGCCCGCACCGACGATGCGTCCGCCGCCGTCGGCTCGGTCATCGCCGCGCTGGATGCCGCGGGCATCCGCTACGGGCAGGTCGCGGCATCCCACCCCACCCTCGACGACGTGTACCTGCACTTCGTCGGCCACACCTACGACGAGGCCGCACCGGCGTCCGTCCTCTCGACAGGAGCAGCAGCATGACCGCCGTGACTCTCACCCCCACCTCGATCCGGCCGGTCCGCGCCGGATGGTTCACCCAGACCGGGCAGGTGCTCCGGCGCTGGCTGCTCTCGACCTGGCGCCAAGTCTGGGGACCCGTGATGTCGCTCGTGCAGCCGATCATCTGGATCCTGCTGTTCGGCGCGGTGTTCTCGTCGCTCGGTGCGCTGCCGCAGTTCGGCGGCGAGGGGTACATCGACTACCTCGTGCCGGGCATCCTGATGATGACCGTGCTCTACTCGGGGGCGTGGGCGGGCACCGGGTTCATCGACGACATCAACTCCGGTGTCATGGACCAGTACCTGACCTCGCCGCTGTCGCGCACCGCGATCATCTCGGGGCAGCTCGCCCAGCAGCTCATCGTCAACCTGGCGCAGTCGGTCGTCGTGCTGGGCATCGGATGGCTCGCCGGCGCGCGCTACCCCGGTGGCATCGGCGGGATGCTGGTGGCGCTCGTCGTCGCGACGATCCTCGCCACGATCTTCTGCTGCTCGTCGAGCGCGGTCGCGCTGACCGCGCGGAGCCAGATCGCGCTGATCAGCCTGTCTCAGCTGATCGTGCTTCCGGCGACGTTCCTGTCGACCGCGATGATGCCCGCCGACCTCATGCCGGACTGGGTGCAGAACGTCTCACGCTGGAACCCGATGACGTGGGCGGTCGAACTCGGCCGCGGCGGGCTGACCGGGACATACCCCGAATCCGACTGGTGGCAGGCGACCGGTCTCGTCGTGCTGGCGGGGCTGGCGTTCTTTTGGGCGGTGCGTTCCATCCGGGCGTACCAGCGCTCGGTCTGAGGAACCGCCGGCGAGTCCCGTCGTCCGGTCGTTGAGCGAGCGGAGCGAGACGAAACGCGCCCAACCTTTCGGAACGGCTTGGCCCCGGGGGGGGTGTGCGCTACGCGAGGGCGTCGACGATCGGACGGAACTTCACGCGGGTCTCGAGCAGCTCCGTCTCGGGGTCGCTGCCGGCGACGATCCCGGCACCGGCATGTGCCACGACCGGAATCGTATCCGAGTAGTCGCCGTGGCCGCGCATCGGCTCCGCGCCGATCTGCGCGCAACGCAGCGCGATCGCCCACTCGCCGTCGCCGTGGGCGTCGACCCAGCCGACCGGACCGGCGTAGCGGCCGCGGTCGAAGGGCTCGAGCCGGCGGATCAGCTCGATCGCGGCATCCGTCGGCGTGCCCGCCACCGCCGCGGTGGGATGCAGCGACGCGACGAGATCGAGTGCCGAAGCGTGGTCGGCGAGCTCGCCGGCGACGTCGGTCGCGAGGTGCCACAGGTTCGGCAGCTCGAGGGCGAACGGCTCTTCGTCGGCCCGCACCGATCGGACGTGCGGAGCGAGGGCGTCGAGCACGCTCTGCACGGCATAGCGGTGCTCGTCGAGGTCCTTCCCGCTGTGGGAGAGGGCGATGGAGGCCGCGGCATCGTCGTCCGCGTCCGCACCGCGTGGGAACGTCCCGGCCAGCACCCGCGCGGTCACGGCCCCGCCCGACACGGTCACGAGCGTCTCGGGGCTCGCGCCGATCAGGCCGTCGACCGCGAATGTCCAGGTGTCGGGGTACCCGCCGGCAAGCGCGCGCACCAGCCGGCGCAGGTCGGCGTTGGCCGGGACGGTGCCGATGAGATCGCGGGCGAGGACCACCTTGCCGACCTCGCGTGCCGCGATGGCATCGAGTCCCGCGCGAACCGCCGCCTGATAGCCCTCGGGGTCGAGGGCCCCGGGGCCGAGCGTCGCGGACCAGTAGGGGCCGTACGGCACGGCGCGCAGCGGAGGCGGCGGCGCGTCATCGGCCACCGACCGGATCCGCGTGATCCATGCGCGGCCTTCGCGGCGGCCCACCACGGTGTGCGGCACGATGAGCCGGCTGGACGATCGCGAGCGGGGGTCGAAGGCCAGGGCACCGAACGCGACGAGTCCGGTGCCGTGAAGTCCGACCGGGTCGTCGACCTCGGCGTCCGCGCAGATCGCACGCCACGCGTCGGCCGCCGAGGGACCGCCGTCGCGGCCGGGTGTCGTGCCGCCTGTCTCGAACCCTGTCAGCATTCCGCCCAGGCCGATGATCCCGTCGCTGCGGCGCAGCCAGGCGAGCGGAGCACGCGGGTCGGCGAACAGGAGGAGGTCGTCGACCGGGTCGATCTCGCGGGTCTCGACCGCCAGTCGCGACGGGCGAGAAAGGTCGGTCACCCCTCAAGCCTAGAGTCGAGGCGGGTCGATGCGGGCATCGCCCGCGTTGAGGCGCCTGTACTCTGGATCGAGCAGCGGGCGAAGCCCGCGTGTGGAGATCTCCCGCGGAAATAGACTCGCACCGTGACCGATGCTTCGACCCCGTCCCGCCCCTCACCCGGCACCCGGCTGATGTTCCGGTGGCGCAAATGGGATGGCGGAGACCACTGGGTGCACGAGTGCGTCTACCTCGGCCGCGACCGGTGGGGGGACTGGTTCGGCCAGCTTCCCGGGTGGGACAGCGCGCGACCCGGTCGCGTGGTCGTGCCGCGGCATCCGAATGTCACCCTCGTGCCGCCCACCGGAGACTTCGCCTACACGCGGAACGCGCCGCCGCACGACACGCCGACGTACATCGACATCGCCTGGGACGTGCACTTCGAAGGCGCCGAGCCCACCGGGATCGACATGGACCTCGACGTCGTCGACCGCGACGGCGTCGGCGTGTTCATCGACGACCGCGACGAGTGGGACGAGCACCGCGTCGCCTACGGCTATCCGCTCGACATCGTCGAGAAGCTCGAAGCACTCGCGATCGACCTGGAAGCCAAGGTTGCGGCGCGGCAGGCCCCGTTCGATCTCGCGACGGCAGACGGCTGGCTCGCCCGCCTGCACGAACTCGGGCTCGACCCGGGCCACGCCTAGACTCGACGGATGACCCCGACCGAACCCGAGCACGAGCAGCACCGCGCCGACCTGCACAAGGATCCGGCGCGGGTGAGCGGGATGTTCGATGAGGTCGCGCCGGGCTACGACCGCACCAACACGGTGCTGAGCATGGGCAACGACCGGCTCTGGCGGGCCGCGACGACCCGCGCCGTCGCCCCCCGCCGCGGCCAGCGCATCCTCGACGTCGCGGCGGGCACCGGCGCGTCGAGCGTCGCACTCGCACGCAGCGGCGCCGATGTCATCGCCGCAGACTTCTCGCCCGGGATGATCGCCGAGGGCGAGCGCCGGCACGGCGGCGGATCGCCGGGCGGCGGCATCCCGAATCTGTCGTTCGTGCAGGCGGACGCGACGGCGCTGCCATTCGCGGATGCCGAGTTCGACGCCGTGACGATGTCGTTCGGTCTGCGCAACGTCAACGATCCGAAGAAGGCGCTCCGCGAGCTGCTGCGGGTGACCAAGCCCGGCGGTCGCCTCGTCGTGTGCGAGTTCTCGCATCCCCCCTCGACGACCTTCAACGGCCTCTACCGGTTCTACAACGACCGGGTGCTGCCCGTCGTCGCGAAGACCGTGAGCTCCAACGCCGCCGCGTACGACTACCTCAACGAGTCCATCCGCGACTGGCCGGATCAGCGCACCCTCGCCGCCTGGATCCGTGAGGCGGGGTGGGCGGGTGTCGCCTACCGCAACCTCTCGTTCGGCATCGTCGCCCTGCACCGCGCGCACAAGCCCGAGGCCGGATGACCCCGGAGCGCAGGCGCGGCGTGGGCGCGCGGCCCGCCGGTAGGCTATCCCCGTGACTCCCTCAGCGTCGAACGCGCGGCTCGCGGGCAAACTGAGCCTCACCGATCGCGTCTTCGCGGGCCCGCGATCGCGTCGGCTGATGGCCGAGGTCGAAGCGGGGCTCGAGCGGGTGGACCGCAGTCTCGAGCGGGAACTGCACGTCAGCGACGCCCTGGCCGACACGACGAGCCGCTATCTGTACGAGGCGGGCGGCAAGCGCGTGCGCCCCATGCTGACGCTGCTGACGTGCCGCCTCGGTGACGGGGCGACGGATGACGTCATCGAGGGGGCCACCGCGCTCGAGCTGACCCACCTCGGCTCGCTCTACCATGACGACGTGATGGATGCCGCCGACAAGCGTCGCGGGGTGCCCAGCGCCCATGCGGTCTGGGGCAACAGCATCGCCATCCTGACCGGAGACCTGCTCTTCTCGCGAGCGAGCCAGATCATGGCGCGGCATGGCGAGCGCGCCATCCGGCTGCAGGCGGACACGTTCGAGCGGCTCGTGCTCGGACAGATGCACGAGACGGTCGGACCCCAGGAGGACGACGATCCCGTCGCGTTCTACCTGCAGGTGCTCGCCGACAAGACCGGCTCGCTCATCGCGGCCGCCGCGCAGACCGGCGTCATCTTCGGCAACGGCCCCCGCGAGCTGGAGCAGCCCATCTTCGAGTTCGGCGAGAAGGCCGGCGTCGCGTTCCAGCTGCTCGATGACGTCATCGACCTGTCGGCCGACGCCGATGAGACCGGAAAGGTCCCCGGCACGGACCTGCGTGCGGGTGTGCCGACGATGCCGTATCTCGTCCTGGGACAGCGCAGCGACGCCGCGTCCGTCGATCTTCACGAGCGGATCGACGACGGTGTGGCCCGCATCGCGGACGGCGCCGACCCGTCGATCCTCGACGAACCGCTGGCCGAGCTGCGCGGCCACGAGGCGACCCAGGCGACCCTCGACCTCGCCCACGCGTGGTCGCGCTCCGCGGTCGACGCTCTTGCGCCCCTTCCCGATGGTCCGGTCCGCGAGGCGCTCACCCGCTTCGCCGAGGCAGTCGCCGACCGGTCCAGCTGACGAGACTGAGAGAACCGCAGATGACCAAACTCCGCCTCGCCATCGTCGGCGCCGGTCCCGCAGGCATCTACGCCGCCGACATCATCCTCAAGGCGGAGCGCAAGTTCGACGTCTCGATCGACCTGTTCGAGCAGCTCCCGGCACCGTACGGTCTCGTGCGCTACGGCGTAGCGCCCGACCATCCCCGCATCAAGGGCATCATCACGGCGCTTCGCGAAGTGCTGGACCGTGGCGACATCCGGCTGTTCGGAAACGTGCGCTTCGGCGAGGACGTCACCCTCGACGATCTCAAGCACCACTACAACGCGGTCATCTTCGCGACCGGCGCGGTACGGGATGCCGATCTGAGCATCCCGGGAATCGACGCGATCGGCTCGTACGGCGCGGCCGACTTCGTGAGCTGGTTCGACGGCCACCCGGATGTGCCGCGCGAATGGCCTCTGGACGCGGCATCCGTCGCCGTCATCGGCAACGGCAACGTGGCCCTGGATGTCGCCCGCATGCTCGCCAAGCACGCAGAGGATCTGCTGCCCACCGAGATCCCCGACAACGTCCACGCCGGACTCGCCGCATCCCACGTGACGGACGTGCACGTGTTCGGCCGTCGCGGGCCCGCCCAGGTGAAGTTCACGCCGCTCGAGCTGCGCGAAGTCGGCGAGCTCCACGACGTCGACATGGTCGTCTACTCCGAGGACTTCGACTACGACGAAGCCTCGAAGGACGCTATCGCGAGCAACAAGCAGGTCATGGTCATCGATCGTGTCCTGCAGTCGTGGCGCAAGCGCCCTTCCGTCGACAACTACGCGTCGGCTGCGGAGCCGGTCGAACGGGCGTCCCGGCGTCTGCATCTGCACTTCTACGCGAAGCCGCTCGAGGTCCTCGCCGACGACGACGGCCGAGTGACTGGATTCCGCTGGGAGCGCACACGGCCCGATGGCGAGGGCGGTGTCGTCGGCACCGGGGAGATCCGCGAACTGCCCGTGCAGGCCATCTACCGGGCCGTCGGGTACTTCGGCTCGCCGATCTCGGGCGTTCCCTTCGACGAGCGGCACGGCGTCATCCCCAATCACGAGGGTCAGGTGCTGCACCCCTTCTCGAACGAGCGCGTGTCGGGCATCTACGCGACGGGATGGATCAAGCGGGGTCCGGTGGGGCTCATCGGCCACACCAAGTCGGACGCGATGGAGACCGTTCGGCACATCATCAACGATCAGGGATCGTGGTGGCGGCCGGAGCACCCTGAAGAAGCGGCGATCCCCGCTCTGCTGGCCGAACGCGGAGTCGAGTGGACCGACCTGAAGGGCTGGCACCGACTCGACGAGCACGAGATCTCGCTCGGCGCTCCGCGCGGCCGCGCTCGCATCAAGGTCGTGCCGCGCGACGAGATGGTGGGCGTCTCGCGCCAAGTCGGAGGCTGACGGCCCGTCCGGCCGGTGGTCGCTGCCATGAACGATCCTGCTGGGTGGATTCCCGACGTGCTGGGCGACGGTTTCCAGCAGCGGACGCTCGCGCTCGGCGAGGACGACGAGGGCGAGGTCGTGGCGACGATCGTCCGGCACATGCCCGATGCCAATCCGCTGACGCGGGCGGCCTGGCTGGTCGGAGAGCGGCATTCGCTCGCGGATGTCGATGTGCTGTACGTCCACGGCTGGTCGGACTACTTCTTCCAGAGACGCCTCGCCCGGTTCTGGGTCGATCGAGGCGCTCGGTTCTATGCGCTCGACCTCCGCAAGTACGGCCGGAGCCTGCGACCCGGACAGACGCCCGGGTATGTGAGCGAACTCGGCGTCTACGATCACGACATCGCGTCCGCTCTCGAGGCCATGGGACGCGGAGCCGGCGGGACCGGGTCGTCGCGGCGCCTCGTCCTGATGGGACACTCGACAGGGGGACTGACCCTGAGCCTATGGGCTGACCGGCATCCGGATGTCGCGAGCGCCCTGATCCTCAACAGCCCCTGGCTCGAGTTCCAGCTGAGCGGCGTGACCCGTGCCGCGCTGGCCCCGATAGTCGAGCTTCGGGCACGCATGAGGCCGCTGAACACGGCGCCGCAGGTGGACCTCGGTTTCTACACCCGCGCGCAGGAGGCGGTGGCCGACCCGGATGACCCGATGGACATCAACGTCGAGTGGCGCCCCCCGCAGACGATGGCCGTGCACGCGGGCTGGCTCAACGCGGTGCTGGCCGGTCATGCCCGGGTCGCCTCGGGGCTGGCGATCTCCGCGCCGGTGTGCGTGCTGCTGTCGGCGAGGACGGCGATCCCGTCGCGCTGGTCAGACGAGCTGACGAGCGCCGACACGGTGCTGGTGGTCGACGACATCGCCCGGGCAGCGCTGAAACTCGGGTCTTCCGTCACGGTCGAGCGGATCGCCGGCGCCCTGCACGACGTGTTCCTGTCACGCCATGATGCGCGCAGCATGGCCTACGCCCGGCTCGACCGGTGGGTGGCCGGGTACCTCGAGGCGCGGCATCCGTCCCACCGGCAGCCGTCGTGAGCGGTCCGGGCCTCACTGTCCAGAGCGTCGACCCTGACAGGTCGCGTCAGGGCAGGTCGCGGCTCTACCGGTAGTTGACGAACTGCAGGTCGACGTCCAGGTCCGCCGCCTTCAGCAGCCGCTGCACCTCCTGGAGGTCGTCGCGGCTCTTGGACTGCACCCGCAGCTCGTCGCCCTGGATCTGCGACTTGACGGACTTCGGCCCCTCGTCGCGGATGATCTTGCCGATCTTCTTGGCATTCTCCTGCGAGATGCCGTCCTTGAGCGTCGAGGTGATCCGGTACTCCTTGCCGCCCGCGACGGGTTCACCGGTTTCGAGGCTCTTCAGTGAGATGCCGCGCTTGATCAGTTTGGTCTGGAACACGTCCAGCACCGCCTTCGCCCGCTCCTCGGTGTTCGCCTTGATCAGGATCGCGTCGCCGCTCCACTCGATGGAAGCGCCGGTGCCCTTGAAGTCGTAGCGCTGCTCGACCTCTTTGCGCGCCTGGTTCAGTGCGTTGTCGGCCTCCTGGTGGTCGACCTTGCTGACGATGTCGAACGAAGAATCAGCCATGCGCGGAAGTCTAGCCGAGGCCTGTCGGTCCCCACCGGCATGGCTGGTGGCGCCGGATGGGCGCGCCATCCGTGCCAGAATCGGGAACCGCACCACACCGGACCGTGTCAGGGTCCCGGCCCGCAAACCCCGTCCGGTCCGGAGGTGTCGTCGCCTGTCTCGGGAAAGGCCGTTGCATGACCTCCGTCGCCCCTCACCACGACGGGTCGCCGCTCCACGTGTCGAACCTCACCCCCAGGCTCGGCGATGTCGTGCGGGTGCTGCTTCGGGTGCCGGTGGACTACGGCCCCCTCGCCGCTGTGCGCACGCGTTCGAACCCGGATCATGAACCGGAGTGGGCGGATGCGGTCCGGCTCGGCTCGGCAGAGGGCTGGGACTGGTGGCGGGCCGAGATCGTCGTCCGCAATCCCCGCCACGGCTACCGCTGGATGCTGCAGCACGCGGATGGGCGCGTCGAATGGCTCAACCAGACCGGCTGCCACACGATCGAGACGCTGGATGCCGAAGACTTCGCCCTCGTCGCAAACCCCGGTCCGCCGGCTTGGCTGTTCGACTCCGTCATGTACCAGATCTTTCCGGACCGGTTCGCCCGATCGAGCGCGGCTGACGAGCGTTCGACGCCGGAGTGGGCGGTGCCGGCGAGCTGGGGCGACCCCGTCGCCTCGGTCTCGCCCGCGCGCTCGCAGCAGTTCTACGGCGGGGACCTCGATGGTGTGATCGACAAGCTCGACCACCTGGTCTCGCTCGGCGTCGACCTGCTGTATCTGACGCCGGTGTTCCCGGCGGCATCGAACCACCGGTACGACGCGGCGAGCTTCGATCGTGTCGATCCAGCTCTCGGCGGCGATGACGCGTATGTCCGGCTGATCGATGCAGCTCATGCGCGGGGCATCCGGATCATCGGCGATCTCACGAGCAACCACTCGGGCGACACCCACGAGTGGTTCCGCGCCGCCTACGGGCACCCGGGTGCCCCCGAGCAGGAGTTCTACTACTTCACGGATGACGACAACACGACGTACGTGTCGTGGCTCAGCCATGGCAGCCTGCCCAAGTTCGACTGGTCGTCGGCCGAGCTGCGCCGGCGTTTCATCGAGGGCGAGGACTCCGTCGTGGCGCGGTGGCTCACGCCGCCGTTCGCGATCGACGGCTGGCGACTCGACGTCGCGAACATGACCGGGCGTCTGGGGGCCGTCGATCTCAACGCCGAGATCCGGCAGCTGGTTAGCGCCAGGATGGCGGGCATCAACGCCGACATGATCCTGCTCGGCGAGTCGACGAACGACGCGGCGAGCGACCTGCAGGGCGACGCGTGGCACGGCGCCATGACGTACGCTTCGTTCACGCGCCCGCTGTGGGGCTGGCTGAGCGAGCCCGCGGACGCTGTGCATGTCGACGAGCAGGGCGGGCGGGGCGAAGCGTGGTTCTTCGGTCAGCCGATCGGCGGCATCCCGCGATACACCGCCCGCGAGTTCGTGGCTGCCGTCGTGAGGTTCACCGCCGGCATCCCGTGGCGAGTCCGCCTGGGCAGCATGCAGGCCCTCGACACGCACGACACCGCACGGTTCGCGACGAACGCGGCGCCCGGCACGATCCCCGTGGCGGTCGGGCTTTCGATGACGCTGCCCGGGCTGCCTGTCGTGTTCGCCGGCGACGAGTTCGGTCTCGTCGGCGCGGATGGCGAGCTCAGTCGAACCCCGATCCCGTGGGATACCGCCGGCGACCCTTCGACCGCGCAGCGGATCGCGCTGTACCGCGATCTGATCGGTCTGCGTCGTGCGCGTGCCGTGCTCGCCACGGGCGGCCTCCGCTGGGTGCACGTGGACGACGCCGGCATCGCGTTCGTGCGCGAGTCGGCGGAGGAGTGCGTGCTCGTGCTCGCGGCACGCGGCGATGTCGACGTCGACCTGCCGGCCGGCATGGTGCCGGGAGCGGCGCGCGCCGAGGCGATCTTCGGCGATGCGATGCTCGCGGTCGCGGATGACGGCGGCGTCCTTCTGTCGGCCGACGGTCCGGTGTTCGCGGCGTGGGTGCTTCCGGGTATAGAGGTGCCGGCATCCGCTACGCCGCCTGGACGCGTTCAGCCGCTGCGCGACGTCGTCGACGGCGAAGCGGCGCCGCCGCCGATCGTGTCGGATGCTGCACCAGAGGAGACGAAATGACCGATCCACAGCGGTTCGCGGCGTTGAGCGCAGGCCTTGCCGACGGGGTCCTGCGTCGCGATGGGCTCATCGGACTGGTGCTTCTGGGGTCGGCCTCGAACGCGGGAGCCGTGCGCCGCGACGAGTGGTCGGATCATGACTTCTTCGCGCTGATCGCAGCCGGGCGGGGTTCCGAGGTGCGCCCCGACCTGTCGTGGCTGCCCGATCAGGACCGGATCGTCCTGACGGCCCGCGAAGGCGAGATCGGCTTCGTCGCGGTCTACGACGACGGCCACGTCTTCGAATTCGCGTTCTCGGAGGCAGGTGAGCTCGAAGGCTCCCTCGCGGGGGACGCGACCGTCGTCGTCGATGATGAGGACGAGACGACGGCGATGCTCATCGCTCAGGCGAGAGCGCGCGCCGCCGGGGCCGACCGCTTCGATCCCGAGAACGACACCAAGCTGATGTTCGTCAAGCTCCTCATCGGCGTGGGCCGCGCGCGCAGAGGCGAGATCCTCAACGCCGGCCAATTCATCCGGTCGTGGGCGGTGCTGTGCCTGGTTCGAGCGATCCGCGGGCGGTTCGTGGACCGGTCCACGACCCTCCGCGACACGATCGATCCGCTGCGCCGGTTCGAGCAGGACTTCCCCGAGTGGGGCGTGCGGATCGCGCTGGCGCTCGAGGGATCCGTCGAGGATGCCGCGCGATCGCTCTTCGACCTCAGCCGCGAGATCCTCGAGCCCGGCTGGACGGCGTTTCCGACGCGCGCGGCCGGGGCCGTCGCCGCCCGGCTGGGCTGGAGCGAATAGCCGCATTTCGCTATGCGAGTACCGCACCGTTCTCGGTCGCGGTCCCCACGTCGCTCGCCCCGACGGGGGTCGCCGGACTCGGTGGCAGCAGGACCATCACCTTGGACAGCATGACGATCCAGCTGACGATCAGCACCGCTGACACCAGTTCGACGGCCGTGAGGTTGTAGTGGCGCGTCGCGAAGAGGACCGCACTCGCCGTGATCGCGGCCGCGAAGACGCATCCCGTCAGCAGGAACGAGCGCGGCGCCGAGGGGACGAGCCACGGCAGTCCGAACACCATCACGCCGAAGACCACCGCCATGCCTGTCGCGGCAGACGTGTGGGGCAGCCAGAATCTGTCGACTGGAAGCAGGCCGACGAAGGCCAGCAGCACCCCGATGAGTGTGAGCCCGAGCCGCACGAACAGGCGCGCACGGGCATCTCTCTCCGACGTCGTCCACGGGCCGGCCGTGATCTGCCGCGCGATGATGGTGACGATCGATCCCGCGAAGATCAGGGTGAGGTCGAAGGTCGGCCCCGATGCCTCGCGCGCCATGCCGAGGACGCTGAGATCCGCCTTCCACCACGTCGGATCGCTCGCGCGCAGCATGCTGGCGAATCCCCCTGCGACGAGCAGTCCCGCCCAGATCAACGACAGCAGTCGCGGGGTCAGACGCGCCGCCGAGAGGAAGACGACGTACGCGGTGAGGGCGATCGCGGCCCCGGCGAGCGGGACCGCAGCGTAGGAGAAGACGACGGCGCCCCGGAAGCTGTCCGCGAGCACCCGCGCGAGACCAGCCCACAGCAGCAGGGCGATGGCGCCATGGGCGAGTGCAACCGCTGCGACCTCGAACCAGCTCAACTTCGAGCCCGGCCGGTGCGCGGCATCCATCCGGTCGCCTGCAGCGGCAGATCGCGCAGCACGCGCGAGCGCGATGCGACCTGCGGTGAACGCGATCGTGGCTGCGATGGCAGCGGCGATCTCGGTGTACTCGCCGACCGATCCGGGCCCGACGATCCCGGGGTCGCGGCCCCAGAAGACCACGCAGCCGATCGTGCAAACGATGACGAAGACCGCAAACCCCACGGCGACCGCTGCAGACTCGGGAGATTCGCGATGAACGGGCGGATGCCGCAGTACCCGGACGATGGAAGATGCTTCGGCCATGGCGCACTCCGTCCGCTCAGGCGACCGGGTCGAGCGGTCGCTGGTCCGGCACCAGACTGCCACCGAGGGGAACGACTGTCGAGAGCACTGTCCTCAGCCCGCGCGAGGTTCGTAGACTGTCACGAAACGGCGAGGAGGTCGCATGCGCCCGTTGACCGAAGAAGACGTCCGCGCGTCGTTCGTGAACGCCACGGATGACGAGCTCCGACTTGTGGCTCTCCCGAGTGACTTCATGCTCACCGACTGGGACCACCTGGACTTCTTCGCATGGCGTGATCCGCGCACCCGGGGCCGGGGATACGTCATCGTCGAAGTCGGCGAGGACCCCACCGGCATAATCCTGCGCGCCGCCGAGGGAATGTCGCGTGCCCGCTCCGCGATGTGCAACCTGTGCCACACCATGCAGCCTGCGGATCAGGTGTCGCTCTTCACCGCGCGCAAGTCCGGGAGCGCCGGCGCTCAGGGCGACAGCATCGGCACGTACATCTGCGCTGACCTCTCGTGCCACGAGACCGTGCGCCTGGCGGCTCCGCTCGCGCCGAACGAGGTGCGCGCGAGCGTCGACCGCAAGATCGACGGCACGCGCCGGCGCACGGAAGCCTTCGTCGAATCAGTCCTCGAAACCGCAGGGAGCCGCATATGACCGAACGGGTGGTCGTCGTCGGCGACGCGCTCATCGACGAGCTGCGCGACGACGCCGGCGTGCGCGAGTTCGTCGGCGGCGCCGCACTGAACGTCGCCGTCGGGCTGGCGCGCCTCGGCATCCCTTCCGCCCTGATCGCGATGGTCGGGGACGATGCAGCGGGCGCGCACATCCGGTCGTATCTCGATGACTTCGGCGTCGAACTGATCGCCACGCCCTCGCCTCTCGGCTCCTCGCGGGCCGTGAGCACTCGGAGCTCGACGGGCGAGCCCGTCTACGTGTTCAACGAGGCCGCGCAAGGACGCCGCATCCACTTCGGCGATGCCGAGCGTGCCGCGATCCGGGATGCCGCGATGGTCGCGGTGAGCTGCTTCCCCTTCGACGATGCGGCGCAGACCAGTGAACTCGCCGACGCGCTGGCGGCTTCGACCGCCCCGTACGCGATCGACCCCAATCCGCGCTCGGGGATGCTGTCGGATCGCGCGGAGTTCGTGCGCGGATTCGAGGCTCTTGTGCCGAGGTCTGCGCTCGTCAAAGTCGGTGAAGACGATGCGGCCCTGCTGTACGGCCAGACTCTGGATGCGCTGCGCGACCATCTGGTCGGGCTCGGCGCATCCGCGGTCCTGGCCACCCAGGGTGCATCGGGGGCGACCCTCGAGTCGGGCGAGGTGGTCGTCACGCGGCCGGTGTCGACGTTCGCCGGCAGGATCGTGGACACGATGGGGGCCGGCGATGCCGCGCTCGCGGCGACGGTCGCCGTCATGGCACAAGGCACGCCGTCGACGGACGAGGGGTGGGGTGCGGTGCTGCAGTCGGCGATGGATGTCGCAGCCGCGACCTGCCGTTTCGAGGGCGCGCTGCTGCGCACTCCGTCGGCTCTGCAGTCGCTGGATCTCGACAGCATCGGCACGTAGCCCGACGGTTTCACGCACCCTTTCGCACAAGGTAGGATGGTTGATCGCGCCTCCGGTCGACTGCGAAAGCCGGGCGGGTGCGCACCTGGCGAGTTACCCAAGCGGCCAAAGGGATCTGACTGTAAATCAGCCGTCTTAGACTTCGGGGGTTCGAATCCCTCACTCGCCACGATGTGATGTCTCGCGACATGTGTCTCATATGTCCCGAGACATCCGTCATTTGTGGGGCCATCGGCCGAGGCTTTCCTCGCGTTGAGCAGCTTTCCGGTTCGGGCGTCGGCGGCGTGGCAGCCGCGGAGCGGACGAGGGGCAATATGCTCGCCGCATGATCAACCGCCAGCGCGCCCTCGCAGCGCTCTCCGTGCTCACTCGCACCGTCATCATCATCGCTGTCGTGGGCGTCGTCCTCGGTGCGGTGATCTGGGCCGCTGGGTCGGCCAGCTATGGGGCGATCGGGCTTCAGGTGCTCGGAACCGTGCTCCTCAGCATCGGCGCAGGCATGGTCCCGATCGCCTTCATCGTCGGCGCGATCAACCTCCACGCCCAGGCCGTCGTGCCCGAGGCCGTGGCCTTCGAGGTCAGCGCTCCCTAGGGACGAGAACCGCCCACGGTGCGCCACTAGCCTGGCTCCATGGAATGGACTGCCAACGGGTCTCTGACGGTGCTGCCCGCGGCGCGGCATCCCGAACTGCTCGCCCCGGCCGTGGCAGACGCCCTCGCTCGCCTCGATCCCGACGTCGCTGTAACCGTCGGCGTCGCCGAGATCAACCCGGGCTTGGCCGACACCGCCGCCTTCTGCGAGCAGTACGGCGTGGCGATGGATGCCTCGGCCAACTGCGTCGTCGTCAAGGGCAAGCGCGGGGGCGACATCCGGTTCGCCGCCTGCATGGTGCTGGCCACGACCAGGGCCGATGTCAACGGCGTCGTGCGCAGACGGCTGGACGTGCGCACCGCATCGTTCGCGCCGATGGAAGAGGCCGTCGCGCACACCGGCATGGAGTACGGCGGGATCACGCCGATAGGTCTTCCGCAAGGGTGGCCGATCCTCGTCGATGCCGCGGTCGCGAGCGCGCCGGAGGTCGTGATCGGAGGGGGCATCCGCGGCAGCAAGCTGTTCCTGCCCGGTCGGGCTCTGCTCGCCCTCGGAGGCGCCGAACTGGTCGAAGATCTGGCTCGCGCGGTCGGCTGAGCCATCGGCGGCCGGCGTGCCAGGATAGGCGTGTCGACGCGCCGTCAGAGAGGATCGCCATGACCATGCCCGACCCCCGTGGAGTGTCGTCCCCGGTCCGCTCGGATGCCTCGACGTCGCCGCTGCTGAGGGCTGCGATCTGGGTGGCGATCGGCGCGCTGATCGCCGCGGCGATCGTGTGCGTCGTCTGGGTGCTCGCCGGTTCGCAGAACGGCATCGTGGGTCGCGCGTTCCTCACGATCCTGCTGCTGGTCGCGTTCGCGGGCGTCGCGATCCTCGACGCGCACCTCGCGCCTCGCCGCCCCGCCTGGTTCGCCCTCGCGAGCATGGCCTCGTGGGTTGCGGCCCTGCTCATCGGAGCGGTGCTGATCTGGATGCCGGAGCGCTACTCGTGGAACGGCGTCACCCGATTCGTCCAGTTCCTCTTCGTCGTGCTGATCCTGCAGCTCGCGCTCCTGCACATCCGGCTGTTCGTCCGGGCGTCACAGCGGTATGTCACGGCGTTCACGCAGACGGTCGCGGTCGTCACGATCGCGCTCGTTGTGGGGCTGGCCGCACTCCTCATCGTGCCGCTCGTGCTGGGCGAGTACTTGGATTTCAATGAGCTGTACTGGCGCATCGTGGTCGCCGTGGCAATCCTCGCGGCCGTGGGCACCGCGCTGATCCCGCTCGTGAACGTGCTGTTCGCACCGAAGCGGGCGGACCCCGGTCAGCCCGCTCCGGCGTATCAGCCCGACCTGCTGCCCTGGCCGATGCACGTCGACGGAGTCACGCCCCTGCCGATGATGCCTGACGGCTCGCCCGACTGGAATGCCTACTACACGGGTCATCCGTCGCCGGGTGCACGGGTGTTCGGCACGCCTATGCCCCACTCTCCGGCCATGCCTCCGCCAGGTTCGTCGGTCGCCTCGGGCCCGGGTTACGAGGGCTATCCGCCCCCGCCACCGCTGCCTCCCCGCCCCTAGCCCCCGTCGCGACGGCGAGGTCGCGGCATCCGTCGCGGGTCGTCGCGGACTCAGCCGCGCAAGGACTCGATCGCCGCCATCGCGGCGTTGTGACCGCCCAGTCCGCTGACTGCGCCGCCGCGCCGCGCTCCCGAGCCGCACAGCAGGATGCGAGGGTGCAGGGTGCCCACGCCCCAGCGCGCGGCGGCCGTGTCGAGCGGCTCGTCGTCATCGGCCCATGGCCACGAGAGCGCCCCGTGGAAGATGTCGCCGCCCATCATGCCGAGTGAGTCCTCGAGGTCGAGGGTCGTGCGCGTCTCGATGCAGGGCGACCCGTCCGCGGCCTCGTAGACGCAGTCGGCGATGGGTTCGGCCAGCACCGAGTCGAGCGTGCGCGTGGCCGCCGCGAGCAGCGCCGCGCGCGCGGCATCCCGATCCGTCCCGGCGATCAGCCGGTGCGGCACCTGCAGTCCGAAGAGCGTGAGGGTCTGCGCCCCGGCCATGCGCAGCTCAGCGCT
The DNA here is from genome assembly GCF_039530205.1 of Microbacterium deminutum. NCBI lineage: Bacteria > Bacillati > Actinomycetota > Actinomycetes > Micrococcales > Microbacteriaceae > Microbacterium > Microbacterium deminutum. The sequence goes on from NZ_BAAAOG010000004.1 coordinate 254,734, forward strand.
GAGGATCGACGGGTCGGTGAGCGAGTGGCAGTAGATCTCGGCGGGCAGCGGGTCCGGGATGCCGCCGGCCGATGCTGTCGCGAAGGCCGCGTCGAGCTGGGTCATGGTCTCGTTGACGTGGAGCGTCCCCGCGAAGGCGGCCTCGGGGGCGATGCGGTCGTCGCGCACGCGGGGGAGCCGTCGCAGCAGCATGTTGACCTTGACCTGCGCGCCCTCGGGAGCCTGCCCGTCAGGACCATCGGCACCGGCGGACGCGAGCAGTCGGGCCAGCACGGCAGGTCCGACGCCGCTCAGCACGAGCCGGCCGTTCAGCGTCGCTCCTCCGGCGAGCGTCACCTCGCCGTCCGGAGCGACGGCGGTGACTTCGGCGTCGGTGCGCAGTTCGGCGCCCGCCTCCCGGGCGGCGCGCTCGAGCTCTGCGGTGACGCGGCCCATGCCGCCGACCGGTACGTCCCAGTCCCCGGTTCCGCCGCCGATGACGTGGTACAGGAAGCAGCGGTTCTGGCGCAGGCTCGGATCGTCCCCCGACGAGAATGTGCCGATCAGTCCGTCGGTGAGGGCGATTCCCCGGGCGATGTCCGTCTCGAGCGATGAGCGCATCATTCCGCCGAGCGGCCGCTCCGCGAGGTCGGCCCACAGCTCGTCGTCGGCAAGCTGCCGGCGCACCGCACTCCGGCGCATCAGCGGCTCGGTCGTCGTCGGAAAGAGCGCGCGGGCGGCCGGGCCGAGTCGCTCGTAAAAGCGGGCGAATCGCGTGGCCTCATTCGGATCGTCTGTCGTTCGGGCGAAGGATCGTGCCGTGGCTGCGGCATCCGCCGTGTCGACGAGAATGCCGCGCGAGGGGTTCGCAGGATCCGGCGTGTACGACGAATACCGGCGCCGGCGCAGGTCGACTCGCAACCCGAGTTCGTCGATGATCTGCCGGGGCAGCAGGCTCACGAGGTACGAATACCGCGACAGGCGGGCATCGACTCCGGCCCATGGCCGCTCGGAGACGGCCGCCCCTCCCACGTGATCGAGACGCTCCAGCACGACGACGGAGAGGCCGGCCCGGCCGAGGTAGGCGGCGGCTGCGAGGGCGTTGTGGCCGCCTCCGACGATCACGACATCGTGCTTGTGGGGGGATGCTGCGCGGGGCATCCCCCCACGCTAACCCGCCGTGCGGCGATACCGTGGTCGCATGCCGCTCGCCGAAGACCTCCGTGCCCTTGCGATCGACATCGCCAGAGAGGCCGGAGACCTCGCGCGGCGCCGACGCCTCGACGGGGTCGCGATCGCTGCGACTAAATCCGCGGTGGCCGATATCGTCACGGAGGCCGATCGAGAGGTCGAGGCGCTGATCCGCGCGAGGCTGGCGGCGGAACGCCCTGGCGACGGGTTCCTGGGTGAGGAGTCCGGCGCCGCCACCAGCGACACCGATGTCACGTGGGTCGTCGACCCGATCGACGGCACGGTCAACTACGCGTACGGCATCCCCGCCTGGGCTGTGAGCATCGCGGCGGTGGCAGGCGACCCGCGCCCCGACGCCTGGGAGGCGCTCGCCGGCGTCGTCTTCAGCCCGGCGAACGGCGAGCTGTTCCACGCCGCGCGGGGGGGCGGGGCGTGGCTCGCCGGCGCGCGGCTCACGGTCAACGCCGCGACTCCGGCGGGTGCGCTGCTCGCCACGGGGTTCGGCTACGACCCGGCGACCCATGCCGGCGACCTCGCGCGTGTGGCTCGGGTCATGCCGCTGGCACGTGACCTGCGGCGCATCGGCGCGGCATCCCTGGATCTCGCCTTCGTCGCTGCCGGACGGCTGGACGGCTACTTCGAGCGAGGCCTGAATCCCTGGGATCACGCCGCTGGGGCCCTTCTGGTGACTGAAGCAGGCGGCATGATCGGCGGAGCCGGCGCGGGTGGCAGACCGAACAGCGACCTGTTGGTCGCGAGCGGTGCGGCGCTGTTCGAGAGACTGCTGACGGCGGCTCTGGGAGCCTGAATGTGAGAGTTTCGTGAGGGTTCTCGTCGAAAACCGGCGAAAACCGACTCGCACATGGCATTCCCAGGGCGGCCACGATAGTGTTTACCCGATCGTTACCTTCGTCGCCCGAACGGCGAGGTGATCAGAGCCCGACGACCGTACCGTTGCCCCCGAAGCGACACGACCGAGAGCCCTTCCGCTTGTCTTTCGACGCCCCCCTGGCTGAATCTGCGCCCACACGGCGCGCCAGCCGCACCTCCACCACGCCGGTCCAGGCGTCGGCGGAGACCCAGCGGGCTTCCCGCGCCGAGTTGAGGCGGCTCGCCGGTGCGTCTGCGCCCGAGCGTCCGGCAGTCGTGTGGGGCCGCGCCGCGGCGATGATGGCGATGGATGCCGCGATCCCGGCCTCTCCTGTTGAGGTGGCCGACTCGGGCATCCCCGCCCCGGCGGCCCTCGCTGACGCTGACCACACGCCCATCGCGGGGGAGACCACCCCGCCGACGACGCCCGAATTGGCCGCCACCGCGGTCGCGGCTGTCGCCGCCGGCATGAGCGCGATCACGGTCGAGCCGATCGCGGTTGAGCCGATCGCGGTTGAGCCGATCGCGGTTGGGCCGATCGCGGTTGAGCCGATCGCGAGCGAGCCGATCAGTGTCCAGCCGCTCGCTGTGGACAGCCCCGCGCCCGCCGTCCCCGCAGAGCCGCTCATCGTCCCGCCGCTCAGCCGCCGCGCCCGCCGCGCTCCGCGGCCGGTCAACGAGCCGGATCAGTTCGCACCGAGTGCCGGCGAGATGCCTGAGCCGGTCGAGACGGTCGCGCCCCCGCTGCCTGATGCGGTTCTCACTCCGGCCGATCCCTTCGAGCTTCTCGAACCGGTCGTCGTCACCGAACCCGTCACGGTCGACCAGCCCGTCACCGAGCCCACCGAAGAGCAGCGGCACGCGGCATCCGATGTCGACGAATTCGAAGCCGCGGCACGCCTCTTCTCGTTCACGGGCGAGACGCCGATCCAGGCCGACGCCGAGTCCGAGGCGATCCCCACCGCCCCCCACACCGGGCACCGGCACTCGCGTCCCACCGCCGGCAAGCCGCGCGTGGCACCGCGAGCCGTGCGGCCGAGCAATGGAGCCGCGTTCAAGCGCATCACGGCCGCGTCGTTCTCGGTCGGCGTCATGAGCATCGTCGGCCTGCTCACGGTCGGCATGACGACTCCTGCAGAGGCTGTCGCCGTCGCGAGCGGCAGCGACAACTCCACCGTGGTTGTCGCTCCCGGCGACGCGGGCCCCAACATCGATCCCGATGCGATCCAGGCCTACGTCGCCCCGGCGACAGCCGAAGACGTGCAGCTGAATCGCACCGAGAACTACGCGACGGTCACGACGGCCCAGCTCGCCCAGCAATCCGGCATCCACAATTTCTCGAACTTCTTCGTCAACAACCCGAACTCGCCCATCCAGTGGCCGTTCGCGGTCGGCGTGCCGATCAGCTACGGATTCGGCATGCGCTCAGGTCGCATGCACGAGGGCGTCGACTTCACGCCCGGCGCCGGATCCCCGATCCAGGCGATCGCCGATGGAGTCGTCCGCATCGCGACCAACTCGGGTGGTGCCTACGGCGTGACGGTCGTCATCGACCACCACATCGACGGACAGCTCGTCTCGAGCCGCTACGCGCACATGCAGTACGGCTCGCTCCAAGTCGCGGCCGGCCAGCACGTGACCGTCGGCACGGTCATCGGCCGCACCGGCAACACCGGACGCTCCTACGGGGCGCACACGCACTTCGAGATCCTGCTCGGCGGCACCACGGCGATCGACCCGATCCCGTGGCTGCGCGCGCACGCCGGAGGCTGACGCCGATTCAGCCGCGAGGCTCCGCTCTGGTATCCTCTTCTAGTTGCCCGCACGCGGGTGGCACGCCCCGATAGCTCAGTGGTAGAGCACTTCCATGGTAAGGAAGGGGTCGTCAGTTCAATCCTGACTCGGGGCTCGCAGCATCCATTTCTTGCGACCGGATGCCGTGCGGCAGGGTAGCTCAGTTGGTGAGAGCGCACGACTCATAATCGTGAGGTCGCGGGTTCAAGCCCCGCTCCTGCTACAAGATCAAACCCCCGGCCAGCGGGGGTTTTCTTGTCTCTGGGTTTCCTATGAATCGCTCCGCGGAGGCCGTTTGGGCCGGTTTTGGGCCGGTTTGGTGATTTCGTCGGCCGTTCGGTGGCCCGTATCGCCAGTCGCTTCGGCGGCGTCTTTGTCATGGTTGCGGGGGAGTGCCTCGAGAGCTCGCAGTGTTTGAGGTGGTGAGAGCTGATGCGCCGGATGTGCGCCGAAGAGTGAGTCGAGGGCGGTCACCGCTCGTTGTGCTGCGTGGTCACGTGCGCGGCTGTACATCTCTGTCGTCTGCAGGCTCGCGTGCCCGAGGATGGCCTGGATGTCGTTGGCCGACATCCCCGCGTCGAACAGCAGCGTTGCGAACGTGTGACGCAGGTCGTGAAGCTTCAGATCCGACCTGTCAAGAAGGTCGCGGACGGCGGACCATTTCACGGCGCGCTTCACGTTTGAAGGATTGAGCTTGCCACCCTTCACGCCGGTGAAAACGAGGTCCCCGCGCTTCTTCCCAGCGAGGGCCGCCTCCAGGTGCGGCGCCAGGGCGGCGGCGATCGGCACGGTGCGCTCCTTGTGGCTCTTGGGGGTCAAGTCAACAGGTTGGCCGTCGAGTCCGACACTGGCATTGCGCGAGACTCGGATGATGCCATAGTCGAGGTCCACATCCTGGGTGCGCAACGCCGCCGCCTCGTTCGCTCGCATCCCCGTGAAGACGAGGGCTGCGATGTATCGGCGGTGCGGGATGCTCTCGATGGACTCCAGGACCACGGCAACTTCGTCCTGAGAGAGAGCGCGTGAGCGGGGGTTGCCGGCGGGGTCCATCCGAGGTCGCCTCGCCAGTCGAGCCACATTCAGCGGAACGAGACGTGCGTTCACTGCTCCGTCGAGAAGTCGGCTCAGCACCGACAGCGCATCGATGCGCGTTGAGGTCTTGCCGGTCCAACCGGTCATCGCTTCTTCCACGTCCCCAGCTGTGATCTTCTCGAGCTTCTTGTGCCCGAGCCACGGCTTCACGCGCAACCGCCACCCTCGTTCGTACGCACGCACGGTGGACGGACGAACGGTTGTCTCGATGACGCTCCAGTATCGGCGCTGCCACTCATTGAGGGTCATGCTCCCGTCCGGGTGCTGGCGCGCCGTGCTTTCCGCTCGAATGCGTTTGGCTTCTGCAAGCGTCGGAGTGTAGAACGAGCGCTCCTTTTGCTCGCCGTTGAGGCCGGTGGCCCACACGCGCACCTGATACCTGTTGCGGTCGCGTCGGTAGCGAATGCCGTCCGGAAGGAGCCGGCCGGTCTTCGGGTCGCGCCGATCTCCTCGATCCTGGTCAGCTGGCACGTGTCCCGCCCGCATCGAGGAACGCGTCGATGGTGGACTCGCGCCACAGCATATGCTTGCCCATTTCGGCGTCTGGGAACGGGACGCGATTCTGCCGGCGGAGGCTATCGAACGTCGACAGCGGCACCTTGCACCGGGTCGCTGCCTCCCGCCGCGTGAGATACGACTCGTGCGGCTCGCCGTACACAAGCTCGGCGGTCAACTGCTCAATGGTCATAGGAGTTCCTTTCCGAACAGCGCGAGTGCGCGTGGTGACTACTGCATGAGGTCGACGTCGCGATCGGGCGGGCATGAACGCTAAGTGCATCCCGTACCACGGCGAATTCGGCATCACCGCGGAGGTCGACACCGCAGGTCGGTGAAACCGCGCTGCGCTCGCTACGCACCTGCCGGTCGAGCCGCGTTGTAGTTCATGCCCTCGAGGCGTCCCGCTTTGCGGGCATCGATGATCCACTGCGAAGCGGTGCGGTGGGGGATGCCGAGTTCCTTCTGGATCAGCTTGGCGGGCGGCTGGCTGGAGAGCGCCGCGGTTCCATAAAGCATCTCGATCGCCTCCATCCGCGCTTCAGTCCCGCCGCGGCGAACGACCGCCTGCGCGAGCGCGGGAGGAAGAAGTCTGCCTTCCGCGCTGGAGAGCGCGTCCGCACTGATCCACCTGGCATCCGGATCTGACTCCTCGTCGAGTGTGAGGAAGATGCAATGGGGAGCTGCGGCTTGCACGATCGCCTGCATACGAACCTTCGCAACGAGGCTGTGATTCAGTTCCGCTGACTCCTGGAGCGCTTCGTTAGTGACGCGTCGAATGACGTAGCGCCCCTCCCACGCGATGTACTCGCATCGGAGTTCCGTTCGCACGCCGATTGCGTCGTCGTCGCGTCGTGCGATGAATGCCGGAGCAATGCGCAGCGCGGAACCGACTTGCTGCGTCGCTGACTCGTATGTCATCTCGCGTTCGTCGATTGTCTTCACGTCGACCTTCACCCCCTCATTGTGTCTAACCGCACTGCACTTTCGCATGCTCTCTTGCTGACGGTATTACTTAGTGCTTCACTTGTGTAGAACCTCTTTCTGGATAGACAGAGCGGAGCGGACGATGGCAACTGTGACCAACTGCGACCGGGATACGTCATCCCAGCCCCAGGCCGCGCCACACGTAACGGTGTGCACCACCGGACCCCAGTGCATGCGATGCACGCTGACATGCCGGTGCCTCACGGCTGCCGGCATCCGGTTCGATCTTGTGGACCTGCGTGAAGAGCGGAGCGCGGCGATGCGCCTCTGGATCACCGAGGATCTCGGATACACCGAGGCGCCTGTGGTCCTGGTCGACGACGACCCGGAAAATCACTGGTCGGGGTTCCGTCCTGACCTGATCGAGATGCTGACGCACGAGCGATCAACGACATCTCAAGAGGTGCCGCGGTGACCGAGCCTCGCTCCGGTGCCGGCGAATCGACGCCTTCGCCGGCAGATCGCAAGCGAGAGTCGACGCGTGCCTGGCGCGAACGCAACAAGGAGCACGTCGTCGCGTACAACAGGCTGTGGAAGCAAGAACATCGCGAAGCTGCTCGTGAACACAACCGCGAGTCGGAGCGTCGTCGCAAGAAGCGGCAACGCGCGATTGAGCGCAAGAGGGAGCGCGGCCGCGCGTACTACGCCGCGAACCCTGAGCACCTTCGCGCACGGATGCGCGAGTGGCGCGCCAAACGACTTGCCGCTGACCCTATGGGATACCGCGCAGCGGAGAGGGAGCGGATGCGTGCGTGGAGAGCCGCGCACGGGGAGCAGGTCCTCGCCGCCAACCGGGCTCGCGATGCCGACGATCCTTCGGGCCCCCGCGAGCGATCCCGGAACTATTATCGCCGGCACGCCCAAGACCGCCTTGCGGCACAGAAGGCGTTCTTCGCGGAGCACCCTGAGAAGCGCCGAGAGTATCAGGAACGGTGGCGGAGGAAGGACCGTTGGCGTCGGGCGAACGGCCTGCCGACGTGGAAGCTGCACCGCACGACCGCCAAGGAGCGGGCAGTGAATCGGTTTGCGGCGGACAGCTTCTTCGCCAAGAAGTACACCCGCGGCGAGATCCGCACTATGCGGCTCGGCCCTCCCACTCCGGATGGTTTGCTCGCGGAGTTTTGGCGTGACTGTGATCGGGCGAGAGCGGCGCATCACTGGTCGCAGAATCCCAAACTGCAGGAGCGAGTTCGCGCTGCCATGGGCGAGCAGGCGGCTGTGGACGCCGAGAACGCGCGCATGGATGCCATAGCGCGCGAAGTGAATGAACGATTGCGTCGAGTGGCTCCTCCCCGGCGAGATCACGGTGTGAACCCCCCGACACCTCTTTCGGTGTTGTGGCAGCTCTCGAGTCAGCAAGGACTCAACCGTTGAGAATGATCGAAAGAAGGGAGCTTGGGATGATCGACAGAGCCAACGCTGAGGAGGTCGTCTACCGCACGGCGGTCTCCGCGTTCACGTACTACCCCGGGAAGGAGGCCAGTGACCCCGGCTACGTTCTCGATGCAGATGTCGCCTGGTGCTCCGCTCCACTGATTGATCTGCCGGCTGAACTGCTAACGGAAGTTCGAGACACCATCCGGAATCTGATCACCGATCCCTTGGCCGACCGTCGAGGGTTCATCGGCACTCTCAATCGCCTGGTTCAAGACGCTGGAGGGGCGGGATGAGCGGCGCGTTGCTTTCCGTTTCGATAGTTCTCATCGCGCTTTGCGGGCTAGGGGTTGTCATGGGCATCGTCGGCGTTGGCGCGTCGTTGTTTCAACTTCGAATGGTCCGCGCCATCGAATGGGCGGTGCTGCTCCTAGTCGTGACGATTGCAGGCACACTGATTGGGGCCTCAATAGGGCAGGTCGCCGGCGAAGGACCGACTGGATTGCTGTCCTAGCGCACCGCCTCGCGCAGGTTCTAACGGCCGATCGACGGCCCTGAGCTGTCCGGCGCGATGGTCGGAGCCGCAAGATCTTCGCGGATCACGGGTGCCTTCTGCGCCATCACAGATCGCAACGCGTCGCGTTGGCGTCCAAGACTCTCTACGGTGGCGGGGCCCGCTTGTGAGTCCTGAGGGAGTGTGATTCGCGGGAGTACATCTTGGAGTGCGGCGTCGTGAAGCTCGAGGAGTACCTCACCGATCGCCGGCGAGACGCGGCCCGCGCGGACGACGAGGTCTGTCATCGCGCGCAGCTCCGCGAGCCATCGCATCGCTTCCGCGTTCGACATGCTGACACTTTGCCCACGGAGAACCGCTTCTCTTGCGCTAGTAAGAGAATCTCCTTCGGCAGCCTCGAAGATGACATCACCGCGGCCTGTCACGACAGACAGTCGATCGACCCCACCCGATTCCTCCAACGCCTGCGCGAGCTCCCGCGTTCCCTCCAGCGCCGCATCGTGACGGGCGACGTCGACGAGCGGGGACCGCGTGTTCGATCGCGCATCGAGGAGGAACCGCGACATCGATGAGAGCAGACTCTCCGATCGCGGCGTAGCGGTGATCACGACGAGCGATTGGAACCCGTGATCCTTGAACAGCTCTGCGAGGCCGAGTACCGCGCGCGGCGAGGTCAGGCTTCCGTCGAGCACAATCGGATGGCCATTCGTTCGAGCGTGTGCGAGGGACAGGCGAATCCACTCCGCGGCACTCTCTGCCAGGGCCGACGCGGCGTCCGGTGATCGGCTGGCCGCAAGTTCCAAGAAGCCCGGGTGAAACGCCCGGAGGTCGTCGGCGTTCACGGTAGCCATTCCGCTTGGCGACTCAGACTGGAGCCGTGCGGCAACGGCTGCCGTGCCAGAACCCGGCTGCCCACTCACGATGACGAGTTCAGGGTTTTTGCGGCTCGGTGGTTGTGAGAACACAACAGGTACGATTCTGCGCTCGAAGACTCCCTCGAGTTCGGTCTGTGACAGCGCTTCGGTGATCACCGAGTGCCGCCGAGCGCACCGATGCGCGTGTCGAGGCCGGTTTGAGCGGCGTCGACTGCAGCGCGGTTGAATCCGTCGACACGGAGGACTTCATTCCGAACCTCCGCGGCCTGAGCGCTCGCGGCTGATGCAGTCATCGCGCCGTCATCGACGAGTTGGAAGAGCAACGCGATAGCTACATTCGCAGTCGCTCGCAGTCGGTCGTACGCGACGATATCGTTCGCGCGCCATGCCGACCTGACTGCCACCAAGCCTCCTCGGTCGAAGTCTACCGAGCGGGCGTTTTCGCTGACATGCGGCCTTTGCGGCGATCGGTGAGGAACGCCGGGGTTCGTCTGCCTGTCCGGCCGATCGTAGTTCGCTGCCGCGGCTCCGTGCCGGGCTTTCACGGCATATCCTCCCTCTCTAATGAGAGTCGGCTGGCCCGCGGCCGGCTGACAGGCTGGGGCCGGTTCTGCACGACGTGACTCTTCCTCCCTCTGTCCCGCGTGGTCGGTGACTTGGCAGCGACTCGTCCACCGTGTGGGGCCGGCACCGGTAGTCCGCTGCGATGGCTGAAGGTTGTCCGGCCGAAGAGTCGTGACTCGTTAGAGAGCTGCCCCGCATCGATCACCCGCCGCGTGCCCCGATAGATCCAGGAAGGGAATATGCGGTGTGCACAGTTGCTGACGAGTACTCCTACGTTGTGGGAGTCGACACACATGCGAGGACGCACACCCTCGCGATAGTTGAGGCGGCCACGGGGAGGTTGATTGCTACGGACGAGTTCCCGACCAGCCCCGCGGGGCTGGCGCGTGCTGTTGACTGGGCACGTCGCCGCGCTGGCGGCGGTGCCTTGCTTGCCTCCGTTGAGGGCACCGGTTCGTACGGTGCGGGTCTCGTCGCCGCGCTAACCGCTGTCTCGATCCCTGTCGTGGAGGCGAAGCCGCCGAGAACTGCGGCTCGCAGTGGTCGCGGCAAGTCCGATTCGATCGACGCTGAGGCTGCCACGCAGAGCGTCCTCGGCCGCGAAGTCACCAGGCTTCTCCATCCGCGGGCGGGAAAGGTGCGCAGCGCACTGCGCGTTCTTCTCGCGGCTCGCAGATCGATGGACACGCAGCGCACCGCGTCCCGGAACACTCTGACCGCGCTGCTGAGAGTCGTTGACCTTGGCCTGGATGCGCGCAAGCCGCTCACGGACAAGCAGGTGTCGCTCATCGCGTCGTGGCGTGCACGTCCGTCCGATGACATCGAGGAGGCAACGGCCCGCGGAGAGGCCGTACGTCTCGCGCGTGACGTGCTCGTTCTGACCGTTCGGATGAAGGAGAACCGCGACGCCCTCGAACTGCGCGTCACCGAACTCGCACCCACCCTGTTGCAGAACTGCGGCATCGGCCCGGTCACAGCTGCCGTGTTCGTCACCGTCTACTCACACCCCGGCCGGGTGCGCAGCGAGGCTGCCTTTGCTTCACTGGGCGGCGTTTCTCCTCTCGAGGCGTCCAGCGGCAACACCAAACGTCATCGACTCAATCGCTCCGGCGATCGCCAGCTGAATCGGGCACTGGACGTCGTCACTCGGGTCCGCATCGCGAAAGACCCGCAGACACGCGCGTATCGGGACCGCCGCCTCGCGGAAGGAAAGACCACCAGAGACATCCGCCGATCCCTCAAGCGTTACATCGCCAGACAGATCTACCGCGAGCTGACCACCACGATGCGGTCCACACCGTCGGTCGAGAACCTGCCGAGAGCGTCATAGCGCACGCCGCCGATGGTGCGTCATCAACCCAGATCACGCAAACGCCCATAGTCGAGGCAAGCCCAACGCTGCCGTTCTCGGCTGCGCCATCGTAGCGGCCGTCCACGGCTCCATTCCGGGCTTTCGCGGCATAACCTCCTCCGCTTCGCTCCGTCCGGTATTCCACGACCCTGCACTCCACCGCTCCCGCCCGCTCTTGATGCCACTGCCGAAAACGGCAACCAACTGGCAAGGGGTCTTGACGCGAGACATAGAAGGGTCGCTGCGCTCAGTCCGGTATTCCATGACCCGGCACTGCGCAGCGTCCGCTCACTCTCGATCCACCTGCCAGTCAGGCGAACAAGAAGAGTTGAACGGAGAGACACAGATGTCCACCACAGCCACCCTCCGGGGCACCATCGAGCACCTCGACCCGAGTCCCTGGTGATCGAAGAGAACGTGCGGCCCAGCGCCCCGCTGACCAAGGAGTTCGTGCAGAGCATCCGTGAGAACGGTGTCCTCACCCCGGTCCTCGCTCGCCGTGTCGATGACCAGGTGATCGTCCGAGCTGGCCAGCGCCGGACCCTGGCCGCAATCGACGCCGCCATCGAGGTCATCCCGGTCTACGTGGTCGACGCCGACGACGCGACAGCGGAGCGCATCATCCAGCAGATGGTCGAGAACGACCACCGCGAGTCCCTCAGCGCTGCCGACCGCGCCGCCGCGTTCCAGCAGCTCGTGTTCGAAGGTCTCGGGGTCGCCACGATCGCCAAGCGAACCGGCACCAAGCAGGCCGAGGTCAAGACCGGCCTCGCCGTCGCTGAGAACCCGGTCGCGGCATCCGCCGTGCAGCAGCACGCGCTCACCCTTGACCAGGCCGCGGTGCTCATCGAGTTCGACGACGACGCGGACGCGCGGGCGCGGCTGATCGAGGTCGCCACCAGCGACCCTGCCCAGTTCGCGCACACCGCGCAGCGCGCCCGCGACGACAGGGCCCGCGCGACGGCCAAGGCCGCTGCGGAGGAGGACCTCACTGCACGCGGGTTCGTGATCCTCGAGAAGGACTGGTTCTATGAGGGTGAGTACACCCGCATCACCGACCTCACCACCGGCGAGGGTGAGTCAGCCACCGTGGAGCACATCGCCGACGTGGACGGTCGCGCAGCGTATGTGCGGGTTGGGTGGGACGGAGACGCCCAGGTGACCTACTTCGTCGCCGATCCGAAGGCGGCCGGCTTCAAGAAGGCCACCGGCACAGGATCTGGCTCTGGTCCGATGACCAAGGAGCAGAAGGAGGAACGCCGCACCCTGATCGCGAACAACAAGGCCTGGGCATCCGCCGAGACCGTGCGACGCGAATGGCTCGCGACCTTCCTGTCACGCAAGACCCTCCCGAAGGATGCCGCCGCCTGGGTCGCGCACGCGCTCACCTACCATCGACACGATCGGCTCAGCGATCAGCGCGGGAAACACACTTGCCCACGAACTCCTGTGCCTTGAACCGTCCGTGCCATACTGCGGCGAGGACAACATCGGCGTCCTGCTCGTTCAGCATCCGACGCGGGCGCAGCACGTCACGCTCGCGATCATCCTCGGCGGGATCGAATCCTCTACCAGCCGCGACACCTGGCGACGACCCAGCGCTCGCGACGCGGACTACCTGGCTCGACTCGCCGGGTGGGGCTACGACCTCAGTAACGTCGAACAATTGGTCACAGGCAAGAAGGGCCCGGAGAGCAACAGCGACGCGCACGACGAGGCGGCGCCTGAGGATGACGACGTTGTGGTGGGTGCCGAGGACGGTCACGAGACGAGCGATTAGGGCTGGGGGCGGTCCCCTCGTGATCGAGCGGGCCGCCCCGTTTCGCCCCTGCACTCGACCGATCCGCATGCGGGCACTGCACGAAGGTGGGACGGGTCCGTGCGCCCGCTTGTCCATTTCGTGCATCAGTCACCCGTATGCGAGCACCGCGTGTGAGGGATGTCGGGTGCGCACTGTTGCGAGCTGCTTGGGTGCACGTCGTGACTTCCGCAACCGAATGCGACGGGCGAGGCTAAGACGCGAGCTGCCGCTAGTCACGGCGCGAGCAGTTTGTCCAGGTATGGCTGAGTGAGGCCGGTCGGCTCTGGGAGGCCGTCTTGCGACATGAACGTGCGCCAGTGGTCCCAGGCGGTTCGCGCAAGGATGTAGGCATCGACGATCGTCTGACTTGAATCTGGCTCATCACGCAGTCTGTAACCAATCTCGACGAATTGGCCCCCGCTCTCGGAGTCGCCCGTTTTCCAGATGTATACGACGCGAACGTTGCGATTCCGGTAGAAGTGTTTCCAGGTGTTCGCGTAGTCGCGGCAGAGATGTATCTCTGAGCTGGCATCTGCGGCCGCGTTGGCTTGTGCGGTGAGGCCCGCCCCATGCGAAAAGGCTTCAGTGAGGTGAAAGCAATCGATCATGAAGCTGTTCACGATGGCCCAGAGGTCCGTGTTGGAGTCCATCTGCGCGCCGTCGTACAACTCTTTCAGACGCGATAGGTACTTCGTGACCAGCTGCCAGCGGCTTTCCCATCCTCAGCCACCGGTGTGGGTAACCGCAACACGCGTGGTCAACGCCCCCGCTCCAGAGAATTGGCCCGTGGGCGCCTGATCCATGCGAGCACTCTCTCATCCGTCTGCTCAGATTCGGACTTGCCGGTGGGCGAGTTGTCCCCCGCACTGTGCGACGAGGATCCGTAAACGGGCAATGCCCGATGGAGGTACGCCGCGTGCGGCTCAGAGTACGTCCATCTGCCATCCATGTCCGGGCAATGCGCGGAAGTGGCGCGGCCGCGAGCGCTGCAGCGGAGCAGACCCCGCCGCTGACTTGATGACCGTCCGATTGCTGCGCCGCGAGAGCCGCGGGGCCGGTCGACGTCTTGAGCGGTCCAGCGTGGGCGCGAAGTTCCTGAGCGCTATTCCAAGGCGCGGGATCGCATGAGCGGCATGGCGGTGGCCATCGCCCACCGTGGCATGCGGAACATGGGGTTGGTCTTGCCGAGCGCGTCGACGCCGTCCATCTCGGCGTCGCTGAGCTCGAAGTCGAATACCTCGAGGTTCGCTTTGATGTGAGCCGGGTTCGTCGACTTGGGGATCGCGACGAACCCGCGCTGCACGTGCCACCGCAGGATCGCCTGCACGGGGGACTTTCCGTGTGCGGTCGCCGCCGCCACGATCGCGGGCTCGGCGAGGAGCGATTTCGACCCGTGGCCGAGGGGGTACCACGCCTCGGCCACGATTCCGTGCTTCGCGAGAGTCGGGAGCAGGTCGGGCTGCTGCCAGTGCGGATGCAGCTCCACCTGATTCACGACCGGCGCGATGCGCGCGTAACCGAGGAGCTTCTCGACATCCGCCGCGGTGAAGTTGCTCACGCCGACGGCTCGGACGGTTCCCTCATCGACGGCTTCCTCAAGGGCGTTCCAGGCTCCGCGCACGTCGCCCACGGGCTGGTGCAGGAGGAGCAGGTCGATGTAGCCGGCGTCGAGGCGTTCCAGGCAGCCCGCGATCGCCCCGCGGGCCTTGTCGTATCGGTAGTCGTTCGGCCAGATCTTCGTCGTGAGAAGGATCTCGTCACGAGGCACGCCGGACGCGCGGATGCCGCGGCCGACGGCACGCTCGTTGCGGTACAGGATCGCCGTGTCGATCAGCCGGTATCCCTCCTCGAGCGCCGTCTTCACGCTCGCCTCGCAGACCGCGACATCGGACACGAGATACACGCCGAAACCGATCTGAGGCATCAGCCGGCCATTCGAGAGCTGGACACTCGTCGTCATGAGCTGCTCCTTGCGCCCTGCTCCGGCTCGGGCGCCGGCACGGGCTCAAAGCTGACGATAGTCCCGCCCGCTGGACGTGCCCGACGTGTAACCCGGGTACGTTCCGAGCCTCAGCCGACGGACGAACCCGCCAAATCCGCTAACGAAGCGTCCGGTCGCATTCGCGGGTGCGGGGAGCGGAGGGATAAGCGATCAGCACACACACAACAGACAGCGGAAGGATTACCCGGGTCGAGGATCCCCATCCGGGCAGCGCGCGTAGGGGGTAGGAGGCGTGCGCCGTTCGGCCGGGCGGACGTGTTCCTCGCGCGGCTACACTCGGCGCGTGGCAGACGATGACGTGCAGCCGACCTCGGATCGACGAATGTCCCGTCGCCCGCGCCCGGGTGGACGCGCCCCTCGAGACTCTGTCGCGCGTGCCCGGTCCGGCCGGCGACATCGAGGTCGTGACACAGGGAACTGGTCGCCGGATCGTCATCGTGCATGGCGGTACCGGCAATCGCACGTGGGAGGGCGTAGCGGACCATTTGGCCGCGTCCTTCAGCGTGCTGCGCTACACACGCCCGACGTACCGGCTGACGCCCCCGGCACGGGGCGCCGCCGCGGTGGAGATCGAGGTGGCCGAAGCACGCGCGGTGGCGACATCGGCCCGCGAGCCGGTCGTGCTCGTGGGCCACTCGTCGGGAGCTGTGGTGGCGATCGAGGCGGCGCTTGCTGATCCCAGTCCCTTCTCCGCGCTCGTCCTCTACGAGCCGCCCCTGGACGTCACCCACAGCGTGAAGGGCGCCGCAGCGCTCCAGCGTGCCCGGACGGCGCTCGACGACGGTCATCCGGTGCGCGCCATGCGGATTCATCTGACGGACCTCGTCGGGATGCCCAGACCGCTCACCACACTTCTCCTAGCGATCCCTCCTGCTCGGCGCCTGTTCGCGGACTTCGCCGAGGGGCAGATCGCCGACAATGAGATGCTCGATGCCTTGCCGGTCGGGCTCCAGCGGTTCGCGGGAGTCCAGCTGCCGGTACTGCTGATCACCGGGGAGAAAAGCCCCCGTCATCTGCGCGATCGAAGCGCCCAGCTCGCCGCTGTCCTACCCAGACCACCCAGGCAGACCGACCTGATGGGCCAGGCTCACGGGGCGAATGACTCCGCTCCGGACGTGCTCGCGGGGGCGATCACGGAGTTCGCCGCCCGGATTCCGACCTGATGTGCTCGCCGGTTGCCGTGCTGCACGGCTGCCGTGCTGCCAGCCGACCGGCCCAGTCCCATGATTGTGATGGCTCCGTGGCGCTGTCTGTGACCGCCAGGGCGAGACGCAGGTCAGTAAGCGGATCCCTCGCCGGGCAGTGCCCGTTTGTGGTGTGAGGCGTACAACCGAGTGTGCGCTCGCTTGGGGAATGTGTGCGGGATGTCACCAGGATTCTTACCGCGCACCGATGATTGTTCTCGCTGTCGGCGACGGGCGAATCTGATGCATTAGCGACGGGCGAAAACGAGGCCACCCAGACAGATTGGGTGGGTGATCTCGGTGGAGGATTGGGCGTTGATCCGGCGACTGGTCGCGGATGGTGTTCCG